>NZ_CP058987.1:0-2500 GCF_019278545.1 Olleya sp. HaHaR_3_96
TATTTCATTTTGGGGCACAAAAAAACCCTTCATAAATAAATATGAAGGGTTCTCTAAAAAGGCAACGACCTACTCTCCCACAAATGCAGTACCATCGGCGCAAATGGGCTTAACTTCTCTGTTCGGAATGGTAAGAGGTGAGCCCCATCGCTATAATCACCTTAAATCTTTCGGTGTATGTAGTATTAACTACTTAACCGTATAAAATAACATATTGAAAAAATGATTCATGAAAATCTGTATTGAACTTTATAAAAAACAGGCGTACAATAAGCCTATGGGTTATTAGTATCACTCGGCTATGACATTACTGCCTTTACACCTATGACCTATCAACGTAGTCATCTCCTACGACCCTTTAAAGAAATCTCATCTTGTGGTGGGTTTCGCGCTTATATGCTTTCAGCGCTTATCCCTTCCCAACGTAGCTACTCTGCAATGCTCCTGGCGGAACAACAGATACACCAGAGGTTAGTCCAACTCGGTCCTCTCGTACTAGAGTCAGATCCACTCAAATTTCTAACGCCCACTGTAGATAGAGACCGAACTGTCTCACGACGTTCTGAACCCAGCTCGCGTGCCACTTTAATGGGCGAACAGCCCAACCCTTGGGACCTTCTCCAGCCCCAGGATGTGACGAGCCGACATCGAGGTGCCAAACCCCCCCGTCGATATGAGCTCTTGGGGGAGATCAGCCTGTTATCCCCGGCGTACCTTTTATCCTTTGAGCGATGGCCCTTCCATACGGAACCACCGGATCACTATGCTCTTGTTTCCAACCTGATCGACTTGTAGGTCTCTCAGTCAAGCACCCTTATGCCATTGCACTCTACGCACGGTTACCAAGCGTGCTGAGGGTACCTTTAGAAGCCTCCGTTACTCTTTTGGAGGCGACCACCCCAGTCAAACTACCCACCAAGCACTGTCCCTTCATTGAAGGTTAGACTCTAGACAAGCAAAGGGTGGTATTTCAACAATGACTCCACAACGCCTAGCGACGCCACTTCAAAGTCTCCCACCTATCCTACACATTACTTATCCAAAACCAATACTAAGCTATAGTAAAGGTGCACGGGGTCTTTTCGTCCCACAGCGGGTAATCGGCATCTTCACCGATACTACAATTTCACCGAGCTCATGGCTGAGACAGTGTCCAGATCGTTGCACCATTCGTGCAGGTCGGAACTTACCCGACAAGGAATTTCGCTACCTTAGGACCGTTATAGTTACGGCCGCCGTTTACTGGGGCTTCATTTGAGATCTTCGCCGAAGCTAAACCCTCCACTTAACCTTCCAGCACCGGGCAGGTGTCAGGCCATATACGTCATCTTTCAATTTAGCATAGCCCTGTGTTTTTGATAAACAGTCGCCTGGACCTTTTCACTGCGGCCACCCCGAAGGGTGGCGACCTTTCTCCCGAAGTTACAGGTCTATTTTGCCTAGTTCCTTAGCCATGAATCTCTCGAGCTCCTTAGAATTCTCATCCCAACTACCTGTGTCGGTTTAGGGTACGGGCTGCTTCTCTCGCTTTTCTTGGAAGTCGATTTGCTAGATTATCACCGCGACCGTAGTCTTAGTGTACTATCGGGGGGTTACCCCTCCCTTCAACGCACAATTCCGTCTGTGCGCACTAACTTTTCGCCTCCGTCACTTTTAATGAGAGCAGGTACAGGAATATTAACCTGTTGTCCATCCACTACCCCTTTCGGGTTCGCGTTAGGTCCCGACTAACCCTCAGCTGATTAGCATAGCTGAGGAAACCTTAGTCTTTCGGAGTGCGGGTTTCTCGCCCGCATTATCGTTACTTATGCCTACATTTTCTTTTGTAGCTACTCCAGCATTCCTCACAGAACACCTTCAACGCCACTACAATGCTCCCCTACCACTTTTACAAGTCCATAGCTTCGGTAATATGTTTATGCCCGATTATTATCCATGCCGAACCGCTCGACTAGTGAGCTGTTACGCACTCTTTAAATGAATGGCTGCTTCCAAGCCAACATCCTAGCTGTCTAAGCAGTTCAACCTCGTTTTTTCAACTTAACATATATTTTGGGACCTTAGCTGATGGTCTGGGTTCTTTCCCTTTCGGACATGGACCTTAGCACCCATGCCCTCACTGCTGATTAACATTTTATAGCATTCGGAGTTTGTCAGGAATTGGTAGGCGGTGAAGCCCCCGCATCCAATCAGTAGCTCTACCTCTATAAAACTATAAATCAACGCTGCACCTAAATGCATTTCGGGGAGTACGAGCTATTTCCGAGTTTGATTGGCCTTTCACCCCTACCCACAGGTCATCCGAAGACTTTTCAACGTCAACCGGTTCGGTCCTCCACTATATGTTACTATAGCTTCAACCTGCCCATGGGTAGATCACACGGTTTCGCGTCTACCACTACTAACTAAAGCGCCCTATTCAGACTCGCTTTCGCTACGGATCCGTGACTTAATCACTTAACCTTGCTAGCAACGGTAACTCGTAGGCTCATTATGCAAA
>NZ_CP058987.1:5000-7500 GCF_019278545.1 Olleya sp. HaHaR_3_96
GACTTGCATGTGTTAAGCCTGCCGCTAGCGTTCATCCTGAGCCAGGATCAAACTCTTCATCGTTAAATTTTAAAGTCTTTCGACTAATATGCTTAACAATTAAAGAAATATCTAGTACTCTAAAATGGCTTATTCTCTTGTTTGAACTTAATCGTTTCCAATTAAATTCGTACGCTGTCAATTCAATATGTTTATGAACTTTTTTCTCTGTCTCTTAAGATGTTATTTCCTTAAGCGGGTGCAAATATAATTCGCTTTTTTAAATCCCACAAGCTTTATTTGAAAAGATTTGACTCTTTTCTATTCCACTGTCATAATAACTCTCTGAACGTTTCCCTAACAACTAAATAACCTGTTATAGTTACGTCGTTTTCGGGGTGCAAATATACAAGCCTTTTTGGTTCCCACAACCCTTTTGGTAATCTTTTTTTAATTTAAACGTAACATCTATCTTTAAGCCTTTATGCTTAGCAGGTTACAGTAAGTATAAAAACTTTAAATAAGTTATAGTAGTATGAAAACAAACCCTATTTAGTGTCCTACTGCAAAATCCTCTTTATAATATAACTCCTGGAACAGTGAATTACGTCCCTATTAATCTTGAATACTGTTATATTTAATGAGCTTTTTTTCGAAATAATATTATTCCTGTAAGACTATTATACTAAAAAAGATCTAGCAGCTTAAGTAAAACTCCCGTATTACAATATTCTCATTAGGGATTAGTTGTTTTTAATAGCCTTATTAATTTATTCTGGTATCTAAGAGTAACAACTTTTACCACAAAACATAATCCAAGTAGACTAGATCCTGAAAAAAAATAATTAGAAAATATCTAATAATCTTGATACATGTGCAGATCCATACAATCACCAAAGACAATAATCGTTTTACACTCTCAAACTATAGTCAAAATATACCAATACGTATTATGTATTAGATTTTAGATTTTGTTTTTGTGTTTTGTGTTTTGTGTTTTGTGTTTTGTGTTTTGTGTTTTGTGTTTTGTGTTTATACAATAAAATTTATAGAAATTAATTTACATTTCACCTACGAACGAATCCTAATGTCTTAATAGAATAGATAACAAATAGCTCTGAATTTAGATTTTAGATTTTAGAGGTTTATACCTCCAGTGTCTTTGTCCTAAAATATCATTTCAATATAAACACGAATATAACAAGGTCTAATCTTTGGGTAATTCCACACGAAAAACTAAAACTATATTAAAATTATTACTAGTCTTAATATTCTTTACTATATAATGGAATCTACTACAATACGAATAACTATCAATTATAAAAAACACATAGTACTTATAGTCTAATATAATTTAAAGATCTAGTTTGAAGGGGTTCTAATTTGAATATAAGATTCTAGACAATTTATAATGTACTTAATAATGAATGAAAACAGTATCGTCTACAAATAAACAGTATTGAGTGTAGTCTGATTAAACAGCATTTATTAAGAAACATCTACCAAATGGTACATACTTTAATAATAAAAGATCAGATTTATAGTTTTTAAAATTTGAATATTAGATATCACTTTTGGTAAATTTAATATAATGTATAACCTACTTTAAGGTAATAGATCATAATTATAGGTTTTCAAATTTGAACATAACATTCTAACGTATTGAATTAACCCTTTTCTCTAATATCTTCTGAGCTTTACTTTCTACTTAGTGCCTACTTTAAGGAAAAAGATGATGTGTGAATACTTTCTTATATCCCTTTTTAACTTACCCTTTTCTCTACTAACTTTTGCTTTCTAGTTATTTGCTTTTTATTAATAGCTTTTAAGTTATGGTCTATATCATCTAGTTCCTTTTGCCTTATGTCTATTTACTTCAGCCTTTTTACCTAGTAATTTATTTCATATTCGGACACAAAAAAACCCTTCATAAATAAATATGAAGGGTTCTCTAAAAAGGCAACGACCTACTCTCCCACAAATGCAGTACCATCGGCGCAAATGGGCTTAACTTCTCTGTTCGGAATGGTAAGAGGTGAGCCCCATCGCTATAATCACCTTAAATCTTTCGGTGTATGTAGTATTAACTACTTAACCGTATAAAATAACATATTGAAAAAATGATTCATGAAAATCTGTATTGAACTTTATAAAAAACAGGCGTACAATAAGCCTATGGGTTATTAGTATCACTCGGCTATGACATTACTGCCTTTACACCTATGACCTATCAACGTAGTCATCTCCTACGACCCTTTAAAGAAATCTCATCTTGTGGTGGGTTTCGCGCTTATATGCTTTCAGCGCTTATCCCTTCCCAACGTAGCTACTCTGCAATGCTCCTGGCGGAACAACAGATACACCAGAGGTTAGTCCAACTCGGTCCTCTCGTACTAGAGTCAGATCCACTCAAATTTCTAACGCCCACTGTAGATAGAGACCGAACTGTCTCACGACGTTCTGAACCCAGCTCGCGTGCCACTTTAATGGGCGAACAGCCCAACCCTTGGGACCTTCTCCA
>NZ_CP058987.1:12500-2132500 GCF_019278545.1 Olleya sp. HaHaR_3_96
TACTATGACCATTGCCTATTTTGGATACTATACTATATAATAGGTATAACATTTGTAAAAAAAAGCGAGTAGTGATAGCTCAACCCTTTGGGTAACGCGCTAATTATATTACAAAAAGAAATTCCACACCAATCCAAAACGTATTGTAAAATCACGGAATGGTTGATTTGGCGCTGAATAATATGTAGGATCTGAAAATAGCGCATTAAAATGCTCTACTTTTAGATATATTCTAGTTTGTCTAATTTTTGCATTAACAAAGAAGTCCAATCTTGGGAATGCCCCTAATTCTTGATCGTTTTGAGTATAGAACTCCGCTATTAACGGGTCATAGCCATCCATGTTATATGCTGAGAAATAATTGAATATTACTCCTGTTTGCAAAAACATTGCTTTTTTAAATATATGGTTTGAGTAGTATAACGTGTTTCGGGTTACTATTTGCGGAACATTTAAGACATTTGAATCGTCTTTTACATTTTGATATAGTATCGTATTATCTAATGCGAAGTTTTTATACCTGATTTCCTTTTGAAGCTTAACTTTTAAATACGTTATAGGACTTGCGTTTTGAAAAGCTTTAACACCATCATCTTCGTTTTTTGCAAAATAAACGTAATCGTTTATTGTATTAAAGTCTAATGTTAGGTTTGCATACTTATCAGATTGCACATTAAACACTAATTTTTGAGTCTTTATGTTATCAAATTGATTCCTCCAATTATAATTTTTGTAACTACTTTGAAATAATAGTGTATTGAAATCTGGTGCGACCGACTTATGCCTAATATTTGCAGACAACTTCACATCTTCGTTTAACTGGTATGACGCTGTCCCTGAAATATAATTCCCATCAAAATCGCCGGACACATTTAAACCTGCTTCTCCTTTTAAGTTAAACCCTTTATATTGTTTATTATATTTTGCACCAACAGATACTATATCGCCTTTTAACCTATTAGGGATTGTAATGTTATTTAAAACTACAACTTTATCGTAACCATAGTTATAATTATTATGTGTGGCATTAAATTGAACGTTACCTATTATTGAATTACTATAGTTTAATTGTAATTGGTTGGTAAATTGCTCTAGCTCTGTTCTATCCTTAATATTACTAGTTTGAAAAGAATCTCCAAAATAATCCGTGTTAGCTGTGGTTTGATCGTAGGTGTAAATTTTATCTTCCAGCGTCATAATATGTGCTAGTTGAATTTTATTCGAACTTACAGAATCTTTTGGTTGCAAAATATCGTAGCTATGGTTTAAATAAAACCGCTTACCTAATAATAGACTTTCGGCATCCTCAAAATTAACCTCTAATACTCCTCTATCTTTAAAATCATCATCTCCAGATTCAAAAAACGCAATATTATCTTCTTTTAAACCACCATTTTCTTCATTTAAAATGTCTTGAGAAGTAAAATGTGTATTTAAAACGTAACGTTTATTTTTGGTCTTATAACTAGACGTAATCCGCAAATTTCCTGTACTACTCAAAGTGTTTTGATAAAACCCTAATGATCGCAACCCTTTATAACCTATTGATAAATTAAATTGCCTTGATGTATTTGTTGTAAAAAAAGCATCTAATTGTTGCCCTTGTGTAAATGCTGTTTTAAAAAACAGTTCTGTTAGTGGTGTTGGTGCATGATAATAATTAACATCATCCGCATTTAAATAATTAAAATGTTTAGCCTTTGACCCAAATCCAGGAAGCTGGTTTGTGTTTTCAAAACTATAGGTTAGACTATTATACGTTTGTCCAACATTAGCAAATGGCATAAGTCCAAAATTATCTCGTCTTAAGTAATTGTATTTATATTCCTTATTAATTGTCAGTGTGGTGTCTACATAAGTTGTGTCTCTAGTAGATGAAATTATCAAATACTCTGAGATTAATGTTTTTTGTTTTTCGTTTTTATTTGCTTTTGACCGTTTAGACTTGGTACTATCTTGTGATGAAGACAAATTGCTTTCTACCTCTGAATCTGTATTAAAAGATTTTTTAAGTGAAGGCTTTTGAGCATACGTTATACCTACAAAAGCGAATAAAAGGAAAGTGAAAATTATTTTTTTCATTAAATGGTGACTATTTTATACCTTTAATTTAAAGCTGAATCATTTATGTTTGCCAAAAATAGCAAATATCTTTATGGTTTTATGCTTTCTGTTAAGAAAGGCACAAAATTGAATTATAGTATAACGTTAAACCTTCATTTTTATTTAATGCTTAAATTAAAATATACCAAACACAAATTAGAATGTGGAACAGATGAAGCAGGTCGCGGTTGCCTTGCTGGTCCTGTTACTGCTGCTGCAGTGATTTTGAAACCCAACTTTAAAAATGCCATATTAAATGACTCGAAACAAATAAGCGAGAAAAAACGTGATTTATTACGTCCTATTATAGAAACACAAGCACTTTGCTTTGGTTTTAGTCATATTTATGAAGACACTATTGACGAGATTAATATATTAAATGCTTCAATATTGGCCATGCACAAAGCAATTGATGCTATGCCTAAAACACCTGAATTTATCATTGTTGATGGTAACAAGTTTAAACCATACAAAGACATTCCGTCTGAAACTATTATTAAAGGAGATGCTAAATATATGAGCATTGCCGCAGCATCTGTTTTAGCAAAAACATATCGAGACGAATACATGAATATCATCCATGAAGAATTCCCGATGTACAACTGGAAACAAAACAAAGGATACCCGACGAAACAACACAGAGAGGCTATTAGAAAATATGGTGTCACAAAATATCACAGAAAATCCTTTAGACTATTACCAGAACAATTGAAAATTGAATTGTAACTTATTATCTTTGCTTAAATATTCTACTTTTTATGAAACATGCTTGGTATAGTCTTCTTTTAATAACACTCCTTTTTTCTTGTGAATCTTCGACAAAAAAAAACACGATTGAAGACTTTATCTATAGTGACTCGGATTTTATATTAACTATAAATAACCTAGAAAACTTTAAAAGCAATACGAGCAACAATCACTTTATTGAAGCACTATCAAACACAACAGGTTATAATAATATTACTAAGAAGCTTGATTTTTTAAATCAAATTAATAGTCAGCAACGTATATACATTAATCTATTTAAAGATAAAAAAGACAGTTTGCAGTACAGCTTTGCAACCCAATTAAATGATTCTATTTTTACTCTAGACAGTCTTAAAACGAAAAGAGAAATTGTACAATTAAAAGGACTTTCGGCAGAAAAATTAACTATAGATAATCAAACTATATATGTTTCTACACAAGCCAATATTCTAGTCGGCGCTAATAACACTTCTCATCTAGAAGACTTGTTTAGCAGTAGCACTGAAAATGTTTCAATAAAAAAAATTATAGCAACACAGGATGAAACGGCTTCGTTTTCGTTATTTACGAACAATAATAACTTAAAATCTATTTTTAAAAACGAAGCTCTTACTTTTAAAAATTTTACTGAATATCTAACCTTTGACACTGAGGTTAGTCAAAACAATTTGATATTAAGCGGAATTACTAAAGCAAAAGATAGCACTAGCTTAATTAACGTATTTAAAAATACCCTCCCTCAAGACAATCAGTTAGCACAAATCGCACCTTCTAATAGTGATGGTTTTTTAAGTATTACTTTTAATGATTATAACGTTTTTAAAAAGAATCTAAACACCTTTAACAAAGTCGATAGTACAGCAGTAAACAATACTTTATTTGAAAATATTATTGAATTTGGTGAAATTTATAGTGACACCACAAGTGCTGTTGTATTAAACTCGATTGACCTAATTGGTACTCAGGAAGCACTACTAAGCGAACAGGAGAGAATAGAAAATTTTAGAGGCGTAAGCATTTACAATTTCTCTAAACCGACCTTGTTTTTAGATGAATTAAAACCCTTTGTTACACTAAAAAGCGCCACTAACTATTGTATTATCAATCAATTTTTAATTTTTGCTTCTAATACTGAAACCTTAGAAAACATTATTGTTAATTTTCAAAATCAAACGACTTTAAGTGACCGCTCATACTATAAAGAGGTCAAAAAAGGATTAAGCAGTCAATCTTCTATATTACAAGTCCTAAATCCAACAAGTTTGAGACAATTGGTTAATACCAATTTAAATACTACTTCCGATTTAAATTTTGATAATTACAAATCATCTGCGTTACAATTTATTTACGATACCAACTTTGCTCATTTTAATGCTATAATTAAACAAAGCAAGACTAAGGTTTATGACAATTCCATTACTGAATTGTTTAATATCAAACTAGACAACGATGTACTTAACAATCCGCAATTTGTAAAAAGTCATCTTGTTAAACAACAAAATATCATTGTACAAGATATTACCAACAAGTTATATTTAATTACTAATGACGGTAAAATACTTTGGAAAAAACAATTAAACGGTCCAGTACTAGGTGAAATTAAGCAAATTGACATGTATAAAAATGGTCGTTTACAATTGGCTTTTGTAACGCCTACACGCCTTTATGTTTTAGACAGAAATGGGAATGAGGTCAAACCTTTTCCTATGTCGTTTTCTGATAAAATTACACAACCGCTATCCGTTTTTGATTATGATAAAAGAAAAAATTACCGTCTGTTTGTCACTCAAGGTAAAAATGTATTATTATATGATGGTAGAGGAAAAAAAGTAAAAGGTTTTAATTTCAAAGCAGCAAAAGAAGCACTAAACACCCAACCACAACACCTTAGAATTAAAAACAAAGATTACCTTATTTTTAAAACCGACACACAATTATACATTTTAGACCGACGTGGAAAAACAAGAGTGAGTCCTAAAACAGATTTAACTTTCTCAGATCAACCCGTTTCAAATTATAATTTAGATTTTATAACAACAACAGCCGATGGTAAAATAGCGACAATTACTCAAAAAGGGATCGTTTCTACTACTGCTTCTAATCTATCTGAGAATAACACCATCACATCTACGACTAAAACGTTGCTTTCTCAAAGTAATAACCTTTTAAATATTAAAGACAATACTCTAGAACTAGATTTTGGAAGTTATACTCCTGCAAAATTGTTTTTGATAAATGACAAAATATACATTTCTACCACAGATAGACAAACACAAAAGGTTTTACTATATGATAGCAATGCCAAATTGCAAGACAACTTTCCTGTTTATGGCACCTCTGCCATTGATCTAGATAATATTGACAACGACTCTAAACTAGAATTTGTGACCAAAGGAGAACGTAATTCCATTCTTGTTTACAAAATAAACTAAATATTTAAAAACTATAATTATTAAAAACCGAAGCAAAGTCTTCGGTTTTTTTGTGTTTTATTTCTGCTTTATTTAGTAACATTGTAACTCAAAATAAACTCCAATTTTCAAGATGATTACACGTAAACTCGCTACCATTTCAAAATTTATAATTCACAAGGTTGGTAACAAACATAACGACACCAAAAATGCTTTTTCTGAGAAAGAAGTCCATTTTGACGAAGAGAGTTATGAGCTTATGTTACCTTTTTTACTAAGGCCATTTGGAAGCGTTGTACAGAGTTACCGATTTAATCACCACGCCAATGTGGAGCTTAACGAGATTAACTCTTACAGTAAACAGATTTTTAATGACGATGATGCTTTTGTCGAGATGTCTAAAAACATAGTTAAGCATTTATTTGAACAAAGTAATTCTGCCCAAATAAAAACTGGAGATGTTTTGGTTGCCGTTTTTGAAGGTATTGAATACAAAGAAATGGTTACCAATGCTATTGGAATATTTAAAATTGAAAACAAAACAAACTTCTTTCAAACCTTTTTAGAAGATAGTAGTTATGACGTTTTAGTTCAAAAAGGAATCTCGTCCAAAAAAGTTGATAAAGGGTGTTTGATTTTAAATCAAACGGACATGGAAGGTAATATTATTTTGACTGTGGATAATAACAGTTATGATGCACAATATTGGTTAGATAGATTTCTAAACATTAAATATGCTGATGACATGAATAATCACACACATAACTACTTAGATATGTGCAGTGAGTTTTCTTCAGAGATTTTAAAAACAAGTTTTGGAGAACAAGAACGTAATATCTTTTTAGCAAAAACAATCGATTACTTTAAGGAGAATGAGATTATAAACGTTGAACGTTTTAAAGAAGAAGTCTTTACTGAAGAGAATCACATACAGTTATTTGAAGATTTTAAAAAAGAATACGAAGGCGAACAAAATATATTATTAAGAAATCAATTTGATCTTGCTGAAGCTGTAGTTAAGAAGGATAAGAAGAAAATTAAAACTGACATTAAATTGGATACTAACATCCAAATTAAATTAGATATAGATTCTCCAGATGCTGCGCAAGAATATTTAGAACGCGGTTATGACGAAGAGAAAAAAATGCACTATTATAAAGTGTTTTTTAATGCCGAAGCATAACACTTAACAATGATAACTACATACCTTAAGTTTAGTTTTAAGACAAAACCATAATTAGGGTATATAGTAATTGTTATTGCTTAAACTCAGCCTCAAACATTTTACTAAAATGTTTTAATATTTTTGCTTTTACTTCTGCTTCATCGACTTCTTTAACACCCAGTTCTACGTTTAAAGAACTTACTGCTTTACCTCTAATTCCACAAGGAATAATATTATCAAAATACCCTAGGTTAGCATTCACGTTAAGTGCAAATCCGTGCATAGTCACCCATCGACTTGCTCTAACACCCATAGCACAAATTTTACGAGCAAAAGGTGTTCCAACGTCAAGCCAAACACCAGTTTCGCCTTCGCTTCGTGTCGCTTTCAAACCGTATTCATCCAAGGTTAAAATAATAACTTCTTCTAAAAAACGTAAATACTTATGTATATCAGTAAAAAAATTATCCAAATCTAAAATAGGATATCCTACAATTTGACCAGGACCATGATATGTAATATCTCCACCTCTGTTTATTTTATAAAATGTAGCACCTTTAGCTTTTAGCTGGTCTTCATTTAACAACAAGTTAGACACATCACCGCTTTTCCCTAAAGTATATACATGAGGATGCTCCACAAACAGAAAGAAATTCTCTGTTTCTAAACCCGCCGCTTCTCTTCTATTCTTTATTTTAGTGTCTAAAATCCCTTTAAATAGTTGCTCTTGGTAATCCCAAGTTTCTTTAAAGTCTTTTGTCCCTAAATCCTGTAGTTGTATCGTTTTATTCATAACAAAATTAATAGCACAAAGATACAATTTATCTTTCAAGATTATTCACTATTACCCGTCTTGAAATTACAAATAACAGCTAGGTAGTTATTGATTGTGAAATACAATCCTTGATTGGCGCAGTACCCAGACAAACACCGCTTTTATGTCATGAAATACCAAAGCACAAAAATCACCTTATATATCTATTCAAAAATTTAATAGTTTGATGGTGTACTTATTTGATGTTATCACTTATTTTTTGTTACAAACGCTTATCTTTGTGCCTTAATTTTTTTTTACAATAAAACTATGTCACAATTATCTGAGCAAGAGCTCGTACGTAGAGAAAAACTTGCCAAATTACGCGAGTTAGGTATCAACCCTTATCCAGCAGATTTATATCCTGTTTCTGACAATTCTAAACAGATTAAACAGGAGTTCAAAGAAGGCAAACAGGTAGTTGTTGCTGGTAGATTGATGGCAATTAACATTCAAGGAAAAGCGTCTTTTGCACAATTACAAGATTCTGAAGGACGTATACAGTTATATTTTAACAGAGACGAAATTTGCCCTGGAGAAGATAAAGATCAATATAATGTTGTCTTTAAAAAATTATTAGACCTAGGAGATTTTGTTGGTATTGAAGGTGAATTGTTTACAACACAAGTTGGAGAAAAAACAATATTGGTTAAAGGGTTTTCTTTACTAAGTAAATCTTTAAAGCCATTACCAATTCCTAAGCAAAAAGACGGAAAAACATACGATGCGTTTACAGATCCAGAAATGCGTTACAGACAACGTTATGCTGATTTAGCTGTAAACCCACACGTTAAAGATGTTTTTATAAAACGCACTAAGTTATTTAATGCTATGCGTAGCTTTTTTAATGACTCCGGTTATTTTGAAGTAGAAACACCAATATTACAACCAATTCCTGGTGGAGCAGCTGCACGTCCTTTTATTACGCACCATAACAGTTTAGACATACCATTATATATGCGTATTGCTAATGAGTTATATCTAAAACGATTAATTGTTGGTGGTTTTGATGGTGTTTATGAGTTTTCTAAAAACTTCCGTAATGAAGGAATGGACAGAACACACAATCCTGAATTTACAGCAATGGAAATTTATGTAGCCTATAAAGACTACAATTGGATGATGGATTTTTGCGAACAACTTCTAGAACATTGTGCTATAGCCGTAAATGGAACATCTGAAGCTACTTTTGGAGAACACAAAATAGACTTTAAAGCGCCTTATGCAAGAGTTACTATGGCGGACTCTATTAAGCACTTTACTGGATTTGATATCACAGGTAAAACAGAAGACGAGATCAGAACAGCAGCAAAAGACATGGGCATTAGCGTAGACGCAACCATGGGAAAAGGAAAGCTGATTGATGAAATTTTTGGTGAAAAATGTGAAGGTAATTACATCCAACCTACATTTATTACGGACTATCCAAAAGAAATGAGTCCATTATGTAAAGAACACAGAGAAAACCCTGAATTAACAGAACGTTTTGAACTAATGGTTTGTGGTAAAGAAATAGCAAATGCTTATTCTGAACTTAATGATCCAATAGACCAACGTCAACGTTTTGAGCACCAATTAAAATTGGCTGCTAAAGGTGATGATGAAGCGACAGAATTTATAGATGAAGACTTTTTACGTGCTTTAGAGTACGGTATGCCTCCAACATCTGGAATGGGAATTGGAATGGATAGGTTAATTATGTTTTTAACGAACAATCAATCTATACAAGAAGTATTATTTTTCCCTCAAATGCGACCTGAAAAGAAAGCAGCACCAATGAATGAGGAAGAAAAAGCAGTACTTGCTTTATTAAAAACGACTAGCCCAATAGAATTGAACGCACTTAAAGAGCAATCTGGATTAAGTAATAAAAAATGGGATAAAACTATAAAAGGTTTAACCAAAATAGGCGTTGCCAAAGTAAACAAAACTGACGATGGGCTATTTGTAGAAGTTGTTTAACTGATACAGGTAACCAAATTGGTATAATCAAAAAAAGGAACGACATAACTGTAGTTCCTTTTTTTTGTTCTAACGTCTATTTATGAGGGTAAATTCTTTAGAAAATTTTTAGACAAAAATTTATAGTACCAATTTCTATTAGACAGCTTTACGCCCATTTGTCTTGACGCTTTAATTTTAGACAGCACGCCAAGACTTCTTATAATCACTACAATTACTAGTGCTAAAATTAAAAATATCATCAAACTTAAAAATGTCATAGATCTGTGCTCTAAATTATCTTGTAATAAAATTAGTACACTAAGAACTATTTACCAATTGAAAACTCTTAATGTTATTTGAAATTCGATTACAAGCTACTTTTAAAGGATAAAAACCTTAAAAATTGAGTAAAACACTATTTAATCAGCTGCTTTTTGCATCTCCACATAAGTTCCTATTGGCACATCGTTAATAAAAACATCCTCTAATACGGACTGTCCATTTTTAACATAAACCAAACCATACGTATTATTTACCAAACCCTGTCTACTCGCTTTTCTATAAGCCATTTCAGCTGGATAAGCTTTACTTTCCTCCATATAAAACCTATCAAAAGGTAGCCTAAACTGAATAATCTTACTCTTTTGGTAATACCCATAAGTTTTAGCTATCACAAAATCGTCATCAGTATTTGTTCTAAACGGGCTTACCGATTTTATTGCAGCATAACCTAAGTTATCCGTTTTTAGATAGACATAAATAGCACTGTTATTTTCCCATAATGTATCTGCAGTTACAGCTTTATTCATATCAAAAGACAAAGTAATGTATTTCCCTCTAAAAGGATCTGTTGGATCAATGGGACGCGTTTTAAATTTATAAGCTGTTCCCGAATTTAAAACAGATTGGTTTTTAAAAACCATGGCAGTTGGCACACTTAATTGAATTAAAGCCAAAACCACGAAAAGTATAAATATATATATTGTTTTCATCTTAATTGTTTAAAGATTTATTTTGATTTGATTTCTGCTTTTTAAGCATGACGTAGTTTGTACTAAAGAAACCGACTCCTATAGTTATGAATAATAAGCCACGAATAACAAAGCTCATATTTGTATCAAAAAACCTAAAACTTATTAAACCTGTAATAATTAACAATCCATAGTTTAAGATTCCGAAGTGACATTTATCCACTCCCGTTTTTACTGTCGCAATACCTAAAGCAAGTATTAGGAAGTTAATTAACACTAGTCCTGCAATTGCATAATAACTACTAATTATAAAAACAATTAAGTATAACACAAATACATATCTAAACAAGTTAAATGGTTTTAAGCTATCTTTTATATGACTATAGACTAGGGTTGCTATTGTAAGCGTGATCAAAAGTATTGGAACGTAAAAACTTGATACACTGTAATACTCATAATTAAAGTCTCCCGACCAATATCTATGAAAAGACGCTAAAAGAAGTGTAACAACTACACCAAGAGATCCAATTGCTAAGTAACCGTTTTTTCTTAGTTTTAGAAATTTTAAATAAGGTAATTGCCCAATATTGTAAAGCAACCCAAAAAACAATATAAAAACCAGATACAAAATACTGCTTGAAACCTCTAAAAAAGCCGCAAATGTAATGGTCAAACTTAATGGAAATAACCAATTAAGGAAAGAAAACCCGTTAGAAGCTGACTCGTTTTTTATGACATTATAATAAAAAGGAAGTACACCAACTAGCATAACCAAATACAACCAAGGTATCTGCCCGTTATCAAAATACCCGACTAAACAAGCATAATAAGTTGCAAAAACCAGGTGCAGTATTGCCAACACTTTTGATTTCAGCAAATAAACTAATGGTAAGCAAAGTAAAATCCAAGTTAATAAATAGTCTTCTAAATTGCCCGGTACATTATAAATTTGGCCAACTAAAGCAATTGCAGCTCCTACCCCAAAAAACAGAAAGACACCTGATGCTTCTTTCCACGTTTGACTCTTCTTTTTAAATATCGAAAAACCAACTAGCAATTGTCCAATTACCAAAGGGATAAAAGCCAATACTGTTATGACCATCTTAGGCAAATATTCCCAATTATGGGCAAATAGTAATATTATTCCGGACCCTATTAATAGAGATCCCAAAACAGCAAACAGTAGAAATAACCTATTAGGTGCTTTGGCTTCTTTAGATTCAAAGTAGCGCTCTATCCGTAATGCAGTGTCTTCAGATATTATCTGATTTTTTAGTAATTCTGGTAATGTCTTTACAAATTTTGTGCTCATTTTTAATGGTTTTAATTAGTTTTAGTTAAAAACCTCGTAACACAGGTCACGAGGCTTTAGGTTAATCATCACATTAACCAATCATCAAAACAAAACATTAAACATTGTCTGCTTTCTCATTTGCTAAAAAGGCAATATCACGCGTGTTTTTTTGCACCGCAATAGCAGCAAAAAGACTTAAGGTAAATGACATTCCATAAAACCCTTTTTCGCTAAGTACTAAATCTGCGTTCCACAATCCAATAACTAATAACGCGATTGCTGCAACAGAAGTAAACCAACTTATGCCGTAATAAATTTCAGTTACTGGTATATTTTCAAGCTTATCTCTCACGGATTTCTGTACAGATATTACAGAGAATAATCCAAACAGTAAGATTGTAAAATAATACCCTTTTTCATTTAGAACCATATTTGCATTCCATAATCCAATGCAATAAGAAACCATACCAAGACATAAAGCTGCCCAAGATGCTCCTACAAATGCCGGCGTGGGTTTTGTATTATATGTTGCTACCTTTTTTTTAAACTTTTTAGACTTTTGGTCTTCATTAATTGAAACTGTTGTTTGATAATCCATACTATTTTTGTTTTTGATAATTATTATATAAAATAAAGTGTAAGACATAATGTCTATAAACTGATAAGACGGATAAAGCTAATTTGTTTTAGACACCTAAATAACTCACCTTACTTCCTGTATGATTACTTAAATCTGCTACATAAGATTGATAGCTGTCTATTAAATAATCTTGAATCTCCATTCTGTTAGCTAGTAATACGCTAAAAAATAAAACGATAAGTGTTGCTTTAAAAAATGTTTTCATGATATTTTGATTTGTTGATTATAGGACAAAGATGCAACAGGCAGAGAGTTCTATAAAAACAGATTTAAAATAAAACTGACGATATATTTTAGAATAAAAATAGAATTAACCCAATATAAAAGGTTATTTTTAACTAAATAATGACGATTAAATGACTGATTTAAATAGCTTAATTTCAACATTTTCTAATGAAGAACAACAACAGTTTATAACATTTCTAGAAAAAAAGAACAAAAGAAGCGATACCAAAAACGTACAACTCTACAAGTTACTTCAAGATAAAGACATGGACACATATACCATTTGTAATATGCTTTATGGTAGTCAGAAAAAAGGAGCGTATCATGCCTTAAGAAAACGTTTATATCAATCTGTTATAGATTTTATAGCCAACAAACATCTGGCAGACGAGAGTACTGTAGAAATGCAATTAATAAAACTACTAATCACTGCTAGAGCCTGCCTTACTAAAAAACAATACAAAACAGCCTATAAATTATTATCGAAAGCTGAAGCAATAGCAATAGAACATGCTTTATTTTCTATTTTGAATGAAATTTATCACACCAAAATTCAATATTCCTACTCACAACCACAAGATAAACTAGAATATTACATTACTGCTTTTAAAAGTAATCAACATAATGCTTATATAGAAGATCAGCTAAACATTGTCTATGCTAAAATCAGACAAACATTAAACAACATAAACTATAAAGGTGCTGTCTTAGATCTAGAAACATTATTAAACAATACTCTGGAAGAGCATAATATAAATCTAGAAAATGCCATTACATTTAAAGCAATATATCAAATTATAAGTATTGTTAGCTTATCCGCTTTTGTAACCAATGACTATTATAAAATAGAATCCTTTTTACTAAAACATTATACCACTCTAAAATCATACAAAAACCGAGAGAAACAAACTTATTATCACATTCAGATACTATATATGATTGCCAATACTTTATTTAGGAACAAAAAATTTGACGAAGCTTCGTTGTACTTGAATGCAATGGAAACACAATTAAAGAGTAATCAAAAAAAGCACTACAATACCTTTATATTAAAACACAACCTATTAAAAGGTTTGACATTTAATTACACGAACCAACAAACAGAAGCTATTGCCTTACTAGAAAAAAGCACTAAACTAAAACATCAAGATATAGAAAACCAGTTAGACATCCACTTATGCTTAATCATGACCCATGTACAACATGACGCCTACAAAAAAGCAAATCAAGTTATGGCTACTTTTTATCATACCGATGCTTATTACGAAACTAAAGCAGGAAAAGAATGGGTTATTAAAAAAAACTTAATAGACATTATAATACAAATAGAATTAGAGAACATCGATTTAGTAGACTCTAGACTACGTAGTTTTAAACGACAATACTACTCCTATTTAAAACAAATTAATCAAAATCGAGTTATCACGTATTTAAGCTTTGTCGAGTTATACTTTAAAGACCCAAATATTGTAACGACTACAACATTTAAGGCTAGAATAGAAAGTGCTTTTATTTGGGTTGACGCCCAACAAGAAGACATTTTTGTTATGAGTTTCTACGCTTGGTTAAAAAGCAAAATGGAAAACAAACCGCTATACACCACCACTTTAGAACTTGTAGAAATGGCGAAAACCAATGTTAATTAAAAGCTAAAAAACAAGCACTTATTAAACCTTTTAGAAAATAGCTGGTCTTAGAAGTATAACAATTTAAAATAAGATACAAATGAAAAAATTAGCAATACTAGCATTAGCTTTAATTACATTTCAAGCAAATGCACAAGATAACAGTAGCGAAAAACGTCAAGAAAACAAAAAAGAACGTATGGAAAAACGCATGAAACTTGAACCAAAAGAAATGGCAGAGTTAAAAACTAAAAAAATGACTTTGCATTTAGATTTAACAGAAGCACAACAAACAAAAGTTATGGCTTTAAATTTAGAAAATGCAAAGCAAAGAAAGGAGCACTTTAAAAAGCATGCCGACAAAAAAGACGACTCTGAAAAAGCAAAACCAAGTAAAGAAGAAAAACTTAAAAGAATGAATGCTAAATTAGATGCACAAATAGCAACTAAAAAGCAAATGAAGGATATCTTAAATGCTGACCAATATGAAAAGTGGGAAAAATCAGAAATGAAAAGAAACCATGGACGTAAGCATAATAAAAAAGGCGAAAGAAAACACGGAAAAGGTGAGAAAAATAGTACTGAAACTGATGAATAATTAAGAAATATTTACATTTTAAGGAAAAAAGACGCTGATTATCTATTCAGCGTCTTTTTTATTTGCGATTATTAAACTAAAAGTGTTACTTTGAAAGTATAATTAATTAACTCTTACACAATGAAAAAAATAATTACGCTTTGTCTTTTTGTATTTGGTTTATTTTTAGCAACTAACACTGCTAGCGCACAACAAAAATTTAGTGCAGAAGTCACTACTGCAGCACTAACAAAAACGGTTGAGCTTGGTAAAGCTTTAAAAGCGAACAAACCTACTCAAGAATTAATGTATCCTGCATTTCAAGAATTTTATGCAAAATCAGAAACACTAAACAATTCATTAGAGTCAGGTACAAGTGAATATAGCGCATTAGAAAAGAAAATCAACGATCGTTTATCTTCACAAATGAATGAAGTACTTAATGACGAACAATACACTAAGTATTTAGAATTATCAGGTAATTCTCAAACAGAATAATTTAGTCTTAGTACATATAAAAAAAAGCCGATTATAAATTTATAATCGGCTTTTTTAATGTCTAATATTTTCTATTAACTAAAGACAGCTTCACAAGCTGCAATCGTTTTATCTAAATCGTCATATGATAGCGCATCATTTAAAAACCAACTTTCAAAAGCACTTGGCGCCAAATAAACACCTTGATTAAGCATCCCATGGAAAAAAGTTTTAAATGTTTCGTTATTTCCTTTAGCAGACGTTTCAAAATCCACAACCTGACCTTCACTAAAGTGGACAGACATCATAGATCCTAATCTGTTTATAGTATGCGTTACGTTTAATCGTTCTAAAACCTCAGCAATACCTTTATGTAGGTATTCTGTTTTCTTAGCTAAACTTGAAAACACATCACCTGTATTTAACGCTTCTAACATTGCCAATCCTGCAGCCATAGCTAATGGATTACCACTTAATGTTCCTGCTTGATATACTGGTCCTAAGGGTGCTAAATGATTCATGATTTCAGCCTTAGCTGCAAAAGCACCTACAGGCAAACCACCTCCTATTACTTTACCAAAACACACAATATCTGCTTTAATACCTAATAATTCTTGCGCTCCACCTTTAGCTAATCTAAATCCGGTCATAACCTCATCAAATACCAATAAAATATTATTAGCATCACACAATTGTCTTAACCCTTCTAAAAAACCTGCTTTTGGAGGAATACACCCCATATTACCAGCCACTGGCTCAATTATAATACAAGCTATTTCGTTTTTATTCGCTTCAATTAAAGCTTCAACATTTGCTAAATCATTATACTTAGCCAATAATGTATCCTTAGCGGTACCTTGAGTTACTCCTGGACTATTTGGTGATCCAAAAGTTACTGCACCACTACCCGCTTGTATTAAAAACGAATCTGAATGCCCATGATAACAACCAGCAAATTTTATAATCTTATCCTTATTAGTAAAGCCTCGTGCTAATCTGACAGCACTCATACAAGCTTCTGTACCTGAATTAACAAAACGAATCTTATCAATATTAGGCACCATAGATACCGCTAACTCCGCAATTTTGGTTTCAATTTCAGTTGGCATACCAAAAGAGGTCCCTTTTTTAGCTTTATCAATAACTGCATCAACCACTGGTTTATGCGCATGACCTAAAATCATTGGCCCCCAAGAAGCGATATAATCTATTAATTGGTTACCATCTTCGTCATACAAATAAGCCCCTTTAGCTTCTTTTACAAAAATAGGCGTTCCACCTACTGCTTTAAATGCACGGACTGGAGAGTTTACACCTCCAGGAATTACTTTCTCTGCTTCTGCAAACAAAGCACTACTTCGTTTATAAATCATAAACCTTAATAATCTTTTGGAATTGGTTTTACAAATAAAATCTGTCCTATGAACAAATTATTGTCTTCTAAACTATTTAATTCTTTTAATTCGGTAACAGAAATATTATATCTTTTAGAGATTGAATACAACGTGTCCCCTTTTATAACTGAATGCTTATCGTTAGTCGCTATTTCTTTACCTAAAACATCTGCATCAAAACGATACAACTGGTAACGTTCTATTAAGCTAATTAATTTATTCGGGTATTTTCTATCGGTTGCATAACCAGCAGCTCTTAATCCTTTTGCCCAACCCTGATAATCGTCCTTTTCTAAGTCAAATAATTTTGAATACCGTTTACGTTCTGCTAAAAATAAAGAATGGTCTCTAAACGAGTATTTTGCATTTTTATATTTACGGAAACATTCTTGTGATGCATCATCATCATGATAAATTTTAGCACCTTCCCAATTATGGCACTTAATACCAAAGTGATTATTTGCTTCTACAGATAAACGTCCTTGTCCAGAGCCAGATTCCAAAATACCTTGCGCTAAAGTAATACTTGCGGGTACTCTATATTTAATCATTTCATCTTTAGCAATATCACTAAATACCGCTATATACTCTTCAGTCTTGTTAGCATAGACTTCAGGTGTTTCTTTTCTAACGTCATCTTCTACAATAGCAACTGGCTTTTCCTTCTCTGTTACTTTTTTCTTTCGATCTACCTTAACGGTTCTTTGCTTTCCTTTTTTTGTTGTTACCTTTTTTGAAGATCCACAACTAACAATTAACAATGTTAAACAAAGAATGGTAATTATTTTTTTCATTTACTATAAAATTAATTGTTGCTGTTTTTGTTTTAGCCTTTTATTCATACCAACTATACCTTGTAAACCACCAGTATGAATCATTAAAATTTTTGAATCTGGTTTAAAAAAACCTGATTGTATTAGCTCAAAAATTCCAAACATCATTTTCCCGGTATACACTGGGTCTAAAGCGATGTTGTGTTGTTTTTTAAATGTATTAATAAACGACACCAAGTCTGTATTTATTTTAGCGTATCCACCAAAATGATAATCGGTTATTAATTGCCAGTTTTTCTGTTTTGCAAATTTACTAATATCTTCTTTTAAAAAGTCGCCTTTTAAAGCCGAAAAACCTAAAACTTGCTGATTAATTCCGGAACTATTGATTAATCCCGCTAAGGTACCACCCGTCCCCACAGAAGAACAGATATAATCAAAATGATCGTCTGCTTTAGTTAAAATCTCTTCGCATCCTTTTATAGCCAAATCATTAGTCCCACCTTCCGGTATTTGATAAAAATCACCAAATTCCCTTTTCAATTTATCTAGAATGGATTGTGTTCCTTTTAATCTAAACAGTTCTCTACTAATAAACTTAAAAGTCATTCCGCAAGATTGCGCAAACTTTAGCGTAGGGTTGTCCGAAATCTTATCTCTTAATTCCTCTCCTCTTATAATCCCTATTGTTTTAAATCCAAAAACACGGCCAGCCTCTGCTGTGGCCGCAATATGATTAGAAAATGCACCACCAAATGTCAATAAAGTATCATGATTATGTTGTTCCGCGAAAGCGATATTATACTTTAACTTTCTATACTTATTTCCAGAAATAATGGGATGGATTAAATCTTCTCGTTTTAGGTGTAATGAAACCGAACTCTTAAAAGGGAGTTCTATGTTTTGGTTTACACTAAGTTCAGGCTTAAATTTCATGCTTGCTAAGATACTTTAAAAATCGCATAAATGGTCTTGATTTTAGATAGTCTAAATTAGCATCGTTACAATATGCTTCTCGTTCGAAACTAATATTCTTATAGGCCAAGAACCCGTTTTTATATTTCACAAGATTAATTAAGAACGCTATTCCATACCAAATATAAAATGGAAGTATTAGCATTTCCAGTTGCTGTCTAAGATGAATTCTTTCATGATTAATAAGTGTTTCACTCTGTTTTAGAGCTTTATTTTTTAAAAAGATAAACGGAAACACGGTCATACCAGTATAACCTTTGGGCACTAAATACTTGGACACTATTATCATAATTGATACCTCTCAAAATATATTCCAATTTACGCTATCTTTGTGATATGAAGAAGATAATTCCTATAGAAGACGGCGATTACTACTTAACACCTGAAGGTTATCGCTGTTTTACAGAGCAATACCATTTAAAAAGAGGCTATTGTTGCGAAAGTGGTTGCAGACATTGTCCTTATGGATTTAATGCCAAAACAAACTCAATTAAAAAAAATTAAAGTCAATAGACGTTATGACATTTAAAGATCAAATACTAGAAGGTATCCCAAACCAATTACCAGAACCAAAACCTTTTGACGCTTCCATTAACCATGCTCCAAAACGGAAAGCCATTTTAAGTGACGCGGAAACAAAATTAGCTCTAAAAAATGCGCTGCGTTATTTTGACAAAAAACATCATGGTATATTATTACCTGAATTTAAAACAGAACTAGAAACTTACGGACGTATTTACATGTACCGTTTTAGACCTGACTACAAGATTTATGCTAGACCAATTTCTGAATATCCTGCTCAATCAAAACAAGCTGCTGCTATCATGTTAATGATACAAAACAACTTAGATTATGCTGTTGCACAACACCCACACGAGTTGATTACCTATGGTGGAAATGGTGGTGTGTTTTCTAATTGGGCACAATACTTATTAACTATGAAGTATTTGGCAGAGATGAATGACGAGCAAACATTAACCATGTATTCTGGACATCCAATGGGTGTATTCCCTTCCCATAAAGACGCACCAAGAGTTGTGGTTACAAACGGAATGATGATACCTAACTATTCCAAACCTGATGATTGGGAAAAATTTAATGCATTAGGAGTAACACAATATGGTCAAATGACAGCTGGTAGTTATATGTATATCGGCCCGCAAGGAATTGTGCATGGTACTACAATTACCGTTTTAAACGCTTTTAGAAAAATAAAAAAAGACCCTAAAGGACACCTTTTTGTGACCTCTGGTTTAGGAGGTATGTCTGGCGCACAACCTAAAGCTGGAAATATTGCTGGTTGTATTACAGTTTGCGCAGAAGTCAACCCTAAAATCACACAAGTCCGACTAGATCAAGGTTGGATTGATGAGAAGATTACAGACCTAGAACAATTAGCCCTGCGTGTTACTAAGGCTAAAGCCGAAAAAGAAACTGTTTCTATTGCTTACTTAGGAAACATAGTTGATGTATGGGAAGCATTTGATCAAGCTAATATACATATAGACATAGGTAGTGATCAAACATCATTACATAATCCTTGGGCTGGAGGATATTATCCAGTCGGTATAACTTTTGATGAAGCCAATCTAATGATGGCTAATTCCCCTGAGTTATTTAAAGAAAAAGTTCAACTCACCTTACGCAGACATGCTACTGCAATAAATAAACATACGGCAAAAGGAACTTACTTCTTTGATTATGGTAATGCCTTTTTATTAGAAGCCTCTCGAGCTGGTGCCGATATAATGGCTGAAAATGGTATTGACTTTAGATATCCTAGCTATGTGCAAGATATTATGGGACCTATGTGTTTTGATTATGGTTTTGGGCCTTTTAGATGGGTTTGCGCCTCAGGAAAACCAGAGGATTTAGCAAAAACAGACCAAATCGCTTGTAATGTTTTAGAAGAAATAAAGAAACATTCGCCAGAAGAAATCCAACAGCAGATGGCTGATAATATCCAATGGATTAAAGGTGCACAAGATAACAAATTAGTTGTAGGCTCTCAGGCTAGAATATTATATGCAGATGCTGAAGGGCGCATGAAAATAGCAGAAGCATTTAACCAAGCTATTAAGAATGGTGAGATTGATACTATAATACTGGGGCGTGATCATCATGATGTATCTGGAACGGATAGCCCCTATCGTGAGACCTCTAATATTTATGATGGCTCAAGATTTACAGCAGATATGGCAATACAAAACGTTATTGGTGATAGTTTTAGAGGGGCGACTTGGGTAAGTATCCATAATGGTGGTGGCGTTGGTTGGGGAGAAGTTATTAATGGCGGATTTGGTATGGTTCTTGATGGTAGTATAGAAGCATCAAAACGATTAAAACAAATGCTATTTTGGGATGTTAATAATGGTATTTCTAGACGAAGCTGGGCTAGAAATGACGAGGCTATTTTTGCTATAAAACGCGCAATGGATGCCGAGCCTAATTTAAAAGTAACATTACCTAATCTAGTCGATGATGATTTATTGAACTCACTTTAAAACAATAACGCTATGAAAAAAATTATTAAATTTTTACCGATTGTGTTAGTGGTACTTGCACTAACATCATGCAGCTCTGTTAAAGTAGCTGCAGATTATGACAAAGCTGTAAACTTTGACAATTACAAAACTTTTGCTTTTTTTAAATCAGGAATTGACAAAGCTGAGATTAGTGATTTGGATAAACGCAGAATCTTACGCGCTATCGAATCGGAACTATTAGCTAAAGGCTTTACTAAATCTGAAAATCCCGATGTACTGGTTAGTATTTTTACAAAATCTAATCAACGTGTAGATGTGTACAACAACTCTTGGGGCGCTGGAGCTTGGGGTTGGGGCGGACCACGCTGGGGATGGGGTTGGAATTCGCAACCAAATATATCAACATCGACTCAAGGTGTCTTATTTGTTGATTTAATTGATGCCAATAAAAAAGAATTAGTTTGGCAAGGCCAAGGTACTGGCTACCTCTCTAAAAACGTCGAGAAAAAAGAAGAGCGCATTGTAGAATTCGTATCTAAGATTATGGAGAAATATCCTCCAGGAATAACCAAATAAAAAACAAAATTAGACGACGTCAAAGACATAATAGGTTTATCAATAAGCCTTTCAACTGTATTCTACAAAAATCTTATTATAAAAAAGCGGCCACTTGATAAAGTAGTCGCTTTTTTATATTTAAAACAAATAGCACTTATTTATGTCTCCGCACTCTAGCTCCACCCTTTTTTAAATAATTACCTCGCTAGATACCCCCCTTCATCTCCATTGGTATATAACGGAATAGTAATACTGCTATTTAATACTAAATTACTTATTACATTATTACCCTTTGACCTTTCTACTTTGACAACTCAGATCATTTATACTATTTTAACTCCACACCAATGCAACTACACCTCTTAACAATCCTAAAACCTCAAATCCATTGTCTTTATACTTCTCTATAGTAAACTATAAGTTTTACTACTTGTAATACAAAACAACACTATCAAAATAAGCCTAAAACAAAAAGCCCTTAAAACTTACGCTTTAAGGGCTTTTTAATATTTAAAAACGACTACTTAGTTTTTGTTTTTCTCTTTAAAGTTATCAAACTCGCTAGCTTTCATTTCTCTTGGCCATGAGTTGTTAGAAGTATCAACATCTGCAGTTTCTAATTTAGGATCTACAGTAATATTAACAATCTCTTTTTCGGTTGCTAAAGTCTTACTTATTTCTTTATCATTAAGTCTCCAAATTTGTGCTGGATACGTTTCTGTTTTTGATGTTCCATCTGAATACGTATACTCAACAATAATTGGCATCACTAACCCACCTGGCTTTTCGAAAGTCACTTTATAAAAGAATTTAGGTTCTTTTATTTTTGCACGTTCTTCTGCTGTAAAGTTATCCATAACATATTCATTTAATGTTGCAGAGTTCTCTAAAGCTGTTTTCCCTTTTAATTTATCGTCAAAATCTTCACCTCCTTCTTCTACAAAAAAGACTAAAGGCGGCAAATCGCTTAACTTCATTCCTCTTTGTTCTGCAATTTTCTTAATTTCCGCATTAGGCTCATTAGACACATAATACTTTTTTACATCTTTAACTCCGATATCAACATAATCTGTTGTGTAAAACCAACCTCTCCAATACCAATCTAAATCAACTGCTGATGCATCTTCCATTGTTCGGAAGAAATCTTCTGGTGTAGGGTGCTTAAACATCCAACGTTGTGCGTATTCTCTAAAAGCATAGTCAAACAACTCATGCCCCATTACTGTTTCACGTAAAATATTAAGCGCTGTTCCGGGCTTACTATAAGCGTTATTACCAAATTGGTACGTATTTAATCCTTTAGTCATAATAGGAGCAATATAATCTTGATCTCCTCCCATATATCTTACAATATTTGCTGCAGGTCCACGACGTGATGGATAGGCCGTTTGCCCTTCAGATAATGCCGCAGGATACCATTTACCAAAATCTTGTTCTGCTACGTATTGTACAAATGTATTTAATCCTTCATCCATCCAAGTCCATTGACGTTCGTCACTATTTACAATCATAGGAAAAAAGTTATGTCCTACTTCATGAATAATTACAGACATCATTCCAAACTTAGTTCTATCACTATAGTTTCCATCTTTATCTGGACGACCATAATTCCAACAAATCATTGGATATTCCATCCCTTGCTCTTTAGCATGAACTGATATTGCTTTATGATAAGGATAATCAAAAGTCATACGAGAGTAAGACTTTAAAGTACTTGCTACTGCTTTAGTTGACCATTGTTCCCATAATGGATTTCCTTCTTTACCATATAAAGATACAGCCATTACATCTTTACCACCAATCTTAACACTCATCATGTCCCAGATATATCGTCTTGACGTGGCAAAACCAAAGTCACGTACATTTTCTGCATATAACTTCCATGTTTTAGTCTTTGTTGCTTTTGTACTTAACTTAGCAATAGCTTCGTCTTGTGTTACAATAACAACAGGCTCGTCATAAGATGTTTTTGCTTGCTCGTAACGCTTCATCATGTCTTTTGAAAAGACCTCTTTTCTATTCGTCAATTTCCCTGTTCCATCTAAAATATGATCTTCAGGAACGGTAATATTTACTTCAAAATTCCCGAAAGGTAATGCAAACTCATCACGCCCCCAGAACTGAGAATTTTGCCAGCCTTCCACATCATTATACACTGCCATTCTTGGGTAGAATTGTGCAATAACATAAGCTCTATTATCATCTTCAGGAAAATACTCATAACCTGAACGCCCTCTACCATTTACGTGGTCATTAATGTTATACCACCATTTGATTGAAAATGAAAATGAATCTCCCGACTTTAAAGCTGTTGGCATTTCAACACGCATCATCGTACGATTAATCATATGTGGTAATGCACGACCTTTACTGTCTTTTACTTCTTGAATATTAAATCCTCCATCAAAAGCTTCTGTCAAATAACTATTTGTAAAACTACCTGGTGTAGTTGCTGGTTGCGAAGCATCATCACTGATTAATGGTGTCTTAGAATCTTTAGCACGCATGTTTTGATCTAACTGAACCCATAAATAACTTAAATTATCTGGAGAATTGTTAGTATACGTAATGGTTTCGTAACCTGATAATTTTGCATTAACATCATCAAGCTGTAAGTCCATTTTGTAATCCGCTTGCTGCTGGTAATAAGCTGCACCTGGAGCACCTGAAGCTGCTCTATACATATTAGGCGTTGAAAACTCTTCATACAACTGCTTAAACTTGTTGTTATTTGTGTGACCTGGTTGACGTTCTTTCTGGTCTTCCTTTTGGTCTTGCGCAAAGGCACTTACAGACACGAAAAGTGCCGAAAGAAATAGATACTTTAATTTTTTCATTTGTGAGTGGTTGTTACTTTAAGGTCGTCAATTTAACAAAAATTAACGTTGACTACATCGTTTATTAAAAGTTTAACAAACCTTTATCTTTCTCTGGGATTAAAACAAAAGTTTTGTTTTTACCATTTATATTATTTCTCACAATATTTTTTTGATCATCAAAAATATCGAATAAGACTTTATTTTGTATTTCAAAACTTTTGATTGAAGACACATTTTCTATTTCTAGATAACAACGCATAATGTCCTCATCATACTCTTTTCCGATAAAAGATAAAGCTTCTGGCTCTCCATTAATATTGATCATTATTTTTTGTGAAAGATACTTTTTAATATAACTATCAATTACAGCTTCATCTTGACCATCATTTAAAGTTATCTTTTCATCATACCGTTTACGAAGTAATTTCTCAAAATCGTCAACAAATATTCTAGATATAATTTGCACCGATTGCTTATCCTTAGCATATTCGATCTGCGTTATACTTACATAATATTTATGTACCGAATTAAAGGCAAACAACGAAAAAAGACTAAGAAACAACAGATATTTAAATGCTTTCATGATATGATATTATAATTACAAACTTAATAGATTAGTTACAAAAAGTATTCCAAATACTATTTTATTCTTTAGCCTTTAAATTTTGATTGTACTGTTCTAATTTCTTTTTAAAAAAAGTAAAAGCCTCTAAGTTGCTTTTAGAACATGCCTTCCTAAAATCAGGATCTTCTTGAACAAAATAAAAGAACTCTACATGATACTTTTGCTCTAAAGGATTAGCATCAAAAAAATCGATAGATAAATCGTTTTTTAACCTTGCCAACAACGCGTCATCATTTTCTAGCTGAATCATTTCCTTCAACTTTTTAGTCCTTCCAGAAATTGCATTTAGAATTGGATTTAAAGGTATAAATCCACCTCCAGTAGTTGCCTCAAATAAACGTCTCTCAGATTGTGTTTTTTGCTTGCCTATATAACCAGGAATACCGACGTTATAAAAATTGATTACAGGTTTTGCTTCTGAATTAGAAACATCATCTATTAAGTTTCCGGACAAAGGCTGTACTAAAAACACTTCGTCCAACTCGTTAACAAAAGTCTCCAATGTAACTTGTAATGCTTTTGAAGTTATATTTTCTTCACTTACAACCTTAAATAAAGTTTTATATTGAACGGCAGAAAAAATAACAGTATCGTTTAGTTTAGCTGAAATAGAGAATACACCATCACTATTTGATGTTGCACTAGTCAATGAAGTCTTGTTTAACACATGTATCCCTTCAACATCTTCATCTCCTAAGATAGTCCCTGACAACTCAATTTTCTGAGCCTGAGCATAATGAAAAACACATAGAATAATTACGTTTAAAAATAATTTATTCTTTTTCAACAGTTGCTTTTAAAAATTCTTGACTTTGCGCATTAAGATGTTCTATTAACTGCATTTCTTTACCCTTTTTTAGTAGATTAACATCAAAATCGTTAACTTGAACATAAGCTATAAAAGCCTCTACTTGATCCTCGGGCACTTTAAAGTTTATAGTATAATAATCATGATTATAAATATCTCCTAATGTTGTAAATTCCTGTTCTGTAGATACAGTATTATCGCGTTTACTCTTATCTTTTTTCTTAAATAACAACCCAACTAACCCCCCTAAAATAGCCATACCATCTGCCTGGTATCTTATTCTTTCGTTTTGACTCATGGCAGCCAAGTTTTCAACTTTACTATATTCGTCATCTGCAAACTCGTAAAAACTAATATCGTTAACTCCAAAGTAAATAGCATCCATGTCAGGATTATACGTTTCTACGTTTGTAACGTCTTCTTTTAAAAACCCAGTCAAATTGTAAGGCAAAATAACAACCTCATCTAGCTTATTAACTTGTTCTACCAAGTACACATTCATTTGCTTAGAATCAATAACTTCCTTTGCTACAACCACATTAAAATCCTTAAACTGAAGTGCTGACACACTAATTTTATCATTCAACATTGCACTTATAGTAAATTCTCCTTTTTCGTCCGTTACAGTTCCTTTATTGGAAGACGAGTTGTAAATTGTTATCCCTTCAAGATCTGGAGAGTCGATAATAATTTTCCCCTTTACCTCAACTCGAGTAGAGTCTTGAGCAGAAGTAAAACTAAAAGTTAATAATAAAAAGGCAATAAGATATGATTTCATGTTGGTTGATTTTAGGTAAATTAAAAACTTTTAGTCTTAATTTCAATGTAAAGCCTCTATAATCTTTTGTTAAAAGCTTCTAATAACTAAATTTACAAAAACTATACTTATGAAACAATTATTAATCGCAAGTACTTCCACCCTACATTCTGGAGCATACTTGGACTATTTACTAGACGCTTTAAAAATTCATTTTAAAGATATAAAAGACATTATTTTTATTCCGTATGCACGACCTAGCGGCATTTCTCACGACGATTACACACAAAAAGCATCAGAAGCTTTTGCCAAAATCAATATAAACGTAACAGGCTTACACACCTTTAAAAACCCTGCTGAAGCTATAGCAAATGCAAAAGGGATATTTACAGGAGGCGGAAACACCTTTGTTTTAGTCAGCGCATTATACAAACACCAATTATTAGCACCCTTACAAGCAGCCATTAATAACGGAACGCCATACTTAGGAACTAGCGCAGGGAGCAACATCTGTGGATTAAATATCCGCACAACCAACGATATGCCAATTGTATACCCTCCAAGTTTTAAAACATTAGGATTTATCCCTTTTAATATCAACCCTCATTATTTAGATCCAGATAATAATAGCACACACATGGGAGAAACTAGAGAAACTAGAATTAAAGAGTTTCATCAATTTAACACACAACCTGTAGTTGGATTACGCGAAGGGAGCTGGTTAGAAGTTAAAGGACAATCAATACAACTTAAAGGTGCATTGCACGCTCGAGTTTTTGAATACGACACAGAACCTTATGAAATAGAAACTGGCACATTTTTAAATGAGTTGAAATAACAAACTAAAAGTGTAAAAATGACTATAATAAATCTACAATACTGTCATTCCACAACTCCTCACGGGATTAACTACTTGAAAACATACATAAATACTACTTCATATTATTCCACAAAAAAAGCTTCATCGTTATGATGAAGCTTTTAGAGCGAGAGACCAGGTTCGAACTGGCGACATTCAGCTTGGAAGGCTGACGCTCTACCAACTGAGCTACTCTCGCATTTCCGATGGCAAAGATACTACTTATTCTCAAATAACAACTATTTTTTATTAAAAATTTTAATGTTTTTAAACAGCTTTATTTTACCGTTCGTCGATAGATACCTAATAAACAGAACTGATTTGTTAAAAAAACAAGAAATCTTCCTTATTTTAGTATTAAAATCCCAAATAATGAAAAAGTTTTTACTAGTCCTAATTCTTTTACTTTCCTCAAATTTATTTGCCCAAGTAAAAATAGGTAACAACCCTCAAACTATAGATCAAAATTCAATCTTAGAATTAGAAAGCTCGGACAAAGCATTAGTCGTAACAAGACTATCTGATTCCGAAATGAATACTATTACTCCTCTGAACGGAGCAATAGTCTATAACACAGACTTCCATTGTTTATTTCAGTTTAACAACAACTCTTGGACAAGTCTTTGTGTTGATGTTATGGCAAATGAAACGATCACAGCTCTTGTGGATAATAATGATGGCTCTATTAGTTATGTCAGTGAAGATGGTGCTATTACAATTATTAATAAATCTGCCCTGATTGATAATGGTGACGGGACCTATACTTTTGATAACGGCAACGGGACACCAATAACACTGGATGTTTCTGCGTTAGAAACTGTTACTACGCTTTTAAATAACACGGATGGCACATTTACTTATACCTCAGAAGACGGCACTATTACGATCGTTGATACAAACAGTGCCGAAACATTAACAGCCATTGTGCTTAATACCGATAACGCGAGTATCGATTACACGGACGAAGATGGCATCGTAACAAACCTTAATCTTGCAGCAATCGTTGATAATCTAGAAGCAATAACCACCATCGTTGATAATAACAACGGAACATTAACATATACTAATGAAGACGGTGTTGCCACAACTTTAGATGTTGCTGATTTAGAAACGCTAACAACCATAGCGCTTAATACCGATAATACTAGTATTGATTATACGGACGAAGATGGCATCGTAACTAATCTAAATCTTGCAGCAATCATCGCCAACTTAGAAGCAATAACTACTATCGTTGATAATAACGACGGAACATTAACATATACCGATGAAGACGGTGTTGCGACAACTTTAGATATTGCAAACCTAGAAACGCTAACAACGATTGCTCTTAATACCGATAACGCGAGTATCGATTATACAGATGAAGATGGCGTAGTCACCAATCTTAATCTTGCAACAGTCATCGCAAACCTAGAAGCACTAACTACTATCGTTGATAATAATGATGGAACATTAACATATACCGATGAAGATGGTGTTGCGACAACTTTAGATATTGCCAACCTAGAAACATTAACAACGATTGCTCTTAATACCGATAACGCGAGTATCGATTATACAGATGAAGATGGCGTGGTCACCAATCTTAATCTTGCAACAGTCATCGCAAACCTAGAAGCACTAACTACTATCGTTGATAATAACGACGGAACATTAACATATACCGATGAAGATGGTGTTGCGACAACTCTTAATGTTGCAAACTTAGAAACGCTAACAACGATTGCTCTTAATACCGATAACGCGAGTATCGATTACGCAGATGAAGATGGTATCGTAACTAATCTTAATCTTACAGCAATCATCGCCAACCTAGAAGCACTAACAACTATCGTTGATAATAACAACGGAACATTAACATATACCGATGAAGATGGTGTTGCGACAACTCTTGATGTTGCAAACTTAGAAACGCTAACAACGATTGCTCTCAATACCGATAACGCGAGTATCGATTATAAAGACGAAGATGGCATCGTAACAAACCTTAATCTTACAGCAATCATCGCCAACCTAGAAGCACTAACAACTATCGTTGATAATAACGACGGAACATTAACATATACCGATGAAGATGGTGTTGCGACAACTTTAGATATTGCCAACCTAGAAACATTAACAACTATTGCTCTTAATACCGATAACGCGAGTATCGATTACACAGATGAAGATGGCATCGTAACAAACCTTAATCTTACAGCAATCATCGCCAACCTAGAAGCACTAACAACTATCGTTGATAATAACGACGGAACATTAACATATACCGATGAAGATGGTGTTGCGACAACTTTAGATATTGCCAACCTGGAAACATTAACAACTATTGCTCTTAATACCGATAACGCGAGTATTGATTATAAAGATGAAGATGGCTTAGTAACCAATCTTAATCTTACAGCAATCATCGCCAACCTAGAAGCACTAACTACTATCGTTGATAATAACGACGGAACATTAACATATACCGATGAAGACGGCGATGCCACAACTCTTGATGTTGCAAACTTAGAAACATTAACAACGATTGCTCTTAATACCGATAACGCGAGTATCGATTATAAAGACGAAGATGGCTTAGTAACCAATCTTAATCTTGCAGCAGTCATCGCAAATCTAGAAACATTAACCACTATCGTTGATAATAACAACGGAACATTAACATATACCGATGAAGACGGCGATGCCACAACTCTTGATGTTGCAAACTTAGAAACATTAACAACGATTGCTCTTAATACCGATAACGCAAGTATCGATTATAAAGACGAAGATGGTATCGTAACTAATCTTAATCTTACAGCAATCATCGCCAACCTAGAAGCACTAACCACTATCGTTGATAATAACGACGGAACATTAACATATACCGATGAAGACGGTAATCCAACAATAATCGATGCTTCAAATTTAGAAACATTAACAACCATAACAAATAATGGCGATCTAACTTACACTTATTTAAATGAAGATGGAGCACCTGTGGTAATTTCAGTAATTGATAATGATAACGACTCAGCAAATGAACTACAAGATTTGTTTCTAAATGGAACAGAACTTCAATTATCTACTCCAGGAACGACTGGGAATTTAGTCAACTTAACTGACCAAATTACATTACCAATGTTTGCCAATGGAACAAACACAAACGATGAAATATATTGGAACGGCACAGATTGGGTCTATGGTACTCGTGTTGCAACTGTCAATTTAATCAGTCCTGATGCTGATGGAAACATTAATATACCCATTGGAAATGTTTATACCGGACCAACTACATCAACAGGGCAGATTGGACCAAATGAAATAAATGGAACACCTCAAGAAGGAGATATATACGTAGTAAATAGTGATGCTCCTGACCCTGCTCAAGTTGGAAACACCTATATATATGATGCAGACACTATGGACTGGATTGCTATCGATCCTTTTAACGCTGCACTTTACGACCCAAGATATGTTAACGTCACTGGAGATACTATGGTTGGTAATTTAGACATGAGTTCAAATACTATTACAAGTCTAGGCACTCCAACAGGAGCTTCAGATGCAACCCCAAAATCTTATATTGACGCCATTGGTTTAGTCGACAATGGAGATGGTTCTTTTAGTTTACAAAAACCGGACGGCACTATTGATTCAGTATCAAAAGCGACACTTACGGCAAACTTAGATGGAACTTATACTTTTAATAATAACGATGGAAATCCAATAACTATAGATATTTCTCAATTAGAAACTCTAACAACCATTGCACTCGATACCGATAATACCAATATTAATTACACAGATGAGGACGGAGTTACAACTCCATTAGATTTAACAAATATCGTGGAAAACTTAGAAACTGTTACCACCTTAGTTAATAACACAAACGGGACTTTTACCTACACCTCAGAAGATGGCACAATTACTATTTATGACGAAACAACTACAACTATTGCATTAAATACTGATGACACAAACATTGACTATACTGATGAAAATGGTATGCTAACCGCATTAAATCTTACAGACCTTGTGGACAACCTAGAAACCGTAACAACATTAGCATTCAACACGACCTCTAATCAACTAGAATATTTAGATGAAAATGGAACAGCGAATGCTGTTGATCTAAGTTCAATAGTACACACAGGGACACAAGGATCAGTATTTTTTGCTGGAGCAGATGGCAATCCCACAGAAAATAACACACAATTATTTTGGGATAACACAAACAACAGAATGGGTATAGGCACAAATACACCTGACAATAAGCTACAAGTTACTGGAGCTATACGTTCTGCAGGCTTCCTTAACTCGGATGGTAATACAGGAGAACCGGCATATAGATTTACTGACGACACAAACACAGGATTATATAGTCCTGCTGCTGATGAGATAGGTCTTGCTGTAGGAGGTTTAGAAGCTGTCAATATTGATGAGACAAGTGGCGCAACAACAGTAACTATAAATGAAACTTTAGATTTAGATGGCGCTGTTCTTGATAAAAATGACTCCCCTGGAACACCTGGACAAGTACTAACATCAACGAGCACCGGAACAGAATGGGCAAGTGGAAATGATGCGGATTCAGACCCTACAAATGAACACAATACCGCATTTACTTCAGACGGAACAAACCTAACAATTACAGATGGTGGTGGAGCACTTAACGTGCCTCTTACCGATTTAGATTCGGAAGTAACACAAGTTGTTACTAGTGGAAAAACTATTGCTACTCACGAAAATGCTTCTGGCGTGAGTACTAATATTGTAGAAACCATTACAACATTAGTTGATAACACAGATGGGACTGTTACTTACACTAACGAGGACAATGTCACTACTACTGTAGGTATTGTAGGACCTCAAGGCGCAACTGGACCTGTAGGCCCTTCAGGAACATACATCGGTCACTTTGTAATCTCCACAACTGGAAGCCAAATAATTACAGGACTTCCTTTTCAACCTTCGCAAGTATCGTTTCAAGCCTATCCAAATATTGAAAGTGAAAATATAGACGAAGACAATGGTCTTGGCAATAACAATAATGGCTTTAATAATTCTTTTGGAGGAATGACTGGTTACGCAAGAGGCACGACGCAACAAGTCATTTATGTTGGAGGTAGCGGTTCGTCTATTAATGATATTTCTCGATACGCTTCAAGCTCTCACTGTATAGGTGTTAGATACTCAAATAATAACGGAGACAATTTAGGCTTAACCTCTGCGAGTTTTACTTCATTTGATGCCACCGGGTTTACGATAAACGTAGATAACAAAACAGAAAACATATTAGTAATTTACACAGCTTATGAATAAGACAATCGCCATTATAATAATATTTACTGTTCTGTTTTCACAAAGTGGAAAATCACAAACAGCTTTTCATAATTTTGGTAATGTTCAAATACATAACCAGGGAGCCATGGGGTTTCATACCGACCTACAAAACGATGGAAATTTCAATCAGAACTTAGGCTTAGCAGGGTTTTATAGTATCGCTGACCCACTAACAATATCTGGAACTAAAATACCTCGTTTTTTTGATATTGAAGTTACAGTTGATGATCATTTATTTTTAGAAATCAATACAGAAGTAACAAACGGGGTTGATTATTTAATAGGAGATGTTATTACTCCTAGATTAAACCCAAACATCTCTCTAGACTATTTAAACAATGCAGTATACGCACTAGAAGATGATTTAAGAAATGTAGATGGATACACCTCCGTTAATAGTGATCAATCTTTTGTGTTTCCTATTGGTCAAGACGATAAATTTAGACCTTTAATTACACCTGCTCAACCTAGTGTGGTGAAGTTTAGTGCGGCCTACTTTAATGAAGACCCAAACTTCCCTTCTACTTTTACAAATGCTTTTGACACTACCCTTTTTGAAGGTATTATTAACCAAGTTAGTACAGAAGAATTTTGGGATTTTGATGGTAAAAACCCAACCTATGTCACATTAACCTGGAATCAAGAAAGTCAAATAGATAATTTAGTTTCTGACGTAATGAACTTAAGAGTTGTAGGTTGGAGTAAAACCATGAACAAATGGTTAGACTTAGGTAACTCTTCAATTACTGGCGATATAAACAATGGTACTATTAGCTCTGTCGAGTTTACCCCAGAAGATTACGAAATTATCACCTTTGGAGCCTTAATAGGTAGTGATGGTTTAAACGTGTACAACGCAATTACTCCTAATGGTGATCAATTAAACGACGTCTTTGTTATTGAAGGTGTAGAACTGTTTAAAAACAACTTACAGATTTTTAACCGATGGGGAAGAATTGTTTATGATGCAGAAAATTATGACAATTCTTTTAATGGCGTAGCTAATAAAGAAATCGTTGGTACACAAGGTGAAAAACTACCAGTTGGTACTTATTTTTATGTATTGCAACTAACAGAAGAAAACAAAAGTTATTCAGGTTGGATTTATCTTACGTACTAAACTTTACAAAGTTTTATAAAAGTGATACCCAAAAATTTCATACCCTTCGTTATAATAAAACTTATGTGAAGGGTAATTTTGAACATAAGTATTTAATTCAGAACTATTACACCCTTTACTAGCAGCGTAACTATAAAGCCACTTAAAAAATTGCTTACCTAAACCTTTACCTTGATAGGAATCCTCAATATAAACATGGTCTACTTCCATACTTTTCCCTGCATAATGTCTCGTTTGGAACCACATACCAGAAATCCCAATTAATGCGTCGCCGTCATAAACCCCTGCACATTCATAATTTTGTTCCACCATTTCAGCAAAACGTTCTTTTAAAATCGTATCCGAATTTTTATTATTCGTTAATTTTTGCACCAAAGGAATAATGCTATTAATATTTTCTTTTTCGATTATTTTAAAGCTGAAAGACATTGGTATTATTTTCAACAAAATTAGTTAATTTTGAAACATAACATTATTACAAATTATAGATTTAACACGATGATGTCCGACAATTTATATTCAAAAGAGTCTCTACCCTTTTCTATCAAACCCATTACAGGATTAGAAACGATACCTGTACGACAAGAAGTCTTGCGTAAAGGCAAACCTGTTGAAGCCTGTATATTCCCACAAGACAACTTAGATAACACTTATCATTTTGGGTTATTTACAAATACTAAACTAGTAGGTGTCTGCTCTTTTGTTGCAGAGCAATCCCCTTTATTTAAAGACCCAATACAATATAGATTAAGAGCAATGGGGGTTTTAGAAAACTATCAAGGTTTACATTTTGGGAAACACTTATTAACCCATGGTATAGACTATTTAAAAACTAAAAATATTGATCGCTTATGGTTTAATGCTCGTATTATTGCATTAAATTTTTATAAAAATAACGGTTTTACAACTATTGGAGAAGTCTTTGATATCCCAGAAGTAGGACCACATTATCTAATGCACAAATCACTAAAATGAAAAAACAACACTTCTACAAATATCTGATAATAGCGTGTATCACATTTGCTACACTACCACAATTCGCGTTTTATCAATCGTCTATTTCTAATGACGAATTAATAGGAAAAGGAACACCAAAACTATTTGGTAATGGATACAATCTTAGAGCGGAAGCAAATACCGCATTCAAAAAAATGCAAGCTGCAGCCTTAAAAGATGGTATTAGCATTGGCGCAGTATCAAGTTACAGAGGTTTTGCTCACCAAAAACGCATTTGGGAACGCAAGTTTAAAAGCAATAAAGCCAAAGGCTTATCTGACATGGCAAACATCAAAAAAATTATAGAATACTCTACAATCCCAGGAACCTCTAGACACCATTGGGGAACGGACATTGATATTTACCAAACTAATGTCAAGCAACCAAAAAATGTTTTGTTACCTAAAAACTTTCACGCTAATGGACCTTACTGCAAACTTAAAGAATGGACGGACGCTAACGCTGCCAAATATGGTTTCTATTTAGTGTATACAGATAATGCAAACCGTAAAGGGTTTAAATACGAACCTTGGCATTTTAGTTACAAAGCATTATCCTCTGAATATTTAAAAGCCTACAAAACATTAAACATCTCTGAAATATTAAAAAAAGAAGCTTTATCTGGAAGCGATTCTTTTTCAGAACCATTTATAAATCAATACATCAACCAAAATATTTTAGATATTAACCCAGAACTTTTGTAAATTGTAAGAGTACACAATTTTAACTATAATGAGAGGAAATTTAAAAGGACGACTACTAATCGGTTTATGTATAGCTGCTTTTTTTGGCTTTAAATACTGCAGTCAACAAGAAGTAAACCCCTATACAGGTAAAAGACAAGCGATATCCATGACTACGGATCAAGAAATCCAAATGGGTCTACAAAGTCGTGATCAAATGGCTGCCCAACATGGCGGTTTGTATCCAAACGAAAAACACCAAGCATTAGTCGATAATGTAGGTAACAAACTAGTTAATAGCAGTATTGCTAAAGAAACACCATATAAATATGAATTCCACTTACTAGCAGATCCTAATACCATTAATGCTTTTGCCTTACCCGGAGGTCAAATATTTATTACTTACGCGTTATATTCTCAGTTAGAAAACGAAGATCAATTAGCAGGTGTTTTAGGACACGAAATTGGTCACGTTTTAGGAAAACATAGTGCAGAACGTATTGCTAATTCAGAGCTTTGGCAAGGCTTATCTACAGCCGGATCTGTAGGTGCCGATGCTGGAGGTTTTATACAACAATACGGAATGACAAAACTATTGACTAATGGTCGTGATGACGAGTTAGAAAGCGATGATTTAGGCGTTAGATTTATGCTTCGCGCAGGTTATAACCCAGAGGAAATGATTAAAGTCATGGAGATTTTAAAACGCGCAGCAGGACCAAACAGACAACCAGAATTTCAAAGTACACATCCGGACCCAGACAACCGTATCGAAGAAATCAGAAAGTCGATTAAAAAATACTCGGCAAACTAAAACGTTATCGTAAACAAACCTTAAAGTCCTGCAATTGCAGGACTTTAGTTTTTATATTTGTATATACAAAATCTAATAAAATGAACAAAAAAGTAATCTTAATGATTTTAGATGGCTGGGGAAAATCTCCTGATCCAAAGGTCTCTGCAATAGATAATGCTAACACACCTTTTATAGATAGTTTATACCACAATTATCCAAATGCACAGCTTCGTACAGATGGGTTACACGTTGGCTTACCAGAAGGTCAAATGGGTAATAGTGAAGTTGGACACATGAACTTAGGTGCAGGACGCATTGTCTATCAAGATTTAGCTAAAATCAACCTAGCTATTGATAACAATACACTTGCAAAAGAACACGTATTACAAGACGCTTTTAAATATGCTAAAGCGAATAATAAAAATATTCATTTTTTAGGATTATTAAGTGATGGCGGTGTCCATTCTCACATTAATCACTTGAAAGGATTAATTGATGCTACTGAAGCTTCTGGTGTAGAAAATGCTTATATCCATGCTTTTACAGATGGTCGTGATGTCGATCCAAAATCTGGAAAAGGATTTGTTCAAGATTTAGAAACATTTACTAAAAATAAAAACACAAAACTAGCTAGTTTAACCGGTCGTTACTATGCAATGGATCGTGATAACCGTTGGGAACGTATTAAATTAGCATACGACGCCTTAGTTAATGGTACAGGCGAATTATCTAATGATTTACCACAAAGTGTGCAAAACCATTATGATGCTGATATTACAGACGAATTTATAAAGCCAATCATAAAATCAAATGCTGAAGGGCTTCCCTTAACAACCATTAAAGAAGACGACGTTGTTATCTTTTTTAACTTCAGAACAGACCGTGGACGTGAGTTAACCGATGCCCTATATCAAAATGATCATCACGAACAAAACATGCATAAATTAAACTTGTACTATGTGACCATGACCAATTATGGTGATGCCTTTACAGGAATTCATGTCGTGTTTGATAAAGATAATATTACAGAAACCTTAGGTGAGGTTCTAGAAAAAAACAATAAAACACAAATACGAATTGCCGAAACTGAAAAATATCCTCACGTAACCTTTTTCTTTTCTGGTGGACAAGAAACTCCTTTTAAAGGAGAAAGTCGCATCTTAAAAAATTCGCCTAAAGTCGCTACTTACGATTTAAAGCCTGAAATGTCTGCGTTTGAATTAACAGATGCTTTAGTCCCTGAATTAGAAAAAGAAACAACGGATTTTGTCTGTTTAAATTTTGCAAATGGTGATATGGTCGGTCATACAGGATCAATGTCTGCAGCAATACAAGCTTGCGAAGTGGTTGATAAATGTGTAAAACAAGTCGTGACTACTGCTTTAGCACATGGATATACGACACTATTAATCGCTGACCATGGTAATTGCGAAACCATGATTAATCCTGATGGATCTCCGAATACAGCACATACTACTAATCCAGTCCCACTTATTTTAATTGACAAGGAGTTAAAAGAGATAAAGGATGGTGTTTTAGGTGATATGGCACCAACTATTTTAAAACTAATGGGCATTGAACAACCAAAAGCAATGACTTGTCATAGCTTAGCCTAACTAAAATTAAACATCAAAAAACGTCCTATTCTTAATCAATAGGACGTTTTTTTTGTTTCAGAAATAAGATACTCAAACAAACAATTATAAATCTTTCAATTCACTTAACCCCTCTTTCTTTTTATTTCTTTTAAGGTGAAATAAAAATTCATTCTCCTCTTAAAATAAGAGGAAAGCTAATAGCATTCGTATCTTAATACAATCTCACTTTACTCGTACATCAGTTCAACTGAATTTTGATGTACAAAAAAAGTGTATCTAGAACTCCTCTTTAATTCTTCTAGACTTTTATAATAACGGCATCGACTCTTATCATTCTAAAATCAAAAATCACCAACACACCCAATCGCTTTTTCTTTTCGCTTCTATTAAAGTGAAATAAAAACTCATCCTCGTCTTAAAATAAGAGGAGAGCTAATAGCATTCATATCTTAATACAATCTCATTTTAGTCATACGTCAGTTCGAGTGCTTTTTGAGGAACGAAAAAAATGTATCGAGAACCCCTCTTTAATTCTTCTAGACTTTTACAATAACGGCATCGACTCTTATCATTCTAAATCAAAAATCACCAACAAACACAATCTCTTTTTCTTTTCAGTGCTATTAAAGTGAAATAAAAATTCATCCTCCTCTTAAAATAAGAGGAGAGCTAATGCATTAATATCTTAATACAACCTCACTTTATTCGTACGTCAGTTCGAGTACTTTTTAAGGAACGAAAAAAATGTATCGAGAACTTCTCTTTAATTCTTCTAGACTTTTACAATAACAGCATCGACTCTTTTCATTCTAAAATCAAAAATCACCAACAAACCCAGCCCCTCTTTCTTTTCAGTTCTATTAAAGTGAAATAAAAATTCATCCTCCTCTTAAAATAAGAGGAGAGCTAATAGCATTCATATCTTAATACAATCTCATTTTAGTCATACGTCAGTTCGAGTGCTTTTTGAGGAACGAAAAAAGTGTATCGAGAACTCCTCTTTAATTCTTCTAGACTTTTACAATAACGGCATCGGCTCTTTTCATTCTAAAATCAAAAATCACCAACAAACCCAGCCCCTCTTTCTTTTCAGTTCTATTAAAGTGAAATAAAAATTCATCCTCCTCTTAAAATAAGAGGAAAGCTAAAATACCCCTATTTATAATATAACCTCATTTTAGTCATACGTCAGTTCGAGTGCTTTTTCAGGTACGAGAAAAGTGTATCGAGAACCCCTCTCTAAATAGTTTTAAGATTTATTCTAGTTAAAGTACAACTACAAAGGCTACCCTGTCTTTTATTAATAATTATTGTATTTTTGAATTCAATTTTTATATAAAATGAAGCTTTCTAAAGGACTTATAATTGCAGTAGATTTTGATGGAACCATCGTAGAAGATGGATATCCAGGCATTGGACAAGAACGTCTATTTGCTTTCGAAACCTTAAAGCGCTTGCAAGCTGATGGGCATCGCTTAATTTTATGGACCTACAGACACGGAAAAAAACTAGACGAGGCTGTTGCTTATTGTCAAGACAATGGGATTACCTTCTATGCGGTAAACCAAAGTTTCCCTGAAGAGGTCTTTAAAAATGAAGTTAGCAGAAAAATCCATGCCGATCTTTTTATTGATGACCGCAATATTGGTGGCATTTTAGGTTGGGGAGAAATCTATCAGATGCTAACTAATGACACTCCCCAACTACCAAAACCAAAGAAAAAAAGTTGGTTTAAGTTTTAATTACTAGTATTTTATCAAATCAAAGTACTGCCTATCCACTAGTTCTCTATGATCTGGATGCGCAATATTAACTAATGCTTTTACACGCTCTTTAATTGTTTTCCCAAATAAATTAGCCACACCATATTCTGTTACTACATAATGTACGTGTGATCGTGTTGTAACCACGCCAGCACCAGGTTTTAATGTTGGCACAATTCTACTAATTCCTTTTCTAGTCACTGATGGTAGTGCTATAATTGCTTTACCACCTTCGCTTAAAGAAGCCCCTCTAATAAAATCCATTTGTCCCCCAACTCCAGAATACATGTGTGCACCAATACTATCAGCACAAACTTGCCCAGTAACATCCACTTCTATCGCGCTATTAATGGCTACCATTTTAGGATTCTGTTTAATAATGGACACGTCGTTTGTATAATTTGATGCTCTCATTTCAACAAAAGGGTTATCATCTACATAATCATACAAACGTTGCGACCCCACTAAAAAAGTAGATAACGCACGCCCTCTATTAATAGCTTTGTAGTTTCCGTTTATTACATTTTTCAAAATTAAATCAATAACACCATCAGAAAACATTTCAGTATGTAGCCCTAAATCTTTATGATTTACCAATCTAGTTAGCACAGCATTAGGTATAGAACCAATACCCATTTGCAACGTACTTCGGTCTTCTATTAAATTAGCAACATAATCACCAATAGTATTTTCAATAGCTGTCGGCTCTACCATATCATGACCTGGTAATGGTTGATGACTTTCTACAAACGTATCAATCTCTGACACATGGATAATACCCGCACCATGTGTTCTTGGCATAAATTTATTAACCTGAGCAATTACAGTTGTTGCATTATCTATTGCTGCTAAAGTCGCTTCAACAGAAACACCCAAAGAGCAATACCCGTGTTTATCTGGTACAGACACATGTATAAAAGCAACATCTATATCAATAATATTACGTTTAAACAACACTGGCAACTCACTCAAAAAAACAGGTGTGTATGAGCCATTACCCGCTCTTAACGTATGTCTCACATTTTTCCCAATAAAAAAAGAATTAACATGAAAACTATCTTTCAACTCTGGATTAGCATAAGGCGCTTCTCCTTCTGTATGTAAATGACATACTTCCACATGACGCAATTCTTCGTGTCTTTTGGTCATGGCCTGAATCAACGATTGAGGTGCTGCAGCAGCAGCCTGAATATATACGCGATTATTAGATTTTATAACTTTTACAGCTTCTTCTGCAGTGACTGATGCAAACATAATTTTAATTTTAGATGACAAAAATACTATTTAAGACGACATTAAAACCTGTTAAATGTCATGTCTTCAAAATCAAAAAAACGGTTTATTTTAAGTATATTTGCACATATTTTTTTAAGCATGATTATAGTAAAAACAAAAGAAGAAATAGAATTAATGCGTGCAGCTGCATTAGTTGTTTCTAAAACATTAGGAGAAGTTGCTAAAGCAATAAAACCAGGTGTTACAACCCTACAATTAGATAAAATTGCAGAAGAACATATTAGAGATTTAGGTGCCGTTCCTGGGTTTTTAGGATTATATGATTTTCCTAACACCCTATGTATGAGTCCAAACTCTCAGGTTGTTCACGGTATACCCAACAACACACCATTAGTAGAAGGTGATATTATATCTGTTGACTGTGGTTCTATTTTAAACGGGTATTACGGAGATCATGCCTATACTTTTGCTATCGGTGACATTGCTCCTGAAACAGAAAAATTACTTCAAGTCACTAAGGAATCTTTATACGTTGGTATTAAAGAATTGAAAGTCGGTAATCGCGTTGGAGATGTGGGGTATGCTATTCAAAAATATTGTGAAGACCATGGTTATGGTGTTGTACGTGAATTAGTAGGTCATGGTTTAGGAACCAAAATGCATGAAGATCCAGAAATGCCTAATTACGGTAAACGTGGACGCGGTAAAAAGTTTATTGAAGGTATGGTTGTGGCTATTGAGCCTATGATAAACCTTGGTACGCAACGTATCAAACAACACAGAGATGGTTGGACAATTACCACTTTAGACGATAAGCCAAGTGCACATTTTGAACATGATATTGCTATTGTAGATGGTAAACCAGAATTACTATCAACCTTTGCTTACATCTATGATGCTTTAGGAATTGTTAGTAATGAAGAAGATGAGTTTAGACAAAATCCTTTAGTTTTATAATTGATAATGACCATTACGACTTTAGAAGACAAACTGAAACCTCTAAGACACCAATTGAATACACATAAATTGTATTCTGTTTTAAATAACTTAAAGGATGTTAGCGTATTTATGGAACAGCATGTCTATGCCGTTTGGGATTTTATGTCTTTACTAAAAGCACTACAAAATCAATTGACCACCACGACGTTACCTTGGGTTCCAGTTACCAATCCCGCTACTGCTAGATTTATAAATGAAATAGTTTTAGGTGAAGAAAGTGACATTAACGAATTAGGTGTTGCACAAAGTCATTTTGAAATGTACTTGGAAGCGATGGATCAAATTGATGCCGATACAAGCCAAATTCAGCTTTTAGTTTCTAATTTACAAAACGGACTATCCGTTACAGAAGCATTAACTAAAGTTAAACTAAATACAGAAACTTTAAAGTTTGTTGAATTTACGTTTGAAGTTATTGATACCAACAAAGTACATAAAATAGCAGCCGCATTTACCTTTGGTCGTGAAGATGTGATTCCTGATATGTTTTTCCAAATTATCAACCAATCCAAAACGAATAGCAACTCCTATAGTAAATTAACGTATTATCTTAAACGTCATATCGAATTAGATGGTGACGAGCATGGACCTCTATCTTTAAAAATGATTGAAGAACTATGTGGTCAGGATACTACTAAATGGAATGACGTTTTAGAAGTTTCAAAATTAGCTCTACAACATCGCATTACCTTATGGGATGGTATTTATAATTTAATTACATCACCTACATTAGAAGAAGCCTAAGTCCTTGAAAAAACTATTCAAATTAGTATTAAATACGATTCCTAGACCTTTATTAATAAGACTAAGCTATTTGGCACGTCCCGTTTTAGCCTTCTTTTTAAGAGGAAACACCTTTACGGACCCTATTGATGGTAAAAGTTTTAAAAGCTTTTTATCTTACGGTTATGGTACACAACGCGACAATGTCTTATCTCCATCAACTTTAAGTTTAGAGCGCCACCGGTTATTATGGTTGTATTTACAAAATGAAACTAGTTTTTTTACGCCAACTGAAGACAAAAAGAAAGTGCTTCATTTTGCCCCAGAGCAATGTTTTTTGAAGCGTTTTAGAGCCTTAGAAAACATCGACTATACAACGACTGATTTATTATCTCCAATTGCAGACGTAAAAGCCGACATATGTAACCTTCCTTTTGAAGATAACACCTATGACGTCATCTTATGTAATCATGTCTTAGAGCATATCCCGGATGACACTAAAGCAATGCAAGAATTGTTTCGTGTTATGAAACCTGGCGGTTATGGCGTATTTCAGATTCCGCAAGACTTAAGTAGACAGACCACATTTGAAGATAATACAATTACAGATAAAAAGGAACGCGCTAAAATATTTGGACAGTATGACCATGTGCGCGTGTATGGCTACGACTATTTTAACAAACTTAGAGACATTGGTTTTATGGTTAATGAAGTTGATTATACGGCCAAGCTTTCCGCGAAAGCGATAGAAAAATACTGCTTAGCTCCAGGAGAAATTATTCCTGTAGTCTATAAATAAACAAAAACGGCCTTTATAATGACACAATATATAATACTTTCAACTGGTGCTTTTTTCGGGATGTTATCGGTTATTTTTGGAGCGTTTGGAGCACATGCTTTAAAAAAGATTTTATCTACTGATCAATTACACAGCTTTGAGGTTGGGGTTAAATACCAAATGTATCATGCTATTGTACTATTGGCTCTAGGTTTAAACAACACCCCTATTTCTGCCGCAATATACTGGTGTTTTACAATTGGGATTATACTCTTTTCTTTTAGTATTTACGGATTAATTTTATCTGATGCAAAAGGGAAAAAATTACGATTTTTGGGACCAATTACACCACTTGGAGGATTACTTTTAGTAGCAGGTTGGTTATTACTACTAGTATCTGCCTTTTAAAACCTAATTAGTCTTAAATCCATTAAATGCTTTGGTTTCTAATGTGTTTTTATCGTTTTCGAAAATCAAATACGCTTGTAACTCTGGATGTTTAGACATAAAGTAATCTACTTTTTTAACTCCCATAGCCTGAAAAGCTGTAGCATAGCCATCTGCCATCATACAATTATCAGCAATTACCGAAACGCTTAAAATATTAGTTTTTGTGGGATACCCCGTTTTTGTATTGATAATATGTGCATATTTATTACCGTTTTCATCAATTTTAAATTTACGGTAAGTCCCTGAAGTCGCCATAGCCTTATCTTTTAAAACTAACGTTTTATTATAACTTTGAGACTCGTCAAAATTTGGATTTTCAATTCCCACAGTCCACCCTTTCTGTTTATTAAGATGTATGCCTTTTGCTCTTAACTCGCCTCCTATATCCACAAGATAATTTTTGACGTTTTTAGTTTCTAAAAAATCAGCAATAACATCAACACCATAGCCTTTAGCTATTGCATTAAAATCAATAAATGATGCTGTAGGCTTTTTAATTGTATGACCTACAAGTCCTACTCTATTTAAACCAACAAAACGCATTAAACTATCCACTTTTATGCTATCTAAAGCCGTTTTGTTTTTTTCAGAACCAAAGTTCCAACCATTTACTAAACGTCCTATTGTTGGATCAAAAACACCTTCTGTTTCTCTATAAATTTGTTTGGCTGCTTTTAAAACGGTTATAAAGTGATTATCTACAGTTACCACTTCATTTCTATTTAATTTAGAAATGTCAGAATCTGATTGATAGTTTGATAACGACTTATTAATAACTACAAATAAACTATCAAAAGACTTAGTATAACTTGTACCCTCAGTATCATAATACTGGACACTATAACTAGTCCCAAACATTGGTCCAGATACTTTTAATAATTGTGGTTCTTTTTTACATGACAGAACAGTGATGGCACACAGCATTATAATCAGATTTTTCATGGTAATAAACATTTGTGATGGCAGTATGAACACACAACGTTAATCATAAACGCCGAAAAGATTAATTTAAGTTTGTTTCGATAAGTTGAATTCCGTTGTACTCTATTAAATACTCTTCATTTAAATAAATAGGCAAGTCTTCTCCTTTAGGGTTCCCAAGGCCGACACCGGCATATAAGACTTTAGAATTATGTTCTATTGCATGTTGTTTAAAAGATTCCATCCATACAATATCATAATTATTAGCATTATCAGGAAGCATAACTGCCCGAACAATAACAAAAAAATACTGTTTATTTTTATCCATGCATACAAACTGTGGTTGCTTTTTAAGCTGACTGTTTATAGCAATAAATTCAAAACCACGTTTTTCTAGGTCTTTACCGACGTGATTCATGGCTAGATTATGTAACTCTTGTTTAGAAAGTGCTTTACTCATATTGCAAAAATAAAGCTTATTTCGCTTTCGCGGAATAAAAGCAGAGTAACAAATTACTTAAATCTTACAAATTTAGAATTGTAAAACGTAAAATTAGACACAGGTATAACTGTATCCATTTCTAAATTATACCACGGAGTTATAACTGCATCCTCCAGATTTTTAACTAGATGTACACTCTGTGCTGGTGTATTACCTTGAAATAATAAGAACAACTTTTCACCTTTAGTATTAATAACTTCGTCCGCCAACATCACAATATGTCCTGGACTACCTCCTAAAATAAGCATATCACCAATTTTCAACGCTTCTACATCGGTTATAGACTTTAACTCATTATACAATGATAATGTACCAGAGTACATATAAATTAAATTTAAATATTTATAAAAATTAGCTTTACTAGAATCTGCTCGAGCCGTTTTACTAAAAGACACTTTATTACCATCTACCTTCGGTCTAAAACCAGCAGCGTATTTACTCCAAGAACAATAATGCCCTGAGGTAAATTTAAAGCCTATTTCGTCCTTTCTATTATTATCCCATAGGTATTCACTTCTTATTCTAATTAAAGCATCTGCACATTGCTGTAAACCATTTTTAGGCACAGGGATTTCTAAAATACCAATATGTCCCTTCTGCCAGTAATATTCAGAATCATCATAATTAATAATCTTACTTCCAAAAGGTTTTAGTTTATAGTTTCTGATATAGTCTTCAAAACTACCCGTAGGATAATTAGCTCTTTTATAACCTACAGGAGTATTCACTCGTGAAGCAATAGTCAAACCGTCCTTATCAATGTTATTAAAGGTAGTAGATACCGCATTAACCAACTGTTTTATTGGTGCTGGGCTTAGTTTATATACCAATAATACAAGCGTGACAATAATTAAAATAATAAGTGAAACTTTTCTCATACTACAATAAAACGAAAAAACCCAATACTTTCGTATTGGGTTTAGAATCTATTAAGATATATTTATAATAACTTTAAGAAATCAATTTTTATCCTCCAAAGTCATCAAATCTGATGTTTTCATCATCAAGACCAAAATCTTCTCCCATTTTCTGAACTGCTTGGTTCATTAATGGTGGTCCACAAAAATATAATTCTATATCTTCTGGTGCTTCGTGCTTAGATAAATATTGATCGATTACTACTTGGTGAATAAACCCTGTGAATCCATCTCCATTAGGATCTTCGACATCCTTTTTAATTTGCCAATTATCTGCTTCCGTAGGATCTGATAATGCAATAAAGAACTTGAAATTCGGGAAATCTTTTTCTAAAGCTCTAAAGTAATGGATGTAAAATAATTCTGCTTTAGAACGTCCACCATACCAATACGTTACTTTTCTTCCTGTTTTTAATGTTCTAAATAACTCATATAAGTGAGAACGCATTGGTGCCATACCAGCTCCACCACCTACATAAAGCATTTCTGCTTCAGAGTCATTTATAAAGAATTCACCGTAAGGTCCAGAAATTGTTACTTTATCTCCAACCTTTTGGTTAAAGATATAAGACGATGCTACTCCTGGATTAACATCCATCCAGCCACCTTTAGCACGATCAAAAGGCGGTGTTGCAACACGTACATTAAGCATAATTTTTCTTCCTTCCGCTGGGTAAGATGCCATAGAGTAAGCTCTTTCCACTAACTCAGCATTTTTCATTACTAACGGTCTTAATCCAAACTTATCCCAATCTGCTTCAAATTTATTAGGCTCTCCTGGATGATCTTCAGGGTGTGCCGTAACATCCATCTCTGAATATTTAATTTCGCAGTTAGGAATTTCAATTTGAATATACCCACCAGCTTTATAGTTCATATCCTCAGGGATCTCCACTACAAACTCTTTAATAAAGGTTGCTACGTTGTAGTTAGACACTACTGTTGCTTCCCATTTTTTAATTCCGAAAACTTCTTCTGGAATTGTAATCTCCATATCTTGTTTCACCTTTACTTGACAAGATAAACGTGCACCATGTGCTAATTCTTTTCTTGAAAAGTGAGGTGTTTCAGTTGGTAATGCTTCTCCTCCACCAGATAGTACGTGACACTCGCATTGAATACAAGTTCCACCTCCACCACAAGCAGATGGTAAAAATATTTTATTACTACCTAAAGTAGATAATAATGAACCTCCTGAAGATACTTCTATTTCTCTCTCACCATTAATCAAGATTTTTACTGGTCCTGATGGTGATAATTTTTGTTTTACAAAAAGTAGTAAACTTACTAATACTAGCGTAATAAGTAAAAACGCTACTACAGTTACTATTACTGTTCCTCCTGTTCCTGCTGCTAAAATCATATTACTCTACTATTTTAGTATTGTTAGCTAATTCTTTTTTATCCACAGACAACGTTTTTACTTCAGTTGTCGTTTCTTCTTTAGGTGCTTCTTCGTCTCCTCCGGTTAACATCCCTCCAAAACTTAAAAACCCAATTCCCATTAACCCTGTAATGATAAATGTGATTCCTAACCCTCTTAAAGGTGCAGGTACATTACTGTATCTAATCTTTTCTCTAATTGCTGCAATAGCAAGAATTGCTAAAAACCAACCAATACCTGAAGAGATACCATAATTAAATGCTAAACCTAAAGTTTCAATTTCTCTAGATTGCATAAATAATGACCCTCCTAAAATGGCACAGTTTACTGCAATAAGTGGTAAGAAAATACCTAATGAGTTATATAATGATGGTGAAAACTTCTCTACCACTATCTCTACTAATTGTACCATTGTTGCAATGGTAGCAATAAACATGATAAATGATAAGAAACTTAAATCATAATCTACATATTCTGCTCCTAACCAAGATAATGCTCCTGGTTGTAAAATGTATTGATCCAATAACCAGTTTAATGGCACTGTAATCGCTAATACAAATATTACTGCTGCTCCTAAACCAACAGCTGTTGCTACTTTTTTAGATACTGCAAGGTAAGAGCACATTCCTAAGAATACTGCAAATACCATGTTGTCTATAAAAATTGACTTGAAAAATAATTCTATATGTTCCATCATTGTTGTTAGTCTTCGATTAATGCTTTATTTCTACTACGTTGTACCCAGATAATTAAACCAACAATTATTAATGCCATTGGAGGCATTAACATAAATCCGTTGTTCTCATATCCAATAGAGTAAACTCCTGTTTTCTCGATTGGATCTCCTAATACTGGAATTCCGAAAAGTGTACCAGAACCTAAAAGTTCTCTAAAAAATCCAACGATTAAAAGAATAATTGCATACCCTAACGCATTACCAATTCCATCAAGAAATGATCTCCATGGTTTGTTTGCTAAAGCAAAGGCTTCAAAACGTCCCATAATAATACAGTTAGTAATAATTAGTCCAACAAATACCGATAATGTTTTACTTAACTCATAAGCAAAAGCTTTTAATACTTGATCCACTATAATTACTAAAGCAGCAACTACAATAAGTTGAACAATAATTCTAATTTTAGAAGGTATAATGTTTCTCATTAAAGAGATTACCACGTTACCAATTCCTAATACAAACATTACAGCAATACCCATTACCAACGACGCTTTTAACTCTGCGGTAATAGCTAAAGCAGAACAAATACCTAATACTTGAATAGTAATTGGGTTATTATCTGCTAAAGGATCTGTTATTAACTTTGCGTCTTTTTTTGAAAGTAGTCCCATAATTAATTGCTAGATAGTTTTTTTAAATTCTCGAAATACGGTTGGTATAACTTTAAATCTTTTTTAATCATTGCAGAGACACCATCACCTGTGATAGTTGCTCCTGCTAATGCATCAACTTCGTAATCATCTTTAATTAAATTTTTAGGGTCATTATTACCTTTAGCGACAGTAATACCTTTAAAAGCACCTGCATCTGTTAGTAATTTTTCACCATAAAAATCATCCATAAAGTAACGTTGCTTAATGTTAGCCCCTAAACCTGGTGTTTCACCTGCGTGATCAAAGAAAGTTCCTTGAACAACCATGTTTTCATCTAAAGCGACATAACCCCAAATAGCATCCCAAAGTCCTTTACCTCTTATTGGCGCGATATAAAATGTTTTACCATCTTTTTCTCCAATAAATAACGGCAAACGTCTTGTTCCTCCATTTTTAGCTTTTGCTTGTTCTTTTTTAACATCAATTAAGTATGCTTCATTATCTTCTTTAGTTACACCATTTTCAATAACTAATTGTTTAGTGATGTATGTTGAGAAATCTCCAGCAACTTTATCCGTAGATACAAAAGTGATATCTCCATCACCTTCGTTACCATTAACTCCCATTGCATACAGAATATTCTGCTGCATTTCCATTCTTCTGTTTTCAGCAATATTTGGTTTTAATGTTGCTGCCGTAAATGCCAATAAAGACCCTACAACTAGCACCATTACAATTGCAAATATTACGGTATATGAATTTTTATCTGTGTCCATTGCCATGATTATGCTGTTTTAACTTTTAAACGTTTCATTCTGCGTTTTACGTTTCCTTGTATTACGTAATGGTCAATTGTTGGTGCAAAGACATTCATTAATAGAATCGCTAAGAATACACCTTCTGGATACGCTGGATTAAATACACGAATCATTATTGAAATGAAACCAATTAAAAACCCATAAATCCATTTACCTTTATTTGTTTGAGATGCAGTTACTGGATCTGTTGCCATATATACAGCGCCAAATAAGATACTACCAATTATTAAATGTTGCCAGAAAGGGACATTCATTAATCCATAAAACTTACTTGATTCTCCTATCCATTCTGCAGAAACAACACCATTAAATATTAATCCCATTGTTAAAGCTCCAATTAAAGTAGACACTATAATTCTCCAGCTTCCTACTTTTGTAAAAATCAAGAATAATGCACCAAGGATGATTAATAATTTAGAGGTTTCTCCTACTGAACCAGGAATAAACCCAAAAAACATATCCATATAATCAATACCCGCTAAACTACTGTTTTGAGCATAAGCACCAAGTAACGTTTCTCCAGAAATAGCATCTGCTGTTCCTGCACGCTCTACTGCTTCGTGTACCCACACTTTATCTCCTGACATCCAAGTTGGATAAGCAAAGAATAAAAAAGCACGTATCGTTAATGCTGGGTTTAGAATATTCATTCCTGTACCACCAAAAACTTCTTTACCGATAACCACACCAAACACAACTGCTACAGATAACATCCATAATGGAATATCAACTGGTACAATTAATGGCACTAACATACCTGTAACCAAGTAACCTTCTTCCACTTCGTGACCTTTAATTACTGCAAAAATAAATTCTACAAGAAGACCAACGCCATAGGATACAATTACTAATGGTAATACTGTCCAAGCTCCAACTACAAAGTTATCCCAAGTCAAAAAGTTTGCGAATAAAGACGCTTCTCTTGTTAAACCTGCAGCAGCATCAATAGCTGCATAATGTTGGTAACCTGCATTAAAAATACCAAAAATCAAACATGGCACTAAAGCCATAATTACAATATTCATGGTACGTTTTAAATCATCTGCTGCCTTAATATGCGTTCCACCATGAGTGGTTTCATTTGGCAAATATAAAAAAGTATGTATTGCGTTAAACGCTGGAGCCATCTTGGTTCCTTTATACTTTTCTTTTAATTTATGTAAATTACTTTTTAAGCCCATTATCCTATTTCTTTAAGCATTAAGTCCAATCCTTCTCTAATTATCTTTTGATGCGGTTGTTTAGATACACAAACAAATTCTGTCAAAGCAAAATCTTCTGGTGCAACTTCGTACATACCTAAAGCTTCCATTTCATCTAAATCCTTATACATACAAGATTTTAAAATTTGCATAGGAAAGATGTCTAATGGAAATACCTCTTCGTAATTACCAGTAATAACAAAAGCGCGGTGCTCTCCGTTAGTATTAGTATTTAAATCGAACTTTTTGTTAGGTGTTAACCATGAAAAAGTTAAGGCTCTTGAAGTCGACACTTTGTTAAATACTGGCTTATTCCATCCAAAAAACTCATAATCATCTCCTTCAGGAATTACAGTAATGGTATTACTATAATAATCTAGATAGCCATCTGGTTTAATTTGCTTTCCTGATAATACATTACCAGAAATGATACGATCATTACCATCCTTATCTACACCGTTATCATAAATCATAGTTGCGATTTCGCTTCCTAATTTAGTTTTAAAATAACGTGGCTTTTTAACAGAAGATCCAACCAAAGCAACAGTGCGCTCTGCATTAAATTTTCCCGTTAATAATAGCTCACCAATAATAACAAGATCTTGAGCGTTTATAGTCCAAACAACCTCGCCTTTATTTACTGGATCTATTTTATTAATCTGTGTTCCGACATTTCCTGATGGATGCGGACCAGAGACTTTATGTAACGTGATGTCTGATAATCCTGCTAAAGGAGAATTTCCTTTTTTAGCAACACTAACATGCACTTTACCATCTGTTAATTTACTTAAAGCAGTAACTGCAGCTTGCAACTGTGCTTCTTTACCTTGTAGCACATAATCCAAATCTGCGACTAAAGGTGCACTAGCATAAGCAGATATAAATATCGCTTTAGGCTTGTTGCTCGGGTTTGCAATAACATCGTACGGACGTTGCTTCACAAATGCCCAACATCCAGATTCTAGTAATCGCGCTTTAATGTCTTCCGCTTTCGCTGAATTTACATCTAGCGTACCAAAATCATGAAATGATTGTTCCTTGTCTGCTTGAATTTTTACTGAAAGAATTTTTCTTTTTTCACCTCGAGCTATCTCGATAATCTCTCCAGAAACTGGGGATACAAACTTTACCGCTTCATTAGACTTGTCATAAAAGACAGGCTCACCCGCTTTTACTCTTGCGCCTTCTTTTGCAGCTAATTTTGGTGTAACTTGGTGAAAATCCTCAGGTTTTATTGAATAAAAATTGCTAATAATAGCACTTTCGGTTGCCTTTTCGGCTTCCCCGACTAATTTAATATCCAGACCTTTTTTAATCTTAATGTCGTTTGACATATTATAAATCTATTTGTTAATAGTTATACTGATTGTGATTTTTATAGGCTTAAAAATCGGTGCAAAAATACAAATTAATAACAAAACCTCTTTCAGTAGCACACTGTAGTTGTTCTATTTATAATTATTCTAAATAACAAAAAGAACTTAGGCATAGATTTTGTTTATATTTGTTATTAAAAATCGTCTACAAATGCCTGTAAATATTAAATACTTTGTAATTAGCTTTCTAATTTTTTCAACTGGATTTTCTCAGGTCGAAGAGATTATACCTCCCGATTATATTAAAACCATTTATTTTAATGGTGGCACATCAGAAAGTCAATTACCAATCATCCCTTTAGGAGAGTCTTTAGTATTAGAATTTGATGCCTTAAATGGAGATGAAGAAGATTACTATTACGAAATAAAACATTATAATTTTGATTGGACGCCTTCCATTTTAGTCGAATCAGAATACCTTGATGGCTTTGACGAACAGCGCATTAGAACTTATGAAAACTCTTTTAACACGCTACAAACTTTTTCACACTACAAACTATCTATCCCAAATCAATTTACAAAAAGCATCAAATTAACTGGTAATTACATGATTACCATTTACGATGATTATGACGACATCATTTTTACTAGAAAATTTATGGTTTATCAGCAACAAGCCAATGTTGCTTTACAAATTAAACGTTCTAGAGATGTCTCTACTATTGCCGAAAAACAATCTGTAGATATTTCAATAACCTCTAGCCAAATCCAATTTGTTAATCCTAAACAAACAATCAAAACGGTCGTTATACAAAACAACAATTTAAACACAGCGATAACGGATTTAGAACCACAATATATTTTAGGAAACGAATTAACATATCGCTACAATGATGCCTCAAGTTTTCTTGGTGGTAACGAGTTTTTTAATTTTGAAAACAAAGAAATACGTGCTGCCAATAATGGTGTTCAATACATACGTTTAGATGATTTATACCAAACCTACTTATACACGAACATTTCTAGAGCGGACTTAAAATACACCTACAACCCAGATATTAACGGAAACTTTTTTATTACCGCTTTAAATGCTGAAAAACCAGAAACTGAAGCGGATTATGCTTGGGTTCATTTTGCGCTGCAATATCCTAAATTAAACCCTGGACAAACACTACATGTCTATGGAAACTTTAATAATTACGCTATTGAACCGCAAACAGAGTTACATCGCGAAACAGACGACACTATTTATAGCGTCGCGATCCGTTTAAAACAAGGGTTTTACAATTACAAATATGTCATTGTTGATCAAGAGGGCCATATAGACGAAAACACTATTGGTGGCAGCTTTTGGCAAACAGAAAATGACTATAAAGTATTAGTCTACTACAGAGAATTAGGCGCTAGATATGATAAAATCATTGGTTTAGGTGAAACAAACTCTGTTGGAATCACTAATTAACTGTTAAAAAACAAGTTACATTTACAAATAGCGTCATAATAAAGGATATTTTGTTATTTTTACATTAAGCAAACTGCTTTAAACTATGGTTCAACAAGTTACAAGAGGTATAAAAATTTCGGTGGAAACCAATTTTGAAGGTACATTTTATAAAAACTATAAGATTAACTTTGCCTTTGGTTATCAAGTAACTATCGAAAATCAAAGCAAGGATTCGGTGCAACTTAATGCCAGGCATTGGACCATCTACGACGCTTTAAATGATGAAGAAATCGTTGCTGGCGAAGGCGTTATTGGCCTAAAACCAGTATTACAACCTGGCGAATCTCACACCTATTCTTCAGGCTGCCTACTCACCTCTCCCTTTGGCGCAATGAAAGGATATTACAGCATGGTCAACTTTACTACTACTAAAAAGTTTAATGTTGCTATTCCTAGTTTTAAATTAAGTGCTCCTTTTGCTCTTAATTAACAGGACAGCTTCCCTCCTTTATTAATCCTCCTTGTTTTAACAAAAAGTAAATATTAAATTCTAATATTTTACAATTTTGCTAACACCTATAACCCAACAAAAAATCGTAACTTTGTGCTTTAAATTTTCAAACTAAAAACACAACACTTATCATGGGAAAAGGATTTTTCAATGTACCAATTGCTGTTAACGAACCAGTAAGAGAATATGCTCCAGGCTGTCAATATCGTGAAGCAATAGCTAAGACATACAAAACAATGTACAACAGTAACTTAGATGTGCCAATGTATATTAACGGAAAAGATGTAACAACTGGAAACACAAGAACAATGTCTCCTCCACATGATCACAAACATGTTGTTGGTCAATATCATTTAGCGGAGAAGTCTCACGTTGATGAGGCTATTTCTACTGCTCTAGAAGCAAGAAAAAGCTGGTCTCAAGTGCCTTGGCAAGATCGTGCTGCTATCTTTTTAAAAGCTGCCGAATTAATTGCAGGTCCTTACAGAGCTAAGATTAATGCTGCAACTATGATTGCACAATCTAAAACAATTCACCAAGCAGAAATTGATGCCTCTTGTGAGTTAATAGACTTTTTACGTTTTAACGTACAGTTTATGACAGAAATGTATCATGAGCAACCTGAAAGCACAAGTGGTGCATGGAATAAAATAGAATACAGACCATTAGAAGGTTTTGTATACGCAGTATCTCCATTTAACTTTACCGCTATTGCTGGTAATTTACCTGCTTGTATGGCAATGATGGGTAACGTTGTTGTATGGAAACCTAGTGATTCTCAAATATACTCTGCAAAAGTAATTATGGATGTATTTGAAGAAGCTGGTGTACCTGCAGGTGTTATCAATGTTGTATTTGGTGATCCAGTAATGATTACAGATACGGTATTAGCTAGTCCAGATTTTTCTGGTTTACACTTTACAGGTTCTACTTATGTATTTAAAGAATTATGGAAACAAATTGGAAACAATATCCATAACTATAAAACTTATCCAAAAATTGTTGGAGAAACAGGTGGTAAGGATTTTATCGTTGCACACAAAACTGCTAACCCAAAACAAGTAGCAACCGCTATTACAAGAGGTGCTTTTGAATTTCAAGGTCAAAAATGTAGTGCTGCTTCTCGTGCTTATGTTTCAAAAAGTATTTGGAATGAAGTAAAAGAGCAAGTAATTGCAGATGTTAAGTCATTTAAAATGGGATCTCCGGAAGATATGGGTAACTTCATAACTGCTGTAATCCATGAAGGATCATTTGACAAATTAGCTAAATACATCGATCAAGCAAAAGCAGATAAAGGTGCTGAGATTATTGTTGGTGGTGGACACGACAAAAGTAAAGGTTACTTTATAGAGCCTACAGTTATTGTTGCTGAAGACCCTAAATACACAACGATGTGTGATGAGTTATTTGGCCCTGTTATTACTATTTATGTTTTTGATGATGACCACTATTCTGAAACATTAAAATTAGTAGACGAGACTAGTGATTATGCATTGACTGGTGCTATTTTAGCAAAAGACAGATATGCTGTTATCGAAGCAACTAAAGCTTTAGAAAACTGTGCTGGAAACTTCTACATTAACGATAAGCCAACAGGTGCTGTTGTAGGACAACAACCATTTGGAGGCGCAAGAGGTTCTGGAACAAATGACAAAGCAGGAAGCATCTTAAACTTACAACGTTGGGTATCTCCAAGAATGATTAAAGAAACATTTGTAACTCCAGTAGATTACAGATATCCTTTTTTAGGAGAGTAGTAAAACAACTATTTATATATTAAAAAACGCGTACCAATGGTTCGCGTTTTTTTTGTTTTATTATGATTCTAAAAAAGTGTTATTTTACTTTTTAAGTTCCAGTTTTTCAGCAAAATAGTCACAAAAATCTTTCATTGTTGCCGTCATTTTTTCGTCTTGAGTTGCTCTATTAAACGTATCACTCATAGCAACTAAGGTTTGATGAAAAAATATTTTCATCTCATCCACAGGCATATCCTTAGTCCATAAATCTATACGTAAAGACTCTTGCGCTACATTATCCCAAACGGACAACATCATTGCTTTAGCTTCAGCGTTTTTGATCCCACCATCTTGAGCGGTCCAATTTATTTTTTCTGGGACTCTGTTTTCGTCCAATTCAACTTTAAGTGTTATTTCTGAGGTCATATTAGCCATTATTGTCTTGGTTTATATTTTGCTTTATTAAATATAGTTTGTGCTGGGGTATTAATTAAGTCTACTAAAGTAGCCTCATTATTGTCCATAAAAGCTCTTACAATTTGCCAGCCTACAAACTGTCCTACTTTACCTGGAGATTCGTTATCAATTTCCGCTAAATAAAACTTAGAGAAAGGCGCATCGTTTATAAAACGACTTGGTAATTTAGAATCCGTACTATACAACACTTCTTTATCTATAAAATACTGCCACATTTGTTCTTGATTAGCTACAACCCAATCTAACTGTTCTGGCGTGTATCCAATTTTTTCAGCATCCGTTTTAAAAGGAATAATCTTATCTTTTACGTATAATAGCTTTCCAAAATAAATCATTTCTTCTAGTAAATTCTTACGCTTTGTATTTAACACATATTTTTGCGCATAAGCATTTGCTAAATCCACAACAATCTGTTCCGGTCTCATGTTAGCAACAATATATGACTGAAGTCCTTCATAAAAAAAATGGTCTTTTCCCAAATAAGTATCTAACTCTACAATAGCTATGGTATCCGTTACTATAACCTTATTTCTATAATCAACATCTGAGGTTGTTGTAATTACACGAGGGATTCTAAACGTTGGAAAATTATATTTTAAAGCTTGAAACAACTGCTTTATTTCTTTAGTTTCCGTTTCAAGTACTGGGAATTTCTTTAAAGTTTCCTCATTTAATTGAAGCTGTAACGTGTCTTTCATTTTAGTAACCCAAAACGCATCATCATATTGCCTTGGAAACATAAACGGAAAAGTGTTCTGTAACTGTGGTAAATCGTCAGGCGCAGCTTCCGCGAAAGCGATATCAAAACGTTCAATATTAACGTTTATATCAATTTTTGAAATCTCGTCCATCATCTTGTTGTCATCTTTGCAAGAAAACAATAAGAAAAATACTGATATAATTAAAATGGATACTCTCATAAAACTTAAGCGCTCTTAATTTTTATTACTAAAGGGTTTACTTTATTTTTGTTAGGCAAAGGTACTATACTTTGCACTAAATTCTTTGATTATGCAAACAGAAAAAGTTGTTAAACATATTGTAAATTGGTTAAAAGACTATGCTACTAACGCAAAAGTAAATGGTTTTGTTGTTGGAATTTCTGGCGGAATTGACAGTGCTGTAACCTCAACACTCTGTGCTGAAACTGGTTTAAAGGTGTTATGTGTCGAAATGCCAATACACCAACCTGCTAGCCATGTCTCTAGAGGCCAAGAACATATTGAACAACTTAAAAAACGATACCCTAACGTTGATGGTATCATATCTGACCTAACGCCTGTTTTTGAAGAATTTAAAACTGAAGTCTCTTTAGATGGTAAACAAGCCATTGTAGATATGGCTTTAGCTAATACTCGTGCACGTTTACGCATGACTACTTTGTACTATCATGCTGGGTTACTAGGTTTATTAGTCGCTGGAACAGGAAACAAAGTAGAAGATTTTGGTGTCGGTTTTTATACTAAATATGGAGATGGCGGCGTGGATTTAAGTCCAATTGCTGATTTACTTAAAAGTGAAGTTTACACCATTGCAGACTATTTAAAAGTTCCCGAATCTATAATTAAGGCCACACCAAGTGATGGTTTATTTGGAGATGCAAGAAGTGACGAGGACCAGATTGGCGCCTCTTATCCTGAGTTAGAATGGGCTATGAAAATGAAAGAGGATGGTAAAACAGAAGCTGATTTTTCCGGAAGAGAAAAAGAAGTTTTTAAAATTTTTAAGCGTTATAACACCAACAATTTACACAAAATGAACCCTATACCGGTTTGTGAAATACCTAAAGGTTTAATATAAAACACCTAACTATTATAATTTTACATACCTTTACCATGCTATTATTATTTCTATAACTCGTGCTTTTTTTAATATAAAAAAAAGCACCCTAAAAAATTAATTGACCATGGTTAAACTAATGGTTGCAGACCAACACCCTATTGTCACAAAAGGGTTAGAATTGGTATTTGCAAGTTCGCGTGACATTAAATTTATTGAAGCTGTTTCTGATGGCGAAGCAATTTTTGATGCCTTAAAACAGTACACTACAGACATTTTACTTTGCGAAATAGACTTACCAAAACTTAATGGTATAAGTGTATTAAGACGTATTAAAAAGGAAAACCCTGAAGTAAAGGTTATTATTTACAGTGCACAACAAGAAGATGTCTATGCAGTAAGTGCTATAAAAGCAGGTGCTGATGGCTATGTCCAAAAATCTACTGATTTATTATCTTTAAAAGATGCTATCATGAAAGTGCATTTGGGAGGCGTTTACTTAAGCCCAAGTCTTTCTAGAAAAATAGCTTCAGATAAAACTTCAGGAAAAGGTGGGTACTACAAAAAACTATCTACTAGAGAAGTGGAAGTCCTAAAATTACTATCTAGCGGTAAAAGAAATAAGGAAATTGCTGAAGAATTACAGATTAATGAAAAAACTGTAAGTACTTATAGAGCACGTTTAATGAAAAAATTAAATGTAACGAATCTAATAGACCTTGTCAATCAAGCTAAAGGATTAGAATTATAAGGCTCTATTTAATTTTCTAGCTAATAACATCTTCAAACCAGAATAGTCTTTGACCTCTTCCAAAATGTCTCTATTTACTACTGTTCTGTTTTGAAGTGTTTGTTGCTGAAAATTAAGTACTTTTTGATCAATTAAAAAACAACGTAACGTTAGGATTGTTTCACTTACTAACTGAGCCACAGAATCTATTTTAGTTTTAGGAAAAATATTATTACGCTCCCAATCCGATAATTCATAGCGCTCATCCTCCATTAAAATAGAAGTAATCTCTGAGGCTAAATCAGGATGTATCGTATTTATGATCGATTCTATTTTAAATTCCGGATTCTGATTTAATGTTTCAATTATTGCAAAATAAATATCTTTAAATAGCGGATTTAAAAATTCCATTTCATCTTCCTGCAAATCTAAAAACACTTTTTCAAACACTTTAGATTGTTGCACAATTGGTTCTAACTCTAATTGCCCTTTCTCATTTTCTTTTAATATAAGATCCTCAAAATCCACTGTTTTATCTCCATAAAGCAATAAAATCTCAATAATCTTGCGCTCTAAGGTATATTGTACATCTACCTTTTTAACTGCAGGCGTATTTTTTACAACTTCAAATGCTTGTGGCATTTCCGGTCCGTTAGAACTCCCTTTTTGATCTTTATTTGTGATTTGCGCCAAAGTAGAGAATAATACTTCCTCGCTAATATCCATGATCCTAGCACATTCTTGGATATAAATTTCTGTTTTAATCCTATCCGGAATTTTAGCTATACTGTTAACAATATCTCTAATCGTTTCCGCCTTTTTTATAGGATCATTTTTTGCACCTTCGTATAAAACAGACGCTTTAAATTGTATAAAATCTTGAGCATTCTCCTTCAGATACTTGGTTAACTCTTCTAACGTATTAGATTTAGCAAAACTATCAGGATCTTCTCCTTCTGGAAAAGTACAAACCTTAACATTCATACCTTGTTCAAGGATTAAATCAATCCCTCTTAAAGAGGCACGCATCCCAGCAGCATCACCATCAAATAGTACCGTAATATTTTTTGTCAATCGGTTAATTAACCTAATTTGATCACTACTTAACGCTGTACCAGAACTAGACACTACGTTTTTTATTCCCGTTTGATAAAACTGTATAACATCCGTATAACCTTCTACCAAATAACAATTATCTTCTTTAGCTATACTTTGCTTAGCATTATAAATACCATATAAGACTTTACTTTTATGGTACAAATCACTTTCTGGACTGTTTAAATATTTTGCAGCTTTTTTATCGTTAGTTAAAATACGACCACCAAAACCTAAAACACGCCCACTCATACTTTGTATCGGAAATAAGACACGACCTTTAAAACGGTCAAAGCGTTTACTTTCCTTAACTATAGTCAGTCCTGTGGCTTCTAAAAACTCTAATTTATAACCTTTTTTTAAAGCCTCATCCGTAAACCCACTCCATTGATCTAAACTATATCCTAAATCAAACTTCTTTATTGTTTCTGTTGTAAAACCACGTTCTTTAAAATAACTTAATCCAATTGCTTTTCCTTGGTCTGTGTTATGCAATATGTTCTGAAAATACTTACTCGCAAACTCACTCACTAGATATAAACTTTCTCGTTTATCTTGCTCTTGTTTTTGCTCGTTAGACTGTTCTGTTTCTTCTATTTCAATATTATACTTTTTAGCCAAATACTTTATAGCTTCCGGATAAGTAAAATGTTCATGCTCCATTAAAAAAGCAACGACGTTACCTCCTTTTCCACTAGAAAAATCTTTCCAAATTTGCTTAACAGGTGATACGACAAAACTTGGAGAACGCTCGTCAGAAAACGGACTCAGCCCTTTAAAATTAGTACCTGCTTTTTTTAGCTGAACAAAATCACCAATAACCTCTTCCAGTCTAGAGGATTCGTATACTTGGTCAATGGTAGATTTTGAAATCAAAGTTTTTTATTATTGAAGGATTATACTGCAAAAGTAATATAAATAACATGTTTTTCAATGCTGAAACTTATAGTTTTAAAACACTTTAGACAGCTCCAGTTTATAACATTCTATGGGCTAATAAGTCGCAAATAAAAAAAATGTTAAACAAGATAAATAGTACGTCATGTCTTTTAGCTCAAATTTGACTAATTTTGCAACATGGTAAAAGACATTCAACTTCGTGTTTCTTTAAAAGAAGAAGAGATTCCAGATATTTTAATTAAAAAATCTGCGGAATCGCTATCTATGTCACGGGACAAAATTTCCGGGATTAAGGTCTTGCGAAAATCTATTGATGCCAGAAAACCAAAAATCATATTTAATTACAAGGTCTCTGTTTTTATTAACGAACCCGTCCCTGAAACTTCAGACTACACCTTTGACTACAAAGACGTCTCTAAAGCTAAACCCATCCACATTATAGGATTTGGTCCTGCTGGTATGTGGGCGGCTTTACGTTGTATAGAATTAGGTTTTAAACCTATAGTTTTAGAACGCGGCGCGAATGTAAAAGACAGACGACGTGATTTAAAAGCCATAAATCAAGATCACTTTGTAAATGAAGACTCTAATTACTGCTTCGGTGAAGGAGGAGCAGGAACGTATAGTGACGGTAAATTATACACCCGTAGTTTAAAACGTGGTGATGTCCGACGTATTTTTGAAAACCTTGTTTACCATGGTGCCACAGATCAAATTTTAGTCGATGCCCATCCACACATTGGGACTAATAAGCTACCTAAAGTTGTACAAAACATTAGAGAAAATATTATTAAATATGGCGGAGAAGTCCATTTTAATACACGTGTTACCGATTTTGTAATTAAGAATAATAAAATAGAAGCCATACAACTTAAAAATGGTGACGAGTTAATTACTGACAAAGTCATTTTAGCGACTGGTCACTCTGCTAGAGATATATTTAACCTATTACATGATAAGAATATCGCCATTGAAGCAAAATCGTTTGCAATGGGGGTTAGAGCAGAGCATCCGCAACACATTATAGATTCAATCCAATACCATTGCGAAGGTCCAAGACCAGATTTATTACCTGCGGCTTCTTACAGTTTAGTGCAACAAGTTAATGGACGCGGTGTCTACAGTTTTTGTATGTGTCCAGGAGGTTTTATTGTACCAGCAGCAACTGCCAATGGAGAAGTTGTCGTTAATGGAATGTCGCCTTCAAGGCGAAATAACAAATTTGCCAATTCTGGTATTGTTGTAGAAATTGATGCCAATCGTGATCTTAAAAAGTATGAACATTTTGGAGCATTAAAAGCTTTAGAGTTTCAGAAAGACCTAGAGAAGTTAGCTTTTACAGCTGGCGGCAGAAGCCAAGTTGCACCAGCACAACGCATGACCGATTTTGTTGCAGGTAAATTATCTACTAGTTTAAATGAGACGTCTTATCAACCCGGTTTAAATAGTGCACCGCTACACAGTTTGTTCCCTAAATTAATTGGAGCTTCTTTAAGAAAAGGCTTTAAAGCTTTTGGAGATAAAATGAAAGGGTACTATACTGAAGAAGCTAATATTATTGGTGTAGAATCCCGTACCTCGTCACCAGTTAGCATCCCAAGAACAGACCTTTTATCTCATCCTGAAATCACGAACCTATTTCCTTGCGGAGAAGGTGGTGGGTATGCTGGTGGAATTATAAGTGCTGCCATGGATGGCGAACGTTGTGCAGAAGCGGCGACCGGTAATCTATAAAACACAAGAAAAAGCACTGTATTCCATTTAGAGAAAACAACATAAAGAAAGGCTAAAAACGTCCGAATTCTATACTAAACAGTACTAAATCTTAGGAACTGACTTGCGTCTTATACAGATTTTATTCTTATTTTCGCTACTTAAATAAGAAAGCAATGAAAGCATATATATTTCCAGGTCAAGGCGCCCAATTTACAGGAATGGGCCTTGATTTATACGAAAACTCACCAGAAGCACAACATTTATTTGAAGATGCTAACGAAATTTTAGGTTTCAACATTACAGATATCATGTTTGAAGGTACTGCTGAGCAATTAAAAGAAACTAAGGTTACACAACCTGCTATCTTTTTACACTCTGTTATTTTAGCAAAAACATTAGGTGATAGTTTTAAACCAGAAATGGTTGCAGGACATAGTTTAGGTGAATTTTCTGCTTTAGTCGCTGCTGGCGCATTAAGCTTTGAAGATGGTCTTAAATTAGTATCGCAACGTGCCCAAGCCATGCAAAAAGCATGCGAAATGCAACCAAGCACTATGGCAGCTGTATTGGGTCTTGAAGACCAGGTTGTTGAAGCTATTTGTGATAAAATAGACGGTGTAGTTCTTGCTGCAAATTACAATTGTCCCGGACAGTTAGTAATTTCTGGAGAAGTTAGTGCTGTAGAACGTGCTTGTCAAGCGATGAAAGATGCTGGAGCAAGACGTGCTTTAATGCTACCTGTTGGAGGCGCGTTTCACTCGCCAATGATGGAACCTGCAAGAGAAGAATTAGCAGCTGCTATTGAAAATACTACTTTTAGCAAACCAAATTGCCCAATTTATCAAAATGTAACTGCTACTGCAACTACTGATGAAGCAGAAATTAAAGCGAATTTAATATCGCAATTAACTGCTCCCGTGCGTTGGACACAATCCGTACAGCAAATGATAACAGACGGGGCTACTTTATTTACAGAAGTTGGTCCAGGAAAAGTCCTTCAAGGTTTAGTAAAAAAAATAAATAGAGATGCACAAACAGCATCTGCAACTTTACAAACTAAAGACGATGAGTAGTAGAAACATACTTATTTTAGGGTTAATTGTCCTCAATATTATTTTAGACCAAGTGTCTAAATTTATTGTCAGAGTAGATGTTATTGCAGGTACTCAAACAGAAATTTTCGGACAATACTTTACACTTCATAATGTAGAAAACAAAGGTGCCTTTCTAGGTATGGGTAGTGATTTTAGTCCAGCCTTACGCATCGGCTTACTTCTAGTCCTACCTATAGTTGTATTAGGCTTAGTACTAAGACATATTATTAAAGACAAAACCATGAATACAATGACCTTAGTTGGTTTTTGTTGTATAATTGGTGGTGGAATTGCCAATGTTTATGACCGTATTATTTACGGTTCTGTTACCGATTTTTTACATATCGATTTAGGTGGTGTGTTTAGGACCGGTATTTTTAATCTAGCAGACGTGTCTGTTATGGTTGGAATGGGCTGCCTAATTGTTGGTGGTTTAAAAACCAAAAAAGCATAAAAAAAAGCCTCGAAATAATTTCGAGGCTTTTTTTTATTTAACTAGCTAAATTACATGCGCTGCAATCTTTGACTTCTCCGTAATACGTTTCGCGATACTTGTGAAGTGTTTTAATTGGAATACCTAGTATTTGCTTTTTAATATACGTTACTTTGGCATTAAGTCGTCCCATTTTTGGATCGAATCTGTTTTCCTGTCTTGTCTGACGTTTTACTGTAATCAATTTCATTATTTTATCATTTGCATTGGCTACAAAGGAAGGGAGAATAACAACCAATAACGAATTACAAAAACTAAAATAGTGTTAATCAACACATTAATATTAATCTATTAATAAGATCGCACTATAATTATCGGATTACTAATTTAAGCATGCTCTTGTTCAAGATTTACTAATGCTATTTTAACACTTTTTGCCATTTCCAAGACGATAACATCGCTTGTTCTAAAGTATGTTCTGCTTTCCAACCTAATTCTAAATTAGCTTTAGACGTATCTGCAAACGCTGAAATAACATCGCCTGGACGTCTATCTACTATTTTATAATTAAGTTTTGTGTCTGATACTTTTTCAAATGCTTTAATGACTTCCAAAACAGTACTTCCTGTTCCTGTCCCTAAATTAAAAACCTCAAAATTAGTTTGATTTTTATGGTCCAGTAAACGTTGTAATGCCACCACGTGTGCCTTAGCAAGATCTACTACATGTATATAATCTCTTACACAAGTACCATCTATCGTTGGATAATCGTTTCCAAAAACTGATAACTGATCACGTAATCCTATTCCTGTTTGTGTTATATAAGGTATTAAGTTTTGGGGCACTCCTATTGGTAATTCCCCTATTTTTGTAGACTCATGTCCTCCAATGGGATTAAAATAACGCAGCGCAATACTATTTAAATTAGTATTGACTTTACAGGTATCTTTAATAATCTCTTCTCCAATTTGTTTTGTGTTTCCGTAGGGCGATTCTGCTGGTTTTATTGGAGCCGTTTCTGAAATAGGCATGACATCTGCCTGACCGTAAACAGTACATGAAGAACTAAATATAAAATTAGAGACCTTTAACTTTGTTAATTCTTGCAATACGTACACCAATGTATTTATATTATTCTCATAATACATTAATGGATTTTCTACACTCTCTCCTACCGCTTTACTCGCTGCAAAATGGATAACGCCTTGAATGTCTTGGTGTGCTTTAAAAAATGCTTGCACTGCTGCCTTATTTTTTAAATCTAATTTTTCAAAGACAGGAACTTGACCAGTAATTGCGACAATTCCCTCCAAGACCTCTAACGAGGCATTGGAGAGGTTATCTATTATTACAACTTGATATCCTTTATTTTGAAGCTCGACAACGGTGTGTGATCCTATAAACCCTAAACCTCCTGTGACTAGTATTTTCATATGCTGCTGCGCGCGTTAGGGATAGAAGCGGTATCCTTTTTTTGCTGCCATATATGGCAAAAAAAGATTTTAGCGGATAGCCCGACCCTTGTGGTAACGCCCTAATTATTTAGATTAAAAAGTTTTTAATTGTGGTTGTTATAAATTCGATTTGCTCGTCATCCAACTCGGTATGCATTGGTAAGGATATTACCTGCTTTACTAATTGGTTTGTTACTGGAAAATCAGCTTCGTTATAACGCTCGTCTTTATATGCTTTTTGTAAATGTAACGGGATTGGATAATAGACACCACATGGAATTCCGTTATCATTTAAATGCTTGACTAAGGCATCCCTGTCTGCGTTTTCTATTTTTAAAGTATATTGATGAAATACGTGACAGTCGCACGTATCACAAATCCCTTCGCAGTTATTTACCGTCTTTGGTGTTGTTATTTGCGGCACGTCCGCCAATGCTGCACTGTATTTTCTTGCGGCATTACGACGGGCATTATTATAGCTGTCCAACTTAGGTAATTTAGCGTCTAAAACTGCCGCTTGGATAGAATCTAAACGTGAGTTTACACCAACAACATCGTGGTGGTAACGCTCATACATTCCGTGATTTACTATTCCTCTTATGGTATGTGCTAATGCGTCATCATTTGTAAAAATAGCACCTCCATCTCCATAACATCCTAAATTTTTAGATGGAAAGAAAGACGTTGACGCCACATGACCTATTGTACCTGCTTTGGCTTTTTTACCATCGTTATATGTATAAGTTGCTCCAATCGCTTGCGCATTATCTTCAATAACATACAAATTATGCGCTTTAGCAATTTCCATAATAGCCTCCATATTTGCACATTGCCCAAATAAATGAACGGGTACAATTGCTTTTGTTTTTGGAGTGATGGCTTTTTTTATAGCTTCAATACTAATGTTAAAGTCATCTGGATTAACATCTACTAAAACAGGTGTTAGTTTAAGTAATGCGATAACCTCCACAGTTGCTGCAAAGGTAAAATCCGCAGTAATGACCTCATCTCCTTGTTCCAAACCTAATCCCATCATTGCAATTTGCAATGCATCTGTACCATTGGCACAAGGGATTACATGTTTTACGTTTAAATAATCTTCAAGGTTTTTTTGAAACTCATGAACCTTAGGTCCATTTACAAAACTGGTGTTGTCTATAATTTCTTGAATTGAAGAATCTACAACATTTTTTATAGCTGCGTATTGACCTTTAAGATCAACCATTTGTATTTTTTTCATCGCTGTATATGTGGTAAACTAATGTTAGAAACTTAGTTTTACTTTTAATTTATAATTATCGAATTTACAAAAATACCAAACGCTAAGCAATGAATTGTTTATTTTAGCAAAAATACCTTCGTGAAATTACTTTATAACATAGCCATACAACTAGCCACATTAGCTTTAAAATTTTTAAGTTTATTTAATAACAAACTTAAATTAGGGGTTATTGGACGCGCTAAAACTTTTGACCTATTACAACAATCAATAAATAAGGGCGATCGGACTTTATGGTTTCATTGCGCGTCTTTAGGCGAGTATGAGCAAGGTCTACCCATATTTAACGAGCTTAGAAAAGACTACCCTAAACATAAAATTGTATTGACTTTTTTCTCTCCTTCCGGTTATGAAATTAGAAAAAATGCGCCTTTTGCAGATGTTGTCGTGTACTTACCTTTGGATAGTAAACAGCATGCAAAACGCTTTATAACTATAGTTAATCCTGAATTAACTGTTTTTGTAAAATATGAAATTTGGCCAAATTATTTGAATCAAATTAAAGTACGAGGACTAAAAGCAATATTAATATCGGCCGTATTTAGAAAAGAGCAATCGTTTTTTAAATGGTATGGGATCGAAACTAAAAATGCCTTATTTGCTTTTGACCATATTTTTACACAAAACGAACCCTCTAAAACACTATTAGAATCTATTGGTTATACTACGGCTACCGTTTCTGGAGATACTAGATTCGACCGCGTCTCTAATCAATTAGAAATCAATAATAATTTACCTTTTTTAGATGAATTTAAGGACAATAAATTATGTGTCGTCATTGGTAGTTCATGGCCTGAAGACGAGTCTATTTTAGTTGATTTTATTAATGTTTATAAAGGATTACCCGTTAAATTTATAATTGCACCGCACAATATTAAGTCTAAACAGATTGAAAACATACAATCTGGATTAAATAAATCCTCTGTACTTTTTACAACAAAAGAAGGACAGAATTTACAAGATTACGATGTCTTTATTTTAGACACTATTGGTTTGCTAAGTAAAGCTTACAGTTATGCAAATATCGCTTACGTTGGTGGCGCTATGGGAACTACAGGTTTACATAATATTCTAGAACCTGCTGTTTTTGGAGTGCCCATTATTATAGGAAAAAACTACAGTAAATTTCCAGAGGCTTATGACATGATTGCTAATGGCGGGGTATTATCAGTTGCTAACAAAGCGCAATTATTTTCTAATTTAAACCTTCTGATTACCGATAAAGAATACAGGAGAACAACAGGATTAAAAAACCTTAACTTTATAAATGACAACAAAGGAGCGGTTATTAAAGTGACTGAATTTTTAAAGCAATAAACCCTGAACTACTTTTTAGCGGCATACAGCGTGTTACTGATTAAAGCGAGTATAATTACTGCTATTCCTAATAAAACCATTGCACTATAGGTTTCTAAAAACCAAAATGTACTGACTATTATTGTAAAGATTACTTCGATGTATTTAAACGGCGCAACAATACTGGTTTTTCCTGTTTGAAATGCTTTGGTCATATAGAGTTGCCCAACGTACCCAAAAACACCTAAACTAAGCAATATTAGCCATTCTAATTGGCTAGGGGTCTTCCAGTCACCAATACTCATGATACCTCCAAAAATTAAGGCGGTTAGCATAAAGTAGTTGATAATAACCAATGGGCTTTCTTCCTTTCCAATTTTTCTAATTAAAACAAAAACTAATCCATTGGAAAACGCTGAAACAAAGATTAAGACTACCCCTAAAGTATTTATATCCTGACCAAATCCTTTAATAATTAAAACGCCTGAAAAGGCCAATGCAAATAAAAACCATTGTAAAAGTTTGATTTTTTCTTTCAATAAAAACACAGCTAAAATAGCGGCAAAGATCGGAGCTGTATAGCGTAAAGACACCGCAGTACCAACTGCAATATAATTTAGAGATTGAAAGAAGCAGGTCAAAGATATCACACCTACTATTGCCCTTATTATCAATAACTGCTTTTTGTTACCAAAATAGGGAATCTTATTTTTTAAAATTAATGGCGTTGTAAAAGCTAAGGTACCTATTGCTCTAAAAAACACAATTTGATACACACCAAAACCATTTAGATATTTAACTAACAAATTCATAAATGCAAAAGCTAGTGCACTTACAACCATAAATATGATGGACTTATTATAATTCATTTTCAAGTAAAAATCCCTTCAATAAAAAATATTGAAGGGATATATTTAATAGTGCTAAATAACGTATTATTTTAACGAATCTATAATTTTTAAAGTACTTTTTGTTGTGGATTCAATTTTACTTAAGTCGTACATACCATTACTTTCTTTTGCAATAAGCTTAGATCCTATACCGACACAGGTAACACCCGCATTAAACCAAGACTCAAGATTTTCTCTTGTTGGAGAAACCCCACCTGTAGGCATAATACTAGTCCAAGGTTGAGGCCCTTTTATTGCTTTAACAAAGTCAGCCCCGTATGTTCCACCGGGAAATAATTTTACAATCTCACACCCTAATTCTTCAGCACGACAAATTTCTGTCAACGTTCCGCATCCAGGAGACCACATTACTTTACGTCTATTACAAACGATAGCAATATCTTCTCTTAACACAGGAGTGACAATAAAATTAGCTCCTAAAGACATGAATCTAGATGCAGAAGCTGCGTCTGTTACAGACCCAACCCCAAGTATCATTCCTGGTAACTCTTTTGTTACATACTTGCTTAGTGCGTCAAAAACTTCGTGAGCAAAATCGCCACGCGCTGTAAACTCTAATAATCGTGCGCCACCATCATAAACTGCTTTTACAACTGCTTTACTTATTTCTATATCGTCATTATAAAACAAAGGTACTAACCCTGTTTGTTTCATAACTTCTGCTACTTCTATTCTTGTGAAATTTGCCATTTTATTTTTTTTATCTTGAAACTTTACCTGAAGAATCTCCGCTTAACAATTTTTCGATATCATCCAGTGTTATTAAATTACAATCACCCGAAATGGTGTGCTTTAAGCAGCACGCTGCTACCGCAATATTTAAAGCTCTTTGCTTATCATCTTCGTTATTATCTAATCCATATATTAACCCTCCCATAAAAGCATCACCACTACCTACTCTATCTACAACAGGAGTTACTTCTTTAACATCTGCATTATAAATAGTTTTTCCATCGTATAAAATCCCACCAATACGTTGATGAGAGGCACTAACAGAATATCTTAATGTAGTAGCTGCGGTATGTAAATTAGGACATAATTTAAATATTTGATCATATAAAAACGGCAATGATTTTTCATTTTGATAATTAGGATCTACTTTGTCTTTTCCTAACATAAAAAATGCCGTATCGATATCTCCTAAAATGATATTACTATATTTTAAAAGTTGTGGCATTATTTGATTGGGCTCTTTGCCATATTGCCACAGCTTAGATCTATAGTTTAAATCTGAAGAAATAGTAATCCCTAATTTATGAGCCACTTTAATTGCTTCTAAACATTCGTCAGCAGCAGATTGCGAAATTGCAGGCGTAATACCACTCCAATGAAACCATGTCGCTCCCTTTAAAACGTTTTCCCAGTCTATCGCCCCTTTAACAATAGTCGACATAGAACTATGTGCTCTATCATAAACAACATTACTACCACGGGTCCCTGCTCCTGTTTCTAGGTAATAAATACCTAATCTGTCTCCACCATAGATTACATTTTTAGACTCTACGTTAAATTTACGCATCTCTTTAAGAGCACAAGCACCAATTTCGTTATCAGGTAGTCTGGTAACAAATTCGGCTGGTATACCATAATTTGCTAATGATACTGCGACATTAAATTCTCCACCACCATAAGAGGCAGCAAATTTATTTGCTTGAGAAAACCTTAAATGACGCTCTGTAGAGAGTCTTAACATAATTTCTCCGAATGTGACAATTTTACTCATTTTATAAATTTGATTACTATTCTATTTTTAAAAAACTAAATAGTTTTATTTTTTAAAATCTTTATTAAAAATAAACTATTACAGTTTAAAAAAAGACGTTCTTAAAAAATAAAACTATTTAGTATACTAAAACTTATATCACAATTTAGCTAAAAGCTAACGCTTCTTTACGAACAACATTACTTTGAATGTGACATAAAGTTTTATTAGCTGCTAAATATGCTAATTTAAATTTAATTTAAATTCCTAAAGCTTGACCACCACCAATTTGGATAGTTTCTGCTGTAATGAAAGAGGCATCCTTACTTGCTAAGAATGAGATTACTCCAGCAACATCTTCCGGCTGCCCTAATCTACCTAACATAATATTATTTGCCCAAGAAGCGAAAACTTCTGGTTTAGTTGCTTTAATTTGCGCGTGGAATGGTGTATCAATAGTACCAGGTGATACCGCATTTACTCTGATGCCGTATTCCGCTAAATCCTTAGCTAATGCTCTTGTAATAGCATGAACACCGGCTTTAGATGTTCCGTAGATACCTGCTCCTGGCCCACCTGCAGTCCATCCTGCATTAGATGTGTAATTAATTATTGAAGGATGCTCTCCTGATTTAAGGAAAGGTATTGCTGCTCTTGATGCATAAAATACAGAATCCAAGTTTAAAGCCATTACGTTTTTATAAAATTCGGTAGTCATTTCTTCAAATCTAGAACGACCTCCTAATCCACCTGCATTGTTTACAAGTACATCAATTCTACCATATTTATTTCCTATCGCTTGAATATTAGACGTTACTTCAGCTTCATTTGTTACATCAAAACCGTAGTATTCTGCCGTGATTCCTTCAGCTTTCAACACTTCTAATTTCTCAGCTCCCGCTTTATCGTCTATACCATTCAAAACTACAGTATACCCATCTTTACCTAATCTTTTTGCTACTTCAAAACCGATACCTCCTGTTGCTCCTGTTACTATTGCAACTTTTCCTGTTGTATTACTCATTTTTATATGTGTTTAAATTTAATTTATTCTTTAATTATTGTCTAAATTCTTAATATCTAATTAACTTCTTGGTTTTAGTGGTTCTATTTTTGGACATAATAACCAAACCGCTAAAAGTGCAATTATTGCTAATGCTCCACCTATTATAAATGCAGGCGTATAATTACCACCTGTTGTTATAAATGTCACTAAAAGTGTCAATCCAGCTGCGCCAAGTTTAGCCGCCATACCAGCAAAACCTGAAAGTGTACCCACTATTTTACCTCCAAAAAGATCACTTGGAAGTGTTTGAATATTTCCTATAGCCACTTGAAAACCAAATAATAATATAGCCATAATTATAACTGCAATTAATGCTGCAGTATTTCGAGCCTTATTAATTTCTGATAAAGACGCAAGAGCTGCAATTCCAACATCTGAGGGCGGTCCATATTTTGCCAATAAACGTTCTTCCTTTGTTGCTTCTGCTTTTGGTGTTTTCCAAACAGCAGATTGATATGCCTTAATAAATCGAGGATTAGATTTAATTTCATTAGTGCTATTTCCAGCAATGTCTTCAATAAAATCTTTATCCGATTTTAAATCTTTGAATGCATCATTATCCATTATCTTTTTAACTTGTGGATCAGCCATTGTTACAGCTGCAGACTCTTCAACTCCAAAAACCCCTAAAACTTGCGGTGCACCAGGGTATTTTAATAGAATAAAACATGGAATCATTATTACACATCCCAATGTAATAACATACTTACGGGTCTTATCCACAGTCCATCCAAAATTTAGCTTCTTTTGAGCAAGCAAACCGCCATACCATGCACCAATCATTGCTCCTACATAAGGAACCCAAGCTGAAAATGCAATTTCTTTTACATTCATACCAAATACCTCAGATAAATAAATAGGAATCCAAACGATAAACAACCACCAAATAGGATCAAGTGCTGCCGAAGCAATTATTACTCCCCAACTTTCTTTATGCCTAAGCAACTCTCCAGTATCAGGCACATATCCATCATCATAATTACCATCTTCATCAATATCTTGATTTTTTTGTCCAGAAAGGATATATTTTCTTTCATCATCAGACAACCAAGGATGGGTCTTTGGACCTGATTTTACAATGAACAACCAAGGCAATAGCCATAATAATCCAAGTATACCTACAACTATAAAAATGGATTTCCATTCTAAATAAGCAGATAACAAGCCAATAACTGGATAAGCAACAATACCTCCAATAGCTGCTCCTGAATTAAAAACGCCTTGAGCCAGTGCTCTCTCTTTTGTTGGAAACCACTCCGCATTAGCTTTAGCTGCACCGGGCCAATTTCCAGCTTCCGCAACACCTAATATTGATCTAAATATCGAAAAACTTAACATCCCTTGGGCTAAGGCATGAAACATAGTTGCTACAGACCAAACACCAATAGATAAAGCAAACCCCATTCTAGTACCTATCCAGTCAAAAATCTTACCAAAAAGCGCCTGACCTCCGGCATAAGACAGTATAAAGACTGTTGATATGGTACCAAAAATAACCTTATGTCCATCCTTGTCCATCTCAGGAAATAAATCTTTAGCAATGTCAGGCCATAGTGCTCCAAAAGCTTGTCTATCTATATAATTTACCACTGCAGCTAAAGCCACTAGTCCTACTACCCACCATCTTAATCCTTTTACTTTCATAAGGTTTTTTAATTTTTAAAATAAACCATCTAACAGGATATTTAGGAACAAACTAAATACCAGTACATTAGACTGATTTGTAATAAATTTGAATATTTGTAATTTAAAGAAGTGTTACCTTAAATTATTTTCTATATATCTATAAATTGTAACAATATTTATACAATTCGTTAAAGTGATTTTTCATTGCCTGTTTTGCTCCAACGGGATCTTGCCTTTTAATGGCGTCGAAAATTAGTTGGTGTTCTGCAATAGCCCCTCCTGATAAATTTTTATCACAAACATGGTATTTTTCAAAATTTGTAATAATTTCAGGGGTGATTATTAACATGAACGTATTCATAGTGCTATTTCCACTAGCCTTTGCTATCGCTAAATGGAACAGTAAATCTTCCTGAACAGCATCCTCTTTGTTCTTAACTTTATTACTATAAGCATCTAAAGCTATTTTCATTTTCTCTAAATCTTCATCTGTACGTCTTAAAGCTGCTAGCCTTACCGTTTTTAATTCTAATAAAATTCTAGTTTCAACTAAATCTTTAAATTCTGGAGATTCTAATCTTAAGATATCTTCTATCATTCCATTCATAGCAATAACTCCGATATTTGCTACAAAAGTTCCGCTTTGCGGAATGGATTTCAATAAACCGTAAAATTCTAATTTTTGAATAGCTTCCCTTACATTACTCCTTGACACTTCAAACTTTTCCGATAGCACACGTTCAGCAGGTAATTTATCTCCAGGTTCAAGATTTTTAATGTTTATTAAATCTCTTATCTGAGCAATAATTTGCTTTTGTAGGCTAAAGTTTTCATTTTTTGTAAGGACTTCCAATTTCATATAAATAATATTTTATTTATTCTATTATACCTTCAAATTTACTAAATATGAACAAATCTTTTATATAATTATTTAGCTAAACTTTACACTTCTGTCTAGACTTGTAAAGCTTAACTTAAATAAAAGACTAATCATAATAATTTTAATATGTGACCACTAGCTCATAATACCTCACTTTTAAAAAAGGTGTTTATCCCTTTTCTAATGTTAAAATTCATACCCTCTTTTAAAATTACAAACTATACTTATTTTGCTTATTTCTGGAAATAATTTACTTAAAACCCTATAGACTCTAATACTTACTTTTTAACTAATAAACATATCATCACAACTTTTCACAATTTAAGATAAGCCGTATATAATATAACTATTCCCACTATTTAATTACTTTTAAGCAAAAAAATATTTTCTTTCTTTATAAGTATTACATTTAAACCAAATGGATAAATAATAAGATTTATAAAGAAAGAAAATCACCAACTATTAATAACCCGCATTTTGAGTAATCACACCATCGGTAGCTAATATTTCTGAAACAGGAACAGGGAATAAATAATAATTACTATTAACGGTTACTCCCATTTCTGAATCTACAGTATTTGTTCTAACTAAATCAAACCATCTATGTCCTTCAAATGCTAATTCTAATCTCCTTTCATCTGCAATAGCTTGTCTAACATCAGCCTGAGAACTGATTGTACCTGTTAAGCTATTTAAACCAGCTCTAGTTCTTATATCATCCAATAAAGGAAGTACAGTAGAAGCGGGAGACGAATTTTCATTCAATGTTTCAGCATATAATAAAATAATATCTGCTAATCGAATTTCTATCCAATCATGCTCTGGACCTAAACCACCTTCTTTAGGGAATTTCACTGCCGTTAAACCATCTACATTAAGAGTCACAGCTCTTCGTAAATCCGTACCACCTCCATTAGCATCACTAGCATCAAATGCTGCAACTAAATCAGGATCGACTGGTAAATCAGCTTTTGAATCATCCCCTACATACCAATTCCAAAAATCAGAACCAAATGAATACTCATCTGTTACAGATCCTGTTATTTGAGTTGAAAAAATAATTTCAGAGTTCTCTACTTCATTTTGTGCTCCAAAAATTTCATCGAAATTAGTTTTCAAACTTATTCCTGCTGATGCTGCTCCATTTACAACAGCCGCCAAATGTGGCTCAGCATTAATAAAATCTCCCATTGCCACATACACCTTACCTAGTAAACTCTGAGCTGCATAACGAGAAGCTCTTCCATTATCACTAGTAACACCTAACAAAGCCATAGCACTGTTTAGATCAGGAATAATAACATTATTATATACATCCGCCGCAGGTTGTCTTACCAAAACAGATGTATCAGTTAAGCTAGGCTCTGCCAATAAATTAACAGTAACATCTCCAAAAACTTGTACTAACTTAAAATAAGATAAAGCTCTCAAAAATTTAGCCTCACCAATTTGAACATTATTAGAAGAATTTTCTATTACATTATTAGCACTCAATATTGATTTATACACAGCGGTATAAAAAGGCCCAAAAAATTGATCCTCCATAGCTGTTAACCCATTATCATATTCATCAAACTCTGTATAAGGAGATTCATCCATTACAGCATTATCCGATCTAAACTCCCCCATAACAGCAATTGGTGTTACCGTACCTAATTGATAATAATATGCTGCATTCAAAACACCTTCAAAATCTGTTAAAGAATCTGAATTAGCAATATTAGATGGGGATTGCTCTAAATCCGTCGAACATGCTGTTATGAAAAGCAATGATCCTAGTAATATAGATATTTTTTTCATTTTATTTTTTTTTTAAAAATTAACATTTAATCCTACTGTAAAACTTCTAACAATTGGACTAGCACCAAATTGTGTTCCGTACGTTGTTGGTCCTAAATAATCACCACCAGAAGTACTAACTCCTTCAGGGTTGTAAGAAGTATAATCATCTGCCCATAAATACAATAAATTAGTTGCCGCAACATAAGCTCTAATAGAACTTAACCCTATTTTTTCAACAACATCCTGTTTAAGCGTATATCCTATAGTCAAGTTTTTTAATGCTACAAAAGAAGCATCTTGTAAAGCTGCATCTGTTTGATTTCTGTTTGGTGTATAAAATTCTCCATTATGATCAGCAATACCGTCATTATTAGCATCAAAGCTATCTACCAATCTTCCTCCCCATTGCGATCCATAATACAAAGGATCTACATTATAAACATCTGCTCCATGAGACCCTTGAAATTGTAAAGACATATCAAAATCTTTGTAAGTAAAATTATGAGACATACCCCAGTAAAAATCTGGTGTATTCTGTCCTATTTTCACTAAATCTCCACCGTCTTCAACAGTTCTAGTATTATCAATTACACCATCTCCATTCTGATCTACAACATAAGATTCTCCAGATTGATTATTTGGACTTCTTGTACCATCAGCCAAGTAAGTCATTTCAACCTCCCCAATAGTTTCTAATCCCCACATCTCACCTATTCCTCCTCCTACATAATTTCTAAACACAGGACCTCTTCCACTTACTCCATAAATAGTTTGAGGCAATTCTGAAAGTCCACCTAAATCTGTAATCTCTGTATCAACAGTAGATAAGTTAGCTCCAAAACTCCAAGTAAAATTATCATTACTTATCACTCTTGCATTTAACTCAAATTCCCAACCAGAACTTCTTACGTCACCTGAATTAAGAACAATAGAAGATGTTCCTAAAACTTCGGAAACACTTTGATTAATTAATATGTTTTCAATATCAGAAGTATAGTAATCTACCCCGATTGTAAAACGATTATTCAATACTCCGAAATCTATCCCGTAGTTAGTTTCAGTATTTGTTTGCCAAGTCAAATCTAAGTTTGCGACATTATCAGGTATTAAAAAACCAGTCCCAAAAAACGTTGCTGAAGGATCCAACAAACTCAATGCATCATAAGACCCTAAAAATGAAGTCGTCCCTAAAGACCCATAACTCATTCTTAATTTCAACTTACTCAACATTTCACTTTCGTCTAAAAATGATTCTTTATGTACATTCCATCCCAATGAAAATGCTGGAAAAGTTGCATATTGTTTATTTGCTCCAAATCGAGAATCTCCATCTCGTCTTACAGAAGCAGATACTAAGTAACGATCATCATAAGCATAGCTCACTCTTCCAAACACACTCTCTCTTGCTCTAGTTTCATCTCTTTCTGTTACGGTAATATCCGCAGGGTCAAATAAATTATAATTTAATATATCTCCATCAGGCACATTTACACCATCTAATGCTGTCCCTTGTAATTTAGTCGTTTGAAATTCTATTCCCGCGACTGCTGAAACATCATGTTTACCAAACTCTTTAGCAAAACTTAGAGTCGTTTCGCTCAAAACAGATGACACTTTTAAATCTGTTTGATCCATATATGTTTGAGAAGTCCTAGCTCTAGAATCATAACCAATTAATCTATGTTCATAATACTGTGTATCCTTAAGGTCACCACCTAAAACAGTTTTTAAGTTAAGACCATCCAAAATACTATATTGTAAATAAGAACTTACATTCCCGAAAAATGTTTTTTCCCAACGCTCTGTATTATCTAGCTTTGCTGCTGGCCCAGCATCACCAGAACCTCCAATACCGTTATTATTTCTTCCATAATGCCAATCTTGGGCCGCCATACCAGGTTCCAGAGTATAAATACTATTTGCCTCGTAACCAGAACCTCTATATCCATCATCAAAAGCTTCTAATCCTAAAGCTTGTGCTTGTACATCTAATTGTTGCACAAATGCGATTGATTCAGCTGTATGATAAATAGGAGTAACAGGTGTTGATCTTAATAAATCCCTCATATCATGACCTAAAATATCTCTATCAGATGTAAATCCATTAAAGCTTACTCCTGTTTTGAATTTATCACCTAATTTCGCATCGATATTCAATCTTGCATTTAGTCTTTCATAACCTTCAGTGATTACAACACCTTCTACTTTTTGATATCCAATTGACCCAAAATATTTCACATCATCAGTCCCACCACTCATATTAAAATCATGACTCATTGTATTACCATCACGAAACAACCAATCTTCTGGACTAATTGAACCTGGTGAATCTTCATAAGCACTCAACCTATACTCTAAAAAATCAGGATCAACACTATTTACAGTACCTTCCCAATTACCTGCCGCAATCTCCTCTCTTGCATGAGCTGCCCATTCCGTACCAGACTTAAGGATATTCTTACGGTACTTACTAGAAATACTTGTATAGGTATTGTAGCTAAAAGCTGTTTTACCTGACTTTCCTTTTTTGGTTGTAATTAATATAACACCATTTGCACCTCTAGAACCGTAAATAGCAGCAGAAGCTGCATCTTTTAAAACCTCTAAACTTTCAATATCATTTGGATTAACGGTAGCCAGACTACCTGAAATAGGAAAGCCGTCAACAACTATTAACGGGCTAGAATTACCAGAAATAGATGATGCCGCTCTAATTTGAATTTTTGGATCCGCACCAGGTGATCCATTTTGGTTTTGAATTAAAACCCCTGGCAATTTACCAGCTAACGCTTCATCTACACGTGTAGCCTGAACACCAGCAACGTCATCTCCACCAAGACTTGATACAGCTCCTGTAAGATGTGATTTTTTTCGTGTACCATACCCAACAACAACAACTTCCTCTAAAGTATTAGCATCAACCGTTAAGGAAATATTAAGTTTTGACTGCTTATCAACCACAACCGTTTGAGCTGTATAACCTATATACGAAAATTTTAATACATCTCCTTTTTTAGCTTTGATTTGATATTGACCATCAAAATCTGTACTTGCGCCATTAGTCGTTCCTACAACAACAACATTAACATTAGGTAATGGCATGTTGTACTCGACATCAACCACTGTTCCGGTTATTGTCACATCGTCTTGAGCAAAAGCAGCAATGCACATGAAGAGCATTGCAAATAGTGCTGATTTAGCTTTTAAATTCATAATTAATTTTTAAGTTTTTAGTTAATTAATTTAGTTTCACTAAAAACACAAACGTTAGGCGAGTAACAATTTGTTTGTTACTTTTGTAATGTTATGTTTTTAACATAATTACTTCCCGTCAAAGAAGTGTTTTTTTTTAAAAGGATAGATTTTTTAATCTGTCCTTTTTTTATGGTTTTAACCCAATAAACATAATTGGTTTACCAGATTGGTTTACCAAATATATATAAATATTTGTTAATTACAACGTTTTCGTGATTTTTCTATGTTAAAAAACCACATGTTTAAGTTAAAATAGTAAAGAATCACATAGAAAATAAGCGTTTCATTGCTATTCTATAAAGTCTTCATATACAAGACTAAACAGATTTATCAAAATTATTACTTGACACTAATTGCTTTCTTTGGCAAAATAGTTTGGATTTTCACTCAACTTATGAGTCAAATAAAACCGATTTTAACGTTTCGCACTAGTCAGTCAATTCACCTTACTTCTTATCTCCAAAATAAGAGACCTCAGCTCCGCTTAAAAAATCTTCTCTTACAGGACTGAATGTATCTATCAACTCACCTTCTTCTAAACATACAGCACTGTGTAATAAATTGGGCTCGATATATACACCATCTCCAGCTTCTACAATTTGTTTTACGCCATCAATTTCAAATTCGAATTTACCGGAAACACAGTAAGTCGCTTGCGTATGAAAATGTTGATGCGGAGCACCTAATGCGCCCTCGTCAAATTTTACTCTGACCATCATAATTTGATTATCATAACCTAAAAATTTTCTTGACACACCACCACCAAGCACTTCCCATTCCATGTCTTTTGTAATGACGTATTTTTCACTAGATCGATTCATTTTTTTATTTATTTAAGGATTAATTTATTCAAAGTAATAAGCACCACTCCATTGATAATCAACACCATTGATTTTTAAAGCATGCTTTGCTTCTTCTGAAGCATTTTTATTTGCTGTTATAAAAAGTTTAGTAACACTGTTTATATTAGTTATTGCAATTGCGGTATATTCTTCAGTATCTAAAATAACTTTCAATTCTTTTATATTACTATTTGAATTTACAGCAGATTCTGAAACAGGACTATAACTACCATGTGCTTCTATAGTGGACACAAAAAGTGTGTTCTTAGTGTTTTTTCGTCTTAATAACAATGCAGGGTCCCGACGTAAATTAAACTCAGGATCGTTTGCTCCTATTCTAGTAAACAACAAGTCATCATTAGTATTAGTCACCGTGGTTAACGTATAAAACTTACGATTATTTAACCACGAAAATTTACTGTTAACATCAGAAGCTTTAGCAGTCGCCTCCACATATAAATGTTGATACCCATTTTTACTTCCTAATGGCTTTAACGTTTCTGGTGTTTTGTATTCAAAATTTGTAGCTAATACTTGACCAAAAAAGTAATATGGGAAATCATATTGATTGATTTTATTGGATACAATTTTCATAATATCCAACACATATGGTTTTTCGAAATCTGGATCTTTGATAATTGCCATAGTACGAAGCATTTCTGTCCCGGGATAAGCATTTACCTCTTTTGCACTAACAACTTGTACACTCTGATTGTCCGAAGAAAAATAGTGTAGTACGGAATGGTTTTTACTTCCTATTTCATACTTCCCATTAAAATGAGACGTTTCATTTTGTGTTACTGTATTATGTGCTATAGTTTGTTTTGCCCAGGTCTTATTTTCTTTTAGATAGTTCCCACCTCCCTTTTGTTCAATATTTACAAAACGTGCTAAACCATAATCCTGAATAACTTCTTCACCATTTTCATATAAAGAATATGATAATTTATCATAATGACCATGACTAGACCCTTGAGCTGCATATTTAAAAACAAGTTCTAAGGCTTCATTTCTCAAAATACCAACACCTCCTTGTGTTCCATTTGGTCCATCAGATAAATTAATCGACTCTTTATCAAACGGTTGTGTTTCTCCATTTTTAATCCCAAGCGCTACTGCTAACCCCGAATCATCTAATAACACTTTGTCCTGTTTTTCTGCTACACTTAGTAATCCTGGATTCTGATTTCCAAATTTATATGAAATATCTACAGCCGTAACTAAAGCATCATTATAGTAAGACATTCCTTTTTGACCATCATTAAGTGGAAAAAAATCACCATCCGCATCTGATAAATTCAAAAGCGCATTAATCGATTTTAATAACACCCCATCTTTATACTCAAAAATCTTTAATTCTGGTTTAACATTATGCAATCCTTCAGCAAAAACTAAAAATGGATACATTGCATAGCGTTGATAATATGGTCCTTCATTATAATAACCATCTGGAGAAAATGGTTCTTCTATATTCGCTAAAAAACCAGCTTTACCATCTTTATTTAAAAACCCACCATCATCATCTTTTTCTTTAGTATCTAATTTTAAATCCTTAATGCCATATAAAGCACGATCAATTAATTCTTGATCATTCATTACCAAACCAATCATACCCACTGCTGCATTACCCCAAGTACTATGGTTATGCACTCTTTGGTAAAATTGTGGACTATCTACAGAAATATGATCTGCAAATGGCTTAAATAAATTTGCCTCTAAAGTATTACGTTCTTCTTCAGTCAAATAATTATAAACACAATCATAGGCTTGACTCACGTATACTAACCAATTAGCATCGTTTAAACATTGCCAAAACAATTTACCTCTTGCATACGATCTAGTTTTAGGATGCAGTGGTAATGTTTGATACATAGCCTCATATTGCATCAACATATCCTTTACATATTTAGCATATTTTTCGTCGTCCAAAATTTGATATAATACACCTGCTTTTTGTAATACAACCATATTACGCTTATGACGCACATGCGTATAACCTCCAGAATAATCTAATGGAATTGGTGTGTCGATTCCTAATGCAATCTCAGTATCTATTTCTTCTTGCACCGTTTTTAAGGTTGAATCAAAAATAGGAATACTCCCTAATTGTGCTCTAATATCTTTAACCCCTTGAGCCGTTAAAATCAAATTAGGATGCGTTGTTGTTTTTATTGTTCTCGCAGCTTCCGTTTTACTATTTGTATGCTCTGCATTTTCTTTTTTACAAGAAAATGCAGTCAATACAGTTGCGACTAAAGCAAATCTTAATATGAAGTTTTTATTAAATGTCATCATTAGTTTTTAGCAATAATTCCTATTTCTTTTTTATCTGTCCCTTTTCCTCGTAATGAAGACCTCTCTAGCAATTGAAATGTTCCTTCCTTAAAGTCAGATTCAATACTATAAAGATTTTCTACATTATATTTCTCGTCTCCAGTAACCTCTATTTCACCAGACTTATAATAGTTGTTATTAACGACGTTTACAATTGGCTCTCCCACCACTAAATGCATTTTTAAACCCTTCGTATTGTTAAAATTATTATTTTGAATATCATTTACTTGCACACCATATAAAGACATCGCTGCTTTGTATTTATTTTTCTTACCAAAACCTACATTATTAAATACGTTATGATCGACTTCTAGAAACGGCCCGAAGGTACTTTCGTCTTTTCCTCCTCTATACAATCTTAAAGCAGCACCTTGCATGTCGGTAACTGTGTTGTTTTTCATTAACATATATTCTACATTATAAGCGCCAATATCATCAGTTTCCTTGTCTAATGCTGCAATATGTCCTGATATATTTTTGAATGTAGAATTTTGAATACTAATTGTATCTGCAAATGTCCCTTTGGACACTCGCAAGACATCAAAAGAATGATTAACCACCATATCTTTAAACTCGCAATTATCAATAAACAATTTGTAATTATCTAACATAGAATTTTTACTTGTACTTATCACTGAATTACCTGCGTAATCCGGTGATTTTGTACCATCAAACGATACATTCTCCAAAGATAAACTTCCACCATTCTGAATTTCGAAAGCCATCATACGTTCAAATAAAATCGTTGCTTTTTTTGTTCCTGAAGTTTTAAATGTTAAAGGATGATTAATCTGAACCGCTTTAGTAATTAGATAAGTACCACCTTCCTCTAATTCTATTATATCACCACCTTCAGAGTCCTTAACAATTTCATACAGCGTATTAATACCAGCTTTAACTTTGATCGTTTTACCCGAATTTAAAGCAATGTTTGTATCTGCTTTAGAATACCAAGTCATCCCTGTATTTTCTTTAGTTGCGACATTTGGACTAATAGTAACTTTCGATTTTATTTTGTCAGAAGTTGGTATTAAAAATCCTTGTTCGTTTTTTACTAATGTTATTTCTGCGTTTTCAAAACCGCTAGTAATACTGGTTTTGCCATTTGTACCTAAAAGATTATCTTTAAATGTAATACCACTAATATCATCATACACCGTAAATGTGTCGTCTTTAGTGTCATTATAAAAGATATTTCCTGAAATCTCTGACGTTCTTGGCGCTTGACTTCTTTCAGAATCACTACCCGCACCTAATTGAATATGATCACAATTTACAAACGTGTTATTATTTAGCTTAGAATCTATAACAGGTACGTAACGATTTGGTGGCGAATTTGGGACACCATTCATCATTACAAAAGCACCTCTAAAACGATAGCCCGTTAATCCAATATGGTAATTATTTATTACAGTTTGTGATTCATTAATGATACGTACACCTCCAGTACTTGGTTTTCCGTTTCCTATAAACACATTCCCATCTACCAAAGTTTCATTTCCATGACGCATGGTTAAGGTTCCTGTACATTCAAAAAAGGTATTGTATTTAAAAGTATTTTGACACGATTTATTTGAGATAATTTCGTGTTCTCCGTTAGTTCTATCAAAATAGTTAGATTCTACTAACGTTTTAGAATTTTCTAATGCCGTATGACTGGTACCAATACGTAATGTTTCGCCACCATTGTTTCCGTAGGTTGGACGTGGTCCGAAATAGTTATGATCAATTTTATGATTATTCTTTACACTTTCTTTTGTATCCAAACCGACAATCATAGTCACCCCTAAATTCTTTTTCCCTACAATATGATTGTGATCTATACGATTATTTTTTCCGTAGATAGTGACCCAATAATCTTGTACTTGACGTTCAGGATTATTAAAATTATCAATAACACATTCTGTTAATCTTGTATTATTTGCTAATTCCTCTCTATTTTTTCTAAATGAAATAACGGCATTTGTTGGTGTATATCCATTTTTAAAAACAAGACCATTAATAATCAAGTGTTCTCCTGCCAATTGAAGATTTGAAGCCCCTTCCAGAGTTACCTTTCCTTTAGTTTCTACTGTTAAAGTAATAGGCTTTTCTGTGGTTCCGTGCCCCTCAAAAACCAATTCCGCATCTTTCCAAACACCATTAGCTAATGTAATTACATCTCCTGGATTTGCGTTTTTAACAGCGTCATTAAACGCTGCTACATCTTTAACTAACAAACCATTAGTGCTTGACTCTTTTTCTTTACAAGAAAATATGACAAATAAACAGACGATTAATACTAGCGAAAAGCGTGGTTGTTTTTTCATATAAATTGGTTTACCAAATTGGTTTACCAATATACAAGTTTTTTAATCCTAACCAAAACAATCTATTGACAATTAACTCCAAACTATGCTATTTTGACAACACAAAAAAAACTATTTTAAAAGTATTCCGTCAAAGCGATAATACCATTATAAGAAATGACACACGCAAAAAGTAATGCTGCAAACAACCCAATATTCACAAAAAGACTTGTTTTATAATCCCCCATAACCTTTTTACTATTCACCATGATTATAATACCCAAAATCACAAGAGGTAAAACAAACACATTAAACACTTGAGATAAAATCTGAATTTCAATAGGGTTTGCTCCAAAAGCAGGCCCGATTAAAGCTACCAAACACGCTACAAAAGTTACAACTCTAAACTGTTTAGAACTTGTATCTAATTCTCCCGACTGATAATCCGCTAGTAACAGTGGCGCTATTAAAAGACATGGAAATATAGACGACAAACCAGCACTTAATGCTCCAAAGAAAAATATAGTAACAGCCCATTTACCAGCAACCGGCTCTAAAGTATTAGCCATATCTAACACACTATTAACTTCTTTTCCTTGATAAAACAGCGCTCCCGCCGCCACAGCCATTATAGTTGCACTTATGATAAATATCAAAATTGCAGCTGTTATAGAATCCTTTTTTTGTTGTTCTAAATTTTTAATAGTCCATCCTTTTCCTTTTACAAATAACGGTCTAGATAAAAATGTAGCAGATGCCATAGTAGTCCCAACAAATGCAGCAACTAACATTTTTCCTCCCGGAACATCAGGTATTGTCGGAATTAATCCTTTAACCACATCTAAAGGAAGTGGTTGCACAAAACATAATGACAACACAAAAGAAAACCCCATCAATGTCACAAATATGACTAATATTTTTTCAAAAAAAGTATACTTACCAACTAGCATTAATAAATAAAATGTAATAATAATTACAATTGCTGTTATTAAAACAGTTTCGTATTTATAAGCACCTAACCCATCAAAATTGACGGCTAATATTTCAAAAATAATATTGGATGAAATCCCAAGAATTCCCATCAAAGAATTCCATTGTCCAAACGTAATACCTACTATAATTAAGATTGCTAAAGCTTTACCATATTTTAAATGTTTTTTAAAACCAAAGAGCGCTGTTTCTCCTGTTATCAAACCATAGTTTCCATAAGCAAACATTAATATTCCAGAAAACAAACAACTTAAAAGTAAAACCCATAATAATTGCATATTAAACTTACTTCCCGCAACAATCATTGAAGTAACACTTCCAGTACCTATAGTATAACCAATAGCAAAAATACCAGGACCGAAACCTAATATTATGGCAATAATTTTTTTGAAAAATGAATTTTTAGGTGTTGTTACATCCATAATATGTGTTAGTTTTTGGGATTAGTTCGTTTGTTTTATTAGTTCCATTTGGTATGATGAGACTTACCTGAAGCATCATCTAATCTTAGATAAGTATGTGCGCCAAAGAAATCACGCTGGGCTTGGATTACATTTGCCGAAGCATATTCTGTTGTTATTCCATTTAAAAATTGAATAGCTTCACTTAGAGCTGGTGTCGCAATATCATTAAGAACAGCTTCCGACACTACTTTTTTAGCTGCAGGTCTGTAACTATTAATTTTTGTTATTAATTCTACATTAGTTAATACGTTGGCTGTATCCTTAAACACCGCAACTAATTCTTCCATTAGAGAAGATCTAATAATGCAACCATTAGTCCAAATTCTAGCAATTTCACTAAGATTTAAATCCCATGCAAATTTACTAGAAGCTTCAGCTATTAACTTAAACCCTTGATAATGGTTAATAATTCGTGCAAACTGATACCCCTTCAAAACCTCATCAGTACTAATTTGTAAATCAGATTTATTACTGCGATCAAATTGTTTACTTAATTCGATTCGTTCTTCTTTATAAAACGAAATATATCTTGAAAACAACGCTGAAGCAATTAAAGTACTTGGCACTCCTAGTTCCGCAGATGCAATCGTCGTCCAGTTTCCTGTTCCCTTATTACCTGCTTTATCTAATATTTTTTTCACCAACCAATCGCCGCCTTCTTTCTTTTTAAAAATAGTTGTTGTTATTTCTAGCAAATAACTATCTGCTGTATCTGCCCAAGACTGTAAAGTATTAGCTATTACATCTGGACTTTGCCCTAAAGCTTCCAAAATAACGGTTACCTCAGCTAGCAATTGCATTTCTACATACTCCACACCGTTATGCACCATTTTAATAAACTGACCACTTCCTTCTGGACCAACGTACGTACAGCACGGCAGGCCGTTTTTATCTTTAGCTGCAATAGTTTCTAAAAAAGGGGCCACTTTATCATAAGCCACTTTATCTCCACTTGGCATTATAGATGGGCCTTTTAAAGCACCTTCTTCCCCTCCAGAAACTCCTGTCCCAATAAAATTAATGCCTTTAGTCTTTAAATAATCGTAACGCTCTTTAGTTTTTTTATAGTTCGAATTCCCACCATCAATTATAATATCATCTTTTGTTAAATGAGGCAATAAGTCTTCAATAACATAATCTATTGTTTTACCCGCATTAACCATAAGCATAATCCGTCTTGGCTGTTGTAAAGAATTTACAAAGGCTGAAATATCATCAAAAGCTTCCGCTTGCGACAACTCAGAATATTGTGCTTTAAAGTTTTTAGCAACATCTACCTCTACATTCTCCACATGCCTATTAAACATCGAGATTTTAAATCCATTATTAGCTAAATTTCTACACAGGCTTTTTCCCATGACACCCAAACCAAATAATCCAAACTCTGAGGTATTCATTAATTCTTGTTTTATTTTTTTAATAATATTTTCTGGTGTTGCGCTGATATCTATCTGAATAGCATTTTCCGGAATTTCTAAAGTATCAAATTGCGACTGCAGTAATTCTGCAGGCATAAAATGATCTGCTCTGTTATTTACTCTTTCAAATATCTGATTGAAAGACCCCGATAAATGTACCCAAGCCGTATCGTCTTCAATAGTATGACTTAATAGATCACGATACTTTTGCTTTAAAGCAGAGCACACGATTACACAACTCCCTTTATTAAGCTGCTTTTTTGCTAAGTCATTTAAAGTCTCTAACCAACCTTGCCTGTCAGCATCATTCAAAGCTTGTCCGTTAGACATTTTTGTAATATTACGTTCAGGATGGAAATCGTCACCATCAAAAAAAGGAATATCTAATGCTTCAGACAACAACTTTCCAATAGTACTTTTTCCACAACCCGAAACACCTATAACAAATATTACTTTTTTCAATCGCTTTGTGTTTTAATTAGCTTTTACTGAACAGTTAATTTTTTGCTTTACCCCTTTTTGAATAATTTCAGCTTTACATTCCTTTTTACTAAGCAACTGTAACTTTAAACTCTCCGACTCTGTATTTACTAACACATCAACAACTTCTTCAAACTTAATTTTAGTATCTCCAAATTCTAATGTTTTCACTGAAAAGAATATAGAGGCCTCTGCTTTAGTTAAAGAAACAGCCTCACTATTATCAGCAATCCACTTTGATGCATTAAGCTTCCAACCATTAAATTGTTTGTCTTTGGCATCCTCATCTATACGCTTGTCATAAGTTTCAAAAGGATAAACAATTGTTATAAAACTGAATTGTTTTGTATTCGATTTTGACACTACAGACCATTCTTTACCTCTTGCGCCGTCTGTTTCCACTTTGTCTGTTGTATTCAACTGAAAAATATCTAACCCTGAACCATCATCGAAAGAAGATCGTAATAAATCTCCCCCATTTTCTTTCGTGTAATGTCCTTGCCAAACTTGTTTGTATTCGTGACTGTCTTTCGACTTAAAATTATCCTTAACAATCCAGAAATCATTTTTAATAGAAATAACTTGTCTGCTATAGTCTACACCAATGTTTTCAAAACCATCATGACTACCTACAAAAATATCTAAATGATCACTAGTATCAAAAGCAATTACTTTTGGTTGCGCCAATTGTTTAAACTTACCAAATCCACTACCTCCTTTATTACTTGTATATCGCTTACCAAGCAGCTCGTTATCTACTAAAGCTACATTTTTAGTCATTGAGTTTTTAAACAACTCTAAATCTTTTAATGAATAACGGACTTGATAATTTGGCAGTACAACTTGGCCATTAGCCATTGCTTGAATCCCTAAAATATCGCCATGTTGATGATCTGGTTTTAAAGGATCCAATCCAGCCGAAATCACCATCATATTATCCTTTACCTTCCACCCTTCTCGCAGTACATAATACCCTGTATCCGGAAAAGACAAAGACAGGTGTTTTGGAGCTACAGATTTAATGTTTTTTAATTTCTCTAATTGTTCTGCACTAGCATCCCAATAAAACTTTGTACTTAATTCATTTTTTGCAAAGTATCCCATCTCAGGGTCTTCAAAAAGCAAATACCCTAAAGTCATCGCTCCAGAAATATCATTTTTTACGGCCCAAGGGACATCTGTATCGTCAGACAACACAGGCGCTGATTTATCCGGAAATGCAATTTTAGTAAGTGTTGTAAACAACGACTCTAATTTATTTTCCCATACCGGCTTTATAGGCAACTTGCTTTTCTTCGCTAATTGGTACACATAAAAATAAGTTCCAATATCACTCATGTGATAATGGACTGTACGTTCAAACTGAAACCCATCGTCATTAATTTCTTTATCTAAGTGCTCTCCTAAAAGCGTCATAGAATGCTTATACCACTCGTCTGCACCTTTAAAATCTCTCAACACAATAGACAACATTGCTAAGGCTGATAACCCTCGCGTTTGGTGGTTCCCAGATTTAAACGTTTTATTATGCTCGTATAAATGTTGAGCATGTTGTAAAAACGTTGCAATAGTTACTAATTGCTCCGCATCAGAGTATCCAGACTGTCCTAAAAACAAGCTGTGTAATTGCAACCAATTAATCATTCGATATCCAGATCGAAAGGCTTCGTACACGCCATTACCACCTTCAATACGTTCATATTGTTTATTGGTTAAGGCTGTATTTAAAGACGCTAATTGTTCTGTGAAATAATCAAGATATTGTTCATCTTTATTCTGATAAAAATAATAGTACCCAATATCTATCATTTTATGTTGCCTAGCCAAATGACGCAAAGCATAAGCATTTACTGGATCTCCGTTTTGATAATTAAAAGGCAATTCCCATTGTGCTTTCGCGGGAAATTTAGCCAAATGATCTAATGCGCGTTCCGTGTGTTTTATTTTAGCCTCAGGATAAATCTCTGTATACTCCTTAAATCGCTTCTCGTTAGTTTCCCAATTATAGAAATAACGTTCCGTAAATTTTGTTCTAAAAAACTGCGCTAAGTCTGCTTCAGAAATAGTTCCATTGGTTTTTAAATCTTGCTGAACAGCGTTTGTTAAATAAGATGCTAAATCTTGATTAGACAAAACCTTATCAGAAGGTATCGTTTGCCCTTCAACAGTTTGAAACCATCCTAATAAACTTATAAAAAGTAGTGTTATTGACTTCATATTAATACATCAATTTCATTTTCAAATTCTCTTCCGTGTTAATTTGCCCTGAATTAACTAGGGTGTTTTCGGATTCTACATTATTTTTTGCTCCCCATAATGTAGAGACAAACTGTACTTTGTTGTTTTTAAATGTGTTTTTAGTGATATTCACATTTACAATCCCGTTATGATTTAACAATGTTTTGTTCTTTTCTTTAGCACCACAATTAGTAAAAGTACTATTCGCAATTAAAAGGTTTCCACCGATAGTAGACTCATCATACCCTCCTCTATAATAGTCAATCACATTTGCTTTTACAGCATTAAAACTACAGTTATTAATGGTTAAATACTCTGTATTATAATCTCCTTTATCGTTCGTTTCTTCTGATAATTCTATTCCGTTTTCGCAGTCTGTGATTGCCGTATTTTCAAAAGTAATACGTTCTGAAAATGATTCTTTATAAACTTTTAAAACATAACCAAAATTACTAATTTCAGTATTTGAAACGGTTAGCCCGAAATGGTTAGCCATGTTTTCTTTTAAACTTGCAAAGGCATAGTTATTTTCATTTCCTTCTAAAACAATATTATTAAACGTTAATTTACCTTTAGATTGTAATGAAAACAATGGCGTCTCAGACGATCCAACATATACTAATTTAGCTTTCTTTTCTCCTTGAGATTGTATTGTAATTGTTTTATTAATCACTAAAGCCTTATTAAAAGTATACCCACCTTCCGCTATAGCGATAATATCTCCATTATTTGCTTTATTTATTTTAGCCTGTAAATCCTCTGCTTCGCTTACAACATGTGTCACTGTGGCTTTGTCTTCTGCTTCATTTGAATACCAAGTTGTACCGTACTTAGATTTATCCAAAATACTAGGATTAACCGCCTCTGTACCGATTACTGCGCCAATACTGGTATTATCTTTTCTTGACGTTCCAAATAAGTCTTTCTCAATCGTATTAAAATCGAAACCTTTATAAGCTTTTATCCCTTCAGGAACTCCTATTGGTAAAAACAGATTATCCGTTAACTTTTTCAACTCTAAAGATGCCGCTATAATACCACCATCAAAATCATTAAACGACACGCCTTTATTATCGACTACATTATTTACAAATGTTACACCGTCTGCTTTATCGTTTTCCACAACAATAGCTTCCAGCCCTTTTTCATTATACACAACGTTATTAGCAACCGTTGTTCTAATTGCTCGAGCCGATCTAATTTCTGATTTTGGTAACACATCCGCTTGCGCGATATTTGTACCCACACCAAATTGCCAAGGCGAACTACAGTTAACGTAAGTATTATAAGCAACAACCACATCTGTCACTTGGTTGTAACGGTTTAATGGTGATTTAGGAATTCCATTCATTACCGCTAAAGGACTTCTAAAACTTTTCCCTTTTAAATTGTAAAAGAAATTATTTGTAACCCAATGCCCTGTGTTAATTATTCTAATCCCACCATAATTCTCGTTTACACCATCACCTATAAAATAATTTCCATCGATTTTACAGTAATTACCATGACGTGTCACTAAAGACCCCTCACTTTTATAAAACACATTATTTCTAAACTCGTTGAAATTAGTTTTACTAGAAATCACCTCAACTTCACCATTACATTCTTCAAATAAATTATTAGCAACCATAGTATGGCTTGGAGACATAGACGTATAACTATTACCTAATTGAATAGTTTCTCCGCTTGGCCCACCTTTTACAGGTCTTGGTCCAAAATGATTATTAATAATTTGATGATAATTATTAATACTTTCAACACCTTCTATACTAACTCTTACTGTTGGGCCTCTGTTTGTTTTACCTGCAATATAACTATTACTCAACTCATTATGTCTTCCCCAAAATTGCACCCATAAATCACTATTATCCCTTTTAGGCTTATTAAAATCTTCAATAACACAATTAGTCACCTTACAATGGTCAGCGATTTCATCCGGCGCATCCTTATGACTAATTTTAAAATCTATTACAGCACTAGATGGTGAAAATCCATTTTTAAAATGCAACCCTTCAACCACTAAGTATTCCCCTCCAAATTTTAAATACGACTGTCCTTCAATGGACACTTTACCTGCCGTTTCCGCCTTTAAGGTTATTGGATTGTCTTCAGTTCCTTTTCCTCTAAATTTTATTTCAAAATCCTTATAAGTTCCATTAGCCAACACAATATTATCACCAGGCTTGGCATCTTTAATAGCGTTATTTAACGCTTCTATATTAGATACCGTAGTAACACTAGCTTGTGTTGTTATTGTTTTTTTTCCACAAGAGACAAGGAAAAGAGATAAAACTAGAATATATACTGTTTTTTTCATAAGTATTAATAGTGTTGTATTTATAAAAGATAAAAGTCTTTTATTTTATTAAAAGACCTGATTATTATTATTTTAATGTGTCACGCTTAAGTCATAGTACTTAACGTTAAGTAAAACTACATTTTATTCACACCTTCACGATTGGTTAACCAAACTGGTTTACCAAATATAGGATTTTTTAGCACACTAGTAAAACAATAAACTTAATAAATAGTATCTAAAATTAATTATTCCACAATAACCCACCCTTTTTAATACACAAAACCATCATTTTGCTTAAAAAAATAGCAGTATCCCAAATACATCTAATATTAAAAATAGATCAAGAATATCCATTCCTTTTTTATCCAAAGTTTACTTTCAATTAAAAGTTTAGAGTCTTTAATTAGATATAAAAACAAAGATTAAAAACCTTAAAAAGAAGACCTTAATCCTAAAAACAAAAGACAAAACCATGCAAATCTTGACAATTGAGGTGCTAAAAGCTGTTTTTTGTCTAAAATGTTAAAATTATGTTATAATTACTGTCGCTTTTTGAAATTAACTTATTAATTTTGAATTAATATAACACTAAAATAGAATCTAATGAAAAAATTATTATTAAGTGCAGTTCTAGTTGCTGCCGTATTATTTACATCTTGTAGAGATGAAAAAGACAATGTTGACAAAACTGAAGACACTTTAGAAAACGCTGCTGAAGCGACAGGTGATGCTTTAGAAAACGCAGCCAATGCTACTGGTGACGCTGTAAAAGATGCTGCTAACGCAACAGGCGAAGCTCTAGAGGATGCTGCTAACGCTACTGGTGATGCTGTAAAAGACGCAACCAACGCAACAGGTGAAGCTTTAGAGAACGCTGCCAATGCTACTGGTGATGCTGTAAAAGACACAGCTGAAGGTGCTAAGCAATTAGCTACAGACGCAGTCGATGGTGCTAAAAAAATGGGTACTGACGCTGTAAACGCAACAAAAGAAGCTGCCTCAAAAACAGGAGCTGCTGTTGAAGAAGCAGGTCAAGACATTAAAAAGAAAATGAACTAAAGAGTTCTTTTAAAAAAAGCAATCTTTTTGAAATAAAAAACCTTATCAAAATCTGATAAGGTTTTTTTTATATTAAAAACTTAATTCATATAAAAGTGCACACTCAAAATAATTGAGAGGCTACTTTTATAAAGCAAAAAACCTCTTGAAAATCGTTTGATTAACAAGAGGTCTAGTACTCGGGACGGGACTTGAACCCGTACGTCCTAATGGACATTGGATTTTAAGTCCAACGTGTCTACCAATTCCACCACCCGAGCTTGGTATATTTTAAAGAAAGTCTCAGAGCGAAAGACGGGATTTGAACCCGCGACCCCCACCTTGGCAAGGTGATGCTCTACCCCTGAGCTACTTTCGCAGTCTTTATATGAACGTGCAATATCGTATTGCGGTTGCAAATTTAGGACTTTTATTCAAAGTACAAAGCTTTTTTTGAAAAAATTTTAAAATAATTTATACTTGCTTCTTTTTCACCAACATACGTTTAATCTCATTTAGCTTCATTAAAGCTTCCACTGGTGTTAATGTGTCAATATCGATGTCTATGATCTCTTCTTTGATATTTTCAAGTAATGGATCGTCTAAATTAAAGAAGCTTAATTGCATCTCATCTTGCATAGATTTTACTTTATCTGTCAATTCTTCACTAGAATGACTCTTCTCTAGCTTTTTTAAGATCTGATTTGCGCGTCTTAATACTTGTTGTGGCATTCCAGCCATTTTTGCTACATGTATACCAAAACTATGCTCGCTACCACCTTCTACAAGCTTACGCAGAAATAGCACATTATCTTTTAACTCTTTTACAGAGACATTGAAATTTTTAATACGCTCAAAAGTTTCTGTCATTTCATTTAGCTCATGGTAATGCGTTGCAAATAACGTTTTAGGCTTCGCAGGGTGCTCATGCAAGTACTCACTAATAGCCCAAGCAATAGAAATCCCATCATAAGTACTAGTCCCTCGTCCTATTTCATCTAATAAAACTAAACTCCTATCAGAGATGTTATTTAAGATTGATGCTGTTTCATTCATCTCCACCATAAACGTAGATTCACCCATCGATATATTATCACTAGCCCCTACACGTGTAAAAATTTTATCTACCACACCTATTCTAGCCTCTTTTGCGGGCACAAAACTTCCTATTTGAGCCAACAGTACTATTAAAGCGGTTTGACGCAAAATAGCGGACTTACCAGACATATTTGGCCCCGTAATCATAATAATCTGTTGCGCTTCCCTATCTAAAAACACATTATTAGCGATATAAGGCTCTCCTATTGGTAATTGTTTTTCAATAACGGGATGACGCCCCTCAACAATATCCAAATCATGCGACTCGTCTAAAGCTGGATACACATAATTGTTATCTGAAGCTAACTGTGCAAAACCGCACAAGCAATCAATTTTAGCAATTAAATACGCATTTTGTTGTACTGGCTTAATATACTGGTTCATCCATTGCACTAAATCCGCAAACAACTTTTGCTCTATAGCCATAATACGTTCTTCCGCTCCTAAAATTTTAGCTTCGTATTCTTTTAACTCTTCAGTGATATAACGTTCTGCGCTTACTAAAGTTTGCTTTCGTATCCATTCTTCAGGAACTTTATCTTTATGTGTATTTCTTACTTCTATATAATAACCAAAAACATTATTAGATGCAATTTTAAGAGACGTGATTCCCGTACGCTCACTTTCACGTTTTAACATTTTATCTAAATAATCCTTACCTGATGTAGATAATGCTCTAAGCTCATCTAATTCGGCAGAAAAGCCAGCAGCAATAGAACTTCCTTTTAAAATATTTACTGGTGCTTCTTCGTTTACTGTTTCTTTAATTTTTTCACGAAGCACATTACAGCTTTGTAAGTTATCCCCAATAACCTGTAAAGACTCATTATCACAATTAGAAGCGAGTTCTTTTATAGGGATTATGGCTTCTAGAGAATTTTTAAGCTGAATGACCTCACGTGGACTCACCTTCTGAGTTGCTATTTTAGAAATTAAACGCTCTAAATCACCAATCAACTTTATGTTATGCTGAATTTTACCCAAAACAATAGTATCTGTTTTTAAATAAGACACCACTTCGTGACGTTGCTTAATTTGATCTATCTGTTTTAATGGTAAAGCCAACCATCGTTTTAATAAACGCCCTCCCATTGGGGAAATCGTTTTATCGATGATATTTAATAAAGTGACCGCATTATTATTAGTCGAATTATAAAGCTCTAAGTTTCGGATAGTAAAACGGTCCATCCACACATAATCATCTTCTGCAATACGCGAAATAGAAGAAATATGCTCTAATTTATTATGTTGTGTTTCTGCTAAATAATGCAGTATCGAACCCGATGCGATAATACCTTCATTTAAATTTTCAATTCCAAACCCTTTTAAAGATTTAGTATCAAAATGTTTTAATAACGTCTCATTAGCATAATCTGGCTGATATACCCAATCTTCCAAATTAAACGTGTGAAAATCTTTACCAAAACATTCCGTAAACTTATTACGCTTAGGTTTAGCAACCAAAACTTCACTTGGACTAAAATTTTGAAGTAATTTATCAATATACTCTTGATTACCTTGAGAGGTCAAAAACTCTCCAGTTGAAATATCTAAAAATGAAACTCCGATATTGACTTTACCAAAATACACAGAACATAAAAAATTATTAGTTTTAGATTGAAGTACTTCGTCATTTAAAGCAACTCCCGGTGTCACTAATTCTGTGACCCCACGTTTTACAATATTTTTAGTTTGCTTTGGATCTTCCAATTGGTCGCAAATAGCAACACGTTCTCCTGCTTTGACCAATTTAGGCAAATAGGTATTTATAGAGTGGTGGGGGAAACCAGCTAATTCAATTTCACTTTCACTTCCTGCGCCTCTTTTAGTAAGAGTAATACCTAATATTCCAGCTGCTTTTATTGCATCCGCGCCGAAGGTTTCATAAAAATCTCCTACTCTAAATAATAATAGTGCATCAGGATATTTAGCTTTGATCGCATTATACTGCTTCATTAACGGAGTGACTTTTTTGCTTTTTGTTGCCAAAGGATATACGTTTTTAGTAAGTTTGCAATGTAACTAAATATTGATTTTTATTGAAGTCAATTCAGTTTAAGTTATTGAAAATTATTCACAATTATTGTAATGAGAAAACTAAAGAACAACGAACTAGACAGATTAAGTGTTAACGACTTTAAAACAGCTAAAAAAACGCCCTTAATTATTGTTTTAGATAACATTAGAAGTTTGAATAATATTGGAAGTGTTTTTAGAACTAGTGATGCCTTTTTAGTTGAAAAGATTTACTTGTGCGGCATTACAGCAACTCCTCCACACAAAGACATACACAAAACAGCTTTAGGAAGTACGGATACTGTTGCTTGGGAGCATGTTGAAAACACGATTGAACTAGTAGAGAAATTAAAATCTAAAAATATAGTGGTTTGCGCTATTGAGCAAGCAGAACACGCTACACTACTTAATGACTTTAAAGTTGAAACTAATAAAAAATATGCTTTAATTTTTGGTAACGAAGTAAAAGGTGTTGCTCAAGACGTTGTTAATGCCAGCGATGTTACTATTGAAATTCCGCAATTTGGAACAAAACACTCGCTAAACATTAGTGTCAGTTGTGGCGTTGTAGTTTGGGATGTTTTTTCAAAACTGACCTTAACAAGTAAGTAAATTGTTTCTAAAAAAGATTAAAACATAAAAAAAAGGTTATAAAACCTTTCTCTATATAAATATTACAGACCACACAACACCTGAGCCTTTCTAGCGTCTACGTTTTCCAAAAAAGCCGCTTTTCATGCGCTTCTGATAAGTACCCGCTGTATCTGTAGCACTAGCACCTGAAGCTTGCTGACCTACCTCACCTGAAATCACCTTGTCCTCTTCAACTAAAACCATTTTCTTTTCTACATGAATCTCTTCAACTTCAATCGATTCTTTTCTAACAAAAAGCTCTTCTACAACAGAGCTTTCAGTTTCAACAACATTATCTTCCTCAATAACAATTGCTTCTTTAGATACAACATCCTCAATAATCACTTCCTCATCATCTGAAAATATTTCAGGATTAATTCTAAACGAATTAAACTTTATTTTCTTCTGTTTCAAAACTCCCATCAAAACCATTTCTGGCATCTCTCTAAATTGCATATTATATCATTCTTTACGGCAAAATAATGCTTTTTAAATGTAACCTTAATCATTAAATTCGTTAAAAAATATTTTACTCGACAAAAAGCAAATTTTCACCACTAACTACACTATATCTTATTTAAAATACTAAACACCACTATTTTAATCTACACGACTACCTTTAAACCGATAAATATGATATTTATCGGTTCATACTGAAAACCTACAATTTACTCACAAAAAATATAGCTGTTTTCAAAAAAGATATTACATTTGCCGCCCAGAACACTTCCAATTAATGATTGATATAGAACAAATTAAAGCTGATACAGGAGCAAACATCGTGATTATAGTAGATAACTACGGTACCATTATTAACTCTACAGAAACGGAGTATGTAAAAAACTTTGCATTAATGACTGAATCTGCTTTCTCCATGTGCGATGCTCTACTTAAAGACATGACCAACAACAACCTAGAGCAACTAATAGCCAAATCTAAAGAAAGTCTTTTTATAGCGAATAGATTAGACGAAAACTCTATCATACTTATAACCACTGACAATTTATCTAAATTCGGCTTACTTCTTAAGCACATGAATTCAATAAAAAACAAATAACTCAAATCAAATAAATAAAATTATGTCAAATTTTTTAGAACAATTTTCAACAGAGATTAAAGCTAATGTACCAGGATACATTGCAGTAACAGTTACAGAGGTTGCTACAGGTATTTGCTATGTATCTCACTCTGAAAAAGCAGATTTTGATCCAGAAATGGCTTCTGCATACAACTTAGAAGTTGTTAAAGCTAAACAAGGCGCTATTAAAGCATTAGGTTTAGATTCAAAAATCCAAGATATACTAATTACACTTACAGATCAAATCCACATTATTGATGTTGCTGAGAATGGTGAATATTTCATCTATTTAGCTGTTGATTCAAGCAAAGCAAACTTAGGAATGACTAGAGCATTACTTAAAAAGTACAAAAAAGACATCGTTAACGAATTATAGAAACCACTTTAGCATTACAAGAAACTTTTTATGTAACTGCACTTTCTATTTAACAAAAAAACCATCATAAATACTTGATTTATGATGGTTTTTTTTGTTATAGCCATCAAACAATAGGCACCCATATCTCCTCTTCAACTTCTAAATTTGTAGGATGATAATCTTCAGGGAGCTTTTCAAAATGAGGCCTATCATCCAACGTAAATCCTGAGCTAGGCAACCAGTTTTCATGTATAAATTGCCAAGCACTTAAAAAACCCTCTGGTTTCCCCTTATAATTAAACACAGCATATTTACCCGACTCCATTTTTAATGTTTCCAAACCTTCAGGCACGTTTAAAAATCCAGACACCTCCACACCAACCCACTTTATATATTCTGTTTTTGGAGATATTTTATTATAATCAAACTGATCGTAAATCTGAATAGAAAATTTTTGATCACTAACCTGATTTAAAATCTGGTGTCGTTTAGGCATAAACCGCCTAGCTAAAGCCCCAGTTCCTTGCCCATTAGTCATAAAAGTCAATACATCCTTAAGACCAACAATTAAAATAGATTTTGATTGTATTATCCTAGGCGTCATGCTCACATATTTGTTCCATCAACCACAAATAATCCGCCCTACTTTTGACAAAATCTTTATCTGAAATATCAATAATCTTAATATTAAAATCCGTTTGGCTTTTCAAGAACTCTAAATACCCGGCATTAATCTTATCAAGATAATCATCTGCTATGTCACTTTCATACTTCCGTCCACGCTTTTTAATATTAGCTTGGAGACGCTCTGTATTTTGATATAAATAAACATACAAATCCGGTTTTGCAATATCCTTGTACATAAGATAAAACAACTTTCTGTACAACTTAAATTCATCTGGTTGCAAAGTGATTTTAGAAAAAATTAACGATTTAAAAACATCATAATCACTAACAATAAAATCTTTAAACAAATCCAGCTGTCCTAAGTCGTCCGTAATCTGCTGATAACGATCCGCCAAAAAGGACATCTCTAAAGTAAACGCATAACGTTGTGGTTCTTTATAAAATTTTGGCAAAAAGGGATTATCCGCAAAACGCTCTAACACTAATTTAGCGTTAAAATCTTCAGAAATCCGAGTCGTTAAACTTGTTTTACCTGCACCAATATTACCTTCAATAGCAATATAATTATGATTAGAAAAATTATAATTTTTATTAGGGTTTTTCAACCAAATCTTAACTTCTTCTAATTCGCTTTTATCCTCACAGGTAATTAACAAGTCCTCAATAGACTTTTCCAATACAGGATGTATTAAACCACTTGCAATTAATTGCAAAGGAGCTAATACAAATCGTCGTTTATGAGCTTCAGGATGTGGAATTATCAAATTTTTATCATCAACAATTTCATCTTCAAAAAAGATAATATCTAAATCTATAACTCTAGACTCGTATCCTTCTGATTGTTTTGGTGTACGTCCTAACTTTTTTTCAATTTGTAGCAAAAGACTTAAAACCTTCTTAGGTTTAAATACCGTACTTACCGCGATACAAGTGTTTAAAAAATCCTCACCTTCAAAACCAAAAGCCTTGCTTTGAAAAACTTTAGCAATACCAACCACATTACCCACCTCTGCAAACACGGCGTCTACAGCGTTTTGCAAGTTTTTAAACTTATCGCCCTTATTACTTCCTAATGCTATGTATACTGTTTTTTGGTCAGTCATAATTTCTTCGACAAAATAACTAAAAGAAATCCACTTAGTTCTTATCTTTATCAAATCTGTTAATAAGTTTTTATGACCTTAAAAGACAAATTACTTGCTCAAAAAATCTATTTACTTCTAGGTGGGCTTTTTATAACCTCTTTAGTTGTTTCCAATCTAATATTCCAAAAATTTTTTTACTGGCACCCATTTAACATAACCCTTTTTGGCGCTAAATTATTTGAGATTTCCGTTGGCATCCTCCCTTATCCTATTACTTTTTTAATCACAGATCTAATCAGTGAAATATATGGCAAAAAGCGTGCAAACCAAATTGTTATAGGCGGTATTTTTGCTTCAATTTTTTCATTACTCATTGTGTTTACAGCCAATTCTGTACCTGCGACAAATTGGTCTCCTGTTAGCGACAGCTTGTTTACCAACGTTTTTGGAAATACCATCATCGCGGTATTTGCTAGCATGATGGCTTATCTTCTCGCTCAATTAGTAGATATTCAAATTTATCATTTTTGGAAACGCATCACTAAAGGGAAACATCTATGGTTGCGTAATAACTTTTCAACCTTTTTATCACAATTTGTAGATACCTTCTCCGTCTTGATTCTATTGTGCTCATTTGGAGAAATACCATGGGACCGATTTACAGGCTTACTTATAAGTGGTTTTATTTTTAAAGTTTTGATTGCTATTCTAGATACTCCCTTTCTATATTTAGGTGTTTATCTATTCAGAAAACGCTTTAAACTAAACCCTAATGAAGAATTACAACTACTTTAACGAATCCTAAATTTTTATTAAATACTTTTGTATAAACAACTATTTAATAGAAATACACGTAAATAGATTGAAGAAAAACTTAAATATTTTATGAAGAAAAAACTTAAAATCGCAGGTATATCATTACTAATAATTGTTGCATTATTGGTTGCAAGCCCATTTATATTCCAAAACCAAATAAAAGACATGGTGCGTAATTACATCAACGACAATGTAAACGCTAAAGTCAGTTTTGACGATGTTAATTTAAGTTTCATAAGTAGCTTCCCTCAAGCTAATGTCACATTAGACAATTTAATTATAACAAATTTAGCTCCCTTCGAAAATGATACGCTTGCTAAAGTTAAGTTACTGTCGCTTGATATGTCGATAAAAGAATTGTTTAAAAATTCATCAGAAGATCCAATTATCGTTAATACCATAGCCATTGACGAAGCAATAATTAATCTAAAAACCAATACAGAAGGACAAGCAAATTGGGATATCGCCAAAACCAGTGATACTAACACAGCTTCTGAAACAACTAAAAGTAAAGGTTTTGCTTTTGACATCGAAAATTACAGCATTAAAAAAAGTGCCTTTAACTATTTAGACCAAAGCACAAATACCATATTTAATATCGCCGATTTAAATCATTCTGGTAACGGACGATTTTCTGGTGATGTTTCAGAATTGGACACAAAAACCGAAGCTAATGTTTCATTTAGCCTTGATAGCACCGAATATTTAAGCAATAACAGCTTAAAGCTAGATGCTTTAATAGGTTTAGACTTAACCAATAGTAAATACACTTTTAAGGACAATAAGGCTGTAATTAACAATCTACCAATCGAATTTAAAGGGTTTGTCCAATTAACCGAAGCTGGTCAGAATATCGATATTAGTTTTGAAAACCCAGGATCTACATTTAAGGATTTTCTAGCTGTGATTCCAAAAGCATATGCAAAAAACTTAGATGATGTTGACACCACAGGTAGTTTTAAAATTAATGGTGTAGTTAAAGGAGAGGTTACAGAAACTAAAATCCCAACTTTAGATATAAACATACTATCTAACAATGCTTCCTTTAAGTTTGCAGATTTACCTAAACGTGTTGAAAACATAACCATTAATACACAAATAAAAAACGATACAGGTAATGTGGATGATACTTATGTGAATATTAATACACTGAATTTTAAAATTGACCAAGACGAATTTAAAAGTTCGGCTTCCATTAAAAATTTAACCAAAAACATGTTAGTTAATGCTAATATAGATGGTGTTTTAAACTTAGGTAATCTTACAAAAGCGTATCCGATAGAACTAGAAAACGAATTAAAAGGAATCTTAAAAGCAAAACTTAACACTAGTTTTGATATGAATGCTATTGAAACCAATGCGTATGACCGTATAAAAAACAGCGGATCTCTGAGCTTATCAGATTTCGTGTTTTCTTCAGCAGACATTGTTAATCCATTAAACATCACGCAAGCTTCCGTCAACTTTAATCCTGGAACTATTACGCTAGACAATTTTATTGCAAAAACAGGAGACACCGATTTAAATGCAACTGGAACGATTAATAACTTACTTGGTTTTTTATTAAGCGACCAAAAACTTACAGGAAATTTTAATCTAAAATCTAATGTCTTTAAGATAAGTGATTTTATGGCTGAAGGTGGTAGCGATGCGCCAATCAATCAAAGTGCAGAACCTGCAACAGCCTTAAAGATACCTGCTTTTTTAGACTGTACTATTACGGCTGATGCAAAAGCTGTATACTATGACAATCTAATATTAAAAGACGTCAAAGGACAACTTAAAATAGCTGACGAAAAAGCGCAACTTAACAATGTAACATCAAGTATTTTTAATGGTAATCTAACTTTAGAAGGTCTTGTAGATACAAAAACTGCTAGACCAACCTTTAACATGAATGTTGGCGCCAAAAATTTTGACATTGCACAATCATTTACTGATTTACATTTATTACAAGCATTAGCACCAATTACAAAAGTTTTACAAGGTAAACTAAACAGTACTATTAATCTATCTGGAAGTTTAGGCGAAGACTTTACGCCACTTTTAAATAGCATTTCAGGCGACGCTTTCGCGGAATTAATGACCACAAAAATTGAACCTAAAAATGAACAGCTATTTTCTATGTTAGAAAGTAAATTGACCTTTTTAGACTTTAGTAAACTAGACTTAAAAGATTTAACCACTAAATTATCTTTTGATAATGGTCAAGTCACTGTTAAGCCTTTTGACATAAAATACAACGATATTAAAATGACAATAGATGGATCACACACTTTTAGTAATACCATGAATTATAAAGTCGTTTTAGACGTTCCTGCAAAATACCTAGGTAGTGATGTAACTGGTCTAATTAATAAAATTAATGATCCAGCGGTGAACACGATTACCATTCCTGTTACTGCAACTATTTCAGGAAACACGTTAAAACCAAACGTACAAACCGATTTAACAAGTGGTGTAAAAAATCTAACCGCACAATTGATTGAAATTGAAAAACAAAAGCTTTTAAACAAAGGAAAAGATAAACTAACAGATGTAGTGGGGAACCTTTTAGGAAGTAACACACCTAAAGACAGTACAGGAACACAAAGTGGCAGTGGAGTTAAAGACCTACTAGGAGGTATAATAAATAATACTAACACTCCTAAAGACACTACCAAAACAGAAGACAACACTCCTAAAGACAAAGTCAAGGATGCGCTTAATGGTTTGTTTGGAAAAAAGAAGACAAAAGAGTAATTTACAAACTTTAACAAAATTTAATTGGTTGTACGATTTTTTTTAATGAATTTTAATCGTTTGAGCCCTTTTTTAAAAAGAAAGTGTTAAATATTTGGAAATGTCAAAAAAAGCATTAGATTGTATCTATAACATTAAAACAATTTGGACTGAATGAGGCAATTAAAAATTACCAAGCAAGTTACCAACCGTGAATCAAAATCACTAGATAAATACTTACAAGATATAAGCAAGCTTCCTATGATTACTGCTGAGGAAGAAGTAGAACTAGCCCAAAAAATAAGGGAAGGTTGTCAGAAATCTTTGGATTTATTGACTACTGCTAACTTACGTTTTGTGGTCTCTGTTGCGAAGCAATATCAAAATCAAGGTTTAACTTTACCCGATTTAATAAATGAAGGTAACGCTGGATTAGTTAAAGCAGCAAAACGTTTTGATGAAACCAGAGGGTTTAAATTTATATCCTACGCCGTTTGGTGGATTAGACAAGCTATATTATCTGCTTTAGCAGAGCAATCTAGAATTGTTAGATTACCATTAAACAAAATTGGATCTATTAATAAAATCCGAAAAGTAACCTCTCACTTAGAGCAAGTCAATCAAAGACCTCCAAGTGCCTCTGAAATTGCGAAAGAACTTGATTTAACAATTAGTGACGTTAAACAATCTATGAAGATTTCAAGTAGACACGTCTCTATGGATGCGCCTTTAAAAGAAGGTGAAGACTATAGTCTTTATGATTTAGTAAGCTCTAACGAGTCTCCAAATCCAGATAACAACTTAATGCGCGAATCTTTAAACACAGAGATTGACAGAGCATTAGAAACGTTAACACCTAGAGAAAGCGATGTGATTAGACTTAATTTTGGATTAAGCAATCAACCTGCGATGACTTTAGACGAAATTGGACGTACATTTGACTTAACACGTGAGCGTGTAAGACAAATTAGAGAAAAAGGAATCAGACGTTTACGTCAAACTTCAAAAAGTAAAATACTAAAAACATATTTAGGATAAACCTAAATATTGCTTTGTATATTAAATAACAAAAAAAAGTGCATTATTAATTTGAATTATATTTTAATTTAATTGATATTTGCACCAGATTTAAAATTTAGATATGTTAAGAATTGAAATTAAAGAAGGTGAAAACATAGAACGTGCACTTAAACGTTACAAACGTAAGCACAGAAATGTAAAAGTTATGCAAAACTTAAGAGACAAGCAATACTTTACAAAACCATCTGTAAAGAACAGACGTCAGATTCAGAAAGCTAGTTATATTCAAGGTCTTAGAGACGCAGAGAATATCTAATAACTTTTTATTTTATATAAAAAAACCACGCATTTATAAATGTCGTGGTTTTTTTGTTGTCTTAAATTTAGATTATTACAATACATAAATTTAATAGAAGGCTCTTAAGTGTTCTTGACTAAATTTATCTCTGTAGTTTATTATCTTTTATAATAACTGGCACTAAAACCACCTTCACTTAAACCAAGAATGAAACGACTATCCTATTTAATTAAAATTTTAAATACTCTACTTTATATCTTTTTTTTAATAAGACACGCATAACTTCAGGATTACCATTAGAAAAGAACTTTAAATTTGGACCTGTAATCGTGGTGTTCGATAATTCAAATTCTTCTAAAACAGTTTTAGTCTGTCTTGCTACTGCCGCACCAGAATCTATTATTTTAACATTATTAGGTAACATATTGACTAATTGATCTATCAAATAAGGATAATGTGTGCACCCCAATACTAAATAATCAATATTAGCCTCCAGCATTGGTTTAAGATACCCTTTAAGCAACTCCACCATTTGAGGAGAATTAATTTGACCACTTTCTATTAATTGCACTATACCTTCTCCTTCCTGCTCTATTATCTTAATACCATTACTGTAAAGCTGTGTGGTATTACAAAATAATTCACTGCTTAAGGTACCTCTAGTTGCTAAGACGCCTATGGCCTTAGTTTGCGTCTGTAAAGCTGCAGGTTTTATTGCTGGTTCGATACCAATAATAGGAACATTATAATGTTCTCTTAAATAACCAATAGCATTCGTTGTGGCCGTATTACAAGCCACTACAATAAGCTTACAATTCTGACTAAGCAAATACTCCGTGTTTTTTATAGAAAGGGCTAAAATAGCTTCTTTTCCTTTAGGACCGTAAGGTGCATTAACACTATCGGCAAGGTAAATAGTGTTTTCATTAGGCAGTAACGCATGGATTGCGCTCCAAATAGATGTTCCACCTACTCCAGAATCAAAAATACCTATGGGTTGTTTATTCATAATAATTAAGCATAAAAAAAGCTGTCTAAAGTTAGACAGCTTAATTTAAATTTGAAAGGAATTTTACTTAAAATCCTAATTCTTTTTGTACATCACTCATTAAATCTTTTCCTGCTGCCATAATTACACCAGAACCTTCAGAAGCATCTAATACATAATTAAAACCTTGAGCAGCCCCTACCTTTAAAATAGCTGCTTTAGCTTTATCAGTAATAGGCTTTAATAAGTCAAATTCTTTTTTCTGTAATTGCGTTTGAGCATCTGCTTGAAATTGACGAATACTTTGTTGCATTCCTTGCAATTCTTCACCACGAGATTGATTCTGCTCATTTGTTTTAGTAGCAGCCTCTCCTTCATATAATTTTGCTTTAGATTGGTATTCGGTCATCATTTCCTTAATATCAGCCTCAAAAGTTTTACTCATCTTTTCCATTTCTGCCTTAGCAGCTGTCATTGCCGGCATTGATGCTACAAGTTTTTGTGTATCAATGTGTGCTAATTTAGTTTGAGCGCTAGTAAAACTTGTCCCCCCAATAAATAAGGCTGCAGCAAATAAAAGTGTCTTGATCTGTTTCATTTTTAAAATAGTATTTGTGTGTTATAAATATTTGTATTTGTCTTAGTTTTCTTCGTCCTCTGTGCTCTCGCTTTCTTCTTTAGCCTTCTTACGGTCATCTAAGATTTTTTGTTTCTTAGCAGCAAGCTCGACTTGTCTTGCTTCCCTGTCTGCTAATTTTTTTAATCTTCTTTCTTCTAGGATCTCCTCTCTTGTTTTTGGAGTATTCCCCTCGTCTACTTTGCTTTCTTCATCGACAGAAATAGATTTCTCCTGTCCTTCTTGATCATCCTCTCTTTCATTTAATTTATCTTCCCTAGCTTTAGCACGATCTTCTAATATTTTAGCTCTTTTGTCTGCCGCTTCTTTTTTCTTAGCTTCCCTTGCCTCTAAAATCTCCTTCTTCCTTAATTCTGCTGCTGTCGCTCTTTCACTTAACTTATCATCTATTGCTTTTTGACGTGACTCTTTATCTTCATTAATCTCAACAACAACATCTTCCTCTTTAGCATTTTTTCGTTCAGACTTATTCTTTGCCTGAGTACGTTTAGAAGCTCTTGATATTGTTCTTATAATTAATTCACTCATATCAAAACGCTCTGCAGAATAAAGCATTACTACATCCGCCGACTTATCAAAAACAAAATCATATTTTTTTGCTTTTGCTATATCTTGAACAGCCTGAAAAATTTGATCCTGAACGGGTTGCATTAGTTGCCTTTTCTGAATCATTAAATCTCCATTAGGACCAAACCGTTTCTGTTGATAATCCAAAATTTCTTTTTCTTCAAAAACAAGATCCTCTTCACGCTCTTCAATCAATTCTTTAGTCAGTAAGGCTTTTTCATTATTCAACGACTCACGTTTAAGCTTTACATCATTTAGTTTACGCTCTATTTCGGTTTTCCATTTCTGAACTTTACTATCTAATTGGCCTGTTGCTTCAGTATATTCTGGAATATTTTCTAAAATATATTCAGTATCAATATAACCAATTCTAACCCCACGTTGGGCACTAGCAGTAAATCCTGCTGACAGCATAACCAATACAATAAGAACTTTTAATTTCATTTTGGGTTTTGTTTAATTATTTCTTAATTATAAACTCAAATTAATCACAAAGATTATAAAACCAATGTTCTTTTTTGAATTAATTTTTTCAAAATAACGAATTTTAATTGAAAACTTCAATTCTTTAATCAAATCCTTGTAATGTTATTAGAAAATATCGTGCCACAAATAAAAAAATAAAAAACTATGTTTGTTATTTAATGGTTTTATAAGAGTAAACTACAATTAATTAAAACTGTTGACCAATTATAAAGTGCGTCTCCCAACCATGCTTTGAAGTTTCACCTAATTGCGGATCAAATCCATGTCCAAAATCAATACCTAATAATCCAAATGCCGGCATAAAAATTCTTAAACCAAATCCTGCTGATCTCTTCAGTGCAAATGGATCATAATCATTAAAATTATCATAAGATCCCCCTGCTTCTAAAAACCCTAACGCATATATCTTAGCTGACTGCTTCAAAGTAATTGGATAACGTAATTCTAAAGAAAACTTATTATAAATAGTACCTCCATCTGAAGAAGAAAGTGCTTGATTTGCATAACCACGAAGCGCTACAGCTTCTCTACCATCTAAACTATAACTACCCAATCCATCACCACCAACAAAGAAACGTTCAAAAGGAATCACACCTCTATCTTGATTATACGCTCCAAGAAAACCAAATTCTACACTTGGACGTAATACAAATTTACCCACCAATCTAGTATACCAATCTCCTTTAAACTTAATTTTATAAAATTCTAACCACTTATAACGTTCTTGATCTATTTCACTAACTCTATTGGCTGCTGCTGTTCTTAGAATAGTGTTAACTTCAGAGTCATTAGCTATAGCTTCATTAGTATCTCTTTCCGACTTAAGAGCATCATAATCCGTACTATTAAATAAAGAATACGGTAAAGAAAATTTTGCTGTTGCAGAAAAACTAGATCCTCCCATTGGGAAAACTGGATCGTTAAACGTATTATTTCTACTTAACCCTAAAGTATAAGATAAGTTATTAGAAAAACCATCTCCAAACGTAAACAACCCTGTGTTATAATTTTTTAAATTATAATGTTGAAAACTTACGGCTTGAGATAAAGTAAAGAAGTCATCCGGAATTGATAAACGTTTAGCTAATCCAAATGTAATACCCGTAATATTAAAGCGACTATCTTTATCTGCATTTCCAGTACTTGCATCATACAAGAATTGTTTTGTTTGCGAAATAGATGTTGAAAACTGGACTGGTTTTTTCCCCCCAAGCCAAGGTTCTGAAAATGAAAAACTGTAAGTTTGAAAAAAACGACTAGCTTGTAAACGCAAAGCTAATTTCTGGCCATCTCCTGAAGGTATTGGCTTATAAGCATCCTTTTTAAATAAATCTTTTATAGAAAAGTTATTAAAAGACAGTCCTAAAGTACCAATAAAACCTCCACCTCCATATCCTCCTTGAAGTTCTATTTGACTAGATCCAGACTCTACTACAGCATACTCCATATCTATAGTTCCTTCTTCAGGATTAGGGTTTTTAAAATTGGGAGATAATTGTTCTGCATCAAAGAATCCCAATTGGCTAAGTTCTCTAATAGTTCGTACTACATTTTCTTTACTATATAATTCCCCTGGTCTTGTTCTAATCTCTCTGTAAATTACATGGTCATTAGTTTTTTGATTACCAACAACTGATACCTTATCAAAATACACTGCTTTACCTTCTGAAATTCTAATTTCCATATCAATGACGTTTCCATCGGCATTAATCTCTACAGGATTGATTGTTGAAAATAAATAACCATTATTTTGATATAAGTTGGTTAGGTCATCTCCATCTGGCTTTGTCTCATCAGCTATACGCTTCTGAAGTTCAACACCATTATAAGTATCCCCTTTTTCTATTCGCAATTTTCTTCTCAAAAAATCATCTGAATACACGGTGTTACCTATAAAAGTAACCTCTCCAAAGGTATATTTCTCCCCTTCTTCCACTTTAATTTTTAACGATACTGTTTTATCTTTATTATCCATCAGAGAATCAGAAATAATTCTCGCATCTCTATACCCAACTTCTTTATACTTATCAACTACACTAGCAAGATCTTCCTTATAATCTGCTTCAATAAACTTTGAACGTTTTAAAACTCTAATAGGATTTTTCTTTTTAGTGTTTTTCATAGCTTTTCTAAGATTTTTATCACTTAGAATACTATTTCCTTCAAAATCTATGTCTTTAACTTTAACTTTTTCTCCCCTATTAATAGCAACAACCATATTAACAATAGACTTATCTATTGAGTCATTAACCACCTCTATAGTATTTACATTAACCTTAGCATTAAGAAAACCATCTTTCTTGTATTTACTTTCTAAATAATTTTCTGTCGTGGTTATTAAGTTCTCTGTAACTTTTGTCCCTTTTAAAAGCTTATTTTCTTTTAAAATAGATTCGTGTTTACCCTTTTTAATTCCCGTTATTACAATCTCTTTTAATTCCGGTAAATCAGATAATCTAATTTCTAAAAAAGCACTATCCCCTTCCACCTTGACTAAATACATTTCGATATCACTAAACAAATTAGATTTCCATAGTTTTTTTATGGCATCGCTAATTTCTTCACCAGGAATCATAATCTCCGCCCCCTTTTTCAAACCGGAATACGTAATTATAGTCTGTTCGCTAAAGCTTGTATTTCCTTTAACTGTAATTTCTGCTAGATTATATTTCTTACCGTTTTCGTAACTTAAATCTTGAGCGCTTATTGTTATTGTACTTAAAAATGCAAATACAAACAAAGTGTAGTTTAATATTGTTTTCAATGGTAATTGTTTAGCTAAGTTGTTCACTTGTTTTCCCAAATCGTCGTTCTCTTTTTTGATATTCTGTAATAGCTTCATTTAAGTGTTTCTTTGTAAAGTCCGGCCAAAGTACTGGTGTAAAATATAATTCTGCATAGGCTATCTGCCACAACAAAAAATTACTAATACGTTGCTCTCCACTTGTCCTTATAAGTAAATCAACATCAGGTAAACTCTGCGTGTAAAGATGTGCATTAAATACCGATTCGTCAATATTTTCTGTAGAAATTATATTATTTTTAACTTTAATACTGATTTCTTTAACAGCATGTAATAACTCTTCTCTAGACCCATAGCTAAGTGCTAATGTCAGATCCATATGTGTATTATCCTTAGTTAATTCAATAACTTCATGTAATTCTTTATAAACTTTTTTAGGTAATGATTCTAGATTACCAATTGCCTTTAGTTTGATTTTGTTATCTAAAAGCGTTTTAATTTCTTTTTTTAGAGAAGACACTAAAAGTTTCATTAAAGTATCCACTTCTAATTTGGGACGTTTCCAATTCTCTGTAGAAAACGCATATAATGTTAGATGTTTTATACCTAATTCGGCACAAGCCTCAACTGTTTCGCGCACAGATTTAGTACCATTCTCATGACCGAAAGCACGTAACATACCTTGCTTTTTAGCCCATCGACCATTACCGTCCATAATTATGGCGATATGCTTTGGCAGGTTCTGTTTTTGTATGTGATTTTCTGTTTTCAAATTAATATCCGCAATAACAAGGGTTTTTACCAAATGTATACGTTAAGGTTACTCCTGTAAACATATACCAATCATTATTATTTAAGTTTCCAAAACGTCTTTGTGCTAACTCTTCTGCATCCGGAGCACTTCCATCTAAGTTATCCGAAAAAGTATACCGCGCACCTACTTCTAAAGCTAGAATTATATTAGAAGTAACCAAAGCTTTAAACCCTATTATCATTGGAATGCCCAAAGCAATATTAGTATCGTCATTGGACGTTACCTCTCCTAAACTATTATAGTAAAAATCGTCGTGTTGCGTTGCACTTATACCTGTAGATAGATATGGTGTAGAGACAAACCCACCCTCGTGTAAATTAAAGTCAAAAAAAGTAAACTCGACACCTGCCGATAATTCTATAATTTGATTATTAAACTCTAACCCTCTTAACTGTCGACTAGGATCGTCTGAGTTTTTATCAACACCTTCTAATTCTGCAAAAGTTAAAGAGACCCTGTAAGAATGCCTCGGGCTTCTGTTCCATTTATATATAGCCCCTATTGCCAATTGGTTTGGAGCGATATAATCAGTAGCGCCCACATCTCCTACAAAATTAGCACCACCCAAATACAACCCAAATTCGTTGATTTGTGCACTACTATACTGTATGCCAAAAAATGTTAGTATTACTAAGGTTAACTGCTTCATAAATCTTCAAAGTTTGCAAATATAATAAATAAGACTAGTCTATAACAATTTGATTGAAATAGTTACACTTAAAAACAGATTTAACAGCAATTTATTGTTTAATTACGTTTGTCTTCTCCCCAAAGTAGTTTTTTTCGGAGTGTATCCAGAAAAGTTTCGTTGTTTAGCACGATCATTTTAATAGTAAAAGGTGCCTTTTTAATGGTCATTGTAGTCCTATTTGAAAGGGTCGCAATTCTAGAATCCATAGATACTAAATGCTTTTTCTCTCTTCCATCTACTTTTAGAGTAATTACAGTAGAATCATCAATAACCAGAGGTCTTGCACTTAAATTATGCGGCGCAATTGGTGTCAAAACTAAACTAGTTGTATTAGGGGTTATTACTGGCCCCCCACAACTTAAAGAATACCCTGTAGATCCTGTTGGTGTTGATATAATTAAACCATCACTCCAATACGACGTTAGATACTCGCCATTTAATTCGGTTTCAACCGTAATCATAGACGTTGTGTTTTTTCTACTAACCGCTATTTCATTTAAAGCAAAATTACAGGTATTAATTTCTGAATTATCCTCAGAACTTTCAATCGTTAACAAGCTTCGTTCTGAAATAGAATATTTTTTTTCTAAAATGCGATGTATCGCCGTTTCAATGTCTTCAATTTGTATGGTAGCCAAAAAACCTAGACGCCCTGTATTTATACCAACAATAGGAATATTTAAATCTCCAACGACAGTTATCGCACGTAAAATAGTACCATCTCCTCCAATACTAACTAAAAAATCAAAACTATTATCTAGCATTGAAAACGTATTATATTCTGATTTTATGCTTGGCGACACCCCTTTATAAAAAGCGGCTTCAATAACAACTTCTATTTTCTTTTTTTCTAACACGTCTAGCAACACTTCTAGTGATGCTAATGGCTTTTTTTTCTGAAACTGACTAAAAATAGCAACCTTCATCATTACATGTTTAAGTATTTATTAAGATAATCCGAGCGTTCCTTTAAAGCATCAATATAACTATCTTCTTCATGTCCCGAAACGATATTATAACTATAACGTCTAAAGGTTTGCATAATTTCGCTTAGACCAACATTACCTATTTTTAATGTAATCTGAGCAATATCGTTTTCTATTTTAGAAATAAAAGCACCATATAATTTACCATCATTACTTTCTACAATTTGACTTATTTCGCTAAACGAATAATCAGGCAATCCTTTTTCAATAATTAAAACGGCTCCATTCTCGGCAAAAAATGGCGTTTCATTAAACAAACCAATAATATCATTAAGTTCGTAATAGCCTAAATACTTACTATTACTATCTAAAACCGGCATAATATTAGTCGAATTTTGTGCAAAAGCTTCTAAAACATCCAGCCAATTAGTATCATCTCTTACAAAAAAACCTTCTGTAGCATACGCACAATCAGAAATAACCTCAACTTTTTGAAAACAATGCGCATCATTCTCCGAGATACAGCCCAAGTAGACGCCGTCTTCGTTTTTTATTGGTATATGAGAATAAGTTAATTGATTAAACAGCAATTGCAAATCACTAACCAAACCTGTGTTAAGCAATGGTTTTATATCGTTTATTACGTAATCTGGAAGATTCATTTTAGAAAAACTTTTGTTTTGCAAATTAATTAAAAATTAGAACAAAAAGCCTCTTATACTTTGTATTTTTGTGATTTAAATTCTAGTATAGTTATGACAAAATTAAGCGTAAATATCAATAAGATTGCCACTTTAAGAAATTCTCGTGGTGGCAACACTCCCAACGTCGTTCAATTTGCAAAAGACGTCCAACGTTTTGGAGCAGAAGGCGTGACTATACATCCACGACCAGACGAACGTCATATTACTTATCAAGATGCTTACGATTTAAAACCTGTTGTACATACCGAGTATAATATCGAAGGTAATCCTATCCCGAAATTTATGGATATGGTTTTAGAATTGCAACCAACACAAGTAACCTTAGTCCCTGATAGCATTGACACATTAACTAGTAACGCTGGTTGGGACACGATTAAAAATAAAGCCTTTTTAGTTGAAGTTGTTGCCGAGTTCAAGAAAAAAGGCATCAGAACATCCATATTTGTAGATCCTGATTTAGCACAAATAGAAGGCGCTAAAGCCACGGGGACTGATAGAATTGAATTATACACTGAAGCTTTTGCACATCAATATAGTTTAGGCAACAACAAAGCAATTGAACCTTATACTAAATGTGCAGAATTAGCAAATAGCTTAGGACTTGGAATAAATGCAGGACACGATTTATCTTTAGATAACATCCAATTTTTTAAACAAAACATCCCTAGTTTATTAGAAGTATCAATAGGTCACGCTTTAATATCAGAGAGTTTGTATTTAGGTATTGAAAACGTGGTTAATATGTACAAAAATAAGCTGAAGTAGTTAGAGAAGAAAAACAATTAATCTTAATCCAAAATTAATGTTGTTACATTCAAATATTATAGGTGAAGGCCAACCATTCGTAATTCTTCATGGTTTTTTAGGCATGAGTGATAACTGGAAAACACTAGGTAATCGATTTGCCAAACATTTCCAGGTCCACCTAGTAGACCAACGTAATCATGGACGCAGTTTTCATGACGACCACTTTTATTACGAAGCTTTAGCTGAAGATTTAAAACACTATTTTGAACAGCACAATATTAAAAACGCCATAGTATTAGGGCATTCCATGGGTGGAAAAACAGCCATGCTTTTTGCAACCTTATACCCTGAGCTAGTAAGTAAGTTAATTGTTGCCGATATTTCGCCACGTTTTTACCCGGTGCATCATGATGCCATCTTAGAAGGATTAAATAGTTTAGATTTTGACGTATTAAAAAGCAGAGGTCAAGCTGATAAACAATTAGCTAATTATGTCTCTGATTTTGGAACACGACAGTTTTTATTAAAAAACTTGTATTGGATAGAAAAAGGAAAACTAGCCCTAAGAATAAATCTAGACGTTTTAACAGAAAATGTGTCTGAAGTTGGAGAAGCACTTCCATTGCACGCTAAATTTGACGGTGACACCTTATTTTTAAGAGGAGACAAAAGTGAATACATTGGTAATCAAGACGAAACCTTAATTAAAAATCATTTTCCACAAGCAATAATTGCAACTATTTCTAATGCGGGGCATTGGCTACATGCAGAAAACCCTGAAGATTTCTATAATGCTGTAACAAATTTTGTAAATTAAGGTCTAACATTAAAACTTTAATATGAACTTAATAATAAGATTACTCCTAAATGCAGTCGCTGTCTTTTTTTTAGCTAACATTCTAGGTGGTGTCGCTGTTGAAAATTACACCACAGCTATAATTGTAGCTGCCGTAATATCCATCTTAAACTTACTAGTCAAACCCATCTTAGTTATTTTAACGTTTCCAATTACTATCATAACATTGGGATTGTTTCTATTTGTGGTTAATGGGCTAATTATATTACTCGCAGACAACTTTATTTCTGGCTTTTCAGTATCAAGTATTTGGACTGCCATTCTATTTAGTATTTTATTATCCATCCTTCAATCCGTATTCCAATCGTTTTTAAAGACAGATAGTAAATCCAACTAATACTCAAAAATCAGTCTGTAACACAACACGTTAAAAACTTTGTAATACTGTAAAAAAGTAGTACTTTTGCACACCTTTTTAATTAAAAAAAACTAGTGTTAATGCCCTTTTTTGGGCTTTATATCATTTATAATGAATATTACAAGAGAAAACATTGATGCATTAAATGCTGTAGTAAAAATAGAAATCGTTAAAGAAGATTACAACGATAAAGTAGAAAAGATCTTAGTCGACTACAGAAAAACAGCTAACATTCCAGGATTTAGAAAAGGTCAAGTACCAATGGGAATGGTAAAAAAACAGTACGGTCAATCTGTATTAGCTGATGAAGTAAACAAATTACTTCAAGGCGCATTAAGCAACTATTTAACTGAAGAAAAATTAGATGTTTTAGGGCAACCATTACCTAAGCAACAAGATGAGATAAACTGGGACGCCGATTCTTTTTCTTTTGAATTTGAGTTAGGTCTTTCTCCTAAATTTGACGTCGAGTTAAAAAGCAAAAAAGCAATCACACATTATAACATCATTGCTGATGATAAAATGATTGATGAACAAATAGAGCGTATCCAAAAGCAATACGGTAAAGTTACACCTCAAGAGGACGTTACAAAAGACAGCGAAATCACTGGTACTTTTAAAAATGAAGAAAAAGAAATAGATAACACTGTAACGATTACTTTAGATCAATTTAAAGGAAAAGCTACAGAAAAGTTATTTATTGGCGCTAAAGTTGGAGATGTAATCACTTTAAAAACTAAAGGATTATATGCTGACGATCATGAATTAATGAATGCTTTAAAAATAGAACATGACGATGCACATGGTTTAGATATCGAAGTTTCTTTTACTATCACAGGTATCAACAGTCGTGAAGCAGCAGATTTAGATCAAGAGCTATTTGATAAATTATTTGGTAAAGATGGCGTGAAATCTGTATCAGAACTGAAAGGAAAGATTAAAGAAGATGCTGAAAAGCAATTTGTACAACAATCTGACCAAAAATTATTAAATGATATTACAGAATATTTAGTTGATAATACTAAGTTTGATTTACCTGAAGCATTCCTTACAAAATGGATGCAAGTAGCAGGTGAAAAGCAATTAAATGAAGCGGCTGCTAAAGAAGAATACAATAAGTCAGAAAAAAGCTTACGTTACCAATTAATTGAAGGTAAATTAATGCAAGACAATGATCTTAAAGTAGACTTTGAAGACGTTAAAACAAACGCTAAAGGCATGATCAAAATGCAAATGGCACAGTTTGGCCAATTAAATCCTTCTGAAAAAGAATTAGACGATATTGCTGCACGTGTATTAGGTAACCAAGATGAAGTAAGACGTATTTCTGAGCAAGTTGTAAGTCAAAAATTATTGGACCTTTACAAAGAAAAAGCAAACATTAAGACTAAAGAAATGTCTTACGAAGCTTTTGTAAAAGAAGTTTATGGTGACAAATAAGACCTTCACTTTTTCATTTTTATCTTTTTGATAAGATTGTATTAGTACAGGTTTAACAAAATAATCATTATCTTTAGGCGTTGTTTAGCAAGACTAAACAACGCCTAATTTTTTCAATTATAATAACAATTAAGCAAACTATGGATTACGGAAAAGAATTCGAAAAATTCGCTATAAAAGATCAGGGTATAAGTAGTACATATTACAATAAGATTATTAGTAGCATGTATCCTCAGGATATGACGCCTTATATTATAGAAGAACGTCAATTAAACATATCTCAACTTGATGTGTTTTCAAGATTAATGATGGACCGCATACTTTTTTTAGGTACAGGAATTAACGATAATATTGCAAATATTGTACAAGCACAACTTTTATTTTTAGAAAGTGTTGATGCTAATAAAGATATCCAAATGTATATTAACTCTCCTGGAGGAAGTGTTTATGCTGGATTAGGTATTTATGATACCATGCAATTTATTAAACCTGACGTGGCAACAATATGTACGGGTATGGCTGCCTCAATGGGAGCAGTACTTTTATGTGCCGGAGCAAAAGGAAAACGTAGTGGTTTAACACACTCACGCGTTATGATACACCAACCTTTAGGTGGTGCACAAGGACAAGCAAGTGATATCGAGATTACTGCACGTGAGATTTTGATCTTAAAAGAAGAACTTTACAAAATTATTAGTAAGCATTCTGGTCAAGATTACGACAAAGTATATGCAGATAGTGATAGAGACTACTGGATGAAATCAGATAAAGCTAAGGAGTACGGAATGATTGACGAAATTTTAGCTCGTAAATAAAACTATATTATAGTGAGTTAATACCCTTTTGAAAAAATCAAAACGTTTAACTTATCACTTTTAACTAAAGAAGATGGCAAAGGAAGAATTAGAATGTTCATTTTGTGGTAGAAAAAAACCGGAAACCAGTTTATTAATAGCAGGTTTAGATGCACATATATGTGATAGATGTATAGAGCAAGCTCATGGAATTGTTATAGAAGAATCTAAAGAAGAAGATTCTAATGACCTTTCTGCTGAGATGATGCTTAAGAAGCCTCAGAAAATAAAAGCTTTTTTAGATCAATATATTATTGGTCAAGAATACACAAAAAAGGTAATGTCTGTTGCGGTTTATAACCACTACAAACGTTTATTACAACCTCAAACTACGGACGATATTGAGATTCAAAAATCTAATATTATAATGGTTGGTCAAACAGGAACAGGAAAAACGTTAATGGCTAAAACCATTGCAAAAATGTTAAATGTTCCTTTAGCTATTGTTGATGCAACAGTGTTAACAGAGGCTGGTTATGTTGGTGAAGATGTCGAAAGCATTTTAACTCGTCTATTACAAGCTGCCGATTACAGTTTAGAAAAAGCAGAAAAAGGTATTGTTTTTATTGACGAGATTGATAAAATTGCTCGTAAAAGTGATAACCCATCAATTACAAGAGACGTTTCTGGAGAAGGTGTACAACAAGCTTTACTTAAACTTTTAGAAGGGACAGTTGTTAATGTTCCACCAAAAGGAGGTCGTAAACATCCAGATCAAAAATTTATTGAAGTTAACACAGAAAACATCTTATTTATTGCTGGTGGTGCTTTTGATGGTATAGATCGTGTGATTTCAAAACGTTTGAATATGCAAGCGGTTGGATACAGTGCTTCTATAAAAGAAGATGTTGTAGACCATGACAATTTATTACAATATATTATACCAAAAGATTTAAAAGACTTTGGTTTGATTCCTGAAATAATTGGTCGTCTACCCGTTTTAACTTACATGGATCCTTTAGATGGTAAAACATTAAGAGCTATACTTACTGAGCCTAAAAACGCGATTATTAAACAATACAAAAAATTGTTTGAAATGGACGATATAGAGTTAAGTATCACAGATGGTGCCTTAGATTTTATAGTAACAAAAGCTATAGAATACAAACTAGGTGCACGTGGTTTAAGAAGTCTGTGTGAAGAGATACTTACAGATGCTATGTTTGAGCTACCAGGTGGAGACATAAGAAAGCTTAACGTAACAAAGGCTTATACTGAACAAAAGCTAAGTAAGACTACTATTAAAAAACTTAAAGCAGTTTCTTAATTATACAATTTACTCAAATAAAAACCACTTTAGACAAAATGTTTAAAGTGGTTTTTTTGATTAAATAAAAATGACTTTCCCAAAAGCCAGATTAACAGCAATTACAACATAAAGTGTAATAACTTGAAAAACAAATCATTACACTGCTTGTTAGTGATAGATTAAACCCTATAACTAGAAAGTGTTCTTCTCAGCACATAACTAAGTTTAAAATAATATTACCGCCAATATCCCAAATAATTTATTTATTTAACACCAGCAACTCATCTAAATATTGGCGTGTATTAGATAATCTAGGTACTTTGTGTTGCCCACCTAATTTATTGTTTTGTTTTAACCAATCATAAAACAACTGCGTTCTAGCAACATGTATTTTTGGTTTGTTTAATGTCATATTATTATAACGCTTAGCTTCATAATCTGAATTTAAACTTTTAAGTGCATTATCAAACAACTCATTAAAGTAGTCAATGTCCTTAGGCGGTGTTTTAAACTCGATTAACCATTCATGCGCCCCTTTCTCTTTACCATCCATAAATATGGGAGCAGCAGTGTAGTCTACAATCTCTGATTTTGTTTTTTTACAGACTTTTTTTAAGGCGTCTTCTGCATTTTCAATAATCAACTCTTCTCCAAAAACATTAATATGGTGTTTTGTACGACCAGATACTTTTATACGATACGGGCTAATAGACACAAATCTAACTGTGTCCCCTATTTTATAGCGCCAAAGACCAGCATTAGTTGTTATCACTACGGCGTAGTTTTTATTAAGCTCTACCTCACTTAAAGGAATGACCTTTTGATCTAATGTTCCGTAATTATCCATTGGTATGAATTCGTAAAAAATACCATAGTCCAACATTAATAATAAATCTCCTGAGTAGTTTTGATCCTGAATAGCAAAAAAGCCTTCCGATGCATTATAGGTTTCGTAGTATTTAAAATCTTTTTTAGGTAATATATTTCGGTATTGCTCTATGTATGGATTAAAGCTAACCCCACCGTGAAAATAAACTTCCAGGTTTGGCCACACATCAAACAGACTTGTTTTTTCTGTTTTATCTAATACATTGTTTAGTAATACCAACATCCAACTAGGCACGCCAGCCAAACTGGTCACGTTTTCATTAATGGTTTCATTAACTACCGCAGCCATTTTAGTTTCCCAATCACTCATTAAACTAACCTTACTACTTGGTGTACTACTAAATTCTGCCCAAAAAGGCATATTATCTATTAAAATAGCACTTAAATCACCAAAAACAGTCCCATTTTCTTTATACAATTCTTGACTCCCTCCTAACCGTAAACTTTTACCAGTAAATAATTGTGAGTCTTCATTGTTATTTAAATACATACATAACAAATCTTTACTTGCTGCATAATGGCAATCCTCCAAACTATCTATACTAACCGGGATAAACTTACTTTTAGCATTGGTTGTACCACTAGATTTTGCAAACCATTTGATTGGCTTAGGCCAGAAAATATTGTTTTCCCCTTGCCTAGAGCGCTCTATCTTGTCTTGAAAATCTTCGTAAGTTGTGATGGGCACACGTTGGGCAAACGTCGCGTAGTTTTTTATTGAAGCAAAGTCGTGCTGCTTACCAACTTCGGTATCTTTTGCTATGTCCAATAAGCTAAATAATAGCTCTTGTTGCACTTCATTTGGGTATTTTAAAAACAACTCTATTTGATGAAAACGCTTCTTTAAAAACCATGAAGCAATAGAATTAACGAGAGGAATTGACATAGTTATTTGTATCTTTAAGTTTTAAAAATAATACTTTTTTTTATGACCTACCAAGGTGTGTTGACAAAAATGCAAACGGAGTTTACTAACCCCATTAATTACTACCTAGTATTTAAAAATGACTTTATAAACCTTAATCAATTATTAAACAAAACCTTAGAATTTAGTTTTGTAAAATATGAGTGTTTAAACTGCCATTTAGACAAGCCTATTTACCGTCAAGGGTTTTGCAAAAATTGTTTTTTTGAGATCCCACAAGCAGCAGATTGGATCATGAAACCCGAATTAAGTAAAGCACATTTAGGTATTGAAGAGCGTGATTTAGACTACGAAAAGCAAGTTCAGCTAAAACCTCATATTGTGTATTTAGCTAATTCTAGCAATGTAAAAGTTGGAGTTACAAGAAAAGGACAAGTCCCTACACGATGGATAGATCAGGGTGCACATGAAGCTATTGAAATTGTAGAAGTGCCTAACAGATATCTTGCAGGTATTACTGAAGTTGCTTTAAAAGATTATGTTGGTGACAAAACCAATTGGCGCACGATGTTAAAAAACGAGATTAAAGATGAAAATTTAATTGAATGGCGTGATAAGCTGAAACAATACATTCCTGACGAAGCCCAACAGTACTATATTGAAGATAACAAAGAAACCAATATTGAATTTCCGGTATTGCGCTACCCAACAAAACCGAAGTCATTAAACTTTACAAAAACAGCACATTATACAGGTGTTTTAAAAGGAATTAAAGGACAGTATTTGATTTTTGAAGATGATACTGTTTGTAATATTAGAAGTAACGAAGGACTTGTTGTAAACATAACTATTTTGTAATTATTACAATTGTGCAACGACTTAGTGTATATGAATACATTAATTTTTGTTTACAATGCTGACTCTGGAATTAAAAATCTTGCAATAGATATTGCGCATAAATTATTTAGCCCTAAAACATATGCTTGTAATTTATGCGCATTGACTTTTAATACATTTTCAGAAAATACGATTTGGAAAGATTTTAGAAATAGAACCAATTTAAATATTGCGTTTTTACACACAGACGAGTTCAAAACCAAACACCCCAATCACGCTTTTGAATACCCTATTATTTTAAGTAAAAACAACAGTACTCTTGACGTCTTTTTATCTAAAGAGGAAATCAACGCACTGTCTTCCGTTGAAGAACTAATCCTTAATATTGAATCTAAATCTTGCGACATGCTGCGTTAGCGGTAGTAATGGCATCCTTTGTTTGCTGCCATATATGGCAAAAAAAGATAGAACCCTTCGACTATGCTCAGGATAAACTCCGACGCGACCCTTGTGGAAACGCCCAACTTTGGCAAGCTAAATACAGATAAAAACTACTCTTTAAACCAACCTGAATATTTAACGTAATTTTCTGCAATACGGTTTATCTCGCCATTGATTAACTCTTGACTAATATCTTTGACCTTTTTTGCTGGAACACCTGCGTAAATACTACCAGACTCTACAGTTGTATTTTGAGTGACAACTGCTCCAGCTGCGACAATACTATTACTTTCTACAACGCAATTATCCATTACAATACTTCCCATACCTATCAAAACGTTGTCATGGATTGTACATCCGTGGACAATAGCATTGTGACCAATGGACACGTTATTACCTATTATGGTTGGATATTTTTGATACGTACAGTGTACAACTGCTCCATCTTGAACATTAACTTTGTCGCCTAATTTTATGTAATTAACATCACCGCGTAGTACGGCATTAAACCAAATACTGCATTGCTTACCTATTTGGACATCCCCAACGATGGTTGCATTTTCTGCGATGTAACAATCTTCTGTTATTTGTGGTGCTTTACCGTTTACTGGTTTTATTATTGGCATGTGTTATTTATTTTATTGTTTTCGCTACTTTTATTTGTGCTTCTTAAAACACTAAAACTAACGTGTTGGGTTATTTAAAGTAAGACAATAGATCTGATTTTTTAGAGGCTGATACCATAATTTCTTTTCCGTTGCTTAAAACAACACTTCCGCCTTTTCCTTTTATATATTTAACAACCTCGCCCACGTTAACAAGGTAACTTTTGTGGACACGTGCAAATCCTGATGGTGTTAATGCATCTTCAAAATATTTTAGTGTCTTACTAACTACTTTCTTTTTATTGTTGTTTAAATAGATCTCTGTGTAATTATCGTCTGCTTTACAATACAATATGTCTTTGGTGTTTAATACTTCAAATCCATCTTGCTGTGGTATGGTTATTTTTCCCGCTACGGTATTTGTTTTTGGTATTAAGACCTGGTCCTGCAAAGCATCTTCCTTTGACTTAATTTCGGAAACATAGTCTACAGCTTTAATCAACTCGTCAATATCAATAGGTTTCATTAAATAGTACGAGGCGTGTGCATTTAAAGCATCTATCGCATAGTTGTTGTAAGCAGTTACAAATATAGTTTCGAAATCACGATCACCAACTTTATCTAACAAATCAAATGCGTTTCCATAAGGCATCTCTACATCTAGAAATACTAAATCCAAATCTAATGTACGAATCAACTCTAAAGCTTCATTTACATTAGCTGCTTCACCTAAAATATTGACTTTTGGACAGTATTTAGTTAAGTAGTTTTTTAGTATAGCTCTACTTTGTTCTTCGTCTTCTACTAGTATTGCGTTTAACGTCATGTTTAGTCTTTTTTTATTGTTACTACTACTTTAGTTCCCACATCTCCTTCAGTCCCATTATCATCTATAAGCACATCTACTTTGTCTTTATACATCTGGTTTAAAATAGACACTCGTTTTTTAATATTACCTAAGCCTTTAGAGTTGTGCTTTTGTTGATTTTCTGTCTTTAAACTTTTAGACTTTTTACGTCCAATACCATTATCTGCAATAGTAATTGCAATAACACCTTTTTGCTTTTTGATTATCGAAATATGTAATACTCCCATATCCGTTTTATAACGTAGTCCGTGCCACACAGCGTTTTCAATATAAGGCTGAAGTAACATAGGCGGAATCTGATATGCTTCGATATCTATAGTTTTATCGACGTCTATTGTATATTCAAACTTATCCTTAAACCTAAAGTGCTCTAGTTTGGTATATAATTCTATCAATTCGATTTCTTTTTGAAGCGGAATAAAATCTTCTTCAGAATTCTCTAAAACAGCGCGCATCAATTTTGAAAAATCTGACAGGTATTTGTTTGCTGTACGCTCATCATTGGTCGCAATAAAACTATTAACCGAGTTTAATGCGTTGAAGATAAAATGCGGATTCATCTGACTTCTTAAAGACTTTAAAGCTAATAAATTATTGGCTAATTTTTGCTGTTTAATATACTTGTACATTAAATACGCTGTTAAAGCCAGTAAGAACAAACCACCAATTAGAGAATAAATAATCAACTCTTGTCTCTTGTTTTTTTCTTCCGATAGTTCAACTTGACTTAGCGTTAATTTACGATCGGTTTCTAGTGTTGTAATTCGGTTTTGCTTTTCGGTAATACTTTTATTAAATCGCGCTGCTTGCGATATTTCCTGTTCTTTTTTAATATAAAGTTGATCAACCGTTTTTATGTATTCGTCAAAGGTTTTTTTAGCTTCATTAAAATTCCCAGATTCCACATAAACATCTGTCAACTTTTTAATCGCATCCTTTTTAACTGTTAAATCCTCTTTTTTATCCGCCTCTTCTATACTTTTTTCCAAATAAGGAATAGCTTCTTGATAGTCTTTTTGAAGAAAATAAGCACTCCCAATTTTATAGTTTTGTTTTTGTTTAGTGATACTACTTTCATTAGCAATAATAGAATCCTTTTCAATAACATCTATATCTTTAATAATTTCTTTTCTAGTTGCAATCTCTTCATCATATGATTGATTTACATTTTGAAAATCTGCAAACTTAACTTTCTGTTCTACTTCTCTAGTTTTATTTTCTTGAGCAGCCATAACTACAGAGTTTTCCAATAACACTTCTGCTTTTTTCTTTTTACCCTCCGTATTATAAACCGTTCCTAACTTAGAGTTTAAATCAGTTATTTTAGGTTGAATTTTATTAGTTGTCGCTATCTCTAAACCTTCAGAATAAGCTATTCTCGCTTTTTTTGAATCGTTGATTTTAGCGTACACATCTCCTAAACCTTCTAAACGTATAACCGCTTGCAAATTTGATAAATCATTAGATTTAATACCATTATATATAGCTAAACTCTCTTGGTGATTTTTGTTATTAAAATAAGCTTTAGCTAATTTTAAATTAACATCATTAGAGTTTACATTATTCAAACTTATTCTATAATTAGTTACTGCTAAATCATACTGTTTCCAATACGTATAAATATCTGCTAATAATTCAAAAGCTTCTGCATTTTGTGTAACAGAATTACTTTTAGGAATACTCTCAGTAATAAATTGAATACTTTTCTCCGCAGAAACCTTCTTATAAAACAACGCCGAATCTATTATGCTTTTAAAAGAGTTTTCTTTAGTCTTCTTTCTAAACACCAAAGCATCCTCAACAACTGACTGTACTTCTACTCTAATGTCTTCATCATTTTTAACAGTATAATAAATAGTTTCAAAGTCTTTATGACTTATCATTATCTCATCTCCTTTTTTTACTTTTATTTTAAAATCACCGCTTAACCCTGTACTTGTATAAGAGCCGCCATTAACTTGGATATTAACATCTGAAATAGGATTATAACTATCACTTTCAAGCACTAGTCCTTTTACTGTGAAAGTCTCTGCATTTACTTTAGGCATGGTTTGTTGTGCACAACTTACCCCTTGTAAAATAAGACTAAAAATAAGAGTTAATATTAATTGTATATTTTTCATTTATAAATTTCTAAAAGATAAACTTACGCACTTTAAACCATTAAATAAAACGCTCTTTTTTGTTTTAATCGTATAAAACAATTTAAATAGATCACTTTACTCATTTATAAATAGACCTCACTCATTAAAATCTCACGTTCCCTCATTTTGAATTTAATTTCAAAAAAGATACCCATAGATTTACTTAAACAAAACATAAAAAATAATGAAAATCACTAAGCTAATTTGTTTCTTTCTATTACTTACTGTCTGCACTCAAGCACAACATAAAGGGAATTACAACCAAGATATCTCTAGACGAAATATTACTACGGGAAATGCAATTGTTTATGGACAATCTCCGAAACATATAACTCAAAATTTAAATCCAAGTAGTACAATAATTATAGACGTAAGAGCTTTACAAAATGTAAAAGCAAGTACTTATACAGCTATTTTTAATGTCTCACAGATTGGTAAAACAGCCGAGACTACAAATCAATTAATGAATGCTCGTATAAGTAATATAAAACAAGAACTCGCTTTTAAAGGCATTTCTGAAAAAGACATTGCTATTGATGTTATTTCATTTGTACCTGTTTATGAAGTTGAAGTCACTAAAAAATTATTTAGTAAGACCTATACTGAAGTACCGAAAGGATTTGAGTTACAACAAAATATTCATATTAAATTTACAAAAACGCAGCAATTTGAAAATATCTTAACTGCATGCGCTAAAAATGAAATCTACAATCTTGTTAAGGTCGATTATTTTATTGAAAACATAGCAGAAGTCTACAAAAATCTTCAAACCAAACTATTAGCTCTTATAGCAGATAAAAAAGACTACTATAATCTTTTAGGATTTAAACTTGATGACTATAACGCAATTATAGCTGATCAAAAGTATTGCTATTTCCCTAAAGACTTCTATCAGCACTATCAAGCGTATAACAGTATTTCATTCCAAGCATTAAATAAAGACAAGGGTATTACAGAAGTAAAAAAACAAACATCATATTATTATCAACCATTATCTTATGAAAAATACGATATCGTTATCAACCCTTCCATTTTAGAACCAGTTGTACAAATAGGTATGGAAATAAAACTACACTTCACACCAAAGCCTAAAGAACAAAAGGCAAAACCTATAGTTAAAACTGAAATCAAGCACAAATATTATGTGATCTCTCCCGATGGAAATATTGATATTAAAGAATTGAATACAAACATTTAAATTATAGTCACAAAAAAAGCCTCATTTTACTGAGGCTTTTTTATATTTTATGATATGTTACTTATTAGTTAATCGCAGGGCAATTACAACTGTATCTTTCTTTTCCACAGTTAAAATTAAGTCCCAATGTTAATTGATGAAAACCACCATTATTAAACACGACTGAATTAGATTGGTAACTATACGTATAAGCAAAAACAAAGTTATTAACTTCTACGCCTAAGATAGGTGTAATATATTGTAATTTTTGACTACTAACTCCTGAGCCATCAACAAACTCAGCACCATCTAAAGAACGTCTATAAGACAATCCTCCCCAAACTTTACCAAACTCTAAAGACTTATAAGCTTTAAGGTTTATATCAAAAGACGCCTCTTCCGTAGCATCTCTATACATAAACATTGCAGAAGGTTCAAAACTCCAATCACTACCGTAACTACCAAAAGTATTTCCAACAGAAACAAGGTAAGTTCTTAAGTTATCATAACTCAAACCTTGTTCATTAAAATTTACACCTTCGTTATTTAACAAGTTTTTAATTGTCCCGTGTGCATAAAAATTATACAAGAAATAAGAAAAACCTAAGTCTACATTAAAATTAGTTGCAGATTGTTCTATTCCTGATATTATTGGATCAAATCCATCAGCTAAAAAGCTAGTTTCATCTAATTTATATTGTATTGCACCAGCACTTAAACCAAAAGATAATTGATTTAAATCCGTAGTACTTCTAGAAAACATTAAGTGATGTGCATAAGTAAAATAAGCCCCCGTTTGCGAGTGGTATCCATTTTTATCACTGTATACAATCGCTCCAATACCAGATTGGGATTCTCCAATACGACCATTAATACTAGCCGTTACTAGCTTTGGTGCATCATCATCCCCAAACCATTGTTGTCTACCAGTAATTCTAAGCTTAGCACAATTTGCCGCACCAGCCATAGATGGGTGTATTAAATAATAATTGTCTGTTAAATAATCAGAGTAGATAGGTAACCCCTCTTGGGCTTTAGACAACTGAGTACCAAATAAGGCAACAATTGCTATTAAAAATATGCGTTTTAATCTCATAATCTCTAAATTCGAAGTAGATAGGTTTAAATGGTCAGTTGTTAGGTTTATAACTCTTTTTTAACTTAAAAATTATAAATAAGATTCAAATATATAAATTTACACCTTATAAAGTCACTCCTAAAAGTTAAAGGTTCAAGATAAAAATGTTTTATCAAATAAACTAAAAAAAAACAAATTTTGATAGTTTTATAAAATTGGCATATCCTAGATATCTATACTTTTCTTTAGTATTTTTGCATAAAAAATTACCGATGAGCAATTTTAAAGTTTCCATTCAAGAAACCTCAAACCCAACTATAATTAAATTCGAACTTAATCAGTTTATAACTAAGCATCAAAGCTTTGAGTTTAATAACATTGACGAAGCCAAAGACTCTCCTTTAGCTCAGCAATTGTTCTACCTTCCTTTTGTAAAAAAAGTATATATTTCTAGTAATTTTATAGCTATTGAACGTTATAATATTGTGGAATGGGACGCTGTTAAAACAGAAGTATCAGAACAAATAGAATCGTATCTAAATGATGGCGGAAGCGTTGTCTCAGATTTAGCTGAAACAAAAAAAGTAGCAGTTACCGTTTACACGGAAAGTACGCCGAACCCATCCGTACTAAAATTTGTAGCAAACAAAAAATTAGTTACGGCATCATACGAATTCACTTCAATTGAAACAGCAAAACCATCACCTATGGCTACTGCTTTATTTCACTTTCCTTTTGTAAAGAGTGTGTTTTTTGATGAAAACTTTGTTTCTATTACTAAATATGACATTGCAGAATGGAGTGATATCTCTTTTGAATTAAGAGAATTTATAAGAACTTATATTGAAGATGCAAAAGAAATTGTTTCACCAAATGCTCCTGAAGTTGTAGAAAAATCAATTGAGAAAGTAGAAGCACATTTTGAAACACTTGATGACACTTCTAAAGAGATTATAAATATCTTGGAGGAATACGTTAAGCCTGCAGTTGCAAGTGATGGCGGAAATATCCAATTTGAATCTTATGATGAAGCGACAAAAACAGTAAAAGTAATTTTACAAGGTGCTTGTAGTGGTTGTCCATCGTCTACTTATACATTAAAAAGCGGAATTGAAAACATGTTAAAAGAAATGTTAGCAGGTAAAGTTGATTCGGTCGTTGCCATAAACGGTTAATTTCATCCTTAAAAAACTACTGTTCATCTGTTTACTTATTTTATTAGCCCCTTTAAAACAACGATAATTATATTAATATTCGTAAATTTAAGGAACAAACAATAATTAAAAATCAACATTATGGCAGTATTAAAAGTAATTGAAGTATTATCTAACTCTGATAAAAGTTGGGAAGATGCAACTAAAAAAGCTGTAAAGCATGCGTCTAAAAGTGTAAAAAACATTCGTTCTGTATATGTACAGGATCAAAGCGCTAGTGTTAAAGATGGAGAAGTTGTTGACTTTAGAGTAAACTTAAAAGTCACTTTTGAGGTTAATTAATTACATTTTTAATCTTACTTAAGTATAAAAAAGCCTGAACATCTGTTCAGGCTTTTTTAGTTATTAGTGTTTTAATGTAAAACTAAACTAACAAGATTATACCAGAGAGCCCTGATATCTCTATCATTTCTAAATTTATAAAGAAACCTTATCTTAATATAATAGGCTGTTAGTCTTTTCTTCTAAAATCAGCTTCAAAAACAGCAATTCGGACTAGCCAATTATTAAAAAAGAACTACTTAACACAGACACATCTATTGTCTAGTTATAGAGTCTTACCCCTCTTCTATATAATTATTCCTAACGGCTAAAGTAAAATTTTACTGTTTATATATTTATATTTACCAACAAAATATAAATTTACGATGGAATTACAAAAATGGATAGATAAGGGTTCTGCACTTATTATTGAATACGCACCAAAATTATTAGCAGCAATTGTAATATGGATAATTGGAGCTTTTATAGTCAAACACCTTTTAAAAGGTTTTAAAAAATTAATGCTTTCAAGAAAATATGATGAAAGTCTTCAAAAATTCCTCCTCAACTTATTAAACTGGGTTTTAAAAATCGTTTTAATAATTGTTGTTCTTGGTACTTTAGGAATTGAAACAACTTCTTTTGCTGCAATACTTGCTGCTGCAGGTTTAGCTATTGGTTTAGCATTACAAGGTTCTTTAGGTAATTTTGCTGGAGGTGTCTTAATTATGTTATTTAAACCTTTTAAAATAGGAGATTTAATAGAAGCACAAGGGGAAGTAGGTGTCGTAAAAGAAATCCAAATTTTCACTACAAAGTTAACAGGATTATCTAATAGAGAGATCATTATTCCTAATGGTTCGCTTTCTAATGGAAATATTATCAATTTTTCAACAGAAGGTACCAGACGTGTCGATCTAGTTTTTGGTGTTGGTTATGATTCTGATATCAAACAAACGAAAAACGTGCTATTAAAAGTTTTAACTGATAACCCAAAAGTATTAGATACACCAGAACCGACGGTCAATGTAATGGAACTAGCTGATAGCTCTGTTAATTTTGCTGTAAGACCTTGGTGTAAAGCAGAAGACTATTGGACAGTCTACTTTGATATTACAGAAAAAACAAAAGAAGCATTAGATGCTGCGGGTATAGAAATACCTTATCCTCATGCTGTAGAAATACAAAAAGAAGGTTAAACTATTTTTTAGATTTTATCGCAACAAAATCTTTTAAATAATAGGGTTCAAAATAGGCGACATCTTCGATGTCGCTTTTTTTATACTTATTAAAACTCAGTAGACTCATTTGATCAGCAGAAGGCAATTTGTTTTCAACAAACACTGCATTTTTATGGCTAATTAATTTTGTGGTTTTTTCAACTCCATCTCCTACAAAATAAACGTTACCTAAAGCCAACTCTTTTTCAAAAGAGTTTTCATCAAGCACCTGAGCTTCAATAGCTCTCACTAAATTATAATTCTCATCAAATATAGCAGAGTAAACTTCTAAACGTCTAGCATCAAGCATTGGTATAATGTACCCAGATTCAGCTTTTACTTGATGGGCTAATGCTTCTAAAGTAGATACCGATACAAGGGGCTTCTCTAATGCATAAGCTAAGCCTTTAGCGGCCGAGACACCAATACGCAGCCCAGTATAAGATCCTGGCCCTTTACTTACAGCAATGGCATCTAATTGATCTGCAGTCATCTTTGCTTCTTCAAGTACCTCTTCTATATATACATGAAGTTTTTCTGCATGAGAATACCCATTTCCATAATCTTCTTTTAACACCAAAGTCTCCCCTTTATTAGAAAGAGAGACTGAGCAATTTGTTGTAGAAGTTTCTATATTTAATATATATGCCACTTTTATTCTGTTATTGGTTTACCTAGATAAAAATCTAACACTTTAGTTTTAAAAATAAAATCGTATTTAGCATTCACTAAAGAGGCTTCAGCATTTACTAAACGTAATCGTGTTTGCTCAATATCAAAGGCATTCATTGCTCCGATATTATAACGCTCTTGTGCATTTTGAAATGCAATATTTTGTGCTTCCAAGCTTACTTTAGCTGCTTCATATGATCTAAAAGCCGCTTTTGCATCCGTAAAAGCACGCTGTACATTTGCCTCTAAAGACAATTTGGTTTGCTCTAAATTTAACTTAGCATTATCCTCTTGAATCTTAGCTTTAGCGACATTAGTCTTGTTTTGGAATTGAGAGAAAATTGGGATATTAATGCTCACTCTGAAACTATGTGCTTTTTGATCATTTAATTGATTCAAAAAAGTGTCTTCATTTTGGGAAAGGTTTGTGTAAAAGGCATTAGATCCAAAACCATAACCAACACTTATAAACGGTAAAAAACCACTTTTAGAAATCTCCGTAGATAGTTCCGCATTTTCAATGTTTTTTTCCGCGACTTTAATCTCATATCTATTATCTAATGCATATTTCACAATTGGTTTCGCATCTTCGTACATTAATTCTATAGAAGGATCATTTACCTCAATCACCTCAATATTAAAACCTTCATATGGCACTTGTAAAAACTGAGACAAGGTTAACAATGAAATATCATAATTATTCTGAGCCACTGTTACACTTTGTAAGTCTCTACTTAGAGTGGCTTGTGCATCATAAATATTAGCTTGAGGTTGCACACCTGCATCGACTAGATCTTGTACTTGTTTCAATTGTTTTTCTGTAAACCCATATTGCGCTTCAGCAATCTCTAGATTTTCAATATTAAACAAAACATTTAAATAAGCATTAACTACGTTTAAAGAAATATCATCTTTAATTCTATTTAATTCTAATCTATTAGTCTCTAAATTTAACTGAGACTGTTTATATAAGTTGGTTAATCTAAAGCCATTAAATACTGTTTGATTAGCTGACACACTAAAACTAGTACTATTAGAGGTTCTATCCACAAATTGTCCCGGAAAAATCTCCGCATTACCTAAAGATAAACTATGTCCAGCACTACCTGATACACTTGGCAAAAACTGTCCTTTTGAAGCAATGATGTCTTGCTCGTTAGATAATAATGTGTTTTGACCTTGCAATACTGTTATATTGTTCTCCAAAGCATGTGACACACACTCCTGCAATGTCCATTTTTTGTTTTGTGCTGTTGCTGAAACCCCTATTAACAGCAAAAATAAATACGTTATCTGTTTCATATTAATCTTCGTCTTCATCATTATCTTCTTTTGAAGCTTTATTCCAAACTTTTATTTTATCACCTTCTTTAACACCTTCTTTTATCTCAACATTAATCCCATCAGATAATCCTAATTCTACATCTCTCTTTTCAAACTTACCAGCTTCTTTTTCAACTTCAACAAAAGGCTTTTCAGTAATTCTGTTAAATTGTAATAAGGACTCTTTTATAACTAAAGTACTATCTCTAGATTCCATTTCGATTTCAGCATTAGCACTGTAACCTGCTCTAATTTTTGTAGATGATTCTACGGTTACATCTGCTTTAATTGTAAACTGCACTGCTCCGTTTTCTTCCAGTCCTTTAGGCGCAACAAAAGTTAATTTTGCTGGAAATTCTTTTCCGTTAATTGCTCCCAAAATCACTTTAATTTCTTTTCCTTCTTCTAGTTTTCCTACTTCAGCTTCATCAACCTTTCCTTCAAAAATCATTTTACTCATATCTGCAATAGTTGCAATAGTAGTTCCAGCATTAAAGTTATTACTTTCTATAACTTGATCGCCTTCTCGCACAGGAATCTCTAAAATTGTACCAGGTATTAACGCTATAATGTTGGTATTAGCAGATCCTCCACCTGACAACGACCCTCTTTTAATAATTTGATAATTATTTTGCGCTTGACTTAATGTTTCTTGTGCTTGGTTTAATGCCAATTCACTATTCTCAAAATCTTGTTTTGAAACCACACCTTTATCAAATAAGGTTTTATTACGATCATACATTATTTTAGAATTATTGAACGATAATTTGGCGCTACTAATTTGACTACTTGCACCAACAAGACTTTGCTCATTAGGAACCACTCTAATTTTAGCAATAACATCTCCTTTTTTTACCATATCGCCTTCCTCCACTAGTATCTTATCTATAATACCAGAAATTTGAGGTTTAAGTTCTACCTCTTCTTCCGGGTTTAACTTACCTGTAGCTACTGTTTTAGTATTTATTGAAGTAAAAAATGGTTCTGCAGTTTTAAAATCTTCAACCGACTTCGAATTAGAGTCTTTAAAATATTTTATTACCATAACAAATGCTATTACCAAAGCAATAATTACAATTATTTTTATTGTTTTTTTCATTTTATTTATAGTTTTCTTGGTTGACTTTATATGTTTGTTAGTTTCTTATAATACTTGACTTATTCTTCTCTTAAAGCATCGATAGGTTTAATACTTGTCGCTTTAAATGCGGGTATTAATCCTATTAATGTTCCTAAAACTATTAAAATTGTTAATGCTATAAAAACAACAGTAATAGACACCGATGCGTTTACCAATACTGCTTCTGGTCCTTGCCCAAAAAGGCTATCGACTAACATCAATATTAAACCGCCTGTTATAATACCGAGTAAACCGGCAATTAATGTAATAAATACTGCTTCTAATACCACTTGTCTTTTTATCTCAAAAGGTGTTGCTCCAAGTGCTCGTCGCACGCCTATTTCCTTTGTACGCTCTCTAACGGTTATCAATAAAATATTTCCTATGGCAAAAACGCCAGCAAATAATGTAGCAATACCAACAAACCATGTTAAAAATTGCATCCCCGTTAAAAACCCTGTGATTTTATCAAATTCTTTACCTAAGTTAAAACTTCCAAATGCCCGATTATCTTCAGGATGAACTTTATTTAAGTTTCTTAGAATCAATTTGGCATCAGCTTCAATTTGTGAAATATCATACTCTGGTTTTCCGGTAATCATCATCCAACCAATATTACCTCCCATATTATAGATTTGTTGAAAGGTAGTAAACGGTATATTCATATCGTCCGATGGCCCCATATTACCTCCCGTTTCAAACATACCCACAACCTTGAAATTCATTCCATTAAGTTGAATGTATTCCCCAATCATTTCGGCATCTTTCTCAAAAAGCTGCTTGTATATTTCTTCCGAAATAGCCACGACTTTCCTATTCTCGTCAATATCCGTTTGATTAATAAAACGACCTTGAATCATTTTCTTTTTCTGAACTTGATCAAGTAGCGGATAATCACCACTTACACTAAAGTTTCCCGATAGAAAATTATGAACAACCAACGCTTGATTTCTATTTCTAGGTACTACAAACTCGATTCCTTCTACATTATCCTCAATTTTTTTAGCGTCCGTTATTTTAAGCTGCACTTGTCTACCTTCTTGAAAGCCTTTAAATGGCTTACTTGTACTTTGTGCCCAAACAAATACACTATTGGTTGCAAAACTTCCAAACAGTCTATTAAATGAGTTTTCTATTCCACGTGCAGAACCTAATAAAACGATAAGTAATAAAATTCCCCACCAAACACCAACCATAGTTAATGCTGTTCGAAGTTTATTTTTACCTAAACTATCAAAAACCTCTTGCCAAGTATCTCTCTCTAATAAAAATCGCATAATTAATCGTTTCTTAGTGCTATAATTGGTTTAATCTTCGATGCTTTTTTAGCTGGTAGATACCCTGCTAAACCTCCTGCAATAATTAGCGTGAATGTTGCGCCAATGACAAGATTTATACTGACATAAGGGTCCTTTATAAAATAGTCTTCTAAACTGGGACCTATTAACTCTAAAATTCCCATACCTAAAAACAAGCCTAAAAAACCAGCAATTATGGTAATTAAAATAGACTCTAAAAGAATAAGTAAGACAATAGAACTTGGTGAAGCACCTAAAGCTTTACGTATCCCTATTTCTTTAGTACGTTCTTTAACAATAAAAATCATGATATTACTGATTCCGACAATACCCGCTATTAAAGTACCAAAACCAATAACCAACACTAGAATTCCTAAAATAAAAGTCATTTGGTCTACCGCCTTAGATTCGTTAGCCAAGTTGCGTACTCTAATGGCACGTTGGTCATTTTGAGAGACCATAAAACGGTCCTTTAGTTTTTTAGTCAATAGATTACTAAAACCAATTGCAGCGTCAAAATCCATCTCTGGATTGTAGGTCAAGTTTATTTGATCAACATGATCATTGTTACCATAAATTTGTTGCGCTGTCGATACAGGCATGTAAATGTAACGCTCTTCGTTATCGCCTCCATCATCTTCAAAAATACCGACCACTTTATATTGTATTCCGTTAAGGTTTAAATATTTTCCTATGGCTGTTGTTTTTAAAAATAAATCTTCTTCTACTAAACGGCCAATAACGACCACTTTAGTTTTATTCTTAATATCAGACTCATTTATATAACGACCATAAGTAACTTTAGTGTTTTCTAAAAATTGATGATCTGGATTTACAGCGCGAACACTGTAACTACTTTTTTCATTTCTAAAAGTGGCAGTAACGTTGATATAAATTCTTGAAGTAATATACTGTACTTTTCCATCAAACTCTTCTTCTATCCATTTTTGGTCTTTATTTTCAAACTGGATTTGTCGTCCTGCTTGCAAACCATTACTAGCCTTAGATGTCCTTCCGGAATTAATAAATATAGAGTTTTTAGCATCGTCCACAAAAGCACTATCAAACGTATTTAATAATCCATTTGTAATACCAAAAAGCAACGCAAATAACAAAATAGCAAACGTTACTGTAAAACCAGATAATAACGTTCTGGTTTTATTCATATTAATACTTTGAAAAATCTCGCGCCAAAGGTCTCTATCAAACATATTCCGAAGCTCTTACTTGTTCTACAAAAGCATCTTCTATAATTACACCATCTTTTAAACGTACAATACGTTTACACATGCTTGCAATATCCTCCTCATGCGTCACCATCAAGATTGTTTTACCTTCATCATTTAAAGATTGGATAAAATCCATAATCTCATGAGAGGTTTTTGTATCTAATGCTCCTGTTGGCTCATCTGCCAATAATAATTTTGGATTAGCAGCTAATGCTCGTGCAATAGCAACACGTTGTTTTTGACCTCCAGACAATTCTTTTGGCAAATGGTGTGCCCAGTCTTTTAAACCTACTTTTTCTAAGTGATATAAAGCCGTTTCAATACGTTCTTTTCGTTTTAAACCTTGATAATATAATGGCAAAGCCACATTATCTAAAGCATTTTTGTAATTTATTAAATTGAAAGATTGAAAGATAAATCCTAAAAACTTATTTCTATAAATAGCTGCTTTTTTCTCGGTAAGATCTTTAATAGGTACATTATCTAAAATGTATTCGCCTTCATCGGCTTCATCTAACATCCCTATAATATTTAGTAATGTCGATTTCCCTGAACCAGAAGACCCCATGATTGCCACCATTTCTCCCTCTTCAACAGATAAATCTATTCCTTTTAAAACATGGAGACTAGAATCGCCAATTGGGTACGACTTGTGCAGTTTACTTATTTTGAGCATAACGATGGTTTTAATGATTGATTAGTAACTCAATATCAATTAGACTACAAAGGATGCAATTTGTTACAACAATTATCGAAAAGTTTTGTTAAATGTTGATTTTCAGATAAACTTTACTGCTTTTTTGTTCTGAAAAACTTCCAATAAATAAAGAAACCTAAACCAAAAACCAAAATATATGGAATAGACATTAAATATACAATCCCATCATTTATTCCCTTAGCCGTCTTCTGACCGTCTTCATTTTCTAAAACAGCTCTACACATAGCGCATTGCGCTGAACTTTTTAGAACAAAGAAAAAAGAGACTAGAAAAAAGATTGCTTTTGTTTTCATATTTATTGTTTTGAAGCCACTTCGATTGCGCTCAGTGTGACACTATCTTTTTAAATGTAATAAGGTGAAATCATTAAATACACAATAACACCTGTTACGGCAACATATAACCATAACGGGAATGTTATTCTAGCAATTTTTTTATGACGCTCTATATTATTAGTAATTGCCCTAACATAAGTAATTAAAACAAACGGAATAACAACAATAGATAATGCAATATGCGTTATTAATATAACAAAGTAAACGGTTCTTATAACACCTTCTCCTCCAAATTTGGTAGAATCACTAGTCATATGATATGCCACATACATCAGTAAAAAAATCACAGAACAACCAATAGCAGTTGACATTAATTTTTTATGAAGGACTATCTTTTTCTTTTTTATAGCCAAAAAAGCTAACACCAAAAGAACAGCTGTCAAAGCATTAATACCAGCATATATTGGTGGCAGAAAAGTTAATGGCTCTACATTAAACCCAAAATCCTTTAGCTTAACGTTAAAAAGTACAGCAACAGCAATAGGAATTAGTATTGACAACACGACAATCCACTTATTGTATTTTTTTTCGTCTTCTAGGTTGTTGATATTAGTCATATTTAATAATTTATGCGATTCTGAAATCCGTTCAGAATGACAGAATAATTTACTCTCTTAACAATTTAGCAATATCTTCTTGTATAACCGTTATTTCCTGCTCATTACCATCTTCATCCACTTTTTCCTGCTCGCTTATCACACCTTTATAAAATATTTTCGGATTCCCAAAAGCGTCCTTTCTAGAACGCAAGTACCCTTCTTTATCGACTAAAGCAAAATCTCCAGAATGTTCAAAGTTTTCAATATTAACAAAAATATTAAATCCAATATTTGACAATTTATAGATGTCTTCTTTTGCGCCAGTCATTAAATGCCAATTAGAACTTGTCACACCATAATCTGCAGCGTAGGCTTTTAAAACTTCTGGTGTGTCATTCTCTGGATTAATACTAAAAGAAGCAATACCAAAATCCGGATTGTCTTTAAACTTATCTTGAATTATCGCCAAGTTTTTGCTCATTCTTGGACAAATAGTAGGACAGGTTGTAAAAAAGAAATCAACAACATATACTTGTCCCAAATAATCTTTATTGGTAATTGTTTTACCATCCTGATCCGTAAAACTAAATTCAGGAACTTTTTTAGGTTGACCATCAATGATCAAATACTCTAAATCAGATTTATTCTTTGAAGTTTTTTTTCCATTAACAACAAGACCTTCACTTCTACTTTCGTCTGTACGACTAATATCTCCATTACTTACTCTATCAACTATCTTCGGAATAAAAATAATACCGAATAATAAAATAATAAACGCAATACCTATATATGAATAATTTGCTTTTTTGCTCATTGTGATACGATTAGTTTGTGTCTCCTTTTAGATCTTGTGCGCGTCTAGCAGCCGAGTTAAACTCACCTTTACGTTTCTGTCTATATTCAGTAAACAACACCCGTAAATCATCCGCTCCCATAACATTTTTAAGTTGTGCTACTTCTGAAGCATTATAGGCGGTTAATGGATATGCGCCTTTATCAGCTTCTATTTCAGGTTTGGTTCTATTATCCAAGCGCCCACGTTGGTTTAACTCTTTGTCAACAATAAAAACCTTACTTGTTGCCAGATTAAAATCTAAGACTTCGCTTGTTCTTAAACTATTAAACATCTTTTTTGTGTCCGAATCATCTAACTCTACAAACGACCAGTACTTAAGCTCCCCATACTTCGTCAATTCTTTCTTAAGCCTATCTGTAGCCTCTTCAGAATCTTTTGAAACTAACATTACAACTTGAAAACTTTTAAAGCCTTGAAACTTATCGTAAATCAATTCTTTAAGGTTAGAACATTCTACAAATTTATTTTCAGGATCCTTACCTAAAAACCCTAATACAGTAATATGTTCTTCTAATTGTATATCCGTATTGGAAGAGCTAAGATTTTTTAAATCAAGCACGTTATTTTTAACGACTTCTAGCGGATTGTAATTGTTTGTAGATGGATACAAAAACAATAAAAAAATAACAGGAAGAAAAAACAAGACACTTAAAACAATTCCTTTTTTAATATTCTTTTTATCCATAATAATTGTACTGTTTTTTAAAATACAAAAATAAAAAAGGTGGCTTTAATAAACCACCTTTTTAACTATATATATTTTGATTTCAATTTAGAAATCTCTTTTTATAAATCCATTGTCGTAAACGTTAAACACGTAACCACCTTCTTGTAATAAAATAAATAGTAAATAACAGATCAAGAATATTGCTGTCCAAACTACTGCACGTCTTAATCCCGCAACTTCATCACGCATGTGCATGAAATCCCAAGTAATATAATATGCTTTTACTAATGTCAATATAATAAAAATCCAATTTAATAGTTTCATCCCTAAAACAACATTAGTTCCCCAAGCTGGTTTTAATATCCCTAAAACAACTTCAACAGCTGTAATGATCGATAATAAGATTAAAACTCCCCAAATTTTTTGAGTATTAGACTTAAACTTTACTAATCCTCTAAATATTTCTAATTTATGTGCGTCTGCCATGATATGTCTTTTCTATTTTTATTAAACTAGGTAGAAGAATGTGAATACAAATACCCAAACTAAATCTACAAAGTGCCAGTATAACCCAACTTTTTCAACCATTTCGTAACTTTTACGTCTTTCATAAGTTCCTAAAACTACATTAAAGAAAACAATGATATTTAGGATAATTCCTGATACAACGTGAAATCCGTGAAACCCTGTTATAAAGAAAAAGAAGTCTGCAAATAACGGCGAACCGTATTCGTTAACATGAAGATTTGCACCTTGCACAACTGCTTTTCCGTTATTTCTAATTTGTTTTAAAGATTCTGTTTGAGATAAAATAGTTTTCTCTCCTTCTTCGTTAATAATTTGAGTCCTAACTAAAACATTAGGATTAGCCTCCATACCTTTAACAACATCGGAAACTTGATAAGCAGGTAACGCCCCTTCTCCAACAAACCACAATCCATTTTTACGTTCGTGATTTACTCTATCAGTCTTTGAAGCTGTAGTAAAGTCTGATATAGCAACGCGTTTAAATGTTTTTTCTCCATCTACAGTAACATACTCTCCAAATTGTAAGATATTACCTCCTTTAGTTTGTACAGCACCAAAATCTCCTTTAATAAAAGTATTCCATTCCCAGGCTTGAGAACCAACAAATATTATACCTCCAATAATAGTAAGAAACATATACCATGTTACTTTTTTCTTATTTAAATGGTGACCAGCGTCAACTGCTAACACCATTGTTACTGAAGACATAATCAATATAAACGTCATAAACGCGACGTAAATCATTGGATAGTTACCGTGAAAAAATGGTATGTGAGTAAAAACTTCGTCTGCAATTGGCCAAGCGTCAATAAATTTGAATCTTGAAAAACCATAGGCTGCTAAAAACCCAGAGAATGTTAATGCATCTGATACGATAAAAAACCACATCATCATCTTACCATAACTTGATTTTAGTGGCTCGTTACCACCTTCCCAAGTCTTTCCTTCTGTATCAGTAGTTGCAACTGTAGTATTCATAGTGTTAAATTAGTTGTTAAAATGTGGCACAAAAATAATCATTTTATTCAGTTAAAAAAATAGCAAACTCTAATTTTATAGTATCTAAATAAGGTTTTAAGCTTATTCTTTCTATTTTTTTTAGTTTAGAAAAAAGTATAAGAAGAAAAACAGGTAAATCCAAAGCAAGTCTACAAAATGCCAAAACGTTTCTGCTAATTCAAATCCTACTATATTTTCTACTGAATACTTCCCTTGTAAATGTCTGACTAACACAACCAATACAGGAACTAAGCCTACTAAAACGTGTACGATATGTACTACTGCTATTAAATAAATATAGGTCACTGTAATGTTACTTGTAGGTCCTGTAAAGTTAAAACCCAAATCGATTATTTGGTTGAAACCTCTAAATTGGTTGTAGACAAAAAATAATCCTAATACAAATGTTAAAACTAACATTGCTGTGGTTAATCCTCTGTTCCCTTTTAATAATGCTTTTTTAGCTACTATAAAAGTAACACTACTTACAATCATTATTATAATGCTAGTCCAAAACGGCTGAGGCATTACAAAGTCTTGAAGCCAATCTGGCCTAGAGCTACTTACAATAAAAGCACTAGTCCAACCGGCAAACGACATGATTAAAGAGGCGATACCAAAATATAGCATCATCTTTTTTGCGCGTCCCGTTTTTTCTTCTAAAGTCCCTTGGGTTAAATCCATTTTATCTTATAAATTTATCAATAACGTAAACAATTTGAATCAATGTAATATACAATACACTAGATAACATTAATTGTTTAGCTACTTTTTCATTCATGTTTTTGTATAGTTTAATGGCATAGAATAACATCATTAAGCCTAAACCAAACACAATAATTGCTGCTATAATAGATAATTTTAATCGCCCTGTCACTCCAAAAACAGGAACAATAGACACTAAAATAGTCCAAATAGTATATAGTATAATTTGTATTGCGGTTCCTTTATCTTGCTTTCCTGTTGGTAACATAAAAAAGCCTCCACGTTTATAATCTTCAAACAAAAACCAACCAATTGCCCAGAAATGAGGGAATTGCCAGAAAAACTGCAAGGCAAACAACGTCCCTGACTCTATACCAAAATCATCAGTTGCAGCCACCCACCCTAACATAAATGGGATAGCCCCTGGAATAGCTCCAACAAAAACTGATAATGGTGTTTTTGTTTTTAATGGGGTGTAAACACTAGTGTATAAAAATATTGAAATAGCACCAAACATAGCTGTTTGCGCATTAATAGTATATAATATAGCAATCCCTAAAATCGTAAAAATACAAGCAATTAAAAACGCCGTATTTACAGTCATACGTCCTGAAGCCACAGGTCTATTTCGGGTACGATGCATTAAAGCATCCAAATCTTTTTCGATAATTTGATTGAATGCATTACTAGCACCAACCATAAAATAACCACCCAAAGCTAGAAGTAAAACAATTTTTAAACTAATATTATCTGTATCGACGCCTAAAAAATAACCCGCAACTGACGAAAACACGACACTTAAAGACAAGCGCATCTTAGTGATTTCTTTAAAATCGGATATAACTGTATGTTTTATTGTAGATGTTGCTGTTGTACTCAAACCAACGCTATTTTTTTTGCTGATGCAAAGATACTGCTAATTGACAATTTAGCACAAAAAAAGGGGAAGGTTTTTAGAATGTCACATCCAATCGTCTTTTACATATCAAAATACCAATTAAACAAATCTGTTCTTAAACCAAAATTAATCCATACTGTACTGTTATTAACAGCAGATAACGTTTCGGCTTCTGGATTAAAATTTCGATAACTCAAATTAACAAATGCTTTTAAGTTAGAAGCAGGATTAACTAAATATCCTAATTGTCCACTTGCATTTATCGACGTTGTTTTTATTCCTTGACCTATGGTTACACCTGAGTCAAAAGGTCTATCATTATAATCTCTATAAATATCTCCTCCGTAACTAAAATTATCCGTACCGTCGTTTACATCAAGTCCTCTAATACCTGCAATTAGTTTAGCTTCTGCAAACCAACGCTCTTTTTGATAACGTCCAATAAGCACTAACTCTTTAAAATTTGCCCCCCAAAGATGAGCCATAGGCTGATTATTGTGCGCATAATTCAGAACAATTGTATTGTGAGAATAGGTATATGGTCTTACTTGGTTATACTCGGCATGAAGCATTAGTTTTTTAACATTAAATGCATTGTACCACTTTGCACCCAATTGAAATCCGTACTTGTTTTTCCAACTTTTATTACCTCCCGTAACATCGCTAAGAGAAAATTCATCTAAAATAAATTGACCATAAACATTAGCATTATCACTTAGTTTGAATTTCCCAGAAGCTCCTACAATGGCATTTCCAGCACCTTGACCCGTTTCAAACTCGATCGCTCTAAAAAAGATTAATGGATTTAAGTAATTAACATCAAAACCTCGATCGTTACTATTTTCCCAGATAACAGATTCAAATAACCCTAAATTAAATCGTTTTGTCACATTCCAACTTAGATAATGGTTTGCTATATATTTTGTTCGAAAGGCTTTATCTAAAGTCACATCATCACGTACATCTTTAAGCCACGTCCAAGTATTGGTATATTTTATATTCCAAAATTTTGTATTCAACTTTAAATAAGGATACGGACTTGAGACATCACTTTGCAATAAACTACGATATCCATCTCCTATAAACTGTTTACCATGACCAAATTGTACATTTAAAAATTTTGCAGGAGAATAAGATAAATACCCTTCTGCAACAGGATAATCATAAGCATCCTCCTTAAATCGTTTTGCGATACCACGCCCAGGAATTATTGCGGGGTCTGGTCCAAAAGCTTTCAAACTTTCTGCATATTCATTATAGTATTGCGCGAACCTACCTTGATTTTCATACACTGAAGCAGAAAAACTAAGCTTATCACCTAAGCCGCCTTGCACATAAACACCACGAGTATTATTATAAGTATAGCTAAAGTCAGCCTCTGTATCTTTACCTAATTGCAGATCAAAAATAGGATCAATAGTAAACCAATAATCCTCACTTTGCAATTGTACTAAATGTTCATTCCATATTTTACGACCAGCCCAAGTCTTAGTGTCCTTTTGAAGCGCTTCATTTTCTGCTTCAAAATCATAATAATTAGAGACATCTTCGTATTTATAAGGCTTCGATGCTGTATGATTATTAGTACCAATCCTGTTTAAATCTTGATCAAACCTAAAGTAACTTTCATGACTGAACGGAATATTAACCTGACTACGATAAGCCTTATTTGTATATTTTGAAATAGATTTCTGAACACTATCAAATTCTTGTTTTGCCTTTTGTTGTAAAACAGTTAACTGTTCAATTTGATTACCCTTTTTTGTAGCTTGAGTTTCAAATGAAGTCACTACTGCTTGATTACTTGGTCTGTTTTTTTTATTTAGCGGAAAATACAACGTCATACTATATTGTTTAAACGTTGGGTTACTATTATAAGTTGCTGGTTGTATTACAGGGAAGAGAGAAAACACGCGTCTAGCCTCCTCTTTTAAAGCTATAAGTTCAGTCTCAATATATACCGTTTTAAAAACACCTTCTTGATTAACCTCAAATATCACAGCCATTTCTCCTGTATAATCTTCTTTAACAGAAGCAGGATGTTTAAACTCAGAGTAGATTGCCTTATACACTTCTTCATTAAAACAACGATCTAACTGTTTTAAATCAATACTTGTACAATTTTCAAAACGTGGTGGTAACTGATAAACAGTTGTGTCTTGAGCAAAAGAAAAAACTGAATACGTTAATAACAGCCCTAAAATGAAAGTCTTCATGTTTAGCTTAAGGTTTAAATTTAGCCGAAAGATACTGCTTTTTATTAACGCTATAAAACAGAAAAAGTCGTTACCTGTAAAGATAACGACTTTAAATATTATAACTTTTTAACTTAATATCTTACTTCAAAAACTATTGGTAAGGAATATAGAACAGATACTGGTTCTCCACCTTGTTCTCCCGGTTTCATTTGCGGCACTCTACCAACAACACTATTAGCTTCTTTTTCTAAAGCTTTATGAGGAGCGCGAGTGTTTATAATCTCTACAATTCCAAATTTATTAATCCTAAAATTAACATAAATACGTTGAATCCCTTCTTTTAAGCCCAATTTAGCTCCTAAATCTCTATTAAATTTTTTCTGAACTAGTTTTGACAACTTCTCTGACATGCACTTTCTACGCTTATCATTGCTATTAGCACTTTCACAACCTGGATATACAGGTACCATTTCGACAAAATTAACATGGACTTCTTCTTTAGGCTCAACGACATTCAAAGCATTTTCGTCGAATGGTGTTTTAACCCCCTTAGGTTTTAGCGGTGTAAACACTTCTGACTCCAATTTACCCAGTGTTGTTTTTTCTTCAGGAGTCTCATCAGGAACAATCTTAACCTTATCAATTTTCACCGGTTGTTTTTTTAAAGGTTCTGAAGCTTCTACCGCATTTACCTCTACTTTAAAATTAGGGGCAAACATATACTCTTTTTCAACTTCTACCTTTGCTGTGTCAGGAATCTTAAAATCATTGGATTCAAAACGCATTTCTAAAGCACCATATGCAGCAAGTAAGCACATAATTAAACCTATTTGAAAATAAAGCGCTGTGTTTTTCTGCAAATTCGCTTCATGCTTTTGTGATTTCTGCACATTTTTCTCATTTTCACAACTAGAGTCGTGTCTTTTGTTTGAAATTTTCATAATATCTATAGTTTAAGCGTTAATATTATGAATAATTAACAAAAAGTATACCAAAACAAAAATCCCGCTACATAAATGTAACGGGATTATTAATATATATGGAAATATGTTTTACTCTACTTTAAAAGTAATAGGTAAACCGTAAGGTACATTTACAGCTTTACCCCTTTGTCTACCAGGTTTCATTTTTGGTAACTTTGCTATAATACGCTTAGCTTCCTGCTCTAACTTAGGGTGCGGTGCTCTTGCTTGAATATTAACAATATTACCACTCTTATCAATCTTGAACCCTACATTAATTCTTTTAATACCACTATCAAGACCTAAATCTTGTGCTAAATCCGCATTAAAATTCTTTCTTACAAATTTTCCGATTTTCTCAGACATACATTTTTTCTTCGCATCATTGTTTCCTGCACCTTCACATCCTGGATATACTGGTACGTTTTCAATAATAGAAAAAGGAACATCTATATCTTCCTCAACCTCTTCAACTTCTACATCAGCAACTTCAATCTCCACAACTTCTTCTTGTGTAGTTTCAGTAGACTCGATAATTGTTTCTTCAACATCCTCTTCATCTTCAACGACCTCAATAACTTCTGGCGCTGCCGGTGGTGGTGGTGGTGGTGGTGGTGTGTTTAATATCTCTGTAATTGGCACATCATCCTCATCATTCTCATCAAATTGCAACATTCCTATGTCAATCTCCGACTTATCTGTTGTCGTATAATTAAGTGTAACGTATGATAAAAATAGCATTAATGCTAATCCTACTGCAACGTAAAGCGAACTGTTACGTCCTACATTTGCTTTGGTATTTTTCTTAGATTCCATATCTCTTTTGTTTACTGAATGCTAAAATAACTATTTATTTGTTAAAAAAACAAGCTATTAGTCGTTTTTAACTTTCCTTAATGTTAGTAAATTAATTATAAACACTGTTACAACCGCTCCTATAACATTGGCTATAACGTCTTTATAATCTGCCTGCCTACTCTCTGTAAGTACCTGTTGTAATATTTCAATTAGTATGCCAAACACTACTGATCCAATAAAAGCCCTTTTTAAAGCTTCTATTTTACTTTTATTATAAAAATAATAAAACGTCAAAAACCAGACACTAGTAAATAGTACGTGTGCAAAAGCATGAATAACTTTGTCATTACCATGGGATAAATCTACAGCATTATTAATATTTATAAGACTTACCGTCATTAATAAAGCACTATATCCACAACTTACAAGTAATAAAAGTTTATGCACCAATAAGCGCTTTGTAATCTTCAGCCGACATTAGGTTATCCAACTGAGATGGATCTGTTACTTTAACTTTTACCATCCAACCTTCTCCATAAGGATCTGTATTCACTTTTTCTGGCTCATCTTCCAAAGCTTCATTAAAAGCAACAATCTCTCCTGAAACAGGTAAAAACAAGTCTGACACAGTTTTTACAGCTTCAACCGTACCAAAAACTTCTTCTGCCTCTAAAGTTTCATCTAAAGTCTCTACTTCTACATAAACAATGTCTCCTAATTCACTTTGAGCAAAATCTGTGATCCCAACTGTTATTTGGTCTCCTTCTACTTTAATCCACTCGTGGTCCTTAGTGTATTTTAAATCTGATGGTATGTTCATTATATATTTTATTTATTGAATTACAAATGTATTTAAATGAACCTTAAATTCAAACAATCAAATGCTAATTTCCGAAATTATATCTTAAAGTTAACCCCGAACGAATAGTTGTTTGAGGAAATGCAGTAGATATTGCATATTCTGAGAATGTATAATCAAAATAAAACAGTCCAGTTAAATTTTTACTAAAGGCATATTCTGCATTATACTTAAGCCCCCAAATAGTTTGTCCGTTGGTAATTTGATTATTATCTAAATCTAAATAACGTATAATCGTTTTATTATCTCTAACCGATACATCTGCAGACATTATTAAATCTGAAACGATTTTTGTCTTTGGTCCAGCTAATTTAGAATTTATAGTGACATCTTTAATACGATACCCTAAACCAACGACATATTCGTTACCCGAAATTTCTGTCATTAAATTATTATCAAAACTTAGTGATAGCATTCTATCTTTTCTCATTTCTAATAAAATTCTAACCGAATTTTTCATTTCCATATCAAATCGAAATAACGGACTAAACATCTCTGTCAATGTCACACTACTATACAAATGCTCGCTCTTAAAATTACCTGCTTGATCCAAATCATCTGCTGGTTGTGAATCATAATCTAAACCATAATCAATTCCATCATAATCTAGGTTGCTTCTAAACTGACCAATATTATAACTTGAACGGTATCCATGTGTTAAAGAGAAACGTTTAAATTTCTTTTTAAACCATTTCATTTTCATGAAACCAGAGTATTTAATATCCCAATTGGGGATCGGCACATTTCTTAAGGCTCCTAGTTTCGTTTTATTAGCACTTTGACCTGTGTACGCACTAACAAAAGCTGGCAACAAAACTTGTTGGCTTGTTTTCCCAAAACCTTTTGGGTATCCATCAGCATCAACATCATTTGGATCTGATCCATTTTGAGCTGCTAAACGTCTTGCAATCTCTAGTCTATTTGTTCTAAAATCGTCAAATGCTTGCGACCCTGTTTCATCACTTTTTCCAAACGCGGTTGGTAAAGTAAATGAGGAGATACTAAAGTTTCCGTATGTATTTGGTGTCAACGATAAATACTCATTATTTTCGATACGGTAATTTTCCGTATAGTTTTCTGCATAAGTTCTAAACCCAACTAAATCAATTTTAAAATCCTTAAAAGGTTCTAGATTTGCGGATAAGTCTAATTGTTTTGTTTGGTTTGTTGTGTATTGCTGATTAAAATCTGGAAATGCTGTTAACCATCCATTTCTTGCAGCGACATCTCTAACATCACTCTGGCTACCTAATGTATAGCCCACTGTAGGTTTTGCTGTTCCTAAAAATCCAGGAGTTTGTAAATACCCTGGTAAGTATGTTCCATTAGTTTCACTATAAACTGCTTGAATTCTTTTAATTGAAGTTAATACACTTATTCCAATGTTACCAATTTTTGAGCCAATACCATTACCTTTCTTTTTGGTCACCTCTTTTGCCTTGTCTTTAGCTGCTGTTGGCGGAGCACCACTTCTAGATCCTCTCGCCACTTTATTTGATTTTCTTTTTTTCTTGGTCGTGATACCTAAATATTTATAGAACTTATTCATATCTAAAGTCGAATTAATATTATGCGTATTACCGTTAGAAATAGTATTCCCTAAGTTATAAGTATTACCATCGTCCCCAACAAGATTACCGAATAAATCAGACCCTTTTTGCCACTGGAATAATCCAGAGTAGGAATAAGTTGCTTGAATAAAGCTTAAGGTTGGTATTTTATTGAATGGTAATTCATAATTAATACCAATTTGTTGTTGTTGACGATTTGGGTCCCCAAAATCAAAAAAGCCATCCCAAACATCTAAAAGCGGATCAGGTTCTCCATTAATAATATTATCCTTAAAATAATTTCTTATAATATTATTATTTGCTGAAGAATAACTAACTTGAAGTGACTTTGTCAAACTCCAATTAAGGTTATATTGATAGTCAAACGTGTAATTTCTTCTATATAATTCCTCTAACCCGATGTTACCATCTGCTAAATCTATATCTCTAAATTTTTGGCGATTAAATTGTCTATTTAAATCTGAATTAATAGCAATACTAGATGGTAGTGCGTTAAAATTTAAATCTTTTAAAAACTTCCAATACTTACCTGTAAATAAAGAATCATTTTTCTTGAAAGGTTCTATAATCTTAGGCTCAAAATTATAGCCATAATTAACACCTGCCCTAACTTGTTTATCCACCGATCTTTCTATCTCAAAATCACGATGTTCTAACTTATTATAAGAATAATTTACGGTTAGATTTTCTACATCATAAAAACTAGGTTTAGCCTCTCCCGTTCTAACCTTTCTAACTCCTATAAAATTAATACTCTTTCGTTTAGTATATTCCTCTGACTGTTCAAGTATATTATCTCGCTCTAAATCGTTTTCAGCTTCATCTAAGCGTGTATCTAATTCTATATCCTCATATTGTTGATCATATTTTGGTGTAACAACCTCCACACCTTGACCATAACTAAATGGTATTTTTATTCCCCATTTTTTAGGTAGTAATTGACCGACATTTACATTTGTAATAACATCATATTGTTTTACATCTTCTAGACTACGCTCACTTGGGCCTTGACTTACAGAACCAAATCCAGATGTACTCATTCTACCAGTAGCACTAACACTTGCAAAATCTGCCAATTGTGTATCAACAGTAACTATCGCAGCCCAACCTCCTTCGTTATCCAATTCCGACAAACGCAACTCGTTATACCAAATCTCTCCGCATTGTGAAACACTTGTTCCGTTTTTCACACCAACCATTAACGTCCTTATATCTCCAAAATTTGGATTTCCTTTTATACCTACACGCTCTTGTCCTAAAACGTGACCAGAAAACTCATCTGCAACAGGAACAAGGTCAGACCCCACGACATCGTAAAAATCAGCTACTCCATCCGTCAATGTCTGATTACTAATACCTAAAGATTTTATACGTTGTAAAACTTCTAGATCAATATTAATCTCATTGCCTTCAGGCCAATAAGCTTCAGCAGTTGCCCCACCATTATACACTTGTAATGGTATTTCTATTTGATAATAATTATCTGTTAAATCATTACCCATCCTAATAAAACCAACTAGCTCATTATCACCTAATCCTGGTGTTTCTCCTTCCCTAGCGTGCATAAACATACGTAGCTTTTTATACTGACGCATATCTACATTAATATTTTTATACACTCCACGAGAATCTTTAGCCTTTAAGTCACACACATCAACAACCAATGCTTGTTCGTTTTGACTTACTATTGTATTGTTATTGTTTAATTGCTCTGGCACAACACTTGGAGGAGAAATATAACTCCCCTCATTTTCTTGCGTACTTACAGCTCCAACAGTAAAATCTGTATCATCAAAATCCAAAGGTGTTGCCCCTCCGCTTAATGCCAACTGATAACGTCTCCAATCACTACGAACCAATTCTAATGACCCAAACCTTAAGGTTGTATTTTGCTCAAAATCGTTTAAATATAGTCTTGTAAATCTGATTGAACGCAAATCTGTAATTCCGTTTACAACAAACTCGTCATCCGTACGAATAGGAATTCTAAATTGATACCATTTTGGATATACAGTATCACCATTTGGTAACTCTCTAGGGTTGTTGTTGTCCGTAACATTTTTAGTGTCAACAATATATTCGTTATCTAAGTTTAAAGAAGCTGGTGTTATTTCAACTTCATATTCAAAATAACTATCAATAGTATTCATTGTGTTATCTCTATTGACATCTTCTACATCTGGTTGCGTTGTAGACCCTCTATTTGTATCACTAAAAGTGTCAGGAGAATTTCCATCTAAACCATTATAAAACTTATACCTTTCAAATAAATTACCATCTCCATTTAAATAGTAATTATAATTATCTTTTGCTGGATCCGCCAGACCTGCAAAACCTGAAGGAAAATTAGCTGCCTCTTCTCCATCATTATATCCATCAAATCCGACATCTTGATTGGTCCGTTCTTGCCCCGTGGTATCAAACGCATAAATTAGCGCCTGATTTTGAGGTACTACCGATTGAAAATCGGTTTGAGGTAATAAACTAATATTCCCATCCTGAGGAAGTCCATTCTCATATTGTTTACGACCATCTTTAAGTACATCCTCTGAGATATTACCTAAATTGATAAACAATTTCCCTCCTTGATTAGATGGGTTTTCTTGAAAAGGATCTTGCAACCAAAATTCGATATACTCGACATTAGCTTGTTCAAAATCTGTTGATGTAATTTGTCGTGTTACGCCACCCCAACTTGCTGCTGGATTGGAAATCGTTCCACTTTCTGTTCCTGGCTCAAAATTATAAGGTCCTCTCTCTTGTGGATAAAACGATAAATCTAAAGTATTTAATACTGATGTTTGACCTTGTGCAATGTCTTGTTCTGGAAATAATTCATTAACAAATACTCTACTGGTGTATAAACTAGACATGTCATCATCAGAAATTCCAGAAGGACGTTGACTACCGTAAAAAATAGGATCAATAGTATACCAGTTAAGCATTGCTCTACCATATCCATTTTCTATCCCATTATTATCCAATGACGTCGTATTATTTACATTTAGAGGTCGACTTGAAAGACTCCACGATTGCGAAGATTTAAGATCAATTCCATTTTGTGTCCCCTCGAAATCATCGATATAGGCAGTTGCTTCTCCGTTAAAATTTGTTCCTTTTGGAGCCCCTGGCAATAAGTATGCAAAGTCTCCTCTAACAGAAATATTAGAAGGTGCATCCGTATCAATATTTGGAAGTTTATTAACTAACCTAGATAAGAATGGTAATTCTGAAGAGTAATTAGCATTAAAACCAAGCATTGTATTATTGATTGGCTCACTATTATAATTAGCTTTTTGTGTAATTGGTCTTTCATTTAGATTTAAATACGTCGCCCCAATTACAAACTTTTCATTAAACTGATGTTCTACATTTAATCCAGTATAACGTTTCGTTTGTTGTCCAAAAATTGAATTGTTTTCAGTAGACACTTCAATAGGTATATTAGATGCTTTTAAACCTTCATCTATTATATAAACACGCCCTAATTGATAATTTACCGTATAATCTTGACCTTCTACTAAAGTACGCCCTCCTGCAGTAACCTGAACGGATCCTCTTGGCACATTAAACCCTCCAATAGGAATCCCGTCACCTCCCGAAGATTTATAACGTCCCTTTATTAAAAATTTATTCTTCTGTCCTTCATCTAAAGCTGCCGTTTTTGTCGCTTTATATAATAAATCGTAAACGTATTTTTCTTGATTTGCATTAGCATAAGTATCTGCTTCATAATCTGTCGCATTGTTACCACTGTTGGCATCATTATCTAGAACATCAAATAAATAACGTCCAAAAGGTTCTACTTTAGTAAACACTATTTTCCCATTAGCAGGTATTACTGTTATACCTGAGACAAAGTCAAAAAAGCCATCACCATTAGTTTGAGGATCATTATTGTAATTTAATTTATCAAAATTAAATAATCGCAATAATGTTGTTTGCTCAATTGGTTCACCATTAAAATCAACCCCAAATGGTGTTCCTTCGACAGGACTAATGTAATTAAGTGGTGCCGATTCGTTGTAAAATATATTTAACTTAAAATCTTCTTGTGTTAATTGGTAGGCTCCAGTATCATAGACGTTTTTCATCATTAAATCCCAGATAGGCTGAGAGACACTGGTGATACTACTTTTTAACAACTTTAATACTAATGCATTATTAGTCACATTTGTAACATCTCCATCACTATTAACATCAACATCTGTTGCACCAATACCATCGTTTGCAAATTCTCCGACTTGGAACACCTGACCTCCGACTGTATATTGATATGCTACTGCTAAAACCTCGTCATTATTTAAACGTTGATTTAATGAGATGTAACCTAATTGTGTATTTAAAGTATACTCTTGCCCTTCTGTAAGTTTTCTAGTATTTTCTTGTTTCGCAAAATCAAAACCTTCATTAAATCCTGAAATTGAAATTCCGTTTTGAACTGTAGCAATATCTCTTACCGCAACATTCAATTGCGATCCAGCATTACCAATATTGGTTGGATCCAATCCATTATTCCCGTTATCCGGAAACGCATTAGGCCCACCTGTAACAGCAACCCCTGGATTACCAATAACACCTGTTTCTCCTAAATCCTGAAAGGCTACAAAGTTTCTTACATTTTCAGTACGATTAGTTCTGTTAGTTACCCAAGCTTCAATTCTAGTAATTTGAATATTATTATTTATAAAGGGGTAATTTTCTAAAGCACTATCATAATTATTACGAAAGTATTGTGCTAAGAAAAAGTGACGGTTTTCATCATAATCTCTGATAAAAAACTCGAACTCATCAACAGTACCACCACCTTCTGCAATGACTGATTTTGCATCAGAACGCTGGTCCGAAAACACACCTGTTATTGTTGTTTTACCAAATTTTAATTGAGTTTTAACTCCAAATAAACTTTGTGCTCCAGAAATTAAAGAGTTAGTTATCGGCATACTAACGTTACCAACTTCTATCTTTTGAATGATATCATCTTCCGTAGGCGTATATTCTAACTTTATTAAATTCTGAAAGTCAAAAGTAGATTGTGTATCATAATTAGCTGTTACTTGCAATCTTGATCCCACTTTACCAAGCATACTTAAACTAATACGCTGATCAAAATCAAAAGAAAAATTTGTTCTATTTCTAGGAGAAAATGATGGATTATCTTGTTTAGTAAATAGAATTCCTAAATCCATCTCTACTGTACCTTGGGGTATAATTGAAATTGGACCTTCTCCAAAAATACTTTCAAAAAAACTGGAGTTAACATAAAACTCAGGGATTAAGTTTTTCTGAGCCTCTTCAGAACCTCCTTTTTTCCCATCGTAAGCATCAATTTTATCTTTGTAATACGATTTTTGATTTTGTCTTAAGACTAACGCTTGATATTCTTTAGGCGTTAAAATTATTGGGTAATTTATATTGAATTTACCAACTGACTCTGTATAAATATAACGATCGGTTACCGGGTCATAAGTATATTTAGACTCTATACTTGTCGGATTAGGCATATTGATCGTTCCTAAACTGAAACCCGTTTTGGTACTATCTTGCTCCGTTTCGTTTTCTTCCTGTCCAAAAGAAAGTGTTGACACTAGCAACGCAAATGCTGTTAGCAAAAAATGTTTAAGGGATTTATAAGAACTAAGTTGAGTTGTATTCAAAATATATTATAAATTTTTTAAGGCTAGTTTGATAATCGTTTCTACGTTAGCATCTGGTTGTGTCATAACAATTTTGTCCACGACTTTCTCGGCTTGTTTTTTAACAAATCCTAATACTTCTAAAGCAGATAACGCTACATCTTTACTTGTATTGTTCTTAGTTACAGAAACTTCATCAATATCATAGATTTTAAGAATTTTATCTTTTAAATCTATAATCACACGTTGCGCCGTTTTTATTCCGATACCTTTAATAGACTTAATTAAAGCGACATCCTCTATAGCGATACCTTCTCTAATTTGCTTTGGTGTTAAAGAAGACAACATCGTTCGTGCTGTGTTTGCTCCAATACCACTAACAGAAATAAGTAATCTAAATAGTTCTCTCTCGGCCAATGATGCAAACCCATATAAAGTATGCGCATCTTCTCTAATTTGAAGATGCGTATACAATTTTATTGCTTCTTGGTCTGGTATCTGTGAATACGTATGTAAGGAAATATTCAAGAAGTACCCGACTCCATTACAATCAATAACGACATCTGTCGGACTTTTTTCTACTAATTTCCCTTGTATATGTGTAATCATCAGTTTTTTACTATTAAGCTTCCAAATGTAAGAAAATTATTTATATCAAATAATCCTTCTATCGTTTTGCATTCTGTTCGAACTTCTCCTTTTGTTGTGCGTCAATAACTGCAATAGCAGTCATGTTTACAATTTCGTCTACACTAGCGTGTAACTGTAAAATATGTACTGGTTTGCGCATTCCCATCATAATAGGACCAACAGATTCTGCACTATTAAGCTCTTTTAACAACTTGTAAGTAATGTTAGCCGATTCTAAATTAGGAAAAATTAAAGTATTTACTTTTTTTCCAGCCAATTTAGAAAACGGAAAACTATCGGTTAACATTTGACTATTTAAAGCAAAGTCTGTTTGTAATTCTCCATCCACCAATAAGTCAGGATGTCTTTTATGTAAATAAGACACTGCTTCTCTTACTTTAGTGGCTGTTTGGTCTTTTGATGATCCAAAATTAGAATATGATGTCATTGCCATGACAGGTTCCATCCCAAACATTTTAACCACTTTTGCTGTCATTTGAGCAATCTTGGTTAAATCTTGTGCTGATGGATTAATGTTTATTGCTGTATCACTTAAAAACATAGGACCACGTTGGGTCATCATCACGTTAGTCGTTGCTATTCTTGTAGAACCAGGTGCTAAACCAATAAGTTCTAACATTGGTTTTACTACTGATGGATAATTACGAGAATATCCAGAAATTAATGCATCTGCATCTCCTTCATTAACCATCATAGCAGCGTAATAATTACGCTCTCTCATTAGTTTTTCTGCTAATAAAAACGTCACTCCTTTTCTTCTACGTTGTTCCCAGTATATTTTAGCGTATTTATTTTTTTGTTCTAATTGTTCGTCAGACTTTGGATCTATAATAACGACATCAGCATCAAACTCTAACTCTTCTTTTAGACGTTCAATCTCATCCTTTCTTCCTAATAAAATTGGAATAGCAATCCCTTCTTCATAAACAATTTGAGCTGCTTTTAAAACATCTAAAGAGTCTGCTTCTGTAAACACAACACGTTTAGGGTTTAACTTTGCTCTGTTTAATAATAATCTTACAATCTTATTATCATTACCTAATCGGTCTAGTAGTTGCTCTTCATATTTGTCCCAATCTTCAATTGGCTCTTGTGCCACACCACTTTCCATTGCTGCTCTTGCTACCGCTGGAGGTACCGTTGCTATTAAACGTGGATCAAAAGGTTTAGGTATAATATACTCTTTACTAAATGTCAAACGTGTTTCACCGTAAGCAATATTTACTTGTTCTGGTACTGGCTCTTTAGCTAATTCCGCTAATGCTTTTACCGCAGCCATTTTCATTGCTTCATTAATTTTAGTAGCTCTAACATCTAAAGCCCCTCTAAAAATAAATGGAAAACCTAATACATTATTAACTTGGTTAGGATGATCACTTCTTCCTGTAGCCATGATAATATCCTTACGCGTTGCAATAGCTAAATCATATTCTATTTCTGGATCTGGATTAGCCATAGCAAACACAATTGGGTTTTTAGCCATAGTTAACAACATCCCAGGAGTTACTATATCCGAAGTAGATAAACCTACAAAGACGTCAGCATCCATCATTGCTTCATCAATGGTGTCTATTTTTCTATGCGTAGCAAACTCAGCTTTTTGAGAGGTTAAATTCTCTCTATCATCTCTAATAACACCTTTACTATCTAACATGACCACGTTTTCACGTTTTGCCCCAAATGCTAAATATAATCGCGTACAAGAAATGGCTGCTGCCCCTGCACCACTAACTACTATTTTTACGTCTTCTATATTCTTTTCAGAAAGTTCTAAAGCGTTTAATAATGCTGCTGCAGAAATAATTGCCGTTCCATGTTGGTCATCATGCATTACAGGAATATCTAATTCCGCTTTTAACCGTCTTTCAATTTCAAAAGCTTCAGGTGCTTTGATATCTTCTAAATTAATTCCACCAAAAGTTGGTGCAATCATTTTTACAGTTTGTATAAACTCTTCTATATTTTCAGTATCTACTTCGATGTCAAAAACATCAATATCAGCAAATATTTTAAACAGTAATCCTTTTCCTTCCATCACAGGCTTAGAAGCTTCAGGACCAATATTCCCTAGACCTAAAACTGCTGTTCCGTTGGTTATAACGGCAACTAAATTTCCTTTTGCTGTATACTTATAAACGTTGTTAACGTCTTTTGCTATTTCTAAACACGGTTCCGCTACACCTGGCGAGTATGCCAATCCTAAATCCCTTTGTGTTGCATATTTTTTTGTTGGTACTACTGCAATTTTACCTGGTTTTGGCTTAGCATGATATACTAAGGCTTCACGACGTTTGCTTTGTTTACTCATAATTTCACTTTAAGTTTTAGTGAATTACAAATGTAAGGCTTTTACAAGAAAAGCGGTTACAAAAAATGTGGTTTGGACGTATCAATTTTGAATCTAAAACCTTATGCTTTCAAAAACTCGATATTACGTTTCAAGCCATTAAATTTAGTCCGTTTAACAGCTGATTTTTGGAAAACTTTTTTAAACACATCTTCGGTAATCTCTTCCCAATCCTTTTTAGTCATGTCCAATAACTCAGGATGTGGATTAAACAAAGGTTCTTTATGTGGTTTAGAAAACTTATTCCAAGGACATACATCTTGGCAAATGTCACAACCAAACATCCAATCGTCAAACTTCCCTTTCATGGTATTGGGCAATTGGTCTTTAAGTTCAATAGTAAAATAACTAATACATTTACTCCCATTAACAACATAAGGTTCTACAATAGCTGCTGTCGGACAAGCATCAATACAAGCGGTACAGGTTCCGCAATGGTCCGTGGTAGCATAATCGTAGTCTAAATCTAAATCAATAATTAGTTCTGCAATAAAATAAAAAGAGCCTGTTTTTTGTGTTATTAAATTACTGTGTTTTCCAATCCAACCTAACCCTGATTTAGCAGCCCAAGCTTTATCTAAAACGGGTGCCGAATCTACAAAAGCACGACCTGAAACTGCCCCAATTTCTTCTTGAATAAAGTTAGTCAGTGCTTTTAGTTTTGTTTTAATGACCTCATGGTAATCTTTACCATAGGCATATTTAGATAGTTTTGGAGCGTCACTGTCTTTTTGAAGATCTGACGGATAATAGTTTAATAATAATGAAATAACAGATTTAGAATCTTCAACCAGTTTTGTTGGATCCAAGCGTTTGTCAAAATGATTTTGCATGTAACTCATTTGTCCATGCATATTATTATTTAACCAGTTTTCTAATCTTGGTGCTTCTACCTCTAAAAACTCAGCTTTACTTATACCACAAGATAAAAAACCTAACCGTTGTGCTTCAGCTTTTATCTGTTTAGTGTATTTCGCCTTGTTTTCAATCATTTTTATTACAATAGTTATAAGACTTGTCTAAGACTAACGAGACAATTACAACACCATTACTAATTAGCGTTGCAAAAAAGGTTAGTTTCTTTTCTCTAATCTTAAAAAGGCATTTTTTGGCTTTAAAGTAATTAGCGGTGTAATGTCTATTTCATCAAATTTAGGTTGAATTTTATAATTTTTAACCAATTCTGTTACTGCAATAATCATCTCAAACATCGCAAAGTTATTTCCAATACATTTTCTTGGCCCCGCACCAAATGGAAAATATTGCGCAGAAAATTGTCGGCCGCCATCTGCAAAGCGTTCTGGAAAAAAGGACTCGGGATTGGTCCATAATTTTGGGTGCCTATGGATTTCGTAAACCGAAAACAATAAATTACAACCTGGTTCAAATACCATGTCATTAAAACGATCTGCTTCAACATTTACACGATCAATAAAATAAGCAGGAGGATATAATCTCATAGATTCCTCAAGCACTTGTTGACATATTTTAGAAGTAGACACGCGCGTCATTAAATCTGTGTCATCACCTCCCAGTTCACTCCATTCGTCATAGATTTTATCTTGCCATTCAGGATGTTTAGCAAGTAATTGAAATGTAAACGTCAATGCATTAGATGTTGTTTCGTGACCCGCTGTGAAAATGATTAATATTTCGTCAATCAATTGTGTTTCAGACATCCCTTTACCATCATCATATTTAGTTTCTAGCAACATGTCCAACAAATCATCAAAACGGTGTCCTGATGCTTTCCTTTCGGCAACAATCCCTTTTAAGATAGTTCTAGCTTCTTCCGATAATTTTAAATGTTTTTTTAAAGCACCTCCTATTTTGAACCACCACCCTAAATACGGTTGTCGTAACTCTTTAACTAGCATGCGTTGGTTAGCTTCAGTAATATACTGCAACCGTTCCATATCTTTACTATTTGCGGCTTGTGTAAATAAAGATTTTACAACAGTCTGAAAAGCCAAATCATTAAGCAGTGGGAATAAATCTATTGTTTTGTTAGTTTCAACTTTACTAAACTCAGAGATGATGGTATCTTGCATACCCGTTAATAAATTTTGCAATTGCTTTTTATGAAAAGCAGGTTGCATCATTTTACGTTGTTTTTTCCATTTATCCCCTTCTGAAGTCAGTAATCCTTCACCAACATACTTGACTAAATCTACAGTTTGAATTTTAGATTTAACATAGTTTCTTTGATTTTTCTGAAGGACATATTGCGCCAATCCAGCATCCCGAGAAAAATATATTTTAGAATTAAATCCTACATTCAGTTTAAAAACATCTCCCCTTTCCTCAAAATTCCTATTATGAAATGGTAATGGGTTTTTAAGGATTTCTAATGAATGCTTAATGAATTTTAAAAGTGAAACCTCTGGTATATTATTCTTCATTACTCTATTCTTTACATTCCTTTTTAATAACTAATGCGCTATTGAAACAACTTCTGCATGACATATAACTTAAAACAAGCCTCCCTGCGTTGGACCTTTTATTTTACCCAAATGCTTATAGGCTAATTCCGTGACTTCACGACCACGCGGGGTTCGCATAATAAAACCTTGTTGAATTAAAAACGGTTCATACACTTCTTCTATAGTTTCTGTACTTTCGCTTACTGCTGTTGCAATAGTTGAAATACCAACAGGTCCCCCTTTAAACTTTTCAATGATTGTAGACAATATTTTGTTATCCATTTCATCTAAACCATACGCATCAACATTTAATGCTTCAAGACTGTATCTCGCTATCTTAATATCAATACTACCATTTCCTTTTATTTGTGCAAAATCTCGAACACGTCGTAATAATGCGTTAGCAATTCTAGGTGTCCCACGACTACGTCCAGCAATCTCAATAGCTGCTTCCATAGAAATTGGCACATTTAAAATATCAGAACTACGTTGTATAATAGTCGTTAATAACTCGGTTTTATAATATTGTAATCTACTCTGTATTCCAAAACGTGCTCGCATCGGAGCTGTTAACAAACCAGATCTAGTCGTTGCACCTACCAGGGTAAATGGATTTAGATTAATTTGAACTGTTCTTGCATTAGGCCCAGACTCAATCATTATATCAATTTTATAGTCTTCCATAGCAGAATATAAATACTCTTCTACAATAGGACTTAAACGATGGATTTCGTCAATAAATAACACATCCCTTTCGTCAAGATTAGTTAACAAGCCTGCTAAGTCTCCTGGTTTATCCAAAACAGGTCCTGAAGTGATTTTTATACCTACACCTAACTCATTAGCCAAAATATTAGCCAAAGTGGTCTTACCAAGGCCCGGAGGTCCATGAAACAAAGTGTGATCTAAAGCTTCTCCACGAGCAACTGCTGCTTGAACAAAGATTTGAAGATTCTCCAACACTTGGTCTTGCCCTGTAAAATCATCAAAAGATAAGGGTCTTAATTGTTTTTCTACATCAAATTCTTCTGGTGTAAAATTTTCACTAGTTGGGTCTAAGTTTCCATTCATTAAATAAGCAATTGATCACTGATACTAATTCAGCATAAACAAATATAAAGAAAAAGCCTTTCTGTTTTCACAGAAAGGCTTTTCAATATTATAGATTCTCATAAACAATTTATGAGGGTCCTATTTATCAGTTAATTTTAATGTTGTAATTCTTCTTCACCTTCTTTTAAAGGTACATTTTGCGGAACAAAATCTTCATCATGTCCTGGCTTACTATAATCATAAGACCATCTGTAAACATGAGGAATAGCACCTGGCCAGTTTCCATGCACATGCTCTACTGGTGTAGTCCATTCTAAAGTATTAGATCTCCATGGGTTTTGTTCTGCTTTCTTACCGTAAAATATACTAGAAAAGAAATTATAAATAAACACCAATTGGAAGATAGCTCCTACAATAGCAAATAATGTAATGACAACATTCACACTTGCTAAATCATCAAATAATGGGAAGTTAGTGTTAGTATAATAACGTCTTGGTAGACCTGCCATACCGATAAAGTGCATTGGGAAAAATACTCCATAAGCACACACTGCAGTTACCCAAAAGTGAACATATCCTAAGTTTTTGTTTAGCATACGACCAAACATCTTAGGGAACCAATGATACACCCCTGCAAAGAAACCATATAATGCAGATATACCCATCACTAAGTGAAAGTGAGCAATAACAAAATAAGTATCATGTACATTAATATCTAATGCACTATCTCCTAAAATAATCCCCGTTAAACCACCAGTAATGAACGTTGATACTAAACCTATAGAGAATAGCATAGCTGGATTCATCTGTAAGTTACCTTTCCATAATGTAGTTATATAGTTAAACGATTTTACCGCTGATGGAATTGCAATTAACAATGTTGTAAATGTAAATACAGATCCTAAAAATGGATTCATACCCGAGATAAACATATGGTGACCCCAAACAATCGTAGATAAAAATGCAATAGCTATAATAGATGCAATCATTGCACGGTAACCGAATATTGGTTTACGTGAATTAGTTGCAATAATTTCTGATGTAATACCTAAAGCTGGTAATAAAACGATATATACCTCTGGGTGCCCTAAGAACCAAAATAAGTGCTCAAATAAAACAGGAGACCCACCTTGGTAATGTAAAACTTCACCTTGAATAAATATATCAGATAAGAAGAATGATGTTCCAAAACTTCTATCCATTATTAATAACAATGCCGCAGATAATAATACTGGGAAAGATATAATACCAATAATAGCTGTTACAAAAAATGCCCATATAGTTAAAGGTAGTCTCGTCATAGACATTCCTTTTGTACGTAAGTTTATTACTGTTACAACGTAATTTAAAGACCCTAACAAAGAAGATGCTATAAATATAGCCATAGACACTAACCACATGGTCATACCTAAACCTGATCCTCCTTGAGCCATTGGCAATGCACTAAGTGGCGGATAAATTGTCCAACCTGCAGCTGCCGGTCCTGCTTCCACAAAGAAAGAACAAACCATAATTACACTTGAGACAAAAAACAACCAATACGAAACCATGTTTAAAAAACCTGATGCCATATCTCTCGCTCCAATTTGCAATGGAATTAACAAGTTACTAAAAGTACCACTTAAACCTGCTGTAAGTACAAAGAAAACCATGATAGTACCATGTATTGTAACCAACGCTAGATAAATATCTGCACTCATTACACCATCTGGTGCCCATTTACCTAGTAATGCTTCAAAAATAGGATTTGACTCCTCAGGCCAAGCAATTTGCATACGCATCATGATTGACATTGCTACACCTATAATTCCCATTATAAGACCAGTAATTAAATACTGTTTAGCAATCATTTTATGATCCATACTAAATATATATTTAGTTATGAATGTTTCTTTATGATGATGACCATGATCGTCATGTCCATGTTCTTCTACCTGTGCTGACATAATCTAAAAATCTTTAAATTGAATTTTTTTGTTTCTTTAATTTTTTACTAGTGAATCAACAAATAACTTTTGTTCACCCATCCAAGCATCATACTCCTCTTGTGTTTCTACTATAATTTTCATTTGCATGTTATAGTGAGAAGTACCACAGATTTTATTACACAATAATAAATAATCAAACACATAAGGCTCTAAACCTTCTTCACCTTTAGCAATTAACGCTTCGCTCTTATCTGCTCTGATTTTATTAATGTTTGATACCTTCTCCTTCATTTCCTCTGTCTCACGCATCGCTGCAGTAGTCACTGTTGGCGTAAAACCAAATTGAGTAATCATACCAGGCACACAGTTCATTTGCGCTCTAAAGTGAGGCATATAAGCTGAGTGTAATACATCTTGAGATCGCATTTTAAATACTATTGGCTGCCCTACAACTAAATGTAATTCTTTAACAATAACATCATCTTGTGCATTTGGATCAGCTTCATCAACCCCTAATTCGTTAGCTCTATTGATATCTATTAATCTAACATTAGCTTTACCCAAAGCATTATCTGGTCCTGAGTATCTTGCTTTCCAGTTAAACTGCTGCGCATACAACTCGATTACCATTGGATCAGCTTCTTCATCAACATTCATTATACTGGTCCAAGTAAATAAACCTTGTATAATTAATCCCGCTAAAACGATAACAGGAATGATTGTCCAAATTGCTTCCAGCTTGTTATTATCAGCATAAAATAAAGCTTTCTTTCCTTTTTTTCCTTTGTATTTAAAGGCAAAGTAATGTAGTAAAAATTGAGTTACAGTTTGTACGAAAAAGATAACAACCATAGAAATGATCATTAAGCTATCGACACCTGGTCCATGCTCTGAAGCAGAGTTAGACATTAATGGTAAATCTCCCCACTTAACGAAACAGACAACTGTAATAGCATAAATGAAGATTAAAAAACCTATCATTAAATACCCATTAACACGGTTATCGTTATCGTTTGCAACTTGGTTATTTTCGTTTTCCATTCCAACTTGGGTCAAATCAAAGATTTTTACCATTTGCCAGATTGCAACGAAAATAAATACTAAAACTAAAATTGATAATAAAGTCGTCATTGTTATCGTTCTTCTTTATTTAATTTTTATTAATAATGGAAATTTTCACTTTCTTTAATGAAAGGGTTTCCTTTAGGTAGTAAAGATTGTTTCGAAATCGCATAAAATACTATTAGCATAAACAAACCTGCAAATAATAAAATAGCACCGATTTCTGGCATACCTATAAACCATCTATCTCCAACTGTAGCCGGCATAATCATATTGAAAATATCAATATAATGACCTGCTAATATTACAACTCCCGCCATAATCACGAACCAAGGGACACGCTTATAGTCACTGTTCATTAATAGTAATAATGGGAATAAGAAATTCATTGCCACCATACCAAAGAATGGTAAATTATAATCTTCAATTCTCGTAATAAAATAAGTTACTTCTTCTGGAATATTTGAATACCAGATTAACATAAATTGAGAGAACCATAAATAAGTCCAGAAGATACTGAATCCAAACATGAATTTTGCTAAATCATGGATATGGCTATCATTAACATTTGGTAATAAGCCTTTAGACTTTAAGTATATTGTAATCATTGCAATTACTGTAACTGCACAAACTAGCATACCCGCTAAAACGTACCAACCAAACAAGGTAGAGAACCAGTGTGGGTCTACACTCATAATCCAATCCCAAGACATCATAGATTCCGTATATAAAAAGAACACTAAAAATGCTGCTGATATACGAAATGTTTTTATAAAGTTACGTGTATCCCCTTCAGGTGCCGCATCTTGTGCTAGAGAGAATTTACGAGAGAAGTATCTATATAAAGACCATCCTCCAATAAAAATTAATGCTCTTATAACAAAACCTGCAGTATTTAACCAACCTGACTTACCCGCCACTAATTTATCAAAATGCTCACTTTCCGGATTTACCATATCAGGATTCATCCAAACAAAAATGTGATCTCCAGAAATAACTGCAATAGCTACAACAATTAAAGCCCCTGGTAATAAATAATATGTAATTCCCTCCATTACTCTAAATAACAATGGGGACCAACCTGCCTGTGCCGCTTGTTGAATAGCGTAAAATGCTAAAGCACCTAAAGCAATCATCATAAAAAAGAATGCTGCTATATAAAGCGCAGAATATGGTCTATTATGAATTTGGTGCATGACATGTTCGGCATGTGCATCACCATGATCACCAGCTACATTATCATGTGTGTCTTCAGCATGACCTGTGACCGCATGTGCCGTATCAGCATGTTCTCCATCGTGATGAGCGTCTTCCGTAACATGTGTATCTGCTACAGCTGCGTGACCACCACCATGTCCACCATGACTAGCTTCTTCTGCTAACATGATTTTAACATCATCTTGTGATACATGATGTGCTGTATAATAACCTGTTCCCCATAATATCGCTCCTACAACCATTAGGACAAGTGATACTATTTTTAGTCTATTTGAAAATGTGTACATATCTATATATAAACTTTATCTAAATCTTATTTTTCTAGGTCTGCCTTTAATGTCATAACGTGAGCAACAACTTGCCAACGTTCTTCTTCGCTTAAAAAGTTAGCATAAGAACCCATTGAGTTTTTACCATAATACATAACATGATAAATACTTCCTGAATTGATCGCTCTTCCTGCGTCATCGTAACTCGGTACACCAAGAATTTTTCCTCTTGTCACTAAATTACCTTTTCCATTTCCTTTATTACCATGACATATACCACAATAAATCGTATATAATTCTTTAGCTCTTGGCGCATCAAATTGCATCGAATCTAAAGGTGATTGTAATTCGGCTTTAGCCAAATCATAACCCGCTATATCATTAGTGTATTCAAAAGGCGTATACCCTCTAGGAATTGTACCATCTACTGGTAATTGTGCTTCTACTCCGTTTGCAAATGCACTTGATTCTTGATAAGCTTCATAACCAACCGGCTCATACATGTTTGGCATGTATTGGTAGTTTGGTCTTGAACTCTTATTACAAGAAGTAAATGAAATTGTAACTAAGGCTATAATTGTTATTTTAATTAAATGTCTCATTCTATCTAATTAATGTGCTTTATCTACTATGTTAATTTCTACTGCTCCAGTATCCCCTAATAAATTTTGTAATTCACTTTGGTTTCCAACAACCGAAATTTCCATTAAAAAATGATCATCAGTTGTTCTTGGATCAGGATTTTCAGCATTTTTAAAAGGCCACATTTTACTTCTTAAATAAAATGTTATAACCATTAAATGGGCTGCAAAAAATACTGTAAGTTCAAACATAATCGGAACAAATGCCGGCATGTTTTCTAGGTAGCTAAAACTAGGTTTACCACCAATATCTTGTGGCCAATCTTCAATCATGATAAAGTTCATCATTAAAGTGGCTACTGCCAAACCAACGCAACCATACATAAATGCACAAATTGCTAAACGTGTTGGAGCTAATCCCATTGCCTTATCTAGTCCGTGAACTGGAAAAGGTGTATATACTTCGTCAATGTGGTATTTTGCAGCTTTCACTTTCTTAACTGCATTCATTAACACATCGTCATCGTTATAAATAGCGTGAATTACTTTTGAAGCTTCCATATGCTACTTTAAATTATTAGTTTCTTTATTATTCACTACTGACGTTCTAGCATCAGCTCCTGTCCCTACTAAACTATCACCTCTTTCTCTGATAGCTTTATAATTATCTCCAGAAGACTTTAATATAGTTTTAACCTCTGCTTGTGCTATAACTGGGAATGTACGAGAGTACAATAAGAATAGTACAAAGAAGAATCCTATTGTTCCGATAAAAATTCCAATATCAACAAATGTTGGTGAGAACATTGTCCATGAAGATGGTAAGTAATCTCTGTGCAATGATGTTACAATAATTACAAAACGTTCAAACCACATTCCGATATTTACAACAATAGAAATAGCGAAAGAGAACATAATACTTGTACGTAACTTTTTAAACCACATAAACTGAGGTGAAAATACGTTACAAGACATCATTGCCCAGTATGCCCATGCATAAGGTCCTGTTGCCCTGTTTAAGAAAGCATATTGCTCATACTCTACACCAGAATACCATGCAACGAATAATTCCGTTATATATGCCACACCTACGATAGACCCAGTAAGCATGATAACGATATTCATTAACTCAATATGTTGTACAGTAATATAATCTTCAAGACTACATACCTTTCTCATTATAATCAATAGTGTGTTTACCATTGCAAAACCAGAAAATACGGCACCTGCCACAAAGTATGGCGGGAATATTGTTGTATGCCATCCCGGTATTACAGATGTTGCAAAATCAAAAGATACAATCGTATGTACAGATAATACTAATGGTGTTGCTAAACCTGCAAGCACTAAAGATACTTCTTCAAAACGTTGCCAATCTTTTGCACGACCTGTCCAACCAAAACTTAATAAGCTATATATTTTCTTTTGAAAAGGCTTAACAGCTCTATCACGTAACATTGCAAAATCTGGTAATAAACCTGTCCACCAGAATACTAATGATACCGATAAATAAGTTGAAATTGCAAATACATCCCAAAGTAATGGTGAGTTAAAGTTAACCCATAATGATCCAAATTGGTTTGGTATTGGTAATACCCAATATGCTAACCATGGACGACCCATGTGAATAATTGGAAATAACCCTGCTTGAACTACAGAAAAGATAGTCATTGCTTCTGCAGAACGGTTAATTGCCATTCTCCATTTTTGACGGAATAATAAAAGTACTGCAGAAATTAATGTTCCTGCGTGACCAATACCAACCCACCAAACGAAGTTAGTAATATCCCAAGCCCAGTTTACTGTTCTGTTTAATCCCCAAGTTCCAATACCCGTTGATACGGTATAAATAATACAACCTATTCCCCAAAGAAAAGCTACAAGTGCGATAGAAAATACAATCCACCACTGTTTGTTAGCCTTACCTTCTACAGGAGCTGCGATATCTACAGTTACATCATGGTAAGATTTCTCACCGGTAACCAAAGGTCTTCTAATAGGTGCTTCGTAATGAGACGCCATAATCCTTTATAATTGTTTATTAATTAATCTTTTTATGCTTCTTTCGTGTTTCTCACTTTAGTATGATACTGAACATTAGGTTTAGTACCAACACTTTCTAACAAGTGATACATACGATCATCTTCGTATAGTTTTGCAACTTTACTTTCTTTATCGTTAATGTCTCCAAAAATCATTGCACCACTACCACAGGCAGCAGAACACGCTGTTTGAAACTCTCCATCTTTAATTACACGTCCATCACGTTTAGCGTCAAGAATCGTTTTCTGTGTCTTTTGAATACACATAGAACATTTTTCCATTACACCACGAGAACGTACTGTCACGTCAGGATTAATTACCATACGACCTAAATCATTATTCATGTGGTAATCAAACTCGTCATTTCCATTATATAAGAACCAGTTAAAACGTCTTACTTTATATGGACAGTTGTTTGCACAATATCTTGTACCAACACATCTGTTATAAGCCATATGGTTCTGTCCCTGTCTTCCGTGTGCTGTTGCAGCAACAGGACAAACAGTTTCACAAGGTGCATGGTTACAATGCTGACACATTACTGGTTGAAATGCTACTTGTGGATTATCTGCAGGATCTTCTAATTCTCCAAAACCTCCTAAAGAACCATTATCTCCAAATAAACCGGAGAAACCTTCTTTTTTAGCATCATCTTGAGCAAATGTATCTTCAGATGAATAATATCTATCAATACGTAACCAGTGCATATCACGACTACGTCTAATTTCTTCTTTACCAACTACTGGTACGTTGTTTTCCGCATGACATGCAATAACACATGATCCACAACCTGTACATGCATTTAAATCAATTGACAGGTTAAAATGATGTCCAATTGAACGATCAAATTCATCCCATAAATCAACTTCAGGAGACGTCACCGGAGTTTCTTCGTGATTTAAAGATACCATTGGTATTTTATTCCACCCATGCTTATGATCTTGACTATCATAAGTATTAAAAATCTCTAGTGTTGTTTCCTTTATAATATCGCCACGACCCATTAAAGTATTCTGTAACTGTACACATGCAAATTCATGCATTCCAGTTGCAGGCTCAATAGATACACTTTGAACAGTATTGAAATCGTTATATAATGTAAACGCGTTAACTCCCGTTTTCATTTCATCTTTAAGACCAGCAGTTCTACCATAACCAAAGGCTAACCCTACAGTCCCTTTTGCTTGACCAGGCTGAATAATTACTGGTACAGTTAAATCTTTAGACCCTTTAACTTTTAAAGTAACATAACTCCCGTCCAAAGCTCCCGTAGAATCATTTTCATTGACAATGTTCCAAGCTTCAGCATCCGCTTTAGATACTGTTAAATAGTTATCCCATGATGTTCTAGTAATTGGATCTGGAAACTCTTGTAACCATGGGTTATTGGCCTGTTGACCATCTCCCATTCCAACTTTAGAATATAATGTTAATTCAACACCTACCTTTGTAACCGAATCCGCTAATGCTCTTGCAGCATTTCCTGCAGGAATTTCGTCTTGTTCAATCTCTTCTTCTTCTTCAGTCACTACTTCTAACAATTCCTCTGAAGTAGATAAACCACTTACAAAAATACCATCATGTAGTGCTTGGTTATAAGATTCTCCATTAAGGATATTCTCTTTCCAATTAGTCTTAATGTATTCATTTAAAGCACTAGTATTTCCAGTCCACTTTAATAACACATCTTGAAATTGTTTTGTATCAAATAAAGGTCTTATTGTTGGTTGCATTAATGCAAAATGACCCTTCTTTAATTCAACATCTCCCCATGATTCTAAATAATGAGGTGCTGCTGCTATATATTGTACAACAGATGCAGTCTCGTCTTCCTTAGAAGTAAACGCTACTGATAATGTTGTACTTTTTAAACCTTCTGCAAAATCTTTTGCATTTGGTAAAGTATACATTGGATTAACACCGCTCATAATAACAGCTCCAACTTTACCTGATTTCATATCAGAAATCAAAGTTTGTACAGCTTTATTATTTCCTTGGCGTGTTTTTATTGGTGTTTTGTAGTCAAAGGCCTTACTTGCTAACGTCGTGTTTATTTCTAAAACGACAGTTTGCGCATTAATATCCTGAATACCGGTAACTACAACACCATTACTTCCCGCTTTAATTAATTCTGAAGCCGCTCTTTGAACAGCGTCTTTAATTTTTGCAGGTAAGTCGTTTGCATTTACCGAACCACCCGTAATTAAACTATGTAATTGCGCTAATGCTAATTTCTGTTGTGATGGCGTTAATGGGATACGTTTATCTGCGTTTGCACCAGATAAAGACATATTAGATTCAAATTGAATATGTCTTGACATTTTACCATGATCAGGAATTCTTTTTACAGAATATCCAGAATCAAATCCTCCACCTTGCCAATCTCCTAAAAAGTCTGCACCTACAGACACAATAGTCATTGCCTTAGAGAAATCATAATTAGCTAATCCTCTCTCACCATACATTGCTTGGTAAGCATCTAATGCAGCCGACTCCGATACAGCATCATAAACCACGTGATTTACATTACCATATTTCTCAGTAAATTCTGCAACTAACTTAGATGTTGATGGACTTGCATATGTTTGTGTCAATAGTACGATTTGTTTTCCTGAATCCTTCAAAGCCTCTAAAGACTGCGTCGTTTCAGAATTAAAATCAGACCAAGAAATAGCTTTTCCACCTTTCTTAGGACCTTGTACTCTTGTGCTATCATATAAATCTAAAACCGAAGCATTAACTCTAGCATTTGCATGACCATTGGTAGCAGCTAGTGTATTGTTTTCAATTTTAATTGGACGACCTTCACGAGTCTTTACTAAAACACTTGCAAAATCAAAACCATTAGCTATAGTTGTTGCATAATAATTAGCAACACCAGGAACAATTCTGTCTGGCTGTACTACGTAAGGAATTGATTTAACTACTGGTCCCTCGCACGCTGCTAATGATGCAGCAGCAGTACTAAAACCAACATACTTTAAGAAATCACGACGTGTTGTAGAAGAAGCCTCTAATGTATCCTTATCACCTAAGAACTCATCAGTAGGAATCTCTTGAACAAATTCGTTTTGTTTTAGCGTCTCAACAATAGAACTATCTTTTAGCTCCTCAACACTTTTCCAGTATTTCTTGTTTGATGACATATTATATAATTGAATTTATTTCTTTATTATTTATTTTAAACTTCACTGTCTACTTTGATAACCTTAGTTAACTAGTAATGACATTTACCACATTCTAATCCTCCCATTTGCGCAGCAGTAAGGTTTTCTACACCATACTTCTTAGACAATTGCTCATGAATTTTAGTATAATATACGTTATCTTTAACCTTAACGTTAGTTTCTCTGTGACAGTTAATACACCAACCCATTGTTAATGGCGCATGTTGATACATGATTTCCATCTCCTCTACAGGACCGTGACATGTTTGGCATTCTACACCACCTACAACAACGTGTTGTGAGTGATTAAAATAAGCAAAGTCCGGCAATTTATGTATTTGAATCCATTTAACTGGACTTGTTTCTCCTGTATACTTTTGATCAGCATCATCCCAACCAACAGCATTATAAAGCTTTTTAATTTCACCATTGTAATCAACACCAAACTCAGCTAAACCTTCCGCTTGTGTTTCTGGCGCTACTTCATAAATTGATTTATGACAATTCATACACACATTTAAAGAAGGAATCCCTGAATGCTTACTAACTCTAGCTGAAGAGTGACAATATTTACAATCGATCCCATTATCACCTGCGTGAATTCTATGAGAATAATGTATTGGTTGAATTGGCTCATACCCTTGATTAACCCCAACTTGCATTAAGAAGCCGTAAACAAAGTACGCACTAGCTAATAATAAACCAATAGCTGTTATAAATACTAAAAATTGATTTTGAACAAACGCTTTCCAAATTGGTGTACGGCTTGAAGTTTCAGCCAAAGAAACCCCTTTAGCATCAGCAAAACGACGTAAGGTTTTATTTACTAAAAATAAAGCTCCTGCTAATAATGCAAATAAAACACCTAAAGCCCCTAAAATAATCTTGTTAGATATCCCACCTTCAGAAGAAGTATTTGCTGCTTGAGCCGTCGGATCCCCTGGCGGAGGAGTCACAACTGTTGGCTCCGTAGCAGTATATGCTAAAATATTATCTATATCCGCATTTGTTAACGTAGGAAAAGCACTCATGGCAACACCATTAAACTCAGAATAAATCTTATTCGCATAAGCGTCTCCAGATTTAATAACTCCTGAACTGTTCTTTATCCAGTTATACAACCACTCTCTATCTAAACCTTCTGCATCTGCTAAACGAGACTCCACTTTTCGCAAAGCAGGACCTGTCATTTTTTTATCTAACTTATGACATGCTATACAATTAGCATTAAATAAAGACTTACCTACTACTGCATCGCCTTTTTGAGCGAAAAGTGAGGTTGAAAATGTTAGTAAAAAAATTAAGCTTAAACGAAGATTGTTACGACTTAACTTACGGTGAATCACCTGTTTCATATTATACATTGAATTTACTTCTAAACTTTGGCATGGTTTTTTCATCTATCATTACAAAATACAGATAAAAAATACCTTGTACAAAAGTAATACTTAAAGTCGATTTTAGAAATCTTAAAGAAGTCTTAATTGCTAATTTAGAGATATTCTAAATAATAAAATAGGTGACTTTTTAGTTTAATACTTATACATTTGCATTAAATAAGTTTATAAATGAAGAAAACACAACTAAAAACCTTTTATCTAACTGCCTTAATTACAATTGGTTTTTCAGCCATGGGTCACTCTCAACAAGGGACCGTAGTCGTAAACGAAGATCCTGCAATTGCCAATTTACTAAAGCTAAAAAAAGAGATAAATAGCAACGAAAAAAACAGTAATAGATATAAAATACAAATCTATTCTGGTCATTTAAGTCGAGCTGAAAGCATCAAATCCTCATTTAATGGATCAGTAGGCCAGTGGAATTCTCAATTAGTTTTTGAAGCCCCAAATTACAAAGTATGGGTTGGTAATTTCAGAAAAAGACTAGAAGCCGATCGTGCTTTAGTAGAGGTTCAAAAAAAGTTTGGAGACGCCTTTATTTTTAAACCTTTGAAAGAAAAAAACTAAGCCATTACACTACTTATTAAACACAAAAAAAGCGATTCAAATGAATCGCTTTTTTTTTATATACTAAATTAAGGTTTACTTCAGTTTTTTCTTAACCTCTACCTCATGGAATGCTTCAATAACATCACCGACATTAATGTCGTTATAGTTCTTGATTTGCATACCACAATCGTACCCCTTAGAAACTTCTTTAGCGTCGTCCTTGAATCGTTTTAAAGACTCTAATACTCCTGTATAAGTTACTACACCATCTCTAATAAGACGGATTTGTGAGTTTCTGAATATCTTACCATTCATAACCATACACCCTGCAATAGTACCTACTTTAGACACTTTAAACATTTCTCTAATTTCTGCTGTACCTGTAATCTCTTCTTTCAACTCTGGAGATAACATCCCTTCCATAGCATCTTTAAGATCATTAATAGCATCATAAATAATAGAATATGTTCTAATATCAACTTCTTCTCTATCTGCAATTGTACGCGCATTTCCAACAGGACGCACATTAAATCCAATGATTATTGCATCTGAAGCAGTTGCTAATAATACATCACTTTCTGTAATAGCTCCTACACCTTTATGAAGAATGTTAACCTGAATTTCTTCAGTAGATAACTTTTGGAATGAATCTGTTAATGCTTCAACAGAACCATCCACATCTCCTTTAAGGATAATATTTAATTCTTTAAACGTTCCTAAAGCAATACGACGACCAATTTCAGCCAACGTTAATGTTTTAGTTGTTCTTACATCTTGTTCACGTTGTAATTGTGTACGCTTAGTAGCAATTTGCTTAGCTTCACGCTCATCAGCAAAGACATTAAACTTATCACCTGCCTGAGGTGCTCCGTCTAAACCTAATACAGATACTGGTGTTGATGGTCCAGCTTCCTGAACATCATGACCACGCTCATCTTGCATTGCTTTAACTTTACCACTATTCTTACCTGCAAGAACATAATCTCCAACACGTAATGTACCCGCTTGCACTAATACTGTAGATACGTAACCTCTACCTTTATCTAAAAAGGCTTCTACTACTGTTCCTATTGCTGGTTTATTAGGATTAGCTTTAAGCTCTAATAATTCTGCTTCAAGCAATACCTTTTCTAATAATTCTTTAACACCTGTACCTACTTTTGCAGAAATATCATGAGACTGGATTTTTCCACCCCAATCTTCTACTAGTAAATTCATTTGTGCTAAACCTTCTTTAATCTTTTCTGGATTAGCGTGTGGCTTATCAATCTTGTTTATTGCAAACACTATTGGTACACCTGCTGCTTGTGCATGCGATATTGCTTCTTTAGTTTGAGGCATGATATCATCATCCGCTGCTGCTACAATAATAGCTATATCTGTTACTTGAGCACCACGTGCACGCATCGCTGTAAAGGCCTCGTGACCTGGTGTATCTAAAAACGCTATTTTTTGTCCATTATCTAGCTCTACTCCATAAGCACCAATATGCTGTGTGATTCCTCCAGATTCTCCTGCAATAACATTTTCTTTACGTATGTAATCTAATAAAGATGTTTTACCATGATCAACGTGTCCCATTACTGTAACAATTGGAGCACGAGGTTTTAAATCTTCTGGTTTATCAATAACATCTTCAATCGACACTTCGATATCAGCTGTTACAAATTCTGTTTTATATCCAAATTCTTCTGCAACAATAGCAATAGTTTCAGCATCTAAACGCTGATTCATTGTTACCATCATACCTAAAGACATACAAGCAGAGATAATTTGTGTTACCGGAACATCCATCATCGTTGCTATTTCATTTGCCGTAACAAACTCAGTAACCTTTAGAATCTTACTTTCTGCAGCTTCTATTTGTTGATCAATTTCCGATTGCTCTCTATGTTGATCTCTTTTCTCTCTTCTATATTTAGCACCTTTACCTTTAGAAGATTTACCTTGTAATTTCTCTAAAGTTTCACGTACTTGTCTTTGTACTTCTTCTTCACTAGGCTCAGCTTTAACAACTGGTGTTGCTTTACGCCCCCCTGGTCTTTTTCCTTTAAACCTATCATTACCTCTTGAAGGACCAGAATTAGATCTGTTATTATCTCCAGGTTTAGAAATACGACGACGCTTTCTTTTGTTAGCGTTGTCATCCTTTTTAGGATCTTCTTTCTTCTTCTTAGGTTTATTAAATTGAGATAAATCAATTTTTTCACCAGCTATTTTCGGACCAGAAAGTTTTGTATATTTTGTCTTAAGCGTTTCTTCAACCGGTTCTTGAGGGGCAGCATCTTCTTTAGCAACTTCCTTTGCAGGAACAGCTTTAGTTTCTGTCTTAGCCTCCACTTTAATTTCGGTTTTTGCTTTCGGAGCATCGGCAGATTTAGCACCTACTTTAGCCTTCTCTTCAGTTTTAGCTTTCGCTTCTACTTTGACTTCGACTTTAGGTGTTTCTTTTGCTACAGATACTTTTTCTGCTTTAACAACATCTTTCTTAGACTCCGGAGTTTCTTCCACTTCCTTAGCCACTTTTTTACCAGTACCTAAATCTATCTTACCGACAGTTTTAGGACCAGAAAGCGCTTTAGAAGCTTTAATAACTTCTTCATCTTTTTTAAGCTGTGCTGCTTTGGCTGCCTTCGCAGCTTCTTCAGCTTTATGCTTAATCTCTAGTTCCTTTTCGCGTTTAACACGCAATACTTCTTTCTCCTTATTCTTTGCTTCATTAACCTCTTGTGATGCCATTTTCTTGTTAGCATCAGTTTGAAATTCATTTGAAAGAATACTGTAAGTTTCTTCTGAAATTTTGGTAGTCGGGCGCTTCTCAACCTCTACACCCTTAGAATCTAAAAATTCTACAGCGCGATCAAGAGAGATGTTAAGCTCACGTAATACCTTATTTAATCTTATTGTTTCAGCCATAAATTGCCTTTAACCTAATTTCTTTTTTTCTCAAATATATGCTAATCTTCGAATTCTTCCTTAAGAATTCTAATAACATCTAAAATAGTTTCTTCTTCTAAGTCAGTTCTTTTGACTAGATCTGCCACATCTTGCTCTAAAATACTCTTTGCTGTATCTAGACCTGCTTTACTAAATTCTTTGATAACCCAATCTTCGATTTCATCAGAGAATTCTCTTAATTCAACATCTTCTTCAGCCCCTTCTCTTAACACATCAATTTCGTAACCTGTTAATTGACCAGCCAATCTAATATTGTGACCACCTCTACCAATCGCCTTACTTACCTCTTCAGGTTTTAAGATCGCTTCTGCACGTTTGTTTTCTTCATCTATCTTGATTGAAGTCACTCTTGCAGGGCTTAATGCTCTTGTTATATATAATTGTAAGTTAGTCGTGTAATTAATAACATCAATGTTTTCATTACCTAATTCTCTTACGATACCATGGATACGAGATCCCTTCATACCTACACAAGCTCCAACTGGATCAATTCTATCATCATAAGAATCTACAGCTACTTTTGCTTTTTCACCTGGAATACGTACAATATTTTTAATAGTAATTAAACCATCAAATACTTCTGGAATTTCAGATTCAAATAGTTTTTCTAAAAACTTAGGCGACGTACGAGACATTATTATTGTAGGCTTATTACCTTTAAGCTCAACACTATCAATAACACCTTTAACATTATCTCCTTTTCTAAAAAAGTCAGATGGAATTTGCTTATCCTTTGGAAGGATAATCTCATTACCTTCGTCATCTAACAAGATAACTGCTCTGTGACGTATATGGTGAACTTCTGCCGTATATAAATCTCCAACAAGCTCTTGAAACTGCTTGAAAATATTTGAGTTATCGTGTTCGTGAATTTTAGAGATTAAATTTTGACGTAACGCTAAAATAGCACGACGACCTAAATCTATTAACTTAACTTCCTGTGACACATCCTCTCCTACTTCAAAATCCGGCTCAATCTTTCTTGCCGCACTTAACGATATCTCTTGATTTGGTTCTTCAACCTCTCCATCCGCAACTACAACACGATTTCTCCAAATCTCTAAATCCCCTTTATCTGGGTTTATAATAATATCAAAATTATCATCATCTCCAAATTTTTTCTTCAATGCATTTCTAAACACATCTTCCAAAATAGCCATTAAGGTGACACGATCAATAAACTTATCGTCCTTGAACTCTGAAAAAGATTCAATTAACGCTATATTCTCCATAACTCTACTTGAATTAAAATTTTATTATAACTTTTGCTTCTACAACATCTTTGTAGGCAATATTTTCTTTCTTATTAACGGTAACTTTACCTTTTCCAACAGGCTTTGGCTCTCTTGCTTTCCACTCTAAAGTAAAAGCATCGTCATTTACCTCTGTTAAGACCCCTTCCATTTTTTGCGTTGCAGTTGTCACTTCTAATGTTCTACCAACATGTCTAGGGTATTGCCTAGGTAATGTTAGTGGAGCAGCAGCCCCTGCAGACATAACTTCTAGAGCAAAATCATGTTCTTCTCTATCTATGTTATGCTCTATTGCACGGCTAATAAAAATGCAATCTTCAACTTTAACCCCATCGTCTCCATCAATAATTATATTGATAGCATTATCTCCAGTCATGCTAAAATCTATTAAAAATAGATCTTGGCGCTCTGTTAGGGCTTCTTCTAATAAACTTTTTACTGTATTTATAAACATTTTTAAGTATAAAAAGAGGGGACTTTAGTCCCCTCAATTCCTGTTTTCCTCTTACAACGCTGCAAATATACATATTTTTATTGATTTTCATAACTTTTTAAAAGTCATTTTTTATTACTAACTTTATAAAGAGTTCTTTATTAACCAACTATAACGATAATATGAAAAAACTACTCGTCCCAACAGACTTTTCTCCAGAAGCCGAAAACGCTGTAAAAGTTGCTGCTCAATTAGCAAGGAAACATGATTGTGAAATCATCTTACTCCATATGTTAGAGTTGCCATTCTATAATCTTGCTGGCAACTCACCTCCAACAGAACTACCGGAAGCCGTATTTTTTATGAAATTGGCGCATAAAAAATTTGAAACTTTATTAGCCAAAGATTACTTAAGCGGATTAACAGTTCATGAAACTGTAGATTTTAACGAAATAGCGACAGGAATAGTAGAAACCTCCAATAAACACGATGTCGATTTAATCGTTATGGGGTCTCACGGTCCTGAGGTTGTCAAAGAAATATTTATCGGCTCTAATACCGAAAAAGTAATCCGCACGTCAAGCACCCCAGTATTAGTCATAAAAAACGAACACCTCCATTTTGACATCAAAGAATTCGTTTTTGCTTCCGATTTTAAAAATGACAATAAAGAAACCTACGTACAGGCTGTCAAATTAGCGAAACTACTGGGTGCTAAAATACATTTACTGAATGTAAATACGCCTAGTAATTTTTCTACAACCGCTGCCACAAAGGTTAGGATGTCCGAGTTTATAGGAAATAACACCTTTGACAACTATACCATAAACATATATAATGATGAAACCATAGAAAAAGGGATTCTTAATTTTTCAAGAATAGCGAATGCTGATTTAATCGGAATAAGTACACATGGTCGACAAGGTATTGCTCACTTTTTCAATGGAAGCATAAGCGAAGATTTAGTACACCACGCCAAAAGACCTGTAATAACATTTAAAATATAGAACCAAAAACAGCTTAAAAATAAAAAAGCTCCCTTTCAAAAAGGAAGCTTTTTTTTGTTGGCCCACTAGGTCTCGAACCTAGACTCTTCAGTACCAAAAACTGACGTGTTACCAGTTACACCATAGGCCAATCTTGTAATGAGAGTGCAAATTTAAAACAATTATTAACTTCCACAAACTTTTTTTAAAAAAAAATTAAAAAAAAACTTAACGTTACCTTAAAAACCACATCCGTTCCATAATAATTACTAAATTCGCATGACATAACAAACCGATATTTTATGACGTCATTTAACTTTAAAAAATGGAACACCATATTAGGGTGGTTCGCTTTTTTAATTGCACTTATCACTTACACACTTACAGTAGAACCAACAGTAAGTTATTGGGATGCTGGTGAATATATTTTAACTTCTTCCAAATTACAAGTGGGTCATCCACCTGGAGCACCCCTATTTCAAATGTTAGGAGCAGTGTTTTCCGTATTTGCTTTAGCCCCTACTCAAATCGGTTTTTTAATGAATATGATGAGTGCAGTGTCTAGTGCTTTTGCCATTCTATTTATGTTCTGGACTATTGTTTTATTATTAAAAAAAATAGTTGGCCAACCAGAAAAACTAGAAAATGGACAAAAAATAGCGATTTTAGGAAGTGCTTTTGTAGGAAGTTTAGCATTTGCCTTCACAGATTCGTTTTGGTTTAACGCTGTAGAAACTGAAGTTTATGCAATGGCGACTTTAATTATGACTATCATGTTCTATTTAGGGTTACGCTGGGAAGCAGATATGCATAAACCTAAAGGTAACCGCTGGCTAATACTTATTGCGTTTGTTGTTGGTTTATCTTTCGGAATCCACTTTATGGGATTATTAACCATTCCCGCTATTGGATTAATCTATTATTTTAAAAACTACAAAACCATTACAGTTAAAAACTTCATTATTGCTAATGTCGCATCGGTTGCTGTTTTATTATTTGTATTTAAATTAATGTTCCCTAATGTTTTAAGATATTTTAGTATTCTAGAACTATTTTTTGTAAATCAGATAGGCCTTCCTTTTAATTCAGGTTCTATTATTGCCGGTATTTTATTAGTTGCCGCCTTTTATTACGGGTTAAAATACACACATACCCAAAAATTATATAATTACAACACCGGTATATTGTGCCTATTATTTGTATTGATAGGATCTTCTACTTGGTTAATGCTTCCTATTAGAGCCAATGCAAATGTTGTTATTAACGAAAACAACCCCTCAAGTGCTAGAGAACTTTTAGCGTATTACAACTTGGAGCAATATCCAGAAACCCATTTATTTTACGGTCCTTTATTTACAGATCAATATACTGGTCTGGATGAAAACGAGCCGTATGTCGATGATAAACCTAAATACGAAAAAGACGAAGCTGCTGGGAAATACATTATCGTTAACAACTATAAACGCGCTAAACAAAATTATAACCATAAACAAGCCGCTTTTTTACCTCGAATGTGGAGTGGTGAGAATGCCGAAAACTATATGCTATTTACTGGGTTTTTAGACTTTAGTTTGAAACCAGAATATCAAGATGACAAACAGTTAGTAAAATCAATAATTGATTTTAAAAACGATGTTGCCAAAGGCCTAATAGATTATGAAGATTATCATAATTTTTTAAAGCAATTTGGACAAGTCGTAAATATAGAAAAACCTTCTTTAGCTAGTAACATTTCTTATTTGTTTGAATACCAACTAGGATACATGTACTGGCGTTATTTTATGTGGAACTTTTCAGGTCGTCAAGATGACCTACAAGGACGCTATGACCAACACGGTAACTGGATTAGTGGTATACAAGCTATTGATGAATGGCATTTAGGTCAATCTCAAGACAACCTGCCAAGTGACGTCGCAGAAAATAAAGGTCGTAACACTTATTACTTCTTCCCTTTAATCTTAGGACTATTAGGTTTGTTTTTCTTATTTAATAAAGACAAAAAACTATTTTGGGTCACCTTAGTCTTTTTCCTATTTACAGGATTAGCAATTCAAGTATATACTAACGTTAGACCATTTGAACCTAGAGAACGTGATTACTCCGTAGTAGGCTCCTTCTATGTCTTTGCTTTATGGATCGGATTAGGGGTTTACGCTATTTTTGATTTACTTAAAAAGTATGTTTCAAACAGTGTGCTCGCCCCAGCAGTTACATTAATATGCTTATTATTAGTCCCTACAATATTAGCCTCTCAAAACTGGGATGATCACGATAGATCTGGAAAGTATACTGCGTTAGCGATGGCGAAAAAATATTTGGATTCTTGTGATGAAAACGGAATACTATTTTCCATTGGAGATAACGACACCTTCGCCTTATGGTACGCTCAAGAGATTGAAAGCTATCGTACAGACGTTAGAGTTGTTAATACCAGTTTATTCCAAACCGACTGGTATATTGACCAAATGAAGCGTAAAGCTTATAAAAGTGACCCAATACCATCTGCTCTAACGCACGACAAATACAAGCATGGCACAAGGGAGTACCTTATCAAGCGACTTAGATCTAGAGATACTTTAGACATTAGTACTTTCATGAATTTTATTACAAGTGAAGACCCTAAAACAAAATTAAAGTATGCGTTGCAACAAGAAGGAGACGACCCTAGCAACTATCCAGAACAATACTTAAATTCTAATTATTTTCCTGTAGAAAATATTAGAGTCCCTGTAGACAAACAATCTGTATTAGCTAATGGTATTGTAAAAGCCAAGGACGCTGATCTTATCGAACCGTATTTAGACGTTAAAATATCTGACAATGCTATTACCAAAAACAGACTATTAATGTTAGACATTGTCGCTAATAACAATTGGGAGCGTCCAATCTATTTTACTGGTGGTGCTTTTGGCGATGATGATTACATCTGGATGAAAGATTACCTACAATTAGATGCTATGGTCTATAAATTAGTACCTATTAAAACGGCTGTTGCAAGAGCAAATCCATTTGACATGGGACGTTTAGATACCGATTTTATGTACAATAAAGTTGTGAATTGGGATTGGGGTAATAGTGGTAGTGACCAAATCTACCATGATCCAGAAACGAGACGTAACTCCATTACTTACAGAGGTAATTTAGCACGATTAGTAGAACAATTAATCAACGAAGAGCAATTAGACAAAGCTGAAGAAATAGCAGATATAGCTATGGAAAACATGCCTGTTGACAAATATGGCTTTTATACCTTATTAGAACCTTATATTAGTGCTTACTACGAGGTTAATAATCAAGATAAAGCTAGACAGTTATTTAAAGATGTTGCGTCCAAATATCAAGAAAGCTTAAAATACTATAGCACGCTAACAAGAGATAATCAAGATAATAACTTTACAGAAATCTTGACCGATATTGAACGTTACAAAGCACTAGTGGATGTGTTAGTAGAATATGATAAAGGGTTTGCAAAGGAAGAATCGATGACCTTTACAAACTATCTGGAGTTATTTAAACAATACTATGACAATGAACCAGAAGTTGAAACCAATCCAATCCGTACAGACAAAGATTTATTACAACAACTAGACACGGTCTTAAAAAGCGAATAAAATGCCTGTTTTTCCAGCAAAAACACCAAAATTAATCCAGCTCCTTTTTCCAAAATACATTTGGAAAAAGGAGTCTTTGGATAAAACCATTTACTTAACTTTTGATGACGGTCCAACACCAGAAATCACACAATGGACTTTAAACACATTAAAACAATACAATGCTAAAGCAACCTTTTTTTGTATTGGCGATAATGTTAAGAAATTCCCTGACATATTTAACGCCGTAGTAGAAGCTGGTCATGTTGTCGGTAACCACACCTTTAATCACCTTTTAGGTTGGCGCACCAATACTGAGCAATACGTTGCTAATACAGAAAAAGCACAAGACGTTATTGCACTTAAAAGCAAAAAACTATTTAGACCACCATTTGGTAAAATAAAAGGTAGCCAAGCTAAAATATTGCTTAAAAGAGGTTATAAAATTGTAATGTGGAGCGTACTATCTTACGATTGGGAAGTTAAGGTCTCACAAGAAAAATGCTTAAAAAATGTAATTAACCATGCCACCTCAGGAAGTATTGTGGTGTTTCATGACAGTATAAAAGCATCAAAAAACATGCAATATACCTTACCTAAAGTTTTAGAGTATTACAGCAAAAAGGGCTATCAATTTAAATCGCTTTAAACAAACTTCTGAACGATACCAATTAAGGTATTAGCGTCTTGCTCTCCGCTTTGGCGCCATTTCATTTCACCATTTTTATAAATAATTAAGGTTGGTAAACCTTTGACGCGCAATGCCTCAGATAGCTCTTGATTTTTCTCAACATCTATCTTAATTACTTTTGCTTTGTCACCAAGCGCGGCAGCTACATCACGTAACACTTCATGCATGGCTTTAGACGGTTCATTCCATTCTGTAAAAAAATCTAACAGTACAGGTATTTCGACATCTATTAATTCTCCAAATTTTGACATTTGATATCAGTTTAGTTTAAACTATGTACTAAAATATAACTTTTAGATTAAATTAAGCTATTTGCTCACTTTTTTTAAGTTCGATGATTGTTATTTCTGGCCAAATCCCTAAACGTCCAGGATAAGCTAAATAGCCAAACCCTCTGTTAACGTTAATATATTGTCCTTTTTCTTTATAGATTCCTGCCCAATGTTTGTAACGCCATTTAATGGGACTCCATTTAATCCATCCCGGGATTTCTATACCAAACTGCATACCGTGCGTATGTCCACTTAAGGTTAAGTGATAATGGCAATCATGTGCTATTACTTTTTCATCCCAATGTGATGGATCATGAGACATTAATATTTTAAAATCGTTAGCATCAATAGCAGACGATGCTTCATCTAAATCTCCTGACTTTTTAAAACCACCTTTACCCCAATTTTCGACACCGATCAAGGCCAAACGCGCACCCTCTTTTTCGATGTATCGGCTTTCGTTTAATAACACATCAAAACCCATATCCTTTTGAATAGCAATCAACTCTTCTAAATTAGCTTTTTTATCCCGTGCTGACTCCCATTCTACATAATCGCCATAATCATGATTTCCTAAAACAGAAAACACACCATCTTTAGCAGACAATTTAGAAAAGGTCTCTTTCCAATCATACATCTCTGAAGCTTTATTATTAACTAAATCACCGGTAAACAAAATCACATCTCCTTTTTGCTCATTAACCAAATCGACTGCATAATTTATTTTTTCTTTATTATCAAAACTCCCTGCATGTATATCACTAATATGTGTCAATCGATAGCCGTCAAACGCCTCAGGCAAATCATCAAAATGCAATGTGTATTTTAAAACCTTATAGTTGTAGCGACCTTTATACATTCCGTAAAGCAAACCAGAAAATGGTATGGCTGCCAACCCTAAAGCCACTTGACTAATAAACTTACGCCTTGATGGTATAGTAAAAGCCTCTCTTGTAATAAAAAACCGATCATACAACCCAATAAAACCACGAATAATATCCTCCCCAATTAACAGCGGAACAATCACCAAGTTTAAAGATAAATAGGCTAACATAAATCCAATAGCATAACCACGTCCTCCAGAGATAACACGCCCTACGGCAGGCGAAGAAAATTGATATATTACATTTGAAGCTACTAAAAAAGCAATAGCAAAAAACAGGTAATGCATCCATGGTGATTTAAACACTGTTTTTATAGCTTGATAGCCGTAAACAGTAAACACTACATATATAATGGCGATAATAACAAAACGAATCATAGTCAAATTTAATCTTCAAAATTAACCCTTTAAAAACTTAAATATCTTATTATATTGTTAAACGTTAAACCGCTAAAAACAATCTATTTACTGTAATGTCATGATAAATCGATTTTACTTTTTGCCCTCCAGAAAACATTTATAACTATATTTAGCCTTATAAAAACTAACTAAATGAATAACCAAAACAACAAATCCGCATTAACCACTTTAGTAACGGTCTTCTTTTTCTGGGGATTTATAGCGGCGTCAAACGGGGTCTTTATTCCGTTTTGCAAAACGTATTTTAACATTGACCAATTTCAATCTCAATTAGTAGACTTTGCTTTTTTTGGAGCCTATTATATTGGTGCTTTATTGTTGTTTATTATATCCAATACTTTAAAAAAAGACATCCTTAATAATTGGGGGTATAAAAATGGTATTATTTACGGTCTACTTTTATCAGCCATTGGTGCTTTTGTAATGTATCCCTCAACGTCTGGAGCGGAGCAAGGACAAACAGGCGTGTTTTATTTAATTTTAATTGCCTTGTTTATTGTAGGCTTAGGGTTTTCGTTACAACAAACTGCAGCCAATCCATTCGTAATTGCTTTAGGTGATCCAAAAACAGGATCGCACAGACTTAATTTAGCAGGAGGAATCAACTCTTTAGGCACTACAATAGGACCGATAGTCGTGAGCTTTATAATTTTTGGCTCTACCCATTGGTCGACTCAAGAATTAGCTCAAAAAATTAATGACAACGAGATCACACTAATCACCGTCCAAATGCTGTATTTGGGTGTCGGGTTTTTATTTTTATTAGCTGCTGCGTTATTTCATTTTTCAAAAAAGTTACCTGCTTTAAAATCAGAGACTGCTTTTGAGCCAGCTAATAAAGCTAAAAACTTACTTATTATTTTAACGATAATAATCATGGGTTGTTTTGGCTATATTTTTAGTACTTATACAGGACTAGAGACCGCCTCAAAAAGCTTAGAAAACACAAGACTAACATTATTAATCATAGTATTAGCTGCTGTGGTGGGTTCCTTAATTTTTGCCTATTCAAGTTCGTCAAAAAAACCTGAAGGTTGGGGTGCCATGAAATACCCTCAATTAGTATTGGGGATGTTGGCTATTTTTACTTACGTAGGTGTAGAAGTTACCGTTGGAAGTAATTTAGGCGAACTTTTAAAACGTGCTGTGGGCGATACTAACTTAAATACGTTAGGCTTACCAACATTAAACGATGCACAAATCGCCCCTTTTATATCATTATATTGGGGAGGATTAATGATTGGACGTTGGGTTGGTGCTATTACTGTTTTTAATCCAAGTAGCGGTTTAAAAAAATGGTTACTGATTATTGTTCCTTATGTGGCTTTAGTTGTCGTACTGTCGGCAAACAGAATTGCAGGAACTGTATTTTCTACTAACGAAGTATTATTTTTCGCCATCTGTATTGCTATACAAATCGGAGGTTTCTTTTTTGCTAAAGACAATCCTGTTAAGACTTTAAAAACATTTAGCCTATTAGGTGTTTTAGCAATGATTATTGGTCTAGTTAGCTCTGGTAACGTCGCTTTATTTGCTTTTTTATCTGGTGGCTTATTTTGCTCAATCATGTGGCCGTGTATATTTACATTAAGTATTGCAGGTCTTGGAAAATACACTTCACAAGGATCTGCCTTTTTAATCATGATGATTTTAGGAGGCGCAATTATACCGCCTTTACAAGGTAAATTAGCGGATGTTTTTGGTATCCAACAGTCTTATATTGTTGCTGTTTTATGCTTTAGTTACTTATTGTTTTATGTGTTTAAAGCAAAATCTGTTTTAGATAAACAAGGTGTGACGTATTAATGGAATATTACTTTTAGGTCATTTAACCCTAAAAAATAGGTGTATTACTTTTTAAAGTTTCGCAACATAATTGTTTCTTTGCCGAAGCATATTAATAATCAATCACTTATACCTTTAAACAAACCAAATTTATGATTTCAACAATTTTACTAGCTATTACCATTATAGCATTTGCCTTTTATGTCTATAAAAATCCTCCCAGTCGTGTTTCGATACCTCAAAATATATCGGTGACACCAAATACGGCCACCACTTCAAATACAAGTACTTCGACTAACATATGTATGGATTATTCTGAAGAACTAATGAATACTCTAGAAATAGACTTAATTAAAGATATGATTCTTGGCTATAGAGACAATCAACTTGTCCATATAAATGCAGCAGAAAAATTTAGCGACGCGCATTCTATATGGTTTGATTTAGTGACTCTTAAAAAATTTATTTACCATATAGAATATAAAGCATTAAATAAAGACAATACTATAAATCCTGAAAACTTAGGTCTTCGCATCTATTATTCACGTTATCCTGACGAAATACCAGGTCAATACGCTGATTTACATAGTGTTCAAGAAAATTACGCAAAGCATCATACTCTTATTGCCATACCTACCAACAGAAGAAAGGAAACAACTACCAACATAGACTTCAACCCTTTAGACACCGACACTTTTTGGGAAGGTATACCTTCAAATTACACAGGGCCAATTGCTTCTTTATCAATATCCCAAGATAGACAAAGCCAAATAACTGGAGCACAAAATCATGGAAGTTTAATCCCTCCAGGTAATACATCAGGATTATTTATCTAATATATGTTAGAATATTATTCTCTTTTAGGAAATATATTACTAGGGATAGAGTTTTTCTCTGCCCTAGTTTCAATTTTCTATTTTAGAAGGTTAAAACACAGCTATTGGAGATTTCTAGCTATTTATTTAATACTTATTTTTATTCAAGAGTTTTTTTGGAAGTTCAACTCTACTTTTGCAATGATTAGAAAACAAGACTATTATCTTTTTTTTGGTATTCCTATTCAATATTTATTTTTATTCTGGTTATACGCGCTAAAATCATTAAAGAATAAAAAAATGTTTATCATATGCTTAGTATGCTATTCCATTTCTTTTATACCTTTAACAATAGAAGTAGAAAAAGTAAATGTAGTCTATTCTTTAAGTTTAACTATTGGCACAATATTGCTATCAATATTAGTCGTATTAGAGTTTTTAAAACAGATTAAAAACGATGACATATTAAAATTTAAAGAAAATAAGATGTTCTACGTAAATTTAGGAGTCATATTATTTTACATAGGCACATATCCTCTTTTTTCATTCTATGATTTTTTTTCCAAATCTTTACAAAACATTTGGAATTTTTATTATTTATATTTTTTAATCGCTAATTGTATAATGTATTTATTATTTTCAGCTTCATTCATATGGGGGAAAACTCAATCATAACATCCTTATTTTTTTTCTACATAATCTTCCTAATATTTATAGCTGGGATATTTATTTTTATTAGAGAATATAGAATTAAAAAAAAAGCGCATGTGGAACAAATTGAATCTAAAGATAAAATTCACAAACAAGAACTCCTAGAAACGCAAGTAGAAATACAAATGCAAACCATGCAGCATATTGGTCGAGAAATACACGACAATATTGGTCAAAAATTAACCCTAGCCAGTTTATATACGCAACAATTGGCTTTCGAGAACAAAGCCCCACAGGTTAACAAAAGTATTAAAAACATTGCGGACATTATAAACGAATCGCTTTCAGAACTAAGACTACTCTCCAAATCGTTAACAGATAATTCTATTGAACTTCATTCCATTTCTGAATTAATAGAAAATGAATGCAAAAAAATTAATGCATTAAAAAAATGCGTTGTTCACTTCTCAAAAGATTCAAAAACTAAAATTGAATCCTATCAAATTAAAAGTATTATATTTAGAATAACACAAGAGTTTTTACAGAACAGCATCAAACATGCAAACTGTAAAAACATTTTTGTTTTACTAAAAGACACCGACAATTCATTGGTTTTAACGCTAAAAGACGACGGAAAAGGTTTTAATATTAACGCCTTGAATGCTGGCGGTATTGGTTTAAAAAACATGAAAAAGAGAACCGAATTAATAGGTGGTCAATTTAAATTAGAGAGCCTGGATCAAAAAGGAACAACACTAACTATAGAACTCCCTCTTACATGAAACGTAGTATTGTAATTATAGACGACCATATTTTAATAGCAAATGCATTAAGTAGTATTATTTCTAATTTTAGCCAATTTGAAGTCTTATATGTTTGCGAAAATGGTCAAGATTTTCAAGACAAACTTCAAAAAAAGAATACAGTACCAGATCTTGTTCTACTAGATATTAGCATGCCGATTATGGATGGTTTTGATACTGCTAAATGGATCAAGGCAACGTACCCTGAGGTTTTAATAATGGCGTTAAGCATGCAAGATGATGATGACAGCTTAATTAAAATGATAAAAAATGGGGCTAAAGGTTATATGCTTAAAAACGTACACCCTACTGAACTTGAAAAAGCCTTAAATACTATTGTTGACAAAGGCCACTACTTTCCAGAGTGGGCCGCAAGCAAATTATTTACGAGTATTAGTGAAGATACTATTGATGCCAAATTAAAAATTAAAATATCCGATCGCGAGACTGAATTTCTTAAATACACTATTACTGAAATGACTTATAAACAGATTTCAGAAAAAATGTTTTGCAGTCCTAGAACGGTTGAAAATTATAGAGATAGTCTATTTGAAAAATTAGAACTTAAAACTAGAGTTGGCTTAGCGGTATATGCCCTTAAAAATGGATATACCGAATAACAAGTTGGGCACCTCAACAACTATCGTTCAAAACTAGCCTTCTAAATGACCTTATATTCCATTCCTAATTTACGACATAGAGTAAAGTAAAGCACATTTTTTGCGTTATTTGAATAGGTTATTATTTAGTCTCTTAACAATTCATTTAAAACATCATTGATAGTAGTATTTATCAATTAATCAGTCCTCAAAATCATATTTTACAATTCCTATTCTATAATCAATTTGTAAAGAATTAATTGTTTTAAGCACACCTTTTTGCTTTTGATTGAAGTTAAAATAATTGCATTTTAGATTACATTGATTTGATATAATTAGGAAACTCACAAACCATATTAAAGACAAAAGCCCCTCTAAATTGTGATTTAGAGAGGCTTTATAATTGAAGCATTACAAATCTAATCTTCCGTGATCTCTAAAGGAAATTCTACTTTACCATTAGTCTTTACAGATTCTAAGCTAATACTATCAAAGCAATACTCTACTTCTAAAGTATAATTACCAGCAGTATCATTTGCTCTATTAATCATAGCAAACTCTCTAGTTTGACAAGAGCAAGGCTCTAAACAATCTAAATTTACAAATCGATCTGGAACAATATGAATTTTATCTAAAGGATGAATATCTGGCGTCAATGTCACTTTTGTAATTCTTAATCCGTTGTACTTAATATCTTTAAATGTATTACACACTGTAAGATAAAACACTTCGGTATCATGCTCTTCTATTTGATCATTTACTCCATCTCCCCAATGAAAAGAAAAACAAGGTTTAAAATCGACTCCATTTGTTATTGCATTTAATTTACAATGCTCCATAAATGGATCTGGACAATTTTGATCACTCTTAATTGTATTATACTTTGTTTTTGCTCTCTCAATAAGTTCTTCGTTTTGTGATTCTGCCTCATCATTACATCCTGTACAGCCACAACCACAATCATCATCTGGACATGGATTTGAAATAAGGTTTGGCAACCCTAAATATCCGAGAGTCCCTTTCTGTAAAGTAATATAATCAATATCTACAGTGCAACCAAGACCGACAATATTTGGTTTTAAAATAGCGCCCAAAGAATTTTCGTTATCCTTTACAATATAAATTTTACCATCAGGCCCCAATTGTAATGCTCCGATAGCATATCTCTCTTCTTTATTCTTAAACGCACCAACCTCTATTGACACCGGAGAATTACTTGTTAAATCCACCTGAAAAACACGACCTTCCCTTCTTCCAGAAACGAGATTAGCATAGTATAACAAGTTATTATCTGGAGAAAACTCAACACCGTACACTGTGGTATTATCTGAAGTTGTGATTGGAATATCAATATTAACTACTCCCACTATATCTATAATACCAGTAGCAGGGTCAAAATCATAAACTAACACGTTCCCTTTTTTACCATTAGCCAATGCCAACTTAGTACCATTAGGACTTCCTTTTAAATATCCGATTTCAACTATTTTCTGATTCATAGGCAAATCATACTCATGGATCACACCTGAAGCAGTAATTTTTAAAATCCTAAAAACTCCTGATCCCTCACTTGTTGATACTATTCCTTTTTGCAACACAGTAATTAACCAAAAATCTTTACAATTACTATGCTGTACTGCAGTTATTTTTTCGCACGGAGAAAACCCGGTAGTACTAGGTAGTGTCATAAGATTTGATAAAGGCGTAAAACTCCAAGTTAATGAAGATAAATCAATTAAAACTCCATTTAAATGATTAAATGGCCCTGAAGCATTTGACGAACCATCCATCGTAAAAACATAATATTCATTATTACTTCCTGGATTAGGAACAATAATTGCTGATTGTGTTGATGAAAAATCACCTTGTAACCCGGTCATTTTAACTGTATGGGTATTATCCCAAACTGACATTCCATCTGTATAAAATAAAAGATTTCCATTGTCATCTGAAATTGATGCACATCCTTCTTTTGCGGATCCAACCGAACCTATTGCGGTAGCTACAGAAGTTGGTGGGTTTGTAGAAAAGTCTAAGCCTGCTTTATTTCCAAAAGCCCAATTTTGATTAATTTTTGACATAATTATAGTTTTAATCCTACTCTATATTACAGTTTTCGGTTCCCTGTCTATTATGAGACAAATTTCGGAACATACTGGCTTCAAATCACAGAGCATAACACCCTAATTATCAAGACTAACCGACCTTGTTTTTCTTAGGTTATTTAACCTGTATTGTAATTGTTAAGAACAAAAAAATACTCACCAATTTTGATGAGTATTTTCTATTTTGAATGATGATGTTTATTGCTATATTAATTGGGTCCGTTACAATCTTCTATACTCACATGTAATTGCGCACCCAAATCCACAATTGTTCCCGCGTTTAAGGTGACTGTATTTCCTCCAATAAAAAAGGCTTCAGAACCGCTATTAAGTTGCACTGGGTTTCCTGCCCCTGCAACCGTCAAATCTATTAATGCTTGCTCTACAGTAACAGTACCATTTACATAAGTATTAGTAGGCACTTGATAATAAGTTGGTAAATCACAATTAGGTCTAATATTTGTAGCACAATTTTGAGAATTAGCATAAGTTGTATTTAAATACTCACTATTAGCATCGGTAGTAAAAATATAATAAAACCCATCGGAATTACCTCCAAAACCAAGGCTAGCAAAAAAGTAATTATCACACTCATATCCGGTATACAAAAAGCAATGACCGCCACCGTTATTATAACCTGCAGCTAATACTGGTCTTTCATTATCCAAAGAGTTTCTTAGTCTACTTTTAAATAGTGCGGCAGAACTAGTGGTTACATAATCCGTACTTGGATTCCACACATAGTCAAAATGGTCAACTAAATCTTGTGCCCAATTAGCACTACTTCCATAAGTCCCTCCAGAGTACCAATTCATTCTCGCTGCTACCCCTAAATTAAAAGTTAAGAAACCTACTTCATTTCTTTCGTCGGAACACACATCTGTATAATATAACCAATCGTTAGAAGAGCTATTTCCATATCCATCAGCAGGACCTTGACGTTGTAAGGCATATGGCATACGATCGTAATCAAAAGCTTGAGTTGCAAAATCAGAACTAACCGTTTGTCCCACAGCACTACCAATAGCCATAGTATGTGTACCAGTGCCAACTCCCACAAAAGGGTGTCTAAAAAAAGCACATATCTGACTCAATGCGGTTGGAACACAAGTCCCACCAATACCATCATTAAAATTAGAGGCATTTGGGGCTAACGGAGCTAATGGCGTAACACAATCATAAATATTTGTCCATCCCGCCCATCTTGAAGTACCGTATTGCTCCAACAAAGAAGGGTACAATGTACTTTGACCAGTACAATCTGCAATACTAGATGTCGTTAAAATTGTATTCCATTGCTCAGAGGCTAATTCCATTGCTACTCCTATAGCGTTATGAATAGTAATAGCTTCATTATAGGCCTTTAAAAAATGCTGAGCGCCATCAATTCGGCGATCACTGTTAAAAATAGATTTATCGTTGTAAGCTAACACTGGAATGACAAGGTTAGTTGCTGGCACTATCGCAAAGCCCCCTTCTTTAAAATTGAGGACGTATAACGTTAGTGATTTACCTACTTCTACTTCAACATTTGTAAACGAAGCCGTTTTATCGACTGTTTTATCGTAACCTTTAGCATTCATCCAATTTTCAGCTACCTTACTTGCAACTTCAAAAGACACAAAATCTGAACTTGTATTTTGCGCCGGCATCAAATGAGTTCCTAAACAACAAAAAAAGAGTATATTAATAATTTTAGTTTTCATATCTATTTTATTTAGAAATAACAAAACGTCTAGTCTTAAGCACTTTCCCTTCCACAACCATACTATATAGGTATATTCCATTTTGCAATTTTTCTGACGAAATCTCTAAAACTTGATCTAATCCAACCTTTAATGCAATTGTATTAAGTGCTTTACCTTGCAAATCACTAATCATTAAAACACCATCTCCATAAGATTCTGGTAACGAATATCTTATCTTAGCTGTATCTGCAAAAGGGTTTGGTATATTCTGAGATAAACTAACACTTACATTTTCTTCAATAAAAGCACCCTCTTTTTGCTTTTCTAGTACTTCATTTAAAACTGTTAATTGTTCTTCTAAAGCCTTAATTTGCGATTGTTGTTCTTTCATCGCTTCAACTAATAACGCAGTAATCGTATGATACTCTAACGATTTATAACCACTAGATGTAGTATTAACAACCTCTGGGACAACCGCTTCAACGTCTTGAGCAATAAAACCTAATTGTTTTCCGTTTGGTAAACCTGAAGTAATATCAACCTGCTCATCCCCTTCTTTTATTAACACCCCTTTTTTCCAGCTAAAATTAACACCCTGTAACTTCAGGACTTTATCCAAACTACCTTCTAATTTTGTTATATTTTCCTTTAAGTTTCTATCGGAAAAATACCCTCCTCCTGCTAAGCTAGCATAACCATACACGTTTAAAGCTCCGAAAACAGATACTTTTCTAGACGACGCATCACTATGACTGTATCCTGGAAATAAGATCATTTCATGGGCTCCATTATCAGCGATAAGATGGTTGATTCCGCTAAGATTATTAGAAGTAAACCGTATTTGTCCTCCCCAACCAGTATTAGTATTATTCAAATTCATAATTTCTAATCGACTTTTTACACTTGTCGAACCATTTACAGAAAGCTTTGTAGTAGCATAAGGAAAAGATGAATTACCACCTCCAACTATTGTATTTCCGTTTTGTAATACTTGCAATTGAGCAGTTGCAGTTGTTACCATTGTCAAGCTTATTGCAATGGCTAAAATTGTTATTAGTTTCATAATTATTTGGTTTTTTGTTGTCTACTATATTATACAGTATTCGACGTCTCTGTTTTTCAATTATTGATTAATAGTGCATTTCGAAATACAGCACAAATCTCTAAAAACCAACAACATAACACCCCAGTCGTTCCACGTTAAAAACCAAAAAGTTAAACCCTTAATTTTCAGGTCATTTAACGCTAAGACAATTCTATTTTTTTATAATCCGTATTTATTCTCTAACAGCAACCAATATTTAGAACTAACCAACATTACAATCATTTTCTATGACACCCAGATTCGATTATCTTACATATTGTTCGTTTTTTTTAAAACTAAAATCTACATAAATAGATCGTATTCGCTTAGAATTGATAATAGCTATAGTTCGTTATATATTTTTTATAACTTTCTTAAAAATGAAGTTCTTTAGTTTTTAAAGAAATTGTAATTTGCAGATTGCAATTTCAATGAGACTTTTTTCATATTTAGAATTAAAGACTCTTCGACTGCGCTTAGAGTGACATCACCTTTCAAATTAAAAACAATTACAATGTCAGATAACAAACGTGTATTTCTAGTAGATGCTTTTGCCTTAATTTTTCGTGGCTACTATGCCTTTATAAAAAACCCAAGAATCAATTCTAAAGGCGTCGATACGTCTGCGGTTATGGGATTTATGAATTCACTTTTAGACGTCATTAAACGCGAAAGACCAGATCATTTAGCCGTTTGTTTTGATAAAGGAGGAAGTGCGGACAGAGTCGAAATGTTTGAAGCTTACAAAGCCAATCGTGACGAAACACCGGAAGCCATAAAAATTGCAGTCCCTATTATCCAAGAGATTTTAAAAGCCATGCATATTCCTATTATGGTAAAAGCAGGTTTTGAAGCCGATGATGTTATTGGTACGCTAGCAAAACAAGCCGAAAAAGAAGGTTACCAAACCTTTATGGTCACACCAGATAAAGATTTTGCACAATTAGTAAGCGAAAACATTTTTATGTATCGCCCCATGTTTGGTGGCGGATATGAAACTTGGGGAATCCCAGAAGTACAGAAAAAGTTTGAAGTTACAGATCCATTACAAGTCATTGACTTTTTAGGAATGATGGGAGATGCCAGTGATAACATTCCGGGTTTACCAGGTGTTGGCGAAAAAACAGCCAAGAAATTTTTAGCTGCTTACGGTAGTATGGAAAATCTTTTAGACAACACACACGAGCTAAAAGGTAAAATGAAAGAAAAGATTGAAGCCAATAAAGAGCTAGGCTTACTATCTAAAAAACTAGCCACTATTATGCTAGATGTACCGGTGACTTTTAACGCTAAGGATTTTGAGTTAGACCAACCGGACATCCCAAAAGTAGTCGAGATTTTTCAAGAGTTAGAATTTAGAAGATTAATAGATAATTTTACAAAAACATTTACTTCCGGAGCAGAAGCAACAGCTATTGCAAACGGCGAACCTTCAGAAAAAAAGGCACCAAAAGTTACACCTAAAGAAGCAGAAAGTGCTGGAGCAGGTCAATTCAATTTGTTTGGAGGCGACCCAAATTCCGCGACAGCGACAACAACAGACGATAGCTTTGCACGCAAAACAGCCGCAACCAATAGCCATTTTTACCAAAGCGTCGCACCAGGAATGGCAACTACATTATTTATTAAAAATTTAATGAGCCAAACGTCTGTGTGTTTTGATACCGAAACCACAGGTTTAAACCCATTAATCGCAGAATTGGTTGGGATTGCATTTTCATGGGAAATTGGTAAAGGCTTTTACCTACCGTTTCCTGCGGACCAAACGGAAGCGCAAGCCATAATCGAAACGTTACGACCATTTTTTGAAGACCAAACCATTCAGAAAATAGGACAGAACTTAAAATACGATATAAAAGTACTAGCCAAATATAACCTACAAGTTAGAGGACCATTATTTGACACCATGTTAGCGCATTATTTAATTAATCCGGACATGCGTCACAATATGGATATTTTGGCAGAAACGTACTTAAACTATACGCCAATTTCTATCACAGAATTGATTGGTAAAAAAGGAAAAAATCAATTATCCATGCGCGATGTTCCGTTGGAGAAACAAACAGAATATGCGGTTGAAGATTCGGATATTACTTTACAATTAAAAGAACATTTTGAAAAAGAATTAGGAGAAGCCGACACCAAAAAATTATTCACAGATATTGAAGTACCATTACTACGCGTATTAGCTGCAATGGAACTGGAAGGTATTAATCTGGATGTTGACTTTTTAAACAGCCTGTCTGAAGATTTAAACAAAGACATAGACACCTTAGTCGCTAAAATTTACGAAGTTGCTGGCGAAGAATTTAATATTGCCTCTCCAAAACAATTAGGAATCATCCTTTTTGAAAAATTAAAACTGGTAGACAAGCCCAAAAAGACCAAAACTGGTCAATATAAAACGGGAGAAGATATCTTATCTGCTTTAGCAAAAGAGCACGAGATTATTAGAAATATCTTAGAATACCGTGGATTAGCAAAACTAAAAAGCACCTATGTGGATGCTTTACCACTTCAGGTGGAAGAAGCAACTGGTCGTGTACATACAGACTATATGCAAACCGTTGCTGCAACAGGACGTTTAAGTAGTAACAATCCTAACTTACAGAATATCCCAATACGTACAGAACGTGGACGTCAAGTGCGTAAAGCCTTTATACCACGTAATGACGACTACATTTTATTAGCTGCCGATTATAGCCAAATAGAACTGCGTATTATTGCTGCGTTAAGTGAAGAGGAAACCATGATTGAAGCCTTTAAAAACGGAGAAGATATTCACGCTTCTACCGCTTCTAAAGTTTTTAACGTGCCTTTAGAAGAAGTGACCAGAGACCAACGTAGTAACGCCAAAACCGTAAACTTCGGGATTGTGTATGGTGTGTCTGCTTTTGGATTAAGTAACCAAACCGATTTATCGCGTGGTGAAGCCAAAGAGCTTATTGACACCTATTACGAAACCTACCCAAAGCTTAAAAAATACATGAGCGCTCAAGTCGAGTTTGCACGTGATAATGGGTATGTAAAAACCGTTTTAGATCGTAGACGTTATCTAAAGGATATTAATAGTGCTAACGCTATTGTCCGTGGTGCTGCAGAGCGTAATGCGGTTAATGCACCAATACAAGGTAGTGCTGCAGATATTATTAAAATTGCCATGATTAACATCTATAACAAACTAGAAGCCGGTAATTATAAAACCAAAATGCTGCTGCAAGTACATGATGAATTGGTTTTTGATGTCTTTAAACCAGAATTAGAGGAAATGAAAACATTAATTAAAACCGAAATGGAACAGGCCTTTAAAATGGAAGTGCCTTTGGATGTGGAATTGGATACTGGTTTGAATTGGTTGGAGGCGCATTAATTTAATAGTTTGGGCGTTACCCGAAAAAGGGTCAGGCTATACGTTGCAAGTCCGCGTTCGTGCCTCACTGTGGGCTTTCCTCTACTATCCTTAACGCAAATGAAGAAGTATGAATAATTTCACTCATAATTTTTCCTTAACTTGCGTTTTTAATTTACAGACAAAATAAGTGGCTTTAAAAGAGAAAATATCGATTGAAAATTTTGAAGATAAAAAATTCAAAATAAGACTTGTAGAATCCAAAAAGGATACAGAAGCTGCCTTTACACATTATTTACATAATCATAAAAATGGCGTTTCTAAATGCTATAAACCTGACGCATTAGAGCACGTAAAAAACTTGTTTGAATATAAATTTCCTGAAGAAGAAATAACAAATTCTACAGCAGAAGAAGCTCTTCAATATTTAATTTTTCAACAAGAAGAGATTCCTTTCCCTGCACCGAAAAAACCCGACTTTAAATTCATTGACCTTTTTGCTGGAATTGGCGGGTTTAGATTAGCATTTCAAAACCTTAAGGGCAAATGTGTTTTTACTAGCGAATGGGATAAATATTCAAAGTTAACCTACAAAGCAAATTTTGGTGAAGTCCCTTTTGGAGATATAACCAAACCAGAAACCAAAAACTACATTCCTGATGGATTTGATGTTTTATGTGCAGGATTTCCTTGTCAAGCTTTTTCAATTGCAGGAAAACGCGGAGGTTTTGAAGATACAAGAGGAACACTTTTTTTTGATGTTGCTGAAATAATTAAAAAGAAAAAACCAAAAGCTATATTCCTAGAAAATGTAAAGGGACTAAGAAGTCACGATAAAGGAAAAACCTTAGCTACAATCTTAAACGTTTTAAGAGAAGATTTAGGGTATTTTGTACCAGAACCCCAAGTAATGAATGCAAAGAAATTTGGAGTTCCACAAAACAGAGAACGAATTTTCATTGTTGGCTTTAGAAAAGATTTAGGGATTGAAGAGTTTGAATACCCGAAACCAGTTACTAAAAAAGTAACATTAGAAGATATACTAGAATCCGAAACAGTTTCAGTAAAATATTATTTATCTGAAACCTATATAAATACTTTAAGAAATCACAAAGCTCGACACGCAAAAAAAGGTAATGGTTTCGGTTATGAAATAATTCCAAATAACGGAACTGCCAATGCTGTAGTTTGCGGCGGGATGGGGAGAGAACGTAATTTAGTTTACGATTTTAGATTAAAAGATTTCACACCTGTAACACATATAAAAGGAGATGTAAATAGAGAAGGAATTCGGAAAATGACTCCTAGAGAATGGGCTAGATTACAAGGTTTTCCTGATAATTATAAAATTGTAGTTTCGGATGCGCAAGCATATAAGCAATTTGGGAATTCTGTTGCAGTTCCAGCAATTCAAGCTACTGCAAAAAAAATCATAGAAAAACTTAAAACTTTATGATTACAGGAAATAAAGGGGAATGGAGCGAAATTTATACGCTTTTCAAATTACTCGGAGACAAACAACTATTTCTTGGGGATAAAGATATTGAAAAATTAGAAGGAATAGTTTACCCTATTTTACGGATTTTAAGAACAGAAAACAACGGAGATTTTGAGTACTCCATTGAAGATGAAATTATTCTTATTTCTGGAGGAGAAGAAATTCTTAAAATTGAGATTTCGGAATTTAAACGTAAAGCAAAATTTTTACTTGAAAAAATAAAAGTTAATAAAGAAAGAACATTTTCTGTTCCAGAAATTGAAGAGTTTATGCAATCAATTAATTGTATCTCTTTAAAAGCTAGCTCTTCAGCTAAAACAGATATTACAATCGTTGTTCACGATCAAAGAACCAATCAGCAACCAACTTTAGGGTTTAGTATAAAATCACAATTAGGAAGCCCTTCTACCCTTCTGAATGCTGGGAAAACCACTAATTTCGTTTTCAAAATTTCTAAGATAAAACTGAATGATTCACAAATAAAAAATATTAATTCTATCTCCTCTAGAAGCAAAATAATGGATAGAATTGATTCAATATTAGACTTAAAGGGGCAGTTTGAATTTGTAAAAACGGAAAGACAAATATTTTCGAATAATTTAGTCCTTATAGATAGTAGATTGCCAGAAATACTATCTGAGATTATTTATCAATTTTATTCTAGTAAAAAATCAAGTATTTCCGATTTAGTTGAGCAAATCAACATTAATAACCCATTAAACTTTGATATATCCAATCAACATCAATTTTACGAATACAAAATCAAACGTTTTTTAACAGATATTGCATTAGGGATGATGCCTTCTAAAGTTTGGTCTGGCCAATATGATGCCACTGGAGGTTATTTAATAGTAAAAGAAAATGGAGATGTTTTATGTTATCATATTTATAATAAAAATGAATTTGAAAACTACTTATTCAATAACACAAAATTAGACACTGCTAGCTCAAGTAGACATGATTTTGGTTCTCTTTATGAGGAAAACGGTCAAATCTATTTTAAGTTAAACCTCCAAATAAGGTTTCTATGATTGATAAAATAAAGACTCTCCAACAATTAAGAGCGAATAGTATTCATAAACAATATATCGAACATATCAGATTTCCTTTTTTTAGGAATTTAGAAACTGACACTAAAATATCTTTTGACTTTCCTATAACATTTCTTGTAGGAAAAAATGGAGGAGGAAAAAGTTCTACTTTACAATCTCTTTATGGCTGCCCTAAGGGATACAGCTTAGGAGATTATTGGTTTACAACTGAATTAGACCCAATAAAAGAATTTGATAAAAAAAGAAATTGTTTCATTTATGGTTTTAAAGATGGTAATATTATTAATGAAGTAATTAAACAAAGAATTAATAGAACAAATGATCCAGACTATTGGGAAACAGCGAAACCAATTAAACGTTATGGAATGTCAACGCATAAAAGATTTTCTCCAATTGATAAAAATGTCATTTACCTTGATTTCAGATCAGAATTAAGTGCGTTTGATAAATTTTTCCATTTTTTAAATTTTCACTCTGAAAGACATAAAACAAAACAAGACTATTTACGGTTCTACTCAAATAAGCTTAAGGAAGCTTTTGATAACGATTCAATTATTTCTTATTATGGTCCAAATAGAAACAAATCAAAAATAACTTTAACTGCTCCAGAAACTAAAATGGTTTCTGAAATATTAAGGAAAGAGTTTGAAACTATTGAAATAATTGAACACAATCTGTTTAAAGATTGGGGGACTTCAATTCGCTTAAAACAAAAAAACATTAATTATTCAGAAGCATTTGCAGGAAGTGGAGAAACAGCTATTGTCATTCTTGTTCATAAAATTTTCAACGCTACTAAGGAAAGCTTAATTTTATTAGATGAACCTGAAACATCTTTACATAGTGGTGCTCAAAAAAGATTAATGTCTTTTTTATTAGAGGAATGCATTAAGAAAAAACACCAAGTTGTAATTTCTACTCATTCACCATTTCTTATAGATAAGATGCCAGATGAATCAATTAAGGTTTTTTCTACATTAAGTAGTAATGGAAAATTCATCATCAATAACAACAGAAGTTATAAAGAAGCATTTCACGAATTAGAAATAGAAAATGCAGACAGGAAAATCATTTTAGTAGAAGATAATACTGCTAAAATACTGCTTGACAAGACACTTGAACATTTAGGTGAAGCTGTACAAGATATTTTTGATATTAGATATCTTCCAGGTGGTGCTGATGATATCAATCAAAGACTTACAACAATTATGGAAATCTCAAATAATACTTGCATATTATTTGATGGTGATCAAAAGAAGATTCTTTTGCCAATTGACTTGAGTGCTTTGCCCGTAAATGAGCAAGACACCAGTACAAAACTAAAAGACTTAATAAAAACACAAACAGGATGTGATATAAAATTTCATCTTGATGGAGGTAAACAACCAAAAAAGATAAAGGAGCAACAAACTTTAGACCTAGCCAAAAAATATTTAAATTTCTACAAAAAAAATGTTTACTATTTACCATTAATGATACCAGAAGATATCATATGGGATAAGAAGTTTGCAAAGAAATTATTAAAACTACTGCAGCCCAAAAAAAATATTTCTATAGTTATCGATAAATCAAAGAACTCTAAAGAGTTAATATTCAATTTTTGCTTGGAATGTTATAACGAAAGTAGTTACTATGAATCTACATTGATACAGTTCATAACAAATTGGCTTAATAAAGAAGATGTAAATTTTATATACATAAAAGACTTAATTAATCAGTTAAAAAATTAAAGTGACACAGACTCTCGAATTGGAAAAATTCTTCTAATCGAAAATAGAGATTATTTTGACCCTGATTTTAATTCCGCTTTTACTGTAAAAACTTATTCAAGTAAAAAAACTACTACGGAAGAAGGTTGGCAACATAATACAATTGCACTAAAACCTAACTCCTACGATAGTAGTTTTAAAAGTATAATAATTAATGAAGACAACAGTAATGAAATGAGAATTATAGGTGAATTTGTTAAGATACTAAGTGAATAACAAACTTTAACACCTCTAATTAACTCTCTTATTTCGCTCCCCTAAAATACTCCATACACTTAATTGCAGGATTTGTTTTTCGGTTTTTAAAACTATGCGCAAAACTGCTTACTATTAAAATAATAGCCGCAACTAACGCTGTATAAGCAACAGTACTATTAGCATCGTTATTGGCTACATAAATAGCAATTAAAGCCCATGCACCAACAAGTGCAAACTCGCGCATGTTTCGTTTCCAGGTCACTGCTATATTTATTATAGTTGCTATTACTATTAATAAAACGGTCCAAAATGTTGGAGACAATCCAAAACCGTCCCAATTATATTTTACTAAAACAGCAGAGACGTTAGCAATACTAGCTACGGTAATCCAACCACTATAAATTACAAAAGGCCACCATAAAAACACAATTACAGAAATTGGAGCATCAGATAATTCCATTTTATTTTTAAGCACTATTTGTAATAGAGAGAATAGTATAATAAAGATAAATATTGAGGATAGTAAGGTGTAACCGTAAATCCAAGTGACAATCCAAGCACAATTAGCAATACAGGAGACTAAAAACCACCACCCCGTTGTTAAAATAAAAGCATCGTCTCTAACCTTTACAAATAAACTACGTCCTTGATAGACTATAAACCCAGTTAAAAACAGATAGATTAATCCCCAAATTGAAAACGCATAACCTGCGGGCGTAAATAATGTATTATAGTCTTTAGAGATTTCGCCAATGGTTGTGTTATTTAATAAACCTGTGTTAGATAAATAGTTCATTACAATTACACAAACAAATGCAACTCCGTTAATTATTTGTAGTCGTTTTTTCATGGTATATTAATCTATATTGGTTTTTGTGTATGCTTACTCTCTATAGGTTAAAGATATGAATTATTTAAGGATGGTTTTATAAACACCGCTAAAGTAACAAAAGGAATAACTATTACCTCAACAGTATTTGTGCGCATTTTATTGGCACATAAAATAGGTGTGATGGGACTATTACTGGTTATGCTGTAGGATGCTTTTACGGACACCCCTAAAGTCCCCTCGAGGGGACGACCTTTACATCAAAAGTTATAGCGCTAATATAATTGGGAGACATAAAATATACAACGAAGTTTAGCACGCATCACTCCGGCAGAATGTCCCCTTGAGGGGACCGCAGGGGTGTTTTAACTCAGGTATGTCAGGAACGCTATTTAAGGACACCCCCTAAAGTCCCCTCTAGGGGACAACCATCGAATCAACAGTTTTGGTGCTAATATAATTGGTAGACATAAAATGTATAACGAAGTTTAGCACGCATCACTCCGGCAGAATGTCCCCTAGAGGGGACCGCAGGGGTGTTTTACTCAACTATGTCAGGAACGCTATTTAAGGACACCCCTAAAGTCCCCTCTAGGGGACAACCATCGAATCAACAGTTTTGGTGCTACTTTAGTTTGATAAGTATAAAGTTTATGAAGAAGCCTAACACGTAACACTCCGCAACAATGTCCCCTAGAGGGGACCGCAGGGGTGTTCACCCAGCTATAGTCAGGGCTGATTTTCAGTCACGCACTCAACTCCCTAACTTTTTCTTCAATAACCAACAACACACTAAACATGTTTTTCTTTACTTCATCATTAGTAAACCTTAAAAAAGTAACACCATACGCTTCTAATTCGCCTTGTCTTTTAGCATCATATAATACTTTATGATCATGACTAGAGCCATCGATCTCGATAACTAAACCAATTTCGTGACAATAAAAATCTGTTATATAATTCAACATCGGTACCTGTCTATGAAACTGAACACCATAAGCGCGTTGTTTTATATTTTGCCAAAGTAAGACTTCGGTTAATGTGCTATTTTTTCGTAATTGTCTTGCAAACAATTTTAAGTCTGAGCGATATGGGATAATCTTATTTCTCATTGTGTAGAATACTTAAAGTAATTATGAGCTCCGGACATACTTTTGAAGCTTATTCAACTATGAACTAACGAGTTAAATATATAACATTATTTGGAGATGTGTTTTATGGACACCCCTAAAGTCCCCTCTAGGGGACAACCATTACCTCAACAGTTAAAGCGCTAGTTTGTTTATTAAGTATAAAGTTAATGAAGAAGTTTAGCACGCAACCCTCCGGCAGAATGTCCCCTTGAGGGGACCGCAGGGGTGTTCACCCAGCTATGTCAGGAACGCTATTTAAGGACACCCCTAAAGTCCCCTCGAGGGGACAACCATCGCATCAACAGTTTTGACGCTAGTTAAATTGGTAAACATAAAATACAGGGTAACTCTTAACACGCAACACTCCGCAACAATGTCCCCTTGAGGGGACCGCAAGGGTGTTCAAACTCAGCTATTTCAGACCCACTCAGAAGAACCACTAAGATATTCAACAAAAAAACCACTAATATTAGTGGTTTTTTTTATTTATAACTAGTCGATTTTTAACGACGTTTCTTTTTAGACTTAAATTGAGCCTTATCTTTTCGTTGATTAAAAGGAACCGCATCATTAAACGTGTTTTTAGCATCGCCTTTAGGTGCGTTTTTACGCCATTTTTCTGCTTTCTCTGGTAGTAACACTTTTAGTAAATCTTGACGCCCTAATTTGTTTAGGGTCTTTTTGATCCACGCTTTATTTTCATCTTTATACCAGAAGAAAAAACGATGTTGCTCGTCTTTCTCTTTACGTGTAATTGGTGTATTTACTTTTTTAAGTGTGTATGGATGGTATCCACTGTAATAAATTACGGTAGCGACAGTCATAGGCGTCGGTGTAAACCCTTGCACTTGCTCTAACTGAAATCCTAAATCCTTAGTTTCGGCAGCTAAGTTTGCCATATCTTCTACCTCACACGCTGGGTGATTAGATATAAAATACGGAATCAACTGTAGTTTTAAACCTTTAGCGATATTAATCTTATCAAAACGCTCTTTAAACTTATGGAAGTATTTAAACGATGGTTTACGCATCAGTTTTAATACAGGATCACTAGTATGCTCTGGTGCTACTTTAAGTCGACCAGAAACGTGCTTAGTCATCACCTCTTCCGTATAAGCATCAAGCTCTTTAGGATCGGCATTTTTATTAAATTCTGGCACCAACATATCGTGTCGAATTCCAGAACCTATAAATGATTTTTTTACTTTTGGATGCTTGTCTACCGCTTGGTACAAATCCGTTAACGGTTTATGTGACGTATCTAAATTACTACATATTACTGGCGAAATACAACTAGGCGCAACACACTTGTCACAAATAGACTGTACTTTACCCTTCATTTGATACATATTTGCACTTGGCCCTCCAATATCACTTAAATACCCTTTAAAATCAGGCATATTAGCAACGGTATCTACTTCTTTTAAAATAGATTCCTGACTACGGGATGCAATAAATTTTCCTTGGTGTGCTGATATGGTACAAAAGCTACAACCACCAAAACATCCTCTGTGAATGTTGATAGAAAACTTGATCATTTCAAACGCAGGAATTGGTCCACGCTTATTATATTTTGGATGTGGTAATCTTGTGTACGGCAAATCAAAAGACGCATCAATCTCCTTTTCCGTCATGGTTGGATAAGGCGGATTAATCATTAAGGTCTTCTCTCCTACTTTCTGAAAAATTCGTCTAGCAGCCAATTTATTTGACTCTTGCTCTATAACTTTAAAGTTAGAAGCATACTGTTTTTTATCACTTAAACATACTTCATGTGATGAGATCTCGATATCTTCCCAATTTGCATTTTTAGGAATACTGTCTCCTTTATCTAAAAGAACAGCCGTTTGTAATACTGTATTAATACTATTAAAAGGCACACCTTTTTCAAGTAAACGGACCACTTCGCGCAAGGGTTGCTCCCCCATACCGTAAACCAACATGTCTGCTTTTGAAGTTTCTAAAATAGAAGGCATTAATTGATCACTCCAATAATCGTAATGTGTTACACGACGCAAAGACGCTTCAATACCACCAATTAAAACAGGTGTGTCTGGCCACTTATCTTTTAAAATTTTAGAATATACTGATGTTGCGTAATCAGGTCTAAACCCAATATCTCCATTTGGAGTATACGCATCTTTATCACGTTTCTTTTTATTAGCGTTATAATTACTAATCATTGGATCCATACAACCACCTGTAACACCAAAAAATAATTTAGGCTTCCCCATTTTAACAAAATCCTGAAGATTATCGTTAACATTTGGTTGCGGAACAATGGCTACACGTAAGCCAAAACTTTCTAACATGCGCCCAATTACCGCTGGACCAAACGTTGGATGATCGACATAAGCATCCCCACTAAAAAGGATAACATCTAGTGCTTCCCATCCGCGTATTTTCACCTCTTTGTTTGTGGTAGGCAACCAATCTGAAAGTTTTAATTCTTGCATAGTCTGCAAAAATAGTCAAAAAAAGACTCTTAAACACTATTGTAAAAGGGTTTAGCATATTTTTTAATATAAATAATGCCATTCTAATTTAACAGGTAACACTACTGACTCTCAACTAGTTTAAACAAACGCCCTTTATTTAATCCATTAATTAAGGTCTATAAAACAGAAAAGTTGGCACGACGTCCAACTTTTCTAACACACTACTAATTCTGTTAATTCTGCTTTACAAAGACTTTGTATTCATTAGCAGCCAATGGAATAGCCTCTCCTTTTAATACGACCACTTGATTGGTAATAAAGTCAAGATATTGCCCTTTTTGTGGCAGATTTGCGTTTACACTTGCTTTAGACACATTTGCAATAAAAACAACCTCATCACCTCCATTTGTTCTTGAAAAAGACAAGACAGCTGTTCCGTTATCAATCGGTGTATATTTTGCTGATGCTTTTCCTCCGTACAATGCTTTATTACTTTGTTTTAGCGTTGCTAATTTTTCTAATAATGCCCACGTGTTTCCTTTGTTATGTGGGAAACTATCTTTTTCAAAAAATAATAACCTATGATCTAAATCAAACTCTTGTCCCGAATAAATTAATGGCATTCCTGGCGTTAAAAAGCTTAAGGTTGTCATCATTTCTGAAGCCTCTCCCATACGTTCTTTTACAGTACCATTCCATGAGTTTTCATCATGATTGGTTACAAAATTCATTAAAATATCATTGGTTGCATAACGCTCAGAATCTGTTTTCATCACAGTATACCATTCTGACACATCACTGTCTCCTTTTGCAATATGGTTCATGGCATGATGTCTATCCCATCCATATCCCATATCAAATAAACCGTCTTCTAACAATTCTGGCTTCCAAGCTTCAGCTAGCATAAAAATGTCTTTTTTAGCGCGTAATTCAGGAATAGCTTGTTGCCAAAAATTGGTTGGCACAGAACCTGCCACATCACATCTAAAACCATCAACACCTTCTTCTGTCAACCAATAGCTCATATCCTTAATCATTGCTTTACGCATCTCTTGATTGTCGTAATTTAAATCTGCAACATCCGTCCAATCCGTATCCAAAGGATGTACTACTTCTCCTTTATCATTTTGTGTGTAAAATTCTGGATTAGTCTTTAACCAGGTATGATCCCAACCTGTATGATTAGGCACCCAATCCAAAATTACATAAATCCCGTTATCATGAGCAGTCGTTAATAATGTTCTAAAATCTTCAATCGTTCCAAATTCCGGATTGATTTTAGTAAAATCAGATACTGCATAATAACTTCCTAAATATTTATCTTGTTCTGCTTCTGGAAACTCAGATGCAAACTTACTATCCGCTCCTCCAGTTGCTTTACGTTTTGTTTCCGAAATAGGAAAAATGGGCATTAACCAAATCACTTTTACACCTATTTGTTTTAACTGCGGAATGTCCTTTGTGAATTGCTCAAAGGTCCCTTCTGTGGAATATTGTCTGATATTAGCTTCATAAATAACAGCAGTTTCTAAAACTGAATCCGATATGGATTTAAGTGCTACTTTTTCTTCTGAAACTCCTTTTGTTTCAGTTTCTTTAGATTCTTCTTTACATGCAAACATGGTAAGGATTGCTATGGATAAAATTATTTTTTTCATTGTGTATTATTTTGCGAACACTTCGACTGCGCTCAGTGTGACATTGGTTATTTTTAATAGAGATGATATTTTTGTCTGCCTCTTTTTTAATGTTCTATTATTTACTTTAAATCTTACTTATATCTTATAGGCACTTCGACTGCGCTCAGTGTGACATTAGTTGTTGTTAATAGAAATGATGTTTTTCTACTACTTTTGAATGTTATATTTTTTACTTTAAATCTTGCTTATATCTTATGAGCACTTCGACTGCGCTCAGTGTGACATTAGTTGTTTTTAATAGAGATGATGTTTTTGTCTGCTTCTTTTTTAATGTTCTATTTTTTACTTTAAATCTTACTTATATCTTATGAGCACTTCGACTGCGCTCAGTGTGACATTAGCTAAGTGTGACATTAGTTGTTTGCTAGATTAGTTGTTTGCTAGATTAGTTGTTTACTTTTTCTAATAAAATAATGTTTGCATCTGTTGCAATTGTAACCGTTCCATTTTTAACTTCTAATGTTTGTTCCGAATAAAAATCTTTAACTGTTGTTCCGTTTTCAAACACAGAAGACACCGTAATAGTTTGTTTTCCTTTAGGTAAGTCTAAACCAATAACAACGTCATCTTTATACTCTCCTTTACTATAACTTCTACTAAAAATATAAGGCGTCTCGCTTATCATCTTATGTTGTCCTGCTCCTACTGCTGGATGATTACGTCTAAATTGACCTAGTTTTTGCCAATGGATTAATAAGTCCTGTTTTTGAGATAATTCTTCCCAATTCATGTTACTTCTTAACGTTGCATCTCCTACAGTACCTTCCACAGTTAAATCTCTTGCAGACTCATCTCCATAATAGATTTGAGCAGTTCCTGGAGACAATAATAAACGGGTAGCAGTTTCGAATGCCTTTTCTCTATTAGCATCAAAAGGTTGCCCATCGTCATGAGAGGTTAAATAATTTAAAATACCATAATTTTTTAAGTCATTATTTAAAATACTATCGTAGGTCTTAAACTGCTCTTCATACGTTTGTTGCGCCGCATTCCATTTAAATTCAAAATTGATTAAGCTATTAAATGCTTTGTCAAAATAGTTGATTTTTTTATCTCCAAAATCAAAAGCAGTTCCTGCCGAAATTCCGTAATTATAAACTTCTCCGACCATATAAAAGTCAGTATCATCTAATACCTTATCTGGGTTGTTCTGCTTAAATTCCGCGAAAGCGTTATCACAAACCGACTTAAACTCTTGCCAAACATAAGCTTCCGTATGTTTTACGGTATCTACTCTATAACCATCAATTCCAAAATCAGTGATATAATCGCTTAACCATTTCATGATATAAAAACGAGGTGCGCGAGGATAACCCGTTGCCTTAAAAAACGCATCTAACTCTGCGACCTCTTGCTCATAACGCCCTTCTGCTTTCCACTTTTTGACTAATTCAGGTGGTAAAGCGACAGCCTCATTGCTTTCTGTTTTTATATCTGGAAGATTCTCAACTAACGTACATGTTACTGTATTATCGTAATTTTTATAGTCACATTGTGGTCCCGTTCTTACCCAATCACTTGGCCAAACAGGATCTTGTTCTGTAACTGGACCTGTGTGATTAATTACTGCATCTAGCAACACCCGAATGCCTTTTTTATGCGCCGCATCTACTAAATTTTTAAGGTCTGTTTTATTTCCTAGATTGGCATCAATAGTAGTCCAATCTTTAGTCCAATAGCCATGATATCCATACGTGTTTCCTGTTCCTTCATTGGTTGCTCCGTGAATTTGCTCCACAATTGGAGACATCCAAATCGCATTAACCCCTAAATCGGTAAAATACCCCGCTTCAATCTTTTGGGTAATCCCTTTTAAATCGCCACCTTCAAAACCACGTAAAACGCCTGTTTCTTTTGTACGTCCGTAGCTAATATCGTTGGTTTTACCGCCATTATTAAAACGATCCGTTAACAGAAAATATAAGTTTGCTGCTTCCCAAACAAAAGGTGTTTCCATAGTCTTTGGTTTTTGATTTTCGGCTAAGTCTTGCGCTTCTTTCTTCTCAGTTTTACAACTAAAAATAAGCATTGTAATTGCTAATAAAAGTATCCCTTTTCTCATATTATACTTAATATTTTATTTGTGTTTTGATGGCTGCTGAAGGATTCCATTGCACATCAAAACTTAAAATCTTACTAATTTGGTTATAATTGAAATCTAATTTTTTATTGTCTATTTTTATACGCTTCGGATCCGATGGGAAATTATGAATCACCACCGTTATTTTTTTACTTGTTGTTGCGTAATTAGAACCAACCTCAGCGTCAAACTGAAGCTCTAGCGCTTTTTTAGTGGTTTTAGAATGAAACTCTAAAATCTCATATTTCCCTTTTTCAAAAGCATTTTTAGTAGCTCCGTCATCATTATAAAGTGTACGCTTACTTTCTGAAACCGATGCATCAAAATAGTAATGTAAGTCCAATGTATTTCCGTCATACTCCGCTGTACTTTGCATTGGTTTTGCGGTCGGAATAAAAGCACCACCACGAACGTATGTCGGAATATTATTTTCTTCCGTTTTCACGGAAAGTGATTGCCCGCCGTTTACTTTTTTGTCCGTGTAAAAATCAAACCAATGACTGTTTTCAGGAAAGTAAACTTCTGTTTCCGTTTGATTAGGGTTTACAATTGGTGTCACTAAAAAGTCATTCCCCCAAAGGTATGTTGAAGCCATAGTTTGCAGTTCTTTATTGTCTTCCTCTTCAAAAAATAAGGCACGCATTAAAGGTGCTCCGGTTTGATTATTTTCAAACACCAAGTTGTAATTATATGGTAATAATTTATAACGTAATTCGATAGCCTGTTTTGCTAAGGCTTTGGCTTTATCACTTCTAAACACAGGTTCTGCTGGCACATCTTCTTGTGCATGCGGTCTATAAATAGGTTGAAAAACACCATACTGTAACCAACGCGCGTACAACTCGTCATCCAAATTAGCGCCTGCAAAACCTCCTAAATCACTATGCATATACGCCAACCCTTGCAGACCCATTTGTAATGCGATTTCTGGTTGCGATTGTAATCCTCCCCATGTACGATTAACATCTCCCGACCAAGGAATCATTCCAAAACGTTGCGAACCCGAACTTCCTGCACGCATCAAAATAAATGGTCTTGTATTTGGTGCATTTTTACTATACATCTCCTGCACTAATTCTGCCCAATTATGACCGTAAATATTATGAACTTCGTCTGCTGTTCCTGTGGCGTGTTGTAATCCTTTAGGATGCACTTCTGGCTCTCCTAAATCGCCCCAAACACCAGAAACACCTAAATCCGATAAGTCTTTATAGATGTTTTGAAACCATTGTTTGCCTTTTGGGTTATAAATATCTATCAGTCCTGTATTACCAAAATAAAAATCGAATGTAAATGGGTTTCCAAGCGTATCTTTTGCTAAAACATCTTCTTTTACCGCTTCCTCCCAACGTTTAGATGTGGTTAATACAAACGGCTCTGTAACTAACACCGTTTTTACGTTATTGTCTTTCAGTCCTTTTATCATTTGTTTTGGATTAGGAAACGAATCGCGATCAAATGCTAAATTTCCCATTGTTCCTTGGACGGTTTTTCCAAACCAAAAAATGTCAATAATTATGGCATCTAACGGAATCTTCTCGACTCTAAACTTCTGAACCGTTGCTTCGACTTCTTGTTGCGAATGATAGCCAAAGCGACTAGAAAAATTACCCAAAGCCCATCGCGGTGGCATCGGTTGTCTTCCTGTTAATTGCGTGTAGTTTTTTGTTAGATCTAACCAAGAATCGCCAACCACAATTTGATAGGTTTTTCTACCTGAAATGGTTTCGTAAGTCAGTGTATTATCTTTTTTAGAATCTAAATCTAAAAAGCCAATGGGCGCATTATCAAAATGAATTAAATACTTGTTTGAAGACACCACAATTGGCATCGTGTAATTCATTAATTCACTACGGTCTTCATAACCATAATGCGCTTTGTTGTATAACTCTAAACGGTTTCCTCTGCGATTCATCCCTAAGGCTCTTGCGCCTCCGCCGTATAAAACTTCGTCTGGTTTTAAGTTGAAACTAATAGTTTCAAATTGGTCTGTTTTTTGGTAACCATTTTTAACCGACGTGATTTCTTTTCCGTCTTTCCAATAGGAAATATGAAAAGGTGCTTTGGTGATTTTTACTGTTATTTTTTTAGATTGAAAACTAATCTCTGAAGTTGTCTCATAAAATTTTACATCAGAAAGCGTTTTATCCAAAACAACAGCATGTGATTTTTTATCAAATGTTTCACCTGTTGGTAAAAATGTAGTTTCGATAATTTCAGGACTGTAAAAATAGATGGAATAGCTTCCATCTGAAACCTGAATATTTAATTGATTATTTTGAAATTTAACAGACTTAAACGCTCTTTTTTCAATCGCGTCTTCAAACAACCAAGTAATGGCTTCAGCAAAATTATTACTCCAAAGCGCTTCGTTATGTTTTCCTTCTGGTACTACTTTAGATTGGATGTTTTTTTCAGGAAAACCGCTATTTTTTAAAATAGAAATAACACTATTCATGTCTGTAACGGTTTGGCTAATCTGAGTATATCCTGCGTTCTCACCTTCTTTTCCGCCTGCTAAAAAGTACATTTTAGTATCTTGAAGATTAGCATGAGACACAGTAAAAGGCTTTACCTCTGGAGCAAACCAAAATGCTGGTGAATACACACCAACTTTACCAAAAACAGTTGGGTGTTTTAGCGCCGCATAATGCGAAATTAACCCGCCCATAGAGCTTCCAAAAATGGCTGTATTGCTTCTGTCTTTTTTAGTGTTATAATTAGTGTCTATGTACGGCTTTAATGTATTCACAATAAAATCTACATACGCTTCTCCTTCGCCTCCACCATATGTGCTGTTTACCCACGGGGAATATTCGTCAAGACGTTTTGAGTCCCCGTGATCTATACCAACAACGATTAGTTTTAGGTTGTCTTTAAATAATTTATCCAAAGTTTCGTCTACATTCCACTCACCATAACCAGAAGTAGTTGCGTCAAAAATATTTTGACCATCGTGCATATAAACTACAGGATAATCTTGTTTTGATGTATTATAATCTGGAGGTAAATAGATCCAAACACGACGTTTTCTATTAAGTTGTGGGATATTAAAAGTTTCTGAAATAATGGAAACATTTTTTGATGCTGTCGAGACTTCCTTAGTATCAAACAAATGACTCCAACCTGCTATTTTAAAGTGTATTGTGTCGTTAGGTTTATTAAACTTATAGATACGATTATCAATTTTCTCACCTGTATTGCTGCTCTCTGAAGCATCCCAACTCCCTAAGGTAAACTTATATAAAATACGTTGTTCTGTTTTGGGAAGCGTAATTTTATACTGTCCATTTACTAATTGTAACTGGTAATCTTTATGTCCACCAGACCAACCTTCAAAATCACCTGAAATAAAAATTGTTGCTTCTTTTGGTGTATCTTTTGGAAGTTCTTCAATAATTATTGTGACTTGTGCTGATGCTATTTGAAATAGCAAAAAAGATAATATGTATAATAAATTTTTCATTATTTGAGTTTATGAAACACTTCGACTGCGCTCAGTGTGACAGCGGTTTATAATTTAGTGGTTAATAACAGAATTCCTCTTTCGTTTAAGATAATTTTATCTTGACACTTGAAAGTTTCACCAGAAATTATATTTTTTAATGTCTTTCCATGTAATCCTACTTCTTCAAAACGTTTTAAATCGATGGTCATTGGTGTTTCATTCTTATTAATGATTACAACAACAGTTTCCTCTTTAATACTTCTGAATAAAACATACGTGCCCATAAATGGCGCAAAGTGCATGGTTTTCCCATCGTGAATAGCAGCACTTGTTTTTCTGTAATTCAATACTTTTTTAAGGAATGACTGCATGTCTTTTTGCGCATCTGTCAACCCTTCACCTGAAAATGCATTAACAGTATCACCTTCCCATCCTCCTGGGAAATCAGTACGAATCAAACCATGGTCTCCAGGTTTTGCAAAGTCGTCCATTAAAATTTCTGTTCCGTAATATAATTGCGGAATTCTAGGTAAGGTTAATAGGTAACTTAAAGCCATTTTCGTGTTTGGCACATCCCCTTTTAATTGTGTAAAAATGCGACTCATATCATGGTTGTCCGGAAATATCATAATATCTTTTGGAGAGGCATATGCAAAATCGTTTGCTAAGCCTTCATATATTTTAACCAAACCTTTATCCCAAGATTCTTCTTGATTTAAAGCCTCCACAATATTGTTTTGCATTGCAAAATCCATGGTTGACCTTAAATTAGATTGGTAACCGTCTTTATTCTCATGCCCTTTTTGCCAATAGGCAATTAGCAATGGGTTATAACTCCATTCCTCTCCTACAATACTAAAATTAGGATACTCGTCCATGATAGCTCCAGCCCAATCCGACATAAACATTTTGTCTGGATAAGGATAAGTATCTTGTCTGATTCCGCTTACTTGTAAGGTTTCAACCCACCAAATACTATTCTGAATTATATAGTTAGCCATAAACGGATTACGCTGATTTAAATCTGGCATTCTTGCGCTAAACCAACCTTCAGTCATTTCGGTCTTATCACGATTTGAAGCATACAAATCCTGATTACTTGTACGTCTGTGATTAGAATTAGCTAATGGTTGTTTCGTTTCAAAATTAGATTGCTGATTAACCCAATCTTTAAACGGTAAATCTTGCATCCACCAATGTTGGCTTCCACAATGGTTTGCAACTTGATCAATGATTAAACCAATACCTTTTTCTTTAGCTTTTGCAGCTAATTCTTGATACTCTTCTAGAGTTCCAAAACGAGGATCGACTTGATAAAAATCCGTCATTGCGTAGCCATGATATGACGATTCGGGCATATCATTAGTTAACAATGGACACGACCAAATTTGGGTAAACCCCATCTCCTGAATATAATCTAGATGATTTATGATCCCTTTTATATCACCACCATGTCTACCATAATCGTCTGCTCTGTTTATGGTTTTCTCCTTTAAATTGACATCTATATCATTAGAAGTATCTCCGTTTGCAAAACGATCTGGAGTAATTAAATAAATAGCATCACTACTATCAAACCCTTGTATATCCGCAGCCTCGCTTTCCCTATCTTTTAATTGATAGGTTTGTACAAGTTGCGTTCCGTTTTTAAAATCGAAATAAATATTAAACTGTCCTGCTTTGGCATGCTCTGCTATAGACAATCCTAAAAACAAATAATTAGGACTATCTGCCTTATGGGCTTTATCAATAGACACACCTGGATACTTTATGCTTGCTTTTGCTTCAGAAATATTAGGATGTTTGACTAATAACTGGAGTTGTTGATTTTTAAAACCAACCCACCAATTAGGAGGCTCAATCCGTTCTATGTCATTTTTAACTTCGGTTACAACCTCAGAAACTTTAGCGTTGCCAACCTTTTCTTTACATGAAAAACTAACACTAATTAAAATGATTAATGCTATGTGTATTAATTTTGTCATCTTAATTAGTGTCTTTAGTTTATGCTTTCACCAAATTATTAGGAGAAACAGTCAAAGGGTTATTATTTACTATAATGTTCAAATCTATGTTACCTTCTAACTCGAAAGTAGTTTCTGATTGTGACACATTTACTTGTAATATTTGGTCTCTAAAATTGACTTTAAATGAATACGCGTCCCATTCTTTAGGAATACGAGGTTCAAAATTTAGCATATCATTTTTAATACGCATCCCGCCATAACCTTCGACAATACTCATCCAAGTACCTGCCATACTAGTAATGTGTAAGCCTTCTTCCACCTCTTTATTATAATCGTCTAAATCTAAACGAGAGGTACGTAAATAGAACGTATATGCTTGATCCATTTGATCTAACTTAGCTGCCTGAATACTATGCACACAAGGTGACAACGAGCTTTCATGCACAGTAAATGGTTCGTAAAAATCAAAATGACGTTTCAATTCTTCAGTAGAAAATTGGTCTTCAAAAAAGTAAAACCCTTGTAACACATCAGCTTGTTTGATGTAAGGCGAACGTAAAATCCTATCCCAACTCCACTTCTGATTTATTGGTCGGTCTACTTTTGGTAAATCCGCTACCGTAATTAATTCTTTATCTAAAAAGCCATCTTGTTGTAAATACACTTGATGCTTTTCAGAATATGGGAAATACATATTATCTGCAACTTTTTGCCAAGCATGTAACTCTTCGTGAGCAATTTTTGTTTTGCCCGTAATACGCAAATAATCGTCGTGATGTCCTTCTTTGACTTTCTCTATATTTTCTAACGCATAATCAATACACCATTTAGCTAAATAGTTAGTGTAAAAATTATTATTGATGTTGTTTTCATATTCGTTAGGACCAGTAACACCTAAAATAACGTATTGGTTTTTATCTGTTGAAAACGTAGCACGTTGGTGCCAGAATCTTGCTATTCCGATAAGGACTTCTAGTCCCATTTCTGGAATATAACTGTAATCCCCTGTATAACGATAGTAATTAAAAATAGCGAACGCGATAGCTCCGTTTCTATGGATTTCCTCAAAGGTAATTTCCCATTCGTTATGGCACTCTTCACCATTCATGGTTACCATTGGGTACAATGCTGCTCCGTTTTTAAAACCTAACTTTTCGGCATTTTCAATCGCTTTTTCTAAGTGATTATATCTGTATTTTAATAAACTACGCGCGACGTTTTGATCTTTGGTAGCCATATAAAACGGAATACAATACGCTTCCGTATCCCAATAAGTACTTCCACCATATTTTTCTCCTGTAAATCCTTTTGGACCAATATTTAGACTAGAATCCTTACCTAAATAGGTTTGATTTAATTGAAAAATATTAAAACGAATCCCTTGTTGTGCTTTTACATCTCCATCAATAGTGATATCTGACATTTTCCAAATAGCATCCCAAGCTTGCTTTTGCGCTTCTAAAAGCTGTGTAAACCCTTTTTCTGAGGCTGTAAGTAAAGCTGTTTTTGCTGCTGAAACTAATTCCGTTTTATCGTGATTACGATCTACAGTATAACCTCCAAACTTAACAACACTTGCTGTTTGTCCTTTTGTAACCGAAAGGGTATAAGTAAATGTAATCGCATTTTCCTGTTGGTAAACTTCAGGATTTTGCTCTTGTTTTTTGTTATCTAAATACACTGAAGCCTGCATAAACGTACACGTATAAAAACCTGTTTTCATTGTTTTTGCTTCAATAAAAGCATTATCATTTTCTGTAGTCACTTTTAAAGTATCCCAAAATTGGTCATCCCAATTGGTATCTTCATTAGTAATTCCGGAATCTAAATACGGTTGAAATTTAATAGTAGCGTCTCCATTTAAAGGCGTTACTTGGTAATTAATTGCACCAACCTCATCTAAATCTAAACTTAAAAAACGTGTTGTTTTAACCTCTATTTCTAGCTTATTTGGAAGCGTTGCTGTAAACGACCTAGACAACCAACCTTCTTTCATGTTTAGCTCTCTTCTAAAATTAGTGATGGCAATACATGTGTTTAAATCTAGTTGTTCTCCATTAATTTCTACATTAATACCAATCCAATTTGGTGCATTTAGCACTTTTGCAAAATATTCTGGATAACCATTTTTCCACCAACCTACTCTGGTTTTATCGGGATAATAAACCCCCGCAATGTAACTCCCTTGAAAGGTTGGACCGGTGTACTGTTCTTCAAAATTAGCACGTTGTCCCATGGCGCCATTTCCGATACTAAATAAACTTTCTGAAGATTTTACGCGATCTGCATCAAAACCTTCTTCAATTATAGACCAATTGTCTGGTTGTATATAATCTTGATTCATTTTTTATGTTTATTTATCATTGCGAAACGTAAAATGAAGCAATACTCTTTTTATGAGATTCCTTCACTATGTTCGGAATGACGTTATTTTATCTATTTATTAATTCTTCTATAAAACTATTTTCTATTTCAGTAAAATCCGAAAAGATATAATCCGCCTCATGTAATACAGTTTTTTCTCCAATACCAATAGATATCATGTTAGCGGTATTAGCTGCTTGAACACCTGCTACTGAATCTTCAAACACAATACAATCTTCTGGTTTCATATTTAAATGCTGTGCTGCTATTAAAAACACCTCTGGATCTGGTTTTGCTTTGCTAACATCGTTACCATCCACAATAGCATCAAACTTTGAAAGTAAATTGACTTTTTCTAAAATAGGGCGTGCATTTTTACTTGCCGAACCCAAAGAAATTGGCTGTTGTTTTTCGATTAAATACGCTAATATTTTTGGCACATCGGGTAAAATTTCATCATCAGTCATTTTTTCAATGAAGCTTAAATACTCTTCATTTTTTTTACCCATTAATGAGGTAAACAGTTCTTCTGAAATGGTTTTATTTCCCCATTCCAATATTTTCTCTAATGATTTTACGCGGCTAACACCTTTAAGTTGTTCGTTTTGCTCGTGTGTAAAATCAATACCTATACTTTTTGCAAGATTTTGCCAAGCCAAAAAATGGTATTTTGCAGTGTCTACGATGACACCGTCTAAATCGAATATGAATCCTTTTTTATTCATCTTTTAAATTTCTTCTGCTTGGTACGTAATTGCGTTTTTGTTGGTAATTAATAAGTTGCAAAGTCCTGCAATTATTAAGCTAATTCCTGCAACAGTCATTGCATTTATAGCATCATCACCTAATAGTCCTGAGATATAATTAATACCTCCAAGTGCTGCGATAATTTGCGGAATAACAATAAACATATTGAAGATCCCCATAAACATTCCCATTTTTTTAGGGTCTACAGAACTTGATAACATCGCGTAAGGCATGGATAAAATACTACCCCAAGCAAACCCAATTAATGCAAAGCACCATTTTAAGTTATCTGGAGACGTGTAGTTCATCAATACAAAACCTAGACCTCCTAAGATTAGAGATGCCATGTGGACATACTTTCGGTTAATATTTTTTCTAGAGGTATAAAACACTAATAATAAAGCAAACGCCATAGAAGATAATCCATAAACCCCCATTGCAGACCCTATTGCATTTGACGATTCTTGAAAGGCAGTATTTACAATATCAAAAGCTTCGGCTTGAGCCGGAATAGTCATGTCATAAGCCGTTTCTACAGGTGCCGGTGTTTTAAATACATGCTCTGTTAGTGCCGGATTTGCCATGCTCCACATGGTAAAAAATGCAAACCATGAGAAAAACTGAATCAAACCAAGTTTTTTCATTGTTAGCGGCATGTTTCCAATATTATTTAGAATGTCTGGAATGAATTGATTTTTCTTTGCTTTTTCTTTTTTGAAAGCTTCCATATCTTCTGGTGGATATTCTGTAGTTGTAAACACCGTGTAAAGGATACTTCCTAAAAACACAAAAGCACCTATTGCAAATGATAATTTGACTGACATAGGTAAGACCCCAGAGTCCGCAGAATTACTAATCCCAAAATAGGAAACTATCTCTGGTAAACTACTGGCAATCCATGTTCCAATTCCAATAATTAAAGCTTGCATTACAAAACCGTAAGAGCGTTGAGACTCTGGCAACTTATCTGCAACTAAAGCCCGAAAAGGCTCCATTGAAATATTAATAGACGCATCTAGAATCCATAAAAGACCTGCTGCCACCCACAATATAGGGGAGTAAGGCATAAAAAATAAAGCCATAGTACTAAGTACCGCTCCAATTAAAAAATAAGGTTTTCTTCGTCCCCACCTTTCGCTCCAAGTACGATCACTCATATAACCAATAATAGGCTGAACAAGCAGACCGGTTAAAGGTGCAGCAATCCAAAGCATAGGGATCTCATCAGGAGCAGCTCCTAATGTTTGAAATATTCTTGTCATTGAAGTGCCTTGTAAGGCGAAACCAAATTGAATTCCTAAGAAACCGAAACTCATGTTCCAGATTTCAAAAAAACCAAGTGTGCGTTTTTTCATAATAGTATTTTATTAGTTGATACTATTTGATAAGCGAAAAAACCTATCAAAACTATATTACCTGAGAAGTAAAAATATAAGTTTTGAATGCTGTAAAGATATAAAAGTTTTTAAATGACCAAGGTTATTTTTTTATTTTGTTGAATTCCGTTCTATCAATTCTGTTTCAATAACTACGGTTTCATAGATATCTTCTTCGTCTTCTCTTTCTAAATTATTGATCAATAATTCGGCTGCTTTTTCACCTATTTTTTGACCATGCTGACTTACTGTAGTTAACGATGGAACCGCGTGTTTAGACAATACGCCGTCTGTAAATCCAATAATTTGAATATCATCTGGTATTTTGAAACCAAGTTTTCTAGCCACCTTCATTGCTGTAATCGCATACAGTTCATTTACTGCAAATATGCCATCTAATTTTTTATTGTTTTTAAATAAAATTTCAATCTCTTTTTCAAGAGAATCTAAATGATCTTCGGATAATAATTGATCATCAACCTTTAAAATCAAGCCTGCTTTTGGATTTATTTTATGGTCTTCTAACGCTGATAAATACCCTTGCGTTCTTAATTTCCCTACACTAACATAATCTTTAGTAGTAACAATAGCAATATTTTTACACCCCGTATCAATCAGTTTATTAACTGCTTTTTTAGCCCCTAAAGCATCATCTACAATCACTTTATCGCAATTAATCTCGTTAACTACTCTATCAAACATAACTATTGGCATCCCTTGATTAATAGTTTCAGTAAAATGATGATAATCTTGTTGTTGCAAGGTCTCTTTAGCAATTGATAATATAAATCCATCGATACTCCCATTAGCCAACATTTCCATGTTAATGACTTCTTTAGAAAAAGACTCATTTGATAACCCAACAATAACATTATAACCTCGTTTATTAGCCACAGCTTCAATACCGCTAATTACTTTAGAGAAAAAATGATGTACTATTTCTGGAATGATTATACCTATCGTTTTCGTCTTCCTATTTTTTAAACTAAGCGCGATATTATTAGGTCTATAGTTATAAAACTTAGCAAAAGCCTGAATCTTTTGACGCGTGTCTTCGCTAATTTCTATGCTGTTTCTTAAGGCTTTGGAGACTGTAGATATAGAGACATCTAACTCTCTAGCAATTTGTTTTAGGGTTATTTTCTTTTTCATAAGTTATGTTAAGGTAAACGGCGTGTTTAAGATTTGACAAATATAAGACGTTAAACTTATTGGTTTTAACCGAAACATCATTAAAAAATGATGATTATTCATAAAACAGAGTCTTATTTTCCTAAAAACACAAAAACTTGTTAACACGAAAACGTTTTCGTTACCTGTTCCGTAAGAGCTTCCGAAAAATTAACGTAAAATTTACATAGCTTTATCCTCGAGAAGTAGAAATATACATTTATAATTTAAACTAATTTAATACTATTGTATGAAAACAATTTTAAAAAGGCTTCTACTAGCTTTACTGTTTATACCAACTGTTATATTTGCCCAAAGCAAAGTTACAGGAATGGTTACTGAGCAAGCTACAGCCTTACCCATACCAGCGGTTAATGTTATTGTAAAAAACACGAGCAGAGGCGCATCTACCGATTTTGATGGTAAATACTCGCTTGCAGTAAATAGTGGAGATGTATTAGTCTATTCTTACGTTGGCTATACCACTCAAGAAATAACCTATACGGGACAGTCCACTATTAATGTCGTTTTAATTGACGACGCTTCACTTTTAGATGAAATTGTGGTTATCGGATATGGAGGCGTTAAAAAAGAAGATTTAACCGGTTCTGTAGATTTAGTAACAGAAAAAGATTTTAATGATGGTCCAATAGTATCTGCACAACAACTTATATCTGGTAAAATTGCTGGTGTTAATGTAAGTTCTGGTGGAGGAGCTCCTGGAGAAGGACAAAACATTACCATTCGTGGAGTTGGTTCTTTATCTTTAAATAGTTCTCCTTTATATGTTATTGATGGATTTCCTATTGACAACGGAGGTGTTGGTGGTACTAGAAACCCATTAAACCTTTTAAATCCGAGTGATATAGAAAGCATCACAGTCTTAAAAGATGCATCGGCGACGTCAATTTACGGGTCTCGAGGTGCTAATGGTGTTATTATTGTAACGACTAAAAAAGGAAAAAACAAAGACTTTGAATTTAATTTAAGCACTAAAACAACAGTTTACAATCCTGTAGATTATGTTGATGTTTTATCTGCTGATGAATTTAGAAGTGTCGTCCCATTAGATTCTAATGCAGATGCAACAAGCATTGCTTTATTAGGAAATGCAAATACAGATTGGCAAGATGAAATTTACCAAACGGCTTTTGGTAAAGATTATGGATTTAGCGCATTAGGTAGTGCTTTTGGCGTTCCATTAAGAGCATCTTTAGGTTATTCTGATCATGATGGGGTATTATTAGGTGATAATTTTGAACGTTTAAATGCCTCTTTAAGTCTTTCTCCTACTTTTTTAGATGAAAGTTTAAAGATTCAAATAAATGCAAAAGGAAGTTATACCGAAAATCAATTTGCAAACAGAGGTGCCATAGGATCTGCAACATCTTTTGACCCAACACAATCTCCTTATGATGCAAGCTCTCCATATGCTGGTTATTTTGCGTGGATAGATCAAAGCACTGGACAACAAGCCAATTTGGCAACAACAAACCCACTTGCGCTTCTAAACTTAGTAGATGATACTGCAGAAGTTAGACGTCTTTTAGGGAATTTTAAAGCTGACTATACTTTACCCTTCTTTAAAGACATTACCGCTACCGTTAATGTTGGTTTAGACAAATCTAATAGTCATGGAAGAAACAGAACATCACAGTTTATTCCGACTTCAGACCCGACATGGAATGGTTCTTTCTCTAATTACACACAAGAAGCAACTAACAAATTGTTTGATGCCTACCTTACATACAACAAAACTTTTAAGGAAAAACATAATGTTACAGCTGTTGCCGGACACTCTTACCAATCTTTCGAGTATGATAACTTTAGCTACAATAGCGAAAAAGAAGAAGATGGATTAGAATATGAATTTATAGACAAATCTAAAAATGTTTTATTATCTTATTTTGGAAGGTTAAACTATAATTTTGACAGTCGTTATTTACTAACGGCTACACTTAGAGCAGATGCCTCTTCTAAACTTAACCCAGAAGACCGTTGGGGGTATTTCCCATCACTTGCTGCCGCTTGGAATATCAGTAATGAAAATTTCATGGAAAATTCTTTCTTTGATGATCTAAAAGTTAGAGCTGGTTATGGAGAAGTTGGTAACGTCAATGGTTTAGGTGATTATTTATTCCTAACGCGTTATACTGCAAGTACGGATAGTGCTGGTTATCAATTTGGATATAACAACGGTTCCCCTTCATTTTATCAAACGTATAGACCTGAAGCGATCAACACTAATCTAAAATGGGAAATTGGTCGTACATTAAACCTTGGTTTAGACTTTAGTATTCTAGACCGTAGAATTACAGGTTTATTTAATGCCTACTTAAGAAAAACACAAGACTTAATTGCAACATCAACAGTAGATCCTTTTACTAATTTTTCAAACACTATTCAAGCAAATCTTGGTGATATGGAAAACAAAGGAATTGAAATTGGTTTAAATGTTATCCCTGTTCAAAATGATAACTTCACATGGTCCTTTAACTACAATGTTGCTTTTAACGAAAACACAGTAACAAGCTTACCAGGAGATCAACCAATCGGAGGGATTTCTACTGGTGTTGGAACTAACGTTCAAGTACATAGAGAAGGAAAAACACCTTTTAGCTACTTAGTTTACAAGCAACTTTACGACACTAATGGAAGCCCTATTGAAGGTGCTTATGCCGATTTAAATGGTGATAATGTCATTAATGATGCCGATAAATACCTATACAAAGATGCTTTAGCTGATGTAACAATGGGCTTTAATACTAATCTTAATTATAAAAACTGGGACTTAGCAGTTATATCAAGAGCAAGTATTGGAAACTATGTGTATAACGATGTGGCTGCTTCAAAAGGAGCACTAAACAATGTCGTTCCAACAACAAATAATTACTTAAGTAATTTGAGTTCAGATTATCTAAATACAGGTTTCTTAAACACAACAGAAACCAACGCTTTAAGTGATCATTATGTTGAAGATGGGTCTTTTTTCAAAATAGACAATATTACTATTGGTTATAACGCCAAAGAGATATTAAAAGACATCGATGCTAGATTCTATGGCTCTATACAAAACGTGGCTACTTTTACTAATTACGATGGAATTGATCCTGAAATTGGTGGTGGTATAGATAACAACTTTTACCCTAGACCACGTTCGCTTGTTTTAGGTGTTAATATTGATTTTTAAAAAAAAACAACATATGAAAAATTTATTTAAACAATTCAATTATGCCCTAGCATTGCTTTTATTAGTATCTGCTTGTCATGATGATTTAGATCAATCACCTATTGATCCTGATAGTTTTACTGAAGAAGATGTGTTTGCAAATCCAAACGAAGCCAAAGGTGCACTAGCCAAAGTTTATGCTAGTTTAGCACTAACTGGTCAAGAAGGACCTTCCGGACAACCAGATATCGCTAATATTGATGAAGGATTTTCACAATATTCTAGAATGCTTTTTAATCTAAACGAATTAACTACAGATAATGCTGTAATTGCATGGGGAGATGCTGGACTACAAGATTTACATGGTATGTACTGGACAGCAAGTAATGACTTTACAGACGCGATGTATAATCGACTAGCACAAACGGTCTCTTTTTCTAATTCTTTTATAGGAAACGCTGCTAATTTGAGTGACGCAGCAGTTACTCAATATGTAGCAGAAGCTAGATTTATTAGAGCTTTTGCCTATTACAACTTAATGGACTTATACGGTAATGTTCCCTTAGTAACAGAGATCGCAACAACACTTCCTAGCCAAAACTCTAGAGAAGAAGTCTTTACTTTTGTAGAAACGGAATTATTAGAAATCCAAAACCAATTAGCAACTAGTGGCTCTAATGAATACGGTCGAGTAGACCAAGTCGCAGCATGGGCACTACTATCTAAACTATATTTAAATGCAGAAGTATGGATTGGTCAACCGCTTTATAACGACGCTGTAACATACGCTAACAATGCAATAACATCAACATATAGTATTAATACTATAGATGCTAATGGTAACGGTTCTGCTTATGACGAATTATTTCTAGCCGACAATAATGTTAATGGTGCACAAAGTGAATTTATTTTCAGCTTAAATTTTGACGGTATAAATAGCCAAACTTATGGGGGTACAACATTTTTAGTGCATGCCGCTATTGGGGGTGATATGGATCCTAACGACTTTGGAGTTAATGGAGGCTGGGGAGGTATTAGAACCACTAGTGCTTTAGTTAACAAAATGGGCACTGGAGACTCAAGAGCCCTGTTTTATTCCGCTGGTCAAAATTTAGAAATTACAGACTTGACAACCTTTACTGATGGCTATGCTGTGACTAAATTTAAAAATCTTAAATCTGATGGTACACAAGGTTCTGATGCTGCTGGAGATTTTGTAGACACCGATTTACCTTTAATTAGATTATCTGAAATCTATTTAAATTACGCAGAAGCAACATTAAGAGGTGGTAGCGGAAGCACATCAATTGCTTTAGACCTTATCAATGAATTAAGAGAAAGAGCATACGGAGACACCTCTGGTAATATTTCGTCAGGAGATCTAACATTAGATTTTATTTTAGATGAAAGAGCCAGAGAATTATATTGGGAAGGACAACGTCGTACAGACCTAGTAAGATATAATTATTTTACAACTAACGCGTATTTATGGCCTTTTAAAGGAGACGCCGCTTTAGGTAGCTCTGTAGCTAATTTCCGTAATGTATTTCCAATTCCAACTAATACTATTTTATCTAATCCTAACCTACAACAAAACACTGGTTACTAATTAAAAAAAATAACAATGAAAAATTTAAAAATCTTATTTATAGCAGCTATTTCTTTAGTTAGCTTTAACTCGTGTGATGAAGAAGATGATAATATTTTTGAAATACAGTCATCTGAATCTACAGCAGCAATTATTAATTTACCAACGTCTGGAACTGGACTTGTTTTAGATATTTCAAATCCAACAGGTACAGCAACAACTATCGTATGGGAAGATGCTACCTATAATATTCCAACAGTAATTAATAACACAATACAACTTGCAATCGCTGGAACAAATTTTGAAACGCCTTTTGACGTCGTAACAACAACAAATAATTATTTAGCTTGGACTAATGAAGAATTAAACGGTATCGCTGTTGGTCTATTAGGTTTAACTCCTTTTACATCTGCTGATGTAGATATGCGTATTAAATCTTCTATTGGAGATAATGATTCAGAAGCTGTTTACTCAGAGATGGTAACTGTATCTATAACCCCATATACTACAGAAGCTCCAAAACTTGGTGTACCAGGTAATCACCAAGGTTGGGACCCCGCTTCCGCTCCTAGTCTATTTGCTTCTGCTTACGGAGAAACAGATTACGAAGGCTATGTTTGGCTTGATGGGCAACATAAATTTATTGCTACTAATGACGAAGGTATTTATGACTGGGGAAATACCGATTGGGGGGATGCCTCTGGAACAGATGGTTCTTACACACAAGTCTTAATAGAAGATGGCGAAGGTAATATTGCTCCTCCTAATGGTGCTGGGTACTACTTTGTACAAGCAAATACAGATCCTGATGTATTAGAGTATTCTGAAACATTACACAACTGGGCTGTTATTGGTTCTGCAACAGGTTCTTGGGATAATGATACAGATATGACTTACGATAGCGCAACTTCAACTTGGACGATCACTATGGACTTAACAGCCGAAGAAATTAAATTTAGATCTAATGATACTTGGGATTGGAATTATGGAGATGATGAAGGTGATGGTATTTTAGAACTAAGCTCTGGTACAAACATTCCAGTACCATCGGCAGGAAACTATACGATTGTTTTAGATTTTAGCACACCAAGGCATTACACGTATAGTTTAACATTAAACTAATACTTTTTTTTTTAAAGGCTTTGACTATGTTCAAAGCCTTTTTTTTATTCCATTTTAAATTCTTTCAAAATGAAAAAACACTACTTTTTAATAGCACTACTTTTTTCTTTATTTGCCAAAGCGCAAGTAAATATAGCTCCGTTTCCTTTTAATGTAGATGAAAGCATTACCATTACTGTTGATATTAATTCTACAGCCACAGATTGCAATGGTTTTAATACGCCTACTACAGTTTACTTACATTCAGGAATTGGTGACGACACTAATGCTTTTGGTTACAATGCTGTCGGCAACTGGGGACAAGACGATGGTGTTGGTGCAATGACAGATAACAACAACGGAACTTGGAGTATTACCATTGTTCCAGAAACTTACTATTCTTTAACGTCAGCACAAGCATCTTCAGCTACAAAATTAGGCATGGTTTTTAGAAATGAGGATGGGAGTCAAGAACTTAAAGATAATGGTTGCTCAGACTTTATATATAATGTAGGTTCCTTTCAAGTTAATTTAACAACACCTTCAGAAAACAGTGTTACGCAGTTAAATAACGGAAGTGATTTAAGCATCGTAGCGACTAACACTAACGGAAATGCCAATTATTCATTAAGTGCTAACGGTAGTGTTTTAAATAGTTTAAACGCTATCACAAACTATGCCTTTACACACACTAACATTACCGAAAACCAATACTACACCCTAACAGTTACGCAAGGCTTAGAAACTGTTGTAAAAGAATTTTCTGTACTAATAAGCGCCACACCTATTACAGAAGCTTTACCTAATGGTATGGACAATGGCATAAACTACAATACTTCAGATAACACTAAAGCAACTCTTGTTTTAGAAGCTCCTAATAAAGATTATATATATGTAGCTGGTAGTTTTAATAATTACCAACCCACCAATGCTGATTTAATGAAAAAAGATCCAACTTCAGGTATCTTTTGGTTGGAACTTACCAATTTAACGCCTAATCAAATCGAAACTTACCAATACTGGGTTAACGAAGCTAATCCTATAACTAACTCCCCGCAATTAGTTAAAACTGCGGATCCTTATTCAACATTAGTACTTTCTCCTTTTGATGATGCATATATCCCAACAACAACCTATCCAAACCTACCAACATACCCAGCTGGACAAGAGCGTGAAGTCACTGTATTAGAAACTGGACAAATAGCATATCCTTGGGTTGTTACTGACTTTAACAAACCTAAAAAAGAAGACCTCGTTATCTATGAAGTCTTAATTAGAGATTTTGATGCCGATAGAAACTTTCAAGACTTAATTGATAAAATAGCGTATTTTAAAAACTTAAATGTAAATGCAATCCAATTAATGCCAATCATGGAATTTGAAGGTAATGAAAGTTGGGGATACAATACATCATTTCATTTAGCTTTAGATAAATTTTACGGTACAGAAACTAAACTAAAAGAATTTATAGATCTATGTCACCAAAATGATATCGCTGTAATTTTAGACGTTGCTTTAAACCATGCTTTTGGTAGAAACCCCATGAACAGAATGTGGATGACTGATGCCGATGGTGATGGTTGGGGAGAACCAAGTACTGAAAACCCTTATTTTAATACAACTGCTAGGCATAGCTATAGTGTTGGTTCTGATTTTAATCATCAATCTTTATTAACTCAACATTATGTAGAACGTGTTGTTAAACATTGGGTTGAAGAATTTAAAATTGATGGTCTACGTTGGGATTTAACCAAAGGGTTTACACAAAACGCCCAAGGAAGTGATTCACAAACTAATGCTTATCAAGCAGATCGTGTTGCCATTTTAAAAGACTATGCAGACTACTCTTGGTCTTTAGACCCAACTCATTATGTTATTTTTGAACACTTAGGGTTTGGTGGTAGTGCGCAAGAAGAAACAGAATGGGCAAATTACAGACTTACAGATAGCGAACCTAAAGGTATTATGCTTTGGGGAAAACTAACCAATCCGTATAACCAATTAACAATGGGCTATAATTCTGATAATAACTTTAACGGAATGGGACATGTTAGTAGAGGTTTTGACGCCCCTAGGTTAGTTGGATACGCAGAAAGTCATGACGAAGAACGCTTAATGTATAAAAATTTGCAATATGGTAATGCTTCAAACCCGTCACATGATGTCACAGACTTAAACACTGCCATCTCCAGAATGTCCGCTTTAGGCGCAGTAAGCTTAACTATTCCTGGTCCAAAAATGATATGGCATTTTGCAGAATTAGGTATGGAAAATTCGATATTTACTTGTAATAACGGAACTGTAAATGATACCAATGGTACAGATGGCGATTGTAAGTTAGACACAAAACCTCAACCACAATGGACAGATAATTGGGAAGCAGATGCTATTAGAAGTCAAGTCTATAGTGATTGGTCTAGACTAAATGAGCTTAAAATAAACGAACCTGTTTTTGAAGGAGATTACACGATTACCTCTGGAAGCGTAACCCCGAGAATAGACATTTTTGACACTTCAATTGCAAGTACACAATTAGGATATGTTATTGTCTTAGCTAATTTTGATGTGGTTTCGCAAACAGTTAACACCAGTTTTCCTACATCAGGTACTTGGTACAATCTAATGGATGACACGGGAAGCTCTACAATTCAATCCACAGTAGCCACTATAACTATTTCTGCTGGCGAATTTAGAATTTATGGTAATGCGGTGTCACAAACTTTAAGCACAGAAGACTTTCAGTTATCGGATAGCTTTAAACTTTATCCTAACCCATCAACGACAACCTTCTCCGTGACTATTTCTGCACGCAAGGTACAAGTCATAGCTGTTTCAGGAAAAATAATAAAATCTTATACTGGTACATTTAAAGCTGGTCATAAATTTAATGTCGAAAATTTAGCCAAAGGACTATATTTAGTTAAAACAGAAAATAATAAAGGTCAGATTAAAACGACCAAGCTGATTAAATCTTAAATATTTAATCCATTTTAGTACAAAAAGCTTCAGTATAATCTACTGAAGCTTTTTTTTGTTTTCGCTATTAAGCATAAAAAAAGCCTCTCTATTAAGAGAAGCTTTTTTCTTTGTACAGGCGGGGAGACTCGAACTCCCACACCTCGCGGCACTAGATCCTAAGTCTAGCGTGTCTACCAATTCCACCACGCCTGCAACTTATACCCGCAATTTCGGATTGCAAATATAACAAATAGTTTGAATATTCATAACAACCTTAAAAGAAATTATTATCCTTTTTGTATTTTTACATAAATTCAATCTATTTTCATGAAAAATATAAAGTCTTACGTCCAAGAAAACAAGCAACGTTTTCTTGACGAATTAATAGAATTACTTAAGATTCCGTCAATAAGCGCAGACTCCGCCTATAAAGCAGACACCATAAACACTGCAGACGTTGTTGCAAAAAGCTTGAAAGATGCTGGATGTGATGTTGTAGAAATTTGCGAAACAGAAGGGTATCCAATTATTTACGCACATAAAATAATTGATAAAAACCTACCAACTGTACTAGTTTACGGTCATTACGACGTACAACCACCAGATCCATTAAATTTATGGACGTCTCCGCCATTCGAGCCCGTTATTAAAACAACAGACCTACATCCTGAAGGTGCTATTTTTGCACGTGGTGCTTGTGATGACAAAGGGCAAATGTACATGCATGTAAAGGCAATGGAGTTTATGACTAAAAACGACACTTTACCTTGTAACGTCAAATTTATGATAGAAGGTGAAGAAGAAGTTGGAAGTGTTAACTTGGCTAAATTTGTAAAACAAAATCAAGAGAAACTTTCCAATGATGTGATCCTAATTAGTGATACTGGTATGATCGCTCAAGACACACCATCAATCACCACAGGATTACGTGGTTTAAGTTATGTTGAGGTAGAAGTTACAGGACCAAACAGAGACTTACACTCAGGTTTATATGGTGGTGCAGTAGCAAACCCTATAAACATATTAACCAAAATGATTGCCTCATTACATGATGATGACAACCATATTACAATTCCTGGTTTTTATGATAATGTCGAAGAATTATCTTTAGACGAGCGTGCGCAAATGGCAAAAGCACCATTTTCGTTAGACAAATACAAAGCAGCTTTAGATATTGATGCTGTATACGGTGAAGCTGGTTATACAACTAACGAGCGTAACAGTATCAGACCAACACTAGACGTTAACGGTATTTGGGGTGGTTATACTGGCGAAGGTGCAAAAACAGTAATTGCAAGTCAAGCTTTTGCAAAAATCTCAATGCGTTTAGTACCAAATCAAGATTGGGAGGCTATCACAACATTATTCAAAAACCATTTTGAAAGTATCGCACCAAAAAGCGTTAAAGTAAAAGTAACACCGCATCACGGTGGACAAGGTTACGTAACACCAATTGACAGCGTAGGGTATCAGGCAGCCAGTAAAGCTTACCAAGAAACCTTTGGAAAAACACCAATACCACAACGTAGTGGAGGAAGTATTCCAATAGTTGCTTTATTCGAACAAGAATTAAAAAGCAAAACTATTTTAATGGGCTTTGGTTTAGACAGCGATGCAATACACAGTCCAAACGAACATTTTGGAGTATGGAACTACTTAAAAGGAATCGAAACTATTCCGTATTTTTACAAGTATTTTACAGAAATGTATAAATAATTATTAGGGTGTCTCCACCTTTTGCTTTTTAGTAGCAAAAGGTGGTCACGTCATCCGTTATATCTTTATTTTGCCATATATGGCAGCAAAATAAAGGATGCCACTACTACCGCTTACACAAAACCAATCAAGATGAAAGACCAACATTTAAAGCGCGTTTTAGAACTCACCTTTGCCACACTACTCATTAGCACTTCTGGTAGTTTAGGACGCTACATAGATATGCCTGCTCCCGTTACCATTTGGTTTAGAAGCGGACTAGCGATGTTAATTCTTTTAGCTTACTGTAAGTATAAAAAAATAAAACTTAAGATCGAATCCAAAAAAGATTTAGGCGCTTTTGTGCTAAGCGCACTATTTATGGCGTCGCATTGGATAACCTATTTTATAGCCTTGCAACTCTCAAGTGTTGCTATTGGTATGCTAGCTTTATTTACCTATCCAATAATGACTGCTTTTTTAGAACCCTTGTTTTCCAAAACAAAATTCGATTATATGCATCTGTTGTTAGGTGCAATGGTCATATTAGGGATTTATATCTTGTCACCAGAATTAGATTTTCAAAGTGATTCCGTAAAAGGGATTATGTTTGGTCTACTCTCGGCTTTCTGCTATGCACTGCGTATTCTAATCCTCAAACAATACGTCACTTCTTATCATGGAAGTAGTTTAATGTTTTTCCAACTATTAATTATTACTATTGTATTAGCACCAGCATTGTTTTTTCTAGAGACTACAAATATTACGACTCAGTTTCCATATGTTATCATTCTAGCAGTAGTAACTACAGCTATTGGACACACTTTATTTGTTCAAAGTCTGAATCATTTTAAAGTTAGTACCGCCAGTATTATTGGAAGTACACAACCTATTTTTGGAATTATAATCGCTTTTTTCTTTTTAAACGAAATCCCCAATTGGAATACATTTTTTGGAGGTATGCTAATCCTATCTACAGTTGTAATAGAGAGTTTACGGTCCAGAAAAACTGCTTAACGATTATTCTTTAATTAACTTTTGATTACTCTTTTGTCCATCAACTTCTAAAATAACAAAATAAACACCATCACTTAACTCTGATAACTCCAGTTGAGTCGCTCTTTCTTCAAGCGTTTGTGTTAGTACTACTTGACCATTGATAGTAACAATACTTACTTCGGCTTGATCAAACGGAGGCAACTCAACCGTTAAAATACTTTTTACTGGATTTGGAAAGAATTTAAAATCATCCGTATTAAAACTTGAGACATTTAACGTATTTACAGAAAAACAAGAACTAACTTCCATACAATTCCCGTTAGTAATTTCGACTTTATAATTACCATTTACCGTTGGAGAATAACTCTGGTTAGTAGCACCAACAATAACTGTTTCTGTATCACAATCAATCCATTGATACGTTGCTAGAGTTTCATTTGCAAGCAATGTCCCTGCATTTTGAGTAATCCTATTATCAACAGCTACAAGGCCTCCTTTAGTAACCATATAACCCGTAATTAGCTTAGTCAGTTGTAGATAATATGGAAAATTCAAAGTACTATAACGGTCGTTAGAACTGTGATAAAAAGGAGTTTCATCATTTGTTTCCCAAGATTCACCAACTAAAACAGCGCTATACCCTTGATTCCAAAATCTTGAATGATCACTAGCTGTTGTCCCTGGATTAACCACATTAACATTTAATGTAAAACCATAGGTAGGATTATTTAAAATAGAAATAATATCATCTTTCATTGTTAGAGAATTTCCAAAATCCCTAACATCGATATCAAAATTATTATCATTATTCCCATCATATCCCATCATGTCAATATTTAAAACACCCAAAATATTATCTCCATTAGCTGCCGCTTGAGTAGCATAATAATTAGACCCTACTAATCCGTTTTCTTCCTCATCCCAAAGGGCATACACGATAGTATTGTCTAAACACTGTGTAGATAACAACCTTGCTATTTCTAAAACAGCAGCTGTACCACTAGCATTATCATCTGCACAATAATCTGCAACCGAATCGTAATGGGCACACACCATATAAATAGCATCAGGGTTAGTTTTTCCTAATTGTGTTGCAATAACATTCCTGCGTCCCGTTTCTCCATTAATTAATTGGTTGGCTACGGTTAAATTATCTAAACCATTCAATTTTTCAAATAAATAATCGGCAGCCAAGTCATTATTGGCTTGTACTCTGTTTTGAATGGTCACAGAATTACCATTAACAACAGTAGCTTGCTCACCAGTAAACTCTCTTAACGTTAATTGTAAAGAATCTAAGCTGACTTGATTTATAACCTCTGAAATAGTTTGGCTACTAGCAAAAAAAACGATAAAAAAACATCCTAAAAAACTAACCAAATTCTTATTCATGACCTCAATATATTAACGTTAATGATTATTCAAAGGTAGCATTTTAAAAGAAAAAACGGCTCTACATTTGTAGAATCAATTATTTGTTCTACATTTGTAGAAGTTAATCTAAACTTGTAGACATGCAATTATCAAAAACGGAAGAAGAATTAATGAATCACCTATGGAAACTAGAAAAAGCTTTCATGAAAGATTTATTAGAAGCCTATCCAGAGCCAAAACCGGCTAATACAACCGTTGCAACTTTATTAAAGCGAATGACCGACAAAGGTTTTGTTGGTTATACAAAGTTTGGAAACTCAAGACAATACTATCCTTTGGTTAAAAAAAAGGACTATTTCTCTAGGCATGTTAATGGCTTAATTAAAAACTTTTTTAATAACAGCAGTTCACAGTTTGCGTCTTTTTTTACAAAAGAAACGGATTTAAGCAAAACCGAATTAGAAGAGTTAAGAGCAATAATTGACAACGAAATTAAAAACAAGTAATCATGGAACTAATTGTATTAAAATCCAGTGTTTGCCTTTTGGTTTTTCTATTGTATTACAAGATAGCGTTAGAGCCATTAAGCATTCATAAATTTAAAAGAGTTTATTTATTGGTTACTATTGCAATCGCGGTAATCATACCTTTTATAACGTTTGTAAAATATGTCGAGCCTACTTTTGACAATTCATCATTTATTTTTGATACTTCGACAACACTGCCATTAGACACACATTTAAAAATAGCAGAACAAACGAACTACTTATCTAACATTTTATGGAGTATTTATGTTTTAGGAGTAGGCTTATTCTTTATTAGATTTTGCGTTAATCTATTTCAAATAATTTCAAAAATCAGAAAACATACTAAAGTTAAAAGCAAGTCTTTTATCAATGTATTGATGGAACATTTAGAGATTCCGCATACATTTTTCAATTTCATCTTTCTAAATAAAAACAAGTTTGAAAACAATCAAATCCCTGCTGAAGTCTTACTACACGAACAAACGCACGCAAAACAAAAACATAGTTTAGATATTATAATTATCGAAGTAATACAAATACTATTTTGGTTTAACCCACTACTATATTGGCTTAAAAAAGAAATTAAACTTAATCATGAGTTTTTAGCTGATCAAGACGTTATAAACCAAGGTATCGACACTAAAACTTATCAAACAATTTTATTACAATTCTCGTCTAATCAACAAGAATTAGCATTCGTTAATGCTATCAATTATTCATCAATCAAAAAACGTTTCACACTTATGAACACACAAACACCAAAAAAAACAAAATGGTTACGTAGTCTCTTACTATTGCCATTATTAGCGCTATTACTCTTTAGCTTTAGTCAAACTATTGAAGTCGAAAAAGACAAAACGTCTATTAGCTTTGTCGACAGCACGCAAGTTGCGATCACAAATAACGCTACAGAAACACAAAACAAAAATTTATTAGTTAACGGAATAGCATGTGACGGCTGCACTTTAAACCTAAGTAGCGATAGTATAAAAAATTTAATTTTAGGAACAAGCACTAAAGAAGACATTGTAAGTTTTAAACTTAAAATCCCAGGGGTTACAACACAAAATAATATTGGCAACCATCTTGACGAACCAACAAAACAGCACATTTTAAAAGCACAACAAGGAGACCATATAATAGTCTTTGATATAAAAAGTAAATCAACCACATTTACTTCTATTACCATAAAACTAGTAGATAAAAAAGACGAGAATTACTCTCATTCACCAATAATAAAAAAAGGTGAACACGCTCAACTACCTCCACCCCCTCCGGCACCACCAATAGTAAACAAAGGAGAGATTTCAAATACACCTCCTCCTCCTCCTCCTCCTCCGGCGGTTAATAACTTCGGTAAATACAGTACAGGGTTTATAGTCATCAATGGTAAAGAACAGTATTATGTACAAACAGCCAACAAGACTAAATACTACAATCGTGAAGGATTTGAAATTGACAAAAACGGTACTAAATTATCTTCAAGCCAAACCGATGGAAGTACAGTTATTCCTGGTCAAAGAATAACTAAAGTCTATAAAAATGATAAAGTTATTGCTGAATTTAAAAAAACGTGGGAAGATGACGACATAGGTTTCTTACCTCCTCCTCCACCAATAAGTACTAAAGACCACGTTATTAAAATGGCAAATAAAGGGGCTTCTTTTTACTATAATGGGGACGCTATTACCTCTGATAAAGCAATAGATTTAGTGAAAAACAATTCTAATCTAAATATCTCTTCTAAGACAAACAATGGTTCATCTAGAGTAGATATTTCAGAAAAACCAATACATACGCTTAATGGAAAAGTTATAAACGAATAACCAAATGCTTTAACATCACAAAAAAACCTCAAATAATTTGAGGTTTTTTTTGCTTTAAACTGTAACAAAATCAAACCTTTAGCGTTCTAATAGATAGCATCAATCAAAACAATCACATCATGTTAAATCATTTTTTTATTATCTGTTCTGGAGCGGATACAGCGATACTAAAAACATCCTCCATTGGCGAACAAAATAAATATGCAGGAATAGGCGCCACAATCTTTTTTACTGCAATACTAGCTTTTATAGCTTCAAGCTACGCACTTTACACCATTTTTGAAAGCATATTCACGTCTATGGGATTTGGATTAGTTTGGGGGCTTTTAATTTTTAATCTAGACCGGTTTATTGTGTCAACCATCAAAAAAAGAGGTTCATTTTTCAATCAATTGCTTCAAGCAACACCTAGACTAATTTTAGCTTTAATTATTGCTATTGTAATATCAAAACCTTTAGAGCTTAAGATCTTTGAAAAAGAAATCAATCAAGTCTTATTAACCGAAAAAAATGCAATGACACTGCAAAATCAAGACGACATTGCTTTGCAATTTTTGCCTAAAGAAACCGAATTAAAACAACAGATCCTTAACCTTCAAAATGAAATAGATGCTAAAGCAGCAGAAGTAAACACATTATACAGCACATATATTACAGAAGCAGAAGGTACTTCTGGATCAAACAAATTAGGAAAAGGCCCTGTTTACAAAGAAAAAAGGGATAAACACGATACAGCATTAGCTGAATTACAATTACTAAAAACAGAGTCCAAAGATAAAGTTGCTACAATTGAAGCTGAATTACTTTTACTAAAAACCAAATACGATAGTCAAGTTGCCAATACACAACCTATAATTGATGGCTTTGATGGTTTAATGGCACGTGTGACCGCTTTAAACACTTTACCTTGGATTCCTTCCTTTTTTATATTTTTATTGTTTCTAGCTATTGAAACGTCTCCAATTATAGCTAAATTATTAGCTCCAAAAGGCGAATATGATTTTAAATTAGAAGACCAAGAAACAGCTATAAAAACAGTAGTTGAACAACGTGTTAAAGAAAGAGCATTATCTGTCACTGCTGATTTTAAAATAAACGATAAAATATATAGCGATCTATCTGAAGATGATGAAATCTATCAGTACAAGCAAAAAAAAGCACGTGCATTACTGCAACTTCAAGCCGATGCATTTTACAAACAACAAGAAAAAGCATTGTAACAAAAAAGGCTTCAATTAATAATTGAAGCCTTTTTTATATGTTGTAATTAAGATTATAGTTTCTTAACGTATTCAGTAATAATAACGGTAAGTGTTGGTCCTACTTTACCTTCAATATAAGTTGCGTTTTCACGATCTAATCTAATATTTCTAACGGCTGTCCCTTGTTTAGCAACTTGGCTAGATCCTTTAATTTTAAGATCTTTAACTAAAACGACACTATCTCCAGTTTCCAAAATAACACCATTAACATCTCTATGGATAATTTTATCTGCTTCATCTTTATGCTCGTCTGTTAATCTAGCGATTGCTAAATTATCTTCGTCCAAGTACATCATGTCTAACAAATCTTTTGGCCAACCTTCACTTCTTAATCGTTGTAACATTCTCCAAGCCATAATCTGAACAGCCACATGCTCCGACCACATACTATCGTTTAAACATCTCCAATGGTTAACATCCATTTCTGTGTTTTTTTCGATTTGATCATAACAAGTTCCGCAAACTAATACGCAAGTATCTACAGTTTCTGTTAATGATGGCGGAATATTATATTGTCTGGTATCTATATTAGAAGTACATAACTCGCAAGTTGTATTGCTTCTTTCTTGTAACATTTGAAGTACGCTCATGAAAATTGTTTTTTGATGCGTACAAATATAGTAATTGCTTTGTGTTTTTCTACATAAAGTAGATTAAGATGCTTGTTGAATTGCTTTAACCAAGCCTTTAGCAACATATACTTCTAATAATTTAGAGTTATTAGCGCTAAATGTAACCTCCTTTGCACTTGCAGGGATTAAAACAGTTTCTCCCATTTTAAGCGTTTCTATATGATTTGCTATTGCAATGTCGACCTCACCTTCTACACACATAAAAATGATAAACGAATCTAAATCTGAATAATCAATAATTTTATGCGCTGTAACATCTAAAATATTAGTTGTAAAATAATCGCAGTCAACCAAATTAGCACTAGTATTAGGTTGTAATGTATAGTCTGCTTTTCCGTTAGAATCAAATTGTTTGGTCGCCTGCTCTGCTAACTTGGTATGCAGTTCTCTTTTCTGCCCAGAATCATCTGTTCTATCCCAATCGTACACACGATAGGTAATATCTGAGGTTTGCTGAATTTCTGCAGCTAAAACACCTGCACCTATCGCATGAATTTTTCCTGCTGGAATAAAAAAACTGTCTCCTTTTTTAACTTGTTCTCTATTAAATACTGAAGCTACATTTTGCGCAGTAATATGATTTAAAAGCTCTGGATCTGTTGTTTTATCTTTTAAACCTAATACAATATCTGCATTAGCATCACTATCCATTATATACCACATCTCAGTCTTTCCAAAACTATCATGATGTTTTTTAGCCATTTTATTATCTGGATGTACTTGTACCGACAAATCAGTTTTAGCATCCAAAAATTTAATTAATAGAGGAAAATTATAACCAAAATTCGCAAAGTTTTCTGCTCCTAAAAGGTCTGCTTTATGTGTTGTAATTAAGTCTTTTAAATTAGCACCTTTATAGTCTCCATTACTAACTTCTGAAATATTCCCATTGACATCAGAAATCTCCCAGCTCTCACCAACATTATCTTTATCTGTAGCTTTCCCTAAAAGTTGCCCTAGTTTGTTTCCGCCCCAAATTTTCTCTTTTAAGATGGGATTAAATTTTATTGGATAGACTTTCATAATGACTGATTTATAGTTTACTTAAATACTGACGGTGCACAAATTTGTTTTTTACATTCAATTTTTTCAAATACTCTACTACTGAAAACAAACTTTGAAATAATGTTAATTTAATACCACGATCTTTTAAATTTTGTGTGTTATAATCTTCAATAACCTCATGATTTTCGTTAATTGCTTTTACTAAACCGTTTAATCCTTGGTATTTAATATTCAGTAAATTGGTACAGACATACCCTAAATGTTTTAAATTAAATTGATTAAACATAAATCTAGCGCCTGCTCTTACTGCTGATACGTCCGATTTAAATTTTCTGATATCTACTACAGATACATTGGGTAATCTAGAGTCTTTAATATCTTGTAATGCTAAAAGCGTATTGTCCTTACTGGCATTATTAACTAAACAGAATTGAATGTCTTTGGACTGTCTAAGCTGATTAGTAAAAATAGCTATGTCTATATCTTTCTCATTATTATGAAAGATTATTATGATACCTGTTTTCATGATTTGGGGATTTAGAAAGTTTGGTAATTAAGTTACTTATAATTAATGTTATGCTGCTTTTTTAGTGTTTTGCTTTTTGTTTCTGTAAACCCAAGCAATCTGTCCTAATTGTCCAACGATTTTTACTGAATCTTTCATTGATAATTTAGAACCATCGGCATGAATCCACCTTTTTAATGGTTGTTCACATAGCATAGCTTTGGCTTCTTTTAATCCAAAATGAATACTCATTCTTTTAAAAATCTCTACATCAAAAATCCATTGTGTTATAAATTTTTCGCCAAAAGCGATATCGATAACATCTTTACGGAAAATTTTAGCACCACATTGCGTGTCTTTAAAATCCATTTTTAAAATCTTTCTGATTATAAAATTAATGGTTAGACTAATTATTTTTCTAGCAGACTCTTTTGTAATGTCAGCTCCCATTCTTGAGATTCTAGAACCACTTACAATTTTAAACTCTGAAGTTTCTATCGTTTTAACTAGGTCATCAAAATCTGCTAAATCTGTAGATAAATCAGCATCTAAAAAACCGATATAATCTAAATCCTCTTTTTTAGCCATGTGTAACATTCCTAAACGTACTGCTTCTGCTTTTCCTCCATTTTTCTCACAGTCATACACGGTAATAAAGTCTTCTCTTCCTTTTTTTAATTCGTTTAAAACTTCTAACGTTTTATCCTTACTACCATCATTTACAAAACATAAATGGTAACCTGAATTTTTATCAATATAGCTAGTAAACTCATCGCTTAACAAACGCTCTTCTTCATTATAACACGGTATAACTACACCTACGCAACGCTCTTGAATCATCACATTACTTGTAGACACCTTATCTTGCCCTTCAGGAACACCAATCAATCGTTTTACACGTGCGCTAATTTCGTTTAAACTTAATGGCTTTTTCATGTAGTCATTAATTCCTAAATCAAAACCTTCCGTAATAGTTTCATCTTTTGTATCCCCACTCAGTACCATTATTGGTATTTGAGAGTTTTTAGTAATTCTAATATGCTTTACAACTTCTAACCCAGAAACACCTGGCATATTAATATCTACAATAACTAAATCAGGTTTAAAGGATTCGTATAATTCTAATCCTTTAGCGGCATCAGTTTCAATTTTTACTTCATAACCTAATTCGGCTAATCTTTTTTGTAACGGAAGTAAAACTAGTTGCTGGTCGTCGATGGCTAAAACTCTCATATTGGGGCGGTTTGTTTATTATTGATGGTACAAAAATACAAGGAAAGGTATTTTTTAAACTGCATTTTAGTTTAACCTATAGTTAAGTGTCGACGAATGGTCGTTTGCTATAGACAATTAAAAAAGCAAGCACTATTATATTTATTTATCTTTACCATATTACTATGGCTTAGGCTTTAAAAAAAACAGCTTTATCTAGCATTATCTATTAAATATAAGAGATTATTTTAGATATCACACCTAACCTTCAGTAAATTACATAAAAAAAAACCATTGAAAGAAACCTCAAATAAATTCTTAATATCAGCGATTCTCTTAGGATTGGCATTTCATGGTAGTGCCATATTTTTTACTTTGGAAACCACCTATGATGCGTTGATACACTTGTTTTTTGCCGATCATTATGCCAATAGTTGGTTTGAACCTTGGAATTACGAATGGTATACAGGTTTTACCGTGCAAAGCTACCCACCTTTAGTACATCAGACCATAGGATTATTCTCTCTAGTTGGTGGTTTAAAATTCGGAATGTTTAGCGTCGCCTTAATTGCTATTGTACTATTTATTACTGGAGCCTATCGTTTTTCTTTAATGATGACCGGAAACAAAACGGTTGCAGGATACGCGACAGCTTTGGCTGTCTTTTCATCATCTTTTGTAGAAACCCTTCATATTTTTGGACAACTACCAAGTATTATTGGAGTTTCTGTATTAATGCATGCCTTGCCAGAAATCTATTTATGGTTAAAAACAGGTAAGCTATGGTACTTAGCGACCTCTTTATCTTTAATAGCCGTCACAGTAACTTCTCATCACGTCACGCCTATTTTTGGGATGATCTTTTTTATATTTCCACTTATAGGAATGGTAATTATGGACGTGTCCCGAGAGCAAGTCAGCACCATGAAAGAAGTGACCTTTAAAATATTTTTAAATAGCTTTTTTAAACTTTTTAAACGCATTGTTAGTTTTGGAATGTTGTCTTTAGTGCTAATTGTGGGCTGTATTTTCCCCTATTGGTTAAACTCTAAAGCCAACCCAATTACACAAGTCCCTATTCCGCATGGCTCTCGTGATAATTTTTTAGAAATCACATCGTCTGGATTAGTATTCTTTTTAATTCCTTGGGGCGTTCTATTGGTTGTATTACCTTATATTTTTTACAGATATTATAGTAAACGTTATTTGTTTTTTGGTTTATCCATAACCATTTGCACCATTTTAGGAACTGGAGGAACGACACCAGTGCCTTTAAAAATGCTAGGCGAAACTGCTTTTAATATTTTAACTTTAGATAGGTTTACGCTATGGGCCTCTATCCTATCCATCCCCATGTTAGGTGAATTTGCTTATCGTTTTGTGGAAGGCGATTTAAAGGCACTGATACAATCTAAATTTGGAGCCATTTACCATCGTATAATTGGCGGTATATTGGCAGGGTTATTTGTGTTTATGGTCATTTTTACTATGAGTTTAAACTATTTTAGGCCATCGCAACCACAGAAAATAAAGATGTTACCAATTGTGAATTTCTTAAATCAAGATGATCATGACAAATGGCGATTTTTAACTCTAGGTTTTGGTGATCAAATGGCTTGGCTTAGTGCACAAACGGATGCCATGACTGTCGACGGAAACTACCATTCTGCTAGACGATTACCAGAATTAACGACAAGACCAATCGAGCGTTTAGAGAATTCTAAATTCAAAGGTGTTGCCGGTATTGGCTCGTTACAGCAGTTTTTAACGACTCCTGAAAAATATAATCTTAAGTATATATTTTCCAACGATAAATTCTACGATCCCATTCTTTATTTCTGTGGCTGGCAACGCTTACGACAATTAGAAAATGGCATTATGGTTTGGGAACGACTCAATATCCCTCCAGTATCGGCCATTTTACCAAAAGAAGATGTTGCCAAGTGGGTTAAAATTATGTGGGGAATCATTCCTTTTTTAACCGTTTTAGTCGCTTTTGTATTAAACATACAAATGCTTTGGGTCAACATGCTAAAAACACGCATCAAACCATTACCAGATTTTTTAAAATATAAAACAACGTATACTAAATTTCCAAGACCTGTTTTATTCATCACTCATATTTGGTCAATTATATTGGCTATTGTATTATTTTATGGTATTTATTTATTCTACCTAAAAAATGATTCGCAACGCAGCCCAGAAAATGCGATCATAGCGTATTATGATGCTTTAGATTTTAAGGAATTTGAAAAAGCGCATAGTTTAATCGATCCTGACAACACATTACCTATTGCACAATATATGTTAGAGATTTCGGTCACCGACGGGCTACTAAGTAGTTATGCGAAAATGGATGCTATTGAAACCGAAATCACTAAACACAACGACAGCACTGTCTCTGCGAAAGTGACTAGCCAATGGATTACACCTTTAGAAAAAATTGAAAAAATTGATTATAAATCATTGTCAAGACGTAAAGGAAAATGGTACTTACAACCTGACGATTTAAATAATGACTTACCACCAGACCAACTGTATTCTGCTAATGCAACACAATACTTTAATCAAGGTCGTAGACGTATTACAACAGAACAGACGCATCATGAAGATATTTTAAAACAACCCGTTTTAGAAGTCATATCAGCCAAACTAGTACACTATGCTGGTAGTTATGCTATTATTGGAGAAGTCCAGAATATAGACAATGTCCCTGCAGATGTTATTTTAAAAGGCACCCTGTATAACGACGACAATAAACAACTAGCAACCTACAACGCTAAATACCATGTCAAACATAAACTAATGCCTAAGGAATCTAGTAGCTTCCGCATTAATTTTGAAGGCATTGCTTGGTCTAGAACACAAGATTCCATTCCTGACACCTTTAATCCTGATGAATTTACTCCTGTTGAATTTGAAGAACAACCGACAAAATTCAATTTGCAAGTTGCTGGTAATGTCTCTGGTTCTGATTTATATAAAAGCGTAGTCCTAAGCGATATAAATCTAACTAAAAAAACCATTAATGGGAATTTGTTTAATAGTGGCATCCAAGAAATTACAATACCTCAGCTATTAATTACGTATTATGATGAAAACAAAATAATGGTTTGGGTAGATCATTTATTTGTAAAAGAAGGTGTGAGACAGCAACGGAAACAAGATTTTGAGTACCAAATACTAAAAGACGGTAGTGTCAAAATTATTAACGACAGCATGAAAAACATTTTTATAAACGGGTTACCAAATGAAGATATTGCGAGTAAAATAGTACCTAACAGGATTAAAAACCATGGTGATGCGCAATTACAACAAATTGACCACCCAGATTTTAGTTATATTAAAATAGAGATTAACACATACATAGGAAGCCCAAATTAATGCAGCTTAAACACATATATTTAGCCCTTTTAAGTTTGATTTTATTATCATCCTCTGCTGTTGTGCAACAAAGTGACACTGTAAATGCAATTGTATTAACAAGCACACAAATCAATTACCAAGCTGGCAATACAATTGTATTAAAATTTACAACATCAGCAGCTGAAAAACCATTATTGTACTGCTCTAACAGTTACGGTTCGACCTTAGTATCTGCTACCTTAAAGAACAATACTTTACATTATAAAATACCTGAAAACATTACTAAAAAAAGAGGTATCAATACTTGGAAACTCTTAGACAAACACACCTCCCTTTCAGGGACTTTTACTATTCATCCAAATACAGAAGTAGCGAACATGGAAACCTATATTGGTCCTCCTAGCATTGAAGCTGGTGGAACGGATTATACAATGCTAGTTGTTATTCCTACAGACTCCTTAGACAATCCATTAGCCGAAAACACATTAATAAACGCAAAGCACCAATTTTTAGCTTCAGAAGAAAATGATGCTATTTTTACTAAATATTTAATTTCGCACAAAAATATAAACTCAAAAAAAGAAAGTGGGCGCATGCTTGTCTCTTCAGAGTGCTTAGGAATTAATTCTAAAGAATTTACGATAAACGTGACGGCTGCCATTCCTACAGATTTTAAAATTTCAGCTGCGCGACCCCATGATTATGCCGATGGAAACCAAGTAACAACGTTTTATACTTCGGTATTAAAAGACAAGCAAAACAATATTGTTAGTGATGGTACATTTGTTACCTTTTTTATCACGAATGAAAAGGGAAATATTTTAAAAACTACAGGAACAACTATTGAAGGAGTTGTACAAGCTAAAATGATACATCCTGATTATGCAGACCGTTGGAGTATTAAAGCTTATGTTGATGGCATGTCAGAAAGCAATACGATATCACTTAACTACAAACAAGTTATTAAAGACTTCGAGGTTGCTTTTACTTATAAAAATAGAGCAATAACTGTTGGCCCTTTGCAAAGTTTTATGAAGCAAATGATTCCGGATGGATTACATGTAACCCTTCAAATTTATAAAGACGGTTCACTTTTAGACACGATTATAAAAACATCATTTAATGGGTACGTCAATTTCAACTTAAAGCCAGCTATTTATGCTACTGGCCATTATAATTTCCGCATTAAAACCGCAGGAAAATCAAAAGAATTCAACACAATTAAACTATGGTAGGTCTTAATAAAAACATACTACGTACCATATTAATCATCTCATATATTATGATTGTAGCCTTAATTATTTCTGCTATTAGTGCGTTGTTTAGTTATCTAAATACGGGAGCCGATCGAAGTAAAATGCTACATACCGAAATTAGAAAAGTAGAACAATACATCCCTAAAGTAGTTTGGGAGCCTTTACAAAATGAAGGAAGAGCAATGGACAATCAGACGCTTAATGCTCTAGAAAATGATTATTTAGACGCTTGGTACGTCAAACAAGTGGCTTACAGAACCAATAAAACTGCCGGTATTAAAGATTATTATACAGACAGTGCTAGAAAAAACATCCTTGATTTTATCGCTTTAAATAAAACAGACACCGTCAGTATTGAAGCAACAACGCTAAACCATAAACCTACTTTAGAGTTTTTTAGTGAAGATGGACAATTAGCAGTGATTACAGATCGTGATGTTGTCGAATATAAACGTGTTTTTAAAAATGAAGCATTAGTTTTAGAAACTACAGAAACTTCCACCTATAAAATGGTGTTTTTATTAGAAGATGGTTTTTGGCGTATTAGACATTTAGTCAAAGAAATGAGTACTCCTTTTGTAGTTGAAGCAAACAAAATCAATACCGATAGCTTAACACTTAAAGGTATTAACTACTATCCAAAAGCAACACCTTGGAACATGTTTGGAGATGCTTTTTCTAAAGACACGATCAGCAATGATTTTAAAATAATAAAAGATGCTGGATTAAATTCTGTACGATTATTTGTGCAATATGATGATTTTGGCAAAGCAGAAGTCAACCCGTTAAAGTTGGAAAAACTAAAACAAACCTTAGATGCTGCAGAAGAGAACAACCTAAAAGTGGTCTTAACATTATTTGATTTTTATGGCGATTATTCCGTAATGAATTGGACATTAAACCAACATCATGCAAAAAAAATAGTCTCTACTTTTAAAGATCACAACGCTATTATGGCTTGGGATATCAAAAACGAACCCAACTTAGATTTTGATTCTAGAGGAGAAGACTTAGTAGTCTCTTGGTTAGACAATATGATAGATGCAGTAAAATCTGTTGACTCGATTCACCCTGTAACTATTGGATGGTCAAATACACAAAGTGCAACTATTTTAAAAGATAAAGTTGATTTCGTATCGTTTCATTACTATGAAGATTTAAGCGCATTAGACACAGCTATAAAAACCATGCGTAAAGACATTCCGAACAAAAAACTAGTGTTACAAGAATTTGGAATCTCCTCTTATTCTGGGTTTTGGAAACCTTTTGGCAGCTCTGAAGAAGATCAAGCTAATTATCACAAAAAAATCCAAGAAATCATCGCATCTAATAATCTGCAATTCATGTCTTGGACGCTATACGATTTTGTTGATGTGCCTAAGGCAGTTGTAGGTAGTCGACCTTGGCGTCGTAATACCCAAAAACATTTTGGGTTTATTGACAAAAACGGGGCAAAAAAGGCGTCATTTAAATACATTACGAATTAATGTAATGGGCATAACGCGTTGTCATTCAGAGCAATTTAAAAGAGTCTTAACTTAGAGTAGGTGTTAAAGTTTAAACAGGATCTTCCATCATTAGCAATGCTAAATACCAGAAATTAAAATATACTTTTTAGTTTCAGTAGCGCCTGAATGACATACAGTAAGCGTATTAATGCTTGGGGCAAAAAAGGCTTCATTTATTTATTTTATTCGATAGTAGTAGGTTCTATCACAATAGCTTTTCTAATAGTGCTATTAACTATTATTTTTTTGTTTTTTTTTGATGATCGCATTAAATGTATTCAAATACATATCAGCAATCTTTTCCATTGGGTAGGCAGTTGCTGCTTCATAATTTGCTTGCCCTAAAGCTATTCTGTGTGTATCATTAGTAACTATAGCTTCAATTGCTGTCGCTAAACTCTCCACAGATGTTGGTTCAAAAAATTCACCTTGATACCCTTCATCTTTTACTAATAAAGCAAGGTCTCCTAAATCGGGCATAACCACTGCTTTTCCATAACTTCCTGCCTGGTGCAATACACCTGAGCTTCCAGTTGTAGAAGTATATGGAAATACAACTACTGCACTTTCCTGAAACAAGGTTGGCACCTCATGCTCTTCTACATAACCCGTAAAACGCACTTGTGGAACATGCTTATAGTCGTCTTGTACTTTTGCTAAATAACCAGGCACATTTGGGTTGTCCATTCCTGCAATGACAACTTCAAGGTCTAGCCCTGTGGATGCTCTTACTTTCTCAACCGCTTCAATCATAGATTCCACTTTTTTATAAGTTCCAAACTTCCCAAAAGTCATCACTTGCAGAGGCCCTTCAGGCAAGCTATATTTTGGTTTTTCTTCAGAAATTTCAAATGTTCCGTGCGGAATTAAAACCACATTATTTACTTTATATTTTTTTTCTAAAATAGCAACATATTTTTGCATCGTTACCGCAACCGTATCTGCTTGTAAAATTAATCGCGTTAAACTAGTCCCTATAAACCCATAGGCTTTTTGCATGATTTTATTAGACGTAAATCCTGCGGATCCTAAATCTACTTCTTCCAATATATTATGTAATAACACGATATTAGGTATCTTTTTCAACTTACAAACCAACGGTAACATTAACCCTAAAGCTGCCGCAATTTTTTTGTCCCCAAACTTCATAAATTGTAAGTTGAACAATACAGCATCTGGTTTTGTGCTATTAATCGCTTTAGTCACATTTATAATATTTGTGTAGCTATTAAATGCCCAACATTCTTTTACTGTAATTTTACAACCCTTTTCTGTAAACGCAATATCTTTTGCACCCTCTGTTTTGTCTGTTAGTAAAACTATTTCAGTAACATTGTCTTTTTGTCTAAAATGTTTTACTAAATGATAAGCATACTCATTTAAGGTGACTTTACTTGGAGGATACGCGGTTACGATGGCTAGTTTCATGCGGACTTTATTATTACTTATTGATTAAATCTTGCTACATTCAGTTAAATAAAAACTTTTAAATTCTGAATGCTTTATTTTATGAGTTTTAATATATTGTTTCTTAATTACACTACAAATTTGCGTTATTAAAGTCATTAACAGTGATGAGTTTAGATAGTTTACCAGTTACTGTAGACGAATGGTAATAAAGTATAGATTTCCATTTATCAAAACGCTAATCACACTGTTATTCAATATAGTAAACTTTTTTCATCATATACAAACCTTGTACAAAAAATCACTTAAGTTAGCCATCTTTACTATATGGATTCTTCGCGCCGCTCTGAATGACAAACCAATCAAAGAATCAATTACACTGGTATAATCTGAGTCTTCATCAACCAGAAAAAGTTGTAGTTTTAAACCACAACATTTTTCCTTGTTTATTTATATAAGACTAATTAATATAAATTTATTTTTATTTTTTGAATTTAGAATCAAACATAAAAAAGAGCACTTGTATTACTAACAATAAAACCATTGCTATAATTTGCATATGCACTACTTGTTCTAAACTTTCATGAAAAAAGACAACTAATCCCATTTGAAGCGTTCCAAAAACACCTGAAATAACGACAGGAATATATCTGTCCAACGATAAATAATAGTAAGCAAATATGTTAGAAATAGCAAACAAGCCAGTAGCCAGAGCGTATTTCCATAATAAAGGTGCCATTGCTAAATAACTATCACCAAATAATAGTGTTATGGCTGTTCTAGGAAATAACGCACAACCAATAACAATTGTCGTTGCTATTGCTGCAATATAACCTACGTATTTAAATAATATTGGCGCTGTTGCTTTACCTTCCTTTTTAAGCTGAACCACTGTTGGCAGTAACAACATGACAAACATCCAAGCTACAAAATATACTATACGACCAATCAAAGCTAATGAAGCATATAATCCTGCGTCGTAAGAGTCAAAGTAATGTTTAACCAATAAGATATCACTATTGTTAATTATTATCTGTGTTAGCTCGTAAAATGCCGTTATTACAAAAAAGCTTTTGACTTGTTTGGATTGACTAGCTTCAATTGCAATAGTCTTTTTAAAATTTAAATTTTTGAATTTAAAAGGCACTAAACCAAAACCAAAAGAAATTAAAATCCCAACTGCAATAACTACAGAAGATTGCATATCAAATAAAAAGATTAAACCTAAAGTAATTACTAATCGGCTTAACATTTCGGCTTGATAAGTAATGGATAATGATTTAAATTCTTTTTTACCCTGAAACACCCCTCTATTCACACTCATTAAAAAATAGATTGGCACTCCAATTCCAAATATGGTAAACATTGCAGAAGACGAAGTATTAAATACCGATTGTAACTGTTTGGCAAAAACAATAATTAAAGCACCAAAGCCTAAACCAACAACCGTTGCGTTTTTATAAATTGTAGCCACAAAATTGGTAAACGTTTCATTTTCAAAAATCACAGAAAATTTAGCCGTTACTAATTGAAACGTCATCGCCACAAAAGATAACACCAACAAAAAAGTAATTAATACTGCGGCATCTGCAAATTGAGCAGGACCTAAAACACGTCCTAGAATAAGATTGTACAAATAATTCCCTCCATTGACTGCTAAAACACTTAGCATAAACACTTGTTCTGGAGTTACTTTTTTGGTTTTTAAAAGAGTTAAAATAGACATCTTATAGGTTGGTTTAGGGTTACTAATTAAGCTACTTTAGGATACTGAAATGCTTCGTAGATTACTTCACTTCTATTTCCTTCTACAAAAAACATCATGTTATTTTTTACGCCATTAACATACATTGCTTTTAATATTTGCATTGCAGAGTCGTCAATATCTTTTACCTTATCGATATTTAAAGTTACATTTTTAAAAGCATTTAAAATAAAATTAAAATGAGATTTAAAATTATTTACTGTTTCAGTATTTAATGTTCCTTCTAAAGTAATTGTATTATCTTGTTGTGTAATTCTAAGTGCCATAAGTGTTATATTTAAATTATTATTGTCTGATTTCTGATACAAAGATGCAACACAACTCCCTCAAATTCAGATGTATTTCGACGAGTGAACCATTGGTGTAGATGAATGAATGGATATGAATGACTAACTTGCAAGTGAATTAAAACATGAACATGAAACTCAAATTTCTCACCCTACTTACCCTACTATTAACTGTTGCTTTTAGTCATGCTCAAGATATGCAAGAAGGCTTTACCTATTTAGAAACGGGCAAGTACGCTAAAGCGGAAACATTTTTCAGTACGATATTAAAAGAGTATCCAGACAATAAGACTGCTAGGCTATGTTATGGTCGTGCTATTGGCTTAAACGGAAAACCAGAAGACGCCAACACCCTTTTTATAAATCTATTAGCAGACTACCCAACGGATTTTGAGGTGAAATTAAATTATGGCGAATCGTTATTATGGACTAGTAATTTTCCAAAAGCAAAAACCTACTTTAAAAGTTTAATAGACGAAGACCCAAAAAGTTTTCCAGCATTATTAAGTTATGCCAATACCTTATCCAATTTAAAGGAATATGAAGCGGCCCTAAAATATGTCGATAAAGCTTTAGACGTTTTACCAGGAAATCCAAATGCATTAACCTCCAAAAAATACATGTATTTAGGCTATGCTTATCAAAAGCAACAAGCACAACAGTATGATGAAGCAGAAGTATTACTTAAAAAAAACCTAGCATTGTTTAATAACGACAAAGACACCTTATTAAACTTAGCTAACTTATATTTAATTGCAAACAGATTGGACGATGCCCAAGCAACCTATGTTATTTTAGCTGAAAACCCTGAAAATAAAATTACTGCATTAAACGGTTCTGCTTTAGTATCTCACTTAAACGGAAAAGAAAAAGAAGCTTTACAATTAAGTCAACAAGCTTATGATAGTTTAGAGGCTGATACAGATCCAACAGTAACGCAACAAACCACAGAACGTTATGCACAAGCTTTAATTTGGAATAAAAAATATAAAACTGCAGATACGCTTATCGCGAAATTAATCGAAACTAAACCTAATGATAATTGGGTTTTAGCTTTACGTGCTACTCTCAATATTTATAAAAGTGATTTTAAAAAGAGTGTTATGGACTATGACCAAATTTTGGTTAATGATAGTACATCGTTTGATGGTAACTTAGGAAATGCAAACGCTTTAAAAGCTTTAGGAAAATATGATGCCGCTTATACCTCTGCAGAAAACACCTTAAAATTTTACGACAACCAAAAGGATGCATCCAATTTTATAAAAAACCTCAACACAACCTTTACACCAACTTACGAAGGAAAAACATCATACACCTTTGATAATGGAGACAACGAAGCTTTTGCTTTTAATAATAATTTAGAGTTTCCGTTTTCAACAAAATTTAAACTTTTAGGAAGTTATAACTACAGAAGCACCAATAACCCAGTGACTAATAATGAAGCGACATCACATGACGTTAACTTTGGGCTTTCTTATCAGCTACTTCCAAACGTAACCTTTAAAGGTACTGCCGGACTAACCTCTGCAAAGGCAACCACTAATGATTACACACAATTATTAACAGATCTATCCTTTAATATTAAACCTTTTAAATTACAAGATTTAACTGTTGGTTACAAACGTGAATTACAAAGTTTTAATGCCGAGTTATTAGATCGTGAAATTGTACAGAATAACTTTTATGCCAACTACAGCTTAAACACCAATTTTAATGTCGGTTGGTTTACACAATACTTTTATACCAGTCAGAGTGATGACAATGCAAGAAACCTTTTATTCACCTCATTATATTATAACATTTTACCAAAACCATCACTTAAAGCAGGTATCAACTACCAATACATTACTTTTAAAAATCAAGTCCCAACCATTTATTTTTCTCCTGAAACCTTTAATGCTGCTGAAGTATTTGCAAACATTATTAAAGATGAAGCCATTACAAAACCTAAAGAATGGTTTTACGAGTTAACGGCTGCCACAGGATTACAATATATAGATGACGACAGTAGCCAAAGCACCTACAGGATACAAGGAAAATTAGGTTACAAATTCTCGGAACGTTGCTTAGCTAACCTATTTACAACACGTAGTAATATTGCCTCCGCCACTGCTGCAGGATTTACGTTTAACGAAATTGGTTTGCGCTTTAAATGGCTTTTATTTGAAAAGCCTGTTTTTAGAGACTAAATCTAATAACGCTTAAAATAAAACATAAAAAAACACAAGCATTACGCTTGTGTTTTTAGTATAAAGGATAGTGCTATTAAATTATCCTCTACTTGCTTTTACTGGACATCCTATTGCCTTTGTTAAAGTAACTGCTGGTTTTTCTCCAGCTTCTAATGCTTTAATCGCCTCTTCAACATATTTAACTTTTACATCCTCAGGTGATTTAGAATTATCATCAATTGCACCAATATATTGGACTTTACGATCTTTATCCAATACAAATACGTGCGGTGTTCTTACGGCTCCGTATTGTGGATATATTTTTTGTCCTTCATCAACTAAGTATACAAACGGAAATCCTTTTTCTTTAGCTCTAGCTTGCATTGCTGCATAACCTTCTTTTTCGTTTTCAGGGCTATTTGGATTGATTGCTATTACAGCATACCCTTGTGGTGCGTATGTATTGTGTAATGCTATTAAACGGTCTTCATATAGTTTTGCAAAAGGACACTCGTTACAAGTAAAGGTTACAATATACCCTTTAGCATCTTTTATACTTGCTAAAGACACCATTGCGCCATCTACATTTTTAAGATTAAAATCCGTTGCAACGTCTCCAATGTTATACCCTCCAATTTCTTCTAACGTTTTAGTTTGCTCTGGACTACCGCCTTTTGGTGGCCCTTTTCTATCACCCTCATGATGCTTATCGTCCGGTCCATGTTTATGATCTCCATGCTCTAAAGCGGTGTCATTTTTATGATCTCCTTTGTCCTTACAAGACACTAGTACAATTGCACACAATGCAATCATAGATAATACTGCAGTTATTCTTTTCATCTTAAATTAGTTATTAATTGTATTATTTATTTCAGTTTCTAAATCAGTTTCACTTTCAAACGAGCGCTCAAAAAACGCACGCTTTGTATTATTAAAAACAATGGTATACGGTATGGCTCCCGACCAATTAGGATCTATTTTATTTATCCAGGTATTAGCATCGGGGTCATCTAAAATCACGACTTTATTAGTAATATTTTTTTGCTTTAAAAAGGGCTTTAGTTTGGTCTCAATATCTTTAGGAAAATCCATACTAACCAATAACACCTCAACCTCAGGATGTTTATCTGCATAAGTTTTTATATATGGTAGTTCTTTAACGCAAGGGGCGCACCACATAGCCCAGAAATTAACAATGTAAGTTTTGTTATGCTCTGTATATAACAAAGGTTCTAACTGGTCAAAATTGTAAACAGGAATAGTATCGTTATTTGCAATAACTACAGCATTACTTTTAGTATTGTTGCAGCTTACAACTAAGCAGAACACAACCAACATCATAAGTGATCGTTGCCAGTTTTGTTTTAAAAAGAATGTTTTTTCCAAAATTAAGATAGGATTAAAAACATTAGACTTTTTAAATCCAGGAAGGTTTAATTTGGGGTACTAGTTTTATTTTGTACTGAAAAGATTTAAGTTTAAACTGTCTATCATTAGAGAATAATATAAACCTCTCTATTTACCAAGAAATAAAATACGTTTTTGAAGGATAACCATGAGTGTTTTGTGATTCTCGTATTTCAACCTTAAATCCTTTTGAAATTAAATACAACGGGGATTCAAGCATATTGTGAGTAGCTTGACCTCCAGTACTAGAAAAATATATTCTTTTGTGATTTCTCCTTAAATCAGAAAGAATATCAGAACCATCAAGTTCTTTATCTACAAAATCAAACATAACAAAGTTATCACCTCCTTTTGCTACTTTGATTATTTTATCGTTAAATTTTTCATACTCCTTTTTAAACAAATAATTGTTTTTCAAAAAACAATCTGAATTACGTGCCTTTTGTGTAATTTTCTTACTTCTTCAATATTTAAATCCATAATTTATAAAAAAATATAATCTATTTGAAACGACTAAAGAACTTCAGTTTTATAATTCATTACTTATTTCTAAACCTATTTTTGATTCGTTTAATTTTCTTAAACAAAGATATTCTATAAGTTTTAAACCTTTAGGTTTATTAATTTCCAAATCAAAATACAATGGCTTCAAACCATTCAGGCATTATAATCTTGATATTGTATTTTAGTAAGGAAACTCGAAGTTGTAAAAAAAAGACATAAATAACTGATTTTATTTTAACTTATTAAACCTTGGTAATTTTTCATAACCGTAGTTACAATCTCCTTTGAAACAGTTTCACTTATTACTCCTCCAGCAACCATTTCACTAATTCTACCAATAAATAATTGACTCCAATGTTTTTTATTAAGGAAATAATATTCTTTTAATTCTTGAAATTCATCGTACAAGTCCGTATAAGTAAGTTCTTGGCCAAGTTTTATTTCACTTAAGTCTTCAATTATTTTGGTCAAACTTTCATTAGTTAGTTTTCTTTCAAGAATTGTGAATTCTGTAGAATCTAATTTTTCTATTATTCCTTCTTTTTCATTTTGAACAAAGAAGAGAGTATTTTCATAATTCGAATTGATACTGCATTTCAATCGATCATTTTTATACTCACAACTTTCTAAATGCTTGTCATATCCTAATTTCAATCGTTTAAGGATTACATCTATAAATTCAAGTTTATGCGAATTCTTTCTATATTCATCTAATTCTATTCTTAATCCTTGAACAAAATCCTTATGATCATCTCTGTCACTAAAATTATATTCATAAAAAGTTTCTGCTTGATTTTGTATTAAGTTCATGATTTATCATTTTTTATAATATACTTAAAAATAGAAAGTTGACGTCTTAAAAAAAAAAAAAAGATGAAACAACAAAATCACTACTATTTTCAGCATACATGCTTTTAGTCTATTTTCAATTCATTTCATTAGAATTACACCAATCCTGTCATTAAGAGCACAGCGAATACTCTCGACTAATAAAAACAATAATTATCTTACAACCCTAACTCTAATGCGTCTAATCCAATGGCGTAAATATTAGCTGTTCCGTTTTGAGCTCTATTAGCAAATGCTTTTAATTCTTTTACTGTGTTTATTTTAGATGAATCAACGACAAATCTTTCACTTGTAAAATAAAAATTGTTTCGGTTAACATCCACAAAAGGACAAAAATCTAACTTTTCGGAATTAATGTCTTTTCCCATGTTCTTAGATGGACTCCAATGACCACTCTTATCTTTTACACTATAATATAAATCGCCACCACCAAAACCATCTGCCCTTCCGTAAGAACTAAATATCAATACATTTTCTTCAGGAGTAACATAAGCATTAAACTCATAATGCTTTGTATTTATAGTACTATCTAAAACGGTTGCTTTTTGATAAACGCCATTGACTTTTTTGGACATAAAAATATCTTCTTTACCAATTCCTTCTACTTTAGTTGCTGTAAAATAAAGATTCCCATTATTGCTAACAGAAGGATAAAATTCGTCTTCCTCTGTATTGATAGTCGTATTTAACGCTTTTGGTTGTCCCCATTGACCATCTGTTTTAGTACTGTACCAAATATTATAATCTTTACGTGTACTATCCTTGTCTATTGGTCTATTGGATGCAAAAAACAAGGTATTGCCTTGGTCTGCATAAAACGGTTCGATATCTTGATAAGTACCCGAAAAATAAACTAATTCTGGATCACTCCAAACTCCATCTACTTTATCAAGTTGCACTAAACTCCTTCTTTGCTGTTTGTAATCGCCTAAAGTATAGATTAATTGATTCCCATCAGGCGAAATAGCAAGATCACGCTCGTATAATCCAGTAGAAACAACACCATCTCCAAATAGCGCAACACTATTTGTGGTTACTTCTAAATTTAATGTGACTGCCTGTTCTGTTTTAGTGTCTTTGCAACTTAAATTAATTAAAGCTATAACCAAAACTAATAATGGCGTGTATTTTAATCTCATGGGTTATAATTTAGAAGAGTTATTGTTAGACGCCTAAAGATACTACTAAAATCAAATCTAGAATTACGGTATTCCAAATGCGCTATGCTTAATTAAAAAAAACACTAAAGCCTCAACGACAAGTCGATTATTATCATTAGGTGCACAGCTAACCATCTCTAATTAACAATTACTTTTTAAAGCCAACAGTTTTATACACCCACTCCATTACAAAGCAAAACAAAATAATACCTAAAGCGACTAAAACACCAGTGACATTAGTTTCAAACTGCTGAACAATAAGCGTACAAAAAGCCAATAAACACAAAATACTAGCTATTAAATGAATGCTTTTTTTAGACTCTAATTCTTGATACTTTTTAAAACCGATATAGTTAACTAGACAAAAAATCAACAAAAAGCCAGCACTTCCGGCTGTCGAAATACTTTCAAGATTAAAGACATTAACCAATATAATGGATAAGATGGCAGTTATTAAATAACCAATAGGTTTGCCCCAAAAAATATGGCAAAAATAACGCGGTAATTCTTGATCTTCGGCAATGTCATAATTGACACGTCCACTTCCTAAAATGGTTGCATTAATAGCCGAAAAGGTAGATATTAGTGCCGTAATGGTAATAATAGTAAATCCGACTTGCCCCAAAGTAGGTGCCGCAGCCTGTGCTAAAACATAGTCTTTAGCACTTGCTATTTTATCAAAAGGTAAAGACCCAACGGTAACTATGGCAATCAAAATATACAAAACAACCACAAAACCGACTGCTCCAAAATAGGCCTTTTCGGTATTTTTTTCGCGGTCTTTTAAGTCTGAAATAGAGTTGGCTATCAGCTCAAAACCTTCATAAGCTACAAAAATTACCATTCCTCCAGAGAGTAATAAAAAAGGACTTTCCCAATTGCTGGGCTGTAATTGATGTAAATTTTCTGGGTGTAAGGAAAATCCATAAAACCCAATCCCAATGAAGGCTACTAATATCAACAATTTTACAATAACTGCAACAGACTCTATACGACCAACCAGGCTGACACTTAAATAATTAATAGCCAAGGCTATTATAATTATAGACGTTTGACAAATACGTACGTCGATAGCCTTGTCTCCTGTAATCAAAAACAACTCGGCAGCATAAGATCCAAATGCCGAAGCGTATAAAGCTAACATCACAATATAACTTATCCAAAGTAAATTGTTTATTCCTCCGGCAAACACCCCATTTCCAAATTGTTGATCCACAAACCTAACGGTCCCTCCGTTTTCTGGAAATTTTCTAGACAATTTAGCATAAGAATAAGCCGTTAACAAGGCGATAATACCTGCAAATAAAAAAGCGACTGGCGTACCTCCTTTTGCCAACGACACAGCCAATCCAAGAACGGCAAAAATACCACCACCAACCATACCTCCGATACCAATGGAAATAGCATCTTTTAATGTTATTTGTTTACTCATTAATTTTGTGTTTAAAACATAAAGGTAATCATAATAAAAAAAGCACTTTCAAGCCTGTTTTTCATGAAACAACAACGAAAATCAGTAACAATAAGTTGCAAACCGAACAACTTTTGTTTTTGGCAATAAAACACAACATTAACATTATAAAACACTGACAAACTACCGATTCACTTTTAAAACTAAACGATGAACAGAATAAAAAATAACAAAAATTATGTTTTTTAGCTGACAATTACACTTTTAATCTATACTAAATATTATATTTGTAATCAACCAGTTATATTTTCGCTAAAATCAATCAAACCAACACTTTAAAGCCCTAACTTTTTAGTAATACCCCCCTAACCATGAAAGAACTTTACAAACAGTTATTTCAAAAACACAAGACCGAAGACAACACCACATTAACTTACATGGATTCTCTACAAAGAGACATTGCTATCGGGTCTTGGGAAGTCAACCTTCAAGACAACACTGTTACTTGGAGTGCTATGACAAAAACCATTCATGAGGTAGAACAAGATTATCAACCGGACACCAAAGAAGGTATTAATTTTTTTTTAGAAGGCTACAACCGCGACTTAATCAATCTATTATTTACTAGTGCGGTTAATAATCAAGAACCATATGACCGAGAGTTTCAATTAAAAACAGCAAAAAACAATATCAAATGGGTCCGCATTGTCGCTTATCCTGTAATAGAAAATAATGTCACCCGCAAAGTCATTGGCGTTTTACAAGATATTACCGAAAAAAACAATACGCTTAACGAACTGAAATTAAAAGAAGAACTAATACGTACTACTTTTGAACATGCTCCAAACGCCATGGCTTTAGTTAGTTTGTCAGGTAGAATAATAACATTAAACAAAAGTTTTTGTGATTACTTAGGATATACAAAAGAAGAGCTTATTGGCGTTAAAATAAATAAACTGTCTCACCCAGACGATATAGATCTTATTCCTGCCAATATTAAAAAACTGATCGATGGGGAGTCCGATAAATTTCAATGTGAAAAACGCTATATCAAAAAAGAGGGGTCGTTTATAAATTGCATATTATCTATATCTATATTAAGAGACGAAAAGAACCAACCTGTTCATTTTATATCACATCTGATAGACATATCAGAACGTAAAGTGGCTTACAAAAAAGTAGAAACACTATTAGCCACAACAAAAAACCAAAATGAAAAGTTGTTAAATTTCGCCCATATTGTATCTCATAATTTACGATCGCATGCTGGTAACCTAGAAATGTTATTAGATATAATGAAAACCGACATGCCTGAATGTACAGAAAACGAGTTTTTTCCTTTAATACAAGAGGCTGTCAATAATCTAAGTGAAACTATTTGTAATTTAAATGAAGTCTCAATAATAAATTCTAAAAAACAAAAAAACTTAAAAAGCATCAATTTATTAAAATGCACCAATACTGCTTTAGCCAATTTTAAAGCAAAAATTATTGATACAAATGCTAAAATAAATTTGTCTATCGACAGTGCATTAAACGTTTTAGCAATTCCGGCCTACCTAGATAGTATTTTATTAAACCTAATATCTAATAGCATTAAATACAAAAGGCTAGACGTCCATCCTGTAATTACTATAACTGCGGAAAAAATCGAAGGTTATATAAAAATCACCGTTGCAGATAATGGGCTTGGTATTAATTTGGATCTTCATAAAAATAAAATTTTCGGACTATACAAAACCTTTCATAAACATAAAGAAGCAAGAGGCTTAGGTCTTTATATTACAAAAAATCAAATTGAAGCCATGCAGGGTACAATTGAAGTGGCAAGTAAAATAAATCAGGGCACAACCTTTACAATACTCTTAAAAGATGACACATATTAATTCCACTTGCTTAATTGACGATGATCACATCTTTATTTATGCAGTAAAAAGAATACTTAAAACATCTCAGCTATGTGACGATTTTACCGTTTTTAATAATGGAGAAGATGCTATAAAGGGATTAAAAAAAGCAGTAACCGAAAAACAACATATTCCTGATTTAATCTTGTTAGATATTAACATGCCTATCATGGATGGTTGGCAATTTTTAGATGAATTTAGAAAACTAAAAACTTCAAAAAAAATCACACTTTACATTGTCAGCTCTTCTGTGGATCCCGCTGATCTTAATAAAGCTAAAGAATACGAACAAATAACAGACTTTATAGTAAAACCGATAACAAGAAGCAACCTTATAAAAACGCTGGAACAAATAGATATTGACCAATAACATTTTGCAACCAACATTGTATACGAACCGATTCTTATTCAACTTGGTTTTCTAAACAAAAAAGGGGCAAAAGATTGCGCTTTCACCCCCTGTAGGGAACCAATTGTAAAATGCTATTATTAGTTCTTAGGTTCCCACACCATCAATCAAAAACTATAAAGAAAGCCCTATTTAACTAGTAACTTTAAGGGATTATAGTGCATTTGTGTACTTGACAATTTACAGATGTATAATCCTGTACTTAAATTTTGTTTTTCTAATGCAATCTGATTTTTTCCAGGCTGCGCTGTTACAGTTGTATTATATACCATCTTACCTAACTGGTTATAAATTGTTAACTGTACTGTTTCTGTATTATTTACCGTAAAATGCAGATTTGCAGTATCAACCATTGGATTTGGATAAATCGCCAGACTATTTGTATTAGCTTCAAAATTGGTAGTAGACAAGCTACTTTTATTAGAAAAGCGCACATTTTGCAAATTCATTTCTTTAGTCGTTGTTATACCGTCTTCACTTACAATAGTAAACACAATTGTTACAATATCATTAGCATCGAACTCTGCTCCTAATGTTGATGCAAAATCTACGAATGGTATCTCAACCTCTTCAAAATCGTCTGTCAAAGCAATAGTTGTCTTGTATTGCTCTTCCCAATTAGTGATACTTTGTTTAACTAAAGTAATTTCTAGGTTACCAGTTCCTTTTGCTTGCAAATTAAAACTATCATAAGCTGTTAAATCCACAGCCTTAAAACGTGGTGTCAGCGCTCTGTAAGCTGCAAAATAAGTACTTGTTGTTGCATTAAGTATTACGTTTCTTTCTACTGGAAAGTCTTGCTCATCAAAGGCAATTGTATTTTCTGTAACCTCATATGTATTAACGATTGTGCTCCCTTCAGAATCATCTACGCCCCAAGGACCATCAGACATAAATAAATCATCTGGTGTATTTAAACCATCACCAATCCTAAACCCTACATCAAATAAATGTCCTGTTTGCACCGTTATATCTGTAATATAATTTTCATCTAAATCCAAGTTAGAAGATGTGTAATCAAAAGCACTAGTTTCAGTAACTCTAAATCCAGAATCAAAAGTTACAGCATTAGTTGCATTAGTATTTATAATTTGAAGGTCTAATGCACCATTATTGTACTTCCCTTTTCTCACAAATACGGTTGGCGGTGTTGACAATTGATAATCAGAAATTGTTTTTTCTGTATCCAATAGGTTTAACACTTCTTGAGCTAAACTATACAGATCATCCATCGAATCTGACCATATTTGAAAATTATAAAACGTTACGTTTTCTTCATATAAGTCTAAATTCCAATGTGATTCTATTGCGAAATTAGCGTCATTATTTTCCACCTTGGCTGCTAAGCTTAATACATATTCAAAACTACCATCAGCATTTTTTATAATTGATTTAATAAATGCTTGGTCATTAATATCCATAGTTGATACTGAAATCAACTCTGCACCTAATAATCTGTCGCAAATATATTTAGTGTGCTCATACACTCCGTTTTCAGTTTTCAAAGCTAACACTGATGCTATTGAAGCGCCATTCTGCATGTAATCTACAGAGTAAACCTCAGTTGCATTTGTAATATTTAATAAATCTAATGGTGTTGAGTCGATTGCATAATCCTCATTAATAATTGTTAACGGTACAAAATCTTGCAATTGAAAACTATTGTTTGCTGTCCTGTATGCTGTATTACCTGTATCTCTTGAGACACGTTTTGCTGTTTTCTGATCAAACTTATAACTGTTCTTAGCACGATTAAAATTACGCTTGCTAATCGCTTCCGATAGCCTTCCATTACTTTCTAATCCGCCATCATTAGCTGTTGTAGGCGCTGCAATAACGGCACAACTTCCAAAACCAGAACAAGAAGGATCCTCACAATCAATTAAACCATCGCCGTCATCATCAATTCCATTATCACAAATCTCTTGTAACACAGGAGCTGTTGGACAACGCGCACCATCATTACTAGCACTTGAAGGTCCAAAGGCAAATAAATTAGAATCCATAGATGAGGTTGCAGTTACATCTTGTACATTTTGAATCGCATAAATAGTTCCTGTTTGGTTTGCTGACACATAAAAACGTCCGTCTGCATCAAAATAAACAGCACCATAAGTATAATTTAATCCTGATAAAATTGGCACTTCACCCAATGACTGAACCACACTGGTTATTGGGTCAATACGGTATAAAATATTCGAATTTTTTTCTACTGCATATAAATTTCCATCTACTGCATTAAAAGCCCAATCATGGATGCTAATATTTTGAGAGAGGTTTTCTGTAGACAAATACTGTGTGTATGTTGGTGAGTCTGGATTTAAATCAACTTTAAAGTAGCTTGTTCCTCCAGCTTTAAAATAATAAATTCCCTCTGGACTAATATCTCCAACATATTTATTACCTGATGATAATTCTGGAATAGTAAATGAAGTCGTTTGAAAATCGTCCCCTATTCTTACAATTGTTTGAGAAGGCGAACTTAAATAGCCCCAAATATAACCATCAGCAGCATTATAAGCTGTTGCATTTATATTACCTGGAGTAACATCACTTGCCACTAAATAAGAATTACCAGACGCCAAATCGATCGCATACACATCATTGTACTGAAATAAGTACGCATTAACATCACAGTTAAATGGCGTGTCTTGTGCTTGACTTGAAAAACTAAAAAGTAATACCGTAAGTAAGGCTATTCGATTTTTTAAATAATGTAGTTTTGTTGCCATGGGATGGGGTTTTTAATTACAAGACAAATTTACTTTAGAAATGAGTCTTAAATTGAATTTTTCGATTAGTAAAATTTAAGTGTCGACGAATGGTAACAAAGTGTAGGTTAGCTGATTTTCAGCACTATAGCTTCACGAATATATTAGTAAAATAATGACGTCCTTCAGCATCTTTTTTAGTTGAAATCCCAAAATCAGTAACATTTGGATTTTCTATATTTTCTCTATGTCCATCACTATTCAACCACGCGTTAACTAAAGCTTGCGCATTACTAAAACCATATCCTACATTCTCTGAAACGGTTATTGCATTAACCACATCTTTTAAATTTTGAGATCTTACATAAAAATAATCATGACTTGCTGCACCTTGATTAACCATATACTGGTTATGCGCAATAGCTTCCTTTGAAGCTTCATTTAAAATAGTTAACACCCTTAAATCTTTAGAAATTCTGTGGGCATTAATCAGCTCCAATATCTCATAGTCTAACTCAGTATATTCTACATTTACAACGCTTGCTTTATATTCATTCGGAAGTTCTATTTCATCCTCTTGAACTGAACAAGACATTAAAAATGTACTTAATAAGACTGTTGTGATTATAGCTATTTTTTTCATCGTGATTGGTTTATTTGATGACAAAACTAGCTTGAAAGGCCGCCTGAATTACGAATATTCGATTAACTCAATTTTAAGTGTCGACGAATAGCTAAATCGTTTAGTTAAACGGTTTTATATGTTTTTAATCGTTTTAAAGTGACATTACAAGTACATAAAGAAGCACTTACACGACTAAAAGACCTCATAAAACGTCTTTCAACAAACACATAAACTATTAAGAAAAGAGACTTTAAAGCAAGTTCAATCGTTTCATAAGCTCTGGCCTATTAGAACGACTTACGGGGATAACGTCCTTTTTAATTAGCACACTATTATCTTCAATATCAATAATTTTTTTAATATTAATAATATAAGACCGGTGTACTTTTAAGAATAAACTATCAGGTAATTTTTCTTCTATTTTCTTTAAAGTCGAATGGACTGTATAGTTTTTATCTTCAGTTTTAACCTGAATATAATCCCCCTTGGCTTCCACTAAATAAATACTAGGAATATCTATTTTAATTAAACGTCTATCGATATTAACATATAAGTCATTACCAGATGATGTTTCCACTTTTTCAGACTCTGAAACAGGTATCGTAGGCGTTGCGGGCACATCATGCATGGCTTCAGCCTTATCAATTCCTTTTTGAAAGCGTTCTTGTGTGATTGGCTTCACCAAATAATCTACAATACAATCGTATTCAAATGCCTGAATGGCAAATTTGGGATCTGACGTTGTTAATACTATTTTTGGTGGATTTTTAAGTGTTTCTATAAAATCAAAACCAGTAAAATCTGGCATATGTATATCTAAAAAAATCAAATCGACTTCGTTCTGATTTAAATACTTTATGGCTTGCATAGCGTTTGGAAATTCCTCTAAAACATTAAGACTTGGCACATTTGAACATAACTGTGTTATAATCATTCTTGCTGTGGCTTCGTCGTCAATGATAATGCAATTCATAAATTTTTATTTAGATATCTTCAAGGTATTTGGTTATAGTATCTAATATAGCTTCAAATTGTTCTTTCTCGTCGGTTTTTCCGTCTTCTAAACTTATTTCGTAAGCCACTGCAACCTCATAACTTTTCTCAAGGCCTAAAATACTAATTTTATGCTTAAGTTTATGCACATTATCCGCTGCTAACTTATAATTTTCAGCATTAAAGTTATCAAAATACACCTGTTTCTCTTCCGGAAACTCTTTTTTGATGATATCTATTAGTTTTTGCTTAAAGGCTTCATCTCCTCCAGACAAATTATTAATGTAAGATTGATTAGGCTGTTCCATTCGGGGCTTTTTTTAGGGTGAAATAAAATGTAGTTCCAATATTAACTTGAGATTCAAGCCATATCTTACCACCATATAACTCAACAATTTTCTTTACAATAGATAATCCAATCCCAGAAGACTCGGGGTTATTTTCTAATTTTAAAAAGGTTTTAAAAATTTTATCAAAGTAGGTTTCTTCAATACCTTTACCATTATCTTGTATAAAAAATTGCCAATAATCATGTTTGTCTTCTACTCCAATATTAATGATACCGTGCTCCTTATCATTATACTTTATAGCATTACCAATTAGATTTTGAAACAATTGTTGCAATCGATATTTATCCCCTTTTATTATAGGTAATTTGGTTTTTGTAAAGTTAATATGCTGTGGAATATGAATACTATTTAATATATCGTCAATAAGTTTATCTACATCAACATCGTAAATCTCTATTTCGTTTTTGCCAATCGTTGAATATTCTAAAATACCAGTAATTAGCGTATCCATTTTTTCAACATTAGTTCTAATAAGATGCAAAGTAGATTTTCCATTAGCATCCAACACATCCTTATAGTCATTGGATAACCAAGTCGTTAATGCATCTATGCTTCGCAATGGCGATTTCAAATCATGAGACACCATGTGTGCATAATCACTAAGTTCTTGATTTTGATGCGCCAACTCGTTTAACATAGACTGTTTTTGCTTGTTCACCTCGATAATCTCTTTGGTTTGATTATCAATAAAATCAACTAAATTAGAACCGGTCAATTCAATATTTTCAGACGTTTCGTCCGCCTTTAAATCATAAAACTTAAGTGTGTTAATAACGCTTTTTAGCTTATTAATAACCTCTTTCTGTTCATCAGCTTCTTGTTGCAATTTTCTATTAGCACTATATAATTCGTCAGAACTAATAGCCATAGCCCTTTGAATCATTACTGATTGTTCGTCAAAATTATTATAAGACAAATCCACAGCATTAATAAATGTCGTCAAATCCGTATTATTCTTGAGTTCTTCACTTAAAAATTTACGTATTTGTCTTTTTAATAATGAGTTCATTATTCGCTAATTAGCGTTATAGTCATCGTTTGATTATGCAATTGGCAAGCCATTTCGCCATGGAAAGGTGCAATTTCGCCATAAGAATAAAACCCAGTGATTACTGTATCGCTACCCAACACATCAATAACCTCTTCGACCTCTTCTTCCACACGTTGGTCTAACACTAGCTTTCTACCAATACAACTAACTAGTATCGCTAACTCAGGCTTGTTCTTCCTATAACCTAATGCTTGTTTTGCTGCACGTTCTGATGCATTTGCGATATTATCTACATTGGTCATCATTAGCTGCACTTTAGAGTTTTCTTTAATATCTCCAGCTAAAACCACTGCATTCTCTTCTTCATTAATATTTAAAATAGACCTAACAATAGATTGTTTTTCATCTGTAGATGTTACGTTTAATGGATATAACAAAGCTGCTCCAGGTAAATCTTTAGCCTTATCTCCTAAGTATTTTTTATACAAATCTAAGGCTGGTTGCCCATCTAACTCATATAAAATATTGTCTTTCGACTTTGTAACGATGCGTTCTGGACCAAAAGGTGTCCATCCCCCATGAATTGAAAATGAAATCTCCAAAGTATCTCCATAAAAGCCAATCGCTACCAACTCGCCTTCTTTTGGATTCTCATTGTAAGACGCTAATGTTTTTTCAAAACGTGCATCATCACCACATAACCCACCAGTAATTACTAAATTATCATCCGTAGAAGCACTCATTCCTTTTGTTAGCTGACTTCCGTTAACAAAACTACCCTCCGAGACTACAAACACATATTTTAAATCTTCTTGAGGCAATTGCTCAATAAGATCTTTTCCTGTTTTAAAACTATCTAAATCAGAATTTAAAACATTACTAGTTTTAATTACAAACTTACTTTTTTCAAACTCGATAGCAGTAATAGTAATACTATCTTGATTTACTGTATTTGATGAAATCTCTGCACATGAAGACGCAAAAACAATATGTCCATCAGGAAAAAGTTGTCTAATCTCTTCGTAAACCAAACTATCCTCCAACATATACCGATTACCAAAAACTAAAACCAAAGGTGCTTTTAAGTCTTGATTTTCAATAACATATTCCCACTCTTCATCCTTATGCTTGACTAACTGTACTGTTTTCATTGCTATTTTTTTAATGTGAAATAAAAAGTAGTTCCTACATTTGGCTCACTATCTAACCAGATTTCACCTTCATGTAAATTGACGATTTTTTTAACAATAGACAATCCAATTCCTGAGGAATCCTTACTCTTCTTTAACGAATGGAATATCTTAAATATTTTATCATGGTACTTTTTATCAATACCAATACCATTATCTTTTATTGAAAATTTGTAATGACTTTTTAAATCTTCGACATCAATGACAATACTACCCTTTGCTTTATCTATAAACTTAACCGAATTGCTAATTAGGTTCTGAAACACCTGCTGTAGCTTGGTCTTATCTCCTATTATATTAGGTAAAACATTAAGACTCTTAATCTCTATATGATCTGGAATATACAATATGCTAACCAGCTCGCTAACCATACTATTTAAATCCACATTGACCTTAACCGAGTTATCTGCTCCAACACTAGAGTAATTTAACACGTCCGTAATTAATTGTTCCATCTTCTCTAAAGTGGTTTCAATAAGTCCAAAATTTTGAAGACTTACAGCATCCAACTTCCCTTTATTATCTTCTTTCAACCAGCTAACTAGTGCGTCTATACTTCGTAAAGGCGACTTTAGGTCATGAGACACGATATGTGCATACTCCTGAAGCTCGTCATTACTTTTCGCTAATTTACTTAATAATTTTTCCTTCTGAATTTCTAGATTTTTAGTCTCTGTCACATCTAAATGAATCCCAATAGATCCAATGACCTCTCCATCTATATTATAATTTGGTGCGCCACTAACTAACCAATGTCTTGTTTTTCCTTTTTTACATATAGCCTTAAACTCATAAGAGTTTGACTCTCCTTTGTTACGTTTTTTTCGTTCTTCTTTTAATATTTCAGAATCCTCTTCAGCACCAAAAAGAGCTCGTGCATTTTTACCTTTCACTTCCGCTTCTGTATAGCCAGACATTTTTTCAAAACTATGATTTACCATTAGGATTTCGTCGTTGTTATTCAACTCCACCATTCCTAAATTCATATTTGCTATAATATTGTAATACTTCTGCTTCTGCGCCTCCAAACTTTTTCTATAAGTACGCTTTAAAGTAACATCTGTAAAGGTCCACAGGTATCCTTTATATTGGTCACCCGCAACTATTGGCATGTAACTACGTTCTAAAATTTTACCGTCGACCATTTCTAATTCGTCACCAATAACCGTTTTTTTATCAACATCTATAGCACGCATCCTTTGTATAAAGCCATCAGGATCTTTAAACAGCACCTTGTTATGTTCTGATGCCGCAACGCAATCCATCCCGATTAAATCTTTAGGGTTTGCATCAATACCAAAAAGTTGGCAAAATTTATTATTAGTAAGTACTATATTACGGTTTTCGTCTTCTAAAACAATGCCGCTATCTAAATTTAAAATTAATGTTGCCAATCGGTTTTCAGACTCGATAAGCTTTTCTGCAGATTTTTTTTGATCAGTAATATCTCTAACAATACCTTGAGCTGCCACAGGCTTTTTATTAGAATCAAAAATAACACTGGCATTGATATGCACCCATTTTACCTCTTTAGATTTGGTATAAACACGTGCTTCATAATCTTTAAAAAAACCTTTAGTTTTTAAATCTAAAAAAGACGCTATCGCGTATTGATAATCTTCTTTATAGATAAGGTTTACAACGTTTATTTTATCTCTAGCAATATCATAACCAAATAACTTAGTCGCTGCCTCGTTAAATTTTATAAAATTACCTTGTAAGTCCATAACCACGTAGGCATCTACAATATTCTCGAAAACACCTTCTAACTGAGATGATTTTTCATCCAACAGCTGTTCAAGTCTTTGAGACGTTAAGTAAAGTTCTCTTGATTTTTCCTCAAGAATTTTTTCTGCTGCTTTTCTTGCTGCCTTTTCACGCTTTAAAGCACGCTGTAGTATTTCTGTTTGGTCGTGACTCATTAATTTTTATGAATAACAAATCTAACTTCCGTTCCGTCTTCTTTTATTTTTTGTAAATCTATTGTCGCAGTAGAATTAAAATGCGCAAATGTCTTATTCATCAACCCTAAACCAAAATGATGCATTGCACGGCTTGAGGTATAAATCATTATTAAGGAGTTTTCCGTTTTCTCAACAACTTCAAAAGTTGGTAATTCTGCATCTGGATAAATTTTCCTAACTTCTACATGAATATGATTTTCGATAGATGAAATCATTTCAATAGGATCTTTATAAGTCGCTAAAAGTCCAGGATAGCTTTTTTCAATAACACTAAAAAAATGCTCCGCGTAAACCAATAGAAGGTTATCTATTGATATCCCTGTGTTTTCACTTAAATGACTTAATAATTGAAGCATTTCAGAAAAACTATATGTTCCCACAGCGGTATAAACACCTTCAGACTCTAAGGTAGAGCTCGTTATAATGTTGTCTACCATTTCTAGACCAAACTTATCTTCTACTAACTCTAAAAACTCTGTAAAAACAATTCCTTTCATTTTTAAACTACAATTAATTCATTAATACTCCAATATGCTAATAATTTTTCAATTTTACTAACATAATCTTCATATTTTAATGGTTTTATAACATATCCTGCAACACCGATTTTATAACATTCCAATAAATCTTTTTGATTGTTAGACGTTGTTAATATGATCGTAGGAATATACTTTAGGACAGGATCTTTTTTTAGAATACCTAAAAATTCAATACCATTAATTTTTGGCATATTTAAATCGAGCAAAATTATATCTGGTAAATTATCTTTATTTTCTAAAAGCTCTAATGCTTCTTCTCCGTTATTGGCTTCAATAATATGGTGATTTAATTGTAAAGCTGAAGTTGTTCTGTTCAACTTCATTTTTTCAATCATATCATCTTCAATTAGAAGAATTTTAAGTGTTTTTGACATTGTGAGGGTGTATTATTTTCTATAAAACAAAACTATCACTAATTACACTCACAAAAATTTAATTTCGCTTATACTGGTTTTAGTAATGCTGAATAACGTTTAAGTGTCGACGAATGGAAATTGAGTATTTTAACTTTTACAATATGCTATCGATTTTATAGTGTTATTCTTAGCATGGCGCTTAACTTTATCTGACTCTAATAAAAAATTTAATGAATACTCATTTAAGTCTTTTTTACTTAAATGAACTTCTAGGAAGGAAATAAACTCTAACTGTTTTAAACTAGAATGTAACACTTTACAACTATTTAATTTTAAGTCTGGTTTCACAAGCGACACATTAAGAGAAGTGTTTGATTCTAAGCTTTGATTAAACACTTTGAATAATCTATCGAATTGAGGGAATTTCATGATTTGAGGTCTTTATACTTCAAAAATAATGACACACCTACTGCTTATTAAAACTATTCTACAATTACACCTTTACTAACGGTAAATTGCAGTTTAGTATCGATAAGTCTCTTTTTTTACTCTAATTCTGAACGCATTTTATTAGTCATTCCTTTAACAACCATATCATAAGAATGATCAATTAGCTCAGAAATAAGTTTTGGTGATAAATCGTTTTTATGGATATACAACGTGTTCCAATGTTTTTTATTCATATGCCAACCAGGCTCAATACTCTCATGTGCTTCACGAAGTTTGATAGCATACTCTGGATCACATTTTAAGTTTATTGCCGCTAAGCCATTATCCCATTTCTCTAATGAGACTAGAGCAAACATTTTACCCAATACTTTAAACACTAAAGTATTGGCGTCAAAAGGAAAATCTTCTGTTACTTTTAGCTTACTTAAACAATGCTCCCTAAGCTGCTCAATATTCATAAAAAAGCAAGATAAAATCTAGTTTTGTTGGGTAGGTTTAGATTTATAAGACGTTTTTTTAAGTCTTTTATAAGTTACTTTATCCTCCATATGGATTAAGGCAGGAATATCTAAGCTAATCAAGGTCTCATTAATGTATTGAAAAAATCTATTCATAATCTAGGGGTTAATTTTCTGATAACTAATGTCTTAAAACAAAAACACATCTGATTAAAGATAATAAAAAAAAAATAAAAATCAGACTAACAGCAGATAATATCGACAAAAAACCTATTCCAATTTTAATTTCTCATTAGATTTTAGCGTTAAAGCACTATAATCCAATCGCCACCCTATGGTTTCAACAATATTCTCCACTAAAAGCAAAGACTCTAACGCTTCTTTTCTAGCGACATTATACAAACCGCTTTCTGGGACTTTATCTCTAATATGTTGCTTTGCTTCTTCACTTAAATTAGTAAGGTCTGTAGCTTCAAACTTATTAAAGTAACCATCTGTTTTATCGTAATAATTAATGTTAGTCTCTATAGATAGAATCTCTGGTTGTGGAAAATGACTAATAGTAACTATCTTCTTTTTATGATTAGACGTTAATTCAATTTTATCAAAATCGTATCCAACATAAGCTTTTGCATTAATGACTACTAAGGCTTTTTTCTTACTTGAAACAAGTTTTAAAAACCGCTCTTTAACGTCTTCATAATGATAGATTTCTGCAAAATCTCCTTCTACAGTAATAAATTTGCAGACTTTTTTTATTTTGTCTAATAATATGACCGACTGTGCTGTCACTTTCTTTTTAGATTGCAAATGATTATATAGAGTATACAGCCCCAATCCAATAATACCTCCAATAATTAATGTAAAAAATGTTCCCATCTATTTTTCTATTTTATATAAAATCGGCTTACTTGGTGTTGCATCATTTTCGATTGGTGCAATTTGAAGATTTAAAATGTACTTACCATCTTGGACTTTGTTTGGCACATAAATAAACTCTGTTATTGTGGCGTCTTTTCTAATCTTACCATTAAAATCCCAAAACGCTTTATGCGCTAATAATTTACCTTCATCCTTTTCTTTATCTATACTTGGCAGATCTATCAACAAGTGTTTTATGCCAATTTTTCTAATAAAAATAGCAGCTTCCTCTGTTAAATAAGGCCAATTAGTATTGGAATATTGTCTCGATTTTTTAGCTTTAGTATTTGGCATGGTTCTAATAACCAATGCTTGTGGTTTACGTTGCTTTAAAAGATATTGCAATTGTGCTTTTGAGATCACTTGATCCTCTCCAACTTGTTCCGGTGCCACAGAAATAACTTCTGCTAAAAAGAAAAACTGTTTTAAGCATTTGTTTACACTGTAAAATTGCTCTGTAATATGACCAACACACTCCGTATGCGTCCCATGAGCATGTGGATTAAACTGAATATTATTAAAATTAATTGACGCACCTTCTTTTACACTTGCGGTCCAATCGTTAAGTTTAACTGGGGCTATTATAGGCGCATCAATATACCATGCATTTGCATTGGTTTCTGACGCACGAAGCGGCATGGAGACATCTAAAGGCTCTGCTAAATTAACTGTGTATTTTTTGGTGTTTATGGTTATTGTAGAAATCATGTTAACTGTACTTGTTTCTGTGAGTTTTTAGGTTTGTTCCGTATGAGAATAAAAAATACAAATTAATACCAAAACGCGAAAATTAATTCAGCATAAATAAGTCCGAAGCAATCCCATCGCTAAGAAACTTACCAGTTTTTGTCGTTTTTAAGCTGTTATCCTCAATATACAACATTTGTTTATTTACATACTGATTAGCTTGTTGCAACAAGTATTCCAAAAAGCGTTTTCCAAATTGTTTTTCTACCTCTGCAAGTGAGACCCCCCAAATAGTGCGCAAACCTGTCATCACAAACTCATTATACTTATCATTTAAGCTCAAAACCTCAACCTCTAACGGTAATTGCTCTTGGTTAATTTTAGCAATGTAAATCGAATTATTTTTCAAATTCCAAGCCCGTTGCTCTCCATTAAAACTGTGTGCAGAAGGACCGATCCCTAAATATGGTTTACCCAACCAATAGGCGCTATTATTTTTGCTGTAATACGCCTTTTTACCAAAATTAGATAACTCATAATGATCAAAACCAGCTTGACCTAACCGCTCTATTAAAATATGAAATTGGTCATGTGCTAAATCGTCATCAACATTATCAATAATTCCCTTTGCTATAAAACTGGCTAATGCTGTTTTAGGTTCCACCGTTAAAGCGTAACTAGAAATATGAGGAATTCCAAAACTTAGTGCCGTATTAATATTTTCTAACCACTCTGCATTGGTACTATTTGGGATACCATAAATTAAATCTAAACTTATGTTATCAAAATATTGTGTAGCAAACTGTAAACAACGTTTAGCTTCCTCTGCATTATGCGCACGATTCATGAGTTTTAAATCCTTTTCATGAAATGACTGAACACCAATACTAAGTCTATTAATCCCTGTACTTTTTAACCCTTCAAATTTTGATTGGTACAAGGATTGCACTTCGACTGCACTCAATGTAACATCATTATCTATAACTAAATCATCTGGATTAGCTTCTAAAGTAATTTCAGGACTATCCGTGACTTTATAATTTAAATAGACACTATCAATTAAATATTGCAACTCGTCTGCTGACAACACACTTGGTGTCCCGCCTCCAAAATAAATAGTTTCTACCGTTATATCTTTAAACTCATCTTTACGCAATTCTAGTTCTTTCGCTAAAGCAAATATAAGCTGGTCTTTCTTTTTCATTGACGTCGAAAAATGAAAGTCACAATAATGACAGGCTTGCTTGCAAAATGGTATGTGTATGTATATTCCTGACATATTTAATTATAAATAATCACCTCTTATTTCTTCTTATCGTTTCTAATATTAAACCGATAATTGACAATTAATTATTACTTCTTGACGCGCTTTTCATTCTGCTTAACAAAACTGTCCCAACCAGAATAACTCTTTCCTATTTCTATACGTCCTTGATTGTAAAAATGACACACAGCAGCACCTAGTCCATCCATGGAATCTAAATTTTTAGGTAAGGTTTTAATCCCTAACATACTTTGCAACATTTTTGCAACCTGCTCTTTACTCGCGTTTCCACTTCCTGTAATGGCCATTTTAATTTTTTTAGGCGCATACTCAGTAATCGGAACTTCTCGCGACAACCCAGCTGCCATAGCCACACCTTGCGCACGACCTAACTTAAGCATACTTTGTACGTTTTTCCCAAAGAAGGGTGCTTCAATAGCAATCTCATCCGGATGATATGTCTCAATCAGCTCTATAGTACGCTCAAAAATAAGTTTCAGTTTTAGATAATGATCATCATACTTTTTTAAGTCTAATTCATTCAACTGTAATAAACTCATTTTTTTGTTAACCACCTTTATCAAACCAAATCCCATAATGGTTGTTCCTGGATCGATTCCTAATATAATTTGTTCTTTGCTCATTTAATTACAAGTATAACAACCACTTAATGATACAGCCACACCAACAGTTACAGTTAGCAGGTTTCCATTAAACGACCCGAAACCCTCCGTAATGGGATCAAAGTCTTTTCCAAATCCATAAATATAGGACGCATCAATAAAAGCGGACACCGACCGACTAAGTCCATAATGAAATTCTAATCCTGCCATTCCGTTTAAAAAAGAGGTTTTATTATCACCGTAATCCCCTAAAGGTTTAATCATAGAATAGCCTGGACCAATATGAAAAACAACACCTGTGTCAATTGGTAAAAAGCTAAAAAACCTAGTCCCATCGTATACAAACTGTAAATTAATACGGGTATAATTGGTTTTAAATTCTGGTGTATCATCTGCATTTGCAAAACGATTATAACCAAAATCCAATTTAGCCCCTAATTGTGGTGTAAACATGCGTTGAAGCCCTAAATTAATTGTCGGAAAGTTAATCGTATTTGCTTCAAAAGGAGTAACTAATCCTTCTTGCGATGGACTATTTATACCCACAGAAATTAAGGCTTTCCATTTACTTGTTTCTAATTGTGCGCTAGCTGTACTTACTGCAAAAACAGTCATTAGAATAATACAATAGTGTTTGATAGTAGATAACATTGTGTAATAATTTAGTTTAATTTGCAAACGTCTAAATTGGCGCCTCTATTATGCACAAAAGCTTGCCTGACAAAACTAAACAATTCTTTTTTGTACTTATTAAATTAAGTATAGTTGTTGGCGCTTTTTATTTTATTTATCACAAATTGCTTAATAACGATAGTTTAAATTTTAATCAATTTTGGCGATTTTTAAACGATACTAAGCTCTTTTCTGTGAAAAACAGTCTGTTTTTAGTAGGCTTATCCGTATTAAATTGGTTTTTCGAGATAACAAAATGGCGTTATTTAGTCTCTAAAGTTAGAACCCTTTCCTTTTTAGAAGCCACTGCACAAAGTTTAGGATCACTTACGGCATCTTTATTTACACCAAATCGTATTGGGGAATATGGCGCAAAAGCTATATACTATTTAAAACCATTAAGAAAACGGATCTTACTAATAAATCTAATTAGCAACATGATGCAAATGGGTATTACTGTTATTTTAGGAAGTATTGGTTTTCTATTCTATTACAAAACTTATGAAATAAACATCAACTATTTCAAACTCTCAAGAGGGCTACTTATCCTTATTGCTTCAGTAACACTTCTAACTATTGGTATAACCCAAAGCAAATATAAAATCAAAGGGTTTTCTCTTATAAAAATTTATGATTTTACCTATAACCTTGGCATTAAATATTTAACTATCGGATTATTATTATCGTTAGTGCGCTATGCTATTTTCTCATTTCAGTTCTACTTTATCTTATCCCTTTTTAATGTCCCGTTGCGCTATTGGGACGCGATGATCATCATAACAACACTATATTTACTAGCCTCTATCATTCCTAGTATAACCATTTTTGATGTGCTAATCAAAGGAAGTGTTGCCATATACCTATTTAGTTTGGCTGACATTACAGCATTACCTATTTTAAGTTGTGTCCTTTTGATGTGGCTTCTAAATTTTGCACTACCAAGTATAGTCGGCAGCTATTTTGTATTAAATTTTAATTTACCAAAAACCAAAAACTAATGAGCATTACTTTTGTTATCATTATCATACTGTATCTTTTTTTAATAGGCATTTTTATTCTAGGGTTTGACAAAGTAAAACCCTTTAGACTTCAAGACATCATACCCAAAACAACGTTTACAGTTATCATCCCATTTAGGAATGAAGCTGAAAATTTATCACAATTATTGGATTCTATTTTCAAATTGAATTATCCACCTCATTTATTCGAAATCATTTTAGTGGATGATGACTCAGAAGACAACTCTATTGAAATAATCAATTACTTTTTATCACAAAACCAATCCAAAACGATTGACATTAAAATTACAAAAAATCAAAGACAGACTAATTCGCCAAAAAAAGACGCTATTACTACCGCCATTAAACATGCCACAAACCTATGGATTATTACTACGGATGCGGACTGCGCATTACCAAATTACTGGCTAGATAGTTTTGACAACTGCATACAGAACACCAATTCAAAAATGATTGTTGGACCTGTTGATTACGCTAATAATTCAGGCTTATTAAACGCGTTTCAAACATTAGATTTTTTAAGCTTAATTGGCGCGACCATTGGTGCCTTTGGAATTAACAAACCTTTTTTATGTAATGGTGCAAATCTAGCTTACAAAAAAAGTTTTTTTGCAACTCTACAAGGTTTTGAAGGCAATACTAACATTGCGAGTGGTGATGATATTTTCTTGATGGAAAAAGCACTAAAACAAGATAAAACGGCTGTAAAATACTTAAAAAGCGAACATGCCATTGTCACTACTAAACCACAAAAAACAATACAAACATTACTATCTCAACGCATACGTTGGGCCAGTAAAACCAGTAACTATAAAAACAATTTTGCTAAACTTGTTGGCCTAATCGTTTTAATTGCAAACGCTAGTATTGTTGTAAGCTTTGTTTTAGTGCTTTTAGGCCAATTCGCACTCAAACCGTTTGCTTACCTCTTTTTTATAAAAATTGCAATTGACTTTTTGTTAATCTATAAAACCAGTCAGTTTTTTAATAAAGAAAGTGTCCTAAAACATTACACTTGGAGCTGTTTAATCTATCCTTTTTTTAATGTTTATGTCGCTTTTATCTCAATGTTTTCTTCCTACAAATGGAAAGGCCGATCTTTCAAGAAATAGTATAATCCCTAAAAATATTTTACTTTAGCAGTAAACCAATCTACTACGTTATGAAAACTGTAACTTTACTTTTAGCCTTAACCATAAGTGTTTTTAGCTTTGCCCAAACAACCTACACAGTAAATAATGAAACCTTAGAGCTTAAAACCGAGGTTGAAGGCACCTATGATTTACTCTGGAATACTTTTGATGGCAAATACCGTTACTTTATCAAAAATGAAGACGAACAGCTAACCGAACTAACAAACACAAAAGGAAGCGATAACAAATATAACAATGCGTATCAGGACACGTTAAAGGCTATTTTAGAAACAGATGCCTCTAAAGTTAAACTAACCTTACCTAGTCTAAAAAACTTTATCAATCAATCTAATGCTGCAAGTGACCCCAATTACACTTTTGATACCAGTACACCCAAATTAAAAACTAGAATTGGTGTTTTTGGCGGTATAACAAACAATCCATTTGTAACAAATCCCGATAATAAAAGTGTTCCTTTTTTTGGTGCTGAATTAGAATTATTTCAAGATAATCCAATAACCAAACATGCTGGCTTCTTAAATATTAGAACCGCTGGAGATACAGCCGATTTTAACTATAGCTCTACTCAAATTGCTTTGGGCTATCGTTTTAGATTTATAAACACTTCAAAATTTAATATTTACGGGCAAACAAAATTCGCAAGCTTTACAGCCTCTAAAACAACTTATAATATTGAAGATATTGACAACCTAGGGACTTTTAACACAGAAGACAAGTCATCCACTAGTTTTGACATTCCTTTAGCCTTTGGTGTGGGAGCCGACTTTAAAGTTGGTAATGGCTACATTACTTTTGTATATGATAATTTATTTGCAATACTTCAGGACAGTTCAGATAACTTCCCTATGGATATTGCTTTAGGTTACAAATTTAGCTTATAAAACAGGTTATTATTCGGTTTTAAACCGAAATCAAAACAAGTAACTCAGCATTCACTTTAGTTAACTTTAAGTATAATCGGTAATTTAAACTGCGTTTTTACGTGTTGACCACGTTTAACTGCAGGCAGTATTTTAGGCAATGTATTCAAACTTTCGACTATTGAAGCTTTTAAATTTGGAATTTCGTGAGTCGTTATACTATCAATTTCTATAGCATTAATTTCAAGTTCGCCAGTTTCCGAAATCAAAAAAGACAACATAATAGTGTCATTAACATCTTGACTAACAATAATCGCCTGACTTTGAAGTCTTTCTGAAATATGATTAGCTAATGTCGTTTCAAAACAATCCTTAATATCATGTTTAAACTGTAAAGATTCGCAAACTGAAAAGCTAGGATAATTATCAATTTCGTTCCAATTAAACGTTTTTAACTCTTCTCTTAAAATAGCTTCAGGCGTTGTTTTTTTTACATCAAAATACTGGCAGGAGACCACCACTAAAAAGAGTAAAAGAACAGCTATTTGTTTCATAATTAACTAATATAGCGGAAAAGTACAACTTTTTTAGATGAGTAAAACTTCTATTTATTAATTCCTCTTAACCACGAATAAATTAGAATAGGTCGTATCGTCTTTAGAGATTTTTAAAACATAAACGCCATCTTCTAATTTGTCAACATTTATTTTTTCATTTAAATCGCCTTTCACAAAACGCTTGTTATATTGTTTTACTAATACACCATTAGTCATATATACAGCAAAATTATATTCTCCTTGAATCACTTCTTTAAATGCAATATTTAACTCACTAACTGCAGGGTTTGGATATAAGCTGATATTTTCTTTAGACAATGATGATATTGCTTCATCACAACACACCACCTCCTGTATCACTTTACTTGTCTTAGCACCTAAAGTAATCGTTTTAACAAGTGTTTTACCATCTCTTAAAATTGTAAACCTCACTGTATCAAAAGGCTCATATGCCTTTACAGCATTCATTGCATCACCACGTCTGTTAACTTCTAAACCATCAATAGCCACTACAAGGTCGTAAGGCTGTAATTTATTATCTGCTGCCGCAGTACCTTCAATTACTTTTAAAATGACAACTCCCTTGTCTGAATCACTCTCTTTATTACAAGGACTTCCAAATTGCACACCTAAAAAAGCTGTTTCGTAAACAATCTTATCTATTGTACATGTATTTTTGCAATCTTGGTTTATTTGTGCTTGTAACGCTGTTGTAAAACATAATAACACAAAAACTAAAGGTAAAAATCTTTTCATACGAGACTATTTTTTTAATAATTATGAAGATATAGTAATTTTAACACAAAAATATAAAAGCAACTAAAAAAGTTTAATTTCATAGATAAAAAACACGTTTTGTGCTGATAAAAGGTAGTATTATAAAAACAAAATGATATTATTCGGTTTTATTTTGAAATTTATCACTTCTTAATTCTTCAAGCTTTAGTTTTAAAATTTCTGAATATTTACCATTAGGAAACTGCTTACAAAATGTATCAACCGCCTTGCTTTTCTCTTCCATATCTGTATAATACATCAATTTTGTAAAAGCTTTAAAAAAATATGAAGATTCTACTTTTGGATTCTCATTTATAGCATGTGTAAAAGCCTTTATAGCTTCAGGACGCTTGTCTTGTAAATTATACAAAACACCTAATTTACGATAGGCTTCATCTAAAGGTAAATCTTTTATTTTTATGGCTTCTAAAACATGTTCTTCGGCTAATTGGTATTCATAAATACTTTCATAATTTAAACCCAAAAGATAATGAATATTCGCATCCTTTGGATTGGTCGCTAAAGCCAACTTTAAGTACTTAATGGCCTTGCTATAATTATAGACCTTAGTATAACAAACACCAAGTTTTTCATAAACGAAGGATGTCGTTTCACCCAAATCTAAAAGTCTTAAAAACTGACTTATAGATTTATGATAAGCCGCTTGCCAATAGTAATTTTGAGCACTCAAGCTTATTAACATTCTGTTATTAGCGTAAGATTGCAATCCTTTTACCACATAGTCTTCAACTTTTATAAATGCTCTTTTTTGAAGATTAAATTTAGCCAGTTCATAAATAGCCTTTTGATGTGTATCATCCAACTGATAGACCTTATTAAAATACGCTTGAGCAACGTCCTCTTTTCCTAAAGCATTATAAGTAAGCCCCAAATTAAACTGATAATTTGGATTAAATGGATCTGTTTCTACAAGTTCTATCAACAATCCTTTTGCTTGATTAAGCTGATTAGTTTGAAATAGCAATTTACTCTGTTCAAATTTCACTAAAGCGTTATTAGGATTAACTAGCAAGGCTTTACCATAGTAGAGTATTGCCTGATCATAATTACCTAATAACACATAAGCTTTAGCTACTTTTTCAAAATATTGAGAACCATTTTCCAACTGTTTATAAAATGTAATTGCCTTGGCGTAGTATCCATAATTATACAAACTATCAGCCGTTTTTAAAACAGAAGTTTGTGCTTTAGCGGGGACGAAAATTAATAGACAAAAAATAAGACCTAATGGTTTCATTTAATTAATCTTAAATACAATTGGTAAAGCATAAGTAACATTTACCGTTTTACCTTCGTGCATAGCTGGAGTAATTTTTGGCAAAGTATTAATTACACGTATTGCTTCTGTTTCTAAATCTGGGTGAGGCGCACGCGCTTTAACGTCATAAACCAAACCTTGCTTATCAATTCTAAACATTACATTAATACGTTTTACTCCTTTTTCTAAGCCTAAGTCCTTCCCTAATTTTATATTAAAATTAGTGGCAACATGTCTTGTCACTTGGTCTGAAAAGCATTTTTTTTGTTGAGATTTACCTGTTATTGATTGGCAAGCCTCAAACATAGGAGACTGATCTAATTTAGAAAAAGGCACATCTAGTTCCACATTGCTCGCATCATCCACATCTATATCTTCTATAATAGTCATTACTGTTGGTGTCACTTGATTATTATCTGAATCTTTTGAAATGGGATCCCCATTGGAACAAGAAGAATACACCAACATCCCTAGCACCATAGGAACTAACAATAAATACTTCGCTAATTTTGTTTGTTTTGAATTTGATTTTTGTAACATAATAATTCGTTTTTTGATTAATGATTGTTTAAAAAAAGGATTGATGAAAGCATAGTCTTTCACACTGAAAACCTGCTGTAATAACTGTTGATAATAGTCTGCTTTACCAACTTTTACCGCATTGTGATCGGCAATATATTCATGTAGATTACTTATTCTATTTTGATATAGATACACTAATGGATTACACCAAAAACTTATTTTTAAGACTTCAAACCAAAGTAGATCCAAGGTGTGCTTATCATTGGCATGACTGCGCTCATGAGCTAAAACATGCTGTATTTGGTCTATTGAAAGCATATCTCCTAAACACACGTAATTCAAAAAAGTAAAAGCAGAATCGGAGTCTTTTAAACGAACAATGGTAATACCATCTTCTTTAGTCTTTGGATTAACGGCTATTATCCTTATTATTTTAATTAGCTTAATTAGAAATAGGATTAGCATTACAACCGAAACCAAAACATATATACTTGTTATAGTAACTACTGAAGCTGACCAATAGCTATTAAAACTGTCCGTTTGGGAAGCTAATTGGCCAGTATTACGAACAAAAACCTCTGGTAGGGAAATGAGATAACTGGTTGGAATAACCTTATTAAACCCTTCAACTTTTACCAAAGGAATAACTAAAGACAATACAGAGGTGACTAATAAATAGACTCTGTTATAATTAAAAAACGTGTCCTTTTTTAAAAACAGATCATAAGCCACTAAAAACATTAGCTGAAACAATATCGTTTGAAATACGTAGTACAACATAACTATTCTTTTTTATTGATTTCGTTTAAAACAGATTCCAACTCATTTAAACTAATGTCATTTTTTTTAACAAAAAACGAAACCATACTTTTAAACGAACCCTGAAAATAATTATCGACAAGCTTATTAATAGACTGGTTACTGTAATCTTGCTTTTTTAATAACGGAAAATAAATATGTCCTTTACCTTGCTTTTCGTAATTGACAAATCCCTTAGACTCTAGAATCCTAACAATAGTAGACACTGTATTATAAGCAGGTTTCGGGTCAGGAAATTCTTCAATAATTTGCTTTACATTAGCTTTATTTAACTGCCATAAAACTTGCATGATATCTTCTTCTGCTTTGGTAAGTGCTTTCATTTTTTATAACTAATTATTTAGTTGAACACTGCAAATATAACTAAAAAGTTAGTTTAAACTAACTTTTTAGTTATAAAATTGTAACATATAGTTATTACAACAGTCTTATATAAAAAAGAATATGGATATTATATTTACATTACTAGGGTTTCTATTCATGGTTTTAGGATTAGCAGGAAGCTTATTACCTATTCTACCTGGACCGCCTCTAAGTTGGCTTGGATTATTGTTAATATATATGACAGATGCAGTTCCAAACAATATTACTTTCTTAATAATAACATTAATAATTGCCCTTGCGATTTTTATTTTGGACTATTTTATACCGGCAATGGGCACAAAACGTTTTGGCGGAAGTAAAGCAGGAGTTACAGGTTCCACTATCGGACTAATTATTGGTTTATTAGCACCAATACCTGGAGGTATAATTATAGGCCCCTTTGTCGGTGCATTTATCGGAGAAAAATCAAATAACGCTAATACAGATAAAGCATTAAAAGTTGCCTTTGGTTCATTTTTAGGTTTTGTAACAGGAGCCTTTTTAAAACTTATAATCGCGATTATTTATTTTGGATATTTTATACAAGCCTTTTGGACCTATAAAAATCTCATGTTATAAAATACACAAAGCAGCATCGAGGGATGCTGCTTTGCTGTGTGTAAATGTAAATACTACTAATCAAACAAAGTTTGAGGGAATAATAATTAACTTTATTTAAAGTTATAAATCAAATATATAAAATACTCTACTTTGCTATTGCGGTTAAAACCACAACGCGATTACGGTTTTAACCACACGTTTGAATAGTACATTGGTCTTTAGCCTTTTTTTTTCTCTTAAAATATTTTGAATTTTAACATTTAAGCTTAAATGTACCCTTTTTCCTTAGCCAAATCAATCAATGTTGTGTCTTTACCATCATCTACAGCAAACAGATCTTTTAGATTTTTTTTACGCTTCTCTATTGCACTCAATGTGATACCTAAATGTTGCACCAAATCTTTTGTCCTAACACCCAACGATAAAAAATAAAGCATTTTGTGATTTAAGTCATCTACCTCTATTGGATTAAAAATACTTCTCTTTATTATTTTATTTATGGTCCCTGTATAAAACGGAGGATTACTTTGAATAGCATCAAAAGCACTAGCCAATTCACTCGAAGTTAGATCGCTTTTGATTAAGAAGCCTTCAGGATTAATCGTTTTAATGATACTGTGTATTCTGTACACTTCATTAAACATAGTTAGTATTACAACTTTAGATTCTGGCTGAGTTTGCTTCACATACTTCGCCAAATCTTCACCAGATTTATATATTCCATCTTTTGATTGCGGAATACTAATATCAAAAAAATAAATATCGTACGGTTTACCAATATTCTTTGATTTTTGAATGGCGTCTAAAGCAGAATCACAATCTGTAGCAATATCTATTTGCAACGTTTGATGTTCCTTTTTGTTTTCCAACAATGTATGTTGGTAGCCCTCAATAATCATAGGGTGATCATCTACCATTAATATTTTCAAAATAGTGTTGTCCATAGGCTAATTCTCTAATATCGGAACGCTAATTGTTATTTTAGTTCCTTTACTTATTATACTATCAATAATTAATTTTCCATTTATCTCTTGCATTCTTGAATCTATATTTTTTAGACCAATTCCTTTTTTGGCTTTTTGCAAATCAAACCCTTCTCCATTATCTGAAACGCTTAAAATTAGATTATTATTATCATTTAAATGAAATGAAATATCAACCACTGTTGCCTTTGCGTGCTTATAAGTGTTTTGCATGGTTTCCTGTAAAATCCGATAAACATGAATCTTAATCTTATTATCTAGCGCATCCCAATTAATGCCCTCCTGAATATCAAACTTGTAGGAAACATCATAAGCAGTCATTTGCGAGTCTACTAAAGTTTTTACAATGTCTAAATACCCTGATTTTCCAATAAAATCAGAATTTAACTCATGTGAAACTTTTCTTATTTCTTCTTCTATATTTTTAAGCTCTGTGATATAAACACTTCGTTTTTGGGTCGCTTCTATCGTTGTACTTAAATTAAGACCATCTAAACTCAAACGTACACCAAAAAGTTTCCCTAATATACCATCATGTATATCTTTTGAAATTCTATTTTTTTCAAGACTCCTAGCTTCATCAATTTTATCTTGCTGAGACAACATAAGGTTATAAATTTCTTCATTAGTTTTTTGTTGTTGTCTTTCAAATAATAATTCTTTATTTTTTTCACGTTGTGTCTTAATAACATATAAAAAAAACAAGACCCCTAACAAACCCATTGAAATAATAATCAACCATAGTCGCTGCCTAGACATTTCTTGATTTTCTTCTTTAATTTCTGCAGTTTCAAAATCAATTTTCATAAACTTATTCCGAACTGACCGTTCAGCCAAAAGCAAACTATCGTTAAGTTTAATATATTCAAAAAGGTATTCTTTAGAGGATTCTCCTTTTTCTATTTTAGATTTTTGGTAGAGTGCCTTTAAAATAGTTTTATAGTCTTTCAGATCTTTCCCTGAATTATATGCCATTGAAGAATAATAGGCTGCAGAATCCAACTGATTTGTAGATTTAAAGTAGTCAGAAAGATTTAAACTCACAGACTTTTTTATATTTTTATCAAAAATTGAATCACTTAGGTTAAAGGCTTGCCTATATAATTTTTCTATTTTTATATTGGAATCTTTTCCTCTCAAAAACATTGAATATGCTAAATCATTAATGACGTAAGCATAAGACGATGGATCTTTATTACGTAATCTATTATCTTGAAGAATATTGTTATACTTCTCTATTGCATTATTGTAATCCTTTTTTTTTCGATAAGTTGAAGCAATGTTAATCTTGGAATATATTTGATTAAAGAAATTAACATTAACATCCTTAATGCCACTATTATTTTTTAATGCTTTGTTATGGTAATCAATAGAATTATCATATTGCTGCAATTCGCCAGATATAATACCAAGTGTATTATATAAAGACCAAAGTGTATCTAAGTTATAATCATCTTTTGGTAATTTATCAAACAAGCTAATTGCCCTTATAACATTATTCTGAGCTCCAATATAATCTCTTTCAGCTTCTTGAATGTTCGCCATATTTACTAATACGGCCGCCTGATTTTTATGGTCATTTAATTTATCATAAAGTTTGACCGCATTATAATAATAACTATAAGCACTGTCTGACTTCTGATTTACTTCATAATAATAACCTAAAATATAATCGGCATTAGCAATTGAAGTTGTATCCTTTAACTTCCTAGCTAAAGTAAGATTCTCATAATTTATAACTTTTAGTGATTCATAATTTTTATCTAAAAGATACAAATAAGACAATCTTTTTTTACTGTTAAGTATTGTGGTATCTCTATTACTTTCTAAAGACAATCGAACTGCGCTCTTAGCAAAACTAATTTGCTCGGAAATAGTAAAATTATCATTCTCAGCTAAACTTCTATAGTGGTAGATAGAATCTAAAGTCTGCCCAAAGCACAAACTTGTCCATAATAGTCCTATCAAAGAAAAATATTTTATCAATCTAATTTAAAAAATTTGTTGAAATCAAATTTAAAACAATAAAAATAAACTTAAACAAATAAAGCCCTCATAATTACCGGGACCTTCACACCTTTAACAAAAAGTAGATTATCCTTGAGAAGGCACTTTACTCTTCTTAATACCGTTAGTTGCTAACAACTTACTATCTGCTTGTTTTACTACTTCTTTTGACAGTTTCTGATCTAACTCAGAAGGCCTATCTAAAGCACTTACTCCTGTTAGTAATACGATTGAACAAATGGCTACTAATGTAATTTTTAGGGTTTTCATAATGATAATTTTTTAAGTGAAAATTGGAAAGGTTTAGTTAATCTTAAGAATATTAATTATAACAGTAGATTATCCTTGAGAAGGCACTTTACTCTTCTTAATACCATTAGTTGCTAACAACTTACTATCTGCTTGTTTTACTACTTCTTTTGACAGTTTCTGATCTAACTCAGAAGGCTTATCTAAAGCACTTACTCCTGTTAGTAATACAATTGAACAAATGGCTACTAATGTAATTTTTAGGGTTTTCATAATGATAATTTTTTAAGTGAAAATTGGAAAGGTTTAGTTAATCTTAAGAATATTAATTATAACAGTAGATTATCCTTGAGAAGGCACTTTACTCTTCTTAATACCGTTAGTTGCTAACAACTTACTATCTGCTTGTTTTACTACTTCTTTTGACAGTTTCTGATCTAACTCAGAAGGCTTATCTAAAGCACTTACTCCTGTTAGTAATACGATTGAACAAATGGCTACTAATGTAATTTTTAGGGTTTTCATAATGATAATTTTTTAAGTGAAAATTGGAAAGGTTTAGTTAATCTTAAGAATATTAATTATAACAGTAGATTATCCTTGAGAAGGCACTTTACTCTTCTTAATACCGTTAGTTGCTAACAACTTACTATCTGCTTGTTTTACTAATTCTTTTGACAGTTTCTGATCTAACTCAGAAGGCTTATCTAAAGCACTTACTCCTGTTAGTAATACGATTGAACAAATGGCTACTAATGTAATTTTTAGGGTTTTCATAATGATAATTTTTTAAGTGAAAATTGGAAAGGTTTAGTTAATCTTAAGAATATTAATTATAACAGTAGATTATCCTTGAGAAGGCACTTTACTCTTCTTAATACCATTAGTTGCTAACAACTTACTATCTGCTTGTTTTACTAATTCTTTTGACAGTTTCTGATCTAACTCAGAAGGCTTATCTAAAGCACTTACTCCTGTTAGTAATACGATTGAACAAATGGCTACTAATGTAATTTTTAGGGTTTTCATAATATAGATTATTTATAGTTAATTATTAAGTTATACTCGAAACTTAGGTATTGCAAATTTAAGATAATAACGTTAAAATTCTACAAACCAAATATTTACATCGTGCATTATCCAATAAATAATTAAATAGCTTTAATATGAAGATAAAATTATAGGAAATTTTTAAAGCGCGATGACAGTCTCATTTCGAAAAGGAAATATACTAAATTACTCGGCGTAAAGCAAATAAGACAGACCAAGTGTCTGTAAACAAAAAAGCATCCCAATTTTCTAGAAGAAAAAAGGAAAGCTTTCCATCGGTTCAAGCTATTAACTAGCTTTCTACCAGTTTGATGGACTACTACATCCATCAAAACAACACAACTAAATTTTATTGCGAAAAAAAGCTCCGATAAATCGGAGCTTTTAGCAATTTTTGCGGTCTGGACGGGATTCGAACCCGCGACCTTCGCCGTGACAGGGCGACATTCTAACCAGCTGAACTACCAGACCGTTGCGTTATTGCGAGTGCAAAGATAGTCTTCTTTATGGATGTACCAAACTTTTTTACACTTTTTTTTCATTTTTTTTTAAATAAATTTTTCTCGAGCCACCATATAGCCGGTTAAAACAGTATCAAACGATTGATTAACGTCGGCTTCAACGTACTTAATCTTATACTGTAAACATTTCATTTTCAGCTCTTCAAAATAACCAAACACTGCTTTTTCATAATTTTCTTTGACCTGATCTGCATATAAGTTCACAAAATCACCAGTTTCAATATCAATAAATCTTTTTGGCTTATTATTAAAATTAAAGTTCATTTCTTTCGATTTATCATAAACATGAAACAAAACAACTTCATGTTTATTGTGTTTTAAATGTCGTAATGCTTCAAATAGCTTAACCTCATCTGTGGTCGTTTGAAACATATCAGTAAAAACAAAGATTAAAGAGCGCCTGTGAATCTTTTCTGCAATCTCGTGTAAATAGGCATACGTCTCCGTTTGCTTGCTTACGGGCTTTGATATAACCGCCTGCTCCAATTGATGGATCAACATCTGATGGTGACGTTCACTTCCCTTCTCAGGAGCGTAAAAATCATATTTATCACTATATATGCTTAATCCTACTGCATCTCGTTGCTTTTTTAATATATGCATTAAGGACGCAGAGGCCAAAGCCGAAAAAGCAATCTTATTTAAATTATCAATTGAGAAACTATCTTGTTGCGGATAGTGCATCGAGCTACTGTTATCTAAAATAATATGACAACGCAAATTAGTTTCGTCATCATAACGCTTAGTATACAGTTTATCTGTTTTAGCAAACAGCTTCCAATCAATATGACGTGTACTTTCGCCTTGATTGTAGATTTTATGCTCTGCAAACTCTGCAGAGAAGCCATGAAACGGACTTTTGTGCATCCCAGATATAAAACCCTCAACCACTTGCTTAGCTAAGTGTTCGAGGTTTTTAAATCCGCCTGCTTTATTAAGTTCGTCTTGTAACTTCATTACTCTGCTATACCATCAACAATACCGTAAGCTAAGCTTTCATCTGCACCCATCCAATGGTCACGATTAAAATCTTTCATTACTTTCTCATAGGTCTGTCCACAGTTATCTGCTAAGATATGCGCACTTAACTCTTTAGTTTTTACAATTTCTTGAGCTGTAATCTCAATATCACTAGCCTGTCCACGTGCACCTCCACTTGGCTGGTGTATCATTACTCTTGCATGCGGTTGGATAAAACGTTTCCCTTTAGCTCCAACAGATAACAAAATAGACCCCATAGATGCAGCTAAACCTGTACAAACAGTAGACACATCACTTTTCAGTCCTTTAATACAGTCATACATTGCAAATCCAGAAGTTACATATCCACCTGGACTATTAATATACAATGTAATATCCTTAGTCTCTAGGCTATCTAAATATAACAATCTATCTATGACATGCTTTGCCGTTTTATCATCAACTGCTCCCCAAAGAAATACTTTACGTTCTTCTAACAATTTTGCATCAATTGCATCTTGTACTTTTATTGTTTTACTCATTTTCTATTTTTTTTTCGTTTAAACTTTATCTATTTTCAAAATTACTTCTAAAAGAAAGAACCTCCATAATATTAAAGACACTCTTCTTATTATAAAAGCCATTTTGTAAATGTACTTTTAAAATAATTATTTCTAGTGTCCTCTAAAAATAAAAAAGGTTTGCCATTACAGCAAACCTTTTATCAATACTTTAATAAAATTGACCTATAATAAAGCGTCTAATGCTTCAGAATAAGCTGTTTTTGGTGCTACACCTACTTGACGTCCTACTACTTCACCATTTTGAAATACTAAAACCGTTGGAATGTTACGTACACCATATTTTGCTGCAAATTCTTGATTTGCGTCTACATCTACTTTACCTACAATAGCTTTACCTTCATATTCAGTACTTAACTCATCAATGATTGGTCCAACCATACGACAAGGTCCACACCAAGCTGCCCAAAAGTCAACGACTACTGGCTTATCGCTTTTTAATACTGTTTCTTCGAAGTTTGCATCTGTGATTTCTAATGCCATAATATTATGTTTTAATTGTGTTTTACTACGTGTTAATATGCAATATTAGTCAAAAATTATACGAAAGCTTACAACCTAACAATTTGTTTTACCTATTGTAGCATTGGTTTGCTTTATCCCTTTTACAAGGAATGAACGCCAGAGCCCTACCATTTCTAACGTATTACAAAATAAAGCAATATGCTAATACCCTTCTTTTATTGATTAATCAAATAATGAATCTGTTGCTCCTGCAATTCATTCAGCAACTCATTGGTCACTTGTATTTTTTGCTTTCGACTAATCATCGTTAATTTAATTTTATCCCTATTATCATACACCAAAAAGTTAAGCGCATGGTTACCGGGATGCATTGTTATCAACTCTTTTAGATATCGTATTTTTTCAGCTTCAAGCTCTTTAATATTTAATTGAATTGATATTTTTCTAACGTTTTTCTCCATGACATCGTGCAATAACTGGAAACTATTAAATTGCAATCTTGGATCACTCTTTTTACCTGTATCACGATTCACCCAACCTTCTCTAACAAAAGCCTTAACGTGTACAAACGTGTTTTGCAATAAAAATGGGCGGTGTTTTAGATACTCTTCACCAAAAACCCTAAACTCAAACGTATCCGTATAATCTTCAATGGTAAACATTGCCCAACCTTTACCTTGTTTACTTACACGATGTTGCACATCTGTAACAACACCTCCAAAAGTAATTTCTTTATTAACGTGAGCGCTTAAGTCATTAAAATCTGAAATTGTTCCATTACAAAACGATTTCATTTCTGTCCTAAAGTCATCTAAAGGATGCCCTGAAATATAAACCCCAACGACCTCCCGTTCTCGAGATAGTTTTTCCATGGTTCCCCAAGTTTCACATTCAGGAATCACAGGTTCTTCGATCTGCACATCACTATCACCACCAAACATGCTGACTTGTGCAGAATTTTCATTTTCTTGATGTTTAGCTCCGTATTTTATCGCCTTTTCTAAAAAGGTTAATTCACTTCCATCTTTAAAAAAGTATTGCGCACGATGTGTATCTCCTAGCTCATCAAACCCACCAGCTAATGCCAAGTTTTCAAATGCCTTTTTGTTAGCTGCACGTAAATCAATACGTTTCGCTAAATCAAATATAGAGGTAAAAGGTCCGTCTTCATCTCTATTATTAACAATAGTCATTACAGCGCCATGTCCAACCCCTTTTATGGCTCCCATACCAAAACGCACCGCATTATCCTTGTTTACAGAAAATTTATAATAAGATTCATTAACATCAGGACCAAGTACTGGTAGTTTCATACGCTTACACTCGTCCATAAAAAACGTCACCTGCTTAATGTCATTCATGTTATTAGACAATACCGCAGCCATATATTCGGCTGGATAATGTGCTTTTAAATACGCCGTTTGATAAGCAATCCATGCATAACACGTCGAGTGCGATTTGTTAAAGGCGTAACTAGCAAAAGCTTCCCAATCCTTCCAAATTTTCTCAAGCTTTTTAGCATCATGCCCTTTAGCACTAGCCTGCTCGATAAATTTTGGTTTCATTTTATCCAAAACCGCAATTTGCTTCTTACCCATGGCCTTACGCAGGACATCGGCTTCACCCTTTGTAAAATCTGCTAAAGACTGAGACAATAGCATTACTTGCTCTTGATATACTGTAATTCCGTACGTTTCTTTTAAGTACTCTTCCATTGCTGGTAAATCGTACTCAATATCCTCATCACCATGCTTTCTACGTACAAAGCTTGGTATGTATTCCATTGGACCAGGTCTGTACAATGCATTCATGGCAATTAAATCGTCAAAAACGGTAGGTTTAAGATCTTTTAAATGCTTCTGCATTCCAGGAGATTCATATTGAAATACCCCAACCGTTTCTCCACGTTGAAACAACTCGTAAGTCTTTTCATCATCCAGAGGAAAACTATCTGGATCTAATAATATATCATGTTTAGCTTTAACTAATTTTACGGTATCTTTAATAAGCGTTAGCGTTTTAAGCCCCAAGAAATCCATCTTTAACAGTCCAGCATCCTCTACTACAGAGTTATCAAACTGTGTGACATACAAGTCTGAATCTTTTGCCAAAGCCACTGGCACGAACTTAGTAATATCATCTGGCGTAATAATTACACCACAGGCATGTATCCCTGTGTTTCGAACAGACCCTTCTAATGATCGTGCAATATTTACGGTTTCGGCAGATAAATCATTTCCATCCGAAATATTTAAAAGCTCGTTAATTTTTTCTAAATCTTCCGCTCTAAACTTTTGCCCTAATTCTTTTTCGGTTAAACCGAAAATCTTGCCAAGCTTGGACATTGTAGGGATCAGTTTTGCAATCCTATCCGCATCAAATAAAGGTAAATCTAGGACACGCGCTGTATCTCTAATCGAAGACTTTGCAGCCATCGTACCGTAAGTAATAATCTGGGCTACTTGACTACTTCCATACTTTTCGATAACGTAATCCATGACACGAGATCGTCCTTCGTCATCAAAATCAATATCAATATCGGGCATACTTACACGATCCGGATTCAGGAAACGCTCAAAAAGTAAGTTATACAATAACGGATCAATATTAGTAATCCATAAACAGTAAGCAACTACAGATCCTGCTGCCGATCCACGTCCTGGACCTACAGAAACGTCCATTTTTCTGGCTTCACGTATAAAATCCTCTACAATCAAGAAATACCCAGGATACCCAGTTTTCTCAATAACGCTTAGCTCAAAATCTAGTCTTTCAATAACAACATCGGACAACTCTTCTCCGTATCGCTTTTTAGCACCAACATACGTTAAGTGTCTTAAAAGCGCATTCTCCCCTCGTTTTCCACCATCAATTTTATCCTCTTCACTAGCAAACTGTTCAGGAATATCAAACGCAGGCAATAATACATCCCTAGCTAATTGATACCCTTCAATTTTATCAACCACTTCTTGAATGTTGGAAATGGATTCTGGCACATCCTTAAACAAGCTTTTCATCTGGTCTCCAGACTTAAAGTAGTATTCTTGGTTAGGTAATCCATAACGGTATCCCCTACCACGACCAATTGGTGTGGCTTGTTTTTCACCATCTTTTACACACAATAAAATATCATGCGCATTGGCATCACCCTGCTTAGCATAATAGGTGTTATTCGAAGCTATTAACTTAACATCATGTTGTCTTGCTAATTTTATTAAAACAGGGTTGACACGGTTTTCATCTTCCTGATCGTGTCGCATCAGCTCTACATACAAATCGTCACCAAATGTTTCTTTCCACCAAACCAAGGCTTCTTCCGCTTGATTTTCTCCAACATTTAAAATCTTACTTGGGACTTCTCCATATAAGTTTCCTGTTAAACAGATCAGGTCTTCTTTATATTCTTCAATGAGTTTTTTATCAATCCTTGGTATGTAATAAAACCCATTAACATAGGCATGAGACGATAACTTTGCAAGGTTGTGGTATCCATTTTTATTTTTTGCCATTAAGACAATTTGATACCCGTTGTCTTTTCTGCTTTTGTCTGTATGATCTTCACAAACAAAAAACTCACAACCAATAATTGGCTTTATTTCTTTAACCGTTGTTGTGGTTCCGCTAGCTGCTGCTTCTTCTATTTTAGCTTTTGCGGCTTTATTATATTTATTAGCAGCATTTACAAAGTGAAATGCTCCCATCATGTTGGCATGATCCGTTAATGCTACCGCAGGCATCCCATGTTCTGCAGCAACTGTAATAAGATCAGCCACACTCATTGTTGACTGTAATACAGAAAACTGAGAGTGGTTATGCAAATGCACAAAGTCTACTGCCTGTAGATCCTTGATGTTTTCTTTAATCTCTGCCGTACTAATCTCGTTAGTATCCTGCTTTTGTAATTTTTCTTGAATTTTAGCACTTTCCCTTTTCAGGTTAATATGCTTTAACCCTATTAACTGTATGGTTTGCGGATTCGTTTTATTAAATTGCTCGAAGTATTCTGGAGCAACATCTAACTGTTCTTTAGTATATTTTTTTAAACGTATTAATTCTAAAAAACAACGTGTTGTTGCCTCTACATCGGCTGTAGCATTGTGCGCTTCCCCAAAGGGTTTGTCAAACAAAAACTGGTGTAATTCGGTTAAAGTTGGTAATTTAAAACGCCCATAACGCCCACCAGGTAATTCACACAAGGCAGCTGTTTGCTCCGTACACGTATCTAAAACTGGTAATTCTTGTAGTGGATTTTCTACATTTCCACGTACAAACTCGGCACCCATAATATTCAGGTCAAACTTGACGTTCTGTCCGACCACAAATTTGGCTTTACCCAATGCGGTATTAAACTTTTCTAAAACCTCTGCTAAAGGGATTCCTTGTTGTTGTGCTAATTCTGTAGAAATACCATGAATCTTCTCCGCATCATATGGGATATTAAATCCATCTGGCTGCACCAAATAGTCCTCATGCTCCACACAATTACCCATCTCGTCATGCAATTGCCAAGCAATTTGGATACATCTAGGCCAATTATCGGTATCAGTAATTGGTGCATCCCAACGTTTAGGTAATCCGGTGGTTTCGGTATCAAATATTAAATACATGTGAATGTTCTTAGAGGGTTTTGTTCAAAAATACGAGCCTATAAAAGTACGTAGAATTAATTTTTATTTAAAGTGAAATCACAAACAGTTGTAAACAAAAAAAGCCAGTGCGTTAACACTGGCTTTTTATAGTCTCTAAAACACGGTTTTAGGACACTAACTCTTCATGTACTTTTTCCGTATTGATGGCCGCTTGAATAGCGTGTCTATGTTTTGCAATTAAGCTATCAATGGTTGGTGGCAGATTATTTTCTTTCAATAACGTGTCGTATTCTTCCAAACTAGCTTCCTCACCTTTGATGGCTTCTTCTATAATCGCTTCTTCGTTATTTGAAGAAAACACCGCTTTTAAACTCATCCAATTCCTGTGCATGGCACCTTTAAAACTTCCCGAATCTTCTGGAATTTGTCCATACTGCAAGATTTCTGTTCTTAATTCTTTAGTATACTGACTACGTTCAGACGCACGTCTTTTAAAAAACAATTTTAAATCGTTGCTTTCTACATTATCAATTGCATTAAGATACCCTTTTTCAGCATCATAATTTTTAACTAACAATTCATTTAATTTTTTTGAAATTTCTTCTCTGTAATTCATCATATCTCTATCATTTTAAATTTCAATACCCTTTTTTATAGATGCGTATTGTTTCACATCTGCATTCTCAATATACAGCAAACAACAGCTGTTATCAAGGGATTTAACAGGGTTTATGATAGCATTAAGAGTATTTAACATAAAAAAAGCCAACACAAATGTGTTGGCTTTTTTTATTCTATATAAGTAGTGTTTAGTTACTACAATCTCCTAATCCGTTAATTAATGCTTGTATTCCTCCATCTGTATCTCCACAAGCTGTTTTTTTAACTTGAAGTGCTGTTTTATAAGCTTCACAAAATTCAGTGTATTGTGTTCCTGTCGGATTCACATTATTCAAATTAACTTCTGTTGTGACAACCACCGCTGTAGCATTTTGACAAGCTACATTAACATCTGTACCGTTAACGACTGCAATATCTACAATAGGCACATTATGAAAATAACCTCTATTAAAATTCTCCGTTTCTAATCCCGCAGCATCATAAGCCGTAAAAGTAAACGTTCCAGACACTGTTCTTTCTATTAAATTATACTCGGCCAACACAATACTTCCCTCCGATGGGTATATTTGCACCTCAGGATTTGGAATATTATTAGTACTATACACCTTGCCTGACGCTCCTTCAAAAACCACAGAAGACACTGTATTACCCAATGAATAAGTCTTTTCTAAGGTGTTATCTGTTTTAAGGTTTACGGTTTCAGCTCCTCTAACCCCCGTTATTGTAAGATCTCCAAAAGTATCTACATTTGCTCTAAAGCTACTTGCCTCCCAAAGCTCACTATTCTTATAACCAACAAATGCAGGATCATTAAACACAAGATCTTCACTACAGCTAGTTAAGCCAAGAATAAGCACTAAAAGGGATATTGTTTTTTTCATCATAACAGCGTTTATAACTTCAAAAATAGAATAATTTATTTTATTTGCCAGATTTACTTTAAAAACTTGAAAATTAAAAAATTATAGTATCTTTGCAATCTTATTAATAATAGAGGTCGCGAACCTCGCAAATTAATTATTTATGCCAGTAAAAATTAGATTACAAAGACACGGTAAAAAAGGAAAACCTTATTACTGGATCGTAGCAGCTGATGCTAGAGCGAAAAGAGATGGTAAATACCTAGAGAAATTAGGTGCTTACAATCCAAACACAAACCCTGCAACTATCGAATTAGATATTGATGGTGCAGTACAATGGTTACAGAATGGTGCACAACCAACTGATACAGCAAAAGCTATTTTGTCTTACAAAGGAGCAATGCTTAAAAACCATTTAGCAGGAGGAGTTAGAAAAGGCGCTTTAACAGAAGAGCAAGCTGAAGCAAAGTTTACTGCTTGGCTTGAAGAAAAAGCAACTAAAGTAGATGCTAAAAAAGATGGTTTATCTAAAGCGGAAGCTGAAGTTAAAACTAAAGCTTTTGAAGCAGAAAAAGCAGCTAATGAAGCTAGAATTGCAGCTAACGCTCCAGTTGTAGAAGAGGCTCCTGCTGAAGATGCAAAAGCTTCTAACGAAGAAGAAGAATAAAAATTATTTTTTATACTTTTAAACTCCGATAATTTTTATCGGAGTTTTTTATGCAAAAAACTTTTCTTATGGATATTAAAGACTGTTTCTTTTTAGGTAAAATTGTTAAAAAATATAGTTTCAAAGGCGAGCTGCTTATTAAGTTAGACACAGACGAACCTGGTTTATACGAAAACCTTGATTCGATGTTAGTTGATTTAAGAGGATCACTTGTTCCTTTTTTTGTAGAAAGTTCTCAATTACACAAATCAGAATTACTTCGTGTAAAATTTGAAGATGTAGAGACTGAAGCGGATGCTGATAGTTTAATTAAAAGCAAGATTTACTTGCCATTAGCCGCTCTTCCAGAATTAGAGGACGATAAATTTTATTTTCATGAAATTATTGGTTTTACTGTAGAAGATAAAAACTTTGGAAAGGTTGGGATTATAAAAGCTGTAAACGATAGTACGGCACAATCTTTATTCGAAATTGATCGTGATGGTATCGAAATTTTAATTCCGATGAATGATCAATTTATTTCTAAAGTCGACAAACCAAATAAGACCATTTTTGTTGAAACCCCAGAAGGATTAATTGATTTATACTTAGAAGAGTAACCTACGTCATGCTGAATTGATGTCTGCATCACACCCAAAATAATGAGACCCTGAAACTAGTTAAGGGTGACGTAATGGTAGTAAACTACATTTAATGGTACACTTGAAGCAACAATTGACTTATAACTAGAATAATTACCCACGTCATGCTGAATTCATTTCAGCATCACAGCCAAAATAATGAGATCCTGAAACTAGTTCAGGATAACGTAATGGTAGTAAACTATATTTACTGGTGCTCTTGAACCAATAATTCACTTATAACTAGAATAATAACCCACGTCATGCTGAATTCATTTCAGCATCACACCCATAAATAATAAGATACTACAACACATTCAGGATAACACAATATGAGTAAGCCTTTTAAATTTAAAGAATTTAACGTCCAACAAGACCAATGTGCCATGAAAATTGGTACTGATAGCGTATTGCTTGGCGCTTGGACACCATTAGATACCAATCCATTTTCTGTATTAGATATTGGTGCCGGAACCGGTGTACTATCTTTAATGTTAGCACAACGTAGTCACGCACAAGTGATAGATGCTTTAGAAATTGACGAACAAGCTTATGAGCAATGTGTAGATAATTTTGAAACCTCACCGTGGGCAGATCGTTTGTTTTGTTATCATGCGGATTTAGCAGAATTTGCAGAAGAAATTGAGGATAAATATGAGCTAATTATTTCTAACCCTCCTTTTTATTCTGAAGACTACAAAACCAAAAATGACCAACGTGATTTAGCACGTTTTACGGAAGCACTTCCCTTTGACCACTTAGTAGATAGTGTTTCCAAACTGCTATCTGAAGATGGCATCTTTTCTGTTGTTATTCCTTTTAAAGAAGAAGTTAACTTTATCAAATTAGCTTCAGAAGTCAAGTTATTCCCTAACAATATCTTGCGTGTTAAAGGGTCCGATACTTCGGAAACCAAGAGAAGTTTACTAACATTTTCTTTCCGCGAAAGCGAAATAAAAATAGACACTTTGGTTATTGAAACTGCACGACACCAATACACGGACGATTACATTAACTTGACCAAAGATTTTTATCTTAAAATGTAGTGGATTGCATTGCCTTTAACTAATAAACACTTTGATTCATTTTGTGATGAGATCCTGAAACTAGTTCAGAATGACTTGGTGTGGGTAAGTTTTTTTGTTGCTATTGATTTTAATGGTTTGATAGAGACCCTTCGACTGCGCTCAGGGTGACATTGATTTTGCTATTGGGTGACAGTTTTGTTGTTATTTGGAGTTATTTGATTTTATTCTAAAATGCTAAATATGTTATTATTCGTTAGTAAATAAAAGGATTCGTAAAAATTTGCCTTAATTTTTAATATAATATTGTGTTCTGCAAACGATTTCGTTATTTTTGTTTTGAACAATAAGCTACATTAATAGTTTATTTCTAACACAGACTAAAATGAAACCAGATTTATTTGAAGCTCCAGATTACTATAATCTTGACGAACTTTTAACTGAAGAACATAAATTAGTACGTGATGCTGCTCGTGAATGGGTGAAGCGTGACGTCTCTCCAATTATAGAAGAGTATGCTCAAAGAGCAGAATTCCCAAAACAAATTGTAAAAGGATTAGCAGATATTGGTGCTTTTGGACCTTATATTCCTGTGGAATATGGTGGTGCTGGTTTAGACCAAATTGCTTACGGTTTAATCATGCAAGAAATAGAACGTGGCGATTCTGGTGTTCGCAGTACAGCATCTGTACAATCCTCTTTAGTGATGTATCCAATTTGGAAATATGGTAACGAGGATCAACGTCAAAAATACTTACCAAAATTAGCTAGTGGTGAATGGATTGGTAGTTTTGGTTTAACTGAGCCTGATCATGGAAGTAATCCAAGTGCAATGGTGACTAATTTTAAAGATATGGGTGACCACTATCTTTTAAATGGTGCAAAAATGTGGATCTCGAATTCGCCTTTTTGTAACATCGCTGTCGTTTGGGCAAAAAATGAAGAAGGTCGTATTCATGGTTTAATTGTAGAACGTGGTATGGAAGGATTTACAACACCAGAAACACATAACAAATGGTCACTTCGTGCATCTGCCACTGGAGAGCTTATTTTTGATAACGTTAAAGTACCAAAAGAAAATTTATTACCTAACAAATCTGGATTAGGCGCACCATTAGGTTGCTTAGATTCGGCACGTTTTGGAATTGCTTGGGGTGCAATTGGAGCAGCAATGGATTGCTACGATACTGCTTTAAGATACAGTAAAGAACGTTTACAATTCGGGAAGCCAATTGGACAGTTTCAATTACAACAAAAGAAACTAGCTGAAATGATTACCGAAATTACTAAAGCACAGTTATTAGCTTGGAGACTTGGTGTTATGCGTGAAAACGGTACAGCAACCTCAGCGCAAATTTCTATGGCGAAACGTAATAATGTAGATATGGCATTAACCATTGCCCGTGATGCTAGACAAATGTTAGGAGGAATGGGAATTAGTGGAGAATACAGCATTATGAGACACATGATGAATTTAGAAAGTGTAGTCACTTATGAAGGTACACATGACATCCACTTACTAATTACAGGATTAGATGTTACGGGGTTAAATGCTTTTAAATAGTATTTATAATTAGATATTATTAAAATGCACATCTATTTGATGTGCATTTTTTTTGTATTATTTTTACTTTTATGTTTTCAGGAAAAAAGAAATTAGATCGTGCCTACCAACAAGCTAAAGTGATTGCGTTTGACGATACGTCTAAATTTATATTATTTAGCGATTGTCATCGTGGCGATAACAGTTTTGCTGATGACTTCTCTAATAATAGAAACATCTATTATCACGCCTTAAAACATTACTATGTTAAGGGTTTTAATTATGCCGAATTAGGTGATGGTGATGAACTTTGGGAAAACATATCCTTTAATGCCATATTAAACGCCCATAAAAATGTGTATATGCTTATGAAGCAGTTTCATAAACAAAAGCGCTTACATATGATTTGGGGTAATCATGATATGGTCTACCGAAACCCGGAGTATGTAAAGAAAAATCTATCGACCTTTTTTGACCCTAAAGAAGGAAAAGACGTGGAGTTATTTAAAGACCTTAATTATAATGAAGCCATTGTACTAAAACACAAAGACACCAATCAAGAGGTGTTTTTAACACATGGACATCAAGCTGATTGGTGGAATTACACCTTTTGGAAATGGAGTCGATTTATGGTCCGAGTACTTTGGAAGCCCTTAAATGTTATGGGAATTGCCGACCCGACAAGTCCTGCTAAAAACTACACAGAACTAATTAAAGTAGAACGTAGAACTAAAAATTGGATCACAGCCAACAATAACCTAATTACTATTATTGGCCATACCCATAGACCACGTTTTCCAGAACCTGGTGATGTAGCCTTTTTTAATGATGGTAGCTGCGTTCACCCAAGATGCATTACTGGAATTGAGATTGAAAATGGTGCTATCTCATTAATTAAGTGGCAAATTGCAACTAAAGAAGACGGGACTTTGCAAATTGTACGTGTACTTCTGGAAGGTCCGAGACGTTTGGTGGATTATAAGAAATAGTTTTTTTTGTGGTTAATTAGAATACTCCCCTTTTTTTGACATTTAAAACTGCTTCGCGTTTTTAGCAAACCCTCCGATTTTTTTCTAAAAAAACCACCTCCCTTTAACTAAAGAGAGGAGCTGCATAACATCATGATTTGTAGGTTGATTTACTTATATTTTGCTAGGTATTTGGGTTTAGATGCCAGCTATGGCTATGCTATTTTGAAACAACTCTTTTAATGAAGCTTTTGGATGCTAGTTTTGGCTCTAACTAACAAACAGAACTAGCAACAAATACTCATGAATAAAACGATAACCCATTTCGCAAATGTTCCTCACTTTAGTTAAAGGGAGGTGGTTTTGGTGCAACCGAAATCGGAGGGTTTGCTAAAAACGCGAAGCTATTTTTAACGGGTTTGAGGTTTGAGGTACTTGACTATGCTATGAATAACAGATTACTTTAAATAACAGTTTTGGATGCTTGTTTTAATTTGGGCATTATGTCTTCTTTGGTAATTAAAACTGCTTCGCGTTTTTAGCAAACTCTCCGATTTTTTTTCTAAAAAAATCACCTCTCTTTAACTAAAGAGAGGAGCTGCATCACATCATGATTTGCAGGTTGATTTACTTATGAATTGCAGGTTGATTTACTTATGAATTGCAAGGTGTTTGGGTTTAGATTCTAGACGGTTATCTTATTTTAAAACAGCTCTTTTAAATGACGGCTTTGGATGTTTGTTTTAGCTCTGAATAAAAAAGAGAAATAGAAACAAATACTCTTGAATAATAGAATAACCACCTCGCAAATGTTCCTCACTTTAGTTAAAGGGAGGTGGTTTTGGTGCAACCGAAATCGGAGGGTTTGCTAAAAACGCGAAGCTGTTTTTAACTGATTTGAGATATTCCACTGTGCTATGATTAACAGGCTACTTTAAATAGCGGTTTTAGATGCCCGTTTTGGCTTTGAATAACAAAGAGGGATGACAACAAATACTCTTAAATAAAACGATAACCCACTTCGCAAATGTTCCTCACTTTAGTTAAAGGGAGGTGTTTTTGGTGCAACCAAAATCGGAGGGTTTGCCTTAAACGCGAAGCTGTTTTTAACTGGTTTGAGATGCTCCACTGTGCAATGATTAAAAAGCTACTTTTAATGAAGGTTTTGGATGCTGGTTTTAGTTTGGGTACTATGTCTTCTTTGGTAATTAAAACTGCTTCGCGTTTTTAGCAAACTCTCCGATTTTTTTCTAAAAAAATCACCTCTCTTCGACTAAAGAGAGGAGCTGCTTCACATCATGACTTATAGGGTGATTTACTTTTGTTTTGCTAGGTGTTTTTAGATGCTAGCATGGCTATGTTATTTTGAAACAGCTCTTTTAAATGACGCTTTTGGACGCTAATTTTGGCTCTGACTAACAAAGAGAGATGACAACAAATACTCATGAATAAAACGATAAGCTACTTCGCAAATGTTCCTCACTTTAGTTAAAGGGAGGTGGTTTTGGTGCAACCAAAATCGGAGGGTTTGCCTTAAACACGAAGCTGTTTTTAACTGGTTTGAGATGCTCCACTGTGCAATGATTAAAAGGCTACTTTTAATGAAGGTTTTGGTTGCTGGTTTTAGTTTGGGCACTATGTCTTCTTTGGAATTTAAAACTGCTTCGCGTTTTTAGCAAACTCTCCGATTTTTTTATAAAAAAATCACCTCTCTTTAACTAAAGAGAGGAACTGTATCACATCATGACTTATAGCGTGATTTACTTTTTATTGTAAGATATTTTCGATTCGTTGGTATGGTTATTTTTCCCTGAATAAGATCCAAAGCACAACAACAAACACTCCCAAGCTCTACTTCCGCAGGAATTAAATAATTTAAGATTCTGGCGCTAATTCCACTTCCAAACCTTCCATTTCTGCCGTCATTTGTATTTGACATCCTAAACGCGAATTGTCTTTAACATCAAATGCCTCGCTAAGCATAGCTTCTTCATCGTCTTGCATTTCTGGTAATGGTGTATCACTTAATACATAACATTGACAAGAGGCACACATAGCCATACCTCCACAGATTCCGATGGTACCTTCAGGAGCAAGCTCGTAACTACGTACGACTTCCATTAAATTCATAGCCATGTCTGTTGGTGCTACTATTTTGTGTGTTACACCGTCTCTGTCTGTTATTTTGATATTTATGTCTTGTTCCATTTTTTTAGCTATTTACGCAAACTGGGGTTGCTTAACTTTAATTTAGTGTGTTGTGCGATTGTGCTACCTTTTTAGGATAACGTTACTCAACTTCTTTTTACTTGTGTGATCCTGAAACTAGTTCAGGATGACGTAGTGGGTGTTATTGTGTTTGATGTTACTGGTGTTACTATGTTTTCGTTTTACCACAAACCCTTCGACTGCGCTCAGGGTGACATTTTATTGTTGCTATTATGCTTTGCTCCGTTACACCGAAACTAGTTCAGGATGACGTCGTGGTTGTTATTGTGTTTGATGTTACCGGTGTTGTTCTGTTTTACTGTTAACTACCCTTCGACTGTGCTCAGGATGACATTTGATTGTTGCTACCACTATATTACCTACTACATATCAAATTTAATGCCTTTTTTGATATAAAAAAAGACCTCACTGATTTTAAAATCTATGAGGTCCAAGTGTTTATATTTTAGATTTTAAAAATCTTAGCATTACTTTAATCAATTGCTTTTACAACTGCCTTTGGTGCTTCTTTACGTGTTCCGTCAAATCCATTGACACCACTAACTGTCGTATACTTTAATACGTAGCGCTTTCCTGGATTAATGATTTGATAGGCTGATTGACACATTAGTGTCGCCTCATGGAATCCACAAAGAATTAATTTTAATTTTCCTGGATAGGTATTTACATCTCCAATGGCATAAATCCCTGGTATATTAGTTTGATAGTCTAAAGCATTATTAACTTTAATGGCATTTTTCTCTATCTCTAATCCCCAGTTTGCAATTGGTCCTAATTTTGGAGATAACCCAAATAACGGTACAAAATGATCACATGGTTTTGTAAACGTATCGTCACCTTGTTTTACAACAATAGCTTCTAATTTACCATTACCTACTACTCCAACAACCTCAGCGGGCGTGATTAGATTAATTTTACCAGCGTTTTTAAGTTCTTGTACTTTTTCTACAGAATCTAAATGACCTCTAAACTCGCTACGCCTGTGTATTAACGTCACTTCTGATGCGATGTCGCTTAGATAAATACTCCAGTCTAAAGCAGAATCTCCTCCACCTGCTATGACTACTTTTTTGTCTCTGTAAAACTCAGGTTCTTTTATAATATACTCGACACCATGATCTTCAAAACTTGCTAGATTTTCAATGACTGGTTTACGAGGTTCAAAACTACCTAAGCCACCTGCAATTGCAACTACTGGCGCTTGGTGTTGTGTGCCTTTATTAGTGGTCACTATAAATGAGCCGTCGTCTTGTTTCTCAATTGTTTCTGCACGTTCTCCCAATGTAAATCCAGGTTCAAATTGCTTGCATTGCTCCATTAACTTATGCGTTAAATCTCCCGCCAAAATTTCTGGATAGGCAGGAATATCATAAATAGGTTTTTTTGGATATAACTCTGAACATTGCCCCCCTTGTTGTGGTAATGCGTCTATTAAATGACATTTAAGTTTTAATAATCCTGCTTCAAACACTGCGAAAAGACCTGTTGGTCCTGCACCTATTATTAGTATGTCTGTTTTAATCATTCTGTAACTTTTTCTTAATCGTCTTTAGCTTTTGGCTATTGACTTTTTAAACATGGCTTACTGCTTTGCGCTAACAAAGGTAAATTAAGCATTTGTCTAATTTTATGACTTTTGTTAGCTTTTACTCCTGCGTAGCGATGGAATACTTCGACTACGCTCAGTACAAGTTTACTGTTTGAGCACCTCGCAGAGTGTAAGTCGTGAGCGCCCGCCCCTTGTGGTAACGCCCAAACTGTTTTTTTACCCTACGTTAATGACACGCTCTATCTGTGGTGCGTACTTTTTGATGGTCATTTCTACGCCTGACTTTAACGTCATTTGGTTGACACTACATGAGGTACACGCGCCTTCTAACTGCACTTTTACTTCGTTATTTTCTATTGACAATAGGGTGATATCACCGCCATCGTTTTGCAAAAAAGGACGAATTTCTTCTAGTGCTTTTTCTACGTTTAGTCTTAGCTCTTCTGTTGTCATTTATTTTTTATTAACTGCAGAACATCCTGCCATAGTGGTTATTTTGATAGCTTCGGTAGCTGGTAAATTATCGTTTCTGTCCACGACTTGCTGCACTACATTTTGTGTAATTTTTTCGAACGCTTTCTCTAGTGGTGTTCCAGTTTGCATTGCTGCTGGACGACCAACATCTCCTGCTTCTCGAATACTTTGCACTAATGGTAACTCTCCTAACAATGGCACTTGTAGGTCTTCTGCTAAGTGTTTTGCGCCTTCTTTACCAAAGATATAATATTTGTTATCTGGCAATTCTGCTGGTGTAAAGTAAGCCATGTTTTCTATAATTCCTAAAACAGGTACGTTAATACTGTCTTGTTGGAACATTGCAACTCCTTTTTTAGCATCTGCTAAGGCCACTGTTTGTGGTGTACTTACAATTACTGCTCCTGTGATTGGTAGTGATTGCATGATACTTAAATGGATATCTCCCGTTCCCGGAGGTAAGTCCAATAATAAGAAATCTAACTCGCCCCAAGCGGCATCAAAAATCATTTGATTTAATGCTTTGGCTGCCATTGGCCCTCTCCAAACGACTGCTTGATCTGGTTTTGTAAAAAACCCGATAGATAATATTTTAACCCCGTAGTTTTCTACAGGTTTCATTTTTGATTTACCGTCTACTGTTGTTGACAATGGACGCTCGGACGCCACATCAAACATTATTGGCATTGATGGTCCGTAAATATCGGCATCTAAAACACCAACTTTAAAGCCCATTTTTGCTAATGTTACTGCAAGGTTTGCTGTTACTGTAGATTTTCCCACCCCTCCTTTTCCTGAAGCTACAGCTACAATATTTTTGATACCAGGAATGTGTTTTCCTTTGATTACATTAGGTGCTGACTTTTCTGGTGCATCTACCGTAACGTTAATTTTAATCTTAGCTTTTTCGTACACGTTTTTATGGATGGCTTGTAGAATTTCTACTTCCGTCTTTTTACGTGCTTGAAGTGCTGGATTTTTTATTGTAATGTCTACAATAACCTCGTCTGCAAAAGTGACAACATTTGTTATTGCTCCGCTTTCTACCATATTTTGTCCTTCTCCAGGAACGGTTATGGTTTCTAAGGCTTTAAGTATGTCTTGCTTGTTTAATTTCATTTTTTTGCTAGAAAAAAAGAGATTAGAAAGGAGAACTTGGACTGTTGTCGCATTCTCAAAACCAACTCTTGATAATAATTAACTAATTCAGAATGATTCTAAAGTGCAAAGATACTACATAAAGCTTGAAGAATAAAGTGGTTGGTTTGTTGTTTTTTATGGTCTGATAGTTACAATTTATAACAGCTCTGAAGGATTCCAAAAGACTTTATCAAAACGCTGTATTTGGTTATCAATAATCTCAACACCTTCACTTTCTAATAATTGTTGCATTAGATTAGTACCATCAAAATGATGTTTTCCGGTAAGCAAGCCTTTACGATTTACTACGCGGTGTGCGGGAACATCTTTATTGTGAGAACCATTCATGGCATACCCAACCATTCTGGCACCACGATTGGCACCTAAATAATTAGCAATAGCACCATAACTAGTGACACGACCATATGGAATTTGCTTAGCCACTTCGTACACTTTCTCAAAAAAATTAAGCGTTTCTGGCTTCATAGAATTAAAAGTCTTTGGCGATGTTTATTAAAGTAATAATTGCAATCACTCCCGTAATAGAACCAATAATATAGTTCATGTTTTTTTGCGACTTTAGTTTTTCGTTTTTAATTTTCTTCAAGAAAAACACGTATAAATAAAGCATTATAAATGTTCCTATAGCGGCTCCTGCCACATAAGTTGCGACATTAACATTATCTAATGTTATCAAACCCAAGCTAGCCAATGTAACACTCATATACGCCTGATACGGAATAGGAAACACGTTTAAAGCAGATAGAAACATACCATAAAAAAACTGACTTCGTTTGCTTTTTCTTTCGCGTTCTTTTTCTGGTTTAGCTTCTTTTTTTGCCAAAAGAAAAAAATAAACCGTTATCAAAACAAACAAAACAAAAGCGACCCGCTGTAATATTTGAACAGTCTCCGGATGTTTACTTAAATAGCGCGCAAAACTAACAGCTATTAGTGTTTGCACAATTACGATGATGCAAACGCCTAAAGAAAATACTAAACCACGACTATAGCCCTCCTTTATACTAATTTTTGCAGCAGTCATGTTGAGTAGTCCCGGAGGGATTACTCCGACTAAAGCTATTAGTAGGCTTGTAAAAAAAGTGATTGTTAAATTCAACGGTTAGTTAATTTTGAATCGAATATACGTAATTGGTTTGTTTTGTTCCAAATAGATACTCTCGTAATGTGTTTGGATAGCTGTAACTTCTTCTGGACTTCCTTCTTGTCTATACACGTCATTATTAGAATGTAAAACCTCATGACCTTCACCATGCAATAACCCTAAGGTATACCCATGCATAAACTCGGAATCAGTTTTAAGATTCATGATTCCATCAGGTTTTAAAATATTTTTATAACGTTTTAAAAACGTCGTATTTGTCATTCTATGTTTGGTACGTTTGTATTTTATTTGTGGATCTGGAAATGTTATCCAGATTTCGTCAACTTCATTTTCTGCAAAAACAGATTCTACCAACTCAATTTGAGTACGGATAAAAGCAACGTTTGGCATATCATCCTCTGTTGCAGTTTTGGCTCCTCTCCAAAAACGCGCCCCTTTAATATCTATACCTATAAAATTTTTATTCGGATATTTTTTACCCAAAGCAACACTATACTCTCCTTTACCACAACCTAGCTCTAATACTAATGGGTTATCGTTTTTGAAGACGTTTTTATTCCAATTCCCTTTATGCTCGTAAACCTCGTCCACTAATTGGCTTCTAGATGGCTGAAACACATTATCAAAGGTTTCATTCTCTCTAAATCTTTTTTGCTTATTCTTGCTCCCCACTTTCTTAACTATTTGTTATTTCTGGCGTAAAATTAAGGAAATATAGTTAAGTAGGTTTATGATTACCTTTGATTTTGATATTTTACTGCGTTAAGGATGGAAGTGGCATCCTTTTTTTGCTGCCATATATGGCAAAAAAAGATATAACGGACAGCCTGACCTTTTAGGTAACGCCCAAATTACTATAATGAAAAAAAGAATTCTTGTTGCGCCTTTAAATTGGGGAATTGGTCATGCCACGCGTTGCATGCCGATAATTAATGCTTTGATTACCGAAGGCTTTGAACCAATTATAGCTAGCGATGGTCAAGCATTACGCTTACTTGAAAAAGAATTTGAATCCCTTACGTTTATAAAATTACCATCTTACAATATTAAATATGCAAAATCTAAACAATGGTTTAAATGGCATATGTTGTTACAATTACCAAAAATTAAAAAAGCAATAAAAAGAGAACGCAACGCTATTAAGCAAATAGTTATCGATTATAATATACAAGGCATCATCTCTGATAATCGGATGGGTGTGATTTCTAAACACGTCCCTTCTGTTTTTATTACACATCAATTAAATGTTTTAAGCGGAAATACCACTAGATTAAGTACGTACTTCCATGATCGTTATTTAAAAGCTTTTGATGTATGCTGGATTCCTGATTTTGAAAACACGCCTAATTTAAGCGGATTACTAGGTCATAATTTTAGTAACAAAGGGTTAGAATTAAAATATATTGGTCCTTTAAGTCGATTAGAAAAGGTGGCTTTAAAGCCGAAATACAATATAATGGTTTTGTTGTCTGGTCCAGAACCACAGCGTACCATACTGGAAGAACAACTACTATCATCTTTAATTAATTACAATGGAAAAGTGATTTTTGTTAGAGGAAAAATTGAAACAGAACAGACCGTTATGCTTGAAACACCTTTTACTATTTATAATTTTATGCAAACCGAAGAGTTGCAAAATGCGATTAATAAAAGTGATCTTATTATTTCGCGTTCTGGCTATACAACCATTATGGATTTAGCAAAATTAGGTAAACAGGCCTTTTTTATACCAACGCCTGGGCAGTTTGAACAAGAATATTTAGCTAATTATTTAGATAAAAATGGAACGATTGCTAGTTGTAATCAAACAGAATTCACTTTAGATGAATTAAACCGAATCACGGACTACTCAGGTTTTGAGAGTTTTAAAAATGAGATTGATTTTAAAGCATTATTTACGCTTTTTCAAGGGTAAAAGAAAACTCGCTTCCAATATTAATTTCGCTTTCGACATAAATTTTTTCATCATGCGCTTCTACAATATGCTTAACTATTGCAAGTCCCAATCCTGAACCACCTTCTTTACGCGATCCACTTTTGTCAACTCTATAAAAACGTTCGAATAATCTCGGGATATTTTTTTTCTCAATCCCTTCTCCATTATCGGTTACTCTAACAATAACTTTGTTTTTTATCAATTTTTCTATACTAACTTCTGTCGTTCCTTTTTCCCTACCGTATTTAATAGAGTTTACCACCAAATTAGTTAACACTTGCTGTATCCGTTCTTCATCGCCTTTTACCATTATTGGTTCTTTATAATGCATATCAAAAGTTAACGTGATTTTCTTTTTAGCTGCTTTCATTTCCAACAATTCAAAAACACTTTGTACTAATTGCACAATGTCAAAAGTAGCAATATCTAATCGTAAATCACCAACCTCTAATTTGGTAATCATATCCAAATCCTTGACTATGTATATTAATCGCTCCACACCTTTATTAGCTCTTTCTAGATACTTACTAGAAACTTTCTCGTCATGGATAGCACCATCAAGTAACGTCTCTAAATACCCCTGTACTGTAAATAATGGCGTTTTAAGCTCGTGCGAAACATTTCCCATAAATTCCTTACGGTATTCTTCTCTGACTTTAAGCGTTTCGATCTCTAGCTTTTTATTTTTAGCATATTGATCTATCTGCTTTGTTAACGTTGCCATATCTGTCGTAATACTGTTTTTTCTAAAACTGACAGACTCCAAAAGCGTTAAGTCTTTATAGATTTTATTAATACGTTTGTAAATAAATTTTTCTACTCTATATTGTATTATCAAAAAAGACACGCTATAGGTTGCAAATGCAAATACAGCTAGCTGAAATGTACTTCCGACATGATACAAATACAAAAAAACGCCCATTAGGAGCGTTAAAAAAACAGTGATTAAAAACGAGGTTTTTAATGCGAATTTATAAGTCTTTTTTAATTTCAATTTATTCTACAAATTTATATCCAACACCTTTGACTGTTTTAAAACTGTCGTCTCCAATTTTTTCACGTAGTTTACGGATATGCACATCTATAGTACGTCCCCCAACAACAACCTCGTTACCCCAAACGCGATCTAAAATATCTTCTCTTTTAAAAACTTTACCAGGCTTAGACGCTAGTAAAGACAACAATTCGAATTCTTTACGTGGTAATACAATCTCTTTTCCTGCTAAAACAATTTTATACTCTTCTCTATTAATAACTAAGTTTCCGATAGTGATCAATGCCCCAGCTACTTCTTCTGTTTTTAAGCGTCTTAGTAAAGCTTTTACTTTGCTTACCAAAACTTTTGGTTTTATCGGCTTGGTAATATAGTCATCAGCACCTGCATCAAATCCTGCGACTTGAGAATAGTCTTCTCCTCTTGCTGTTAAAAATGTAATAAGCGTAGTACTTAATTCTGGTATCTTACGAATAGCCTCACAAGCTTCGATTCCATCCATTTCTGGCATCATTACATCTAGAATAATAAGTTGTGGTTTTTCTTTTTTTGCTTTCTTAACAGCTTCTAATCCGTTTTTAGCAGTTACCACCTGATAACCCTCATTGGTTAGATTGTAACCAACAATTTCTAAAATATCTGGCTCATCATCGACTAAAAGAATTTTTATATCTTTTTTATTCATAGACTTGAAACTTGAATTTATTTTTTAAGTTATATTAAGGTAAAGATAAAGTTATTAGCAAAACTATTTGTTCTTAAATGATTAATAACATTAACATAACATCCAATTTACATTTATCTTTTGATAATTTACTCAAAATCAGACACCAACTACCCATCTGACAATCAAATCGTTAAAAACATGTTATTAAAATGTAAAGTTATAGAGTAGCCTTTATAATGATACCTATTAAATCAAAAATCTGTATATCTTTATTACCTAATTTTATAATATTCAACTATGAAAAAACTTTACTTTTTACTATTTATTTTAATAGGTTTAACCTCTGTTAACAACATTTTAGCACAAGGAACAGAAACGTTTAACAATCTAACCTTATCCGGAAACTCATATACAGACGGGTCTTTTACTGGTGACAACGGAGTGATATGGAATTACACGCAATGCAGAGATGAGAATGGTGATAATAATAGTTCTGGGATAAATGGCAAAGCCATTATGTTAAGACGTATTTCTGACAACAGCGCTATATCTACACAATCAGGCGCAAATGGTGTCGGAGGACTTACCCTAAAACTTTACAAAGGATTTACAGGAGGAGGCGACAGACAAGTAGAGTTATTTGTTAACGGAACGTCTTATGGTACTTCTACTGCTTTTGACGACTTTACTGAACATATTTTTACTGTTGCTAATATTAACGTAATGGGAGATGTTTTGATTGAAATTAAAAATAACACTGGTAAGCAAGTTATCATTGATGATGTTACTTGGTCTGCTTCTGGACAAACATTATCTACTAATAAATTTGAAACTACAGCTTTTTCGATATTTCCTAATCCGACGACTCAAAATTTTGTTACCATTAAAACCACAAAAAACCAACCTACAACTGTTATTGTTTTCGATATGCTAGGCAAGCAAGTCTTAAAAACGGTTTTAAAAACTAACCGACTAGATATTTCTGAATTAAACGCGGGAGTCTATATTATACAACTAACACAAAACGAAACTACAACGACTAAAAAATTAGTGATTCAATAATCATTAAACCTTAACATTTTAAAGCGTTGCTAATAGCAACGCTTTTTTTATTTTCAATACTTTTGTGTTTTATAATAGCATGACCCTTAAAAACGACATATTTAACATCACTTCGGACACCCAATTTAAAGCTGTAGCTTTAGAGGTGTTCCGCTTTCAGTTTGAAAACAACACTATTTATCGCTCATTTTGCGATTTACTTTATATTAACCCGAGTGATGTTTCAGAACTACATCAAATACCTTATCTACCGATTCAGTTTTTTAAATCGCATCAAGTTTTAAGTTCTAGAAATTCTATTCAAACAACCTTTACTAGCAGTGGCACAACGGGACAAATGACAAGTAAACATCATGTCACCGACTTAAGTGTTTATGAGACTAGTTTTAAAAAAGGGTTTAATCATTTTTATGGCAACATAGAAGATTACACCGTTTTAGCGCTATTACCTAATTACCTGGAACGTGAAGGCTCCTCTTTAGTGTATATGGTTGATCATCTAATTAAAGATTCTAACAAACCCAAAAGCGGATTTTATCTTAATAATTTAGAGGAATTAAAGGATACTTTAATAGCACTAGATACCGCTGGAGAAAAAGTATTACTAATAGGCGTGTCATTTGCGCTTTTAGATTTAATTGAAGCTCATACATTTAACCTGAGCAACACCATTATAATGGAAACTGGCGGGATGAAAGGACGACGAAAAGAACTAATACGACAAGAACTACATACTATTTTAAAGCAAGGTTTTGGTGTCGATGCTATCCATAGCGAATATGGTATGACCGAGTTACTAAGTCAAGCTTACTCCAAAGGACATGGTGTTTTTAACTGTCCGCCTTGGATGAAACTACTAACTAGAGATACAGAAGACGCCTTAACCGTTTTTGATAGCCCAAAAACAGGCGGTATTAATGTTATTGATTTAGCAAATATTAATTCTTGTAGTTTTATTGCCACTCAAGATTTAGGAAAAACTTACACCAATGCAGACTTCGAAATTATTGGTCGCTTTGACAATAGTGATATTAGAGGCTGTAATTTAATGGTCTTGTAAGTTTTGTAAAAAAGACACGACCAACTATATATGAAAAAGAGGAATTAGTTTTTAGTTGGTTAACTAATTTCAAAAAAAAAGCCTGCTTAAATTTAAGCAGGCTTTTTTTGTTTAAAAATATAATTAAATCGCTTTAATTATAAATGTGCTTTTCTTACCTCTATTAATAACGATATACTTATCATTAATTAAATCCTCGGTAGTTATTGTATAAGCATCTGTTACTTTATCTTTATTAACAGATACTGAGTTTTCTTTTAATGCACGACGTGCTTCACCATTACTTCCTAAAAAGTCAGTCTCAGCAGATAATGCCGCAATCATATCTAATCCAGCTTCAATTTTATCCATAGAGACTTCTGCCTGTGGGACACCTTCAAAAACGTCTAAAAATAAACGCTCATCAAGTTCTCTAATTTCATTTTTAAAATCTTTACTAAATAATATACCCGATGCTTTTATAGCGTTATCTAATGCCTCTTTAGAATGTACAAAAGTAGTCACTTCTTCTGCTAATCTTTTTTGCAATGCTCTAAATCCGGGGTTTTCTTTATGTTCTTTTACCAAAGCGTCAATAGTTTCTTTGTCTAAAAAAGTAAAGATCTTGATATACTTTTCTGCATCTTCATCAGAACTGTTCAACCAAAATTGGTAAAATTTATAAACACTAGTTTTATCTATATCTAACCAAACATTACCGCCTTCACTTTTACCAAATTTACTACCGTCAGCTTTTGTAATTAAAGGACAAGTCATAGCATAAGCCTTAGCTTTGTCATCACCTACATTCATACGTCTTACCAACTCTGTACCCGTAGTAATGTTTCCCCATTGGTCACTTCCCCCCATTTGCAATTTGCAATTCATGGTTTTGTGTAAATGGTAAAAATCGTATCCTTGGATTAATTGGTAAGTAAACTCTGTAAAACTCATTCCGACATTACCTTCTTCTCCAGACAAACGTTTTTTAACGCTATCCTTAGCCATCATATAATTTACCGTAATACGTTTACCAACATCACGTGCAAAGTCAATAAACGAGAAGGTTTTCATCCAGTCATAATTATTAACTAAAACTGGTGCGTTTTTAGCGGTAGAGTTAAAATCTAAAAATCGTGATAATACACTTTTAATCCCTGCTACGTTATTGTTTAAAGTTGCTTCATCTAATAAGTTACGTTCATCACTTTTTCCAGACGGGTCACCAATCATTCCTGTGGCACCACCAATTAAAGCAACTGGCCTGTGCCCCGCTTTCTCTAGGTGAACTAATAATATAATTGGCACTAAACTACCAATGTGTAACGAGTCTGAAGTTGGATCAAAACCAATATAGGCCGAAGTCATCTCTTTATCAAGTTGCTCTTCAGTTCCGGGCATGATATCGTGTACCATCCCTCTCCATCTTAATTCTTCTACAAATGCATTAGCCATTTTAGTGTAATTTTATTATTGAATTGGCAAAGATAAAAATCGTGTTATAAACTACATACAATATCTAATATTTATTACCTTCGGGATATGATTTTAGTCACAGGAGGAACTGGTATGGTTGGCGCACATTTATTGTTTCATTTATTAAATGATCAACAATCTGTACGTGCCATTTATAGAAATAAAAAAAAGTTTGAAACCGTTAAGCGTATTTTTGGTTATTATACTGATACTCCAGAACAACTATTTAATCAAATTGAATGGATTGCTGCCGACTTAAATGATATCCCATCATTAACTGAAGCCTTTATTGACATTGACTACGTTTATCATTGTGCTGCATTTGTATCCTTTGAGCCCAATAAGTTTGAATTATTACGGAAAACCAATATTGAAGGCACAGCCAATATTGTAAATTTTTGTATTGCACAACACGTTAAAAAACTTTGCTATGTAAGCTCAATTGCGGCCATAGGCACACCTGCAATTGAAATCAACTTAATTACTGAAGAGACAGAATGGAATACTGAATTTGACAATAGTGTCTATGCTATTACTAAATATGGTGCTGAGTTGGAAGTTTGGCGTGGTACACAAGAAGGTTTAGATGCTGTAATTGTAAATCCAGGCATTATTATTGGGCCAGGTATTTGGAATTATGGTAGTGGCTCATTAATTACTATGGTTAGCAAAGGTATGTCTTACTATACCACAGGAAGTACAGGCTATATTGATGTAAACGATGTTGTTAATTGCATGGTACAACTATTAAAAAGCGACATTAAAAATGAACGTTTTATCCTAGTATCCGAAAATCTAACATTTAAAGATTTTATATACAACACTGCAGAACACCTCGGAGTCAAAGCTCCTAAAAAGAAAGCGTCTGCATTACTATTAGCCATTGGATGGCATTTGGATTGGCTTAAACACAAGCTAACAGGAAAACGCCGCCTATTATCTAAACAAACAGCACAATCGGCATTATCTACTAGTCAATTTAGCAATGCTAAAATACGAACTGCTTTAGACTATAAATTTAAAACTATAAATAGTAGTTTAAAGGACACCACAACCTACTTTAAAGATTAATGACATTACTTTTTAATAGGCCCTTTTAATTTACCTTTTGAAAGTTTTAATTTTTCTTTCTTTTGTTTTTCTTCTCTCTTTTTTTCTTCAGCCTTATAGAACGTCCTTAAATCCTCTAATTTAGTCTTAACTTTAACATACATCTCATTATATTTCTCAATATCATGAGCGTAATAATCATTACTACTAACAAACTGAGCACTATCTATTTTATGTTTATTATAGATAAAGCTATCAGGCATAATCCCTCTATTTTCTAACTCTCTTTTATTAATCCCTTTAGCAGAAGACATTATAGTCAAATCAACTAACACATCAACCATTTTATTTTCACTTAATAAATTATCCGGCTTATCTGGCTTTTGCACGCCATAGCACGACACAAACAACAACACTATTAATAAGTAAATTAGAGGATTCTGTTTCAAAATAATTATCTATTAAAAGTTAATCGTTTAGCATATTTAGTATCATAAAACTTAAAATTCTCATAAGCTAAACCACCATTTACAAACGTGTGTGTAATTCTGGACTTAAACGTTGTTCCTTCAAAAGGAGACCACCCACATTTATATAAAATATTATCTTTATTCACTGTCCAAGGGTTGTTCACGTCCACAACTACTAAATCTGCATAATATCCTTCTTTTATATAGCCCCGTTTTTCTACTTCAAATAATATCGCAGGATTATGGCAAAATTTTTCTACAATTTTCTCTATAGAAATGTCACCATTATGATACATTTCCAACAAAGCAGGTAATGCATGTTGCACTAAAGGACCACCAGAAGGTGCAGCGGTATACACATTTGATTTTTCTTCAAAAGTATGTGGCGCATGATCTGTTGCAATAACATCTATTTTATCGTCCAACAATGCTTTTAGCAATTGTTTTCTATCGTTTTCTGTTTTAACTGCAGGATTCCATTTGATAAGCATGCCTTTTTCGTCATAATCCTTATCACTAAACCACAAGTGGTGAATACAAACTTCTGCAGTAATTTTTTTATCTTTTAAAGGTATTTTATTATCAAACAATTCGGTTTCCTTAGCTGTAGACAAATGAAACACATGTAAGCGCGCTCCTGTCTTTTTAGCTAATTCTATTGCTTTTGAAGATGAGATATAACATGCTTCTTCACTTCTAATTATAGGATGAAAATTAACAGGAATATCATCTCCATAACGTTCTTTATAAATCTCTAGATTTTTTTTAATTGTTGCTTCGTCTTCACAATGCACCGAAATTAATAAATCTGTACTCTTAAATATCTTTTCTAAAACCTCAGGATTATCGACTAGCATATTACCCGTAGACGATCCTAAAAATAGTTTTAAACCAGCAACGTCTCTTTTATCGACTTTTAAAATTTCATCTAAATTATCATTAGTCCCACCAAACATAAACGAATAATTGGCCCATGCTTTTTTAGAGGCGATCTCAAATTTATCGTTTAATTTTTCAATTGTTGTAGTTTGTGGATTGGTATTTGGCATCTCAATAAAAGACGTAATACCTCCTGCAATTGCAGCTCTAGATTCTGTTTCAATATTGGCTTTATGTGTTAAGCCTGGTTCTCTAAAATGCACTTGGTCATCAATTGCACCAGGGATAACATACTTACCCTCGGCATCAAAGACATTTACATCCGCAGATTTTGCGCTAATAGAAGATCCTATTTTAGTAATAAACTCGCCTTCAATTAAAATGTCCCCATTAAAAACGGTGCCTTCATTAACAATTTTAGCATTTTTAATAAGTGTTTTCTTGTTATGCATCTTCTACTTGGATTTGAATAAACTTTTAAATTTCATACTAATAACTCCAAAAATAGCTTCGGATATTATACTAGAACTTAATTTGGATTCTCCCTTTGTTCTGTCGGTAAAAACAACTGGGACTTCCACTATTTTAAATTTTTTAAGGTGAGCGTTAAATTTCATTTCGATTTGAAATGCATACCCCACAAATTTTATTTTATCTAGATTAAGTTGCTCTAACACCTGCCTTTTATAACAGATAAAACCAGCTGTAGCATCCTTAACCCGCATACCTGTTATCACTCTAACATACATAGATGCACCATAAGACAAAATAACGCGACCTATTGGCCAATTTACGACATTTACACCTTTTACATAGCGAGATCCAATGGATATATCTGCATTTTCCTTATGACAAGCATCGTATAAACGAATCAAATCCTGTGGGTTATGGGAAAAATCGGCATCCATTTCAAAAACATATTGATACGTTTTTTGCAAACACCATTTAAATCCATGGATGTAAGCAGTACCAAGACCTGCCTTCTCTTGCCTAACTTCTAAAAACAAACGATTAGGAAATTCTTTTTGTAATGCTTCTACCTTTTTGGCAGTGAGATCCGGAGAATTATCATCTACCACCAAAATATCAAATGCTTTTGGGAGCGCAAAAACCGCTCTTACAATAGCTTCTATATTTTCAATTTCATTGTATGTTGGTATAATAACAACAGCGTCCTGCATCAATACTTTTTAAAATTTAGGCAAATGTACATTTTTATAAAATTACTTAATTATAAAAATTACTTAATTATTAATCGTTTTCCTGTTTAAAAATAATAATTTTGAACCATGCTTAGAGATATTAACAATCTAGATATTTTAACATTAACTATAATGGGGTGCTTGATTTTGGTCGCTCTGTCTAAATTGTTATTCCCTAAACGTTTTAACGAGTTTATAACCTTGCTATTTAATACTAGATATTCTAGTTACTACGTCAAAGAACAACGTTTCTTAGATGTTTTTGAAGGGCTTCTCTTTCTAAATTTTAGTTTAAACTTAGGCCTACTACTCTACCTTTTCTTAAGCTATAGTAGCTTAGAAATAATTACCCAATCAGATGTATTTATCTACGCATTATTAATCGGTATATTTATTATTTTAAAAGTACTTCTGGAACGCCTATTATCTAGTGTCTTAGATATTGAACCATTAATAGATCGTTATCTTTTTCAAAAGATTAGTATCAGAAATTTTATAGGTTTACTTTTAATACCAATAAATGCCTTTTTAATTTACACTATAAAACCTAACCAACCGCTTCTATTAATAGTGTTTACCTTATTACTTTCTATTATTATTTACAGCTCCTTTTTATTTCTAAAAAACAATCTTAATACCTTTAAAAAGAGCTTCTTTTATTTTATTTTGTATCTTTGCACTCTCGAAATTGCACCTTACGTTGTTTTATATAAAATTATTACAACCAATCAGGTCTAAATTAAATAATACACCATATGAAAGTGAAAACCATTTTAGTCTCACAACCAGAACCTAAAATTGAAAATTCGCCTTATTTTGATCTTTCCGAAAAGCAGAAAGTTAAAATTGATTTCAGACCCTTTATACACGTAGAAGGTGTACCTTCAAAAGATATCAGACAACAAAAAGTAGATTTAAACAACTACACCGCTATTATTTTAACAAGTAGAAATGCAGTAGATCACTTTTTTAGAGTTGCTGAAGAAATGCGATTTAAAGTGCCAGATTCAATGAAGTATTTTTGTCAGTCTGAAGCAGTTGCTTATTACTTGCAAAAATATGTAGTCTATAGAAAACGTAAAATCTATGTTGGTAAACGTAATTTTGCCGACTTATCGCCTTTGATTAAAAAGTACAAAGACGAAAAGTTTTTATTACCTACTACAGACAAATTAAAACCTGAGGTTCCAGAAATATTAAACGCTTTAAACATCAACTGGAAAGAAGCTGTTTTTTATAAAACTGTAATCAGTGATTTATCTGACTTAGAAAATGTGACTTATGATATATTAGTGTTTTTTAGCCCAAGCGGCATAGAATCATTATTTCATAACTTTCCAGAATTTAAGCAAAACGAAACTAGAATTGCGGTATTTGGTAACACAACGATCAAAGCTGTCGAAGAAAAAGGTTTACGTGTAGATATTGCTGCACCGACACCAGAAACACCATCAATGACTATGGCGCTTCAAAAATATATTGACAAAGCAAATAAGGGTAAATAAACCTTAAATTATTATACAAAGTAAAAGCGCTAATTGAAAATTTCAATTAGCGCTTTTTTTTATTTAGATACATACTTTTAACTTTTAGACAAACCCAAAAACCTTAAAAAACCAAGCTAATACTAAGTTGTAACAGCAATAACAGGAGACTCTCAAAAAGTATAAATATTACTACGCTGACTAAAACTGAACGTTACGGACATAAACATTAAAGAGGCTATACAAAGTAAAAGCGCCAATTGAAATTTTCAATTGGCGCTTTTGTATTAACCCTTTATCTATTATTATTCAGCGTAACGTTGTGGTCCACCACGTCTTATTTCTTCGCTTGCATAAGATTCAAACTGTTCAAAGTTTACTCTAAAAGCATTAGCTAGTTTAAAAGCTGTCTTGTAATATTCTTTACTATCACTCCAAGTAGATCTTGGGCTTAACACCTCATCTGGTACACCTGGACAACTTCTAGGTTGCGCTACACCAAACACAGAGTGGATATGGTAATCTTTATAATTATACAGTCCTAAATCTCCATTAAGTACTGCGCTAATCATAGCTCTAGTATACTTTAATTTAATTCTGCTTCCTACACCGTAAGACCCTCCGGTCCAACCTGTATTAATCAACCAAACGTTTACGTTTGCATCCTTCATTTTCTTGCTTAACATCTCAGCATATTTTGTTGGATGTAAAGGCATAAAAGGCGCTCCGAAACAAGCTGAAAAACTTGGTACAGGTTCAGTAATTCCAGCTTCCGTACCTGCTACCTTTGCAGTATAACCAGATATAAAGTGAAATGCTGCCTGCGCAGGTGTTAATTTAGAGATTGGAGGTAATACTCCAAAAGCATCTGCAGTTAAAAAGAAAATATTCTTAGGATTTTCTCCTGTAGATGGTACTCTAATATTTTCAATATGGTTTATTGGGTAACTTACACGTGTGTTTTGTGTAATAGACGTATCTTCAAAATCGACTTCCCCTTTGTCATTCATGATAACATTTTCAAGGATAGCCCCCTTCTTGATTGCTCCAAAAATTTCTGGTTCTTGTTCTCCTGATAAGTTAATTACTTTAGCGTAACATCCTCCTTCAAAGTTAAAAACAGTATTTTCTGCAGTCCAACCATGCTCATCATCTCCGATTAAACTTCTGTCAGGATCTGTAGATAACGTTGTTTTTCCTGTTCCAGATAATCCAAAGAAAATAGCTGTATCTCCATCTTTACCAACATTAGCACTACAGTGCATTGGTAACGTATTTTTATATACCGGTAAGATAAAGTTAAGCGCAGAAAAGATTCCTTTTTTAATTTCACCAGTATAACCAGTTCCACCAATTAAAGCTATTTTTCTAGTAAAGTCTAAAATCGCAAAATTATGTTGACGCGTTCCATCAACTGCAGGGTCTGCCATAAAACCTGGTGCGTTAACAACGGTCCATTCTGGATCAAACCCTTTAAGCTCTTCTTCTGTTGGTCTTAAAAACATGTTATAAGCAAACATGTTACTCCATGGATACTCATTAATCACACGAATGTTTAATTTGTAGTCTTCATCAGCACAAGCGTAACTGTCTCTAACAAAAACTTCTTTATTAGATAAGTAATCTGTTACCTTATCATAAAGTTTTTGAAACTTATCAGAATCAAAAGGGATATTAATATCTCCCCACCAAACTTTATCTTCCGTAACACTATCTTTTACAATAAAACGATCCTTTGGAGAACGTCCTGTAAACTCGCCAGTATTTACCGCAATGGCTCCTGAAGACGCTACTTTACCTTGTCCTTTTTCTAAGACACTAGCCTGTAACTCCTCTGGTGACAATTGGTATTTTACTTGGGCATTTTTGATTCCGTATTGTTCCAACGAAATCGTTTTCGTAAATTGGGTATGGTTTACCATAATTTGTATATGTTGTGTATGTGTTGTTTGAGTTGCAAAGTTAAAATTAATAACAGATAAACGTCAAATAAAACTTAATTATTATGTTTTTGCTTTAAAATATTTGTCAACATAACACCCCATGACACTATTAAAAACAAGCCTCCGAGAGGAGTTACGAATGCAATTGATTTAAAATCAAAAGCGGACAAGTTATTTGTTGCCAATCCATAAATGGAACCTGAAAAAAGAATAGTTCCAACCAATATTAAATAAAACATAACAGTTTTACCCTTCTGACTAACAAAACCTTGACCACCTACAATCAAAAGCAAAAAAGCATGATACATTTGATACTTCACCCCTGTTTCATAACTTACAATAGACTCTGGGGATACCAAATCCTTCAAGCCATGTGCGCCAAACGCACCTAAAATTACACTCAACAATCCAAGGATGGTTCCTAACATTAACATTTTCTTATTCATAATAAATTATATAATTCGCAATTAACCCCGTATAAATTTTCTACATTCGTAATTCAAAAATACTCAACAAATCTCATTATGCGAAAGATTTTAGTCATAGGTTCAGGAAAATCCACTTCATATTTAATTAAATATTTATTAGATAAATCAACCACAGAAAATTTACAAATTACCGTTGGTGATTTAAACATAGAAAGTGCTAAAAAAATGATTGGCACTCATGCCAACGCTTCAGCAATCACTTTAGATGTCTTTGATGCCAATTCTAGAGAAACAGCAGTTAAAAACGCCGATATCGTTATCTCTATGTTACCGGCACGTTTCCATATAGAAGTTGCAAAAGACTGCGCTACTTTTGGAAAAAGCATGGTTACCGCGTCTTATGTTAGTGACGAGATGCAAGCACTTGACCAAGCTGCAAAAGATAAAGGCTTAGTCTTTATGAATGAGATTGGTGTAGATCCAGGATTGGACCACATGAGTGCTATGCAAGTTATTGATGGCATACGCGAAAAAGGTGGTAAAATAATCCTATTCGAATCCTTTACAGGAGGTCTAGTAGCACCAGAAAGCGATAACAATTTATGGAATTATAAATTTACTTGGAATCCTAGAAACGTAGTTACGGCAGGACAAGGTGGTGCTGCTAAATTTCTTCAAGAAAACACATACAAATACATCCCATACAACCGTTTATTTAGACGTACCGAGTTTTTAGACGTCGATGGTTTTGGACGTTTTGAAGCCTACGCCAACCGTGACTCTTTAAAATACCAAAGTGTTTACGATCTAAATAATGTCAAAACATTATACAGAGGAACCATGCGTCGCGTTGGTTTTTCTAGAGCATGGCAAGTTTTTGTAGCCTTAGGGATGACAGACGACAGTTACACCATAGATGATAGCAAAAACATGAGTTACCGTGATTTTGTAAATGCCTTTTTACCATACAGCCCAACGGACTCTGTAGAGCTTAAATTTAGACACGCTTTAAAAATAGATCAAGATGATATTATTTGGGACAAGTTTTTAGAATTAGATATTTTTAGTAAAACAAAAATGGTCGCATTAGACAAAGCAACACCTGCTCAAATTTTACAAAAAATACTATTGGACAGTTGGACCTTAGACCCTGAAGATAAAGACATGATTGTAATGTACCATAAGTTTGGATATGAGTTAAATGGTAAACAATATCAAATTGATGCTACTATGGTTACCCTTGGAGAAGACCAAACGTATACCGCAATGGCAAAAACCGTTGGGCTACCTGTAGCCATGGCAACTTTAGCCATATTAAACGGTAAGATTACAACACCAGGTGTACAAATTCCGATTTCAAAAGAAGTATACACACCAATATTAAAAGAACTTGAAGACTACGGCATTACATTTAAAGAAACCGAAGTCCCTTATTTAGGCTACAACCCTTTAAATGTTTAATTTTTGGGCGTTACCACACAAAACTTACAAGGTTCCAAACCCCTTGTAAGTTTTATTTAGGTCAGGCTATCCGTTATATCTTTTTTGCTTCTAATGGCAAAAAAGGATGCCACTTCTATCCTTAACGCATCCAACCAAAGGACATGCAAAAATCAAAGTTTTAGTTTCAGTTTAAAATAGTTTACTTAAATTTATCTTTTAAACTGAAACTTAAACAACTTTGAAAACCACAAACAATAACATTACTATAGACGGTATCGACAAAAAGATACTTCGTGCTTTAATGCAAGATGCCCGTACACCTGTTTTAGAAATTGCACGACAAGTTGGTATCTCAGGCGCTGCCATACACCAACGGTTACGTAAATTAGAAAAGTCAAAACTTATTGCAGGATCTAAATTTGTTATAAACCCAAAAGTATTAGGCTATACAACTATGGCATTTGTTGGTATTTATTTGGACAAAGCTATGAGTAACCCAGAAGCTGTAAAACACTTAAAAAAAATACCTGAAGTTCTAGAATGTCATTACACTACAGGAAATTGGAGTATCCTTATCAAAATACTATGCAAGGATAACGAGCATTTAATGCACTTACTAAATAATGATATTCAATCTATTGCTGGTGTTTCAAGAACAGAAACTTTCATTTCACTAGATCAGCAAATTGAACGTCAGATTAAAATTTAAAAATAGATACTAGAGGTCTTTCTAAGTAATTCTATGTGTTCCCTATGTATTTAGTAAACATTTATGGCCACCCATCTTTCTCAAAAAAACTATAAACCAACACAATAAACAACTATATATTAAAAAGTAAAAGCGGGAATTCTATAAAGAATCCCCGCTTTTTTATGAAAAAAGTATTTTGAATTTACTTTTTTATAATTAATTTTTTAGAAATTATATTTGAACGATCTGTAGCTTTAACAAGATACATACCTTCACTTAAATCCCCAATATATAAATCCGTTACTATATTAGCCTTTATTTTAAATGCCTTGACGGTCTGACCTAATAAATTAACAATTTCAAAGTCACCACTAATAGCAGACTTAAAACTAACATTGTTACTACTAGGGTTTGGATACATAGAAAATTTAACTTCATTTTCAAACGTATCTATACCTAATGTAGATATTGTAACACAAAGTGATTCAACAACACACCCTCCAGAAGTAACAACCACTTTATAATCACCATTTGTTAAAGGTGTAAAATCTTGCGCGGTCTCTCCTGTCAACAAAGTACTAGGACATTGATACCATTGATATGTTGCTCCAGCTTCATTCGCTGTTAACACAACACCTACCTGAGTGATTGTATTGTCTACACTTAATACCTCTACAGTATCACTAGCAGAATTCGTGCAGCCATTAGCATTTGTATAGGTATAAGTAATAGTATGTGTTCCAACACCAGCTCCTGCTGGGTCAAAAGAATACGTCATTCCGTCACCATCGTCTGTAACTCCTACTCCAGAATACACACCGCCAGTAGCGGTTCCTCCACCTAAACCAGCTTGCACACCTGCATCAATACATAAATCTACTGGTGCCGTAAAGGTTACTGTTGGTAAAGAGAATACTTCTATAGTGTCAGAAGCTGCGTTTGTACAACCATTAGCGTTTGTAAAGGCGTAACTAATTGTATGTGTTCCAACACCAGCTGCTGCTGGGTCAAAAGAATACGTCATGCCATTACCATCGTCCGTAACTCCTGCTCCAGAATACACACCACCAGTAGCGGTTCCTCCACCTAAACCAGTTTGTTCACCTGCATCAATACATAAATCTACTGGTGCCGTAAAGGTTACTGTTGGTAAAGCGAATACTTCTATAGCGTCAGAAGCTCCGTTTGTGCAACCATTAGCGTTTGTATAAGTGTAAGTAATTGTATGTGTTCCAACACCAGCTCCTGCTGGGTCAAAAGAATACGTCATGCCGTTACCATCATCGGTAACTCCTGCTCCAGAATACACACCACCAGTAGCAGTTCCTCCACCTAAACCAGCTTGCACACCAGCATCAATACATAAATCTGAAGGTGCTGTAAAGGTTACTGTTGGTAAAGCGAATACTTCTATAGCGTCAGAAGCTGCGTTTGTGCAACCATTAGCGCTTGTATAAGTGTAAGTAATAGTATGTGTTCCAATACCTGCTACCGCAGGATCAAAAGAATACGACATTCCGTTACCATCATCTGTAACTCCTGCTCCAGAATATACACCACCAGTAGCGGTTCCACCACCTAAACCAGCTTGCACACCAGCATCAATACATAAATCTGCTGGTGCCGTAAAGGTTACTGTTGGTATCGCGAATACTTCTATAGCATCAGAAGCTGCGTTTGCGCAACCATTGGCGTTTGTAGAGGTGTAAGTAATAGTATGTGTTCCAACACCTGCTACTGCAGGATCAAAAGAATATGTCATTCCGTTACCATCATCTGTAACTCCTGCTCCAGAATATACTCCTCCTGTTGCCGTTCCTCCACCTAAACCAGTTTGTTCACCAGCATCAATACATAAATCTGCAGGTGCCGTAAAGGTTACTGTTGGTATCGCGAATACTTCTATAGCGTCACTAGTAGCATTGGTACAACCATTAGCGTTTGTAAATGTGTAAGTAATAGTCTGTGTTCCAACACCAGCTGCTGCCGGGTCAAAAGAATACGTCATTCCGTTACCATCGTCTGTAACTCCGGCTCCAGAATATACTCCTCCTGTTGCCGTTCCTCCACCTAAACCAGTTTGTTCACCAGCATCAATACATAAATCTGCAGGTGCCGTAAAGGTCACTGTTGGTATCGCGAATACTTCTATAGCGTCAGAAGCTGCGTTTGTGCAACCATTAGCGTTTGTAAAGGTGTAAGTAATTGTATGTGATCCAACACCTGCTGTTGCTGGGTCAAAAGAATACGTCATGCCGTTACCATCATCGGTAACTCCTGCTCCAGAATATACTCCTCCTGTTGCCGTTCCGCTCCCTAGACCAGATTGAATACCTGCATCAATACATAAATCTGCTGGTGCCGTAAAGGCTACTGTTGGTAAAGCATTAATAGTTACACTTACACTTGAACTATTTGGGCAACTTCCTGCAGTTGTATACATAATAGTATAGGTGTTTGGCACTGTAGCAGACACATCAATTTCTCCTGTACTTGCATTAATACTAATACCAACTGTAGAACTAAATGTTCCACCAGTTACACCTGTAATAGTTGGTGTTGGATCACTAGCATCAGTACAATACGATGCCGCGCTGTAGCTAAAACTGGCATCATCTAAACCATTAATCGTAACACTAACGGCTTCTGTACCATCACACAAACCAGGCGAATTATACTCAACAGTATAGGTGTTAGGTGTTGAAGCTGAAACATCAATAGTACCAGTATTAGAGTTTATAGACAATCCCCCTGAAGATGAAAAATAACCTCCAGAAACTCCGGTAATAGTAGGTGTTGGATCAGTACCATCAACACAATAAGCCGATGCATCATAATTAAAAGAAGCATCCTCTCTAGCTGTTGTATTTATAGTTATGGTTCCGCAAGCCCCAGGAGTTACGCAACCACCTTCACCTCTAATATAATAGGTTGTACTTGGTGGCGTAGGTGTTACAATAACAGCTGATCCAGTTGTTGTCGCTACTAAAGTCCCTCCGCATGAGCCTGTATAAACAGACCATTGCGTTGCATCATTTTTATTTCCAGAAATAGATACAAGAGCAGATTTTCCATCACATATTATTCCAGGTGCCGATGCAGCTATTGGTATATCTGGCGCTGTACAGGTAGGAGCTGCCTCCCATGTAAAAGCATCCAAAGCTAAATAATCTGCATTACCAGTGCTGGAAATTACTATTTCATCTACGCTCGTGTTAGCGTTATTTGAACCTCCTTCGCTTGAAAAGTCAATAAAAGTAAAGCCATTGTTAGGGTCTAATGTAAATACATTGGAAAATCCACTATTTTTTACAATAGTATAAACCGTTGAGCCATCTTTCTTACCAATTATAGTAAGTGTTGTAGTAGCAGGTAATTCTGCTGTAGTTGAAATAAAAAGATAAAAATTCTTAACAGTAATATCTGTTCCATCATTAGTCCTTATAGTAAAGGTACTTCCATTATTTTCTCCGTTATTATTAGCGACTCCGCCATTATCTATAAATTGATTATCTGGAGCACTTCCTCCCCATCCAAAGCCTATACCTGAATCGTTAGCACCATTATCATTGGTTCCGTTTTGAAAAATATTGAATAACTCTAAGGGATCTTCACTCGATATATTAAAAGTTTGTCCATTATCAGTAAATGATGTAGAGCCACCGGTTTCATCTTCGAATACCTCTGTCGTTTGGGCCGAAGCTTTTAAGCTCAGAAAGCTTAAAAAAAGAAATACTACAAAAAATTGTAAGTATTTAAAGGGTAAACATTGAGTAGTTTTTTGTTTCATTATTTTTTTGCATTTACAGTTCAGTTACAAATATATTTTTTTTTTGTAACTTAACATCAATCACTACTATAATGTTTTAAAAAACAAGTACTTATACACATTAAAAAAACACGTATTTATACGTATAGGATAAACAACTATTTATACGTAAAGGATAAATAACTATTTATACACCCTCAATTAACAAATATTTATACACGCGATGCTATTTGAGAAACACTAATTATTAAGACGTATTTTCTAAATAATTTGTTTTATTTTAATTATTTTACATTTTAAACATCATAAAAAGCATTATGTTCTCTGAATTGCACTTAAAAGAAATAACTAAACTGTTAATTCATTCACAAACAGAAAAAGAAGAAATTAAGGCTGTTAATTTATTATCAAATTTTTATTCAAAAATTTTAGAAGTCTTCTTATTTGAGGATTTAATTGTCACCGGTACTGAGGTAAGTGGCGGCCTAGCGTTATCTCCCACACATGCTAAAGACTGTTTAGAAGACTATGTAAGAACTGCTCGTTTTATTAAAGGAACATACAAAGCAATACAAAAGGCAATACAAATTTTCAAAAACAAAAAAATTGAAATCGTTTATGCAGGGACGGGGCCATTAGGCACATTACTAGTTCCATTATTACCTTTATTTACTAGTAATGATATCGCCATTACATTTATAGATATTCATGAAGGGTCTATTTTAAATTTAAAACAAATAATTAATCATTTAGGTTATAAAGATTATGTAAAAGCGTACTTAATCGAAGATGCAACAACCTTTAAATTTAAAGAAGGAGCGCATATGCATGTTGCTATTACAGAAACAATGGATAAAGGACTTACAAAAGAACCACAAGTTTCAATAACTCAAAATTTAGTAATGCAACTATGTGAAAAAGGAATTTTAGTTCCAGAAGACATAGAAATAAGTTCTAGAAAATCATTTCATGTTAAAGAAAAAGCATTTAAGTCAAATACAAACTATAAAGACTATATCAACTTAGAAGAAAAAGACGTTTTATTTTCAATCAATAAAAATATAAAGTCTTTGAAAACTAAATTTAGTTTTGAATCTGATTGGTTCTTTTTTAATCAAGACTTTGAAACCACTCCAGATATTTGCATTTACACAAAAATAAAAGTGTTTGAAGATGTTTTTATCAATGACGGGGAAGCATTGATAACCAATCCGTATTGTGTTAAATCATTATATGCTTTAAAAAAAAACAAATACAAGCTACACTATTCAATAACAAATACGCCTAATTGGTTTGTAAAATAAACAATGCTCTATAGAAAGATTGATAGAGCATTGTTTTTAATATTAGCTTCTTGAAGGAAATATCCCTACTACAGCGATAATAAAATTAACCGCTAAATATGGTTGCATGTTTTTGTGCGGTTGATTTCCACCACTATTTTGTGTTTGTACAGAATTTGAATTAGAGTTTAAGGTAATATCAGGCGTGGCTTCATTAAAACCTAATGATCCATCAAAACTTCTACCAGAAGTTTTTCCTGGAGTTGCAATTGAGGAGTTACTAGTTGCTTGTCCTAAAGTAGCATTACCAGAACTGACCTTTATTTCTCCTTGAGCAAGATGGTTGTGACTAGGCATTTCATCCGTAGTTAAGGTATGATATTCGTCTCCTTGTTTTTGACCTATAGGCCTAGGAGTAAGTCCCGGACCTGCGCTACCTCCCGAACCGCCACCAGAGTGAATTGGAGCTCTACCTCTTAAATCTGGTAATGCAAAAGTAGTTCTTCCATCACCACCGTAAATGGTGCCTAGAAGAGAATATAAAGCTGTGTTTTGTGAAATTTGTACTAATTGTCCGTTGCAAAACTCCCACCCTCTTGGGGCAAAATTTCCTGCGAACATACTTATTGATCCTAAAAGAGGGCTCTCTGATGCCATAAAAATAAAATTTTAAACGTTAATAATTAATTAAAAATAAGTTCTACTATAAAAATAGGTATAATAACAATCCCAAAGCTATACCTACCAATCATTTTACATAAGCGTATAATCACGGAGTATTAAAACCAAGTAAAAACACCTGTTTTTTACAATACTGTTTTTTATGTGAATTAGTATGACTAGTTTTATGTATTAATTCAAACCAAAATATAAAAAACCATGAGTAAAAATGAAGTAACACTAGAAAACGCAAAAACTTGGGCAAAAAAATGGCAAACTGAAAACAAGTACCATTGCAATGCTTTTTTAATGCCTGCAATAGATTTAATAGAAGCCCTTTTAGAAATGAACGTTTTAGTAAAACAAGACGATGGTAACTACAGTCTTCAAAATGTTGAATCTAGCGGTGTTCGCGCTTATATGGCAATTGATCAAGAGATCGAAAACGGTTATGGAGAAAAATTGCTACTTGTTGGGACTAAAGTAGACTGTAAAGATATTCATCGCGATATTATAGAAGACGAAAAACCTTCTGGTTGTGACAACTGCGATGTAAATGCAGCTGTAGACAAATTAAATGGAAGCGGAATTTTTGATTTTACCTCACCTTGTCCAAGTGATTGTGATTTAAATAGTCCTTTACACAACCTATAAAATTTAATGAAATTAATTAGTTCCCTTTTTGAATACTTAGGTATAATTATACTTCTAATTAATGCTTTGTTGTTTTTTAAAAGCTATACTTCAAAAAAGAGTATGGCTTTTAAATATTTTAGCTTTTATTTAGGGACTTCTTTAATTATTGTGGTAATAACATCTACGTTATCGTATTTTACAAAAGACAATCTTTACTTATCACACTTTTATTTTATTGGACAATTTATTCTATTATCCTTATTTTACCGAGAATTACTAAATACGAATCAAAAAAAGATAGTGAATACTATTTTAGCGCTTGTTTTATTTACTCTATCGTTACAATACGCGAATACTCCTAAACTTTTCTTTAAATTTTTCGTTTTTGAAATATTTATAACGTCTTTTCCTATTGTCATATATTCTATCATTCATCTCTATAATTCAATAAGTAAAAAAGGGGCGTATATTTATATAAATGCGGGCATCCTAATTTATCTAACGACTAGTACTTTAATATTTATTCTAGGAGATTATTTATCTGAATATAACAACACTACGATTAAGAAAATTTGGTTAGTTAATAAAATATTGTATCTAATATATTTAATATTAATTTTTATAGAATGGACGAAAACATTATCGATGGACAAGAACAAGTAATAGTAGCTTTAGTCTATGGACTTATTTTTTTAGTATTACTTACGACTGGACTGATTTTATTTTTTCATTATTCAAGACGAAAAATTATTCAAAAAGAGCTTGAAAAAGCTGCGTTAAAACTTGAAAATCAGCAAAAAATATTACAAACCTCCATCGCTATTCAAGAGAGAGAACGCAAACGTATTGCTCAAGATTTACACGATGCTATCAGCTCTAAATTAAACATTATAAGTTTAACCACTAATGTTTTACTAATAGATCAAACCATTAGCGAAAAACAGACAATAGCTTTAGAACAAATATTAAATATTACTACGGGAACTTTAGAAAGCGCACGTAAAATTGCACACGATTTATTACCTCCTATTTTAAATGAATTTGGTCTTAAAGCTGCCTTACAAGAATTATTTGAAGACTTTTCTAAACACACTAAAATAGAGATTGAAGATAACGTTGAAGCACTAACTAGACTATCAAAAAACGATCAACTACATGTCTTTAGGATCGTTCAAGAACTGATTAACAACTCTATTAGACATGGTAAGGCTAACGAGTTAGTGGTTTACATGGAACAAAATGAGACCGATTTTGTAATACGTTATCAAGACAATGGACAAGGGTTTGATGTTAAAAAAGTACACGAGAAATCAGGGATAGGCCTTCAAAATATAAAAAGTAGAGTTAAGATTTTAAAAGGAACACTAAAAATAGAAAGCACACCCAATAACGGAAGTCAATTTATTATACGTTGTAGTTATGAAAGATAAAATAAAAATTGCATTAGCAGATGACGAACTTTTATTTAGACAAGGTCTAAAAGCTATTTTAGAAACTAATGAAGCTATAGATGTCCTTTTTGATGTTGAAAATGGAGAGTACTTAATACAAGAATTAAGAACCCCTAAAACTTTGCCTGAAATAGTAATTACCGACCTTAAAATGCCCGAACTTAATGGTATTGAAGTAACTAAACTTATTAAAAAAGAGTTTCCCGATATTAAAGTTATTGCGTTGACTAGCTATTTTAGTAAACCCTTTATTTTAAATATGATTTCTATAGGTGCCGTCGCTTATTTAGCAAAAAACAGCACACCCGCCTTAATGATTAAAACCATAGAAGAAGTGGCAGCTAAAGGTTTTTACTACGACGCACAGGTCATGCAATACATTCATGAAAGCATTGTAAATCCTGCAGACAAAAAAGTAAAGTCTAGTTTTGACACCAATTACTTTACTAAACGTGAAATAGAGATTTTAGAGCTTATTTGTCAACAACAAACCACGAGTGACATTGCCGAAAACCTATTTATAAGCCCTAGAACTGTTGAAGGGCACCGTAATAATCTACTACTTAAAACAGAATCCAAAAATGTTGCTGGCCTAGTTATCTATGCTTTAAAAAACAAATTAGTATCCCTAGACAATGATACTTTTTAGTAACAAAAAAACATCAATAAAAAAGCAACTTTAGAAGGGCCTCTTTTTCTTAATTCTGTTTAGCAATAAACTAAATAAAACAACTCAATAGATCAAAAAAAAAACACCTCAACATCTTTTATGTTGAGGTGTTTTGCGTTAAGGATTGAATGGTCTGTCTGAGCTCCTCGCAGAGAGCGAGTAGTGAAAGCCTGACCTTTTTTAGCTATTAAAAGCTAAAACAGGTAACGCCCAAATCGCGTTTAGTCTCTTGACATAAAGATTCTAAGCACATACCAGAATAATAACATTAACGAAGCAAATAAACCTAATGCTGCTGGGATGTAATCTTCAGTGGTATACTTGTCTTTTATTTGTGAGGTTTGATATAGTATTGATCCTGCTGCTAATAAACACATAGCTCCAGAAAACCATAATCCTAGGTCAAAACCAAAGATTGTTCCTGCAATGATCAATCCTAAGGCTATAAAAAACCCGATAGTTAATCCTGCTTTTAAAAACGAAAAATCTTTATTAGTCAACATAACTACTGCTGTTAATCCTGTAAATAAAGCAAGCGTTACTAATCCTGCTTGTTGCAGTATCTCTCCTCCAGACTCCATATAATTGGTAACGACATGAATCATTGGAATAAAAATAACGGCTTGTGCCAAAATGTAAATACCATAGGCTAAATATTGCTTGTTTTTATCCGCCGTTTTCATTGCTGTACTCTCTGCATAGGTTGTTACTAACATAAAACCTCCTAACAGTAATAACCACTTGTAGCCTTGTGTCATAGACAACATAAACTGTACAAGTGTAGTACTTTGTAATAGTAAATATTCAAATAAAACAAATGCTAAAACCCCTCCAGCGACATGGCCATACGTTTTTTTGTAAAATGCAGTTCTGTCTGCATCAGAAACAAGACTTAAATGTGTGCTTGTACCTTGATAATTGTCATGATTATTTTCCATAAAATATTAATAGTATTAATTGGTTATTCAAATGTAAAAAAAGAAACCGAATTTTAATTATGTTGTTGTCTAATTATCTTTTAATCGCGTCTTCCTAAAATTTGCATGGCCCAATATAACAATGAGGCTAATGCACCAATAGCTGCTACCAAATAGGTTCTGGCTGCCCATTTAAGTGCATCTTCAGAGCCTTTATATTCTTCTGGCGTCACCATGTTTTTTGCTTTTAACCAAGCTAATGCACGATTACTTGCATCATACTCTACCGGTAATGTTACAAAACTAAATAAGGTGGCAAACCCCATCATTACTAGACCTGCAATGGCTACATATTGCCCTGCTGCTCCCATAGCTTGACTTGCCATTAAGACCAATCCACCCATAATAACCCATTGTGACATTTTTGAAGTGACTTGTACCACTGGCACTAATTTAGAACGCATGGTTAAATAACTATAAGCTGTGGCATGTTGCACCGCATGCCCAACCTCATGAGCTGCTACTGCTGCGGCAGCTGCATTGGCATGTCCATAAACGACCTCACTTAAATTAACTGTTTTATTTGTTGGGTTGTAGTGATCTGTTAATTGTCCTTTTACAGAAATAACTTCCACATCTCTAATCCCATTATCTGCTAACATTTTTCTTGCAATTTCCGCTCCGGTCATTCCGTTGCGCAAATGTACTTTAGAGTAAAACGCAAACTTACTTTTAAGTTTTCCGCTTACTAAAGAACTAATTAAACCTATAGCTCCGATTAGGATAAAATACCCCATTTGTCCTGAAAACATATTCTTTTAATTTTAAAGTTGATACTATAAAGATAGCAAAAAGTAAGCCAATGTTATGTGCAGCAAAATTGTCAGTACATAACTAAAAATGATAGAACGCATTTTCTAAATGCTCGATATTAAATTGATTCTTTTGTTTTACAATCGCAATAATATCAAAACGAACCTCGACATCTAATCCATTTGAAGTCACATACTCATCTACAGCTTTTACTAAACGTTGGATCTGTTTTGGTTTTACAAAATCTTGAGGATTACCAAAACCTGTCGTTGATCTTGTTTTAACTTCAATTATAGCCAAAACATCTTCTTTTTGCGCAATAATATCGACTTCGGCTTTATCAAAACGGTAGTTACGCTCTATAATGACGTAGTTATTTTCAACTAAAAAATCGACCGCTAGTTGCTCTCCTTTCTTACCAAGTTCATTATGAATAGCCATTTATTCGTCAAAGACTAAAGTTGATTTTGACTTTCCTACTTTTATGGATACTTCCCGACCTAAGAGTAACGCTCGGTTATCTTTTTCATGTCCAGCAGGCATATTAAAGACTATCGGAAAATCATATTCTGATAACGCATCTAAAATTAGTTGTTCTATTGAAGTCCCCCAAAGTGTGGTGTTTTTTCGCATCCTACTCATCCCCCCGACAACGACACCTTTGCAGTTATCAAAGTAACCCGCTCGCTTTAAACTTTGTAGCATACGGTCTATATGGTATTTATATTCCCCTATTTCTTCAATAAATAATATTTTTCCTGACGTATCCAAGCTTTCTTTTGAGCCTAACATGGTATGTAATATGGTTAAATTACCGCCTATCAAAGCCCCTTTAGCCTCTCCTTCTCTATTAAAAGGAGATCCTTTTAAAGTGTAACTTAAAGGCTTACCAAGAAGTGTATTTTTAAAAGTTGTAATACTTGCCTCAATATCTGATAAATTTTCAGGTAAGCTCACCCCCATTATAGCATGCAACGTTTGCACACCTAAGTTATGTATTTGATTGTGTAATGCTGTAATATCACTATAACCAATAACCCATTTAGGATGCTGTAAAAATTTGGTGTAATCTAATTTATCCAAAATCCTAACTGTCCCATACCCCCCACGTGCAGACCAAATGGCTTTTATTTTAGGGTCATCTAATGCTATCTGAAAATCTTCGCAACGCTCTTGATCTGTTCCTGCAAAATGATCGGCTTGACTGTAAACATGTTTACCAATAACCACATGAAGCCTCCAGCTTTCTAACAGTTTTTTAGCACGATTAACTTCTTCTGTTCTATTTCGTAAAACACCAGAAGGCGCTACAATAGCAACAGTATCTCCTGCTTTTAAATAGGCTGGTTGTATCAATTTAGTTTCGGTTTTATCTTGTGCTAACACGGTATTATTTCCGAAGAAAAAAATAGCGTAACACATAATCAGTAATATTCTCTTTTTTGACATACCGTAAAATTACATTTTTTTTCTCAATCCCTATCAAAATGCGTATTTTTACGCCTTCAAAAGAAAACAAAGATGTCAAAAAGATATACAATTACTGCTGCCTTACCTTACACTAATGGACCAATACATATTGGGCATTTAGCTGGGGTGTATGTCCCTGCAGATATTTACGCAAGATATAAACGATTAACAGGTAACGATGTTGCTTTTATTTGCGGAAGTGATGAGCATGGTGTGCCCATTACTATCAAAGCAAAAAAAGAGGGCGTAACTCCGCAACAAATTGTAGACAGATATCATAAAATTATAAAGGATTCTTTTGAAGAATTCGGAATTACTTTTGACAATTACTCTCGTACTTCTGCAAAAATACATCACGATACTGCCTCTGAGTTTTTTACAACATTGAATGACAAAAAGGAATTTATTGAAGAAGTCTCAGAACAATTATATGATGCGGAAGCAAATCAATTTTTAGCCGACCGTTTTGTAATTGGTACGTGCCCAAAATGTGGTAACGAAGAAAGTTATGGTGATCAATGTGAAAAGTGTGGAACCTCTCACAACGCGACAGACTTAATTAATCCAAAATCTGCTATCACAGGGAATGTTCCGAGTTTAAAAGAAACAAAACACTGGTTTTTACCTTTAGATAAACATGAAGCGTTTTTAAGAGAGTGGATATTAGAAGACCATAAAAAAGACTGGAAACCTAATGTTTACGGACAATGTAAATCTTGGCTAGATGATGGTTTAAGACCAAGAGCAGTAACTAGAGATTTAGATTGGGGAATCCCAGTTCCAGCACCTGGAGGTGAAGGAAAAGTACTTTATGTTTGGTTTGATGCTCCTATTGGATACATCTCATCTACCAAAGAATGGGCTGCTAGAGAAGGAAAAGACTGGGAGCCATACTGGAAAGATAAAGACACGAAGCTAGTACACTTTATTGGTAAGGATAACATTGTTTTTCACTGTATAATTTTCCCTGCAATGTTAAAAGCAGAAGGGAGCTACATCCTACCTGATAATGTCCCTGCTAACGAATTTTTAAACTTAGAAGGAAATAAGTTATCGACATCCAAAAACTGGGCGGTTTGGTTACCTGAGTATTTAATAGATTTTCCAAATCAGCAAGATGTCCTGCGTTATGCATTAACTGCAAACGCACCAGAATCTAAAGACAACGATTTTACATGGAAAGATTTTCAAGCAAGAAATAATAATGAGCTGGTAGCTATTTTCGGAAACTTTATCAATCGTGTGGTCGTTTTAACTAACAAATATTATAATGGTGTTGTACCAGCACCTTCTGAATTTTCTAAAATAGACGAAGACACATTAGCAACAATAAAAGCTTATCCGTCGGTTATAGAAAGCTCTTTAGAACGCTACCGTTTTAGAGAAGCCGGACAAGAATTAATGAATTTAGCCAGACTTGGAAACAAGTATTTAGCAGATGAAGAACCTTGGAAACTAATAAAAACCGACGAAGTACGTACACAAACCATCATGTATGTTGCCCTTCAAATAGCAAGTGCTTTAGCAACGTTATCAGAACCGTTTTTACCGTTTACTTCGACTAAATTAAAAACAATACTTAACACCACCGAAAACACTTGGAGTGATATTTCTTCTAAAGACATACTACTTCCTGAGGGACATACCATTGGTAAAGGTGAGTTATTGTTTAGCAAAATAGAAGACGACCAAATACAAATTCAACTTGATAAATTAGACGCTAGCAAGAAAGCAAATGAAGCCGCTAATAAAGTCGTAGAGCCACAAAAAGAAGAAATTAATTTTGCCGATTTCACTAAATTAGACCTTCGCGTGGGAACTATATTAGAAGCAGAAAAAATGCCGAAAGCTAAAAAACTTTTAGTCTTAAAAGTTGACACAGGTATTGATGTAAGAACTATAGTGTCTGGTATTGCAGAACACTTTACGGCTGAAGAAGTGATTGGTAAAAAAGTAACCGTTTTGGTTAATTTAGCACCAAGAGCACTACGCGGTGTTGAAAGTCAAGGTATGATTTTAATGACTGAGAATGCTGATGGAAAATTAGTCTTTGTAAATCCCGACGATGCTTCTGTTAACAATGGATTACATATTAGTTAATAATGTAAGCTAAACACTATTTATAATTAAAACAACATTAAAATTAACTGTAGCTCCAATAATCAATATGATTTTTTTCTAACTCTTTTGAATACTATTGTTTCAATTAAAGTATTTCAAAATCAAAAAAATAAAACCTCATAGTTTAAAACTGTGAGGTTTTTTTTTGTTATTTTTCAAGTAAATATCGCTTTATCAACAAAACAAAAACCATGAATAACAAAAAAAAGCAACACTTAACTCTTTTATTGATCTCCTTTTGTTTTACACAATTATTTTACGCACAACAACCTGCAGATAATTTAATTAGCGTATTTAAAAACTACACTTCTAACCCCAGAGAACTAATCTATACCCACATAAACAAGTCTACTTTTATTAAAGGGGAGACTATGGGTTTTACGGCTTACGTAATTGATAAAGAAAGCAAAAAAACATCTCTGACAACTAATAATTTATATTGTGTGTTAGAGGACGCAAATAAGAACATTATTAAAAGTAAATTAATCAAAGTAAATGAAGGTACTGGTAATGGAATTTTTAACATTGATAGTCTTTTTACCTCAGGACAATACACCTTTAAAGCTTACACAAATTGGCAAAGAAATTTTGATGAACCAAATTTTTACACACAAATAATCGAAGTTATCGATGATAATAGCCTTCAAAAAAATGCAAACGAAGAGCTGTTTTCAAAAGTTGACGCTCAGTTTTTACCCGAAAGCGGACATGCTGTGTCAGATGTAAAAAACACATTTGGAGTTGCAATAAAAAATGGCTTAGGTTTTGGTATCCCAAATATTGAAGGATCAATTATAGACTCAAACAACAATACCATAACTGGTTTCAAAGTAAATACTTTAGGAATCGGCTCCCTTTCCTTTACTCCCAGCTTAAATGAAACTTATTCTGCCATCTTTTATTATCAAGATAAGAAACATACTGTAAAACTCAATTCTATTGAAGACAAAGGAATAATTCTAAATTTAAAAAGTACGAATGATAAGGTTTATGTAAGTATAAAAACAAACATGGACACTCAATTAGATATAGAAGAAAACATATACAACTTGACAATACATAACGGAAATGTTATGAAAATTGTTGAATTTGATTTAAGTGAAAGTCTTGAATTTACCAGTCTTATTAATAATTCCGACTTAACACCTGGTATTAATATCTTTACTGTATTTGACGAGAATAACACACCGATTTTAGAACGTTTATACTTTAAACATGAAGGAATTGAAAAAATATCAAGCCCCAACCCTGTGATCACAAAAAATAATGACACTCTAAACTTAACTTTAACATACAAATCCCTGACCCCGTTAACTAATAACAACCTTAGTATTTCTGTTTTACCTAGTGATACTAAATCCTATAACCATAATCATAATATTATATCCGCTATTCATTTACAACCCTACATTAAAGGGCATGCAGAAAATGCAAAACATTATTTTACAAACGTAAACAGAGAGAAAAAATATGACTTAGACAATTTATTAATCACTCAAGGTTGGAGTAGTTACAATTGGCATAATATTTTTAATAATCCGCCAGGTGTTAATTATGTTTTTGAAAAAGGTATCTTTTTTAAAGCATCAGTAAATTCAAAAAATGCCGAAGACTTTTTAATGTATCCCATGCGTTATTCAGATGCTACTGTGTTTAAAATTGACCCTATTAACAAAGTTTTTCAACAAAAAAACTTATTTCCAATTAACAACGAAACACTGAAAATAGCAGAAATAAATAAAAGTGGAACACTAAAAAATCCAACATTGTATATCCAATACTACCCATCATCTATACCTAACTTAGAATACAAAACAAATTTATTATCTACAAAATACAAACGCAACAATAATTCGGAACTTAGCAACAATCTAATATCATCAAATCTTCATAATGTACAGCAATTAGATGAAGTCGTAATTGAAGCAAAAAAAAATAAAACCAGATTAGAAGAATTAAGAAGAAGCTCTTATGGATATGTAGATTTATGGGATAAAAACAAAAGAAAACGTACACCAAGCCTATTAGCCTATTTGAGCAAATGGTTTACAACAGGAACAAATAGGATAGGAGATCCTTTTATCATAAATAAATCGTCCAACTCTACATCAAGCAGTAATACGCCTTTAGTTTTTATAGACGATATTCCAACTCAAGGCTTTAATCAATTATTAAACATTCCAATGGATATCATAGACTATATTGAAATTAATAAAAGTGGTCTAGGAGAAGGTATTAGAGGAGGAGGAGGTGTAATCCGTATATATACAGATCCAAATGTAAACCTTCAATCAACATATGGAGCAGGAAAAGTGTTTAAAGCTTATGATTTTCCATTGACATTTAGTGAAGACAAAAAATTTTACAAACCCACATACAAATCTTACAGCAGTACTTTTTTTAATGAATATGGAGTTATTGAATGGCTAGCAATAACAACACTAAACGCTAAAGGAGAATTATTTCTAAAACTACCAATAGTAAACACAAGTAACATCAATTTATTTATCGAAGGTATTACCGAAGACGGTCGTTTTATTTCTGAAATTAAAAAAGTAAGCTTAGAATAAATAAAAAAATAAAAAATATATTTTACATCTAAAACCCAACAAAAACAAGTGATCACAAGTAATAGAACATACTATTCATGAAAACACTGAGAATAATGGTTTGATTTTTGTTAAACAAAACAAAACCCCTAAACTCACAAGTATGTCTAAAAAATTATTCTTTACAATTGTATTCACGTTCGGTTGTGCATCTTATTTTTATGCCCAACAATTTCAAGACAGTTTAATTACGGCTTTCAAAACCTATACAAGCAGTCCAAGAGAAACAACCTATGCACATTTAAACAAATCTGTTTTTATTAAAGGCGAAACTTTAGGGTTTACAGCTTATGTCTTTGATAAAAACTCGAAAAAACCATCCATAACTACCTCTAATTTATACTGTGTTATTGAAGACAATCAAAAACAGATTATACAAAGTAAATTAATCCGTATTACAGAAGGTAAAGGGCATGGCAAATTTAATATTGACAGCCTATATACTGCTGGAGAATATACTTTTAAAGCCTATACTAATTGGCAGAAAAATTTTGACGAACCCAATTTCTTTTCTGAAATAATTGAAGTTATTGACGACAAAACTATTTCTAAAGACGAAGACACTGGTTTAAAATCTAAAATAGATGCTCAATTTCTACCAGAAAGTGGCCATGCAATTAATGATGTTAGTAACGTATTTGGTATTATTATTAAAGATGGCTTTGGATTTGGAATTCCAAACTTAGAAGGTACTATTGTTGATGATAAAAAAAACACCATAACTAATTTTAAAGTTAACCAACTAGGTATTGGGGCTGTCAGTTTTACCCCAAAAGAAAACCAAACCTATACAGCCGTAATTAACCACAATAACAAAACTTTCAATTTTAAAATAAACAACATAGATCCAAAAGGCATTGTTTTAAGCATAAAAAATACAGAAGATAAGGTTATAGTCAACTTTAAAACCAACAACGCGACTCATAAAGTAATAAAAAAGAACAAGTACAGATTAACCATACATAATGGAGATGTTTTAAAAATTATAAATTTTGATTTCTCAAAAAAAACTGAATTAACTAGTCTCATTAACACCACTGACCTACAAACAGGTATAAATATATTTACTGTTTTTGACAATAATAACAAGCCCATTTTAGAACGTCTTTTTTTCAAATATGAAGGTATAAAAAACATAAATAGCGACCTAGCTGCTGTTGTAAAACAACAAGACACAGTTACTGCTACTATCAGTTATAAAAACATCTCCGTATCAAAAAACTCTAACTTGAGTGTTTCAATTTTACCAACTAAAACTAAAGCCTATGACCACCATCATAATATAATATCTTCAATCTATCTTCAACCATACATTAAAGGTGAAATCGAAAATACTAAGTACTATTTTACTACGATTAATAATCAAAAAAAATATGATTTAAACAACCTTTTAATAACACAAGGCTGGAGTAGTTACAATTGGTTTAACATTTTCAACAATCCACCAAAGACCTATTTTACCTTTGAAAAAGGAATTTATTTTAAAGCAACAGCAAATAAAACGGAAACAAACAACTTTATAATGTATCCTTTACGCTACAATAGCTCTATGGTGTATAATGTAAGTGAGAACAAAAACACTTTTGAGCAACGTCATTTATACCCAATAAATGATGAAACCATAAATATTGCAGAATTAAATAAAAAAGGAAAAATAAGTAGTCCTAAATTATACCTTCAATTTTACCCTTCCACTATCCCTACAATAAGCATAACTCCCAAATTAAACAACTTAAGACATAAACATCAAAAAACAGAGCTATTAAACAATTTCTTTTTAGAATCTAATTTAGATAAGATCCAAATGCTTGAAGAAGTAGTTATAGCAGTTTCAAAAAAACAAACAAGACTTGAGGAGTTAAGACGAACGTCCTGGGGAAGCATTGATCTATGGGATGCAAAAAAAAGACAGAGAACACCCAATTTAGCCGCTTATTTTAGTAAATGGTATAAAGTTGGCTATGGAAAATATGGAGACATTGTAATCCAAAGTTATAGATTAGGAAACCCCGCTCCTCTTGTTCTTTTAGACGATGTACCTCTTAAAGGTGGACTAAGTCAATTAACAATGTTACCACTCTCTATTATTGACTACGTAGAAATAAATAACACTGGAATTGGATATGGTATGTTTGGAGGAGGTCCTGGCGGAATGATTAAAATCTATACAGATCCTAACGTTAGATTTTTAGATACTGAATATGACGGAATTTCATTTCAATCCTACAAACTACCACTAACATTTAGTGATGATAAGCAATTCTACATGCCTACTTACAAGTCTTACAAAAGTGATTTTTACAACCACTATGGTGTTATCGATTGGCTACCAATTAATAGCTTAAATCAAAATAATGAATTAGTTATAAAATTTAAAAGTTTTGATGTAAAAAGCATTAATCTATACATCGAAGGAATTACCGATGATGGATCTTATATTTCTGAAATCAAAACAATAAGCTTAGAATAAATAACACAAAGCTATAAAATCATACAAACCAACCTTAAACAAACCATATGTCTAAAAAACTACTGACCACATTCGTTCTTACTTTCTGTTTTATACAGTTTTTTCACGCCCAACAATTTCAAGACAGTTTAATTACATCTTTCAAAACCTATACAAGCAGTCCAAGAGAAACAACCTATGCACATTTAAACAAATCTGTTTTTATTAAAGGCGAAACTTTAGGATTTACAGCTTATGTCTTTGATAAAAACTCGAAAAAACCATCCTTAACCACGTCAAATTTATACTGTGTTATTGAAGACAATCAAAAACAAATTATACAAAGTAAATTAATCCGTATTACAGAAGGTAAAGGGCATGGCAAATTTAATATTGACAGCCTATATACTGCTGGAGAATATACTTTTAAAGCCTATACTAATTGGCAGAAAAATTTTGACGAACCCAATTTCTTTTCTGAAATAATTGAAGTTATTGACGACAAAACTATTTCTAAAGATGAAGACACTGGTTTAAAATCTAAAATAGATGCTCAATTTCTACCAGAAAGTGGCCATGCAATTAGTGATGTTAGTAACGTATTTGGTATTATTATTAAAGATGGCTTTGGATTTGGAATTCCAAACTTAGAAGGTACTATTGTTGATGATAAAAAAAACACCATATCTAATTTTAAAGTTAACCAACTAGGTATTGGAGCCGTCAGTTTTACCCCAAAAGCAAACAAAACCTATACGGCCGTAATTAACCACGACAACAAAACATTCAATTTTAAAATAAACAACATAGATCCAAAAGGTATTGTTTTAAGTATAAAAAATACAGCAGATAAGGTTATAGTTAACTTTAAAACCAACAACGCAACTCATAAAGTAATAAAAAAGAATAAGTACAGATTAACCATACATAATGGAGATGTTTTAAAAATCATAAATTTTGATTTCTCAAAAAAAACTGAATTAACTAGTCTCATTAACACCACTGACTTACAAACAGGTATAAATATATTTACTGTTTTTGATAATAATAATAACAAACCCATTTTAGAATGTCTTTTTTTCAAACATGAAGGTATAAAAAACATAAATAGCGACCTAGCTGCTGTTGTAAAACAACAAGACACAGTTACTGCTACTATCAGTTATAAAAACATCTCTTTTTCAAAATATTCTAATTTAAGTGTTTCAATTTTACCAAACCAAACTAAAGCTTATAATCACCACCAAAACATTATATCCTCAACCTATCTTCAACCCTATTTAAAAGGACCTGTAGAAAATGCAAAATATTATTTTACAGCTATTGATAATCAAAAAAAATATGATTTAAATAACCTTTTAATAACACAAGGCTGGAGTAGCTACAATTGGTTTAACATTTTCAACAATCCACCAAAGACCTATTTTACCTTTGAAAAAGGAATTTATTTTAAAGCAACAGCAAATAAAACGGAAACAAACAACTTTATAATGTATCCTTTGCGCTACAATAGCTCTATGGTGTATAATGTAAGTGAAAACAAAAACACTTTTGAGCAACGTCATTTATACCCAATAAATGATGAAACCATAAATATTGCAGAATTAAATAAAAAAGGAAAAGTAAAAAGCCCTAAATTATACCTTCAATTTTATCCCTCTGTTATTCCGACAATAAGTTATAATTTTAATGTAAAAAACTCAAAATACAAACACCAAAGACTAGACAATCTAAATAGTGTTTTTTTAGAATCGAATATAATTAAAACTCAAATGCTGGAAGAGGTAATTATCGAAGCTTCAAAAAAACAAACAAGATTAGAAGAATTAAAAAGGACTTCTTGGGGAAGAATTGACCTTTGGGATGCAAAAAAGAGAGAGAGAACACCAAATCTAGCTGCCTATCTTAGTAAATGGTTTAAAGTAGGCAGAGACAAATATGGAAATATTACCGTAACCACTTATAGAGGTAGTACTCCTGTAGTTTTTTTAGATGATGTTAGACTAACAGGAGGCTTAGGTCAACTAACAACACTTCCAATGTATAATATTGATTATATTGAAATAAATACTAATGGACTTGGCTTAAGTATGTTTGAACGTTTTCAAGGAGCCATTAAAATATATACAGACCCTAATATTAGATTTTTGGACACTAAATACGATGGGATTACATTCCAATCATATAAGCTACCATTAACCTTTAGTGATGAAAAGCAGTTTTACAAGCCCATTTACACAACCTATAAAAGTGATTTTTACAACCACTATGGTGTTATCGATTGGCTACCAATTAATAGCTTAAATCAAAATAATGAGTTAGTTATAAAATTTAAAAGTTTTGATGTAAAAAGCATTAATCTATACATCGAGGGTATTACGGATGATGGCTCTTATATTTCAGAAACCAAAACAATTAATCCATAACAACACGACTTAAAAAAATCTACACCAAACAAGTACTAATTATGGCAATTATATAACTGATACTAATAATATTATAATAATTGATTAAATTATTGTTGCACCTTTGTAATATAAATTCAATAATTAATATATGAAACAAGTTATAACCATTTTGTTTTTAAGTCTACTATTTAGTTGTGGTACTTCAAAAACAGTAAAAGAATCTAGAAAAACAATTAAAGGAGAATGGGTAATAAACACTATAAGTTACAGCGAGGCTGGGACCTATAAAGTATCCCTTTTTAACGATGTCTCTAAAACGTGCTTTGAGCAAAGTACATGGAGATTTATCCCTAATAATAATTCAGGAGTTTACACTATCAATGATTCTAATTGTAGTACAGGTGAAAGAAATTTCAACTTTACCATTCAGGAAATAGACTCAGCTACTGGATTGTATAATTTTCTTTTAAAGCCGACAGATGCAAAAGGTAACAGTGAGACCAATCAAGGTTTTAGATTGACATTAGCTCAACTTTCTGAAACTAATATGAGATGGGAACAAACACTTACTGTGGATGGAAAACCATTTACAATTAACATGAACTTTACAAAATTATAAAAACTATGAAAACTATATTTAATAAAATATCAATTAGCACTTTAACTGTTCTTTTAGCGATTAGCTTTACAAGTTGCAGCAGTGTGAAAAATGCTAATAACAAACAAAAAGGTGGTGTTATCGGCGCTACAGGCGGTGCTCTTTTAGGTGCCATTATTGGAAACAATATTGGAAAAGGTGGTAACGGAGAACTTGGAGCTGTCATTGGAGGGGTTGTTGGTGGAGGCGCCGGAGTTTTAATTGGAAACAAAATGGACAAGCAAGCACAACAAATTGAAGAAGAAATCCCTGGCGCAGTTGTAGAGCGTGTTGACGAAGGAATTGTAATTACTTTTGACGAAAATAGTGGTGTTTATTTTGATACTGCAAAATACGGTGTTAATGCAAAGTCACAAGAATCGTTAAATAAACTTGTTGGCATTTTCAAAGAATACCCAGATACTAACATATTAGTTGTTGGTCATACAGACAGTGTTGGTAGCGACGAAAACAACCTGATTTTATCTAAAAACAGAGCTAATGCTGTCACTAATTACTTGACAAACCAAGGATTGATCAGTAGTCGTTTTACTACCAACTGGTTTGGAGAAACGCAGCCAATGTATGACAATGCAACTGCTGAAGGTAGAGCAAAAAACAGACGTGTAAATGTGGCTATTTTACCAAATGATAAAATGATTAACGATGCTAAAGTACAGTCTGGCGAAAACTAGAATTAGTTTCGATTTTATTCGGAAAATTACACAGAGTTAAATATATTACAAGACCTTATTAAAAACACTTAATAGGGTCTTTTTTTATGCGTATAAAACAAGAACAACATAGAGCTTATACAAAATACTATAAAATTAAAAACAGATCAAAAAACAGGAACGGCACATATTATTCTTAAAGCAGAAAACAAATCTGACAGCGTTAAAAATCATAATATTACAATAACGCAACATTCAGATAAAGATATGCAATAGCCCACCTAACTACTTTGAAAGCTAGATACCGAACAGTTAATCTGTTATTTATAAAAGTATAAAATCCGTTTTCTAATCACCATCTAAAGCAAAAATCAAAACATGTTAAACTACATAATTTCCAAAACCAATCTACCCGAAAAATCAGTTAAAAACACTATTGATTTACTAAATCAAGATGCAACTATTCCTTTTATTTCTAGATACAGAAAAGAAGCTACAGGGAATTTAGATGAAGTACAAATTGGAGATATTGTTAAATATAAAGATGAATTTGAAGCTTTAGAAAAACGTAAGACCGCTATTTTAAAAGCTTTACAAGAGCAAGCTGTTTTAACGAATGATTTAAAAACTAAAGTTAATGCATGTAAAGATTTAACAAGTCTTGAAGATTTATATTTACCCTTTAAAAAAAGCAGAAAAACGAAAGCGGAAACGGCTCGTAAAAACGGATTAGAACCATTGGCTAAAATTATCATGAGCCAAAATGCAAATGATGTCGAATCTATAGCCATTAAATATGTAAAAGGCGATATTAAAACAGTCGAAGATGCTTTAGAAGGCGCTAGGCATATTATTGCAGAATGGATTAATGAACGAACCGACATCCGTAATAATTTACGTAACCAATTAGAGCGTCATGCTATGATTTCCACGAAAGTGGTAAAAACAAAAAAAGAAGATGAGAATGCTCAAAAATTCAGAGATTATTTTGAATGGGAAGAAGCATTAAGTCGCATTCCCTCTCACCGATTATTAGCCATTTTAAGAGCAGAAAAAGAAGGGTTTATTCGCGTTAAAATTGAAATAGATAAGATAAAAGCATTAGAAAACATTGATAGACGCATTATCAAAAGCGAAAATGCCTGCGCAGACCAAATAGAACTAGCCATTAGCGACGCTTACAAACGTTTATTATTCCCGTCTTTAAGTAACGAAGCTTTACAAAAAGCGAAAGAGAAGGCTGATGAATCTGCTATTTCGGTATTTGCAAAAAATTTAAAACAATTACTATTAGGTTCGCCTTTAGGTGAAAAACGTGTATTAGCAATTGACCCTGGCTTTAGATCAGGCTGTAAAATAGTCTGTTTAGATGCGCAAGGGGCTTTATTACATAACGAAAACATATATCCGCATCCTCCAAAAAGTGATAGTATTGGTGCTATGAACAAGCTATCGACTTTAACGGAAACGTACAATATCGAAGCTATTGCTATTGGTAATGGAACAGCATCCAGAGAAACGGAAGCGTTGGTTAAAAAAATTCAATTTAAAAACGACATACAAGTCTTTGTAGTTAGCGAAGCGGGCGCTAGTATTTATTCCGCATCCAAAATTGCGAGAGACGAATTTCCTAATTACGATGTTACTGTTAGAGGCTCAGTCTCTATTGGGCGACGTCTGCAAGACCCTTTAGCAGAATTAGTAAAAATTGACGCTAAGTCAATTGGTGTTGGGCAATACCAGCATGATGTGGATCAAAGCAAACTACAGAAACAATTAGATGTTGTGGTAGAAAACTGTGTCAATAGTGTTGGTGTAAACATCAATACCGCAAGCACCTCTTTACTTAGTTATGTCTCTGGAATTGGTCCAAAACTAGCAGAAAACATCTTTAACTATAGAAACGAAAACGGTGTTTTTACTAGCAGAAATACGATAAAAAAAGTACCCCGTTTAGGCGGAAAAGCATTTGAACAAGGCGCTGCATTTTTAAGAATTAGAGCGGCAAAAAACCCATTAGACGATTCTGCGGTACACCCTGAGAGCTATAAAATAGTCGAGAAAATGGCTAAAGATTTAAAAGTCACTTTAAATACTTTAATTGGCAATCAAGAGTTGCTTAAAAAAATAGAATTAAAAAATTACTGTACTGACACTGTTGGTTTATTAACCTTAGAAGATATTATTAAAGAACTAGAAAAACCAGGCCTAGACATTAGAGAAGAGGCTAAAGTATTTACTTTTAATCAAAATATTAAAACAATAAACGATTTAGTTGCTGGTCAACTATTACCAGGAATAGTCAATAACATTACTAATTTTGGGTGTTTTGTAGATGTCGGAATTAAAGAAAGTGGCTTAATACACGTCTCTAACTTATCTGATAGTTTTGTAAAAGATGTTAACGAGCATGTGCATCTACATCAACAGGTTATCGTTAAGGTTTTAGAAGTTGATGTGCCACGTAAGCGCATACAGTTAAAACTACATAAATAGTATTGCAAAGTTTAAACTCTATTAAAAACAAATGATAGCTAGGACTACATTAGGTTAAAATCTATATTTCAACCCTATTGCTGCATTTATTTGATTACCCGTTTTATTATTTGTAAGTTCTTGGCTTAAATAACCAACACTTCCCTGCAAGACATAGCGATTTCCTATAGCTCTAGAAAGGCCAAGTGTCGTGTAAAATGAGTTTAAGTTTGGATCTATCCCAATTTGGGTAAATCGTGTTGTTTCATCAGGCGAAATTCCAGTACCTACCCTAAAATACAAATAATTTTCGCTATTACTATTTAAATAATAACGCACGTTTAATTGATAATTTTGTACAAACTTATTATTAATTTCTGGACCAATAAAAGTTCGTGCGTTTAAGTAAAATTTATCAACATAAGACGTTAAACCAAAAACATAAGATAACGCATCTACATTATTATTAAAGCTAAAATATCTAAAACCAGCTTCAACTTCAACCCATTTTGTCGCACCATAAAAAATTGAAGCACTAGTACCAAAGTTTTGAAAAAAATTGGACTTAGCTGATGTGCTTAGGTTAATAAATCCATATAACTTTTTAGAAAAAACAGGATAGGCTTCTAATTCATACAATAGTGCATTATCAAAAAAACGCTGACTATAACTCACTCTAGCGCTTATAGAATGTGCTCCTACAAACCTTGTGTATTCCACTTGAGACGTATTCCAACTTTTTGTCAAAGGGTAATCATCCAAAAAGCTTAAAGTTTCATGATACACACTAATTTGATTTTTATTTAATCGTTTTAACGACACTCTATACCTATAATTTTCTTCTTGATTTAAAGGCGTATCGTTTAATGTTTTCGCTACAGCCTTAGCCGCTTCATGATCATCAAGTTTTACATATGTTTCTATTAAAACCAATTTAAAATCGATATCATCGGAATAGTAAGGACTCATCTTTTCCGCAAAAGAAGCTAGCGCCTCACTAGTTTTAGTGGTAGTCACCTGTCTTATAACTAAGCTTCGATAGGCAGCAAACGTGTTTGCATTAACCAAAAGGCCCAAATCATTAGAAGCTTGTTCATAATACTTTAACGCCTGAGCAACTCTAACACGTAAAACACGAATATCAATATATTCAGGGGCAATTAATAAGCCTTCATTTAATTTGACCAAAGCTTCACTATACGATTTGGTTGTATACAGTTTTTTTGCCTGAAAGTAAAGTGAGTCTACATCAACTTTAGCCTCTTGCGCCTTTAAAATAAAACCACTAAAAAGGATGATGGTAACAATAATTAATCTTTTCATTTGATTATTTGTCCTATTAATATTAGGCCTTTATTAAGTTTTTTAATTAAGAATTTAATCCAGGTTCTTTAACATCAATTTCTATTTTTTCTTGTTCTTCATTAAATCCTGTTCTTGTCATAACACCCCAACCTGTATCAATATTAAATACTTTTTTTAAAAATCCTTTAATTTGAGCATATAACAAAACAGGATGATTATAAAACGATTCTATATATGCTGCTAATAACAACTGGAAAATCATTTTGGGTTTTGAATAATGTCCATAGTTTAAACTATACATTAAAATGGCTATCGTCGAAAATATACAGCCAGCAAGATAAACTGTAACAAAAAGAGCTATTGTAAATGGCCAGTTTATTCCCATAAAGAAAATAAGATACATAATGAATAACATTCCTAAAAACTCAACAATTGGCGCTCCTAATTCAAAAAACACCCAATATGGATAGAAAAACATGCCCATATTATTATATTTTTTATTAAAGAATAACGTTCTATGCTTAAAAATAGTTTCCCATAAACCTCTTGCCCAACGATCACGCTGACTTATGTAAATTTTAAAGGTAGAAGGCGATTCTGTCCAACATAATGTCTCTGGAATATAAACGACTTTATATTTTAATTTCAAATCTTCCATATGGCGCCTCAATCGTATACATAGCTCTAGATCTTCACCTATAGTATCTTTATCAAAGCCTCCAACTTCCAACAAGCGTTGTTTAGGATACAAGCCAAAAGCACCCGAAACTAGCATTAAACCTCCAATTTCTCCCCAAGCCATGCGCCCCAACAAAAAAGCACGAATATACTCGACGATTTGAATTCTTGAAACTAACTTCTTGGGCATTCGAATCTCTTTAATTGTACCATTTACAATTACAGAATCATTGGCTATCCCAATTGCTCCTCCACTAGCTATAACCTCTTCGTCTAATGCTTCTAAATAAGGTCTAACCATTTTTAGCAAGGCATCTTGCTCTATAATACAATCTGCGTCCGTACAAAGTACTAGATTAGATTTAGCATAGGCAATAGCCGCATTAATAGCATCAGAACGCCCACCATTTTCTTTATCAACTACTGTTAACGTCGCATATTTAGGATTTTTACTTTTATAAATTGCTTTTATAGGTGCACATTCAATTTCTTTAGCACCTTCATAAAAAGTTACAGGCTCTAAATTAAAAACAGTAATCAATTGCTTTAAAGAATCATCAGTACTACCATCATTGGCTATAATCAATTCATAGGCTGGATATTGAATAGACAACAGGGACCTAACATTTGTAACAATGGTTTTCCCTTCGTTATAAGCAGGAGCAACCAACGTAATTGAAGGTAAATCTTTAGCGCCTTTTACTAAATTTATATCCAAAAAAGTTGCCTCTTTCTTATTACGGATAATTGCTTTTCTAGACAACACAATTATCAAGATATATATAGCCAATATGCTTAACCCATAAATTAAAAAGAAAAGTTGTATAGAGTAATAGAAAAAATTATGCATGCAAATATATTTACCTATTAATTTAGTTAGAAACGTACAGGTAATTGTCAAGCAAATCGGCTTGCAAAGGATTTAAATTATTAGCCGACATTAACTTAAACTGCTTTAATTCTGCATTTTTCATTTCTAAATCTAATTGAGCAAGTGCTTCTTTGGCTACTTTAACTAATTGTTTATTCTCTGAGCTAAGTTGCTCTACAACATAATATTTATAGTTAAAAAGTTTAAAGTTTTTTATAATCCTAACCATTAACTCCTTAGTCATATAATTATCTGCTTTTAGAGCTTTTTCAAAAGAATATAAATCAAAAGGTTCTTCAATTTCATGCAGTTTTTCAATAATACGTATTTGCTGCCATAAAGATATAGGTGCAACAACATCCAGAAAAGAAGTTAAACTTTTCCATCCATAAAAAGTAATTAAAGCGATTTGTGCTTCTCGTTTTACTAACCTGTTTTTATCATCTTTATAAGACGAAATAATTAAATTATTTTCTTTTAATTCTAATTCGTAAGAAATCCAAATAGCCTTAGCTTTCTCATACCAATCCTTCGATTTTAAATTAGAAAGCAATGTTTTATTTAATCCCAATTGATAAAAAAAAGCTTTAAAATTATGACTTTTAGAAAATTTAAAAACTTGATTAACTTTTAAAAAAACATGAGCAACATCATTAAATTGGATGTCATTGTTTTTTATATATTTAGAAGTATGTTGTTGTTTTTTTAAAGACAACTTTTTAGAATCTTCAGAACAACTAGACACAATACCTTCGATAAGGTTTTTTTCCAATTCTAGGTATTGAATCTTTTGTAGTTTACTTGAAGTAATGTGTTTTAATATGGAAAACCACAAAAACATAAGAGTCATCAAAAAGAAAACAATGACCACATAGGTTACTGTTAAAAGAGTCATTATATATAATTAGAAATTAACGCCTTAGCTTTAGGGAAGTTTACAGGTAGCGAAATAAAATCGTTTACACCCATCTCTTCCAAACTTACTTTAATAGAATATTGATCCATATGCGACATCACTATAATGTGTGCTTTGGGAGCAATCAGTTTTAAATCTTCTATATATTGTAAAAGAAAGTTACCATTAATAGCTGCATCGGTTAAAATAACATCGTAATGCGTATTAGAAATCGCAGCTGCGACTTCTTCATAAGTCCTTTTAATAACAAAATCTATATTTGGTAAGTGTAGCATTTTTTTTAGTAAAAAAGAAACGCCCGGATCGCTATGTACTAGAAGTATTTTCTTTGACAACTTATTGTGTATTAATTAGTAACTCGGCTAAAGTAGTATTTCTTTTACAAGAGCATGTGGTTACTCCACAATCTGCAGATAAATTCGTTTAAAGCTTTTTTTTTATAAAACAAAAGCCTTTTTACAACACATTTTAACTTCGCTAATAGAAGTTATAAACAGAAATACACCATTTAAATTACTATTAATTTAAGACCTCTACGACTTAAAAAACACTGACTATTAAAAGTTTTACACATAAAAAAGCATCAATCTAAATAATAGGTTGATGCTTTTTTTATTCTTAATTTCATAAGATTAAGATGCCATTTTAGCGTTGACTATAACCTTTAAGTTGTTATCAATAATGTCTTTCCAGTTTTCTATTCTTCGTGCCTCATAATCTTCTGTAAAGGCTTCATCTGTATCAAAAAAGCTAATAACTACAGCCTCTTTATTAGGTGTGTAAAACCAGATTTTTAAATCTAAATGCTTTAATCTAGTCACTTTATCTATGTCTTTTTTATAATCAGAAATGACTTCGCAAGACTTGATTTCAGACAGCTCTAAATTAAGCACTTGGTTTTCGTCTGGCTTAAAAGCGACGTAGGATAATACTTTTTTATCTTCGGTTAAACCGATAAATTTATTGTTCCAAACCTCTTTTAAATTGTACTTAAACCCATTTGATTTTAATAGATTCTCTGCTTTATGTTTTGTTTTTGTAGTGTTATTTAAACCTTTAAAAATGAATATAAAAAAAGGAACGAATACGCTTAATGTTACTAGTATAGCTAGTAATGAGAATGAAATTTTCATTGTTTTAATATTTTGATTTAATGTATAAGAAATCAACACGTTATCTTTACGTAAAAGACAAGCGTTGCAATAGTTAATAAAAACGTATTGCGCTTAAGTAAACCAATGAAAAGGGTAAATAATCTGTGTTTTAGACAATCCAACAGCAATAGACGTACTAGTTTTTTGATACACCAAGAAATTTTCTTGTTGCTCCTTACTAATTGCATTTACAAAAGCAAGTTGCTTAAAAAAAGTAATGCCGTCTTCTACCTGTACGTTAACTGTAAGATCAATTTGAGAATTTACAATTATACCTTGAGAATTTAAGGCCGCACTTGCTTGAACTGTATGCTGTGGAAAAGTATTTTGCACGACAGAAGCAACCTCAACTTCAGAAGTGAAGAAGGTAGACAGCCCTATTAAAAGAGAAATAACCAAAAAGTTAAATCTTGCCATGTTATACTTTAATTTAAAGTACAAAGGTATACGATAAGTTGTTAAGAAGATGCTAAATTTTAAAAACGCACTTAATTTTTTTTTGAACCTACTAAAGCCTAAATTTAAAACTTAAACTGTCAATTTACTTATGCTAAAAATAGCTTATCATCCTATTTACTGTCATCCATTACCTGAGGGACATCGGTTTCCGATGCTAAAATACGAGTTGCTTCCTGCACAATTAAAACACGAAGGCACTTGTACTGAGGCTAATTTTTTTGAACCTAATAGAATGCTAAACGAAGCACCAATACTGGCAGTCCATGATCCGGAGTATTTTTACGACTTGCTTAATATTACATTGGATCCACGTGCTGCGCGTAAAATTGGGTTTCCGCTGAGTGAGGTTTTAATTGAACGTGAAATAGTTATTGCAGACGGCACCATAAAAGCTAGTGAATTTGCTCTAAAACATGGTATTGCTATGAATATTGCTGGCGGAACACATCATGCATATACTAATCACGGAGAAGCCTTTTGCATGTTAAATGATCAAGCCATTGGCGCTCGATTTCTTCAGAAAAAAGGATTGGCTAAACGTATTTTAATCGTAGATCTAGACGTACATCAAGGCAACGGGACTGCCCAAATATTTAAGGATGATCCTTCCGTGTTTACTTTTTCTATGCACGGAAAACATAATTACCCGTTTAAAAAAGAACAAAGCGATTTGGATATTGCTTTAGAAAACAATGTCGGCGACACAGAATATCTTTCTGTTTTACAGGACACATTACCCAAACTAATTAAAGACTTTATACCCGACTTTATCTATTATTTATGTGGTGTAGACGTGATTGCCACAGATAAACTGGGTAAATTAGGACTAACCGTGACAGGCTGTAAAGCACGTGATCAATTTGTTTTAGAAACCTGTAAAGCTAATAACATACCAGTCATGTGTAGTATGGGCGGCGGTTATAGTCCAGACATTAAAACCATTGTCGAAGCGCATGCCAATACGTTTAGATTAGCTCAAAAAATCTATTTCTAAATGTAATGTAACCCTCGGTTATCAGACTATATAGTTATGCTAAAAACATTTACAGAGTTTTCCACGAATGGGACATTAAAAATCTCTGACCAAAGTCTTTTAAAACAGTTTACAACCTCAAAGCAAATTGGGCTGTACACCTTTATTCTTACTGGTAGTAGTACCATTACTGCGGAAGTGGATGGCGTCCCTTTGGTTTTAAAACCGCATCAAATATTATCCTTAACGCCTATCCAAAATTTTAAATACATTGATGGGGACGATAGCGTAGTCTATCAATTTAACCAAGAGTTTTATTGCATAAAAGACCATGATAAAGAGGTGGGTTGTGCTGGTGTTTTATTTTTTGGGAATGATACTATTCCTGTGATTTCTTTAAACGAAAATGAGCAGCACAAATTTAATGTGCTCCATGATATGTTTTTAGATGAAATAGAAACAGAGGATACTATTCAGGCCGAAATGCTAAGAATGTTATTAGCGCGATTTATAATTAAGACCACACGTTTACTTAAAAACGAAACACCATCTACACCACTTAATAAAGCTACTGACGAAACATTAAGACAGTATAACTTATTAGTAGAAACCCATTTTAAAGAAGCCCATCAAGTTAGTTTTTACGCAGAAAAATTATTTAAGTCTCCAAAAACACTATCCAATAGCTTTGCCAAATCGGGACAAAGTCCTTTAAAGATTATTCATGAGCGTTTAGTATTAGAAACCAAACGTCAATTAATGTATACTGACAAAACTGCCAAGCAAATTGCTTACGATATTGGTTTTGAGGATGCTTCACACTTAAGCAGATTGTTTAAAAAACAAACTAGCATTACCCTTTCTGACTTTAAAAAGAGTTTATAAACCACATTTAAAGCCTTTATTTCTTCATAAAAACCATTATTGGGAAAAATCGACAACTACTAAGGTAATATCGTCGTTTTAAAACCCGCTTTCGCGTCGCATCTTTGCACTGTAATATAAAAACAACAGCATTATGAAAACGACCATATCTATATTCAATCTAATTGAAATCTTTACAAAAGCAAAAAGAAAGCTAACCAAATCTATCAATCCACAAGAACATTGTGAGCATAAACAATTACACGATTACTATTGTGATGCAGAAATAAACAAAGGAATTATTGACAATTCAATTATATAAAAACACAACATTAAAAACATAAGATTATGACACCTATTAAAGCACTTAAAAGAGACGAAGTAAACGCAACCAATCAAACTATTTTTGACCAATTAGAAAAAGCTGTAGGATTTGTACCTAATTTATATGCAACGTATGCTAATAGCGAAACTGCTTTAGAAAACTACTTGAATTTTGCAAATGCAAAGACCTCTTTAAAAGCTAAAGAAAAAGAAGTAGTAAATCTTGCTGTAAGTGAAGTAAACAGCTGTATCTACTGTTTATCGGCACACACTGCCATTGGTAAAATGAATGGCTTTACAGACGACCAAATTTTAGAACTAAGAGCAGGAAAAGCCTCTTTTGACACTAAGTTTAATGCTTTAGCTGCTTTAGCTAAAAACATTACAGAAACTAGAGGAAAAACAGACGCTACAATCTTAAACAACTTTTTAGACGCTGGTTATAACCACGGAAACTTAATTGATGTTATTGCTTTAGTTGGAGATAAAACAATCTCTAATTACATCCATAATACAACACAAGTTCCTGTAGATTTCCCAGTAGCACAACCATTAGAAACAGTAATATCTTAATTAATTATAACCTTAAAAATAAATAACAATGAAAAAATTAATCGCAACTTTAGTAATGACATTAACACTTTTAGTATCTGTTAATGCACAAGACAAAATGATGAAACATGATGCTGTAAAAACAGTCGCATTAGAGCAAACTACAGGTGAGTTTACTCAAAAAGGATTAACGATAAGTGAAGGGACTTATATTTTTGAAATAGCTAACAACGCTGTTGGAACAGATGTTGGCTTTGTACTAATTAAAAAAGGTGCTGATGCTTCTAACCCAGAAAACCACATTAAAACTGCTTACGTAACTAGTGTTGTTAAGGATGGAGAAACACAAACCTCTAGCGCAACAACATTAGCAAAAGGAGAATACACATACTTTTGTCCATTAAATAAAACACCACAGTACACATTAACTGTACAGTAACATTAGCTTTTAAGTTAAAAAAAATCCTGCCTACGATTACGTTAGACAGGATTTTTTGTATCTACATAAAAGCCACAATTGTAATGATCACATAAAACAAATAAAAACTCAAAGTCATCGTTATAACAACCTTGAGTTTAATATTTTAATTATTACAACTATAAAACGCTACAATTTCCACTGAGTTACTTACTACTGTAACAGACTCCGTTGTCACAGTTTGTGTCCATCCTGTTTGGTTTACAATTTCAACTGTATACGTTCCATCAGGTATACCTGAAAAGAAAATATTACCATTTACATCTGTTGTTTCCGTTCTAATAATTGTATTCGAAGCATCTTTTAAATTAAACATCCAACCCGCTCCCAATACATCTGTCGCATTATTAAACATTCTATCACAATCTTCTTCTAAAATATTTAAAACACTAATAACATTGTTTTCACAACACCCTTCTACATTATTAGAGATTGCTTGCTCACCATTACTTGTAACCATATTTCCTAAAAATGAAAACCCTAAAGTTACGGAACCCGTGTTTACTAATCGCGCTCTAATACTATAACTTCCAGAGCTTAAAGGCAATCCCGTTGTTGACCATGTTAAAATAGGATCTATAGACCACACATAGGTCGCACTAGTATTTAAAACCGTATTTGTTGCGTTATCTATTAACACAAAAGAAACTTGATCATCTCCTTTATAGGTAAAACTAAAATCTACACTTGTATCTTCTAACACACAAAACGAACGTTCAAAAACGTATGGCACTCTATCTCCATCAGCATTAGAAGCATTATTACAACCAAAATTCCCATTTGCCCCTAAATCAAAAGGAGCAATAGTTGATGCCCCTGGCTGATTAACCCATTGTGTATTATTAAAGTTATTAAAATTCATGACATAAGTATTACCAGAAAATGTTCCTATCGCAGGACTTGTACACGGATTATCTGGCGAAAACTGAAAAATAGGAGGTTGATTTATAATTTTCCAAAACGGATCTACAGCTCCAAAAGCTGGCGTAATCACATCTCCGTTAGCATCTATACCTGTCGATAAATTTAAATCTGATTGAAGATCGCATCCTTCAGGAATTGAATTTACTGGCATACATTCGCAAAATTCATTTACAATTCCGTCATTGATACCATTTGCATTTGAATCACATCGGTCACCAATATTTAACTCAAGATCCGCGCAATCTAAATCATTAAGATTTATGTAGTCACAATCTTCTTCACTACACGAAAACACCAAAAACAAAATAATAATTAGCACTAAATATTTTATTGTTGCAAAAAACCAAGAGTCTAAATCAGTGTTTTTTTTATTTATATATCTATTTTTCATAATTTCTAAATTTTTAAAACAAGCCAAGGCAGCCAGTTATCTATAATTACTGCCTTGACTCTATATTAATTAATAGCCTTATTTAAATGGTTTCATTTATTCTGAACAAACGACCTTAAACTCCGTTCTACGATTAATTGTATGCTCACTTTCTAGACATTTTACTCCATCTGCACAACGGTTAAGTAGTTCTGACTCTCCTGCTCCTCGAGCAATCAAACGATCTCTTGAAACTCCTTTAGTCATTAAATAGTCTACTGTAGATTGGGCACGTTTTTGAGATAACTCTTGATTATATTTATCACTACCTCTAGAGTCCGTATGTGATGACATTTCGACTTTAATAGATGGATTATCCTGCATTAGCTTTACAACATACTCCAAATCCGGGCCTGCTGCAGGTAAAATATCCCATTTATCAAGATTAAAAATGATATTATCCAATTTAATAGCCTGACCACACGGATTAACACACATTTCAAAATCTATAAACAAGGACTTATTTCTATCCATATTTGTTGTAGAAACATGTACTTCATTTGAAAAATAACCATTCTTTCTACCGTTTAGCGCGTAAGTCGATGCTTGCTTTAAATGAAAAATAAAATCTCCTTCTATATCAGACAATGTATTTTTTTGTCCAGCTTGAAGCTTATCTTTTAAGATAATATCCACGCCTTGAATACCTATAGCTGTATTACACTCAACTACATCTCCTTTTAAAATAAAATTAAGATCTCCATATTTAATTTCTTTTTGAATGCTATTACCCTCTTTCTTACAGGCAATAAATTCATTTATAGAAATCGAGGTTTCATCTAAGTCTACATTGTACAATTTACCCGTAACGATATAATCGTTTTGTGCTACGTCATTAAAAACAACCACTCCATAAGAATTTGTTGTACCTGCCTGCACTATATTTTCGTATAAATCCGTTAATATCACATCTGTATCCGGTAAGATTTCTCCTGTAAATTTATCTAAAGCAGTAACGGTTACACTACAACCACAAGTTGCACAACATCTAGGCATATGGTCTTCTCCGCAAACCTCACAAACCTCAACTTTTTCTTTTTTATTAAATTTAAAAGTTACACCAGCAAATAACCCAACAGAAGAAATATCACAATCACATGGTTCTTCTCTTAACAAAGGACCATTTGGATCTTGTCCATTACCTGTAGCTCCTGCAGCCCCAGTAATATCTACTAGTGGATAATACCCAGTCGACACAGCTAGCGGCGTATCGTATAATTCGGTAGCACCAAGATGACGCATATAATAAGCACCTACATTAATTCCAAAATTGTCATTTAAATAGTAAGTAAACCTCATTTGCCCTTTAAAAGTAAGGATTCCTGAATCATCATAACCTGCATGAAAGTTTAATGGTTGAGCAATAGGCATTGTACTTTGCAAATAAGTACGCCCCCCTTCTATTGATGCTAATCCAAAGCGTGTATTAAATTCTGCAGTAAATTTTCTAGACAAGCTTCTAAATTGAAAGTTTGGCCCTATACCAAAAAATAGTCTAGATATATTATCCTCTACTAAATTAAAATTAGTGACTAATGCCCCAGTTGTATCGTACAAATTATCTGTTGGGTATTGACTTTCGGATTGATTTTTTATATAATCAAAGTCCATCCCCAGACCAAACCAATTCCAATAATAATCTAAAGATAACCCCAAGTCTAAACCGCCTTTATAATCTATATAAGGTGTATTGTTATTATAACTTGGAAAGTCATAACCAATTCTTGGTGACAACTGAAAATAATTAGTATCTCCTTGTTGTGCATTTGTAATAAATGCCGAAGCAAATAAAAATATGATTAATAAAAAATTGAATAGCTTTTTCATGATTAACAGTTTTAAATTTTAGTTATACATATTTATATAAAGAAGGGATTGCTTTTGTTACCCTTCTTATAAAACCGTATTAATCAAGAGAGTTAATACATAACCAAATTTGGCCACGACAAATCATTTATTATAGCAACAAGTAACCTGTAATTATTTTCAACCTATGCCATGCTAACTGTTATGGACAAAAAAAAGCCCACTATAAATAGCAGGCTTTGTAATTGTAATAAAAAATTTAAAACTATAAACTTTGAAGAAGTATCAATCCAAGTACTAAGCAGACAAAAGGTAAGCTAAACAACATCATTAGATTATGCTTCTTTGCTTTGCTTTTATTAAACTTAGCATTTAAAACTTTTCTAGTTTTTCCATTATATTTTAGCCAATTTTTAAAATGAATAGCGATAGCAGATAATACAAATAGTGTCCAAGCTTTTTCGCTTGATATCGTCGATGCATTCATCTTAGTTAAAAAAGTAGCTACAAATACACCCAACAAAAAGCATAGAGCTATTTGCAAAGTAGAAATATAAAATAAAGCTATAGTATTCGCCTTTTGCTTAAACTTTGTTTTAAACGCTGTAAATACGGTAAAGAAAAACTGATCAAATTTATTATTATTCATAAATTATTAAAATGTGTCGCCCGCTTCACTTCAAGTGGTTCTCTTTTAAGATTGAAAATTAAATTATTGTACTGTTACAAATACATTATCCAAATGCACCGTTGAGTTTAAATTATTAGTATCACTCCCTGTGTACACAAAAGCAATGTAACCTAGTCCAGAAAATGTTGACAAATCGATATCTCCAGAACCTGTCCAAGTATACCAATTATCAAAATTAGCCTCTAAACTTGACGTAAACTCTAATGTTTGCCAAGTTGCATTTAAAATACCGGCTGGTGTCCCATCAAAATTTGTGGAAATATAAACTTTTATTGCGTCATGTCCTACATCTGGATATGCATGTTCTGTTTGAAAAGTTAATATTTCTCCATCTCCTTGATCTAAATCCAATACAGGAGAAATAAGCCACCCTGTATTATTACTATCTCCTGATGATAAAGCAGAAAACTCAGCAAATCCATTACCTTGATATACTTGCTCTGTCCAAGATTCGCTACCCTCCTCAGTACTATTCAACCAACCCTCAAAATTAAAATTAGTATTATCTGAAGCTTCCGTAAAATAAGCAGTTAATAAAGGTTCAGAACAAGGCTCAAGATTATTAAAGTGTAGTGCTTCTGGTGTATTTATATAGAGAGTATAAAAGTCGTCATAAAAATCTCTAGTTAAAACCCCATCAATACTACCTCGGTTATCAGGTAAAGCCACACTTTTAAAATCAGAAAAGGTACTTGTACTTAAAATAACACTATTTCCTAAGCAATTAAGCATGACACGCTCGCCATTAAAACTATCATTATTTTCTGAAGCAAAAGTCTGTCCCATATGATCATCAGCAAATGTCATATTATTCAATCTAATATATTGACTTTCTAATCCGTCTGAAAAATCGACAATAGAAACTTCTTTTGCAATTACTGCAGCAACCTCGTCAGTCCTTTTAATATATTCTGTCACTTGTGTGCTGGGAATCCGCGCTATCTGACCACCTTCTAACCTCCCTAACTGAATGACACCATTACTTTCTCCTACTGCCAAACCGTTTAGTTTGACATATACTTTACGTCCAAACTCATACTGAGTAAACATAGGATTTTTATCTACTTGAATGACAATAGCTGCTGTTGGGTTTTCCGGAGCATCCTGTATAACTAACTGTTTATAAAAATTCCCGCCCTCATCACTTGAAACAACATAACCTTCGGTATATTTTTCTAAAACACCTTCTGCTACTGCTTCATAAGTTACCGGATCTCCGGTACCTGTTCCAAAGTTTCCTAAAACAGCGCTAATCGAATTAAACTGAGCTTGGTCATTTGGATATGCCGTAATCCCTGAAAGGCTCGTAGGTATATCAAAATTATCATCTTCTACGCAACTAATACAGACAAAAAAACTAACTAATAACCATGCTACTTTGTAAGTCTTCATTTTTCTTGAATTTATTTTTTCTTTATACATAATTAAAATCTTACATAGACATTTAAATAATAAGTAGTCCCATTTCCAAAAAAATAACGATTCCCAAAAACAGGTCCATTAACATTAGTTTGTTCTACTAATTGACTTCTGTAGTCGACACGTCTAGATTGCTCAAATCCACCAGTTTTGTACTCTTCATTAAGTACATTATTAATTGTTGCAAAAAAACCAGCAAAATAATCTCCCATCCGCCAGGACTTACCACCAATTATATTGACTAGCATATAAGAATCAAACTGTTCTTGCTGCAATAATTGTTTAGCAATATCCGGATCTATATTATTAATCTCACCGCCAGTTAAAACATAAACAGCTCCATCCGCCGTACCTTCCTGAAACTCCGCTTCTGAATATAATTCTGGATCCGTTACAAAAGCCGCACTTCTTTTTATTGCACTTGTATTGACATAAACCTTAGAAAAGTGGTTAGCAGTAACACCAACATTCCAATATCCTGGATCACGATACTCAAAACCTAATTGTAATGCTTGCTCTGGTCCTCCAGAAATATGTAAATTTTCAAGGTTTGTTGTTCCGTTTCCAAAGACCGCACGTCCCACACCAAATTCTTGACTATAAAAAGTTAAATTAGGGTTATTGTTATAGGTATATTGCCCAACAGAAACAGCACCTTTCAACTTTACCGTTGGGGTCACCTGGGCTTCTATACCAAATTCAGCTCCTATCCGCTGCGTTTCTATCCCCGTGACTGCTTCTTGCACTAAATTATTGCCTACACCTTCACTATAATAAAAACCCGTTTCTGTCCCTTTTTTAAAATTAGAATAAAACCCTGTTAATCGTGCTTTTACAATTGTAGATCTAAAAATATAACTAGCATCTATACTTGTAATAATTTCACTATCGACATCTTCAATAAGCATATTAGACTGTCTAACATTAGCAAACGTATTTCTCATATTAGGCGCCTTAGTCATGTATGCTCCATTAAAATCCAATATATGCCGACCAGACACTTTATAAGTTACGCCTGCTTTTGCTCCAAAATTTTTAAATTGAACTTTTTCTCCCCTACCAAAAGAATGACCGGTAAAATAACCGTTTTCAAAAAGGCCCTCCCGTTGATAATTTGTTGTTGAAACATTACCCGCTAAATAAAAGTCTACTTTACTATAATTAAATACAGATTGCGCAAAAGCACTACATACAGTAGCATCAATATTATAATTATATTTATAACGCTCTCCTTCTGTAACTATCCTATTAGGATTTCTTATATCTGATTGTGCTGTTGTTAATGTACCATCCGTAGATTCTGTTGTTTCATCAGAGAAAAAATCAACATCTAAATAACCTGTTCCTCCCAATAAATCCGAAACCAATGCAAAATTTTCACTTTTTAAATGCCTATAATTTACTGCTGCGTTTAAACGAATGTTATCACTTAACTCTGTATCAAAAATAGCATTAGCCATTAACTGCTTATCGTCTACACGATCTTCTTGAATAGCATAAATTGAATTAAACCCTTGATTTGCTGAATCTGTATTAGCTGTATAAAGGTCGTTCCAATTAAACTGACCATCATTTTGAAACGTTTGCCGCGCTATATACGCTTGTTCATAATTATAAGCTGTTGGACCTCCTTCAACATTCAAAAAATAACTTGGTAAATTTTGATAATACGTAGGGTCGGTATTACGCGCACCTCCAATGTAACTATCCTGTCCTTGAAAATTGACTAAACGCGTCCCGCCATTATCTACTCTAGTATTTCCAGAAGTCCCGAATTGATAGCCAATATTTGTATTAATCCCTGTTTTTTCAGAAATATTCCAATAATGATTCAACATGATAATAGGTTCTTCTATTTTACGTATTCTAGAGTTTCTTATTTTACCATTTTGTTCTCCCCAAAAAGGATTGTATTGCCTTCCTTTTAAATTAAAAACTTCGTCCGTTAAAGCGGTCCCTTTACCTCTTCTATTTTTAGCGTAAATAGTCGTTAAGTTAATACTATGCCTATCATTAATTTGTTTTTCTACAGAAGCTGCGAAAGAGTTAGCATCATACAACGTGCCCTCTACATACCCTCCATTGCCAAATCTTCTAGAAGCTAACACACTATACGCCCAGTTATTTTTCATTATACCAGAGTTATAGCTTAACATTAAACGCCCTTGATAGCTTCTATTAGCAGATGCCAAAGACAAACGTCCACCCTTTCGGTATTTAGAAGCTCTCATAATAATATTATTTGTCCCTGCTAAATCTCCAAAACTATAATCATTAGAAGCCATTCCCATTGAAAACTCTTGGTTACGTTGCACATCATTAATTCCGCCCCAGTTTCCCCATTGTGGTCGACCTGTATTTTGTTTATTCAATTCAAGACCGTTTATTAACACTTTACTGTTAGCATTATCCAGACCTCTTGGCCTAAAAAAGGTTGCACTAAAATCGTAAGCTGCTGCACTTAAAAAAGCATCTTTAGAAGATTGTAATAATCCCGACACATTACTAGTTAACCCATCGTCTTCGCTATTCAATTGATCATCGGAAATAGAAATAATATACAACGCATTATTATCAACGACATTAAACGTTAATACCATATCCTGTATATCTATCGTTTGTCCTTCGTTTATAATTATGGGATACCGTTTTGTAGTGTACTGTAAATGTTCAATTCTTAAAACCTGCTCTCCTAACGGAATGTTTTCATGAAAGTAAAATTGCCCAAAATCATCCGTACTTGTAGATAAACTAGAGTCTTCAATAGTAACAATCACTCCAACAATGGGCAAATTAGTTATCGCATCATTCACACTCCCCTTTACCAAGGTATCCTGAGTTAAAAGAGCATTATTTGCGAGCATTACAAATAAAAAAAACAAAAAAGGTCTTATCATAAAGAGGGATTAAGATAAAAGTAGCGTTGTTACTTTACATATTGATTTTTAATGACTTAGTATTTTATAGTATATTTAATAAATATATACTTTTACAGAACAATCTACAAATAACATTCTCAAATACAATACATTAAGAGATGAAACACTTAAATTACCACCTTATTTCCTTTTTACTACTGATTTTTACAAATGTAAATGGACAAGAAAAAAAGAACTTCCGAATACACACTGTAGCATTTTACAACCTTGAAAACCTATTTGACACCATTAATGATCCTACCAAATATGACGAAGCAAGTCCCATGATGGAGATTAAGGCCAATCGTTCTAAAATTTATAAGAAAAAAATACAAAATATGGCACGTGTCATTTCTGACATTGGTAGCGACATTACGCATAATAGTCCTGCATTAATAGGCGTGTGTGAAATTGAAAATAGTACGGTCCTAGAAGACATTGTAAATGATTCTTTATTATTACATAAGGATTACGCAATTGTCCATTTTGATGGCCCAGACAACAGAAGCATAGATGTGGGGCTTTTATATCAAAAATCATTATTTCAAGTTATCTCAAAAAGCACACATACTCTAAAAATATATGATAGCGAGAGTCATAAACGTCAAAACACAAGAGACCAATTACTAGTCACAGGAAAACTAGAAGAAGAAACAGTACACATCATTGTTAATCATTGGCCATCAAGACGTGGAGGAGAAGCTAAAAGCAGACCTAAACGCATTGCTGCCGCCAAACTTAATAAACACTTAATAGATAGCTTACAATCCATAAATCCCTATGCAAAAATAATAACTATGGGCGATTTAAATGATAACCCAACAAACGCCAGTGTAAAAGATATCTTGAAAGCTGAAAGAAAAAAAGAAAAAGTAGCCTTTAAAGGTATTTACAACCCATTTATAAACATGTTTAAACAATCTGGCTTAGGAACTACTGCCTATAGAGATGCCTGGAGTTTATTTGATCAAATAATGATGACTAAACCATTTTTGCATAAAGACTACTCTAATTGGACCTACTACAAAGCCGGTATTTTTAACCAGAATTATCTAGTGACAAAAAAAGGACGGTTTGAAGGTTATCCACTACGTAGTTTTGCTGATGGCGGTTTTACCAATGGTTTTAGTGATCACTTCCCTGTATACATATATTTAATTAAAGCAATAGAAACTAAATAACCATTCGGGTAAAAAAAGTTTGATATAAACGCATAAAAAAAACGACCATATGGTCGCTTTATTTTATGTTATAAATTAAACCATGCTTTCCATGGTAATTTTGCTAAGACTAAAAGGAATGCTAATGTATAAAAGATAGCCAAAGGTTTCAATTTCCCTGCAGAGGTCAATTTCTTTTTATGTTTAGAATAACCGATGGTAATAAAAGCGACTGCCAAAATCATTGCAACTGGATGTTCTACTGCGTTAGAACGTAATGCTGAATTCCCCATCACTTCCTTCATAGAGCTCTCTCCAAAATAATCTTGCGCAAACCACAAAACAATACCTAATAGTAATTGAATATGAGAGACTATTAGTGTAAATAATGCAATACGAAAATCCAAAGGCTCGTATTCCTTTTTTCCAAAATACTTTATTAATGCATTTGCAGTTGCAATTATCATCATAAAAAATACTAGATAGGCCCAATAGGAGTGCAACATTTTTATCATAATTCTTGTTTTAATTAGTTATACCGCAAATGTAGTAATTATTAGGCATAAAAAAACCGCTTCTGTACAGAAGCGGTTTTAATACGTAGATTTAAACTAAATCTTATGTTTAGAAATTAAAACGAACACTTGTATTCCAAGTTCTTCCGTAACCAAATCTACCTGTATTTGATCTATTAATTCCTTTATAATTTTCTGATTCTATTGCTGAAGCTGCAGTAGTCCCGTTTACAGATTCTAAATAAACTTCATCAAAAACGTTATTTACATTTAATCTAAATTGTAAAGACGTTTTACCCGTTTCACCAAATAATAATTTATATGATAACCCTGTATCAACAGTATCATAAGAAGGCATAGACAATGGAGCAACTCCTAATGAACCTGTAGAAAAGACATCATTATACCAGTTCCATCCAGCATCGATACTAAATCTTGGTAAAAACTCGTAGCTACCATTAATACCTGCAGTTACCTGTGCAGCACCACCAACGTTAAAACCATCAATAACGATATCTTCGTCGTCACCGACTTTATTACCATCATTATCAAACGTTCTTAAGGTAGCATTATCCTTAAACTGCCATTCACCTAAAGCTACAAATCCATTAAGTTTTAAATTATCTAAAGGACGTGTCATTACTTCTAATTCTACACCGTAATGTACTTGTTTTACTCCTAATGTTTGGTAACTTAAAAAAGCATCACCAATCTCTCCATTACTATTATACTTCGTAACATTATCCCAAGTAGTGTGATATACGTTTAAGTTTGCGGAAATTGCGCTACCTCCGTTAAATTGATAACCAGCTTCTAAACCTGTAATTTCCTCATTTTCAGCTTCAGGTGATAATAAAGTATTACCTTCTCTGTTATTTTGGTATAAATTATCATGAAAAGGTTGACGAGAATAGTAACCAGCGTTAACAAAAACTTTATGTGCATCGCTTAAAACATAAGCACCACCCAGTTTCACATTGTAACCAAGATTATTTACCTTATCTGACTCTTCTGAAACTCCAGCTTCTTCAACATTTAAAAATTCTGTTCTAACATGTGATTGATTAGAAACAGCTCCTTGAAAAAACGTAGAGAAATTATCTTTAGAATACTCTAGTTGACCAAAAACACCAGCATAGTTAATCTGCTCTTCATAATCATATCCAAAACGTTGTGAGTGATCATTATTTTGATTAAAAAACACTTCCCAAGGGTTAATTCCTCCTGCTTCAGTTAATTCATAATCTAAACCACCACTATATCCAGAATTAGCAGTCACTGCATCTACAGATATAAACTCTCTAACATCTCTAAAATGGAATCCATTGTACAAACGTACGTCAGCTCCAAAATTTAAGTTTAAATTTTCTGTTAATTGATTGTTGTAGTTTGTTACTAATCCAAACCAATCATGATTATTGTTAGATCCTCTTGCATACGTTACATCATCTCCAGAAGTTATTGCCTGAGCAAAACTTCCTCTACCCATAGAGCCATAAACTACCGTAGACAATTCAGAATCTTCATCGATTGTCCAATCCCAACTTATGTTAGCTACTGGCTTATGATAGATATTTCTACCTCCTGGATAAGCACCACTACTTAAAGTATTCGAACTATTTACATTATCATAATTCCATGAATTATAACGTCTACCTTCCTCTAAAAACTCTCCTATAGAACCACTTCCTGCAACAGCATGCGATTGCGGCGCCCCTGTTAATAAGAAGTTTAATGTATGATTTTCATTTGGTTGGTAACCTACAGAAAAGAAATATGTTTGTCCTTGACCATCTGTATTGTCAACATAACCATCACCTTGCCAGTGACCTAATAATCCAGAAAAAGACCATCCCTTTTCGTTTACTCCTGTTGAAAAATATGCTGTAGTTTTAGTGTAACTATCGTTAGCTACCATTTGCTGTACAAAACCACCTTCTTTTCTGTCAATAGTCTTTGTTACGATATTTACCGTTCCACCTACTGAAGAAATAGCTAATTTAGAAGCTCCTAAACCTCTTTGTACTTGTATTGCATCAGCAACATCCATTACACCAGACCAGTTAGACCAGTACATTCTACCATCTTCCATTCCATTAATTGGTTGACCATTTAGTAAGAATGCCGTGTTTGTTTGATCAAAACCACGTATAAACATTTGACCATCTCCAAAACCACCAGATTTAAGATTTTGAACAGAAGGTGTAGACTTTAACACCTCTGGTAAATCCCAATTACCAGCTTTTTGTTGAATTTCTGCTGCCTTAATTGTAGATACAGCAACCGGCGTTTCTCTCCCCCCAGCTAAATCAATTACACCTTTTCCAACGACAACAACCTCGTCTAAAGAATTATCTGGTGTTAAGAAAATATTACCAAGGTTAATACTATCGCTAAAAGAGATTGTTTTTTTACCATAACCTACATATGAGATTATAAGAACACCTGAACTTGCCTGTGTTTCAAAAGTAAACGTACCATCAAAATCAGTAATTGTACCATTACTTGTACCTTGCTCAACAATACTTGCACTTGGCAGTGATGAGTTAAATTCGCCGTCCATAACTGTACCAGTAACAGTACTTTGAGCCATTGTAAATGCAGAAAACATTAATGTCACTGCAAAAAACATAACTTTAATTGTGTTTTTCATTGTCTTAAAATAAAGATTTGTTAATTTCAAATTTCGTGCAAAAGTACAACTATTTCTTATTCTAACATTAACTTAACGTTAAGAACTGTTCTAAATAAAATCACAAAAAGAACGATTTATAAGCTACCCACTACATCGTATTGTTGATGGAGATGTTGCCAACGGTTTTAGTAATCACTTCCTTGTATAAATATTTTTAATTAAAAGTAACAGAAATTAAAGAACCTTTCGCTAAAAATAAGAAAAGCTTGTTTTTAGGCATAAAAAAACCGCTTCTTTACAGAAGCGGTTTTAATATTATATTATTATTAGAAACTATTGGTATATCCAACTACCTCCCATTTTAATAACTGCAAAGTCTTCAGTGGTATTACTACCATTATACACCTCTATAGTAACAACATATTTTTGTTCATCTGCTGCCGACGGGTCAATTTGATCTAAAACTACAGCGACTGCTTCCAATACCATTGCGTTAGTCCATTCTGCAGGATTCCCCGCTCTTCTATCCATATTACCATAGTTAATCATACTACTCGTTGCTGTTGGATAATCAACAGCTAAAGCTGTACCTATATTTGCATAGTCATCAGCAGCTAAAGTATACCTAATGGTGTTATCAGGAACCCAAACACCATTATCAAAACCAAACTGAAGTGTTGTAGAAATAGTTGATTCGTAACCAGAAAACTCACCGTTAACAACTGAGTATAAATTACCTCTTCTTTGCGCTCCAGTAGAACTTGAGAAATAATCATAAATTACGATTAACTCTTCATCTTCCTGAGCAAAAGGAAAGTTTAAATCCAAAAATGTTGGTAAATAATTATCTGGAGACAATGAACTACTAAAATTATTATACTCACCAGGTTGTCCTGAAGCCGTTCCCATTGCATCATAATCTGCAGAACTCAAATAGTAAATACCTTCCATTGCAACCCATTCTCCTGCAGAATATGTAAAATACTCTCCTTTAGAATTAGTAGCACCTGTAGCCCCTAAAGTCTTAATAGACATATTAGCAATTCTCCATCGAGAAGCATCACTATCTGTAGACTCATACTTGAATGCTACGTTAATTTGTTGACCATCATAAGCAGAAAAATCATAATCTTCAGAAGAAGCCATATCTCCTGTAGCAGGATTAGCTAAAGAAATTTCGTCCCACGTTGCAGTTAACACATCACCTGCATAATCAGTAGCTACTAAAATTTTAACTAATGATGCATCAGTAGCAAAATCAAGTTCTTGAGTAATTTGAAATTTAAGGTTATCCTCACCATCTAAATCAATAGCTGGAGATACTAACCATTCAATATTTGCAACTTGAGTTCCAAAATATCCATTACCTCGGATGTTACCAGTTTCAGTCGTCCATACTTCATCTCCTCCAAGTTCTTCTTGACTTGTCCAACCCTCAAAACTTCCTGCAAAATTATAGTCTATAATACTAGCTAAACCTACAACAGGAACTTCCGTATACTGCTTGTATTTAGCTAAAACAACTTGTCCTTCTGTCGGACTTGTGATTTGTGTTCTTAATACATCGGGAACTAAAGACACTGCATCTATATCTGGATAAAAACCAAAAGCATCACTTCCAGTAGTAGCATAATCTGAATTAGTTAGTTGATAAACATCAGAATTAGTCAAATCACTAACTCCTTCTGCGTTCCCAACATATAATTGATATCCAACTAAAACAGAAGAACCTTGTCCCCAAAATGGATATTTATTAGCTAGAAAGTCTGGCATAAGTAATTTAGCTTCTTCAATAGAACTAAAACTACCAAAACCTAATTCTAATTCTGCATAATCATCACCTGTAAGTATATAAGACTCAGAACCAACAATAGGATCTGCTGTTGCATCTAGATCATTATAGATGTCTTCAATTGGGTTACAACCCACTAAGGTTACCCCTAAAATAGCTAAACAATAAATTATTCTTTTCATTTTAAATATTTTTTAAAAATTAACTTTTAATGCTACACTATATGTTCTTCCTGCACCGTAATACACTTGTGCTGTAGATGAAGTCCCATCCAAATCATTAGCATCCGAAATATACTCTGTATTAAAAACATTATTAACCTTTCCGATTAATGTCGCATCAAATGAACCCACTGCAAAACCATGTCTCATACCAACATCAAATAATCCAAAATCAGGCACTTCCCAAACATCAGGTAGATCAGCACTAGACCTATTAGTCACATCATAAGAGGCATAGTTATCACCTGCAAAATTATAATCTAAATAAATATTAGATTTTTGTGCTAATTTATAATCTAACCCTAAAGCAAATGTCGTTTGAGCTGCATCACCAACTTTTATACCATCAGCAACAACCTCCACTACATCAATTTCATCTCCAGCTTGATTTCTTATAATTGAAGACACATTACTTTTCCATTGCCAGTCACCTACAGATGCCATACCTGTTAACGTAATTTTATCGTTTGCTTTATATTTAAAATCAAGTTCAACACCTTGATGTAATGCATCTACACCTTGTAAGTTGTAAAAAAATAAATTTTCACCAGTACCTATAGATCCATTAAGAGACTTATCTAACCATTTTGTATAATAAACATTTACATTAGCACTAAATTTTTCTCCACGGAAACCGTATCCTAATTCAGCACTAAACACTTTTTCATTTACTGCATTTTCATTAGCATCAAGTCCATCTTCATCTAAAAACACATTCACTAAAAATGGTGCTTTTGAAAAATATCCTACATTAACAAATACATTATTATTTGCATCTAAATTATAGTTACCACCACCTTTAGTTCCATAACCAATAAAGTTAACAGATTCAGATTCTCTGCTTCCAATTATTGTATTATTCATGTATTCTCTCTTCTTATAATTACTATTAGAAACATCTGTAGCAATAAATAAGTTTAATTTTTCAGTCACTTGGTATTCAGCTTGCGCAAATAATCCATATCTCTGAACAAGACCATCATAATCTTTATTGTATCTATCTCCAACTTTAAGAGCTTGTCCATAAGCGAAAGTATCCGTCTCATTATCTAAGAAAAATTGTCCTCCTAATAAATCATCTACTTGATACCAGTGAGATCCTAAATAAGAACGCGCATCTAAACCTCCTGAAATTGTCAATTTATCATTAATTGCATTTTTATAAGTTGATAATAAACCATACCATTCATGTGAGTTTCTAGAAGAAGAAATAATATCACTAGAACCACTTACACCGTTGGCTTGATTTTCCGTAACTACTTTATCAAAATCTATCGGTTGTAAACCTGCTGTTCCAATTCTGTAATCGTCAGACCCTATCTTAGAACCTTCATCTCTTCGTCCACCACCAGAACCAAAAGAAGCATAAACTGCTGTTGATAATGCAGAATCATCAGTAATATTCCATAAGTGATTAATAGACATTTGTGGTTTATGGTAAAAGTTGTAAGATTGATGATATACCTCACCATTCTTATATCCCCAATCTCTATTTGCTTTTTTAGGTCCTGAATCTGTATCTTGAAGTTCAGCTATAGTAGAACGATTAAAACGTTGCCCATGTTCTTGTTGAGAACCAAAAGCCGTAAATGATAATCTATGTGCATCGTTTAATTGTTGTGACAAATTAAGAAAGTAGTTGTATCCTGAAAACTCTGTTCCATCAACATAACCATCCCCTGTTATTTTAGAAGCACTTACTGATGCTGCAAAACCCGTATCACTTAAACCCGTTGAATACGTCATACCGTATTTAAAATAACCATCATTAGCAATACTAGTTCCAAAGTTACCTCCTTCAACAGCATCCGTTGTTTTAGTAAGGATATTTATTGTCCCTCCTACTGAAGCCACCGCTACTTTTGAAGCCCCTAAACCTCTCTGAACCTGCATGCTAGATGTTACATCACCTAAACCAGCCCAGTTACTCCAATAAACAGCTCCGTTTTCCATATCGTTAACGGGAACACCATTAATCATTACTGCGACATTTTCAGAATTAAACCCTCTAAGATTTATTCTACTATCACCGTAACCACCACCTTGTTTTGTAACATAAACACCTGGTGTCGATTTTAAAATCTCAGGAAATTCTTGAGTTCCTAGTTTTAACTCAATGTCTTTAGCCCTAATAGTAGATACTGCAACAGGTGTTTTTCTGTCTACAGCTACGGATGCTATAATCATTATTTCATCCAAACCAACTTCGCTAGAAACTAATGCAACTTCACCTAAATTTTTGTTACCGCTTATTTCAATCTCTTGATCAATAAATCCAACATAAGATAAAACAACCTTAGTTGTAGTTGATTTAGTTGTTAATGAAAATTTTCCGTCAAAATCGGAAGATGTTCCATTAGAAGTACCTGATTCAATAATGTTAACTCCTAATAAAGGCATTTTTGTCTCAGAGTCTACCACTGTTCCAGAAACAGTACTTTGAGCCATTGTAATTGCAGAAAACAATAATGTCACTGCAAAAAACATAACTTTAATTGTGTTTTTCATTGTAAATAATTAAGATTAGTTAGTTTCGAATTTGTGCAAAAATACGACTAAATACAGATGTAATATTAACTTAATGTTAACATATGCACACAAACGAAAGTAAAAAAAAATAAATACAAAATCACAATAATATACTAAAAATAAAAATATTATACAGGATTACTGTAATTTATCTTAATTTTTTATACAATTCTAATAAATTTAAAGTAGAAGCGTCATGATTCGCAAAGCGAGAGCTATCAAATTCCTTTAAGATTTTATTGGCTAATTGCTTCCCCAACTCAACTCCAAACTGATCATAACTATAAATGTTCCAAATAATACCTTGGACAAATATTTTATGTTCGTACATAGCTATAAGTTTCCCTAAACTCTCTGGGGTTAGTTTTTTTATAAAGATTGTATTTGTAGGCTTATTGCCTTCGAAGACCTTAAACGGTGTTAATTCTTTTATTTTTTCTTCTGACACATTTTGACTTCTAAACTCAGCTTCAACCTCTTCCTTTGTTTTACCGTTTAGTAATGCCTCGGTTTGCGCAAAGAAATTAGACATCAACTTATCTTGGTGATCATGATTACCATATAATGACTGTGCAAAACCAATAAAATCTGCAGGAATCAACTTAGTCCCTTGATGTATTAATTGAAAAAAGGCGTGTTGTGAGTTACTCCCTGGTTCCCCCCAAATTAATGTTCCAGTTTGATAGTTAACAGGTAAACCATTGCGATCTACACTTTTACCATTACTCTCCATAATACCTTGTTGCAAATACGTTGCAAACTGAGTTAAGTATTGCGTGTATGGTATTACCGCCTCACTTTCTGCTTTGAAAAAATTATTATACCAAATACTTAATAATGCTAAAACAACTGGAATATTTTGATCAAAATCTGTTGTTTTAAAATGGGTATCCATTGTATTTGCCCCTTCTAAAAGCGAATCAAAATTCTTGTAACCTACAGATAAACTAATGGTTAATCCTACAGCGCTCCACAATGAAAAACGACCACCAACCCAATTCCACATCGGGAAGATGTTATTTTCATTTATTCCAAAGTCTTTTACTTTTTCTATATTAGTAGATACTGCGACAAAATGCTTGGCCACATCTTCTTGCTTAGCATGCTCTAAAAACCAAGCTCTAATAGTATTAGCATTAGATAATGTTTCTTGTGTTGTAAATGTTTTTGAAACAATAACAAACAATGTGGTTTCCGGGTCTAATGTTTTTAAAACCTCGTTAACATGGTCCCCATCTATATTACTTACAAAATGTGTAGTTAGATGATTTTTATAATATTGAAGCGACTCTACGACCATCGCTGGTCCTAAATCACTTCCACCAATACCTATATTTACAATATCAGTAAAGGCTTTATTTGTATACCCTTTTAATTGTCCTGAAATAACTTGGTTAGAAAAATCTTCGATTTTTTGTTTAACCTCAAAAATCTCTGGCATTACATTTTTACCATCTACTAAAATAGTATCTGTTGCTTTAGCACGTAAAGCCGTATGCAACACTTCTCTGCCTTCTGTTTTATTGATAACCTCTCCAGAAAATTGTGACTGAATTGCTTCTTTAAGTTTAACCTCTTCCGCTAATTCTAACAGCAATGTCATCGTTTCTGATGTTATTCGGTTTTTTGAATAATCAACATAAAAATCCTCCCAACTAATAGCCATTTGATTTGCTCTAGTCTTATCCTGATCAAATAAATCTTTCATTTCTAAACCTTTAACAGCTTCAAAATGTGCTTCTAATTTTTTCCAAGCTTTTGTACTTGTTGGGTTGATTGATGGTAATGCCATTATTTAGTATATGTAATTGAATTTTCTGTAATTGTTTGAACATCTAAAATCTGTTCTTCTTCTATAGGTAGTATAAAATCAATGCCGTCTAATTGCGCCTTTAACGGTTTTATAAACTTTAAATATTCGGTTTTTAAACTGTCAGTGATAGGCTCTGCTTCCGGTAACTTTTGCTTGAAAGGATCAACCTCTTTTCCGTTTTTCCAAAAACGATAACAAACATGAGGTCCTGACGTATTACCTGTCATACCCACATAACCAATGACATCTCCTTGTCTTACAAAATCACCAACCTTGGCATTTCGTTTTTGCATGTGAAAATATTTAGTTGTGTAGATACTATTGTGCTTTACTGCAACAAAATTACCAGCAGACTTACTATATCGAGATTGAATAACAGTTCCGTTTGCAGTCGCTCTAATGGGCGTCCCTATACCTGCAGCAAAATCGGTCCCTTTATGTGGACGCACGCGATTACCATATAAAGCAATCCTTCGGTTTAAATTATATCTAGATGAAATACGCTTGTACTCTACAGGTGCTTTTAAAAAAGCGCGACGTAGATTTTTAGCCTCTTCCGAGAAATAATCTTTTAAACCTTTTATGGTATCTGTTTCAAACTCGAAGGCATAAAAATCTTCTCCATTATGTAAAAAGTAAGCTGCCTTAATATTATCTATTCCTGCATAAATACTATCATCGATATATTTTTCGGTATAAACCACTTTAAATTTATCCTTTTTTTGAAGTCTAGAAAAATCAATAGTCCAAGCGTAGATATCCGACATTTTATAAGCTAACAATACACTTTTACCTTGTTTAGCAAATGCTTCTGATATATTAGACTCGATAACACCAGAGACTTCTTTTTCTACAAATTTGATTGGCTTTTCACTTGAATAGGCGTGAATGGAATCTTGAAAATTTATAACAACATAATCTGTTTTAGTAGGCTGATAAATAAAACATTTTGGTTGTTGTAGTGAATCTGTAGAACACAATAACGTGTAGGGCTTACCAACTTGTAAACGCCTAATATCAAAACTATCTTTGGTTTGTTCTGCTATTTGATAAATTTTAGAATAATCTATCTTATTACGTTGCAAAATCTCTCCAAAACTATCTCCTTTTCTGATAGTATCGCGTTTTACTACGTAATCGTCCAATTTAAAACCAAATTCATAAAGCGCTACTGGCTCTATCACTGAAACGGTTTCTACTGGCACTTTAACCTCTTCTTCTTTACAACTTACAATTGCTAATGTTGATACTAGAAGTATTAGACCTCTTTTCCCCAATCTTGCAATTCTTGTTCGGTCCATAGATCTGGAAAAAATATTCGTCTTTGATACTTTGGATGCATGTATTTTACCCATTCACTTCCTCCTGTTGCTTCAGCTGTTTTACCACCAATATTTAAGTAGTGATTCGCTGTGTTATAATGTGCCATTACCCAAGTAATATTTACTGTGTAGTCGTAATGACGCATTGCTTTTATTAAATCCTTGTCTTCTCTAACCTCTTGCGGTAAACTTTTAAAGATTGTCCACAAATTGTGAGTGTTATAGAATTCTACAAATCTAATAAATTCGTCTTTGTATTTAGCTTCAAAAACTGTTAATGTATAGCTTTTTTTACCCGTTTTGTAGTCCTTTCCTGCTGCTTGCCAATATAAATGTTCAAAAGCATGTTCTAAAGACGAGTTACGGTCTATGGTTTCTCTAAATCTATTATCGATAAGATTAATCAACTCGGTAGAAGCAAATTCAATTTTACGGTATTGTGCCGATTGGAACCCGCTTGCCGGTGTTAATGTGTTTCTGAATTTGTTATACTGCTCGACATCCATACCGTCTTTCATTACAGTAAAAGAAGACGTTAACACATCAAAATAACGGCTAATACGCATGATCTTAGTTTCAAAAAAAGAGGCTGTTATAGCGTCTTGCTTTGCAACTTGATCAATTTCCCATAAAATCATTTTAAACAACAACTCATTAACCTGATGATACATCAAAAAAACCATTTCATCTGGTAAAGTTGTACGTTGCACTTGCAGATTTAAAAGCGCATCAGTTTGAATATAGTCCCAATAATCAATGGGTTTACTATGCAATAAACCTTCTAAATGCGTATTAACATTTTGGTCTAATGCTTTATATTTTTCTTCTAATTGCTTAATTAAATTTGGGTCTACACTCATTATATTTAGTCTACTATAATTTTAAAACTGTGTTTTAATCCTGCATAAGCAACCAAATCTGCTCTTAGAGATCCTACAGCTAAATCTGCTTTAATACGTAAAGGTATTTTATTTTTATCATTAGACACCCAAAGCGTCAAGCTTTCTTCCTCTTTAAAAACACGACCAGCCATCACATAAGGTCTAAACATTAAAGTTTCAACGGTTCCAAAATCAGTGTCCAGGTTTTCTTTTCCTAAATATTTTAATTTAAAACCATAACTTTCTTCATCAAAAAACATGTCTAATTTAATTTCGTCACCTTCTTTAAGAGTTTTGGTATCCAAGTTATTTCTTAAATAATAGAAAGTAGACACCATATCTTGAACGTTAGGTTTGGTATCCAACGTTTTTTTTGTGTCGTGCTTCTTATTATATACCAATGCTTTTCTTTGATCTTGATCAAATTCTATTTCAATATTTTTTTTATGTCCCCCTTCGTCTATTTTTCTAATAAACTTATAAGGCAAAATGGTTTCTTTATCAAAATAACTCTCGTAACGGTCTTCCACTTTAAAAAACCATTTAATCATCCCTGTAGTCCAGCCTTTTCCAACCACATGAAATACAGGCTTACCATTTACTGTTGACTCTTTAACTTGAAGCGTTGCATTACCAGCCTTCATCCAACCACTATAACTCATTTTAAATTTAAACCACTCGCCACTTTTAAATGCAGGGTCTGGATCTATTGCAAAAGAAAAACTAGCGGTAAATAATGCTAAGATTAAAAGTATTTGATTTTTCATAACTAAAAGGATTAAAGGGCTTAATTGATTAAGCTATAGGTTATTTACAACTTAGAATACAATTACTATTCCAAAAGTATAAAACAAAAAAATGCCATCAGTATTTTTGATGGCCTTTTTTTGTTATTAAATTATAAAGCTGAATTAAAGCGTTCCTCTTTTTGCTTGTTCTCTCTCAATAGACTCAAACAATGCTTTAAAATTTCCTGCTCCAAAACCTTGCGCTCCCATACGTTGTATGATTTCGAAAAATAAAGTTGGTCTATCTTCTACTGGTTTTGTAAAGATCTGAAGTAAATACCCTTCCTCATCTGCATCAATCATAATTGACAACTTTTGAAGCTCGTTAATATCTTCCTTCATCATTTCCATATGCACACCTAAACGGTTTGGAATATCATCATAATACGCTTGTGGTGGTGGTGGCAAAAACTCGATACCTCTAGCTTTAAGTTGAGATACTGTTTTAATAATATCATCTGTTGCTACTGCAATATGTTGCACTCCTGAACCTTCGTAGAAATCCAAATATTCTTCTATCTGAGATCTTTTAGCCGCCTTTGCAGGCTCGTTAATCGGGAATTTGATACGTCCATTACCATTACTCATTACTTTAGACATTAAAGCCGAGTATTCTGTGTGTATTTGCTTGTCATCAAAAGATAAGAAGTTAACAAAGCCCATAACATCTTCATACCATTTTACCCAAGTATTCATTTCTCCCCAACCTACATTACCAACCATATGGTCAATGTATTTTAATCCAACTGGCTCTGGATTGTAATCACTTTTCCATTCTACAAATCCTGGCAAAAATTGTCCATCGTAGTTTTTACGTTCCACAAACATGTGAACTGTTTCTCCGTAAGTATAAATACCAGCCCTTACCACTTCTCCAAATTCGTCTTTTTCTACGACTGGTTCCATGTAAGATTTCGCACCACGTTTTGTAGTCTCTTCATAAGCTTTTCTAGCATCTTCCACCCATAATGCCACAACTTTTACACCATCACCATGTTTTACAATGTGATCGTTAATTGGCGACTTACTATTTAATGGTGTTGTTAATACTAAACGGATCTTATCTTGCTTTAACACATAACTTACCGAATCTTTTGACCCTGTTTCTAATCCTTTGTAAGCATGAGATTGGAATCCGAATGCTGTTTTATAAAAATGCGCTGCTTGTTTTGCGTTACCCACGTAAAACTCAACATAATCTGTTCCTAAAAGCGGCAGAAAATCTTGTGCACCTTCAAATATTTTTTCTAAACCGTAGTCTACTGATTTTACTTCTTTTTTACTCATAGTGTTTGTTTCTTAATCTTTCCCTTAGAAAGACATTCAACTTAGTTAATTGACTATATTCTTTTGATTAAGCTTTTACTTTGCTAATGCGTTAGCCCTGATTGCAGTGGCATCCTTTTTTGTTTTTCTTAAAAAAGATATAACGGAAAGCAGGAAATAGCTTCAAATTATTTTTTTTAATGCTCTAACCACGATTTATAATAGTCTTCGTCGGCTATTTTAAGCGCTTCCTCAGTCACCATTAATGGCTTAAACGTATCTACCATAACTGCTAGCTCATCTGTTTTTACCTTCCCGATGCTACGCTCTGTTGCTCCTGGGTGCGGACCATGTGGTATTCCTGCGGGATGCAAGGATATGTGCCCAGCGTCTATATCGTTTCTAGACATAAAATCTCCATCGACGTAATACAAGACCTCATCACTATCTATATTACTATGATTGTAAGGTGCCGGAATACTATCTGGATGATAATCATACAGTCTTGGCACAAAACTACAAACGACAAATGCATCTGTTTCAAAAGTTTGATGTACTGGTGGCGGTTGGTGGATACGTCCAGTTATCGGCTCAAAATCATGGATTGAGAATGCATATGGATAATTGTAACCATCATAACCAACAACATCAAATGGATGTGTTGCATAAACCATTTCAAAAATATCGTCTTGCTTCTTAACTTTCATTAAAAAGTCCCCTTTTTCATTATGTGTTTCTAACTCTTGTGGCTGTCTTAAATCACGCTCACAAAAAGGAGAATGTTCCAATAACTGTCCAAAATAGTTACGATAGCGTTTAGGTGTGTAAATTGGTCTTTTAGACTCGACAATAAATAAACGATTATCTTCTGTATCAAAATCCATTTTATAAATCACACCTCTTGGCACTAATAAATAGTCTCCATACTTAAAGTCTAAGTTGCCTAAATGTGTACGCAGCTTTCCGGTTCCTTTATGAATAAAGATAAGCTCATCTGCATCCGTATTTTTATAAAAATAATCTGTTGTTGATTGTTTAGGGGCTGCTAAAATAATACTGCAATCACTATTTATAAGCACCGTTTTACGAGACTCTAAATAATCGTTTTCTGGTTTAACTTGAAACCCTCTTAAACGATAAGATTTTATGTGGTTTTTTTTAGCAATTTTAGGCGCAACACTGTATTGTTTTCTAATTTCCTTTACCTGTGTTGGTCTATGCTCGTGATAGGAATTTGTTGACATACCGTCAAACCCTATAGTACCAAATAACTGTTCAGCATACAATGTACCGTCTGCTTTTCTGAACTGCGTGTGTCTTTTTGGTGGTATTTTTCCTAGTTTATGATAAAATGGCATTTTTTTAGTTTTTAAATTGAAAAAAAATAACGTCTAAGAAATGTGTGACGCTTTATTAAATGCTTAACAAGGAAGGAAGATCACTCCGGATTGCGCTTAATCAAGAATTTTAAATGTGATAATAAATCGCTCCAAGCTGTCTTCATAGTCTAACAAATATCGTAAATATTTCTGAGTTTAAAAAGTGTTTTTATCCTACAGGCAAAAGCCGATGCACCACATCCTACGTTAAAGGTAGTAATGGCATCCTTTTTTTGCTGCCCAATATGGCTAAAAAAGACATAATAGATGACCTGATTTTATCTAAGCCTATAAAGGATAAAATAAAAAACGTCCTTTAAAACCAATATCCTAAATTAAAAAACCAATAACTATCTCTTGTTTCTGGCGAGTAACTATACTTAGCTTCTATTGGTCCCAGAAAAGAATCTAGAGAATATCCTAAAGCATAACCTGAATATTCGGGCAATGATAACCAATCTGCATCATCAAATAACCGATCTGATACATTGGCATAATTTGCAGTAAGCATTATATGGTTTTTAGGCAAAAATTGATAGTCTAAATTTAGACTTCCTTTTATATATGAATCTGCAGCTATTGTCAAAAAATCATACCCATAAAAGGGTTTAAAATTATTTATAAAGTTATTACCATAACCCCCTAATACAAAATCTAAAAACTGATTAGCTTTAGGATTAATTTTAAAACCAGCGTCTGTAACCAAATTAAAAGAGAGTTTATCGGTTGCTTTAAAGGCATACCCTAGTTCTGCTTTAAATACTGAAAACGGAGAGAACTCAGTTGAATAATCTGACGAGTAAACATAATAGTTAGCTTCTCCCAAAAAAGAAATTCCTTCTGTTGGGTAATATTTACTATCGTAAGTATCAAATTTTAATTGCCCAAAAAGACTAACATAATTACTGTTTTCAAAAATCGTTTCGTTTTGATTGTCCGACGACAATATTGTTTCTGTTGTTACTTTTAATTTTTTATGTTCCAAACCTAAAGACAAGGCTAAATCATTTCTAAATAACGTTTGCAAATAAAACTGATTAGTAAAGTCCGTCAACTCTGCGTTTATCTTATTAACTCCTACGCTAGATGCTTCTGATTGCGACAAAAAAGCATCAGCCACGACACCTTGATCAAACTCATTATACCTTGATTTTAAACCAACACTCCAATAAATACCTTTATCTATAAAATAATCAAAATTGTACCTGACGTGATCTCCTATTATTAAATCCAGAGAAGCAACATCATTTTTTAATAAAAATTGATTTTTAGTAATGTTGGCTAAAATGGCGCTTTTATATAAATCGTCATAGTGCAATCCTAGTTTCAAAAATGTTGTTTTTTTTGTTTCATTAACGGTAGTAATTACTCTATACGCATCATCTTCTTCTTTTTTAAGTTCATAGAAAAAACTATCAAAATTATTAGTTGCCACCACATTATTAGCCCCTTCGGATAGTTCTTTGTAAGTCACTTTTGTATAGGGCCTCATTCTTAACTTCCCTAAAACGTAGGATCTTGTATATTTATTGATTCCGTTGGTTTCAATATAATTGATTTGTAAGCTATCAGGAGAATGCATTGCTTCCCTTACTATAGGTTTTTTTATTTGTTTTTGTTTTAATTGTTGCAAAACTTCTATTTTTCCTATAGCAGCAATCTCTCCATTTTTAATAATCTGGTTTCCATCATCAAAAGACACTACATTAAACTTTGTTATATCTGGCTTTATATAAATATCAGTCTCTTTAGACTTGCTTTTCATATCAGTTATAGTCCTGAAATTATTAATCTGAAATAATATTTGTGGCGCAGAAGATAAATCTGTACGATTTGCTAAACCATCCTGTACATCAACCCCAATAATAACATCCATTCCTTTTGCTTTCAACTCGTTTATAGGATAATTATTAACGACCCCTCCATCGATTAATAATTGCCCATTAATCTCCACAGGCTGAAACAATGACGGAAAAGCACCACTCGCCCTAACCGATTGTGGTAAATTACCTTTATCCAAGACCACTTGCTGTCCTGTTTCTACATCAGTACCAATACAGAAAAATGGTATTGGTAATTCTGAAAAATCGTCTTCATCACTAACATGTAGCATTAGCTTGGTTAATAAATTGAACACATTTTGACCTCTAGATAATGCCGATGGCAACTTTACTTTTAAGCGATCAAAAGGTAGGGTTACAGCGTAACGCTCTGATATTTCTCTCTCATATGTTGACTTTGCAGATCTTGGTATATTATCACTTATTAGGTCATCAAAATTAACCCCCTTAAAAATAGAATCTAATTGCTTCCCTGAATAGCCAGAAGCATATAAGGACCCAATAATAGCCCCCATACTTGTACCCGCTACATAATCTACTCTAATCCCTAAACTATCTATAACTTTTAAAACACCAATATGCGCAAACCCTTTTGCGCCACCACCACTTAAAACCAAACCAACTTTAGGTTCTTTAGATTCTACTACCTGTTCTTGCGCGTTAAGACTACTACAAAAAGTCAATATTAATAGTATAGCGATGCTAATTTGCTTCATTCTTTATGATAATAATTATATATTTTTGCTGCTCTAGAAACTCCTACAATCTCTTCCAATTCATCTAATTTAGCGTTTGAAATTCGTTTTGCAGATTTAAATTTTTTCAATAATTCTACTATGGTTTTTTCTCCAATCCCAGGAATAGTTTCCATTTCGGTATTTAACGCCTGCTTACTTCTTTTATTTCGATGATGCTCTATTCCAAAACGGTGAGCTTCATTACGTAACTGTTGAATTATTTTTAGTGTTTCTGATTTTTTATCTAAATATAATGGAATTGGATCCTCTGGATAAAACAATTCTTCTAAACGTTTTGCAATCCCTATTATAGCTATTCTACCTCTTAATCCTAAAAGATCTAAACTTTTTAATGCTGAAGATAATTGCCCTTTTCCTCCATCAATAATTATTAATTGCGGTAAAGGTTGCTCCTCTTCAAGTAAGCGTTTATAACGTCTAAACACAACCTCTTCCATAGACGCAAAATCATCTGGACCTTCAACCGTTTTTATATTAAAATGGCGATAATCTTTTTTACTTGGTTTACCGTTTTTAAACACAACACAAGCCGCTACGGGATTAGTCCCTTGTATGTTTGAGTTATCAAAACACTCGATATGTCGTGGCTCTTCCCCTAAACGCAAATCCTGTTTCATTTGTGCCATAATACGATTGGCATGACGGTCTGGATCTGTTATTTTAACTTGCTTGAAACGCTCCATCCTATAATATTTGGCATTTCTAATAGATAAATCCAAAATATGCTTTTTATCTCCTAATTGCGGAACGGTAACCTTGAGCTCCTCTCCAATATTCACAGAAAAAGGTACGTATATTTCTTTAGAGTTAGAGTTAAAGCGTGCTCTTATTTCAATAATAGCTAATTCTAAAAGTTCCTTATCACTTTCGTCGAGTTTCTTTTTGATTTCTAACGTATGTGATCTTATAATGGATCCGTAGGATAATTGTAAAAAATTAATATAACCATGTCCAGCATCACTAATTATTGAAAACACATCGACATTACTAATCTTAGGGTTAACTATCGTTGACTTAGCTTGGTAGTTTTCTAATACCTCAATTTTTTCTTTAATACGCTGCGCAGCCTCAAATTCCATGACTTCTGCAAATTCCCGCATCTGTAATTTAAAGTTACCTAAAGAGTCTTTAAAATTTCCTTTTAAAATCGCTCTAATAGCATCAATATTTTCATGATAGCTTGCCTCTGTCTCTCGACCTTCGCAGGCCCCTTTACAATTCCCCAAATGGTATTCTAGACACACCTTGTATTTCCCCTCACTTACTTTGTCCTGTGCCAAATTATAATTACAGGTTCGCAATTTGTACAACCCATTAATTAAGCCCAATAACGTTTTAACCGTTTTCATACTTGTGTAAGGGCCAAAATACTCACTGCCATCTTTAATAACACGACGCGTTGAAAACACTCTTGGAAAGCGTTCATTTTTTATACAAATCCAAGGATATGTTTTATCATCTTTAAGTAAAACATTATAACGCGGCTTATGCTTTTTTATCAGGTTGTTTTCTAATAACAACGCATCCGTTTCAGTTTCAACAACTATATGCTTAATATTAGCGATACGCTTGACTAAAACTCTAGTCTTTCCATTTTCGTGCGTTTTAGTAAAATAAGACGTTACACGTTTTTTAAGATTTTTTGCTTTACCAACATAAATAATAGTGCCTTCCGCATCAAAATACTGATAGACACCCGGAGAATCCGGTAAGGTTTTAAGCTGTATATCTAAAGCGGTTTGACTCATTTTAATTCTAAAAAATTGATGTGTTTTTATGAGTAATCAAAGGTAATTATTTAAAAATAACTTATCGTTTTTAGCTCAAATTTTAACCTGAAAATAAAAATAATACTATTTACTTATTTATTACCTTGCACCTCTTTTTAAACAATAAAAATGACAAAGAAAACCATTGGTAGAACTGATAAAATTAACTTTCCGAAGTTGGATTTATTTGAAGTAGACTGTAAAATTGATACAGGCGCCTACACCTCTGCAATACACTGCTCTAACGTCGTTGTTAAAGATGACGGGCTACATTGTACCTTTTACAGTAAAGGCCACCCCAACTTTAATAGTGAAACTAAAGTATTTAAAGAGTACACCTTTACAGATGTAAAAAGCAGTAACGGTTGTGTTGAAAATCGTTACAAAATAAAAACAGACGTGATTTTTTTTGGTAAATCATACAAGATTAACTTAACTTTAAGCACAAGAGACGACATGAGATTTCCCGTTTTAATTGGTAGACAATTTTTAAAACGAAAATTTTTAGTAGACGTTGATATCCTAAACCAATCCTTTAATCATAACAAATAAAATGAACATTGTAATCTTATCTAGAAACGCCAATTTATACTCAACAGACCGTTTAGTAGAAGAAGGTGAAAAAAGAGGTCATAAAATAGAAATAATAGATCCATTAAAATGTGATATTATCATTGAAACAGAAAAACCGACCATCTTTTATAAAGACCGTTATTTAGATTACGTCGATGCTATCATACCTCGTATTGGAGCTTCTGTAACGTTTTATGGTTGTGCTGTTGTTAGACAATTTGAAATGATGAATGTTTTTACTACGGCGTCTTCTGAAGCTATTCTAAGATCTAGAGATAAATTAAAAAGTTTACAACGTTTAAGCAAAGCTGGTATCGGAATGCCAAAAACGGTTTTTACAAACTATTCTAGAGATGTTGAGGAAGTTATCCAACATGTTGGTGGTGTTCCAGTAATTATAAAATTACTAGAAGGTACTCAAGGATTGGGTGTTGTTTTAGCTGAAAGTAAAAATGCTGCCGAATCTGTTTTAGAAGCCTTTAATGGATTAGAAGCTAGAGTTATTGTACAAGAATTTATTAAAGAAGCTAAAGGAGCCGATTTACGTGCTTTAGTTGTTAATGGAGAAGTTGTTGGTGCAATGAAACGTCAAGGAAAAGAAGGTGAATTTAGATCTAATTTACATAGAGGAGGAAGTGCAAATATTATTAAATTAAGCGAAGCAGAACTTCAAGTTGCTAGAAAAGCTTCATTAGCTTTAAAACTACCTGTATGTGGTGTAGACATGCTACAATCGGAGAGAGGTCCTTTATTATTAGAGGTTAATTCTAGTCCCGGATTAGAAGGTATAGAAAATGCAACAGGTAAAAATATTGCCAAAAACATTATCAATTATATAGAAAACAACACTAAAAAATAGGCGATGTACAAAAACGACGTTTTAGAAATTTTAGGAGAGACTATAAAACCGGGGCAAAGCGCGGAAGTTAGTTTTAATGTTGCCAAATTACACACTAGAACACCAGTCGATGTTCCTATTATCATAGAACGCTCTAAAAAACCAGGACCTACCGTTTTATTTACTGCAGGAATCCATGGTGACGAAATAAACGGTGTCGAAATTGTTCGTCAATTAATATCCAAAGGTATTAACAAACCCAAAATAGGGACAACCATTTGTATTCCGGTACTTAACATTTTTGGTTTTATCAATATGGAACGCGCCTTTCCTGATGGTCGCGATTTAAATCGTGTCTTTCCTGGAACAAAAAAAGGCTCTTTAGCTAGTCGTGTAGCCTACGAGTTAATACAAGAAGTAGTCCCTCATGCTGATTTTATAATTGATTTTCATACAGGCGGTGCATTTCGTTTTAACGCCCCGCAAATACGTATAGAGCGAGGTAGCGAAGACGATGATGTTATGGCCGAAATTTTTGGTGCGCCATTTATACTATATTCTCAAAACTTAAATAAATCGTTTAGAAATGCCTGTAACAAATTAGGAAAACCGATCTTATTATATGAAGGAGGAAAATCTTTTGACCTCGACAACGCCGTAACCAACACGGGCGTTAATGGCGCAAAGCGTATTATGAATCACTTCGGAATGTTACGTAGACAATTTAAAGTCTCAGAACCTAAAAAGGAATGCGTTAAAATAACAGAAAGTTCTTGGCTAAGAGCGAAGCACTCTGGTATGTTTAAAGCCACGGTTAAACTTGGTATAGAAGTTAAAGTTGGTGACGACATTGGAAACATTACCGACCCTTACGGAAAATTCAACCATTTTGTCAAGTCTAAACACGCTGGTTATATTATAAACATCAATCAATCTCCAATTGTTTATCAAGGAGACGCCTTGTTTCATGTGTCTACAGAAGTCTTAAAATAAAATATAAGATGAAAAAAGCCGAATTAAGACGGAAATATAAAGCTTTACGAGGCGCGCTTTCTGAAGCTAATATTGATGATAAAAGTATTGCTATTGCCAATCAGCTATTAACGTTATCCATTTGGGATTATAGTTTTTACCACTTGTTTTTAACTATTGAAACTCATCAAGAAGTTAATACCGATTTTATATTAAATATCCTTTCGGGTAAAGATAAAAACATTGTCATTTCTAAAAGTAATTTTAAAACTAATACACTAAGCAATTACTTACTAACTGACGCAACGACCCTTAAACTAAGCGCTTATAACATTCCAGAACCTGTAGATGGTATAGACATCTCGAATGACAAAATTGATGTTGTTTTTGTTCCGCTTTTAGCATTTGATACTAAAGGACATCGTGTCGGTTATGGCAAAGGATTCTACGATAAATTTTTAGCCTCCTGCAATCCAGGCACTATAAAAATAGGGCTATCCTTTTTTGAAGCTGAAGCTGAAATTGAAGATGTTTTTGAAAATGATGTGACCCTTGACTACTGTGTTACTCCAGAGAAAATTTATAAGTTTTAATCTTCTTCACGCTTAGGAAACGCCTTTTTATTGAAGAAAATCAAAATACAAAACCCAATACTAATAGCAACATCCGCAATATTAAAAACAGGTTCAAAAAACGTGAAATACTCACCTCCAATACCTGGGAGCCATTCTGGCAAATAGCCCTTCCAGATTGGTAAATATAACATATCAACGACCTTACCATGCAGCAGACTATCATAACCTTCCGCTGGTAAAAAAGAAGCTACCTGACTAGAGCTACCGTCAAATAACACACCGTAAAACACTGAATCTAAGATATTACCCAATGCGCCTGCAAAAATAAATACTAATGCTAAAACTAACGTTTTAGACTCTTTCTTTTTTATAGTATTTACTAACCAATACCCAATCCCAAAAATTGCAAAAATCCGAAATACAGTCAAACACACCTTAGCGGTCCTATCCGTCATAAATGGAAGGATATCACTTAGTTTAGTCCCCCAAGCCATGCCACTATTTTCAATAAAATAGATCTTAAACCAATTAAAAACAGCCACATCTTCTCCTAAAACAAAATGCGTTTTGACATATACTTTACTTATTTGATCAATAAGTAAGATAACAATGATTAGAAAGGATACTTTTTTTATATTCATAGGCTTAAAAGACACTTAGGCAATTCTGAATGCACTAATTTATTTTTAAGGATTAATGCTAGACTTAGGCTTATTTTTCAATTTTAGTCACGTTAATATCCCCATTAATTGTATGGCAACTTATGTTGTATTTACCATACTTAAATTGTTTGTTTTGTATTGTTCCCGTTTTAGTAAATGCTTCTACTTTGGCATTATTAGTTTGAATAGCAATATTTCCATCAATCGTATTCACGGTGGCATTTCCCAAAAACTCTTGCAAATTACAATTACCTTGATTTAACTCGATAAAAACAGAATGATATTCTCCAATAACCTTTACCGAAGCGATATCACTTTTAATATCCAAAGCCATACGTTTTGGAACAGTTAATTCGTACTCTACAGAAAGTACTTTATGGGCACTTAACTTGTCATTATCATCTTTAAACAAAGGCTGGAATGATGCTGAAATAAACAAAGTTTCGTTTAAAAAGCTATCAATAATCATTACATCTTTTGCATACTCACCTTCAATTTTCACTTTTAACGATATGGTATTAGAACGTGCATTTGAGACCTTAATCTTAAACACATTTTGCCCTGCAATAGCAACTGTTTTTATCTCGTTAGACTCCCACGTTTTTTCTGTCCCTATTTGGGCAAAAAAAAACTGAGTGATTAAAAAAAATATAACAGTGAGTTTAAATTTCAATATAACAACGTATTACAAATACAAAACGCTTCAATTAAAAATGAAGCGTTTTGGGTTATTCTATTTCGACATTACTATCATGCAATAGTGTCGCTTTCTAAACTTCTCTTTTATTAGAAATTTATTTTTGCATATTTTTTGCTTCGATACTTAACGTTGCGTGAGGCACTAACTCTAATCGTTTAGGATTAATCAATTTTCCTGTTACACGACACACTCCATACGTTTTACTTTCAATTCTAATTAAAGCATTTTTAAGGTCACGAATAAACTTTTCTTGTCTAATAGCAAGCTCCGAGTTAGACTCTTTACTCATTGTTTCACTACCTTCATCAAACGCCTTAAAGGTTGGAGACGTATCGTCTGTACCGTTATTATGGTCGTTCATATAAGCACTTTTAATTAACTCTAAATCGTGCTTAGCTTTTTCTATCTTATCAAGAATTAACACTTTAAATCGTGCTAATTCTTTATCTGAATGCCTTACGTTTATATCTGATGCCATAATTTTAGTTTTTTTGAATAAATAGTTTAGTACTTATATCATCAAAAGCAATATCTATACCACTATCTAATTGATTAATAATTTTAAGATCGTCCGTTAAGGTTTCTGCCTTAATGTAGTCTAAATTAGCTTTTACGGCTTGCACAATGTTTACATCTTCTTGAAGCTGTACGGTAATCCTATCTGTCACTTCAAATCCTGAATCTTTACGCAAGTTTTGAATACGGTTTACCAACTCTCTTGCAATACCTTCTTCTTTTAATTCTGGTGATATCGTAACGTCTAGAGCAACTGTAATATTGCCTTCGTTTGCAACTAACCACCCTTCAATATCTTGTGATGTAATCTCTACATCATCACGTTGTAATGTAATACTTTTTCCATTACACTCGACATCGATCTCTCCTTTTTGTTCAATAACTTTAATATCGTCTGCAGTCATTTTAGTAATGATTCCAGCAATGGTTTTCATATCTTTTCCAAAACGTGGTCCTAACGCTTTAAAATTAGGCTTAATCTGCTTAACTAATATATCTGAAGCATCTTCCAAAATCTCAATTTGCTTGATATTAACTTCATGCTTTATCAAATTTGCTACAGCTAAAATCTCTTCTTTCTGTTGTTCTGAATCTACAGGAATCATGATTTTTTGCAGTGGTTGACGCACTTTTATTTTTTCTTTAGCTCTTAATGATAAGACTAAAGACGAAATAGTTTGTGCATTTTCCATTTTACGCTCTAAAGATTTATCTACAAAACTTGGATCAAATTTTGGAAATTCAGCCAAATGTACACTCTCAAATCCTTCCGATTGTGTTGTTTTTGTTAAATCTATGTAAAGCTTATCCATAAAAAACGGAGCAATTGGTGCACCTAATTTTGCTATGGTTAATAAACACGTATATAATGTTTGGTATGCCGAAATCTTATCTGTTTGGTAATCCCCTTTCCAGAAACGTCTTCTACTTAAACGCACAAACCAGTTACTAACATAGTCTTGTGTGAAATCTGAAATAGCTCGCGCTGCTTTTGTTGGTTCGTATTCTGCATAATACGCATCCACTTTTTGAATAAGCGTATGCAACTCTGATAAAATCCAACGGTCCAATTCTGGTCTATCTGCTAATGGAATTTCCGCTTCAGCGTAACTAAACTTATCTAAATTAGTATATAAACTGAAGAATGAATATGTGTTATATAACGTTCCGAAAAACTTACGTTTTACTTCTTCAATGCCGTCTAAATCAAATTTTAAGTTATCCCATGGATTTGCATTAGAGATCATATACCAACGTGTTGCATCCGCACCATAGGTATCCAAAGTGGTAAATGGATCTGTTGCGTTACCTAAACGTTTAGACATTTTCTGTCCGTTTTTATCTAACACTAATCCGTTAGACACAACGTTTTTATAGGCAACCGAGTCAAATACCATTGTTGCAATAGCATGCAATGTATAAAACCAACCTCTAGTTTGATCAACACCTTCTGCTATAAAATCTGCAGGAAAGGCTTCGTTATTATCAATTTTTTCTTTGTTTTCAAATGGGTAGTGCCATTGCGCATAAGGCATTGACCCTGAGTCAAACCACACGTCAATTAAATCACTTTCGCGTTGCATTGGTTGCCCACTTGGAGATACTAATACAATACCATCTACAATATTTTTATGTAAATCTAACTTTGCATAATTTTCTTCGGAATTGTTTCCAACTTCAAAATCTTCAAAGATATCTTTAGCTAAAACACCAGCGGACACTGCTTTTTGCATTTCGGCTTTAAGCTCTTCCACAGAGCCAATACAGATTTCTTCCTTACCATCTTCTGTTCTCCAGATTGGTAATGGAATCCCCCAATAACGCGATCTAGATAAATTCCAATCGTTTGCATTAGCTAACCAATTACCAAAACGTCCTGTCCCAGTAGATTTTGGTTTCCAGTTAATGGTATTATTATTAGCTACCATTTTATCTTTAACATCAGTCACTTTAATAAACCAAGAGTCTAATGGATAGTATAAGATTGGTTTATCTGTACGCCAGCAATGTGGGTAACTGTGTTTATATTTTTCAACCTTAAAGGCCTTATTTTCTTCTTTTAACTTAATTGCTAATTCAACGTCTATTGAGCGTTCTGGAGCTTCGCCATCATTGTAATATTCATTCTTAACATACTTACCACCAAACTCACCCATTTCTGGTCTAAAACGCCCTTGTAAATCTACAAGAGGTACTAAATTTCCATTATCGTCTTTTACCAATAATGGTGGTATTTCTGGAGAAGCCTGTTTTGCAACTAAGGCATCATCTGCTCCAAATGTTGGTGCTGTATGTACAATACCTGTCCCATCTTCAGTCGTTACAAAATCTCCAGCAATAACTCTAAACGCATCTTGCGGATTGTCATTTGGTAACGCATAAGCTAACAACTGTTCGTATTTGATCCCAACAAGATCTTTTCCTTTAAATTCCTTTACAATAAAATATGGAATGGACTTATCTCCAGCTTTATATTCTAAAAGGTCCGGTTTAGATTCTACTTGATTAAATAACTTTCCTGCAAATTGTTTTCCAACTAACAGTTTTGCCATAATCACATTAATTGGTTCAAAAGTATATTGATTATACGTTTCAACTAAAACATAATCTATTTTTGGTCCGACAGTTAATGCGGTATTACTTGGTAATGTCCAAGGTGTTGTTGTCCATGCTGTAAAATGGATATCTCCTTCATTTTGTAAAAAGTCGGGTAATGTACTTTCAATAGCTTTAAACTGAGCAACGATAGTTGTATCTGTTACATCTTGATATGCTCCAGGCTGATTAACCTCGTGCGAGCTTAACCCTGTTCCTGCTTTTGGAGAATAAGGTTGAATAGTATACCCTTTATACATTAACTTTTTAGAGTAAATTTCTTTTAAAAGCCACCAAACGGTTTCCATATACTTAGGTTCGTAAGTAATATATGGATCCTCCATATCTACCCAATACCCCATTTTTTGAGTCAGGTTATTCCAAACATCCGTGTAACGCATGACTGCTTTACGACAGGCTGCGTTATAATCTTCTACAGAAATAGTTTTACCAATATCTTCTTTAGTAATCCCTAGTTCTTTTTCCACACCCAATTCAATAGGTAAACCATGCGTATCCCAACCAGCTTTACGCTTAACCTGAAACCCTTTCATGGTTTTATATCTTGGAAAAATATCTTTTATAGCACGTGCTAAAACGTGGTGTACACCAGGCAAACCGTTAGCTGAAGGTGGTCCTTCAAAAAACACGTAAGGCTCTGCGTTTTCACGAGTCGTTACACTTTTTTCAAATATATTATTGTCTTGCCAATACTTAAGAATTTCTTCTGCTACGTTTGGTAAGTTAAGGCCTTTATATTCAGGGAATCCTGTGCTCATTTTTTCTAATTTCGTTATAGAGTTGCGAAATTAAGGAATTCTGTTTAAAACTCTGATTTTTGAGCATAAAAAAAGCGCCATTACAATTTGTAATGGCGCTTTTGGATTAATCCTTTTTTATTTTAAGATTATCTTTTTTTCTAAAGTTTGATTATTTTCCATCGTAATACTTACCACATACAACCCTGTACTTAAGTTTGTCAAATTTAACCCATTTTCTAATTGTTGATTAGTTACTGAAGCACTACTATAAACTTGTTGCCCTAATGTATTATAAAGTTTTAATCCTTTAACCGTAACATTTAATCCTTTTACAAATAATAACTCTTGAGTATCAATATAAAAAACTGAAACGTTTTCTATGTCCGCTTCAAAACCATCAGTACTTAAGGTTTCTGCAGATTGGAATACAACATCAAACCTATCAGCAAAAACACCTGCTTCTGAAGCAAAACTATACGCTTGATCTGAAGTCAAATCGTAATAAATATTATTTAAATTATCTCTTAAAAACACCTCTTGATCCGTTGGAAAATCAACAAACTCTATTGCCTGAATACTATACATTCCGCTGCCATCTGCCTCAAAATTTAGAGCGACAACTTTATCTGCTGTAATATCAGCATAAGACTGAATAACCATTGGATTATTATCTAAAGTCATGGTTAAATCGTTAGGAAAAGTCTCATATGCTTTAGCATCAAAACCGTAATCAAAGTCATCATTAGTCGCACTATTAAAGCCCATAACAATTTCTCTACCTAAATCATTAGCTGTGGTTAATTGTAATCTTATTTTTTTAATTGGATTTTCATCTGTTATAGAAGCCATTTGATTTTCCACTTGCGATTGTCTAAAAAAGACAGACTCTCCTAAAGCTTCTTTTTTAAATACTCTTTGCGAATTATTAAATTCTATATCACCATCATTCAAAACCTCAACGATAAAACCTTGCCCGACAGACAAATAAGATTCTGGCGTTTTCACTCCTGCTATACCTCCTGTAGTATCACCATTTAAACCTACAAATTGATAAGCTCTAATACCTGCAGTAAGATTAACGGTTGCATACCCCCCTTGATATTGATTAAGCACATGTGAATCTCCGCCCCACTGTTCCCAAAGGTAAAGCTCTCCACCAATAACAGCGCTATTATCGTTTATAAATGCACCAACACCTAGTGCAGAGGGATATGGATTTCCTAATAATGAGGTTGTTCTTGACGTTCCACCTACAGATCCAGCACCTCCGGTATCTGTTGCTGAAACTATTATTATCCCATTATTTGGCTTCCCATCAAAAATGTATTGAAAATCTGTAGTACCAACACCTGTTCCTTTATGAATGTAACCAAATCCCGATGGAACATCATAAGCAGCACCAATATTCACCCAACTATAATAAGAGACTCCACTTTGATAAATGTAGGTCCAATAGGTACTTATTTTACCTAATTCGTCATAAGACGTTGTAAACTCCATTGGCGTAAAAACATTATCTTTAAGTAAACTTAAGTTGAAAGCTGAATTACTAGTATTTGTTGACAGATTATTATCAGAAATACTGGTTGCTTGTGTTTTTCCGACAGGAGACCCCCAATAATTATATCTATATTTATTAGCTAAACCTTCTTGACGTCTAAAAATATTACCATCGTTATCTGTAACCAAATCACTCTGGGTCGTTTGAATAATTTGAGAGTCCTCTAATAAATCAATGGTTCCATTAATTTCTAAATACCATGTATTGTTAATATAATTATCATTAGTTACCGTAAAAGTTTGAGCATCTTTTACTACCAACCCTAAATTTGTATGTGACGCTACCGTAGATATATTGTTATCTATTTGGACAATACTCCAATCTTTATTATTTGCAACTACATCAATATCCCACACATCGCCATGTTCCCAATTAGCGACTGTAGTCCAAGGACCATCTTGTATGGTTTTGTATGGCAAAGGTGCTGTTTGAAAATAAATATTTTTAATATTATATAACTTAGCGCCTGTTATTTGATCTATTCCAGGTGTTACTTTGTTATCCGTAATATCTCCCTTATATCCGTCCATTTTATAATAACGCACTAAATTTGCCCCGATAGAATTCCCCGATATATCCTTAGGTATTATTTTACCTTGATTAAAGTTTTGATTTTCATCTAACTCTTGATAAACGGTTCTTTGCACTTCTTCTTCTGTTAAACTAATATTGAATACTCTAACCTCATCTATTTCTCCATGAAAATAATTTGAATCATTATTAGCAAGCCTACCTATTGTAAAATTAGACGTGTCATTAGACATTCCTCCTGAACCAGCTGGACTACCTTGTGCTTGTCCATTAATATACAACACTGTTCCCGAACCATTAGTTGTTGCCGTAATATGTGCCCAAACACCATTAACCACCACATCTGTAGAAGTCAATACCACACTACCATTTAAGACCACCGACACTGTATTATCAGCACTATTAACCACTAAATAAAAATTAGTTTGCCCTGCAACAATTCTATTTGTATTTATAGCGTTATCGCCTTCAGATTTTATCCAAGCCATAAGTGTAGCGTTTCCGTTTGGCAACACAGTAGCATCTTCCACATAGTCATTGCGCCCATCAAAAAACAAGCTGTAAGAATTTTCTAAATCCCGAGGAGATCCGTAGACAGAATTATCAGAGTCGAATGCATCAATTATACCATCTGAATCTGCATCTGTACCACCATCAATGATTCCGTCATTATCGCCATCTAATTGAAAATAAATTGTATTACTAATATCGCTTCCATTTGAAACATCATTAGCAGCATCATTACTATCTACATCTAAATAGTCAGGAACACCATCTCCATCTGTATCTAAAGGAAATTCATAACCATTAACACCAAGTCCATGATCATCTCCATCGCTATCATTATCATTACCATCAATTAATGCCAACACACCATCACCATCAAAGTCATCATTTATAGTCCCTGTATCAGCATCACCACCATCTCCTAAACCATCGCCATCGACATCTAAGTCCCCATTACCATTATTTTCCACAACATCAAAAATAGAATCATTATCTGAATCTAAGTCTATATAGTCAGGCGAACCATCTCCATCTGTATCTAAACCTACTCCACCTTCAAAAGCATCATGCATTCCATTACCATTAGCATCTAACCAAGCAGCACCTGAAGAAACTAAACCATCTTTATCAACATCACCTCCTTGAGGAAAAGCACCATATTCGTAAATATTAGGAATACCATCATTATCGTTATCTAAATCGAATATATCTGCAACACCATCATTATCTAAATCACATAATGATTGTGTAATAATAATATCATCTATAGCCAAATCATTTCCATTTCCTCCAGGAGCATTATTTATAAATTGAATAACGAATTCTGACTCACTAATAGCAACTGAAGTACCATACTCTTTCCACAAAGAATCCACACAATTGTTACCAGAAGCACACCTTGTAATATCACCTGTATCAAACGAAGCTAGTTCTGTAGCATAGTCTGAAGTCAAGAACTTTACCGTAATATTTGGAAGTATTCTAGGCAATTCCCCTCCGCTGAATCTATTATCTGCATTATCTATGTTAATAGCCCAAAAGCTATAATTTATTGGCACATTGGGTAAAATACCAGAGACTGCCGTTTCATAAAAAACACCCGGATCCGTAGCAGCGTTAAACACTGCCATCCTTCCATTTGTATCACCCGGGGTGTGATCATCTCCTTTATACCAAGCGTAATTTGCAAATTCTGCTATATTTTCCCCATTAGCTGTTACAGTATTATTAGTAGCATCCCCATTTGTAATAGAATAATGCACCACATATTCTCCATCGTTCAAATTATGATCTGCATCACATTCTTCTGCTCCTTGACCTGCCAAACCATCTTCATAACAATATGATGTAGTCACACCATCCGTATTTCCATTAATAGCTGATCTGGTGACTCCAGCACCAAAATCTTCAATTAAAAAAGTTGTTTCAACTATAGAAGCCCCTGAATACATTAAACATTGCAATTGTTCTACCCCATCCTCTATACCATCATTATCATCATCTACATCTACATTATCAGAGACACCATCCCCATCAGTATCTGGGTATAACTCATCTCCTTCTCCGACTATATTATATGTAAATGGGTTTTCATCAGGATCGTTACTATCTATAACTACGACAGCTGAAATATTATTAACAATAGTACTAGGATCAAAATTTATTGAGAAAGTTTCGAATCCTCCTGGCGCAATACTTGTTCCTCCCACTGGTTGTGTTAAAATAGAAAAATCAGCACTAGAACCGGCCTGTAAAACAACAGGTGTAACACCTAAAACCAATGAGCTAGCCCCGTTGTTATAAATTTTAAAAACTCTTGTTTTCGCTCCTCCATTGACATCGTAAACACCAAAATCTGTAAAACTAGAATATGAAGTATCTGTTTGCCCATTAGTAATTTCTGTATTATTACCTACTACAGTAATATCTTGGGGTGAAAAAGGATCTAAACTTATGTTCAATGCATAATCTTCAAAATCTTCCACCTCCCCTGTTGTACCACAAGAATCTCCAGGAGACCAATATTGCCTTACACCTACGCGCATCACAGTAAGTCCAGTCGTTGCCGTTGTTGGAACTACAAATGACCTAGAAACAAAAGGAAAAACCGCATTAGATTCTTCTCCTCCTGCCGCTCCTCCAGATCGATAAATACGTTCACCGTCATCAAAAATTCCATCTTTATTGAAATCAATATAACCTACCCATCCCGAACGGTGATTACCAGCATTTAATGCTGTATTCCCTTCTATTAAAATAGACAAATCATAAGTACCACCTAAATACACATCTGCTGCTGGCACGTTTGTGAAATTTTGATAACCGCCTTCATCACCAGAATCGTTATCTATTGTTACAGTTTCACCTGGCAAGGTGACATTGGTTATAAAACGCACTCCATTTGAACTTGAAACTGGCTCGCAAACCCCAAAACCGACATTTACATTCACAGTCCCAATTTCACACTGACCAATAACATTACACAAATTGTACGTAAAACTATCCACTCCATTAAAACCGCTATTTGGAATATATTCAAATATACCATCTGATATTTCTGTCACTACACCATTTGCTGCTCCTGTTAACAAACTATAATCTTCACCATCACCTCCTGTTGTTCCTATATAGTCATTTGTAGCAACATTTATTTGATTATTAACACCTGGTGTACTATCTATTAAAACCTCCAGATCATCATCACTAACTATTGGAATTGCCGAAACCTGATTAACATTAATCGTATAATCTTCAATTTCCGCCCTACCAGTATAAGTACAACTATCTGAACTTATTGAAGCTCCTCCACCACAATTATCACAATATGATGCAGATATTCGCAAAACAGCAGTGCCAGGTAATGCCGTATTATCCAATGTAAACGATATATTTGTTGTCGCAGTACCGTTATTATTGTTTACATACCCTCCAGAGTTATAAACCTCAACATAACTCCCATCACCCTGATAGTCTATCCAAGCAACAACTTTTAAATTACCCCAAGTTTCTTTGACATGACTTATGGTAGCTGTATACGTACCTCCCGCTGTTAATGTTACTGATTGACCTGTGAAATCTGAATAAGTAGCATTATCTGCACCTGAAAAATTACTTATCTGACTAGCCCCATCTCCAATTACTTGAACATTAACAATGTTAAAATTATTAAAATCAACCATCCCTGTTGGGATACATTGAGCATATGAAAATTTAACTGAGACTAAAAATATTATTAAAACTATAAATTTGGGAATTATAGAAATTGATTTCATAATTAATTGATTTTTATTTAAAACTAAATACTAAAGAAACAAACGGTTACACTAAAGAGAAAACGGTAACAGGTTAAAATACACTTGGAAGATAAAACTAGGATATCATCGATAATAGATTGCTGAAAGGCTAATATTTTCATATAAAATTCGTTATTAATAGCTTGGGGCTATATTAAATTAAACTAAAATATTGAGGGAATAAATAGCTGTCAAATGTATCTTTTAAGTCACAAATATCTTTCTTAGCTTTCAATTAATTACCATTATTCGACCAAATACCATTTACTTTAGTTAAACGTTGTTATTTTTACGTTTAACTGTGCCAACAAAACCGTACTATCTACAAGACCCTATAGTCTTACTTCTAAATATACTCAGATTTCAAACTGCCTGTTTTTTTTCCTAAACAATTAAACCTTTTCTTTTCTATTTTTATTGTAAAAAAAGTGCGTACCGTTTTGTTTCGTAAGCTCATTGTAATATTAATTATTAAGAGATTAAAATTATTTTTACTTTTCTAAAAGCTACGAGGGAAAGGTTTTATGTAAAAGTAACATACATACGATAAATATGATATTTAGGTTTTAAAAAACTAGTTTTATTTATTGAAAAACTATTTTTTCATCCTTTTATCTGTAAGAATCAATTCTAAATTTGCTGGATAAATTAGTCTACAATTACGTTATAATCAAATCCACCAAATCTTCAATTTTTGAGATCAATTGAATTTTGATTGCTGTATCCTTCAAAGCTATTTTATTGTATTTAGATACAAATATGGTAGAAAACCCCAATTTTTCAGCCTCAAGAATACGCTGCTCCACACGTTGGACTGGACGAATTTCGCCAGACAGACCAACTTCCGCTGCAAAACAGTAATTAGCAAGTAATGCTTCATCTTCATTTGAAGATAATATAGCAGCAACCACAGCTAAATCTATTGCGGGGTCATCTACATTAATACCTCCCGTTATATTTAAAAACACATCTTTTGCTCCCAATCTAAAACCTGCTCGTTTTTCTAGTACAGCTAGCAACATGTTTAACCGTTTTGCATTAAAACCAGTTGCACTACGTTGTGGTGTCCCATAAACAGCAGTACTAACTAAAGCTTGCACTTCTATCATTAATGGTCGCACCCCTTCCAAAGTAGCCGCAATCGCATTACCAGATAATTCTTCGTCTTTTTTAGATATTAAAATCTCACTTGGATTAGAGACTTCTCTTAATCCAGAACCTTGCATTTCATAAATACCTAATTCATGTGTAGATCCAAAACGATTTTTCTGTGCACGCAAAATTCTAAAAACATGATTCCGATCACCTTCAAAATGAAGCACCGTATCCACCATATGTTCTAATATTTTAGGCCCAGCAATGTTTCCGTCCTTCGTAATATGACCAATCAAAATCACTGGCGTATTGGTTTCCTTAGCAAATTTAATTAGCTCTGTAGTACATTCTTTAACCTGGCTAATACTTCCGCTTGATGATTCTATATAGTCAGAATGTAATGTTTGAATGGAATCTATAATAACAATATCGGGTTCTAACGCTTCGATTTGTTTAAAAATATTTTGTGTTTTTGTTTCAGTAAGAATATAACAACTATCGTTATCTGGATTTATACGTTCCGCACGCATTTTGATTTGCTTCTGACTTTCTTCTCCAGAAACATATAATGTTTTGTACGGCAACTTTAACGAAATCTGAAGTAACAACGTGCTTTTACCTATCCCAGGCTCTCCTCCTAACAACGTTAAAGACCCTGGTACAATCCCTCCTCCTAAAACACGATTAAACTCACCATCTAAAGTGTCTAATCTAGCTTCTTTCGAAGAATCAATCTCCTTTATTCGTAATGGTTTTGATACCCTTTTAGAACTATTATTAGGCGTTTTCCATTCGCTTTTTTCAGGCTTTTGGACAACCTCTTCCACAATAGTATTCCACTCTTTACAAGCATTACACTGTCCTTGCCATTTTGAATATTGCGTCCCGCAATTTTGACAAAAAAAAGTTGTTTTTACTTTTGCCATATGTTAATATCCAAAGTCTGCTTTAATTTGTTCTGCTAATTCTAAAACTTGATCTTTTGTAATACCTGCAATTTCAGCTAAAACATAAGCCGACTGGTACGTTTTCATAGCTTTTTTAGGAGACCCTGTTTCTTCGTAAAAACGCCCTAAGTAGTAATTTCCAAGTAGTGTTTCAGGATATTCTTTTCTAGCTAATTTGCCTAAGTCTTCAAAATAGTCCCAGTTCTCATTCTTTTTAATAGCCGCTTCTATTGCTTTAAAATCATTAATTAAAATAGGTTTTTGGATCCCAAATAAGTCATCAATCATTTGATATTTTTCAACTAAATAATCCACGGGGTTTCCTTCCAATTTCAGAATAGTTTCTTTATATTCTTTTTTACTAATTGGCTGAAAAACAAGGAATATACTTTCCAATGCTTTTGGAATAGCATGCGCAGGTAATGTATAATGTGATACCCCTTCAAAAGTCTCAAACGTCTTAAGTACATTATTATTGTCGATAGCTTTCAAGCTCTTAGACAAAGCTTCTGTTTGTTCCTGAATCCCTTTAGTATCATTTGTTGTTGTCGCTAAATAATAAAATGTTTTTTGCTCTAACCTAGACATAACTTCTGTTAAATACTTTGGCATATCAGGGGCTAACTCCGGGCTTAAAACAATATAAGATTGAAATAGAGGAATCCCTTTTAATAAATAATAATTTATAAAGTTTGCTGACATACCATGTCCAACTGCCACCTTAAAATTTTCTGTACGAAAGGTTTTGTTTATAAACGGAACCAACTCCATACTTATAAATTCAAAAAACTCGGCACCCGTCTCTACTGGCAAAGAGTTTTGCTCACTATAATAGCAGTCGTTTTCTCGCAATCCATATTGATTAATTCCTATTACAATCGCCTCTGGGATATCTTCCCAATAGGCATAATAATCGACGTTACCCGCTACTGGCTCGAACAAATAATCTGCATCAAAAACATAAATAACAGGATATTTTTTATCTGAAGTGTCGTAATTTCTAGGTAACTGAATTTTTATCTGCCTAGTTTCTCCTAGTTTTTCAGAATTAAGCTCTTTGTATATTGTTTGAGCAACTAAGTTTGACGTTATAAATAAGCCAACAAAAAGAAAAAGAATACGTTTCATAAAAGGTAATAATTAAATTCGGGTGTAAGTTACAAATTATTTGTCTCGGTTGAAAAATGGAAGATATAATAACGAAATTCCTCCACAAATAAATATCAACAGTGTACTAGAGCTCCACATAATCCATCCGAAGGCTCGACTAGAATCTTCTGGCAAACTAAACAGTGAAAAAGCTATAACAATAGCCTCTGGATAGGAACCAATACCTCCATTGGTTGCAGCAACACTAAATGTCGCTAAAATAAAACCAATCAAAATAGCTCCAAACGGAATTGTGCGTAAATCAGAAAAAGCCAGTGTTGTAACATAAAACATTAACATATACATGGTCCAAATAAACAGGGTATGAAATATAAATGCCCACTTTTTCTTCATTTTAAAGATACTTAATGCCCCTTCAACCAATCCATTTACAAAATTTTTAATCTTTATTGCAATCTTAGAAGTGCTTCTTTTTATTATCAAAATAAAAAGCAACCCTACCAACAACATCACAACAGCTCCTATTATAATTTTAACAAAATCAAATTTATTAACTAAAAAATTATATATAAAATCAAACTGCATAAACAAAGTTACCGCTATAATACCTAACATTACAATCATGTCAGCAATCCGCTCTGCGACTATGGTACCAAATCCTTTTTCGAATGGTACATCTTCATAATTTGCTAAAATAGATGCTCTTGCCACTTCTCCCGCTCTTGGAATAGTATAATTTATTAAATAGGTTGCAAAAACAGCCATGATACTATTACCTAGTTTAATTTTGTAGCCTAAAGGCTCAAGCATAAAAACCCAGCGATAAGCTCTTGATAAATGACTTAACAAACCACAAAAAACACCTAACAAAATAAAACCGTAATCAGCATTTTTAGCATAATTAACAATCTCTCCAAAAGACAGTTTTGAGAGAGAATACCAAATCAAAAAAACTCCCAATAAAATTGGGAGCATGATTTTTAAAAATTTAGTTACTGGCCTTTTGGACATTTACTTCAATAAGTTATTAGCCTCATTAGGAAATACCAATGATGGCTTAAAAACTTTGGCTTCCTCAATACCCATGAAAGCATACGTAATTAAAATCAATATATCATCTTTAGCTACTAATCTTGACGCCGCACCATTTAAGGTGATTTCTCCACTGTTTCTAGGCCCAGGTATTGCATAGGTTTCTAATCGCGCACCATTGTTATTATTTACAATTTGCACTTTTTCGCCTTGAATAATATTTGCCGCATCCATTAAATCTTCATCAATAGTTATACTACCAATATAATTTAGGTCAGCACCTGTTACTTTTACTCTGTGTATTTTAGATTTTACTACTTGTATTTGCATAGTTACAAAGGTAATTAATTTAGAGCGATATTATCTATTAATCTTATGTCGCCTGCATAAACTGCAATAAACGCTCTATAGGTTTTATTTTTGTTTTTTCGTTTAACTGTTTTTAATGTGTCCACATCTGCTATTATAAAATATTCCAATTCCAACAAATCATGTTTCGCAAATTGTTTCTGAACCCATTCCGTTATTATATTAGCACTTTTTGTGCCAAACTTTTCTTGAGCAGACTTTAACGTTTTATATATAAAAGGCGCTGACAAACTATACTCTGGTTTTAAGCGTACATTTCTAGAACTCATAGCTAAACCGTTAGCTTCTCTATGGATTTCACAACCAACAACAATTACGGGCAATTGGTGTTTCTCAACCAACTTCCTAATAATTGCTAATTGTTGAAAATCTTTCTCACCAAAATAAGCATTATCCGGTTTTACTATTTCAAATAATCGTTTGACAATAGTCCCAACGCCATCAAAATGGCCTTTTCTAAAACGACCTTCCATCTCAAACTCTAAACCATCAAAATTAAACGATTGAGCTCTAGTATCACCTTCATAAATATCATCTACACTAGGGGCATAAACTACTATATTTTCAGACACCGTTTCTAAAAGTTTAATATCAGCTTCCAAAGTTCTTGGGTACTTATCCAAATCTGTTACGTTATCAAACTGTGTAGGATTAACAAAAATGCTAACTACCATGACACTATTATTTAACAACCCTTCCTTGATTAAAGACAGGTGACCCTGATGTAAAGCACCCATTGTCGGCACAAAACCAATTTTATTTCCCTCTTTTTTTAAAGAAGAAATGTGGGCACCAATTTTGTTTTTATTAGTAAATACAAGCATTTTTAATATTTAATTAACGAATGCAAACTTAATATATTAGTAGCAATCTGCATAAATTTTCGTACTTTTGCGTGTTTTTATTGATAATTCTGAAAAGCTAAACAATATTATGAAAGATAAGAGGATATTATATGTGTCATCTGAAGTGGTGCCTTATTTACCAGAAACAGAGATTTCTTCAATGTCATTTGAAACCCCTAGAATGGTAAACCAACAGGGCGGACAAATAAGAATTTTCATGCCTAAATATGGTAATATCAATGAAAGAAGACATCAATTACATGAAGTTATCCGATTATCAGGGATTAATTTAATTGTAAATGATTTAGATATGCCTTTAATTATAAAGGTAGCCTCTATACCAAAAGAACGCATCCAAGTTTATTTTATTGATAATGACGAATACTTTAAAAGAAAAGCGACATTAACTGACGAAGATGGGAATCTTTTTGAAGACAATGACGAGCGTGCCATTTTCTTTGCTAAAGGTGTTATTGAAACTGTAAAAAAATTAAATTGGTCTCCAGATATAATACATGTACATGGTTGGTTAGCTTCTTTACTACCTCTATATCTAAAACAATTTTACAAAGACGAGCCATTATTCAGCGAAAGCAAAATAGTAACATCTATTTATAAAAGCGGCTTTGAAAAAACTCTTAATCCAGATTTAATCAAAAAAATTCAATTTGATAAAATCGAACAAGATAAAATTAAAACGCTTGCAGATCCAACATATAACAACTTAATGAAGGTTGCTATAGATAGTTCTGACGCGTTAATAGTTGGATCCGAAGACTTGCCTGAAGAGCTAACAAAATATCTTAAAAACTCTAAAAAACCTGTTTTAGAGTATCATGCAAAAGACGAATTTAGCGAAGCATATACTAATTTTTACACAACTAGCGTTCTAGATTAACGCAACACTACCATATTTAAGATATATCTATGAAAACATACTTATTAAAAGTCATCAAACCTTTGGTTTTATTGGTGATTCTAATTTTTACAGCAATTTCTTGTGAAAAGGACTTTGTAAATGTAGAGAGTGATATTAGAGGTGCTCAAAATTTTACTACAAATAGTAAATTATTCCCTCTTGTATCTTATAACAAGAAACTTGACCCTGTTCAAACTAACGCTTTCACAAGTAACGTTCTTGGCTTGTATAACGACCCAAATTACGGATTAACATCAGCTAACTTAGTATCACAAATAGCACCCAATGATTTAGATCCTGATTTTGGAGAAAACCTTAGCGTTATATCAGTAAAATTATATATACCATATTATTCCACAGCCGAAGATACAGACGATGATGGTAACACAACCTACTCTTTAGATTCCTTATATGGAAGTAGTGCTAGTGGCTACAAGTTATCCATATATAGAAACAACTATTATTTACGTAATTTAGATCCAGAGTCCGATTTTAGCGAATCTCAAGCTTATTATTCCAATGCTTATTCTAGTTTAAACCTAAACACTTTCCAAGGAGAACTTTTATACGAAAGTAATACTGGAACAGGTTTCACACCTAGCTCACAATACATAGCAATCGAAGAGGTTCCCATAGGCGAATCAAGCGAAGAAGAACTTGAAGACAATCGTGCTCCTGGACTTTATTTAGACCTAGCGGCCACAACTGAATTTGGATTAGATGCTTGGAAAAACCTACTAGTCCAACCTGATGGCTCCGTAAACCCTAACTTAACTAATACGGCAGATTTCAAAAATGCTTTTAGAGGCTTAATTTTTAAGGCAGAACAATTATCTGGCAATGACGGTAATATGATCTACCTAAACCTAGGTACAACAGCAACAATTGATGTCCGATACGAAACTGATGTAGAAGACACTACCACAGGAGAAAGAGAAAGAGACACTTATTCCTTTAATTTTAACAGTATCAAGTTTAATACTTTCGAAAAAATAACATCACCAATCACCTTAACCGACGGTAATACAGATAATGGCGATGATCAACTTTTCATATCTGGTTTTCAAGGTTCAATGGCTGTAATTGATCTATTCAAGGGAGACATAGTAGATGAAAACAATATTACACAGGATGCCTTGGAATACTTTAAAGATCGTCAAAACAAATGGCTAATAAACGAAGCTGCCTTAAACTTTTATGTAGATTTACCTACAGGTCAAGGAGGTGTCACAGAACCTGATAGAATCATATTATATGATTTAAAAAACAAAACCCCATTACTGGATTATTATTTTGACGCAACAGCTAACACTACGGACCCACTTAATTCTAGACTAATTTATTCTCCTAAATTAGAAAGAGATAGCGATGGCAATGGAGTCAAATATAAAATTAGACTTACAGAACACCTTAATAGTATATTGTTAAGAGATTCTTCAAATGTACAACTAGGCCTTTATGTATCCACTAATGTAAATTACTTGGGTAATTCTAAAATACTAGATGCGATAGATGATGACTCTGTTAGTTTTGTACCAAAAAGTTCTGTAATAGCCCCAGAAGGGACAATTTTACATGGAAGTACACCTAATGTACCCGAAAACGTAAGAGCTACTTTCGAAGTTTTTTACACAGAACCAGAAAATTAAAAAGAATATGTGCGGAATTGTTGGATATATAGGAAAAAGAGAAGCCTATTCAATTGTAATGGAAGGCTTACAACGTCTAGAATACAGAGGATATGATAGTGCTGGTATAGCATTATATGATGGCTCTGATATAAAACTTTGCAAAACGAAAGGAAAAGTTGCCGATCTAGAAAAACGAGTTAAAAAAGAAATAACTACTAATGGTAATGTAGGTATAGGACATACGAGATGGGCAACACACGGTGTACCAAATGATGTAAATTCTCACCCTCATTACTCAAACTCTGGTGATTTAGTAATAATACACAATGGTATTATAGAAAATTATGCCTCTATAAAAACAGAGCTTATAAAAAGAGGTTACACTTTTAAATCGGATACAGATACAGAAGTATTAGTAAACCTTATAGAAGAAGTAAAGAAAAAGCAAAATGTCAAACTCGGAAAAGCAGTTCAATTAGCTTTAAACGAAGTAGTTGGAGCTTACGCGATAGCCGTATTTGATAAAAACAAACCAAATGAAATTGTCGTTGCTAAGTTAGGAAGTCCGCTAGCAATAGGAATTGGTGAAGATGAGTTTTTTATTGCAAGTGACGCCTCCCCTTTTATAGAATATACAAAAAATGCCATCTATCTTGAAGATGAAGAAATGGCTATTATCCGAAGAGATAAAAAAATAAAGATTAGAAAAATAAAAGATGATTCCGAAGTAGCTCCTGCAATGCAAGAACTTAAGTTCAACCTTGAACAGATAGAAAAAGGAGGCTATGAGCATTTCATGCTAAAAGAAATTCATGAACAACCTAATGCAATAAGGGATACCTACAGAGGACGTCTACTTGCTAAAGAAGGTATCATTAGAATGGCTGGAATAGACGACAATATTGAAAAGTTTCTAAATGCAAATCGTATTATCATTGTAGCTTGCGGTACTTCTTGGCATGCTGGATTAGTAGCTGAATACATATTTGAAGACCTTGCTAGAATTCCCGTAGAAGTAGAGTACGCCTCAGAGTTTAGATATCGTAATCCTGTAATTACAGAAAAAGATGTGGTTATTGCTATATCTCAATCCGGTGAAACTGCAGATACCCTTGCTGCTATAAAATTAGCAAAATCAAAAGGTGCTTTTGTCTTTGGTGTCTGTAATGTCGTAGGATCAACAATAGCTAGAGAAACTAATGCTGGAGCATACACACATGCAGGTCCAGAAATTGGAGTTGCCTCTACTAAAGCATTTACAACTCAGATTACTGTTTTGACTCTAATAGCTTTAAAATTAGCAAAAGCAAATGGTAGCATGTCAAATTCTGTTTTTCACAGTCACTTACAAGAATTAGAATTAATTCCAGATAAAGTAAAAGAAGCCTTAAAAGCAGACGAGCATATTAAAAAGGTAGCAAAAATCTATAAAGATGCTAAAAATTGCTTGTATTTAGGAAGAGGATACAATTTTCCAGTTGCTCTAGAAGGCGCTCTAAAACTAAAAGAAATATCATATATCCATGCTGAAGGTTATCCTGCTGCCGAAATGAAACATGGGCCTATCGCTTTAATTGATGAACAAATGCCCGTTTTTGTTATAGCAACAAAAAAAGGCCATTATGAAAAAGTAGTTAGTAATATTCAAGAAATTAAATCGCGATCTGGTAAAATAATAGGTATTGTCACTCAAGGAGATGTCGATGTTAAAAAAGTTGCAGACCATGTTATTGAAGTACCAGAAACAATTGAGTCTTTAACCCCTTTATTAACGACTATCCCGCTTCAATTATTATCTTATCATATTGCTGTAATGCTTGACAAAAATGTTGATCAACCAAGAAATTTAGCAAAATCGGTAACGGTGGAGTAGTCACGAACGGGGGTGAGTTGATTTGACTTTTTACGACCTCGTTTTACAGGCATAATAGATATTTGGGTTCCGTTTTCGGAACCCTTTTTATTTTGAAGTATAACAGGTGTCGTTTATTTTCTTCTTCACACTTCACTATTATCGAGTCTATAATAGCCTCAAGAAATTCTTTTTTCATCTCATCCAAGATATCAGATATTTGTTTAAAGTTAAAATTATCTTGCTCATATAACTTATTAATGATATCAAATAGTTCTTCTGATATGGACATAAAATGACACCCATAGGTTAGATGACTCTAAATTTACAGACATGCAAAGTGAATAGCTAGTTTTAATAAGAGATGAGCGGGTTCCCACTGGAGAACATTTAGGCACGGTAAAGTAGTTAAAAGCCTTTTTACCCTAGACGCTTCACAACCTATAATTATTCATAAAAACTATCAATTTTTTAAGAATAATTAGCTTTGAAGCGTCTTTTTTTTGGAAATACTTATTATGCACGCATAATTTTTTATCTCTTTTTATTAAAATTTAGTTAAAAAACGTATATTGTCCTTCTAAATTAACTAAATCTAAAAAATGAGAACAATCCTTTCAATTGTATTGTTGTTTTTTTGTGGACTATCTTTTTCACAAACAACAATAACAGGAACAGTGGTAGACGACATAAGTCAACAACCTATTCCAAGCGCTAATGTTGTAATAGCTGGCACATCTACAGGAACTGCTACAGATTTTGATGGTGCTTTTACTTTAACAACGGATAAAACCCCACCATTTACGGTACAAGTTAGTAGTGTTGGCTTTTCTAGTAAAGATGTAGAAATAACCTCCAAAAACCAAAAAATAACTGTGATCCTTAATGAAGGAACGTCTTTAGACGAAGTTGTTATTTCGGCCTCTAGAACACCAGAACGTATCTTTGAATCCCCTGTAACCGTTGAACGTTTTGGACTTAAAGAAATCAAAAACACTGCTTCTGCCGATTTTTACGATGGATTAGAAAACTTAAAAGGAGTCGATGTTAATACAAATAGTTTAACTTTTAAATCGGTAAACACAAGAGGTTTTGCTTCATTTGCTAATACTCGTTTTATGCAGCTAGTTGATGGTATGGATAACTCAACACCAGCTTTAAACTTCCCTATTGGAAACTTAGTAGGTATGACAGAAACGGATGTTTTAAGTGTAGAATTACTTCCAGGAGCATCCTCTGCTCTTTATGGTGCAAATGCATTTAATGGTATTTTATTTATGAGAAGTAAAAACCCATTTGATCATGAAGGTGTAAGTGTCGCTCTAAAAAGAGGAATTACCTCTCAAGAAGCTGCCGGAGATAACCCATATACAGATTTAAGTCTTAGAATGGCACATAAATTCAGTGATAAATTTGCTGCTAAAATCAATTTTGGATATTTACAAGGTACGGATTGGCAAGCTACCAGTGAAGTTGATAAAATTGATCCAACTAGAACAAGATCAAACACAAACTACGATGGTATAAATATCTACGGAGACGAGGTTTCTACTAACATTAGAGCTGCTTCTGGCTTAGGAATAATACCGGATGTTGTTGTTAGTAGAACTGGATATAACGAACGTGATTTAACAAACTACAATGCAGAAAGCATTAAAGCTGACTGGGGTTTATATTTCCGTCCAATTGAAGGTAATAGTTTAGAATTATCTTATGTTGGTAAAGTAGGAACAGGTACGACAATCTACCAAGGGACTAATAGATATAACATTGATGGTTTTTTTCAGCAACAACATAAATTCGAAATTAAAAATGATAATTTCTTTGCACGAGTTTATGAAGTCTCTGATAAAGCTGGAGATTCATATGACATGGTGTTTTCCGGAATTAACATTAATAGATCTTGGAAAAGTGATGAAGATTGGTTTGGTGACTATATTGCTACTTACGCAGGTATAGAACTATCAGGAAACCCTTCTGGATTAACAGATCAACAAAAACATGACACTGCACGAGCACAAGCGGATACAGGTCGTTACTTACCTGGTACTACAGAATTTGATTCTGCTTTCAACAGAATAATAAAAGATCCTAACTTAGCTACGGGATCACAATTCCGAGATGCTTCAAAATACTTACATAGTGACGCTAACTATAATCTAAGTCATTTAATTGATTTTGCGGACATCCAAGTTGGAGGGTCTTACAGAAAATACAAATTAAATTCTGGAGGAAGTATTTATACTGATAGCAATGGACCAATTGAATATTCAGAATTTGGTGTATACTCTCAAATTCAAAAAGATATAGCTATTAATGATGAGATGGAATTAAAATTAACGGCATCTGGTCGATATGACAAATCAGAATTATTTGATGGCTTTGTTTCTCCAAGATTATCTGCAGCCCTAACTTTAAACAGAAACCACAATGTTAGAGCATCTGTTCAAACAGGTTTTAGAAATCCAACGACTCAAGATTTATTTATTGGATTAGACACAGGTAGAGCAATATTAGTTGGTTCTGCCCCTGACAATTTAGATAGATATTCAGGAGATTATGATATTAGCTTGGCAGGACAAACAACATATGGTCAACCAGCAACTGTTACTCAAACCGCAACTGCCGCTTATAATAACTCTTACTCTGCAGGCTCTGTAACTGATTTTGCAGCTTCTGGTAACCCAACGCTTTTAACAGTAGCTAATCCAGAAATTATAAAACCAGAACAAGTAACTTCAATTGAAGTTGGTTATAGAGGTAAATACGAAAGTATAATTGTTGACTTAAGTGCTTACTATAATAAATACGAAGACTTTATCTCTTCAGAGGTAGTAATAGCACCATTATATGGTACAGTTGGTGATGGCGGATTATCTGTTGCAGCTTTAGCAAACGGAGATTTCCAAGCTTATAGTGCTTATACAAATTCTGATATCGATGTAAACTCTTACGGTGCTTCTATTGGTTTATCAACCAAAGTACTTGGTGGTTTCGATTTAGGTGGAAGTTATACTTTTACAAAACAAGATTTTGACAGAGCAGCTAATCCTGACTTCATGACTAGTTTTAACACGCCTGAGCATAAATTTAAAGCCTCTTTTGGTCACACAGAAGTATTTGAAAACTTCGGTTTTAATGTAGCCTATAGATTTAGTGATGACTATTTTTGGGAAGCTACATTTGGTAGTGGTATAATACCAGAGTTTCATGTAGTAGATGCACAAATCAATTACAAGGTACCTAGTTTAAAATCGGTAATAAAAGTAGGAGCTACTAACCTTACGGGGAAAGAGTACTTCTCTGCATTTGGAACTGGATTTATAGGGTCTATGTACTACGCATCATTAACAATTAATAACTAATAATAATGAAGACATTAAAAAACATAAAATATATAGGACTTATTGCTATAGCAATTGGTTTTACAGCTTGTAGTGATGAATCTGATTTTGAGGAGTTTTTAGACCAACCACCAATGGATGCTGTCATATTGCCAACACTAACTGCTGGTTCTGCCGATTTCTCTAACTTCGTTTCTTTAGGAGCATCATTTACAGCTGGTTATACTGACGGCGCTTTATTTAAAGCAGCTCAAGAAAATTCTTTTCCAAACACGTTAGCTAAGCAATTTGCAAATATTGGAGGCGGGCCCTTTTCACAACCCGAAATGAATGATAACACAGGAGGAATGATTATCCCAATTCCTGGGGCTGACGACTTACCTTATCGTTTAGTATTCAATGGCTCCGGTCCTGAAAGACTAGATTCTTTTTTAACAAATTCAGGAGAACAAGTTCCATCCGTAACAACTATAGCTGGTGTAAACTTAGCAAGTTCATTTAATAATGTTGGGGTTCCGGGCGCAAAAAGCTTTCATATGACGGCTGCAGGATACGGATCATTAAATCCTTATTTTGGTCGTTTTCAAAGCTCTGCTGGTGCTACCATGCTAGGGGATGCAATATCGCAAAATCCTACTTTCTTTATTCTAAGTGAAGTTGGAGGAAATGATGTCTTAAGCTACGCAACTTCTGGAGGAACAGGAGTTGACCAAACTGGTAATTTAGACCCTACAACTTATGGAGGCAATGATATAACAGACCCTAACGTTTTTGCACAAGTTTTTAATGGCCTAGTTAGTGCATTAACTAGTAACGGGGCAGAAGGTGTAGTAACCAATTTACCTTACATTACAGATTTACCACACTTCACAACTGTACCTCATAACCCATTAGATCCTACAAATCCAGATTTTGGACCTCAAATACCACTATTAAACTCAATTTTCGGAGCATTAAATCCAATATTTAACGCGGTGGATCCTACTAGAGCAATTGTTTTCTCTGAAACAGCAGCAAGTGCAGTTGTTATTAAAGATGAAACTTTAGCCGATATTTCAACCATAATTAGTGCACAGCTAAATGCTAGTCCAACATTCCCTGCTTTTATAGCCCAATTTGGTTTACCCGCTACAGCTGCACCATTAGTAGCAAACCTTCTAGGTAACACTTATGGACAAACTAGACAAGCAACTTCCACAGATTTACTAGTATTATCAAGTTCCTCCATAATAGGAAAAGTTAATGAATCAAATACAGCGGTATTAATGGGACAAGGTTTACCACAAGCATTAGCTGGTCAGTTTTCTGTAGAAGGTGTTACTTTACCTCTTGAAGACAAATGGGTATTATTACCTACGGAGCAAGTAGAAATCAAAACAGCAACCGACGCTTACAATACTACAATAGAAACTGTTGCCGCAACAAGCGGTTTAGCATTAGTTGATTTAAATGCAATTTTAAGTCAGGCTTCAACTAGCGGGGTTATGTTTGACAACTATAACCTAACGACAAACCTAGTAACTGGTGGCTTAGTTAGTTTAGATGGTATACATCTTACAGCTAGAGGTTATGGATTAATGGCTAACAAATTTCTGGAGGCAATAGATGCTACTTATGGCTCCAACTTTATAGCTTCAGGAAATGTAGCTATCGCTGAAGACTTTGGTGTAACGTATTCGTCATCACTAGATTAAAAAATATATAGCGTAAATCAAAAACACCTGCTTTTAAAGATTAAAAGTAGGTGTTTTTTCATATATAAAAAAGAACAAACCCCTTTCTTATTAAATTAAAACCCCTATCTTTGCACGCGAAAACAGAAGGTGTTTTCTTTCAATTAAATACCATAATATTAAACAGATAAGTAATGTCAAAAGTTACAGGTAAAGTTGCTCAAATAGTAGGTCCAGTTATCGATGTCGAATTCGCTGCCGGTTCTGAACTACCAAAAATTTACGATTCATTAGAAATTAATAAGGCTGATGGTTCAAAATTAGTATTAGAAGTACAGTCTCACATTGGTGAAGACACAGTACGTACAATTGCTATGGACTCTTCAGATGGTTTAAGTAGAGGTACAGAAGTTGTTTCAACTGGTGCTCCAATACAAATGCCGATTGGTGGAGATATCTACGGACGTTTATTTAATGTAATTGGAGATGCTATTGATGGTTTAGGTGATTTACCTAAAGCTGGAGATGCAGGTTTACCAATACACAGATCAGCTCCAAAATTTGAAGATTTATCAACGTCTACTGAAGTATTATTTACTGGTATTAAAGTTATTGACTTAATTGAGCCTTACGCAAAAGGAGGTAAAATTGGATTATTTGGTGGTGCAGGAGTAGGAAAAACAGTATTAATTCAAGAGTTAATTAATAACATTGCAAAAGGACACGGTGGATTATCTGTCTTTGCAGGAGTTGGAGAAAGAACACGTGAAGGAAACGATTTACTTCGTGAGATGTTAGAGTCAGGAATTATCAAGTATGGTGATGACTTTATGCATTCTATGGAAGAAGGAGGATGGGACCTACAAAAAGTAGACAAAAACATAATGAAAGATTCAAAAGCAACTTTCGTTTTTGGACAAATGAATGAGCCACCTGGAGCTCGTGCTCGTGTGGCACTTTCAGGATTAACTATAGCAGAATACTTCCGTGACGGCGCAGGAGAAGGACAAGGAAAAGATGTACTTTTCTTCGTTGATAACATCTTCCGTTTTACACAAGCTGGTTCTGAGGTATCTGCACTATTAGGTCGTATGCCTTCTGCAGTAGGTTACCAACCAACATTGGCAACAGAAATGGGTGCAATGCAAGAGCGTATTACATCAACTAAAAGAGGTTCTATTACATCTGTACAAGCAGTATATGTACCTGCAGATGATTTAACGGATCCTGCACCAGCAACAACGTTTGCGCATTTAGATGCAACAACAGTATTATCACGTAAAATTGCTGAGCTTGGTATTTATCCAGCGGTAGACCCTTTAGATTCTACGTCTAGAATTTTAACAGCTGATATTTTAGGTGATGAGCATTATAACTGTGCACAACGTGTAAAAGAATTATTACAACGTTATAAAGAATTACAAGATATTATTGCCATATTAGGTATGGAAGAATTATCTGAAGAAGATAAAATGGCTGTAGGTAGAGCAAGACGTGTACAACGTTTCTTATCTCAACCGTTCCACGTAGCAGAGCAGTTTACTGGTCTTAAAGGTGTTTTAGTAGACATTAAGGAAACAATCAAAGGATTTAACATGATTATGGATGGTGGTTTAGATCATTTACCAGAAGCTGCCTTTAACCTTAAAGGATCTATTGAAGAAGCTATCGAAGCTGGAGAGAAAATGTTAGCTGAAGCTTAATCTAAAAACTTAGAATTATGTATTTAGAAATAGTATCACCCGAAGCAACATTATTTAGTGGAGAAGTAATTAGCGTTATTGTTCCAGGAATTGATGGCAACTTTGAAATGTTAAATAATCACGCACCTATAGTCTCTCTTTTAAAAGAAGGAACTGTAAGAATAAGTGGTAATATAGTATTAGAAAAAGAGGTTGAAAATCATTTTACAAAAGGTGACAAAAACACCACTTTACTAAATATCAATTCTGGTACGTTAGAAATGAATGGAAACAAAGTAATTATATTAGCTGACTAATATTTTTTATTTATTAAAAAAAAAGGCACAAAACTTAAGTTTTGTGCCTTTTTTTTTTAAATTTAATTAAATAATATAAATTATGAGAAAAATAATCCTGTTTTTTGTTGTGATTACATGCTGCAATGCAACTGCTAGCGCGCAAACTGATCTTTTTGCACATGTAGAATCTTCTAATAGCAAGTTAAATAGATTATTAATATCTCCAATATATGATGGGGGTAACCCCTTAACCCTTGAAGACATAGAAGGCTCGCCATACTTGACACCTGCATTCGAAGTCGGATCAGTTAATATGATAAAACAAAAAGTTCTAATTAGATATAACAGTTTTAATGACTTATTTGAGATAAAACAAAATACGGATAATGTTTTAAATCTCAATAAATCCAACACAAACTATATTATTACCATAAATAATTACTCCTTTAAATCGTTCCTATACCCTCAGAAAAACTCTGATCAATACTCATATTTCGCTTTACTAACAACACTAGATAGTACCAAAGTTGGATTGTTAAAAACAATGCGAAAAAATCTAAATAAAGTACAAGAAGCTAGCAGTTCATATGTTAAAGCCAAACGAGCTAACTTTAGTCCAATAACTATTGATAAATATTACATACTAACTACTAAGCAGGATATAATAGAATTTAAGCCTAAATCAAGATCCTTATATAGTCTATTCCCCGAATTAAAAACGGAAATAAAATCCTATATAAAAACTAATGACATCGATTTGAAGAAAGAGGAAGATCTTATTAAAACTATTGCACATATAAACTCCCTAAATTAATTACACTTTTTTAATCACGTTGGTTACTATACCCCAAATCAGAAAATTGTTATCTTCTGTTATTCTTATAATTGGGTAATTAGGGTTTTCTGGTTGTAACCATACCTCATCTTGCGATACACGTAAGCGTTTTACAGTAAACTCTCCATCCAAAAAACACACTGCAATTTTATTATTTGTAGGCTCTAAACTTCTATCAATAACCAATAAATCGTTATCGTCTAAACCCGCCCCAATCATAGACTGCCCACTAACTTTAGCATAAAACGTAGTGTCCTTGTTTTTAACTAACGTTTCGTCTAGCGATAGACGTTGTCCTTTAAAATCTTCTGCTGGTGATGGAAATCCTGCAGAAATTCCTGTATCAAAATAATGTCCAGCGACATTATCAACAGCCTGAGGCGTAAAAAGCGTTAAGCCTTCTGATTTAAGTGTTATCATAGTTTTATTACATTAGATAGTTATGATGCGTTAAGGATTGAACGGTTTGTTTGAGCTCCTCGCAGAGAGCGAGTAGTGAAAGCCTGACCCTTGTGGTAACGCCCACCAAAATATCTTACAAACATAAAAACCTCCTCCACTCCAAAACTTAATACGCCATCCTATTACTTTTCTAAAGATAGACATTACCTAATTACAACGCAATATACTTCAAAAAAAAACATACATTAATTGTAACAAAACCGTAATTACAACTACAAATAAGTAGTGTACAAAAATCGTTTAGTTTAAATATTGCTTAAGACATTCAAACACACTATATTTCATCTTTAAAACAACGCATTATGATAGACTGGTTTTACGGCTTAGAATGGTTTCCAAAATTGTATTGGAGTATCGCATTACTAGCTTCATTTATATTTATTATAACTATTGGTTTATCCCTTGCAGGAGGTGATACTGACGAATTTGGTGACGTAGATGCGGACATTGAAGGAGACACAGGTATTGGATTTCAATTTATAACCTTAAAAAATCTAGTTGGCTTTTTTACTATTTTCGGATGGTCCGGAATTGCCTGTATTGATGCTGATTTTTCTTATAGCTTAACCGTCGTTATATCTATAATTTGTGGTTTAGCTATGATGGGTATTATGGCTGGTATGTTTTATTCGATGAGAAAGTTAAGCGATAGCGGAACGTTAGACTATAAAAATGCCACTAACCAAATTGGTGAAGTCTACTTAACTGTTGGTGCCAGCAGATCGTCAATAGGAAAAGCACATGTCAGAATTCAGGGCGCATTGCGCGAACTAGAAGCACTGACTGATAATCCAACAGATTTAAAAACGGGCACTGTCATCAAAGTAAAATCCGTAACGTCTAACGGCATATTAATTATCGAAAAACTTAACAACTAAATACAAATATGAACTTACAAATCAACCCAGAGTCCTTAAATTTAGGATTTCCAGTAGCTATTATTGCGGCTGTACTATTTATTTTCTTATTCTTAATTGTCCTTGTTAGGCGCTACAAACGCTGTCCTTCTGACCGTATACTAGTCGTTTATGGTAAAGTTGGTGGTGGACAATCTGCTAAATGTATTCATGGTGGTGCTGCTTTTATTTTACCGGTAATACAAGATTATCAATTTTTAGATTTAACACCAATATCTATTGAGGTAAATCTAGTTAACGCCTTATCAAAACAAAACATTCGTGTTAACGTACCGTCTCGTTTTACTATTGGAGTGTCTACAGAGCCAGGTATTATGCAAAATGCTGCCGAGCGTCTGTTAGGTTTAGGTCAAAGTGAAATACAAGAATTAGCACAAGAAATTATCTTTGGTCAATTACGTTTAGTAGTAGCGTCGATGGATATTGAAGAAATTAACAGTGATAGAGATAAGTTTTTAACTAATATCTCTCAAAGTGTTGAATCAGAATTAAAGAAAGTTGGTCTTAAACTAATTAACGTAAACATAACAGATATTGTTGACGAGTCTGGTTATATCGAAGCTTTAGGTAAAGAAGCTGCAGCGCATGCTATTAACGCCGCTCGTAAATCTGTTGCAGAGAAAACTAGAGATGGATCTATTGGTGAAGCTAACGCTGTCCAAGATGAACGTACACAAGTTGCTGCTGCAAATGCACAAGCAGTAGAAGGAGAAAATACGGCTAAAATTGCAGTGGCCAATTCAGATTCTTTACGTCGTCAACGTGAAGCGGAAGCTGGACGTGTTGCTGTTGCTTCAGAAAAAGTACAAACTGCAAAAGCATTAGAAGAGTCTTATGCTGCAGAGCAAATAGCAGAATCTGCAAGAGCAGAACGTGAGCGTTCTTCTCAAATGGCCGATGTTATTGTACCAGCAGAAATTGACAAGCGTAAAGTCGAAATTGATGCAGAAGCACGTGCCGAAAACATTAGAAGAATTGCTAAAGGGGAAGCTGATGCCATCTTATTTAAAGCACAAGCCGAAGCACAAGGTCAGTTTGAAATTTTAACCAAGCAAGCAGCTGGTATGGAACAAATTGTTAAAGCAGCAGGAAACAACTCTAAGGATGCGGTATTATTGTTAATTGCCGATAAACTTCCTGAATTAGTTAAAACGCAAGCGGAAGCTATTAAAAATATTAAAATAGATAAGGTAACGGTATGGGAGAATGGCGGAAGTGGTGATGACGGTAAGTCATCTACTGCTAACTTCTTATCAGGAATGTATAAATCAGTACCACCTTTACAAGATATGTTTAATATGGCTGGTATGGATTTACCTGAATATTTAAAAGGTAAAGACAAAACACCTATTGAAGATGCTAAAATAGATGATAGTAAAACTGAATAACCTTACTACTAAATCATAAATAAAAAACCTCACAGATTTTAAAATCTGTGAGGTTTTTTTAATCCTCCGTGTATTCTAAAATATCTGCTGGCTGACAGTCTAATGCTATACAGATGGCTTCTAAAGTAGAAAACCGCACAGCTTTAGCTTTTCCTGATTTAAGGATAGATAAATTAGCGGTTCTCTTTGGTTTTATTTCAGGCACACTTCCCTTCTACACTAAAGATAAATACAGATGTGCAAATTGTAACACTGAATTTGATGTAAAATAAAAAACATTGATTTGAAAAAGAACACTTTACTAATTTCAGAAAACAATAGACCTTTTTGGCAATTACCACTTGCTGCTTTATTATTTACAATAGCGGTTTACATAATTGGAAAAGATTTGTACCTCTTTAATTGGAGTAATAACTATTTTAGATACCTGTCTGAGGAGATAAAATCAGTCGTATTAATTGTTCTTGTTGCGACCGGTTTATGCTCAAACAAAAAAAATTATATCGACATTGAAAAATCAAGATTTAAAAAAACGCTAGAAGTAGGACCATTAAAACTTGGAAAATGGAAAAGTATTAAAAACTATACCTATGTTTCAATTTTTTACAAACCTTTAACTGATGGAAGTTATACTTTTGTGGTAAACTTATGGTACGATAAAAACAAACATTTTGAATTATACTCAAAAGACTCCTTTTCAGAAGCAGTCCAAATAGGATATAACCTTTCCGAACAATTAAATATAGAATTACTTGACGCCACTATACCAAACGACTTTAAATGGATAGACAAAAAAACTCATAAAAATCAAACAACATAAACTAAAGCATACTTTTAACATCCTCAAAAGAAGTCTTTAAAATTTTAATTACATTATCAATTTCATCTTCATTTAAATGCCCAAAACCTAATCGTATTGCACAAATGTCTTTATTTTGATAGAGTACTGTTTTAGGTAAAAACAAGTCATGTCCTTTTGCTTTTTCTGCTAACTTAATAAGCGATACGGGTATTTTAAAACACAACCAAACTGCTAAACCCCCTACTGGCACTTGCCAAGTAGCATCATCTTTAAAATGAATAGTTAAACGCGCGCATAAATAATCACGTCTTTGTTTATAAATCGTTATATTTTTTTTGATTAAACGATGTATTTCGCCTTCAGAAATAAGCTCTGTAAGTATTTGTTTCTGAATTAAATCCCCTTGTTTATCTAAAATTTGCAAATAGTTTTTAGCTTCATTAATAATATTCTGAGGTGCAACGACAAATCCAATCTGAAAACTAGGAAAAAAAGACTGCCCCAAACGACCTAAATAAATAACAATTCCTTCTCCATCAGAGCTGGCCATAGGTAACATAGCAGAACCCTCAAACTGGAAGTCATAATCAAAATCGTCTTCTATTATAGCAAATTGATATACTTTCGCCAATTGCAACAATTTCAAACGTCTTTCAGGAGTAAGTGTTACGGCAGTTGGGTATTGTCTATGTGCACAAACATACACGCAACGAATACTATGTTTTGTAAAATTCTTTTCAATAAAATCAACGTCAATCCCATGGTCATCAACAGGAATAGTAATTATATTGGCACCCGCTTGTTGGAAAATCATATTAGATTTATAATGACTTAAATTCCCTACAAGCACCACATCTTTGTTTTTAATTAAAAGCTGTGACACAATATACAAACTCATCTCTGTACTGCGAGTACTGATAATATTATTTGGCTTTATATGAAATCCTCGCGTTGCATTTAAGTAATTACACAACTGACGACTAAACGTTGTATAAGATTGTTCTTGGGTTTGATTCCATTTTGAAATTAGGGAACCACGTTTCATTGATGCACTGTACCATTTTGAAAATTGGTGTGTTGGATGCAATCTTAAATCCGGTTGTCCATCGTTAATAACATACTTACTTACAGAATACTCTTCCGTAGATGCTAAATTAAAAGAAGATTGAAATGGGAAACCTGCTGTCTCAGGATATGCCTTTAATTTATCTAAACCCTGAACGACACCTTTTATAGCTGCTGTTTTCTTTTCAGGCATTAACACGAAAGTTCCTTTATTAGCAATGATATCAACCCATCCTTGAGATGCTAGCTCATCATAAACAGCAACCGCAGTATTCCTATTTATTTGAAATAATGTACTAAATTTTCGGGTTCCTGGCAAAGCACTTCCTTCCGCCAAATAACCACGTTGAATGGCATTAATAATCTGTTGTGAGATCTGAATATAAATTGACGTGGTAGTCGATTTCTCAAAACTAATTAAAGATTCTAATATGTCATAAACCGGACTATGCATTGTTTTAAAACTGGACTACTTTAGTGATCCGGAAAGTTACGAATTTTGCACCGCAAAAAATGCGTATAACTATTATTATGAAATTTACTTACTTATTTACTTTACTCTCTATAACTATACAAGCACAAGACTTAGAACAAGAACAAAAGTTAGACTCTGTAATTATAACATCCTCTAGAATTGAATTACCATTTAAAGAAAACTCTAGAACAATTACTGTTATTTCGTCTTCAGACATAAAAAATAGCGCAGCAACTAACGTCGCTGATGTATTACAACAAGTTGCAGGTGTTGATATTAGACGTCGTGGAACAGCAGGGAGTCAAGCTGATTTATATATAAGAGGTGGTGGTTTTGACCAAACGTTATTATTAATTGATGGAATTAAAATGGACGATGCGCAAACGGGTCACCACACCATGAACGCCGCTTTACCTCTTGAGGTAATTGAGCGTATAGAGGTTATAAAAGGCCCAGCTGCAAGGGTGTTTGGTCAAAATGCATTTACTGGAGCTATCAATATTGTAACAAAAAACAGTTTAAAAAATACGGTCTCTGTAAAATTAGAAGCAGGTTCATTTGGTCAATTTAATGCAGGCGTTACCGTTGGTTCAAATTTAGAAAACTCGTCACATATTGTACATATAGACAAAATGACTTCAGAAGGATACATATACAATACAGACTATGATAATAGTAACTACTTTGTAAAAAGTGTTTTTAACAAAAAGAACAAAGCTATAGAAATGATTTCAACATTTCAAGAGCGTAAATTTGGTGCAAATGGGTTTTATGCTCGTGCCAGTGCTGTGGATCAATATGAAGAAACACAAAATAGCTTGATAGGGTTTTCGACTAAATTTAATACCGAAAATTTAACCATTAAACCGCGTTTATATTGGAAACGTAATCAAGACGAATATGTTTATCTAAGAGAAAACCCTACAGTATACAGAAACTTACATATTACTAATAAAATTGGAGCAGAAGCTAATGCATCTTACAACTCTGAATTGGGTACCACTGGTTTTGGTGTGGACTTATCTAAAATTTATATTAGTAGTAATAACTTAGGTAACAGACAACGTTTTATGTCTACCTTATTTTTAGAGCACCAATTTAAATTGTTTGACAACACTGTTGATGTTACTCCTGGTATTGCTGTAACCTATTTTTCAGACTTTAAATTTTATGCCTATCCAGGTTTAGACGTTGGAGTCAAAATAAATGACAACTTAAAAGCTTATGGTAATATTGGTTACACCTACCGCATACCGACATATACAGATTTATATTATTCTGATTCATTTACCTCTGGAAACGAAAACTTAAAACCAGAAGAAGCATTTGCACAAGAAATTGGGTTAAAATACAACTCAGCAAAACTTGCTATTTCCGCAGCAGTATTTAACCGTAATTCTAAAGATTTAATAGACTTTATAAGACCTAACAATATTACAGAAGTATTTACAGCTACTAATATTACAGAGGTAATAACAAAAGGATTTGAAATAGACGTAAAATACAATTTCAATATTAACGACTTCAAACAAACCTTTGCTGTTGCTTATAATTTTTTAGAAGACGATATCTTAGACCAAAACAAAGATTTATCTAAATACTCTTTAAACACATTAAAGCATCATTTTACATCACGTTTAAGCACAAAACTATTTAAAGACATAAGTCAAAACATTGTTTATAAACACGCTGAGCGTACAACGGGGGACAGCTATAATGTTTGGGATGCTTCCATTGATGTTACTGTTAAACAATTTACATTGACAGCCACTGCTAATAATATTTTTGATGCCGAATATATAGAAACAGGCTATGTACCAATGCCTCCTAGTAATATTCTATTTGGACTGCGATATAACTTTAACTAAATAGTATACAAACAATAACACTACTTTTAGTAACGTTTTATTAACTTTGAGCTATAAATTTTTAAAATTGAGCTTAAACCTTAAAGACATACCAAGAGTTAAAACGATAACTAAACAGGATTTTATTAAACATTATTTTAAGCCTCAAAAACCTGTAGTTATAGAAGAGTTTATTACAGATTGGCCTGCCTATACTAAGTGGAATTTAGAATACATAAAGACGGTTGCTGGAGATAAAATAGTCCCTTTGTATGATGACAGACCCGTTGATCATAAAGATGGATTTAATGAGCCCCACGCTAAAATGAAAATGAGTGACTATGTAGATTTACTAAAACGTGAGCCTACAAAATTTAGAATATTTCTTTGGAATATTTTAAAAGAAGTTCCTCAACTTCAAAAGGATTTTACCTTTCCGGATTTTGGCTTACGATTAATGAAAGGGTTACCTATGTTATTTTTTGGTGGTCAGGATAGTTATACTTTCATGCATTACGATATAGATTTAGCCAATATATTTCACTTCCATTTTGAAGGTGAAAAGCAAATTATATTATTTGACCAAAATCAAAACGAACATTTATATAAAGTCCCTCATGCATTAATAGCAAGAGAAGACATCGATTTTTCAAACCCTGATTTTACTAAGTGGCCAGCGTTAAAAAATGCCAAAGGTTGGCAATGTCATTTAAGTCATGGCGAAGTATTATATATGCCAGAAGGCTATTGGCATTACATGAAATATATCACTCCTGGCTTCTCTATGAGCCTAAGGGCCATAGCAAGACAACCAAAAAATTTAGCAAAAGCCGTATACAATGTCTTTATAATGCGTAATTTTGACAACTTAATGCGTCGGATTAAAGGGCAAAGATGGATTGATTGGAAAAATCAAAAAGCCATTACCGACACAAACAATAAATTAAAAGATAATTGAATACAATGAAAAAAGGACTACTATTAATGGCATTATTACTAACAGTAAGTTTAGTAAGTGCACAAGCTTTTGAAGGAAAAGGAGATCAAAAACTTCAAATCGGAGCAAATCTTCAAAACAACGCAAGTGGTATTGCATTGACTTATGATTATGGTATCGGTGAAAATATATCTATTGGTGTTGTTACCGGTTATGCTTTAAATCTAAGCAATGGATTATCTGCTAATTTTGAAGACCGTATTGAATTAGAAGGACGTTTTAATGCTAATTTAGGTAGTGTTTTAGATATCAGCGATAATTTTGATGTATATCCTGGTATTAGCTTAAGCTTAAAAAACTTTGGTGGTCACTTAGGGATGCGTTACTTTTTCTCTAGTGGTTTCGGAGTATTTTCTGAATTCGGTACTACTTTAGCAAAATATAACTCTGACGCGTTAACTGCTGCTGAAAAGATAAATAATCAATTCACTGTAAATATTGGAGCCGTATTTAACTTATAGTCTTTATTTTCAAGTCAATAAAAAAAACCTTTCATTTAGTAATGAAAGGTTTTTTTTATGTCTTATTTGATCAATTCGCTTGCTTTCTCATACACCAAATGACTTTCCCATCCCCTATATAGTAAATAGTCAATTAACTTTTTTCTTTTTTTATACTTATCACTTTCCTTTAAAGAATTCACCTTTTTTTCGGCTAAATCATTAAACACTTCTATATATTCCGCTTCATCTATTTCCGTAAGTGCTTGATTTACATTAAATTTAGCAATATCCTTTCGCTTTAATTCTAAAGTGATTCGGTATTTGCCCCATTTTTTTATTCTGAACTTACCTCTAGCATAAGCTCTGGCAAAACGTTCTTCATTAAGAAAGTTATGCTCCAAAAGATGAACCACAATAATATCTGCAGCCTCAGGTATCATATTCATGTCTCTTAGTTTCTGCTTTACTTCTTTATGACAACGTTCTTGATAAGCGCAATAGTGTTCCAACTTTTTAGTTGCTTCTTCTACTGTGTAAGACTCTTGACTTTTAAACATAAGTCAAAAATAAGCTATTAATCATTTAAAAAAACCACTATTTATGAAACAAATACCTATGCTATTTGCCCTACTACTCTTTAGTTCTATTACGTATGCTCAAACCGTTATTTATAACGAAAGTTTTATAAACGATAGTAACAAAGGGGCTATTTATAATACCACCACTGGAGCTACTGATATTAATATGTCCAGTGTAAATTGGTCTATTGACGTTTCTGGGACTAATTTTGATAGTAATGAAGATAAATTTAGTGTTGAAAGTGGTTCCACATATCTAGAAGCAAGAGACACAAATGGACCAGCAATCTGGTATTCTCCAATTATAAATATTACAAATTTTAATGATGTTACTTTTCAATTGGAAGCAGTTGATAATAGACCAACATTTGACGATTTAGAGCCTAATGACACATTTACTACTGAATATAGTATTGATGGAGACCCATGGACAATAGCAGGTAATAACGGTGCGCTAAACGATGACATTGATACAATTACATCGGTATCACACAATCTCTTTTTAGCAGGAAGTACTATACAGCTAAAAGTGACGATGGATAATAATGGTAATGATGAACGCTATAGATTAGATAATATATTAATTAGCGGTGTAGCTCCCACAACTCCCACAGTAACTATTAATCCAAACACCAATTTAATATCGGGATTAAGCTGTGTAGAAGGTAATGTCGATTTATTACCAGAAACATTTACTGTGCAAGGTTCCTCAATTGCAAATGACATTGTTATTACTACTTCTGGAAGTTTTGAAATAGCATTAAACCAAAATGGACCGTATTATAATGCTATAACTCTATCTCCAATTTTAAACACAGTAGAATTAACCACAATATATGCGAAACTGACCTATGGGTTAGCGGTCAATACGTATAATGAAAATATCCATATAACTTGTGACTCCATCGCTTTAGACGTTAATGCTCAAGGCGAAATAATGCCTTACACACAACCTTTTGATTGTAGCGCATTACTTATTTCAGAATATCACGAAGCTGCAACCAGCACACCAAACGAAAAATATATAGAACTCTATAATCCAACAAACGCTCCAATACCCCTTAAGAATTACCAATTAGCACGATTTGCCAACGGAAGGGTAAATTATAAACCACAAATCAGGACGTTGCCCGAAGACGATATCATAGCGCCCCATTCCACTTATATTATAGCCCTAAATAATTCTGAATTATGTTTAAACGGAATAGCTAATTACTGTACTAGCTCTATTGTTTTAGAGTCTGATGGTAATGATATTACCGCTCTACAAAACGCTGACGGTATCAACTTAGATATTATAGGCGTACTGAATGTCAATAATAATTTTGTACAGAATACTAATCTTGTTAGAAATAGTAGTGTGCAAGCGCCTACAGCAAGCTACATTGATTCTGATTGGACTAGTAACATATCAAACAATCTTACTTTTTTAGGTTATCATATAAATGTTTGCGCTTGTTCTGAATCAACTGTAACTTGGGATGGCACTGCCTGGTCCAATGGTATAGGCCCAAACATAAATACACCTGCCATAATTAACGGACCATACAACACTAGTGCAGCGACTAGTTTTTCAGCCTGTCGTCTGACAATAAATGCAGAAGTCATTATTACTCCAAATACTTTTATAGAAGTAGAACATAATATTACAAACACTGCAAAGCTTATTATACAAGAAGAAGGAGCCTTAATACAGAATAACGAAACCACAAAATTTATAAATAATTCCGTAGAAACATTTCCAATAGAAGTCATAAAACGTACTGCACCCTTTGTTGCTTGGTATGAATATACGTATTGGGGATCACCACTAGCAGATGCCTTACTTGAAAACTTAGTTCCAAATACAAGTAACGACAGAAAGTTTACTTTTAATGGTGGGTCTTTTAATGATATGGAAGCAGAAGACTTAGGTAACAACAATACCGTTACCGCGGGACAAGATGATATTGATGATGAGGGAGATGATTGGCAACTTTATTCCTCCGGAATAATGACTCCTGGAGTTGGATACGCAACAACGATGGCACCTATGGACCTTGCCGGACCAAACATTGCAAGTACAGGCGTAAATTTATCCTTTTTTGGGTCAGCTGCAAATTCTGGTAAAATTAGTGTTCCAATAGTTAGAAACGACCTCTCTACACTAGATAATAATTGGCAATTTATAGGAAATCCTTACCCTAGCGCTATTGATGCGAATGCCTTCTTCACTCAAAACGCAACAACACTAGAGACGGTCGACCCAGGAGTTATAGATGGCGCCATCTATTTTTGGTCCCAAGCCACACCGCCTTCTGCCACAACTATTGGCAATCAACAAATAAATTTTAGTAGTAATGATTACGCAATAATTAATTTTAGTGCCAATGTTGCAGGCGAACGCTATGCGCCAAATAACTTTATCCCGTCAGGTCAAGGTTTTTTTGTCAATTTCTCTGATAGCTATGGAAGCACATCTAGTAAAGTGATTTTTAACAATAGTATGCGCGTTACTGGTAATAATGATCAATTCTTTCGTACTAACAATACAAGTCCTGACAATAAATTATGGTTAAATTTAACCAGTGATAATGGTGTTTTTAGTCAAATTGCCATCGCTTATCTTCCTGGCGCAAGCGATATGGATGACGGTCCGTCTTACGATGCAAGACGTTATTACAGCGGAGGTTCTGCCATGTTAGTATCCTTTGCAGATAATAGCAACATTCCTTTAGCTATTCAAGGAAAGCAAAATGAAACATTAAGCAATGATGAAGTCATTGTATTGGGACTAAAAACAGGAATAACATCGCCTACTATTTATACGATAGCGATAGATCACTTTCAAGGTGATTTTTTATCAGACCATGCTATCTACTTAAAAGACAACTTAGAGAATACTTCTCAAGATTTAACAACATCAGATTATAGTTTTACTTCTGAATTAGGAGCATTTAATGACCGTTTTGAAATTGTATTTAACACAAACAACCTCACAACAAACACCTACAATGTTAGTCAGACTGATCTATCAATAATTGAATTGACTGATAATCAAGTTCAGTTTACTGTGCCTAATAATGTAAAAATTAAGACCATAAAAATATTAGATGTATTAGGGAAGGTTATATATATTTTTAAAAGTAACAACACTACTAAAATTATAAATCTAGCCAACCTCAGCCAAGCACTTTATATAGCACAAGTAGAATTAAGTAATGGACAAGTTATTAGTAAAAAAGCAATTAAAAAATAAACACAAATTTCATCAATAAAAAAAGGCCTCAATTTAGATTGAGGCCTTTTTTTATAAACTATATTTTAAAGAAACAATAAGATTTCTACCAGGAGCAGCAATACCAGAAGAATAGGTCCTATAACGTTGATCCGTTATATTTTCTAAAGCAGCAGTTATTGTTACATCATCTCCTATTTGATACTGCGTTCTTAAGTTTAAAGTGTACCACGAAGGTGAATATGGATTTCCATTCTGATCTAAGGCATATATATAATCCTTCTCCGCTTCTGAAGGCGCGAGTTTATTAAATGACAACGCATTATTATAATTAACAAAACCATCAACCTTTACTCTATCCTTTTGCCAAACGACATGCGTGTTTCCAAAATTAGGGACAACATGCCTAACAGGGACTTCCACGCCATCAGTTTCCTCTGTTCCACCAATAACATTATATTGAGATGTTAATTTAAATGATTTTGAAAAATTAACTTGAGCTCCAACTTCAAAACCGTAAATCCAAGATTTTGAAGCATTCTGTATAGATTGTACATTACTTAGCTCGCCATCATATAAAATTTGTGTTTCACCATTTAACGTCCCATTACGTCTAACTAGAGCATTATCTAAATAAGTATAATACGTTGCCATATCTAAAATAACAACTTTATCAAAATTCAGCTTTAATCCTAATTCACCACTATACGCATATTCTGGATCTAAATTATCATTTGGCACAACAACAGAGCCTGGTTCCGAATCAAACACTTTACCAGTATCATCAATATTTGGCGCTCTAAATGCTGAAGACAGATTAAATTTCCATTGTAACATTGGGTTAGGCAACCAAGTAACACCTGCTGTCCCTGTTAACGCATTTGCCGTATTATTCGACTCAGAAAAAGGTAAATCTAAAAACTGATTATTCTCAGTAAAATCTGCCTTTTGAGTGACAATATTATAACGTAAACCCGATTGAAATACAACCGTAGTATTTGGTTTATATTTATAGCTCGCATATACAGCTCCACTTTGCCATGTCGCACCATCAGGGTATCTTGACACTGTTTTATCTACTGTATTAGTCTCTATGTTTTCAGTATAACCTAAAGACCCGACAGTATTATAAACATATTCAAAACCATAAAATAAGTTTGATTTTTTGCTAAGTTTTTTTTCGAAATCGATATTAAAAGATAAGGCATCTACAGACTCTTCCCTAACGTTTCTATCGCTATCTTGAAAATCTCGATCCATTCTACTTTCTTGAAAATTTTGATAAGCTATCGTCGTTTTTATATTATCATAAAACGTTGCATTACTGCTACGTTTGGTGACACTCAAGTTAGACATAAACCATTTTTGAGGACCATAATTCCATTCTGCAGATCGTAACGCATCACCTCTATAGCGTATTAGCCTGTCATAACGCGAGTAATCCGATGTTGCTGTATAAAACAAACCAAAATCAATATCCAAATCTTCTGCAGCTTTATAACTAACCTTCTGCATCAAATTAATTTGGTTATATCCCGTAAATTTTTGAATTCTAGAATCGTTATTTTCTACAATAACATCTTGACCATTCTCCGTAATAACATATTCTGGTCTTAAATAAGCATCTGGTCCATGACTTCCCATGGTTAAGTCATTAAAGTCGGTATAACTAATATTAGTTAAAAAAGCCCATTTTTGATAGCCTACATTTACATCAATATGCGCCGTTTTTTCCTGACTTGCTGTTGCGTAACGCAACAACACATTACTCTTTATCTTTAGAGTATCCGAAAATGAAAACTGTGGTTTTTTAGTATAAAAACTCATCACTCCTCCAATAGCATCACTGCCATAAATGATTGAACCAGCCCCCAGAGTAACTTCCGTGTTTTGTATTGACAAAGGATCAATAGAAATAACATTTTGAAGATTTCCACCTCTAAAAATAGCATTATTCATTCGTACACCATCCACAGTAATTAGTAGTCTATTGGTTGAAAAACCTCTAATCATTGGACTACCTCCACCCAATTGACTTTTCTGTATGTATACTTGACCTGTAGCCTCTAGCAGGTCTGCACTAGTTTGTGGATTATTAAAAGTAACGTCCTTAGCAGATACTGTTGCAATAGTTTTGGGAATATCTTTTTTTCGTTGTCCAAAGTTGGAAGCAGATATCACAATCTCATCCAGACCTTGTTGACTAGCCGTTAAATAAACATGCTTATTTTTAATATTACTTTTTCTAATCTCTTTTAACTTATGAGATATGTGCTGAAAATAAAGCAAATCTGTAGATTTAAAGCTATCCAAACTTGCTTCTCCATTAAGATTTGTGATTTCACTTTTAGATTTGTCCGTATTATAAATGGCCACTCCAAAAACAGGTTCATTAGTGGTTTTATTTAGCACTTTTATAGTTTGTGCTGACACCGAAAACGAGAAAAAGAATAGTAAACAAATGCTAAAAAGAAACTTCATATTTTTAATTAAAAACGTCATTAAGGATTTGTAAAGATTTTGGTTTTTTGAAATTCCCCAAATGTAATTCAAAATACACTAAAATAAGAGCCAAAAAAGATTGTCTTTGTTTTGCGTTAATTTTGATACTATCTAAGTCATCAAATGACGTGCCTAAAAGCTGTTTTAATAGTGTTAAATTTTCTCCTGAGACATTGTACTTAGAGATGCTTTCTTCTTGAAATTCGCCATCGTACAAATTAAAACATAAAGCAGTTTCCATTTCCGTTTGATCTGGATAAAACCCCAAGTATTTAGTTAATTGTAAAAGAAACAATAAATGAAAATTAGAATAACTATCATTGGTATCCAACCATTGTAAAGTGGTCTGGATATAACTATACAAAGAATCATTCTGTTCTTCTTCCTGTAAAGCATGTGATAAAACTTCGGCCAAAAACATGACAATAGCACTCTTTAAAATATTGGTATGAAGCGACGCATATAAAAAATCTGTTCTTATATCTTTTATATACTGCAAAGAACGGTTTGGCTTATAATCTGTATTTAATTGTAATTGTGATAATGGCTGGAAATAGGCCACTTTTTTATTGCTTTTTTTTGAAGACAACACCCCTTTTAACAAATAACTAACAACCCCTTGTTTTTGCGCGTAGCATTTAACAATTAAATCGTTATCCCTAAACCTAAGCTTAGACAGTACAATGGCATTAGTAGCGACTAACATTATCTTATAACCATTACTTTTAACACCTTTGTTTCAAAAGTATCTAAATCGTTAAGCATAATTAAATACACGCCAGAGGCTACAATGTTACCACCTAAATTTTTACCATTCCATAATGCGGTCCCACCATCTATTTCAAGATTATAGCCATTAAATCTAGAGTTTGTTCTAGACGCTGCTTCCGCCACTAGATTACCTTCAATATCAGTAATTTTAATATTTACATTTTCCGAAATATCTCTTATTTTAACTTTATCCGTTAAAATATTAAAGTTTGGTCGCACTGGGTTAGGATAAACAAAAGCATCTTCTAATGTAGATTGAGGCTTGGAAGCATCAGATCTAAAAGATACTAAGCCTTTATCTGTTGCTATATAAATAATACCATTGACATCATCAATATCAACATCTAATACATCGTTTGTTGGTAAAGGTGAATTGTCTTTAGTAAAATGAAAAATAGTTTTTTGTCCGTCCGAAGAAAAATAATAAAGCCCGGTATCTAATGTTGCAATCCATTTATTATTAGAACCATCTACTTCGATATCTGTTATGTATTGCTGAAACAACAACTCGCTAGCATCACCATTATCCAAAACAATAATATCATCTATCTCTGGTGTTCCATCTATAAAGTCGTTAGTATTATAAATAATTCTCAGACCTTTATCTGTTCCCATCCACAACTGACCGTTTCTATCAATATCTAAAGCAATAACAGCATCAGAGGGCATACCTTCTGCTTCACCAATAGCATTAAAACCGCCCGTACTTTGGTTATAACCAATAATTCCAAAATTATATGACCCTGTAAAAATAGTATTATTAGCATCTACAATAATTGAAGCAAAGCCTTCATTATCCTGAGCTGGATCAATCACATCTAAATAACTGTAAGAAGTCCATTGCCCTCCTTTATATCTATTTAAAGGAGAATCATACCGACTATTCATTACCCAAAACGTTCCTTCAGAATCAAAAACCGATGCATGCACAAAATGGTTATTTGTAAGAAAGGGATATAAAGTACTATTATCCTCATTAAAAAACATTGCTGGCACATTGTTCTCTAATTTTAAAAGCCCACCAATAGAAGAACTAATATAAGCTTCATTTGCATTTAAAGGATCAATAGAGATATGAGATAAAGATCTAGGATCTGCAGTTATATCCAAGATATTAGCATAACTCACATTCTGCCAAGAATCGTTAAAATAATGACTAACACCCGCTCGTTGGTTACTGATTGCATAAGGATTAAAACTAACATCATAACCGCCATGAGTACCATATATGTGACCTGATAAAGTTTTAATTTTGAAAAAATTATTTAACAACGGTCCATTGGGGTGAATTTCGTCCATGACAGCTGGATCACTAACTGTCGTTTTTAAAACCCCAAATCCCGTCTTACCAGCAGCTGGATTTCCTTTAGTTCCAACATAAATTGTATTAGATTCATCAATTAAGGCACACGTATAGTTAACGTCAAATTCAATTGTATTAATAACTTGAGCTACCGTTGCAAAACTTTCCGGATTATACACATAAACTTCCCTTTGTGTTGTTACCACTAATTGGCTACTAGAAATTCTCATATCTTCAATAAAATGTGCATACGTAGCCTTAAGCTGTGGTGTATTGCTCACAAATTCATACACTCTTTTATTAGAATCGTATAAAAACAATTGTTCACCGACAGCTTCTATTCCAATCCAATTACCAGCAACAACCTGTATCCACTCTTGATAATCTATAAGATTTGGATTAGTTAACAACCCTTTTTTTAATCCAGAAGCAGTTGCCGCATAAATAAATCCATCTAAAATTGTCGTTTGAGAAATTACTATTTGCGAGCCACTAGCTCCTATATAATAAGTATCTCCAAATTCCAACCTATCTAAATTATAGACAGAAATACCATAATCCGTAGATATATAAACAGTATCATCTATTAAATTAAAATGATTTATTTTTTTATCACTTTGAGGAATTGTTGGTTTCTCTAAAATATCAACGACAGATAAAACAGAATTATTCACCTCATCATAGATTTGAATTAAGCCATTTTCAAACCCAAGAAAAAGTAACCCACTATCTTCTGCATATTTTATAACTGATATTGTTTCTCCCGACAATCCATGTATCGTAGATAGTGTTTCAATCTGATTGGTGTTTTTATCATACACAAAAACAGCGTTGTCTGAGGCTCCAAAGACTTTTTCACTACCTTGAGAAACATCCTTAACATTCAAATAAGAAAAATGACCAGTCCACTCATCAGAAAAATCCTGAGCACTACCGACTTGTATAGTTAAAAAACTTATACAGAAAATAAACAATTGAAAATTAATCTTATTTGTGAACATGCTTTTAAAATCAATAATAAAACTCAAAAATACCACAATTTATTGTATCCAAGATATTAATCTATAACACTAAAAAACCCCTAATCTTAATAAGATTAGGGGTTTTAATACTTATACTAATTTTTATTAAACTACGCCTTGCGCTAACATAGCATCAGCAACTTTAACAAAACCAGCAATATTTGCTCCTTTTACATAATCTACTGTACCATCTTTTTGAGTACCATACTGCACACAAGAAGAGTGAATATCATCCATAATTTGATGAAGTTTAGCATCAACTTCTTCTCTAGTCCAATTGTAACGTAAAGAATTTTGGCTCATTTCTAAACCTGAAGTAGCTACACCTCCTGCATTAGATGCTTTTCCTGGAGAAAACAACACTTTAGCTTTTTGAAGAACTTCAATAGCTTCTGGTGTCGTTGGCATATTTGCACCTTCAGCAACAACTAATACCTTATTATTAACTAACATTTCAGCTTCCGCTTTATCCAACTCATTTTGAGTTGCACATGGCATTGCTATATCACAATTAACACTCCAAGGTCTTTCCCCTTTATGGAACGTCGCCGAAGTATACTTATCTGCATACTCGCTAATCCTACCTCTGTTAATGTTTTTAATTTCCATGATATACGCTAATTTCTCAGCATCTATACCATCTTTATCGTGAATATACCCAGATGAATCTGACATTGTCACAACTTTACCACCTAACTCTGTTGCTTTTTCACAAGCATATTGAGCAACGTTTCCTGATCCAGAAATAACAACTGTTTTTCCTTCAAAAGAATCATTTTTAGTCGCTAGCATATTTTTTGCAAAATATACCGTACCATAACCAGTAGCTTCAGGTCTGATTAAAGAACCTCCGTAAGACAATCCTTTACCTGTAAGTACTCCTGTAAATTCGTTTGTCAAACGCTTATATTGACCAAACATATAACCAATTTCACGTCCTCCAACACCAATATCTCCTGCAGGCACATCTGTATTAGCACCAATATGTCTAAATAATTCTGACATAAAAGATTGACAGAAACGCATCACTTCGTTATCGCTCTTTCCTTTTGGATCAAAATCACTTCCTCCTTTTCCTCCACCCATTGGTAAAGTGGTTAGAGAGTTTTTAAAGACTTGTTCAAAACCTAAAAACTTTAAAATACTAAGGTTTACTGATGGATGAAAACGTAATCCTCCTTTATAAGGTCCGATAGCCGAATTAAATTCTACTCTAAACGCTCTGTTTACTTGTGTGTCACCTTTATCATCAATCCAAGGCACTCTAAAAATTATTGTGCGCTCTGGCTCTACCATACGCTCCAATAACATCTTACCTTGATACTTTGGGTTATCCTCTATAAACGGAATTACAGTTTCTGCAACTTCGTGTACTGCTTGCAAAAATTCTGGCTCATTACCATTTTTTTGTCTTACTAAATCTAAAAACGTTTCAATTTTATCTTTCATTATGTAAATAATTACGATACTGTTATACAATCCATAAATATGTACTGCAAAGATACATTATCTTTAATACAGCACCTACTTTTTTTTTGTTTTCGCAATCGTTATAGTTGATTTAAATATATTAAAATAATTAAATTAAGATGATGCGTTTTATCCTTAAAATTTGCGGGTTCGTCGGGATTTTATATATTTGCCTTATAAATAGCCTCTAAATAAAGCCTTATTATGCTTAACCCTAAACAATTGATATTAGCTGTACTTATATTATTAAGTGCTAGCCCTGCGTTTTCTCAATTAGGCTTTTCTCACGAAATCGGCATAATCACTGGCCCTGTAGCCTTTAAATCTGACTTTGGAGAACGTCAAGATTCTGACACAAACTCTGGCAATACTGGTTTTGGTATTGGTTTAGTTCACTACATGAACTTTGCTTATCAAGCCAATTGTAATTGCTATACGACCGATAATTATTTTAATGACCACTTTAAATTACGTACAGAGATTTCTTATAATAAAACAAAGCTTAAACACTTAGGACATTGGGTACAAGACTCAAAAACCAGTGATGAAGCGGACCGATTAAGAGGTCATACTGGTGAATCTAGTAATTTTGATATCGGAATGCAATTAGAATTTTATCCTTTAAGCATCCGCTCTTTTCAAGCCTTTGGATATAAGTTAGCTCCATTTGTAAGTTTAGGAGCACACTTTGTTTCATACAACCCAGAAGTATACACAGATTATGATAATGGTAACAATGATGTCGGCAACGTATTAGACAGCAATAATTTTTACTCCCTATGGGAACCAGGTTCTGTTAGCCCTGAATCAGGATCTACTTGGGCTATCGTTTCAAGTATTGGTGTGAGATATAAATTAGACCGCTCATCAGATTTGATGTTAGATCTTAGAGGTCAGTATTATTTTAGCGATTGGGTTGACGGTTTGGACCATCAATTAAATTCTAACAAGAATAACGATTGGTTAGTTTGGTTAAATGTAGGTTACATTTATTACTTAGATTAACAGAAAAAATATAGTGTTAAAATAAAAAAACTCAAGTTTACACTTGAGTTTTTTTATTCTCAAATCGTTATAAACTACCCTAAAGCCTGACGTAAATCGCTTATTAAATCGGCCTCATCTTCGATACCAACACTTAATCGTATTAAACTATCTACAACACCTATCTTTTCACGTTCTTCCCTTGGGATACTAGCATGTGTCATACTTGCAGGATGCCCACAAAGTGATTCCACACCACCCAAAGATTCAGCTAAAGTAAAGACCTTAAGGTTTTCGACAAACTTAATGGCTTCGTCATAATTATTTCCTTTAGCTACAAAACTCACCATACCACCAAAACCACTCATTTGTGCTTTTGCAATATCATGGTTGGGATGATTTTCAAAACCTGGCCAATATACTTTTTCCACTTTAGGGTGTGTATTCAAAAATTCGGCTACAGCCTTCCCATTCTCACAATGACGCTGCATTCTAACATGCAAAGTCTTAATACCACGCAACGCTAAAAAGGCATCTTGTGGGCCACATATCGCGCCACTTGCATTTTGTATAAAATACAATTTATCTGCCAACGCTTTATCTTTTACGATTAAAGCCCCCATGACTAAATCACTATGTCCGCCAAGATATTTGGTTGCGGAGTGCATAACAATATCCGCCCCAAGCTCTAAAGGCTGCTGTAAATAAGGAGTTGCAAACGTATTATCGACAGCTAATAGCACGTTATGCTGTTTCGCTATTTTTGCAATAGCCACAATATCAATAATATTTAGCATTGGGTTAGTTGGTGTCTCTACCCAAATCAATTTAGTGTTATCAGTAATAAACCCCTCAATATCCGAAGCTTTTTGCATATCCACAAAATGAAATTGAATTCCAAAACCCTCAAAAATCTTGGTAAACAAACGATAGGTACCACCATATAAATCACTAGTACAAATCACTTCGTCACCAGGCTTTAAAATTTTCATAACCGCATCAATCGCCGCTAAACCTGATCCAAATGCCAATCCAAAGGCTCCATTTTCTAAACTTGCAAAGGCATTTTCTAAAGCTTGACGTGTGGGATTATGTGATCGTGAATACGCAAATCCCTTGTGTCCCCCTGGTGTCATTTGTGCATAAGTAGACGTTTGATATATTGGTGGCATCACAGCTCCATACGCTGGATCTGGTTTTTGACCACCATGTATTGTTTTTGTGTTAAATTTCATGGCAAAAATCTTTGTTAGCCACGAAATTAGTTTTTAAATTCGTGGTATTCAAACTAGAACAATACCTTTAGTCTATGTTTAACACTTTATCTATGTCAAAATCAACAGTATTTGCTGTGTTTACCTGTTTATTATTAACTGTTTCTTGTCAAAAAGACAAAGTCCTAACGTTTTCTGAAACTCAAATTTCAAAAGAAAAAGAAACCTTTGTAGAAATAATTATCCCAAAAGCACAAGGGAAATCTAAAACCGCTAAAAACATAAACAACACACTAACTCGATTTGCGTGTGATGTATTAAATATAGACAGCGGTAAAAACAAAAAAGAATCGATAGAAGAAAGCATTACAGCCTTTAACGACGCCTATATTAATTTTAACAAAACGTTACTTGCCGAGTTTGGCACCAAATTTCCGAGATGGGAAGCCCTTATTGATGGCGAAGTATCTTACCAAAGTGAGGGCCTTGTAAGCATTGCCATGAATGGGAGCATCACTACAGGAGCAGCCAGCAGTAACTTACAATTTAAGTTTTTTAATTTTGATATAGCAAACGGAAAATCACTAGCCACTAAAGACATCATCAATAACATGGATGCCTTCAAAACTATCGCAAAGAAATATTACGATAAGGAAATGCTCACGACTTATACTAGCGTATCAAACGGTGCTAAAAACTTTGAGCTTCCAAAAACCATCGGCTTTAACGACGATGGTGTTATTATTGTCTACGATAATTTTGAATTGGACAATTTTACTAAAGAGCTTATTGAATTCACCATTCCTTTTACAGTAATAGACCAATATCTAAATTACTAGATATTTTTTTTAAGTGCTAAAATATACCCTAAATGGATGCCTTCATGGAAGGTATTAAATGTAATGGCATCTTCCGCAGTCCTTAACGTACTTTTGGTAGACACTGTGTATTCATTATACGTTTTAAACACTTTATTATTATAATCGTCTTTCGTTTTTTCGATAGTAGAAAACAACAACCCTTTTACTTCATCAACCTCAGCCTGCGTCACATCGCCTTCCGTTTTTGTTCCTTTTTTGTAAGCTTCGACTAGCTTGTCACTAATAAGCATCTGAAAACCAGATAATTTATACACCAACAATTGTTGCGTTACAACCGTGTGCGCCACATTCCAAAAAATATTATTAGTATAACCTTCTGGCACTTTATTTAGCTGTTCTAAAGTAAAGCTTTCTAAAAAATGGTTTAATAAGTGTCTGTTTTTTATAGTTACATCAAAAGTAAAGTCCATAGTATTTCAATTTTTGCCACAAGTAACTAAATAAAAAAAACTTAAACTAATTACAATTGGATTTTTAACTTTAGACCTTAATATTTTAAAAATGAAAACCCACCAGTATCAAGCGACCATACATTGGACAGGCAATCTAGGACAAGGCACCTCGCATTACAAAACGTATAATCGCAACCATAGTATAACCGCAAAAGATAAAACGCAACCTATTCTAGCCAGTGCAGATCCTGCCTTTTTAGGTGATCAGACGCGGTATAATCCGGAGGAATTATTAGTATCCTCAATCGCCTCTTGCCACATGCTTTGGTACTTACACCTCTGCGCAACTAATAACGTCATAGTCCTAAGTTACACAGACCAACCCGAAGGCACCATGGAAGAAAACAATAACGGAAGTGGCCAATTTACAAATGTTACTTTACACCCTAAGGTTACTGTCCAAAATACAAGTATGATAGCCAAAGCCAATCAATTACATCACGACGCCAACGCCATGTGCTTTATAGCGCGATCCTGCAACTTTCCGATTTTACATAACGCTTTCGCGGAAGCTCCGCCGTGCTAAAACTAGTTTTAATTAAAAAATAGAGGTCTTTTTATCAAAAAAAACGACCTTTGACAAAATGTTTACCCTTATGAAAAAAGTATACTACCTAAAAACCTGCAGTACTTGTTTACGTATTTTAAAAGAACTTGATTTGCCTTCAGATTTTGAACTTCAAGACATCAAAACAAATCCTTTAACAGTAGACCAAGTTGAAGAACTAAAAGCATTATCAGGTAGTTACGAAGCGTTATTTAGCAAGCGCGCCAAACTATATAAAGAGAAAGGACTTAAAGATCAAAACTTAACCGAAAAAGATTACAAACAATATCTTTTAGAACATTACACCTTTTTAAGCAGACCAGTCATAGTAATTAACGACGCTATATTTATCGGAAACTCTAAAAAAACAACCGAAGCCACAAAACTAGCACTTAATGAAAGCTAGGTATTGGGCATTACTGGCGGCATTATTAGTACAAGTCTTATATGGCTTAAACTATACATTCGCTAAAAACGTCATGGTCGGTGGTTTTGTAAAACCCTTTGGATTCATTGTACTTCGCGTAGGCGGTGCAGCACTTTTATTTTGGTTATTTAGTTTTTTAGGACCAAAGGAAAAAATAGAGAAGAAAGATTTTTTAACCTTACTCTACGCTGCCTTTTTTGGAGTTGCTACAAATATGCTTTTATTTTTTAAAGGTCTTGAGCTAACCACGCCAATACACGCTTCGGTAATAATGATTATTACTCCTATTATTGTATTATTACTATCTTCTTTTTATTTACAAGAAAAAATTACACGATTAAAAATAGTAGGTGTCATTTTTGGATTTACAGGTGCCGCAATTTTAACCATTTATGGTAAATCAGCAAGCCCAGGAGACAATGTGTTTTTAGGTAATCTTATGATTTTATTTAATGCTATCTCCTATAGTATTTACATTATAATCATCAAAAAGCTAACTTACAGATACCATCCCTTTACATTTATAAGATGGTTGTTTTTAATAGGTTTCTTTATGGTACTACCGTTTGGATTTAACGATATTCTGGCTATTAACCTGTCCTCATTTACACCATATATCTGGTTCTCGGTACTATTTGTTATAGTGGGTGCTACTTTTGGAACTTATTTATTAAACCCTTTAGCTTTACGACATTTAAAAGCCTCTACAGTAACCGTATTTATTTACCTACAACCATTAATAGCAGGTATTTATGCAGTAATAGCGGGTAGTGATGCTGTGACAGCGGTAAAACTAACAGCATCATCCCTAATCTTTTTTGGTGTGTATTTGGTTACTAAAAAACCTAAAGTTTTAAATCCTTAGGTAAACGTCCATGCAAGCGCATGTCCTCTTTAGTTAAAATTTTAAAGTCTTCCGTTTTTGGAAATTTATTAGCCATTTCTAATAAGTCTGCAGATAATCCTGTCAGCTTTCTAGTTTCTAAATTAATCCATGCGCCTACAATTTCGCAAAATGCTAAATTTTGACCTTTACTATTATAAAAGTTGTGATCAAATTTAAAAAACATCCCATCCTCACTTAAACCAGACACTTCTAAACTAACCGTTATTGGCTGTCCTAAAAAAGCTTCCTTAAAATAGTGCACATGCTCATGGAAAACAACCGGACCAATACCTGCCTTACTTAAGGCCATTAAAGAAAACCCATGGTCTTGTAAAAAAGCGGTTCTAGTATGAGACATGTAGTTAATATAAGCCGAGTTTGCTAAATGTCTATTAGCATCAATATCACTCCATCTAATTTCAAAATCCTTTTTGTACATAATTTTCAACTTTTGTTATTTCAAAATTACAATAATTAGAACGTGGCTCATAATAAATTTTCGATTTCTTAACCGTTAACATTTTACTTACCTTTGCCGCAATTAATTAGTGTGTATATGATTTATTCAATGACAGGTTATGGCAAATCTGTATTACAATTGCCAACAAAGAAGATAACTATAGAGTTAAAATCGCTTAACAGTAAAAACCTAGATTTGAATGCACGCATGCCTTCAATTTACAGAGAAAAAGAACTAGACTTACGTAAGCTAATGGCGAAGCAGTTAGAACGTGGTAAAGTAGACTTCTCTATCTACGTAGAAACAACTGCAGATGATACCTCAACACAAATAAATGCACCAGTTGTTAAGCAATATATGCAACAACTAAAGGCGGTTTATAATGCTGGTAATGATATCGAATTACTAAAAATGGCAGTTCGTTTTCCTGATGCTTTAAATACCGTTAGAGAAGAAATTGACAATACAGAATGGGCACAGATTGAAGCCGAAATAACAGTCGCTTTAAATAGCTTAAAAGACTACAGACTAAACGAAGGTAAAGTCCTAGAACAAGATTTTAACGATCGTATAAAAAATATAGCAGCGCTATTAGCGCAAGTTATCGCTATGGATCCTGAGCGTGTTGAAGGTGTGAAAGAGCGTTTAAGAAAAGGCGTTGAAGAACTAAAAGAGAAGTATGACGAAAACCGTTTTGAACAAGAACTGGTCTACTATATCGAAAAATTTGACATCACTGAAGAAAAAGTACGTTTGGACAATCACTTAAACTACTTTATAGAAAGCATAAACAGTACAGATTCTAACGGAAAAAAATTAGGATTTATCGCACAAGAAATTGGACGAGAAGTTAATACTATTGGGTCAAAAAGTAATTATGCACCAATGCAACAATTGGTTGTACAAATGAAAGACGAATTAGAAAAAATTAAGGAACAATTATTAAACGTCCTTTAAAAAACTAGACTTTTGACTGAACACACTAAAAAACAAGGTAAACTAATCGTATTTTCAGCACCTTCAGGTTCTGGAAAAACAACTATAGTAAGACATTTACTAAAACAAGACCAGCTAAACTTAGCCTTTTCTATCTCTGCCACCTCTAGAGAGAAACGCGGTACGGAAGAACATGCTAAAGACTACTACTTTTTATCTGCTTCAGACTTTAAGCAGCACATCAAACACGACGACTTTTTAGAATGGGAAGAAGTGTACAGAGATAACTTTTACGGGACTTTGAAAACGGAAGTCGAACGCATTTGGGCTTTAGGTAAAAACGTAATTTTTGATATTGATGTTTCTGGAGGCTTACGTATTAAACGTAAATTCCCAGAAGAAACCATTGCTATTTTTGTTAAGCCACCAAGTATTGACGAGCTTAAAATACGTTTAAAAAAGCGCAAGACAGAAACTGACGACAAGATAAACATGCGTATTAGTAAAGCCAGTGCAGAACTTGCCACTGCCCCTTTATTTGATGTTATTATAGAAAATGATAATCTTGACAAAGCATTACAAGAAGCAGAACATTTAGTTAGCGATTTTATTAAAAAATAATCACATCCTGTCAACTCTGGTGGTTTTTGAAGTGTAAAAAGGTATAGCACCAGCACTAAAAACACTTTGACTACACTAAATATGACACCATTAAAAAATGAAAATAGGCTTATACTTTGGATCTTTTAACCCGATACACATTGGGCATTTAATAATTGCTAACCAAATGGTAGAAAATAGCGATTTGGATCAAATTTGGTTTGTGGTAACGCCACACAACCCATTTAAAAAGAAAAGCTCGTTGTTAGATAACTACCAACGCTTAGAAATGGTATATCTAGCCACTAAAGACTACGACACGCTTAAAGAGAGTGATATCGAGTTTAACTTACCTCAACCCAATTACACCGTTAATACCTTAGCGTATTTAACAGAAAAGTATCCTGACAAGGATTTTTCTTTAATTATGGGAGAAGACAACTTGAAAAGCTTTCATAAATGGAAAAACTATCAAGTGATTCTAGACAACCACCATATTTACGTCTATCCAAGAATAAGTACTGGCACAATAGAAACCCAGTTTGATAACCACCCTAAAATACATCATGTTGAAGCACCAATCATGGAAATATCTTCAACCTTAATACGTAATAGCATTAAAGCCGGTAAAAACATCAAACCATTATTACCAGAGCATGTCTGGGCATATTTGGATGAGATGAATTTTTATAGGTAGTACGACTATTCTATGATCCTTTGTAATAATTTTAAGTAAATTCGCTTAAATATAACTTAACACTCATTAAACCAATATCTTATTCACAATAAATATATAAATGAAAAAAATATTCTTTTCAATCGTACTGTTATTCGCTTTCTTTAAAGTCAATGCACAAGACCACTATAACGCTCAATATTCACTAGGTTTAAATTCAGGAGGGAAATGGTATAAACTATTTCAGATTGATTTAAACGACAACGGTGCTTTTAATTCTGCAAATATTTCCGTGGATTACAACTATGTAAGCACTACAACTAAATATAACTCATCTGCCAAAATAAGATTAAGAGAAGGGCCTAATGTGTCTCTAGCTGACTGGCAAAATAATGTTAGTGGAACAAAACAATCTGTTTTGAAATTAAAAAAAATCAGTTCTAAAATATATGAATTGTGGGGCTATTCAAATGGAGCTTGGGGACATTTTTCATTTGAATGTTCTATCACAAAGGAAAGTACTTTAATTATTAATATTCCTGAAAGTCCTATTCTTATTTCCGATACAAGTTTATATGAGGATGTCCCTACTAAAGGAGAATGGTATTTTCCTTCTGGAGACCTTATCGTTGACAACGGAAACGTAGGAATAGGAACAACAAATAATGAAGCATGGAAATTAGCTGTAAATGGCAATATAAGGGCTAAAGAAATAAAAGTAGAAACTGAATGGGCTGATTTTGTCTTCAATGAAGACTACAAATTACCTACGCTTCAAGAAGTGGAAAACCATATCAAAGAAAATAAACATTTAAAAGATATTCCGAGCGCAAAAGAAGTAGAAGAAAACGGGATCTTTTTAGGAGAAATGGACTCAAAATTGCTTCTCAAAATTGAAGAATTGACCCTTTACCTGATTCAACAACAAAAGGAAATAGAAAAATTAAAATTACAGAATAAAACACTTCTTGACTTGCAATTAAGACTTGAACAATTAGAATTAGAATTAGAATTAGAAAAGCATAAAAAAACGGTAGACAAATAATCAATGCTTAATTAAGTTGAGTTAGGTTTATTTATCTGATTTCTTCCAAAAAAACTAACTCAAAATCATAATCTAATAAAAAGTAGGAATATGTAATACCTAACCAACATATAATTGCCTGAATCATATAATATCAATTTATAAATCCTCTATTTCAATATTGCTGTTTTATATTTTCAGGCTCATCTTCCTAACTCAGTTTAGACCAATCATGGAAATATCTTCAACCTTACTACGTAATAGTATTAAAGCCGGTAAAAACATCAAACCATTATTACCAGAACATGTCTGGGCATATTTGGATGAGATGAATTTTTATAGGTAGGCTAATTTTCTTATTTGACTTGTTAAGATGTTTGATTTGATTCCTTTAAATTCCAATCAAACTCATTCAAACGGAACCTTAATGACCATTGATTACACTCAATTAAAACAAATAACAACCTGAGTAACAAAACCTATAGAAAACTAGCTTATTTTGGATGTTTATCACTTAAAACACCTCCTGGAAGCGTCTAGAAATGTTCCGTAAGCAAAAAAAACTTTCTGTCAGATATTTCTCTCTGTTACTACATTTCATCTTTCAACCTAAACAGCCTACCACGCTAAGAAAACTAACAACTCAATAAAACCTTATTTAGATTTATTGTAAATAATTTGCGTATATCAGAATACCAAAATATATTTGTCAAAACTTCTTATTTAAATTTAGTCTAAATAAATATAAATGAAATACCTAACATCAAGCTTAACCTCTTCACTTACAACAAACTTACCATCCATTAAAACGGGACACTATCCAGAACCACTTTACAACAACCAAACAGCTCTTTAATAAAAAGCGAGATTAAAGATTAATTACGTCTCAAGAAAAAGACATTGTAAATTACTAGTAAAAGCAGGATTTAACCAAGCACTACGTCTTTTCAATCTTTTATTTATTCCGTATTTATAACAAAAAACAAAATGATATCCGGTAGTATTTTATTAATTTTCATAGCCATCCTTGTGTTTTTCAACACGTCAAAAAAAGCGGAATTATCTTCTAATACAAGCCTAGAACGATGGATTCAAAACAATACAAACTATTCCAAAATTAGTGGTTGTTTACTTCTAATTTGTGCTTTATTCCTAATAATTTATAGCTTCGGAATCACTTCAGGCATACTATTTTGGCTTATTATGTTAATGTCTATTTTAAGTTTAATCATTGTTATTTTTCCTTTAAAAAAGGTAACCTATAAACATCTCACAATAGTGTTTCTACTACTATTAATTTTTGAATTCACATTATAACCATGCCTGCAAACACAAAATACTTAAACACCTCTCCTTGGCAACAATTTGCTAAAATATCTGCTGGTATTTTGGGAGGCTATATAATCTCAGCAGTATTACATATGTGTTTATCGCTTTGGCTACCAAACCCAAAAGAGGTTTTAATTACATCCATAGTTACATTATTTATAGTTTGGTGTGCATTACTAATTATCCCTTTTTTATTTAAAAACGGATGGAAAGCTTGGTTACTTTATATCGTAATTATTACTCTGTTGTATAGCATCTATCTTATAGGAAATCAAAACAATCCCTTTGTATCATGAGCAACAGAAACTACAATGTATTCTTTAATACCCATACAGTAAGCGGTATTGTAATAAGCGTTGCTTTATATATTATCTTTTTTGCTGGTGCCTTTTCATTATTTAAAGAAGAAATAGGTGTTTGGCAAGAAGGAACAGCAGAAAGTCATACAGAAAGAAAAAATATTGATTACGATAATATTTTTAAAGCTTTAGAAAAAAACTATGCCCTCACAGGACGGGATCTACAATTAAATCTCAATAAAAAAAGTGATAAAATACATATTTTACTAAGCAAGAGTAAAGATGCTTTAGCGTCTGACAAAGCCAATAAAAAAGAGTATTTCTCCGTAGATATAAAATCTGCAGACACCAAAGGATATGTTGAAAGTTATAGTTTAGGTGAGTTTATATATCGCTTACATTTCTTTGCCCAGTTTCCGTACATAGGCATATATCTTGCTGGTTTTGTATCACTTTTTTTCTTATTCGCCATAGCTACGGGAGTTATAGTACATTGGAAAAAAATAATAGCTAACTTCTACACATTTAATCCGAAGAATGCTTTAAAACGTGTCTGGACAGACGCACACACAGCACTTGGTGTTATCGGTTTACCTTTTCAATTTATGTTTGCTGTAACAGGCGCATACTTTTGTTTAAGTATTTTGGTATTAGTGCCTGCAAATTTTTTGTATGGAGGAGACCAAAGTCAATTAATGGCGGATCTAAGACCAGAACGTAAAACTTACGAATGGGTTGCCAAGTCTGAAAAAAAAATGCCCAGTTTTAATGCTTTTGCTCAAACCACAGCCAATAGATGGGAGGATTTTCATTTAACCACAGGTTTTGTTAGAAATTATGGTGGTACAAATATGAAATACGTTATCACTGGCGAACTAAAAGACAATAAAAGTTTTACAGGTACTGGTCGCATTGTATATAACGCCTACTCTGGTGACATTGAAGAAGAAAGAGACCCTCATAATTTAGTCTATTCAGAAGACATACAGCGCGTGATTAGTAGATTACATTTTGGTGATTTTGGAGGACTTCCAATGAAGTTTATCTACTTCATTTTATCATTAATTACTTGTTTTGTAATCGTTACAGGTGTCTTAATTTATGTGGAAGCACGTAACAAAAAAAGCAATACTTTAAAGCAAAGGCTGTATACAACTAAAGTTGGACATATTTATATGGCAATATGCCTGTCTATGTTTCCCGTAACTGCACTCGCTTTTTTATTCGTAAAAATCACTAACACCTATTTTGTAAATAAACAAACCGCCATCTATAGTTTTTTCTTTGTGCTTTGGCTCCTTGCAATTCTGTATTTTAGGTTTAAAAGAGATAATTACTACACCAACAAAGTAACCTTATTATCAGGTGCAATTCTTGGACTATTAATTCCAATTACTAGTGGTATTGTTTCCAATAATTGGATTTGGACGACTTATAAAAATAATCAATTCGAAATCCTTTCAGTAGATATCCTTTGGATCCTATTATCCATAACAGCCTTTCTAGTTTACTTAAAAATCAAACCGTCTATTAAAGACAAAAGTGCTTCTAGTAAAAACCCTATTGATTACAAAAACATTAAAGCTCTAAAAGCCGAAGATGACAAGAAATTACAACCCACACAAGATCAAATAAAAACACTATCACCAAAACAAAAAGACAAAAATCACATAGAAATAAGAACAAAAATTATTATTCTTTGGCTATTTTTAGGATTAGGATGGATCGTACATCATATATATGGCCTTTTCAATATCTATTACAAAGAAACCTTAATTATCGAAAACGCAACAGGTGCTGTACCTGTGGCCCATCATATTTACAGAATACTATTTGAAGGCTTATGTTTACTTTTTGCACTACTTACAATTGAAATCTCCAAAAATTGGTTTAAGTGGACGGCTTTTGTATGGGCTATAATTGCAGGTTTATACAATGTCTATCATTTTGTAGAAGCCATACTTTTTGAACGTTCCAATATTTCAGAAATTTTTACACTATTACTAGTATCCGTAGCAAGTGTTTTCTTGGTAAAAAATTTACATTTATGGATAAAGGAATAACTTTTCACACTAAACGACCGTGATACATACTATTAAACTAACACTAACTCCCAAAAACGCCAACCTCACAGTTGGCCTTTTTCATTTATAAACAGCCACTCTAGTCTAAAGCAGTAACACGTACCCACGTCTATTTTATCTAAATCTGTTGGTATTTACTTAAAAACCGTTATTTCAAGGTGCCACTTTTAATTTTTTGCAGCGTTTCAGTATATCCTTTTAATGCTTCATCGTCTTTGTTGTCCGTAGCCAATGTAATCGCTTGGGATTCCATTTGAATTGCTTTTTCTAAACTACCCGTAAAATACAATAAGTGTGCATAAGTATCCATGTAATAATGATTTTCAGGCTCTATTTCCAAACTCAACTTAGACCAATCTAAAGCCCTCTTTAATAACTGTTTATCCGTGTTTTGCTTGATCACAACTTGCCAAGCCACGGTATTAGAAGCTTCCGACAATTGATCACTCAGTCTATTTATCTCATTATGAGGATACATTTCGTCTGGACTTAATAAATAAGTATTATAATAATGCTCGATTTGATTTTTATAATTACCCTGCTTACTTATTATGGATTTGTAAAACGAATCAAAAGCATCATAAGGACTGGTATTACTCAAAATTAAATAATTAAGATAGTTACCTATAAATTGCGAGTTGAATCCTTTAAGCAACATTAGATTTTCATAAGTTGGAATCACTAATTCTGGATACTGTAAAGCACCCTTTTTATTTAATCCAAATCCAATAGCATAAATATTATTGTCATAATTAGAATATCTGACTTTTATTTGAGCAATCTGTGTTGCAAACCTGGACAAATAAAGACTAAACTCAAAATAAATCTTAGATTTACTAAATGACTCATAACCGATTAAATCATTAAAATTATAATCGTAAGAGACATAATTAATTGCAAGATTAGCATAAACACTATCTAAAACTTTATCTATTTTATGTTTAATTGTCAGCCTTGTTAATTCGTCTTTTAATTGGACCGCCGCAATACTTTTCCAATAAAATTGCGCAGTGGTTTTTCTATTTCTTTCCTTGTTGCTCGAATACCTCTCACTAACTTCTGTGACTTCCGTAACACTCTCATGCTCTCCTGTTAGATTTTTAAATAAGAAATCTTTATCCTCGATTTGATTTAAATTTAAAAAGTCCTTAGCCGAAGTTGTTTTAGCCTTGATTTTTTTATCTATGACATGAACGGCATTTAAATTTGTTAATTTTTTATCCAGCTCTAACGTACTTAAACTAAGGCCATACTTATTTCTAAATCTATTACTCCAAATCTGTTCTGTATAAAGCGTTTCTAAATGTGAATTAATAGCAATAACTTCATTTGCATTCTTAGAGTTAAATTTAACTAAAGCCTTTCTATCTTCAGGCTTAGATAAGTATACTATGATATTTTTTAAATGGGCATCGTAATCACCCCTTGAATAATTATTTAATCCCCTTGCAAATTCTTCAAAATAGGCTTCAGCATTATTATCTAATAATTGATTAAAGATTAATAAGATTTTAGAATCATCTGCTTGTACCAACTCTAAAGCCTCATCCAAGCTTTCTATCTTTGGAAAATGATCGTCATAAGTTGTTGGACTAATATTTAAGACAGGTTGATAAAGTAATTTAGGATTGTCAAATTTTTTATAAGCCTCCTGCTCCACTTTTATAGGGACCGTCCAATTTTTAATAGAATCTGTTGCTGTTTTTTTAACATAATCGCCTTTAGGGTTATCCGTAGAAAATAGTCTTTTATTCACCTTTAGCTTACCTGCACCATCGATTTCTGCAAACAAATTTAAGTTTGCTTTTTTATTGTAATTATATTTAAAATCAAAGAAAAGATTAGAGGTGTTTTTAGGAAGTTTAAAACTTTCTAAATAACTTAAATTAATATATTCCTCTTCATATACTAATTGTAAATAATTAGACTTTGGTATTTTTAATTGGTAGATCTTACTCTTTGGAGTTGTATTAAATAAGCGTGATTCAATGATAAGATTAACGTAAGTGTAGTCATCATTAGCATTTTGCTTATAGCCAATATATGTGTTATCTGCTGATGAAATAATATCATATACCGACACACTAATTGTAATACTATCCGTTTTTTGTTCAGAATTACTAATCACTGTAAAGCGACTTTGATCTATCTCAGGAGTTTTAAATACTATATATTTATTTTCTAAGGTTGAAAAAGACGCTTCGTTTTTAATAACTTTATACGTGTTGTCTTCAAATACACAAACGGCAGCCCCACCAGTACCAGGCACACCATAATAAATTGTTTTTTGTTGCGCTATACCTGATAAAACAGACATGTAAAATAAGAAAAATACTATTTGTTTTTTTTTCAAAGTCATAAGATTGCTTTTTTAGCAGCTGCAATATATGCACTAAAACAGTCATAACCATAACTCTCCTTTTGTATCTCTGGTCGCACTTATTTTGTATTAGATAATTCTAATCTAAAAACGTAAAACCTTTAGTGTCTGATTATATAAGACCTGTTTATACACGTTAAATTTCTACCGGCACCAAAGCTATTGGTCTTGACTTTGTCAAAAATGGTAACTAACTTTGTTTGACTTCGATTAAATAGGATGTATGCGTTCTTATAGTTTTGACAAACACATTTTTGAAATGGCTAAAAGAAATTATCCAGACTGGATTGGTTTTGATAAATCTAAATGTTCATGCAACCCAGAAATAACGAAAAGAATACTAAGGATAAGAAAAGTTGCAGATTGGAGATTTCAAAAATTATTAGACGCTTAAAATAAAAGCAAATATTTAAAAATAAACGTTCTCACAACAACATATAACTTTTAATAACAGTCATTAAACCATCTAACCTGATGGTTTTTTTATACCTTTTTTTACCGTTTTACGGAAATCCGTAAAAATTAATCATTGCACCGTTGTAACTTAGGCGTAACAAATAAAACCACGTAGTTATACCTGTTTTAAACACGTCATAATAATTGTAAGTTTGCGAAAGAGTACTAAAGTAAATCAGGAACAAAACTTCCACATATCCCGTAATTCTTATGGGATATGTGCTACTTTAGTTCTTGTATAAGTAGTTTTAGGTAATTAGTAGCAAGAACTTATGAAATAAATACTAGAGCCTTTTTATATAAAATGCAAAAAAAAATCATTGTAGTCCCAAGTCATCTCATATTTGACCAAACACTAAATTTCATAAATACTTTCAAGAATTTAAGAGAAGAAAGAGAATACGTCTTTGATTTTAAAAACCTAAATAGAATTGACCCTTTTTCTCTTCTTTGCCTAAGTAGTGAGATGGCAATTTTTAAAAAGAATAATACTAATTCTAAGTTTTCTGCAAAAAATTTTGAACATAGAACTTACGAAGCTCATATGGGCTTTTTTAAATCTTTTGGTTTAAATTTTGGAAAAACACCTGGTGAAGCGAATAACAATGATAATTACATACCAATAACGCTATATTCAGTACAAGAAATTCTAGAAGAATCTCGAGAATTAATGATTCCACCTGGTGAATTTTTAACTAATAAAGCAGAAGAAATAAGTAAAGTACTAACAAGAAACTCTAATAATGAACTAAAGGAAGTATTGACCTATTCAATACGTGAAATTTTCAGAAATATTGTTGAGCATAGCCATACAGATACATTTGGATTTTGCGCACAATATTTACCAAGTAAAAACAAAGTTGTTTTTGCTGTATTAGATCGTGGAATTGGAATAAAAAAATCTTTAACTGATAATCCAAAACTAAATCTAAACTCTGACAAGGAAGCAATTTCAAAAAGCTTGGAACCAGGGGTTTCTGGTAAAATTTATGCAGGTCAAAAACGCAAACCAAAAGGTGAATGGGCTAATTCAGGTTATGGACTATATATGACCAGCAACATATGTAAGAAAGGAGGATTATTCTTTATAGCAAGTAATACAAGCGGACTTCTTTTAGGAAAGGATAGTTCAAAGGAATTTGAATTTAATCTAACAGGAACTGGACTCTCATTAACTATTAACACAAATTCAATTGACAAATTAAATGATATGCTAAAAGAATTAAGAGATATAGTACCTAGAAAAGTTAAAATTAAAGCGTCTAAATCAAGTATGAATAAAAGTTAAACCACCTACAACAACGTTTATAACTAATGGCTATTACAGGCTTTTTGAGCGGTTTTTGCTTATTTACAAAGTAGTCATTTTTTTATTTGATTATATTTATAAACGAAAATAAAACATGAAAACGAAAAATTCGGCTCGTGCTAAATCCGAAAAGTTAGTGTCTTTTTACACGCTACGTTTCATACACAAGATCGTTAGCTGTTATTAAAAAAATATGAACTTATTAAAAATCTCAATCATTTTACTGTTATTTATAAGTTGTTCTTCTAAGAAAAAAGAAAATGAAGCACAATCTGAAAAATTGAAAAATGAACAATTATCTATTAAGAATACGACCATTACTAAAAAAGATAGTATTGTCATACAGAACCTTATAAGAAAAGTTTATAAATGGAATAAAAGTAATAATCGTAATTATTTTAACATTGGAATTGAAGACAATGATTATTCAGTTGTTAGCTGGAGCCCTGAAGGAGAAAAAGCAATTAAGTATATAGGAATTGACTGGAATGAATTTGATTCTATTAAAAATGATTTAGAGAAAACCGATTACTTCTCAAAGGGCTTCATTGATAATTACAGAGAAATTTTAAAGAACATAGATAATAAGGTTAAGAATGGAAAGTATGAATGGTACAAAGGTTATCTTCCTCCATTTGGAACGGGGGCTAATGAATGGTGTCATTGCCAAGACTATCCTGATGAATATTGGAATACTATGATAATTAACACTATTGAATTAAAAAATGATTCTGTTAATTTAACTTGGGATTTTGGGAAAGACATTAAATGGAATTGGATAAATGATTATAAAACAGGTTATCCTTTAACTGTGATTAAGGAATCTGAAAATTGGAAAATATCATATATGGATGGATTTGACAAAAAACATTATTAAAATCAAAAACAACAGCTAATAAGGTATAAAAAACATAGGGCGTTTGTGCTAAACCGAAAGTTCTGTATTTATTTACAAAGTCCGCTAAATATAAAAATTGGCATTTATAGTAGAAAAAGATAAAAGCAAAATATTTATATTTAGCTAAGTAATAAACCAAAACGAAAGTGCTTATCAACTGCCCTACGTTTCTTATACTTAACGTTGTGCCTTATTTGAGAAAAATCCAGAATAAATGATAAAAAGAGTTAATAAAATTGAAAAATTTGGTGTTTTTAAAGACTACAAAAGAACTGGAAACATAGAAGACTTTAAGAAGTTAAATATCATATATGGATGGAATTATTCAGGAAAAACTACCTTATCAAGAATAATTGGTTGTTTTAATGAAAACCAAATCTCTACGGATTATAATCAAGCAAATTTTGAGATTTTAGATAACAACTCTAAATCATTTAATAAAGACAATTTAGCTGATTATACAAACCCAGTAAGAGTTTTCAATTCTGATTTTCTTAAAAATAATCTAAAATGGGATGGAGAAACCTTTAACCCTGTTTTACTTCTTGGAGAAGAATCAATTGAAAAAGAAAAGGAAATTGAAGAACTATCAAAAAAAGTTGACCGTTTAATAAGTATAAATGGAAAACTTAAAAACATTTCAAGTTCTTTAAAAAGCAGTATTGAAAATGGTTTAACTACAAAAGCTTCGTTTATAACAGCAAAATTAGGTATTGTTGAGTCTTTTACAAAAGTACAATTAAGACCTATTTTTAATCAAATTAAAGATAGTTACGCTACCTACAAATTAAGTTCTAGTCAAATAGCTGAGTACATAATTAGTGCTAAAATGTCTGAAAGTGATAAGAAAAATGATATACAACTAGTAAACGTTAACTTAAATTTTTCTGATATATATAGTAAAACTACTAAATTACTTTCTGAGACACCAGCCTTTTCTAAAACTATTGATTTTTTATTAGAGAATCCAAATATTTCAGAATGGGTAGAAAAAGGAGTTGATTTACATAGCGAAAAACAAAATTGCTTATACTGTCATAATGAAATTTCAGAGACAAGAAAAAATGACCTTTTAGCACATTTTTCAGAAGACTTAAAGAAACACAAAGGTGATTTAAATAAATTACTTGAGATATTGGAAGAATCTAAAATTAGTATTAAAAAACTTGACTCAAGGGATTTTTATTCTTCATTAAATATAGAACCTAAATCTATAAATTTACAGATTACGGAGAAAGTAAATAATTATAATAACCAAATTGAGTTGTTAAAAGATAAAGTCAATTCAAAACTGACTAACACTTTTACACCCATAATTGATTTTTCAGAAATTACAAATTTGTCTGATTCAATCTCTACACTTGTAATCGAAATCAATGAAAAATATAATTTAAACAACCAATACACATTAGAGTTTAATAAAAAGAAGTCTGATGCATTAAAAAAACTAAAACAACATTATGCATCAGAATTAATTAAAAGTTTAAACCTTAAATATAAAGAGTCTAAAATCACAACTTATAACAATAGGTTTTCATCTTTTGAATTAAAAATAAATGAATTCAATACTAATATTAAACTAATAGAAGCCGAAATAAGTAATGCTCAAAAAGGTCGAGAAAAAATAAATGAATTCATTCATTCCTTTTTAGGTCGTGAAGAAATAAATATCGAAGTTATTAATGAAAATGGCAATGAATTTTTTACACTAAAACGTAATGATGACATTGCTAAAAACTTAAGTGAAGGAGAGAAAACTGCAATCGCTTTTTCTTTTTTTTTAACTAAATTATTAGAAGTTCCTAATTTTGAAACTTCTATTATTTATATAGATGACCCCATTTCAAGCTTAGATAGCAACCATATTTTTCAGGTAAATGCTTTAATTAAAGACTTTTTCTTTAAGGATGAGGAAAATGGACCAAATAGTTTAAAATGTTTACAGTTATTCCTCTCAACTCATAATTTTGAATTTTTTAATCTACTAAGAGAACTACCATTAGGTAAAAGAGATACTGAATATTATTTTGTAAGAAGGATTGCAGAAAGTGAATCAGGTCTTTACAGGTTACCAAAAGCAATAAGAGATTATAAGTCCGAATATCATTATTTATTTAACGAATTATACAAGTTTCATAATTCTGCTAATAAAGAAGATTATGAGGCTTTAATGAATATACCAAACTCTATGAGACGTTTTGTAGAATTATATTCATATTCTAAGATTCCAGGAAATTATAACTCTAAAGTTGATGAAAGAACAGACAAAATATTTGGAATCGAAAAATCAAAAAGGATAATGAAAGTTTTACATTATTTCAGTCATTCAAACAGTATAAATAGAATGATGGTAAATAGTGATTTATTATGTGACATTGAGTTTGCTGTTTCTGATTTAATTACAGAACTTGAAAAGGATACTTTGCATTACGAAGAACTATGTAAGTCTATAGAATAAAAACAAGGCACAATCGAGTAGACGGCTCCGACTAAAATAGTCGGAGTGCGCCTCTCACACCACCGTACATATGTAACTACGTTGATCCTTTCGTCTCTATTGCTACCAGCAATAGCACTCAGGAACGTATACGGCGGTTCGTAAATCATCAAGCCAAAGGGCTTTTCACCCTTGACACTATCTTCTAATTTAGGCATAGGCTACCACTAGTGCTCCTATGCGAATTTTGAAGAGAATTACGTTCAGTCCTTCCTTACTTGTGAGACCTTCTGAGGTATTGCCTCAACTCGTATCCTGTAAGTACTATGACCTCTGCTGATTGCTCCATATAGCTAACTCGTAACTTTGGAGACCTCCCCAGGTAATGGCATCTTCTTTCACTCAATCACTGCCGTATCTACATAATTACCCTTTTGGTAATCGTTGGGCGTTACAATGCTATGCTTGCTTACCCGAATAACTATGCCTCTGTATACGATTTCTGCTTGGCCTGTCCTGAGCGTAGACGAAGGGTCAGTACCGAGTTTTGTAGTGGTATTTGCTCATTAATCAATCACAAATAGCCTTCAGATGTAACCTCGCGATTACCAACCTTGCGACTTACTAATGCTTCAATAAGCCTGTCCTGAGCGTAGCCGAAGGGTTACTCCTGCGCATAAGGGACTTGCACCCTCTAGATTAATTATTTACCTTTAGGTAAATTAAAAGATGCCCATGCTGGGCACACACACAGTATATAATTTATTGCTGGCTTCTCACCTACTTACGAAAGTCCTCGCGGACTTTCTTGGTCGGTAATTATTTATTAAATTAGTTGCTTAAACCACGCAACAAACCATATACAATCACGTTGTGCATAATTCGAGCTGAACGAAATGAAACTGACATTAATACTATTTTCGACACTATTTTCCCTAATCAATTCTTGCGAAAAAGAAAATGAAAAGACATTGATTCCACCTGAAAAAGGAATTGAAAAACTATTCGTTGCGGAAGATATTTTTAATCAGAAATGGGTTGATACTTTAATGCCAATCAGAAATGCCAATTTTTATGAATATAAAAGTGAGAATAAAAACTTTAAAAAATACTCTTACCTTTTAGATTATAGTTCTGACCAAAATCAGATTTATGGAAAAATGGAATCAAATACTTATATTTTCGAGAAAATTGATTTAGTACTTATTGACAAAATAATCGCTGAACACAATAAAACGAATCTAAATGGAATGGAATATTTGATAGACGAAACGGATGAATTTAATTTACCTTTTAAGTCTTGTAAGACATATGCTCTTCTAAATCCAAATAACAGAGATTTTAAAGGGTTTACGATTAATTATATTAAAGAAAACAAACTGATTCAGTCGAAAATTTTATTCAATAAGTTTTTCCCAATTGATTGGGATATTGCTGTGAATAAGCTGAATGAATTATAAAAAACTATGCACAACACCGTATAAAAATAATTGCGGTTTTGTACTAAAACAAAGGTAGTTGCGTGTTTGCTACATCTGATTTTCCTGCGGAAAATCCTCGCACACAAACCCGCAACTATTCTTATACATAAACGTTAGCCTTAATTAATAAAAACCGTGGAAAAATTCATATTTAAAGGAAATTGGACACCTACAATTGAATTGAAAGAGTTTATATGTTTAACAAATTCTGAACTTATAAATAGACTTTTAAAAGAAAAACAATTACAAGGTCTTTTTAAAGTTCAAATAACAGATTTTACAGACAATAATCCAGACCCATTTACTGAGCAAATTAATGCGGTAAATTTTCTGATAAATAACCAAATTAAAATCCTTAAATCTCTTCTAAATTACATCAAAAACGAAATCTACCCGAAGTACAAGACCTTTATATCACAAGATGAATATCCCGATTCTTATCCCGAATTGAATACTATTGACGACTTATTTAATCTTTTGGCAATTAATGAGGTTTTTATAAACACAGAAAGTAAAGAATCAAGTGCTTATATTGTTTTCAGTTTTAACTCTTGTTTGGATTATGAACACGGGTTATGCATTACTATGCACGAAAATAGATGTATTGATTGGTGTGAAATGGGAAACTTAGATAACGAAAAAATCTTATTAGATGGTGGTCGAACAGATGTATCAAAGACTAATTTTGATGATGCTCAAGTTAATTATGACGGTGTCTTCTCTCCAAATAAAAAATTTAATAATTTAAAACCTTGGCAAGTTGATTTAGCTGAAGATACTTTCAAAAAATTATTAAAATCAAAAGAATCTGCAAAAATTATAGAGTTAATAGATAAAGCTAATTGGACAGTGGAAACTAAATTTCCATTAAGTTATGTTGACTTGACTTACTTATCCTGTAACTATTTGAATAAAGATGTTGCAGAATACTTAATAAAAAAAGGAGCAAATATCGATAGCTTAAATTATTGGTGTGAAACAGGATTGCTATTTAATATAAAGAATTTTGCGGATTCAAAATGGCAAGCAAGTTCTTACAAAGAAAATAATCTAGAGAAATTTAACCTTTATGAGAATCAGGCCAATTCTTATATACCAAAAATTAAATTATTTCTTGAACTTGGAGCTAACCCAGAATCTTGTAACATCTATAAAGAAAGTTACAAGCAAATTTTAATAAAAAAATGGAGAGAAGATTTTCTAATTTCTAGTGGAATAATTGAGAATATAGAATCTTTTCTGAAAATTGACACAAACAATTCTAATAGTTAGATTAGCTGGAAGTTATGGAAGTAACTAAGACTAACAATGGCTATAATTAATACGGGTTTTGTTGCTTAACCTAAAGTTTAGTGCTTTTAACCAAGTCCGCCAAATCTTTTGATTTGGCTTTAGAACAAAAAAGATAAAACAAAATAAAAAGATTTGGCTAAGTGCTTAATCGAAAGTTCACTACTTTTAATTCCTGCACTAATCATAGCCCAGGCGTTGGCAGTAATTAATAAAAAACGATATGAGTGACTTAGAAGTACCTAAAGAAACATCAAAAGATAAAGTTCATTCTATAGTTAAAGGAGCATTTGGTGCTATCCCATTTGCTGGTGGTGTTGCATCTGAAACATTTGGACTAATTCTTTCACAACCTATCACTAAAAGAAGAGAAGAATGGATGCAAGCTGTCGTTGATAAACTTAATTATCTCGAAGAAACATCTGAATCATTTAAGATTGAGAATTTAAAAGAAAATGATGAGTTTGTCACCTTTTTAATAGAGGCTAGTCAAATAGCATTTAAAACTCATCAGAACGAAAAGCTTAACTATCTACAAAATTCAATTGGAAATTATTTTGGTAATCAACTTGAATTTGACAAAAAACATTCTTTTTTAAGAATAATTGACGAACTCACTCCTACTCATTTTATTATATTAAAATATATTTCTGTGAATGAAAATTTTATCGCTGGAAGTATAAAAGCCTATGAATTCCTATTAGAACATTATTTAAAAAATAATCCTGAAATAGACAAATACTATTTTCGTAAATGTGTAAGAGATTTGGAAAATGCTTCTCTGATAAAAATTAGTAAAGATTTTCAAGATTACATAGGAGGTGGTGGATTCGCAACTGATGAAAGATCTCCTTCTATAAAATTGTTGGACTTTGGTTCTGAACTAATTAATTATATCATAAAACAAAAATAACTACTGCCAACACCGTATAAAAATAATTCCGGTTTAGTGCTTAAACAAAGGCAATTACGTGTTTGCCTGCATCTGATTTTCCTTCGGAAAATCCTCGCATACAAACCCGCAACTATCCTTATACATCAACGTTAGCTGTTATTAAAAAAAATATGAACTTATTAAAAATCTCAATCATTTTACTGTTATTTATAAGTTGTTCTTCTAAGAAAAAAGAAAATGAAGCACAATCTGAAAAATTGAAAAATGAACAATTATCTATTAAGAATACGACCATTACTAAAAAAGATAGTATTGTCATACAGAACCTTATAAGAAAAGTTTATAAATGGAATAAAAGTAATAAACGTAATTATTTTAACATTGGAATTGAGGACAATGATTTTTCAGTTGTTAGCTGGAGCCCTGAAGGAGAAAAAGCAATTAAGTACATAGGAATTGACTGGAATGAATTTGATTCTATTAAAAATGATTTAGAGAAAACCGATTACTTCTCAAAGGGCTTCATTGATAATTACAGAGAAATTTTAAAGAACATAGACAATAAGGTTAAGAATGGAAAGTATGAATGGTACAAAGGTTATCTTCCTCCATTTGGAACGGGGGCTAATGAATGGTGTCATTGCCAAGACTATCCTGATGAATATTGGAATACTATGATAATTAACACTATTGAATTAAAAAATGATTCTGTTAATTTAACTTGGGATTTTGGGAAAGACATTAAATGGAATTGGATAAATGATTATAAAACAGGTTATCCTTTAACTGTGATTAAGGAATCTGAAAATTGGAAAATATCATATATGGATGGATTTGACAAAAAACATTATTAAACTCAAAAACAACAGCTAACAAGGTATAAAAAACATAGGACGTTTTTGCTAAACCGAAAGGTCTGTATTTATTTACAAAGTCCGCTAAATATAAAAATTGGCATTTATAGTAGAAAAAGATAAAAGCAAAATATTTATATTTAGCTAAGTAATAAACCGAAACGATAGTGCTTATCACCTGCCCTACGTTTCTTATATTAAACGTTAGCACAAATTAAACACAGAATTCTAAAAATTTACATTATGACAAAATTAAAACATTATCTTTTTTTAACAATTTTTATTTCAACAATCACTCTTTTATCTTCATGTGGCGCTATCGTTAAATCTAAGGCTAACAAAAATATTACAGAAGAAAAAGGAGCAATTCCACCTGATTTTGGGGAAGATAATTCAACCATTGTTTTTATCACTCACCATAGAAGTTACAATAAATATCTAAAAAAGAATGTAAAAAAAATATATAAAGGAAAATACGAATTCGCAACTGAAGAGGAATTTGAAACGCAAGATAAATATAATGATGTTCATAAATATAGATATATTTTTGACTATAGTTATCGCCCTGCTGGTTCCGTTTGGAAGTCCAATACAATAAATAGTGGAGATTTTAGTACAACGACTATTAGAAATAGACCAGCATTATATAATGTTAAAAAATTCTCTGTTGTAGATAGAAAAAAGGAAAAAATCTATAAAAGTAATATGACCTCAAGTTTTTGGAGTAAACTACAAAAAGTATATCTTAAAAAACTGAATGAAAAACGAATGGAAAATTAAAAAACTTGTGCTAATCGAGTAGACGGCTCCGACTAAAATAGCCGGAGTGCGCCTCTCACACCACCGTACGTAAGCAACTACGTTGATCCTTTCGTCTCTATTGCCACCAGCAATAGCGCTCAGGAACGTATACGGCGGTTCACCAAATTGAAGTTTGCGTATTATTAATATAATCCAACAAAGGCTTATACCCTTTTCGTTTAAGCCTAGAAGTTGTGATAGTAGTCTTTAAAATAGGACTTTGAGCTACTGCCCAGCCTCCCATTCTGGTTCTACTCCAATTATAAGCTTGTCCAATCTCTACTCCTAATTGAATCCTGTTTTGCGCTTGCGTTCTAGTGTCTTCAAATTTTGATTCCAGCATACCAAACAGACTTCCTTCCAGTGTTTGAGTCTAATTAATTAAAACCAATCGTCACTTAAAGCATTAATTTCATTTTTAGATTGCTCTAATAAACTATCGACCTTATCCGCATATTGTTGCAAACCAAACGCAGTAATATTTTTAGATGGAATACCCATTAATCCAAAGCAAGCGTTTAATAAAGGTGTTGCAAAATTCATGCTTTTTAATGGCTCGATATTAAAATCACTTCCGCTAGTCATTAACACTAAAGCTTGTTTATTTTCGCATAGTCCTTTTGGTCCCATTTCGGTTTGTGTAAAAGTAACGCCTGCCTGGATCACAACATCTACCCATCCTTTAACTGTAGCAGGAACAGACATATTAAATATTGGGCTGGCGATAACAATAAAATCAGCCTCTAAAACCTGAGCCACCATTGTATCATTGTTTGCTAATAATAACTGCTCTTGATCCGTTAATGTAACACCACCAAAATTACGTTTAACATACAAGTTTAATCTGTCTTCCAGTAGTAAATCCGGTGTGTTTTTGGCTAAATTTAGTTCCGTAATTTCTGTTTTACTTTTGTTATTTTCAATAAAATAATCTACAAGTTTTTTTGTGTTAGAGTTTTCTCTAGGCGTATAACTTACAACTAATGTCTTTGTCATCTATTTTGTTTTTAAAATTGAATGAATACTACACTTCAATTTTTATTATTTTCAAAAGTAGGCTATATTTGGTATACTTTATATACCACTATACTAAAGTATACCGCTATACTTTAGTATAGTAACACCGTTACAAGCACATAACATGAAAACAATAAAAAACGACACAACCAGTTATACGCCCACAGAATGTAAAACATTTATCCTACCTGTACGTGATGTGATTGATATTATTGGCGGAAAATGGAGACTACCTATTATTATTGCGCTGTCTTTTAAAAACCATAGATTTAAAGAATTAGAACGCCAAATAGAAGGCATTACTCCTAGAATGTTGTCTAAAGAACTAAAAGATTTAGAAATTAACGGTTTAGTAAACAGAACTGTTTTTAACACCACTCCCGTTGCTGTGGAATACAGCCTAACAGAATACGGTAAATCGTTAGATAAAGTTATCGAAACCATTCGAGACTGGGGTATTACACATCGTGAAAAAATTAAAAATAGCTAATAGTACTGGTTCTACTTTAAACAAAAAAAAACGCCAACCTCACAGTTGGCGTTTTTTTTTGTATATAAAAGTATACTCTAGTCTAAAGCAGGAATACGCAATACTTGTCCAACATAAATTTTGTCTGGATCTGTAAGCATTGGCTTATTAGCTTCAAAAATTTCTGGATACTTCATAGCATTACCATAATATTTTTTAGCAATCTTACCCAAAGTGTCTCCGTTTATCACGGCATGAAACTGCGCTTCTGGTATAACTACTGCTGCTACTGCCACCGTCATTTTATCGTCCACTGTTGCAATACCATCGCTATTACCTACTAAAAGCACCACTTTTTCTTTAGTTGCTTGATCTGCCGCTTCACCAGAAATGGTTGCCGCATCAGCATCTATAAATATAGTTAATCCCTCTACCACTAAATCTAAATCTCTTGCTGTTTCTTCTAGTTTCCTGGCAGCTAATGCTTCTATTTTAACTTCAGCTGCAGCTGCTTCTGCGACTTCTTCTTTATCTGTTTGTCCTATCCCAAAAACTTTTGCTCCTGCGTTTTTAATAAATGAAAATAATCCCATAATTGTGTTTATTAGTTTAATTGTTACTTAATAATTATAAAGTTAAAACATTAGTTACCCAACGCCAACTTATAGCAACAGCTCTTATGCTAAGTCTTTGTTAAAACACCTGTAGCAACCTTGTTTTAACTAAAAATAAAAAACCGTTTAAAGCATATGCCTTAAACGGTTTTTACAAACTAATTAACTAACTTTTTATGTTCTAGAACTGTCTCTAGCATTATCCTTTTTCTCTGTATGCTGTACACGCTTTTTAAGCCCAGATGCTTTAGATCTATTGGTTTCTGTACCAACCCTTAAATATTCGATATAACCTCTTCCTGTAAACTCGTATACTGTTCCAGAACTTGGGTGATATAACTTTATACGTTGATCGTTAAGTATACTTAACTCAAATTGTTCGTTATCAAAATAATCGTAATCTAAAACCAATGTTTTTAAATACATGTTTCCACTTACGTTTCCTACACCATACAATCCTGTATAATCCCAATATAAATTGTTTGGATTAATACCATTTGCATCTTGACTGCTTCGGAACGTATTATCATTTCCTCCAGATAAAAATTGCAAGTAGTTTTCGTTATCAAACTCATTTAAAGCTCCAAAATTACTAGTGTATGTTTTTTCCCAAGCTTCATATTCTTGTAAAAAATATTGGATGTTATCGTAAAACACAAAGTCATAATCAAAATTACTACGTTGGTAACCATGTAAAAAATACGAGGTATCTGTAAATGGGTTGTATAATTCTATAGTATTATTGTCTATTTGATAAACATCAAAACTATCATTTCCATCAATATCATGATCCACATCTAAGATATTGTCATAGGCGTTATAATACCCAATTGCGATTCCATAACCGTTACCCTGACTACCAATCCCTACTAAGTTATTATTCGCGTAAAGCGTCCCATTTCTAAAAGAGACTGTAAATGCGATTTGTAAAAAAGGAGACTCGCCATAACCGATAGTTTCCTCAACCGCAACATACCACAACTCGTTAGAGTTTAATACTTGGTTAATGTTTATCGGAATTGGGTCATTATAGCCATTATAGTCATCAACTACAACTTCTGTATAACAAGACGTAAATAATGTTGCTATTAAAGCAAAACCTGTAAGTAGTTTTATAGTCTTCATAATCTGTCGTTTTAAGGATTGATATTTAAGTCTATTTCAAAAGCTGTGCCAAAAACGATATAACATTGATAAATCATTAACATATAACACTAAAATTTTCCGTATTTTTGATATTGATATAACCCCATTTTATGAGTCAACAATTAAAATACGCTGTTTTTGGATCCGGAAGTTGGGCCACTGCAATTGTAAAAATGCTTTGCGAAAACTTGGACGAAGTCGGATGGTACATGCGTAGCGTTTACACCAAAGAGCATTTATTAAAAGAGCAACATAATCCTAGTTATTTAAGTTCTGTCGAGTTTCATTTAGAGCAATTAAAACTAAGTAACGATATTAACGAAATGGCTGAATATGCCGATGTGCTAATTTTTGTAGTCCCATCCGCATTTATACATTCTGAATTACAAAAACTAACCGTAGATATTACCAATAAAACAGTGGTCTCTGCAGTAAAAGGTATTCTTCCAGAAACAGGAATGCTTTTAGGAGAATATTTTCACGACAGCTATAAAATACCTTTCGAGAACATTGCGGTTATCGCAGGACCATGTCACGCAGAAGAGGTGGCGTTAGAGCGTTTATCGTACTTAACCATATCTTGTGCCGATCAGAAAAAAGCACAAGCTATTGCAGATGTATTGTCAAGCGATTATATAAAAACTAAAACTAGCGATGATGTTATTGGTACAGAATATGCCGTAATGCTTAAAAACATTTATGCTATTGCTGCCGGAATTGCACACGGTTTGGGCTACGGAGATAACTTCCAAAGTGTATTAATGAGTAACGCGATCCGAGAAATGAAGCGTTTTATTAAAAAAATGCACAAAATGAAACGTAACATAAATAACTCCGCTTACTTAGGCGATTTATTAGTTACCGGATACTCTACCTTTTCTAGAAACCGTTTATTTGGAAACATGATTGGTAAAGGGTACACTGTAAAATCTGCACAAATGGAAATGAGTATGGTAGCAGAAGGCTATTACGCCACTAAAAGTGCTCATTTATTAAACGAGAAAAACAAAAAGAAAACACGTTTACCAATAGTCGATGCTGTTTATGCTGTACTATACGAAGGTAAAGACGCCAAAAAGGTGTTTCAGAAATTAACAGATAAATTAGATTAAAAAAAGTCCCTTTATATAAATTATATAAAGGGACTTTTTAATTTTCACATCTATTTGGGCGTTACCTAAAGGTCGCGCTTTACGTTGCAATCTTTTTAATCGTGCCTCATAAAAAGGATTTACACTACAATCGCTAACGCAACTACCAGCCAAAGGTTTTTAACACAATAGTGTAACAAACCTACTATTAAGTTATCCTTATTAAAAGCCATAATTTAACTTTTATTATAACCGTAAATAGTATGAAATTTAAAGCCATCCTTTTAATCATTTTTATAAGTATACTAAGCTGTAAATCCAATAAAGAAGAAAAACTAGACCCTTTTAAAAAAATCACAAAACTAGTAGACACCTACGCTAACCAAACTTTAGAGAAAAACAACATTAACTCTTTAGCGTTTGCTATTTATAAAGACGGAAAACTATATAAAAACTATTATGGCGAAATTGATAAAGGTGCAAACAACAGACCAGACGACAATACATTATATGAAATAGCATCTATAACCAAAGTATTTGCAGGCTCTTTAGCAGCAAAAGCGGTTTTAGAAAAAAAGATTAACCTTAATGATGATATTAGAAAACACCTAAAAGGAGATTATGCTAATTTAGAATTTGAAGGCACACCAATAACCATCAAAAATCTGCTTACACACACCATAGGTTTAAAAAACAAAACACCAAAAAGACTAAAAGAAGTAACAGACAGTGTAAATAATGGTTATTTTAAAAACAAACCATTTTCTTATAACATTAATCACCTTTTAGAAGAACTTAAAACTGTAACAGTAAATAAAAAACCAGGCACCGTTTACGCTTACAGCTCTGTTGGACCAGAACTTGTTGCTTATATTTTAGAACAAGTGTACCAAAAACCATATCCTGTTTTATTGCAAGATTTTTTAGACCAATTAGGCATGAAAAACACCTATTTACTAGGTTCTAATTTTGATGAAAACCGAATAGTAAACAGCTATAAAAATGGCAAATTGGCTCCATTAGACAAAAACCCCTTACTTGGTGGAGCAGCTGGACTTATTTCAACACTACCAGATTTAATTACGTTTATGAAGTTTCAACTAGAAAGCGATAACCCTATTGTTAAAGAGTCTGTTAAACAGCTTTTTGAAGACAATGACGATAATCTAGTTGGATACCTATGGGAGGGTTTAGGTGTTGGAGAAGAAGAAGGTTTTTACTATTCTAAAACAGGAACATCAAATGGTACACAAAGCGGACTTTTATTATGTCCAGATAGCGATTATGGTATAATTTTAATTATGAATAGCAACTCTGATGCTGCTTTAAATAATTGGGAAAATTTATTTTTTAGTACAGAAAACGAACTCATTAAATACCCCAAATTAAACAGCGTTGCCTTTTTTGAAAACACTTTATTGTATGATACCAATAATGGCATTAAGCAATTAAGACAACAACTTAGAGATACGACTAATTACTATACAAATAATGATAATTTAAATGCCATAGCATACCAACTTCTTAATAATAAAAAGACCGAAGATGCTCTAAAAATATTTAACCTTCAACTAGAAATGTTTCCAGAGCATTTTAATTCTTACGATAGTTTGGGTGAATTCTATTTTACAACCAAAGATTACACTAAAGCATTAGGTAATTACAAAAAATCTTTAGAGTTTAATCCAGACAATGAAAACGCTAAAATCTTTATTCAAAAAATAGAAGCAATAACTGGCAAGTAAAGGAGCTACTTGACCAAAACACCTTTTGCTTCCATTAAAGGTACAGCCTGCAAAGCGTTTAAGTTAATCGTGTTTTTTCTGAAGGTATAGGTTTTATCAAACATAGCATTACCTTCAAAAAAGGTCACTTTAAACTGATTATTTAATGCAAACAAATCTTCCTGCATCAATTCGATCTTAGCATAACTCTTTTTAGGTAGTTTGTCTAGTTTTTTTCTAAAAATAGAAGTCATTTTATCATCAGAATACCCGCTAGTTACAATTAAAACCATTTCTAAATCAACCTCTTTATCGTTAATAATATAAGCGTTCCAATCTTGTGTTTTATAAAGGTCATTATACTCGTTAACAACAGCAATATAAACGTTTTCTACTTTAGGGATGTCAATGTCTTTTTTCATAAAAATATAATAAACTTGAACGAACAAGTCCTGCAAAAATATAGATTAGTACTAAGGATTATGTAACATTCGGTAAGTTTTTATTACATATATTAGCACTAAATTAATAACCAATGACCTTTTTTAGACCTTTTTTACTTTTATCCTTTTTATCAATAGCCCTTTTTTCTTGTGTAGATGATGCTTCAAAAGCCCACACAGCAGCAGCTGAGGAAGATATTCCTGACTGTAAAATAATGATTATTCTTGGTGATGACAGAAGTGGCTCATCACAAAGTATTCAAAAATTAGACAAAGCAGATTACGAAGCTGTAATAAATATTATTACCGAAAATGGTAATGGGTATTTTGCATCAACCATTATTGGGAATCCAGCGCCAAACTCTAAAGAGATTTTTAGATTAAAAGTAAGCGCCTTAAAACCTTATGAAAACATCTTAACGTCAGACAACCCAACACTGACGGAGCAAGCAAAACAAAAAAAGCATAACGAAAAGATTAAAGCTAAAAACGAAAAGATTAAAAAGAAAAATCAATCCCGTGTAAACACTTTTTTATCTAAAACGTTAACATCTTCCATTTTAACTTACGAACCTTATAAAGGGAATGACATTACTAATATCGATTTAGCCTTTAACCACATTAATAAGCTTTTAAAAGAACCTAACATGGATGACTACGACAAGATAATCGTCGTATTATTTACAGATGGTGTTAATGAGCCTGTTAGATCTGGTAAAATTGAAGCGATTGAAAACACTTTAGAACTTACTGATAATGCAGAATTGTATTTAGTAGGTTGGAAAGACACTTCCGTATTTGGAGGTGCCGAGATTAATGAATTTGAGGGTAAAGAAGGCTTTTTTAGCTACCTTGAAGATTTTGAATGTTTATAATAAACCACACATAACCAATTATGATTGTTAACTGGAATCAACCATCTACAGACGAGTCTGAGAATTTATACACCATCTCTGACGAAGTCGCATCAAGAGCAAACTCTGCCTCAAAACGCGCAAGAGATACTTTTGAAATTTTAAAACCTGAAGAGAAAAAACTAAGCCAATGGGACAAAATAATGTCCAATGCTTATGTTGTGCCTTTCACTATTTCGTTTATTGTAATTTGTATTTTAGAATACTACTTTAGTCGCGAAATTTATCGTGACATCTTACCTCAAGCGCCTTGGGTTATTGGGATTGGAATTATATTTATATCGATAGTTATTGCCGAGCTTTTAGTAGGGATGCTAAGTTCTCATACTAGAAACAGACGTTTTTTTGAGGATAAAAAGATAAGCGCAAATGCCTCTACACCAGATTCTGATATTGTTAGAGGCGTATACAAACATGCTAGAGGTCAATTTATCTTTGGTGTTGTTTTATTTATTGCTATTGGAGGTGCCATTTTCTATTTTTCTAAAGAGCGTGTTGCCAGAGAAATTGCTGCCGGAATTAGAGAATCTGCTTTTGGAATTCAAGATATCTTACCAGTCTTATTTTATGTTTTAGAAGTATTAGCTGGACTGTTTGTCTTTTACTTATTCAAACGTTCTGTAGTGGCTTACAAAAACTATAGCAACAGAAAAAAATACAGTAAAGAGGTTGAAATTGCTAGATTACACACCAGCGAATCTTGTAAATATTTTGACAATGCTGAGAAAAAAGGATACAATACCTTTTTAGACGATGTGAGTAGCAACTTACACTTAGGCTTTTACAGAAACAAACATCAAAACACAAATCAGCAACATTTAAATTATGTTAATGAGCCTGAGATTGAAGAACAGTTTTTTAAAGCTAAGTTTTTAAATGTCAATGGACATCCGGCTCAAGTGACTATTGATGTCTTAACAGAATACAAGTTTAAAGAAAGTAAAACTAGCGATTCTAGTGGTTTAATAGAGTTGAGCATTCATGCTTACCCTCAGGACCAAATTAAGCAGTTTAGAATTACTTATTTTAATACCAACGACGAGAAAGTTATAGAAGATATTTCTGGAAATTACTCTCTAAACAATGAGGTGCCTTACGAGATTATTTTAAAGTAAATCACAACAAAATAAATCCAATAAAAAGCCCATTTGACTAGTCAAATGGGTTTTTACTATTTTAAGAATTTAGACTAATTAATAATTAAAGTGTAATCAATATCATCTACAGAAAGTATTGTATTAAACACATCCTTATCTTTTCCGCTAACTAATGCCTTCAGCTCTTTAATTTCCTGCCGATTAAACATTAGCACTAAATTATCTTGTAAGGTTGGAATTGGTATTTTACGTTTAACATTAGCACAAGCATATTTATGCTCCCAATAATCCGCTTCCACAAATAAGATATACGTTTTAAATTGCTCATATTCCTTAGGCGTAAATTCGAAATAAATATTATTAAATTCAAGATGAAATTGCTGACACCCTTTACAGAAATTTAATTCGCCTTTAGAGGTTTTAGATATTGATTTTATATTGTTGCACATAATGATATATTTAGAATCAATAACAGTCTTTTTTTATTTGATTATTGGCCTCAAAAAAGGACAATGGTTGCTGCAGTTTAGATGCTGTGATGTGCTGTAACACTTCTAGAACCTTATTTTGCATAGCTATAGAGCCACAAATAAATATAACACCGTTGTCTTTTAAAACCTGAGCTATTACATCTTGGTTACTAGCAACGACATCCTGAACATAAATTTTATCTTGTTGCTCTTGCGACAATGCAAGATGAAAACTAGATAGCGTTTTGTGTTTTAAACTGTTATCAATATGGTTTTTATATAGTTGTAAAGACTGTTTTGTACGCCCGCCCCAAAACAAATGTTTAGTTATTGGATTAGACTGACTTATCATACCCAGAAAAGGACCGATTCCCGTTCCATTAGCAATTAAAACAGCACTTTTATTTGTTTTAGATTCAGGTAAATTAAAAGACGGATTACTTTTAATCACCGCTTTTACCTGATCTCCTTTTTGCAAAGCACTAAAATAATTAGAGCAAATGCCGTGTTCGTGTTTTTTTACACTAATTATTATCTGATTGTTTATTTCTGCAATAGAATATAAGCGTTCGACACCATCTACTTTTGGAACCATTGACAATAAATCTCCGGAAGTAAATCTTACTTTTTTACTAGGTTTTAGTGTTACTAAAAAAGTGTTATCTATATTTAATACTGAGACATCCAACACTTTAAATGGTTGTTCTTTTCTTGGTTTACTAATCGTTTTAATAGTTGAAATATCTAAATTTAAACCAATTACAGATTGCCATTGCAACACCCAATCTTTAAAACGGTCTTCCGATTGATTATGGATTTTAAACAACTCTAAATTGGGTTGAAATTTTGAATCTAACTGTAAACTCGCATCTACGATTTGTGCGTACTTGCAATACTCCTTATATTGTAAAGATCCAAATCCAACCACCGCGTAATTAAGTATTTGTTCTTGCTGCACACTTTTTAAAAGTGACACAAACTGTTTTGCATTTATTGGCGCTTCTCCTTCTCCATAAGTAGAAGTAAACACCACTAATTGTTTGGCTTGCTTGTATGTTGAATAACTGTTTAAGTCTGCAATAAAAACCGTTTGCCCATTAGCTAATAATGCTTTAAAAAAAGATGTTGCCAAACCATATGTACTGCCCGTTTCCGATCCCACAAGAATGATATACTCGGCTTTATCCTTAGTAAACTTGTTTTTTGGTAAGACCGTTTTTTTTCTTCTATCTATAGTCATTTTAAAACCTGAATAGATAAAAAATAGAATATTTAAACACGCCATTAACAATACTATCGACCACCAAATACTCCCTTTACCAGTATGTAATAGCAAACTTAAATCTGATAAAAAAGTAACCATTGGATAATCAATCTGACTTAACACTACACCAGAATACTGATGTACAATAAGTTCTTTCTCTTTCAATTTTAAAGTAAAATAATCTTCTTCATCTTCCGAGAAAGGAAATTCTAAAGCAACAACCTCATCTAACATTACCGTACTAAACAGATGGCTACCAGGCTGCTTTTCAGCGAAAGCGGTCGTATTAAAATCAACCGAATGCGAAGGTTTGTTTTCTGTAATAACATCAAACTTTAACAGTGATAAATACACCCCTGTCAACGTAATAATTATAATAGGAATTAAGGATAACCGACCTAAAACAACATGCCAATATTGCGAGAAATCTTCTTTAATAATCTTAGCAAAAAAACGAGTAATACCGCTTTGACGTTTAATGATTAAAATAAAACCCGAAAAAGCAATTAGAAACAATAAAAAAGACCCTAAACCAACAAAAAAACGCCCCATCCCCTTTAAAAATAAGGAACGATGCAAATTTGTTGTGAATTTAAAAAAGTTTGAAATCTCTGGTTTCTCTCCTAAAAAAGCGGCTGTTTTCGGATTAAAATAACCATTTAAAGACTGACCTGCTTTAGTAATAACAGAAGCAGACACAAATTGATTTGCGTCTACTTCTATAGTTATAATCTCCGGGTATTGTGTTTTAAATGTCGCAACAGTTTGTTTTAAATCAAGTTGCTCTAACCCTTCTATTTTATAGGATTGTATCTGCTCTGATATAGGCTGAAATGCTAGTACAATACCTGTTATTGTTGCTAGAAATACAAAGACAAAAGAAGCTATAGCTAATGTTAGGTGACTATACCTCCAAATAGAAATGGTCATAAATAAATTTTAATTTGGCATTAAACGCACGTAACGTATAAATCCGGTCCCTTCTGTTTTACTTTTTACGCTTTCTGATGTTAGTACAAACTCTACATCTTTAGTGTAATATTCTTGATCCTCTACTGCAGATTCAAAGCGAATACTATAGCCTGCATCAATTTTAGAATCTTCAATTTGAATGACACTTATAGCGCGTTCTCCTCCAGAAATAGTAGCGCCAGTTAAAGCGTCAATATCGGCTCTTACTTTACCTTGAAATTTCCACCATTCTGTGATGTCATGATACCACTCTTCATCATCACCTTGGACGTATAACGTTTTTTCGTAGTCGCCATCAGGATTAATTAATGAAATAGCGACATAAGCGCCTTCTCCGCTGTAATTAGTCATCTGCATCATACATTTATACTTGGATGACGTTCTAAGGCTTGTAAAAGAAAACAAACTGATACAAAGGACTGCTAGGCTAAAAATTAGTTTACTGTTTTTCATTTAAGGTTTTATTTTAAAAAATCTAAAGCGACTTGATTACTCATTAAAATTTCGTTTTCTGATGCTAAATCAAAAACACTCTCATCAAAGCTAGTTTTTATTGTTTTATCTGCTCCGATTGACAATAAATATCTAATAATTGTAGTATTAGTCCCTTTCATTGCTGCTAAATGTAAAGCTGTGTAACCTTCTTTGTTAACCGTATTTACATCAACATCAAATTGATTGATTTGTTTTAAAAAGTCAATATCGTTTTTATCTAAAGCGACATGAAGTAACGTATTTCCATTGTTTTGAGGTGTTGCAAAATCAAACCCATTACTTTCTAAAAGTTGTAATTTAGTTTTGAAATTTACTTCTTTTTTAGGGTTGTATGATTCTACTAGATAATACGCTAAATTATTACCATTACTATCAACATTAGCTGTCTTTGCGCCTTTCTCTAATAATAATTTTACAACCTCATGACTATTATTTTGAATCGCTAACATTAATGCAGACTGTCCTTTTTTATTGGTATAGTCAATAGCTTTTACTTTTTCTAAAAGTGCTGTAACAATTTTAACATCATTACCTCGTGCTGCATTTAAAAATGGTGTGTTTCCATTTTTATCTGCGTCGTTTACAGCATTACCTTTTTCAATAAAATAATTAATAACCTCTAAGTCTTTATTTCTAGAAGCGACATTATGTAATGGTGTAATACCCTCTGCTGTTTTAGTTTTTGGGTTTAAACCAACACTTTCTAAGTAGTTGTAAACCTCTAATCCATTCGTTTTACCTCTAGTCCCCTGACTCGCGAATATAAACGCTTGATCGGTTCCTTTTTTACCTTCTTTGATTAGTCCTTTAAGCAATTCTAAATTACCAGTTTTAGCCACATAATTAAAAATTCCGTTGCCGTTATTATCAACGCTTTTATCACTTAGACCTTTATAAATAAAATAGCCCGTTAACCTAATATCATTAGGTGCTGCCAATAATAAAGCATTAGCACCATCATGATTAACATCGTTTTTTAAGTCAGCGCCATTTGCAATACAAATGTCATACACTTTAGTATTGGTTTGTCCTGCATTTGCAGCAAAATTTAAAGCGGTTAAACCGTGATCATCCAAAATATCTGTCTTAGCACCTTTGCTAATTAAGTATTCCATTATTTTATCATTACCAGCATACGCTGCCCAAAAAATATACGTACGCCCATCATGCGTTAATTTGTTAACATCATTCCCTTTTAAAGACACTAGATACTCTAACACCTCATTTGGTGCCGACTGCAAAATAGCATACACAACAGGATCAAAATTATTATCATTTAACTCGGATGGATTATTGCCGGCATCAATTTGTGCTTTAACCGCATCGATAGTTATTGTCGGATTCCAAAACCCTCTACTTAAAAACACATTATCTTGTGCACTGACTGATATACTTAATAGAAGTATACAAACTGTAATTATTTTTTTCATTTATTCTCTCTTTTACTTTTTAATAAAACGTTCAATTATAGGATCTATTTGCTCTGATGTCGAGTAATTTTCGTCATCAAATAAATATTTAAATAATACTTTATTATCCACTTTTGCTTCTAAAGTTAAATCTTGATGTCTTGCAAAAACAGACGCCCATTTAGTACGGACTTTAGCCCATTTTTCTTGTCCTTCTTTCCACCAGTCTTGCGCCGCTTGACACTTATTGTCATCAACCTTAACATACGTATTATATCCTTTCTCTTTGGCTAAAATAACATCTTCTTCTCCATTTTCTCTAATAATTTTCTCATTGTCTTGATCATGTACCCAACCGTAGTCTGTTGTTTGGTGTCTATTACCTCTTAAGGTGATGTTATAATCACTTCTTTTAGTATATTCTCGTCTTGGTAAAGGTGCTGTTGTTGTATTTTCCCAAAAGCTTTTACCATCGACATGTACCCAAGTTGCAGACCCTTCGTAACGCGGACTATCATCCACCTGATATACTTTTTGCGTCCATTGGTTTTTTACCTCTTTTTTTGGTTTTGACACATACGTCCATTGGTTGTCGCCATTAAACATATAAAAATCTGTGTTTTCAAACAACCAATCTTGTCGCCAATGCTTTACAATATAAGGTGATTCAGGAGTTCCCACTTGTAATAAATGCTGAATTACAATTTTATCATCACTATCCTCTACCAATTGCGCCCATTCCAAACCTGAAGCAATCTTAGTTTCTGATGGCTTATACAAGGAATCTTTGCTATAGTTAAACGTCTCTGTAAAATTGAACGTCACCTCGTAACAACCACACATGTTTTTTATGGCGTTTTGGTCTTGTTTCTTCTTGTTTTGTGCATGTAACGATACAGCAAATGTTAAAAGTAATACTGGTAAAACTACTAATTGTTTCATTTGTAATGATTTGGTTTTTTATTAAAAATAATACTGTTCTTATTTAGACTGAGTTAAAATAACATCTATATTTGCAACAAATTTAATCAAGAATGATTCTAAATAAAAACTATTTAACGGTTTATTTTATATTTTTTTGTGTGGTAATACTTTCGGCACAAGAAAAGACTAAAGACTCCACTAATATTGAAGTTTTAGAAGAAGTTATTATTACTGGAGAAAGTAATGTTATGTCTTTGAGTAAAAAACTATTTACAGTTAATACCATAAAGAGAAAAGACATTGAAAATGTAGCAGGAAACACATTAGCAGATGTACTATTTAATAACTTAAATATTTCCATTAACCCTGATGCATCAAGCGGCAAATCTACAGTTAGTTTATTTGGGTTAGATGGTCAATATGTAAAAATATTGATTGACGGAATACCAATTGTAAGTGATAATGGTGTTGGTAACAACATAGATATTACACAAATAAATTTAGATGATGTGGAACGCGTTGAGATTGTTGAAGGCTCAATGGGTGTTTTATATGGTGATAATGCAGTTGCTGGAGTTATCAATATTATTACAAAAAGAGGGTTAAAAGATAATGGTTGGGAGCTTCAACTAGCATTACAAGAAGAATCTGTAGGTAACGAATTTGATTTTTTTAATAAAGGAAGACATATTCAAAATTTTAAAATAACTAATCAAGTTAACGACAAATTATCCTATTCAATTGGTACCTCTAGAAACGATTTTTCAGGTTTTTACAATGATTATAAAGGCCAAAATTATGTAAACGTACAAGATGGAGCTGTTGTTAATGATGGTTTACGTGGTACAGAATGGAATCCTAAAGATCAAATTACAACCTCTTTAAACGTTGATTTAGATTTAGGTAAGCATAATTTCTTTTACAAATTACAGTATTTTAATGAAGATTTAGAAATCTATAACAGATCTGTTAATGGACGTTATGAAGACGGGCGACTTAACCCAACAGCTTTAGATAAAAACTACAGAACTAATAGATGGGTAAGTAATTTAAACGCATCTGGTAGCTTAATTGGTGACACCAAATATAATTTATCACTATCCTATCAAAATCAAAAACGAAATTATAAGGAATATGTCTATAATATTTTAGACCAAAAAACAGAATCTATACAGACCGATGCTGTTAACCAATCAAGTAACATTTGGTACTCCAAAGCTTTTGTAAATAATATTATACCAAATTCTGAAGTCTTTAATTTCCAATTAGGATATGAGTTTACCAACCAATCTGGATATGATGCCATTGCTACAGGAAACTACTCTAGTGATGTAGTAAAAAATACGATAACAAATTATGAGTTATTTAGTATCACAGAGTTTAATGTAAACAAAAAATTATCTATAAATCCTGGAATTAGATTTACACATAGTTCACAGTTTAATAATCATCTTATTTGGTCATTATCTTCAACATATGATTTTACAGAAAAACTAAAATTAAAAGCTGTTGTTGGCTCTGCTTATAGAGCTCCTAATTTTGAAGAACTTTTCTTTTATTTTGTAGACTCTAACCATAATGTAAGAGGAAATCCTAATCTACAACCTGAAGATGGACTATCAGTTTTTGTTAATCTAAAAGATAACTATAAAATTAATGAAGACGCTTATTTAAAAGCAGGGTTTAATACTTTTTATATTGAATTAAATGATGCTATTGCTAGCGTAACTTCAGAGGATGATGACGGCAGTGTCTTATTTACACAAGATAATATAGATTACAGTAAACGTTTAGGATTTACTTTAGACAATAATTTTATTTATAAAAACTGGAATATTGGACTTGGAGCCACATATCTCGGGACAACTAACGCAATAAATAAGTCACTTAACAACACATCTGATTATCTATGGGCTTTAAATCTTCAAACCTCTATTAATTATAAAATTGAAAAGTGGAATACTAATATTTCTAGCCAACTTAAATACAACGGTAAAACGCAAGGTATTTTTAATGACACTAATGGTGAATTATTTATTGGTGAAACTGATGCATATACCTGGTTAAATCTATCACTAAAAACAAATATAACGCCTAAATTATCTACAACATTAGGTGTAAGAAACCTTTTGGATGTTGTCGACATTAATACAGGTGTTTCAGCAGGAGCCCATTCTTCCTCCTCCTCAACCTCTAGATTGATTGGTAACGGTCGGTCATTTTTTTTAAAACTAACCTATAATTTAAACATTAATACAAATAAAAAATGAAAAACAAATTTTTAACATTAATAGTCTGCTTAACTGCTTTAGCTTTTACAAACTGTAGTAGTGATGATGATATCACAAATCCTACAACAACAACTCCAACTCCCGCTTCTTCAGGTGGTATAATAGACCCAACAGTTGGTGGTTTTAACCAACCAAATCGTGTCTATTTTGATTTAAGTACAGGTGAAGAAGTAGCGGTACAGCGTGACACTTGGGAACTAGCTGTTTATAATGGATCAGAAAACAGAGTGTACCTTAATAATTCATTATTAGTATCTGCTGCTGAGTTAAGCGGTATTACAGATATTACATCTGTAACAGAAACTACAGAATTAAGCGCACCTTTGACTTTAAACACAATAGACCAAACTTACTCACCTATAACAGCAACTGTCACTACAGTTGAAGAACTAATTGAAGGGTTACCTGTAAACTATTTTCAATATGGTAACCTTGAAGAAGGGATTTCTTTTACGGATAGTAAAGAAGGAGAATTGACAGGGACTGCCTTTGGAGAAATTTCAACAACAGATAGCGAAAACAATGTTTATATCGTAAACTTAGGTAACCAAATACCTACTGAAGATAATGGTGGATTAAATCATATTGGAGATGCTAGAGGTTTTATGAAAGTAAGAATCCTAAGCGACGGAAATACTTATACTATTCAATACGCAGAATTAAGTAATACAACAGATTTTTCTGAAATTACTGTAACAAAAGATAGTAATTACAACTTGACTGCTGTAAGCTTAACTAATGGCCAAATAATAGATACAGAGCCAGTGTCTTCTAACTGGGATTTAGACTTAGGTGGAGTATTTTCATATTATGGATCACAAGGATTTGACGCAGGATTAACTTATTCTGATTACACATTACATAATACATTAAGTGGTGTAGGCTTATACCAAATAGATGTAGAAGATGACACAACACCAACCTATACTAATTTTTCATCTAGTGATATTAACGAAGTAAATTTAGTATTTGATAATCGTGCGCATATAGGAAGTGGTTGGAGAAATGTTGATTATTTAACAGGTGAAACCTCTGTTACTGCAAACAGATATTACATAATAAAAGATACTGATGCTAACTACTATAAATTAAGATTTACAGCTGTTGAAAGTGAAACTGGAGAAAGAGGTAATCCTCAATTTCAGTATGAATTACTGGAAGAATAAATCCTTAAAAATACTATTCCCTATTTTTTAATTAGTCTGTCTCAAAAAAGCCTTAACAATAAATGTTAAGGCTTTTTTTTTATTGTGCTATTCCATATATCGGTTAGTGTAATCACTACTAACTATTCCCTTTAAATTATAAATCACTAAGTGTTTAAACAAGTCTTCTTCAGTATATAATTCGAATAAATTAGTCGACTTAAACAATAAATTATCCACTCTAAAAAAGTAAATTTTCACTACTAACTCTATATTGACTTCCGCCTTAATACTACCTTCAACTTTAGCTTGCGTTAAAAGTTTAAACACTATTGTATTAGACAGGTCTTCTATAAAGCTATCAAACAATTGACTCGCTTTTGGGTAGTACTTCTCCAATCCAAATAAAAAAGAGGGCTTAAAGTATTTTAAATACTCAAACCCTCTACGGTAAATTAATATAACACAAAAAACAGGATCTTTACCATTGCTATTAACAATCCCATCTATATCCTCTCTAAACTCCTTTAATAAACTGTCAAGACTAGCAGTGACCAGATCTTCCTTGTTTTTAAAAAAAGAATAGATTGTTTTTTTTGATATCCCAAGCGCACTTGCCAACTCATCTAAAGTCACATGTTTACTACCACATTGCGTAAACTTAGTAATAGCATGTTTTAGCAACTCCGCTTTGGTAATCATTACTTTCTATTTTATCTCCATCCACCACCAAGTGCTTCATATAAATCTACGATAGACACTAATTGTTGTAATCGGCTATCAATTATATTAAGCTCAGCACTTAAGGCACTTTGCCTTGCAGTTAACAAGTCTAAATACGTTGCGTAACCATTTTTAAGCAACTCTTCAGAGTTTGATTCTGCAGTACGTAATGCTTCCACTTCATTTTCTCTAAATTCAAATTTCTTGATTTCAGACTCATAAGAAAACAATGCATTGGACACTTCACTTCCTGCAATTAACAAGGTCTTTTTAAACTGAAGCAATGCTTGTTCTTGTTGTGCAATAGCCACTTCTTTTTGTGTTTTTAAAGCCCTTTTATTAAATAATGGTTGCGTTAATCCGCCCACTATATTTGCAAAGATTGAGTTTGCATTAAATAATTTATCTATCTCTAAACTTTGTAATCCACCTGAAGCCGTTAATTTTAAAGAAGGATATAAATTACTTTTAGCAACATTAGTCAACTCAAAAGATTGAATCAAATTATACTCTGCAGACATCACATCTGGTCGGTTACTTAATAGTGTTGCAGGAACACCAAGTTTAAGTTGCTCGTCAATTTTCTGAATATCTAAATTGCTTCTTTCAAAATGTTGTGCCGATTTACCAAGTAAAATACTTAACGTATTTTCTGTTTTAAAAATAGCTGTTTCAATATCTACCTGCAACGCTTGCGCACTATTGTATTGCGCCACATTTTGATCTACTGCAACTTGTGTTACTTGTCCCGCGTCTTTCAAAGCTTTAATGGTTTCGACACTTGTTTTTCTAGTCGCAATAGTTTCTTTAGTTACTTCCAATTGCGCATCTAAGGCTAATAAGTTGTAGTACGTATTTGCTATGCTTGAAATCAATTGCGTTTTAACCGCTTGATGTCCCGCTACACTTTGTAAATAAGCGGCTTGGGTTGCTCTTTTATTACTACGTATTTTACCCCAAATATCTGCTTCCCAAGATAAATTTGCAGTAACGTCAAACTGATCTGTAGACGTATCTGTTAAAAACGATCCAAATTGCGTGTTTTTAGACAACTCTTGATGTGTCCAATTAGTCCCAACACTTACTGATGGCAAATACCCAGCTTTACCTTGCTTTGCATAGGCTTGTGCAGCTACCATTTGTTGTATTGCAATACGCACATCCATGTTATTTTGTAAACCTTCCGCTATATACTGTTGTAAATATTGGTCCGTAAATAAGGTTTTCCAAGAGACATCTGCAATAGACACGCTATCTGATGGTAAATTATCTGTTCTGTAAAGCGTTTCACTTACCGGTAACTCTGGTCTTACATAATCTTGTGCAACAAAACAACTTTGTAATGTTAGCGCAACGACTACTATTAGTGCTCCTTTACTAAAATTTTTATGTTTTATATTAACTTTCATTGTTCTTAGTCTTGAATAGTTTGTACTGCTGGTTTACTTGACATTTTTTCTTGTAACCACTGAAATAATATAAATAAGATAGGAATAACGAAGACTCCTAATAAGGTTCCGATAAGCAAGCCTCCAACAGCCCCTGTACCAATAGACCTGTTTCCTTCAGATCCTACACCCTTAGCTAATACCAATGGCATTAAACCAAGAATAAAGGCAAACGACGTCATTAAAATAGGACGTAATCTAGATTTTGCTCCGTCTATAGCTGCCTCGACAATGCTTTCTCCTTTTCGTCTTTTCTGCAATGCTATTTCCACAATAAGTATGGCATTTTTGGCGAGTAGACCAATAAGCATAATTAGAGAGATTTGGAAATAGATATTATTTTCCAAGCCTAAAAACTTAGTACTTATATAAGCTCCAAATACTCCAAATGGTAATGATAAAATCACAGCAAATGGTAATAAATAACTTTCGTATTGTGCACTTAATAAGAAGTAGACAAATAGAATACTTAAACCAAAAATGAATAAGGTTTGATTACCGGCACTTACTTCTTCTCTAGTTAAACCAGAATAAGCAACCGTATAATTATTTGGTAATTTTGCAACTTCCTCTTCAATAACTCTAATAGCATCACCTGTACTAAACCCGTCGTTTGTAGCACCTGTTATAGACGTAGAATTAAACAAGTTAAAACGTGTTACCGATTGCGGACCATAAACACGCTCTAATTTTACAAACTGTGTAATTGGTGTCATCTCTCCAGAATCTGTACGCACGTACATACTATTTAAATCGTCTACATCTGCTCTGTCATCTGGTAAAGCTTGAATATAAACCCTAAATTGTTTCCCAAATCGAGAAAAATCTGAAGCATAAATCCCACCAATATACCCTTGTAAAGTCGAGAAGATACTGTTAATAGGTACTCCTTTTTCTTTTGCTAGAGGTACATTAACTTCCATTTCATACTGCGGATAGTTTGTACTAAAAGACGATTGTGCATATTTGACTTCTGGATGTGCCATTAACGCCATCGCGAAATCTTTATTTGCTTGATCTAAGTCTTTAAACTCGCCACCAAATTTATCTAATAAATTCACCTCGAAACCAGCTGAGTTACCAAAACCACGAATACTTGGAGGTGAGAAGAAAATAATATTAGCCTCTTTTATACCTGCAGCCACTCCAAACAACTTACCAGTAATGGCTTGTACAGAAGTTGAAACATCTTCACGATCTGCCCAATCTGCCAATTTTATAATACCAAAACCATAATTACTACCCGTACCATTAATTAAACTTCGCCCCTTAATAAAGTTAACAGCAACAATCCCTTCAATATCTTTTATTTTAACATATAAATCTCTAGAAACAGCATCCGTTCTATCTAAAGAAGACCCTTCTGGTAGTGCAATGTTTGCAAAAATAATACCTCTATCTTCATTTGGTACAAATCCTGTAGGTGTTGTATTAGATGCCCAATAAATTCCTGCAACAGCTAAAACTAATAATAAAGGAGATACCCACTTTACTTTGTATAAAAAATGAAGTGATTGACCGTATCGCTGTATTGTAGCATTAAATCCACGATTAAAAAGCGTATAAAAACGTTTTAATGGGCCTTTACTTTTTAATTCTTCATCATCTTTATGCCCTTTTAATAATAACGCACATAATGCTGGACTTAAAGTTAATGCGTTTACTGCCGAAATTAAAATAGCAATAATTAAAGTCACTCCAAATTGCTCGTAAAACACCCCTGTAGGACCAGTCACAAACGTTACTGGAATAAATACCGCTGCCATTACCAAAGTAATAGATATAATGGCTCCAGAAATTTCGTTCATCGCCACTAATGTCGCTTTTTTAGGATCCTTTTCTCCTTCATCCAACTTAGCATGCACCGCTTCTACAACTACAATAGCATCATCTACTACAATACCAATAGCGAGGACTAGTGCGAATAGCGTTAGTAAGTTAATGGAGTATCCAAAAACATTCAAGAAAAAGAACGTTCCAATAATAGACACCGGAACCGCAATTGCTGGAATTAATGTAGACCTAAAATCTTGCAAAAAGATAAATACTACTAGGAATACTAATAAAAAGGCTTCTAATAAAGTACTAATTACCTTTTCGATAGACGCATTTAAAAACAAACTGGTATCATAAGGCACAAAAACATCTAGACCTTCTGGAAGGTCTTTTTTAACGGACTCTAAAGTAACCTTAATGTTTTCAATAATTTCTCTTGCATTGGATCCTTTAGTTTGAAAAATACCCATAAATACAGCAGGATTACCCATACTGATGGCATTTGCTGCATAAGATTGCGCATCCAATTCTATAGTTGCCACATCGTTTAGACGAAGAAACTCACCATCTCCTAAAGCCTTAATAACAATATCTGCATATTGTTGTTCGTATTTAAAACGTCCGCTATATGTTAGTGTGTATGAAAATGCTTCACCATTATTCTGACCTAAAGACCCTGCTGCCGCTTCTAAGTTTTGTTCAGCCAAAGCTGCTGTAATGTCTGAAGGTATTAAACCATAGGTTGCTAGTTTTTCAGGCTTCAACCAAATACGCATAGCATAATCTTGTTGAGAGAATAAACTAACATCTCCAACACCACTAATACGCTGCATGGCAGGTACCACGTTTATTTTTAAGTAATTCTGAATAAATGTCGCATCGTAATTTTCATTTTCAGAATACATAGAGATAAACATTAAAGCACTTGTTTCTTGCTTTTGTGTTATTACTCCAGTTTGAAGTACTTCTTGAGGTAATAAAGCACTTGCTCTTGATACACGGTTTTGAACGTTAACCGCCGCAATATCCGCATCTACATCTTGATCAAAATATACTGTGATTTCTGCTGTACCTGTATTAGATGCTGTAGAGGTGATATAACTCATCCCTTCCACACCATTAATTTGCTCTTCTATAGGAATAATCACACTCTCTAAAACCGTTTCTGCATTAGCACCAGCATAGGACGCCGTCACCTTAATTGTTGGTGGCGCAATATCTGGATATTCTTCTATTGGTAAACTAGAAATACTAATAAAACCAAGTACAACTATAATAATAGATATAACGGTTGAAAGCACTGGTCTTTCAATAAATGTTTTTAACATAACTAAATAAGTTTATGGTTTTTAATTTTTAAATAAGACCTCTATTGGTTTTATAGCGTCATCAAAAGATTTGTCTTCTGGCGTAATAGCCATTCCACTTCTTAATTTCCCTACACCAGACACAATTAGTTTATCACCCACTTTAAGTCCAGATTCTACAACGTATAGATTACCAACAGCACCTTGTACTTTTATGATAGTCGCTTTTGCCTTATTGTCTTTATCTACAACAAAGACAACGATATCCTTTTGTTGTTCAAATGTTGCTGATTGTGGTACCACAACAGCATCTTTATATTCTATTGGAAATCTAATTTTACCACTGTTACCATTGGTTAAAATTTCGTTTGGATTATCAAAAGCAGCTCTAATCTTTATAGTCCCTGTATTTTCATTTATTTGACCTGTACTAGTTTGAATACGCCCTTTTTCAGAATAAATTTTCCCATTAGCTAAAACCAAGCTTAAATCTGGAGAATTCTTTATACGCTCTGCTTTAGTTGTTCCTTCAGATCTTTGTAAAAGATCTATATACTGCGCTTCGTTAAAACTAAAAAAGGCATATACTTGTTTAATATCACTAACTGTTGTTAATGGTGTTGCATCAGTAGGACTTATTAAAGCACCTTCTCTAAAATTAATAGCACCAACGTAACCATTTACAGGACTTTTAATAGTAGCATAACCAATACTTGCAGACACACTACTATAATTAGCTTGTGCTTGTTTTAAATTAGCTTTTGCTGTTTCCAACTGTACAGGACTAATTATATTTTTTGCTACAAGAGGCACTAATTTATCAACCTCAACTTGTGCCACATTAATACGTGCCTTTGCTGCGCCTGCATCTTGACTTAAAGACTGTGTTTCTAACTTAAATAACACTTGTCCTTTTCGTACTTTTTGACCTTCGTCCACTAATACTTTTTGAATATACCCAGAAGCTTTTGCTCTTACATCACTATTTACTACACCTTCTATATTTGCTGGGTATTCTTGATAACCTGTTACTGTTTTTGTTTGCATTGTAACCACAGGAAAAGCAGCTGGTGGTGCCTGAGCTGCAACAGCAGCAGGACTATCTTGCTTACCTCCACAACTTAAAATGACTAAAAAGGCACTTAGCGCTAGTAACGTTACTATTTTATTATGTTTCATTTTTTACTTAGTTTAAATATCGAATTGATTGTCTGTAATTTTTGTTCTTAAATCTTTAATAGAAGCACTAGCTCCATCTATAAATTTGATATAATCATCATGAAAGTTTAAATCAAACTTCTCTTCTTCATTACTGATTTTTTGGTTGTTTATCGTTTCTTTATACTCTTTAATCTCTACATGTATTTGACGTTCTTCATCCCAATGATTTACCATTTTATCAATGTGTTGAATTATGGTATCTTTTTTAATTATAAAATACTTTTTACGGTCTCCTGTTTTTGTGAAGTATTGAATCTTGTTTAAATCCTGTAAATGATTTAAATGTGTAGAGATTGTACTTTTACTAGCACACAATACGGTTACCATATCTTCAAATGTGGCTCCTTTTTTACCAGTAAGAATTATATAAGCCAATATACGAGCAGCAACAGGCGCTAATTGCTCTCTGTTTTCTAAATGCACGCCTAGTTTTTCCACTAACGCCATTTTTTCTTTGCAGATCTCTTCTTTCATTTCTAAACAATTTAATTTCTGAAATTTTGAACATAGCATCTGTTAAAACTATATTCTCTGCAAATCTATAGCTTAGTTCGGAACTAACCGAACTAACCGAAGTTAAAATGTTGTTAAATAAAAAAGCCAACTGTTAACAGTTGGCTTTTAAAGTATATAATATTGAGAATTAGACTATAAGGCTGATTTAAATTGCTCTAAAAATCTAACATCATTTTCGCTTAACAAACGTATATCACTAATTTGATGCAATAACATTGCTATACGATCAATACCTACACCAAAAGCAAATCCAGAGTATTCTTCTGCATCTATACCGCAATTAGTTAAGACATTTGGATCTACCATACCACAACCTCCAATCTCTAACCAACCTGTTCCTTTGGTAATTTTGTGATCAGTTTCTGTTTCTAATCCCCAATACACATCTATCTCCGCGCTTGGCTCTGTAAACGGGAAGTATGACGGACGTAATCTAATTTTAGATTTACCGAAAAGCTCTGTTGTAAAATATTGTAAAGTTTGTTTTAAATCTGCAAAACTCACATCTTTATCGATATACAACCCTTCCACTTGATGGAAAAAGCAATGTGAACGCGCCGATATGGCTTCGTTACGATACACCCGTCCCGGTGATATTGTACGTATGGGCGGTTGATTATTTTCCATATAACGTACTTGCACAGAACTAGTGTGCGTACGTAATAAGATATCTGGATTGGTTTGCACAAAAAAGGTATCCTGCATGTCTCTTGCTGGATGGTATTCTGGTAAGTTAAGTGCTGTAAAGTTGTGCCAGTCATCTTCTATTTCTGGACCTTCGCTGACATTAAATCCAATGTTAGAAAAGATATCGATGATTTGATTTTTTACGATAGATATTGGGTGACGTGACCCAATAGTTATTGGCTCTCCTGGTCTTGATAAATCCCCACTTACACCAGCGTCTTCTGTGTTACTTTCAAATTCTTCTTTTAAAGCATTCACTTTATCTTGAGCTGTATTTTTAAGAGTATTAATAATCTGGCCAAATTCTTTTTTTTGGTCGTTAGCCACATTTTTAAGCTCTCCATAGAATTCTTTCAACAATCCTTTGGACCCTAAATATTTTATACGAAACGCTTCAACCTCTTCTTTGGTTTGTGCTTTAAAGGCGTCTGCTTCTGCTATAAGTTCTTTTATCTTATCTATCATAATCTTCTAAATGATTGGCAAATTTATGAATTTTATCGTGATTTGCGTTAGCGATGGAGGCATTTGTTGAAGCTCTTTTATTTGCCAAAAAGCAAATTAAAAGCGACTGCCGATAGCGCGCCCCTTGTGGTAACGCCCAAAATTTACTTAATATATTCGGTTTCCAGAAAGTAATTAACGATCGCTTCTTTCATTAAAACACTTTGTTCTCCTGCTTTTAAGTTTGGTAACTCGCCTATCGTTTTATAGTGTGGCCAGCCATCTTCATCAGCAAACTCAAACTCGTAATACCCATAAGGCACTAACAATTTACAGATCGCAATGTGCATTAAATCTAGTTTGTGATCCTTTTTAAATGTACGTTCCAACTGTCCCAATTCTTGTACACCAATTAAATAAATTATTGCATCTAAGTCTAGTGTGTCTCCGTCTGCAAATTGGTTAGATAGCTTAGTCACTATCTCCTGCCATCTCTCTTTTAACTGTTCGTCTCTTGCCATAATAATTTTAAAGTCGCAAAGTTAATTTATATTTGCCTAAAATCTAACTTTATGGCTGTAATTGATATTGTTTTAGGTGCTTTACTATTATTTGGTTTAGTTCGCGGATTGTTTAAAGGACTTTTTGTCGAGCTAGCATCGATTGTGGCCTTAATTGCGGGTGTTTATGGTGCCATCCATTTTAGCTATTTTCTTGCCGAATTTTTGATGGACAAAACCTCTTGGAACGAGAAAACAATAAACACGACTGCCTTCGCTATAACTTTTGTGATTATTATTCTAGTAATTAGTTTAGCAGGAAAAGCATTGACAAAGTTAGCCGATTTTGCCTCTTTAGGAATTTTAAACAAACTATTAGGCGCTTTGTTTGGCGCACTGAAAATAGGACTTATTTTAAGTGTTTTATTGATTGTTTTTGATAAAATGAATAATGCCATCCCGTTTGTTCAGGATGAGGATATTGCCGATTCTATCTTATATGCCCCCGTAAAATCTTTGGCACCATTAGTTTTTCCAAGTATTATTAAATCTGATGATGACAATGAAGAAAACGAAGACAATCAAATTATTGATCCTGCTGAACCTACTGACGAGCCTGAAGCTTAAGGATTAATCTAAGTGATAGATTTCCATAATATCTTCTAAATAATGCTCAAAATCTATTTTTAAGTCTATTAGCTTACCGGTGTGCACATCAAATACCCAACCGTGCACTTTTAAACCCCGGTCCCTATATGCTTTTTGTACAGCTGCAGTTTTGAGCAAGTTTACACATTGCTCCTTGACGTTAAGTTCCACCAAACGGTCGTACTTTTTCTCTTCGTCTTTAATAGCGTTTAGCTCATCTTTATGTATGCGGTACACATCACGGATATTACGCAACCAAGAATTTAAAATCCCTAAATCTGCAGATTGCATAGCTGCTTTAACACCTCCACAAGCATAGTGCCCACAAACCACAACATGGTTTACTTTAAGATGTACTACTGCATATTCCACAACGGACATTGCACTTAAGTCATTACCCGAAACCATGTTTGCGATGTTACGATGTACAAACACTTCACCTGGACCTAAACCCATTAAATCTTCGGCAGTTACACGACTATCACTGCAGCCTATGTAAAGTAATTCTGGACTTTGTCCTTTTCCTAAGTTTTCAAAATAGTCTTTGTCTATGGATAGCTTTGCTTTGACAAATTTTTCATTGTTATCAAACACCCTTTTTATATCCATCAAATTATTATTTAAAATTGATCTTTTACGTTGTTTTTAATCCATTGTAAACACGAATTAAAATCTTTAAAAATGTGCTCCTTTGGAATTAAATCAGGAATGATATCAATACGCTCCATCATATACCTAGGTTGCTTTAGTAAGTTTACAAATAATACATTAATACTTTGTTTTCTTAAATCTACTAAGACATCTTCCATTGCATACAAACCGGATTGATCCATATACTGCATACGTCCCAATCTAATAACAACGGTTCTTGCTGTGCTTGGAATTTGCTTTGCTAGTTGCTGAAAATCTGAAGTAGAACCAAAAAACAATGGGCCTTTTATATGTTTGATAAATACCTCTTCTTTTAAAATTGAAGGAAAGTCAATCTCATCCGACCATGCTTCTTCTTTTAATGGTTTTACATCGGAACGCTGCGCCGTTAAATCTCCTATTTTTTTCATGAATAACAGCGAGGCTATCACCAATCCAATACCTACTGCGTATATTAAATCCCATGTACTAGATAAGACCAACACGACTAACATAATAAGCACTTCTGAACTAAGCTTAATTGGTCCAATTTTCATGTCTTTTGGTAATGCAGGAATGGCCTTTAAACCTTTGTAATCCATTACACCAATACCAACCGTTAGTAAAATACCTGCCAAAACAGCAGCCGGGATTTTTGAAGCAACAGGACCAAGAGCTAACAAAACAAACAATAACATAACCCCTGCAATCATACCTGATAATCGTGTTCTTCCTCCTGCATTAATGTTGACAACGGTTCTAATAGTCGCTCCCGCTCCTGGAATACCTCCAAAAAGAGAAGCTATACTATTACCAATCCCTTGTCCTATTAATTCTTTATTTGGGTTGTGTTTTGTTTTAGTCATGTTATCCGCAACAACACTAGTTAATAAGGAATCTATGGCCCCTAAAAGCGCTAAAGTAATAGCCGTAAATATATAGGGCGTAATACTTTTTAAGCTAAATCCAGTAATGACTTCAAAATGGAGTTCTGGCAATCCTGATGGAATTTCTTCAATTGCACGATAGTCTAAATCAAAACCATACGCTACACCAGATACGACAACTAACGCCACTAATGCACTTGGTATTTTAGTGGTTATTCTTTTAAACCCATAAACTATAAAAATGGTAGATAATGCTAAAGCTAACTCCAGCCAATTAATATTTTGTATTGCTCTTGGTAATATTTTTAATGTTCCTAATACTCCTGAAGTTTCCGTTTTCGCTAATGTTTTAGACTCTTTATCAATAGCTTCTGGTTGCAACTCTCCTGCTCTTTTAATGGTTTCTTTAAAATCTTCTAAAACCAAAATGCCCTCACCAGCTTCTTCTTTCAATATGTTTTGCAAAATCAACTCTTCCGCTTGTGGTTTAAACTGATTAACATATTCTGTATCTTCTTTGGGGTAATACCCAATGGAAGGTAATATCTGAGTGACTAATATAATAATACCAATAGCTGTCATAAAACCTGAAACTACAGGGTAGGGTATGTATTTAATGTACTTACCAAAACCTAAGGCTCCCAACCCGATTTGAACTAATCCAGCTAATAAAAATACAGAGAGAATATACGGTAATGCTTTAGCAACATCACCATCATTAGTTGCAATAATACCAGCAATAACAACCATACTTACAGCTGTCATTGGAGCTGTTGGGCCAGAAATTTGCGTTGGTGTACCTCCAAAAAAGGCTGCAAAAAAACTAATAAAAATAGCGCCATACAAACCAGCACTAGGTCCTAAACCTGACGAAACTCCAAACGCTAAAGCTAATGGCAAAGCAACAATACCTGCTGTTATACCTCCAAATGCGTCTCCCTTAAAATTGGCGAAAAACTTCTTCATAGTTCTAAAATTGATTTATACTAAATTAACATTTTTTCTTAACAATAACAGTTTAGATTCGTGTATTGCTTCCTAATTAACAGTAAATTATGAGTGTAATCTCCTCTAAAAATTAACAAATGCTATGATGTTAATTTGGTCCCTGTTAGCCGTTTCAAAAAACTGATTCATATACCCTAATTCTAATCGTAATTGTTTTGAAAACTGATACCCTAAACCGCCATACACTCTGTTTCTATCAAATATTGACGTTTTAGTGTTTAAAAAAATCTCATTATAAGCTGAAAGATACAATGGATTATTACCATCTGCATTATTCTGCAGTGGAATTTTCAAGCCTAAAAAATACCTAAAACGCATCTTAAAGTCAGCGTCCACAAAACGTTGCTCAAATCTATAACGATGACTCAAACTTAGTTTACCTAGTTTTTGTTTTGTAGTAAATTGTTGAAAAATTCGATGTTCATTTACCGAAACTTTCTCGTCCGTATTACCGACATAGTTTTCCGAGAGAATGTAACCATAACCTAATAACAAGTTATTATTGTTTTCGGTTAAATTATAACCTAAACCTGTTCTTAATAATAATTGCTCTAAATCACCAATAGCATCATAGTTCCTGTATTGGACTTCATTATGAATGTTCCAACCATTTTTAAGTTCTTTACTACCAATGTATATCAGCCAGTTTCCTAAACTGCTATCTTGGCTTAGTCCATAAAAAGGCAACACCAGCGATATTGCTAGTGTTGCGATTATATTTTTCTTTTTTAAAGTCCTTTTTCCCATCAATTTATTAAACTTAATAAAACGTTACTGCTCCTGTATTGACATCATACATCGCACCAACAATTTTAATTTCGCCACTCTTTTCCATTTCTGTTAAAATTGGACTTTCAGCATGAATACGATCTATAGTTAACTCGACATTTTTCTTAGATACCTCATCGACAAAAGTTAAATTTTTAGACGTACGTAAACTTTCATCTTTAGGTTCTGATACTGCATTTACAGCAGGAGTGATTTTTTGGATTAACTTAGTAAGATTACCCATTTCTACGTGATCACAAGCCCCTTTAATGGCTCCACAACTTGTGTGACCTAAAACAACAATAACCTTTGTCCCCGCCAATTTACTAGCAAATTCCATACTCCCTAAGATGTCTTCGTTTACAAAATTACCTGCAATACGCACACTAAAAACATCACCTAAGCCTTGATCAAAAACTAATTCTGCAGAGACACGAGAGTCTATACAGCTTAATATTGTTGCAAATGGGAATTGCCCCTCGCTAGTATCGTTGACTTGCTCTAAAAGATTACGATTTGCTTTTAAATTATTTTGAAATCTTCCATTACCTTCTACTAAAAACTGTATTGCCTTATCAGGTGTTAATGTCGCCTGAGTTTCTTTTGTATGTGCTTTCATCTGTTTTTTATTTTTTATTTGAAAACTACCTAGGTAGCATCGTTGTGTTTTTTCCTGTTAGTAATAACGAAACATTAAGTTTGCTTATCACTTTTTTTATACTTGTATTAGATTTATCATGTTTTGAATTATCAAAACACATTAAATTGATATTACTTTTTAACGCATATTTTGAAACATTATCTACTGCCTTAGTCCCTTTCTGAAAAACATATTCTACAGTTTTATTATTCAAACTATTTTCAGTTTCTGTCAGATTAGTTACAATTTTAAATGCTTTTATCGGCTGACTCGTTTTATTGACAAAGCCTTCTATAAAATCGGTACTTACACTTTTATCGGTAGTGTTTAAAACACCCAACGTAACATCCTCATTTGGTTGTAAAGCATGCTGTTCTGCAGCAATCATTATTGTCCCATTATATTTTTTCAAAACAAAATCGGTGATATTATCACCCATAAAATTGAGTGTTTTAGATTTTCGTCGCCCTAAAACTATCATATCTGGCTGATAGGCATCAATATACGCTTCAATTTCGTATTTTATATTACCAATTGCAACCTGGTAGTTAACATTTTGCTTAAATTCTTCCTGAATGGGCTTAATTAAGCCTTCAATCTTCTTGTTAGTCGCAATATGATCTTCATTAATTGCTCGAATTGCAGACAACTGACTTTCTCTTTCGACAATATCAGTAGGTTTTTTAACATGAAATAATGTAATGTCTCCATCCATCATTTTAGCTAAACTTACCGTGCTTTTTAATTCTAAGGCTGCGGACTTATTTAAATCTGAAAGCACCAATATTTTATATCTATTGTTTTTCATGATTTTAAGTTTAGGCGGACACTGGTCTTAGTTTGAAAAACTCGATAAAACTATCTGGATTCTCTACAATACCACGTTCTGAAGTTAACTGAATATTGATGTTACGTTCTTTAGCTTTAAAAGCGAAATCATCTAAAATTTCGATTATATCATTATCTAAATATCGTGTTTTTCTAACATCTAATTCTAAAGACGTGTCTCTTGGTAAGCTATCAAGTTCTTTTAAAATGGCTCCTTTATTAAAGAAAGTAACCTCTTCAGCAAAAGTCATTTTTATTTTATGCATACCATTACTTTTATCTTCGATATGTAAAAAGTGAGAGTTTTGGTAACTCTTAATTAATATAACAACAATACCAACTAATAACCCTAAACCAATTCCCCATAACAAATCAATAAAAACAATACCTAAAACGGTAATCACAAATGGCACAAATTGTTTCCATCCCATATCATACATTTTTTTGAACAATCCTGGTTTTGCTAACTTGTATCCTACAATTAAAAGGATTGCTGCTAAAACTGATAATGGAATCATGTTTAATAATTTTGGTATTAAAACAACCGAAATTAACAATAAGAACCCATGAAAAATAGCCGATAATTTGCTACGTCCTCCAGATTGAATATTAGCAGAACTACGAACAATTACTTGTGTAATTGGTAACCCTCCAATTAAACCAGAAATAATATTCCCTGTTCCTTGTGCTAATAATTCTCTATTAGTAGGTGTTACATTTTTATCTGGATCTATCTTATCCGTTGCCTCAACACATAGTAAGGTTTCTAAACTTGCTACTAAGGCAATCGTAAACGCGACAATCCATACCTCAGGATTTGTAATTGCACTAAAATCAGGAAATCTAAACTGACTTAAAAACGAATCTAAACTCTCTGGAATTGGTACGCTTACTAAATGTGTTTGTGCAATACCTAAATTAGTTCCTTTTGTCATAGCAAAATAAACGATACCTATAACTACAGCCACTAAAGGCCCCTGTATTATTTGAAAAAATTTACCTTTCTTAGATAATACCTTATCCCATAATAATAAGATAGCTAAACCAATAAGACCAACAATCAATGATCCCATAGTAATATGATCAGTAATATTTAAAATGGCTGAAAATGTGTTTTCTCCCGATAACTCAACAAAACTATCAGCCCCTTCAGGTTCTGAATCGTATCCAAAAAAGTGAGGAATTTGTTTTAGAATAATTATAATTCCAATACCGGTTAACATTCCTTTAATTACTGAAGACGGGAAATAATACCCAATAACACCGGCTTTTAAAATTCCAAATACGATTTGAATCACTCCTCCTAAGACAACTGCAACCAAAAAGTTTTCATAACCCCCCAGTGATACAATTGCTGTTAATACTATTGCTGCCAATCCTGCTGCAGGACCACTAACACCTATTTTAGAACCACTTAAAGCTCCTACTACAACCCCTCCTATAATACCAGAAATTACTCCTGAAAAAAGTGGAGCACCACTGGCTAGAGCAATACCTAAACATAAAGGTAATGCTACAAAAAACACGACTATACTCGCTGGTAAGTCATTTTTTAATGTTTTAAACATGTATAAATTCATTTGCACCACTGCGGAAACGCAATGGTTATTTTAATAATTTTTGTGTGGACAGACTTGTCCTATTTTTTAAAAATTATAAAATGAATTCGGGAGGTGGAAATAATAAATTCTGATGTGGTTTTGGGTAATTTTTGAAGTAATACCCTAAATTATCCGTCTTTTTTGAAGTTTCAACAAAACCATCCTCTAGGTTTTCTAAAACAAAAGATAGATTTAAGTTTGTTTGTTCTTCTTCTTCCTCTTCAGATAAGCTATAAAATACAGAAACATCTACAGAATCGTCCATAACAACAATTATAGATGGTGCTGTAATTAGCGCCAAAAATAATACTGTAAAAAGGATAGAGACTACTTTTCTGTGCATTTTTTTACTTTGAGAAAAGCAAATATATAACTTAAGACACAGTTAAGTGTTAAGGAATAACTAAAAATTATTTAACATTTTAATGTCCTTTGCATTAATCCAGCCGATTTTCCCGTCTAAAAGTTTAATTTTTCGCCAGTCATTTATAGTATCTAAGACCAAAACCTTAGCCCCTTCATGCAAGACAAAAGCGTCCTTACCATCCGAGTTAGGATCGGTTTTGACTTCACTTTTTTGTGCAAATACAATTGCAGGATTATCTTTATTATCTAAAGCCTGTTTCTGAAATGCTAAGCCTACACTAGATAACGACAAAAACAAAAACACAAAACTTAAAATAAAAGACACCCGTTTACTTTGCGTCCCATGTGTAAAGTAATACACTAAAAACAAGACAATAAACAAAACCATCATTACTATAGCTAATCGTGCCCAATTATCAAACGTCAAGGCATTAGTTACTTTGTTAAAAAACCGAGACAAACCTAATTGTGGGACCGCTTGAATCGCATCCACGGTCATCTTTTTAGCATATGCTCTATTATTTAAGATGTCTTTATCTTCCGGTTTAAGCTGTAATGCTTTTTCATAATAATAAATACTTGGCGCAATATTATTTAACTTGTAATGTGCATTTGCAAGATTGTAATACACCTCTGCCGAATGTTGTTTGGTCTCTAAAATCGATTCATATTTAGCAATGGCTTCATCAAACTTAGCATCATTGTATAATGCGTTAGCTTGCTCAAAAACAGTTTCGTTTTGCGCTGTTAAGCTTCCAAAGAAAAAAAAGAGTATGTAAATTATGTGCTTCATTATTATAGGTTTCCGCTTAAGCGAAACTAAAAAATACAGGTTATGTAATTTGTTTATCAATTAGATTAATTGTTGTTGCCGACTTCTCATAATCTTGCTGCATGGTTACAGTCGTAATAGGCGTATAACGTGCTAGGTCACAATTTTCAAGTATAGCTTCAAAATCTGTAATCACAGCTTCTTCAACACCTCTTTCCGTTAACAGGCTGGTTATTTTATCCTTACTTAAATCAGATGTCTCTATACTTAATCGTCCTTTTAAGTAATTATGTAATGCTTTTTCCAATGCGATATAAAAAGCTTCTTTTTGACCTAATGCTTTTTTAGCTGCACTCAAATACTTTTTAGCTAGTCGGTCTGCTTTTCTCTTTCTGTTACCAGAAACATCCGCCTCTCTTTCTTCGCGTTTTCTTCTATACAATAGCGCTAAAGGAATAGCTAATAAAGGTCCTAATAAGCTAGTCCAAAAAACTGTTGAATTTAAAAACACTTCTTTTTCTACCTGGTTAAAACTAGTGTCTGTTTTTATAGATGCAAACTGATTTTCGTCTAAAACTCCACCCTGCTCTCCATTACTTGTTACTGGCAAATTATTATCCGCTTCTGCATAAATCGGTCCCTCTATAACATTAATAACAATGTCCTTAGACGTTATTTCTTTATACGTTTCTGTCTTTAAATCAAAGTAAGAAAAACTTACTGGTGGTATTGGAAACTTACCTTTATACTGTGGTACAATAGTATACGTATCCGAAATCTGACCAAGCATTCCTACTGCATTTGTTCTGACATTTTCTAAATGTTCAGGATCGTAAACTTCCAGTGTACTAGGTGTTGTTAATTTTGGTAATTGAAATAGCTTAAGATTTCCTTTACCCGATACTTCTATTTTAGCCTGTAAAGATTCTGTTGCATTCAAGCTATTTTTTGAAGTCGATACATTAAACTGAAAATCTCCGACAGCTCCCTTAAAATTAGCAGGCTTACCAGCTTCCGGTAATGCTTTTACATTTATAGTTCTAGTATTAGCAGAAATTGTTCTGTGCACTTGATTAGACACTTGTCTACCATAAATATCACGCCTATTAGTTGGCACATCCACTGTAATATCTAAACTTAAAGGCTCTATCACTAAAGCACCCGTTTTTTGTGGATATAATACTGTTTTTCTTAAAGTTACAAAACGATACTCTTCACCCTTGTAGGTCCCATTTTGTATTCTAACACCTCTATCATCTATGCTTTGACTCCAAAACCCATTAAACTTAGGACTTTCAAGCTCTCTATAATTACTAATCCCCGTTCTTGGTGCGACATACAATTTATAAACAACCGTAATAGGCTCGTTTAAATAAGGACTACTTTTTGAAACTTCTGTAACTAAATGAATATTTTCCTGTACAATATAATCGGGATCATTAGGGTTTTCTGGTTTCTCTTGCGCTTCTGTAACCTTTATTGTTATTGCTGTGGTTTGAAAATCAACGCCATCAATCTCTATTTTAGCTGGAGCAATTGTAAACGTCCCCATCTTCTTTGGTGCTAAAAAATAACTGTAAATTTTTGTGAATTTACGTCGCTTCCCATCCCAAGAATTACTGACAGACTGATTAGGCCCACCAACGACAATAAAATCCGAAAAACTTGGAGGCGCAAAGTTATCTCCATCCCTATTCATCTGAAAGTCGATTCGTAAGCGTTCGTTTAAAGCCAATCTTTTCTTACTTACTTTTGCTTGAAAAGTAACCGCGTCATCATCCTGCGCCATTACTAATGTAGTGGTGCATGTCAAAAAAAGAGCTACTATGTATTTTAATACTTTCATTATCTATTTAACAACATTTACAGAAACCTTGTTTGATTTTATTCTTATTGTTTTAGGAACTCTTAAATATCTCCCAAAAATATCTTTTTTACCTGTGGGAACATCAACAACGACATCAAGAATTACAGGTTTAACTTTAATTTCACCTTTCCCTTCTGGCTTTAATATCGCTTGTCTATAGACTATCGAGCGATATACACTCCCTCTAAATTCCGTTTGCTCCACTGTAAACTGTTTTTTATGCTCCGATTTAATAATACAGTGTTTATAAACTGGTTTTCTAATCTCAGAAAAACTAGACATTTCAAAATTTTCAGGAAAATAAATACGATGCATAACAGTAAGTGAATCTAATTCATTCAAACTATTTTTAGACACCTCAGTTACAATAAAAACCTTATTTTTAATTGCGCTTTTCGCTTTTTTATTAGCCCTATGAAGACTCCGTTTTTTAGTCACGCTAATATGCATAGGTTCAGTCTGCAATTGTGTTCCACTAACCTCTATTGTCGCATTACCTATTAATTGCTCTTCACCAATCACTTTAGGCTTAAGAGAATACTTATATGTTTTTGAAAAAACCTTTACACCTTTTTCCCAAATAATACTTACAGATTGATTTGGTCCCTGATTAATAGTAAAGTTTTCAAATTTTGGAGGAATAAATGTGTCTACTTCTTTATTAAAAACAAACTCTATTTCTAAAACTTCATTTATGGCTATTTTTTTCTTATTTACTTTAGCAACAAATCGCAATGAATCTTCATTTTGAGAAAAAACAAAAGGAGTATAAAGTCCAATCAAAAGAACTACTATGTATTTTAATACTTTCATTATAACTACCAATCTTTCTCTGTCTGCTGTTTAGCTCCTTTTACCTTTTCTGCATTTATTTTCTCTTGAACCTTTTGTTCTTGATTATTCATCGCTTCTAACAAGTTTTTAATTTGCTGAGGCGACATTTGACCTGGTTGTGGTTGCTTCTCTTCATTTTTCTGATCACCTTCCTTTGGATCATTTTCTTTTTCATCCTTAGGCTCTCCCTCTTCATCCTTATCCTGATCACCTTCTTTCTTATCCTTATCACCTTGATCTTCCTGATCTTTCTTATCCTCGTCCTCTTTTTTATCCTCGTCTTTCTTTTCGTCTTTGTCTTTATTGTTATCGCCTTCTTTATCGTCGTCTTGAGGATTATCATCCTCCTGTTGTTTTGCACACTCTTTAGCTATTGCAAAATTATATCTAGTCTCATTATCCGATGGGTCATTTCTAAGCGCACTTTTATAAGCCTCCACAGCTTCTTTACACTTTTTTTCTTCCATTAAAATATTACCTATATTATGAAAGGCTTTATGTTTATCAGACTTATTTACAGCATTTTTTGCCGCTTGTTGATTGCGGTACAATGCTTCTCCAAAATTACCTTTTTTAAAGTACTGGTGTCCTAAATTATAAGCACCTGCGACTTCTGTCGGCTTTATAGATAATGCTTTACGGTATTCCATTTCTGCTTCAGCAAAAGCATCACTATTTGCCAAATCATTAGCTTCTGCCACAAAACCTTGTGCTTTCAACTTTTGTTTTAGTGCTGCTTTATCCTCTTCTTGCTCCTGCGCAACAACAGTTATTGATAAAAACAGCAATATGTAGGTTAAAATATTTTTCATTTAAATTTTATAACTTGTAAATATACTAAAGGCTTTTAATGGTTGATGTTAAGGGTTTTATAAATTCTCGTTAAATAGATTTAATTTTTTCAACCAAGCTGTTTTTCTTTCTAATAAGAAAATATCGATTAAAAACAATAAAATCGCTAATCCTAAAAACCACTGAAATCTACTCTCAAAATTCGCTACTTGTTTAGCCTCAAATTCTTTTTTATCCATTTTATTTAAAATGTCGGTCATTTGACTCACCACTTTATCTGTATTTGCACCATTAATATAAACCCCATTCGCCTGATCAGCAATATTCTTTAAGGTTTCTTCATTAAGCTTTGTGATAACAGTCTCGCCTTGTTTATCCTTTTTATAACCAACCAATGCGCCTTTTATCCTTAACGGTATTGGCCCTCCTTTAACCTCTCCAACACCTATTGTAAATATTTTGATACCTTCTTTACTCGCTTCTTCTGCCACTTGCGTAGCTGCTTCGCTATGATCTTCTCCATCAGATATTATAATTAACACACGATTGGTTTGCTCGTCGTCGTCATAATACGTTTTTGCTAAATTAATAGCCTCGTTTATTGCAGTTCCTTGGGAAGACAGCATATCTGTATTCATATTCTGCAAAAACATTTTTGCTGCAGCATAATCTGTTGTGATTGGCAACTGCGGAAATGCTTTTCCTGCATAAGCAATAATCCCTACACGATCACTCCCTAAGTCGTCTATAATCCTAGAGACTAACTGTTGTGCTTTTTTAAGTCTATTTGGCTTAATATCTTCTGCCAACATACTTTTAGAGACATCCACTGCAAAGACAATATCTACACCTTCACGCTTTACGGTTTCTAAACTAGTCCCTACTTTTGGATTGACTAACGCTAAAGACAAACTAGCAAAAGCCAAACACAATACGACTAATTTTAACACCGATTTGAACACCGATTGGTTTGGGCTTAAACGCTTTAATAATGCTTTATTAGCAAACTTTTTTTGTGTGCGTTTTTTCCAAAATTGTAACAGCAAAAAGAAGACTACTAACACTGGAATAACCAGTAGTGTCCAAAACCATATTTTTTCTTCTATTTGAAACATTTTTCTTAATATTCTATTTTAATCATAGTAAGTAACACTTACTTTGACACGATAATTATTGATTTACATGTCGCTTTCGCGGAAAGCATGCCTGTTACACAAAACTCCTAAACAATGTTATTCTTATCAAAAACTCTAATAACAATAGCAATCCTGCAATCCAAACAAATGGTCTAAAAAGCTCTTGATAGGTTGTGTATTTAATTTCTTCAATTTCAGTTTTCTCTAACTTATTAATCTCAGCATAAATCTGTTCTAGCTTTTTATTATTATTTGCTCTAAAATATTTACCTCCTGTAACTTTAGCAATATCCTTAAGCAAATCTTCGTCAATCTCTACCTGAACGCGTTCATATTGAAATTTCCCATTTGGCAAAATTGCAACTGGCGACAAAGCCATACCATTAGTACCTAAACCAATCGTATACACCTTAATTTTAAACTCGACAGCCAACTCACTAGCAATTTTCGGGTTTAAAACGCCAGAATTATTAACCCCATCCGTTAACAAAATAATGACTTTACTTTCTGCTTTACTCTCCTTTAATCTATTTACAGAGGTCGCTAAACCCATACCTATTGCAGTACCACCTTCTATAATGGTATTGTATTTAATATCATCTAACGAGTTTAATACAATAGATTTATCACTAGTTATTGGTGTTTTAGTATAACTCTCTCCAGCATATTCTACTAATCCAATACGGTCATTTGGTCTCCCTTTAATAAACTTAGCTGCGACATTTTTTAAAGCTTCTAAACGATTAGGGCTTAAATCCTTTGCCAACATACTTGCAGACACATCAATAGCCATTACAATATCAATACCTCTTGTGGTTTTTGTTTTTGTATTAGTTTCTGAGGTACGTGGTCTAGCTAATGCTACTATTAAAACCCCTAAAGCCAACAAACGCAAACCAAACAAAACATGCTTAAATTTTGGTAATACAGAGTTACTAACCTTAAACCCTTTAAGACTTGATATTTTTAATTCTGCATTTTGCTGTTGGTTTTTAAAAACATACCAAACGACAGCTAATGGCAATGCTAAAAGTAACCAAAAGAATTCTTTATTTAAAAATGTAATTCCGTCAAACATTAGTTTTCTTTTTCTTTAAGTTCTACAGACGCTATAATACGTTCCACCACTTGATCTAGGTAAATATCATCTTTTAAATAGGTGATTATTATTTGTTGCATCACCTGCTCATTAGCAAAACTTAGTATTACAAATTGACCTTTAACATAATCCTCTTTAGAGTCATCCGAAGGATACTCTAAAGTTCCAGAGGTTTTAACACCTTCTGCTCCATTAGGCGTTTTAAATTTATCTTTATTAGCTATTATGTTTCTTCCACCTTCGGCCTCAATTGCTTTTAAATTTGCTTCAATTGCCTGTAATAAGTTATCTTCTGCTGACGGCCCTTTTTCGCCTGTAGGCGCATCAGAAAAAGTGGTTGTTACAGTACCAACTGTAAACTTACTTTCTAGCTCATAACCAAATGCAGACACTTTTATCTGCTCTTTTAACTCATCCGGAACAGGCATTTCCTGTCTTTTTAAAACCTCTGGAGTAGAGATTGTAATTGGAGGAAAACCATAATCACTATCAACCCAACCGCCTTCTAAAAGTTGCTTAGTATCTTTTTGAAACACCGTATCCACCACATATCCAAAACCATATCTATAACTAAAAGCAGCAAAGGTCAAACCTAGCATAAACACTATTGCAGCAACAGTGACCCATACTTTTTGCCTAAAATCTTTACGATCTTGTGCTTTTTTATATTCTAAATCTAATAGCTTTTCTTCCTCTGTAGCCTCTGGTAACGCTTCTTTAACCTGATCAATCTCCTGATCAATCACCGTTCTATCAATTTTAGCTAATGCTACATCGGGAGCAGATTTAGCAAATTTCACTAAATCGGCACGTTTTAAAACAGTTTCTAGTTTTCGGATGTCCTCTTTAGATAATTCTATCTGACTACCATCACTTAAGACTTCCAATCTTGTTATTAACTCGTCTGTTGTACTTTCTAAGGCTCTATCATACACCTTTTCGTCTAAATAAGTACGTATCGCTAATGTTAACTCCGAGTAATAATCTTTATAATTATCCTGAGACAAATAATTACTTTCATCCAACTTCTGTAATGCCAATTTTGCTCTATCATAAGGTGGCAACAAGGCTATTTGCTCTTCTTCTGTTAGTGGTTTTTTACGCCAAACAAACCAATAAATCAAAAAACCAACTAAAGCTAAAACGATTAAACCTATTACCACATAAATCCACCAACTACTAGCTGGTTTATCAACCTGTAACATGGGTTTAATATCATATAAATTTTGCTTAGTAGTATCTACTGCAATATTGCTAATATCGACTAATAACGAATCGGTCAAATATTGCTTTCCTGCAATAATTACTTTTTGTTTTGGAATAACATAATGTCCAGAATCGAACTGTGTTAATCCATATTTTTTTATTAATTTATATTTAGCATTTTGCTTGGTTGTATCCGTTTTGTACGACTCAATCATCTCTAAAGGCATAAAACTTTGCCCAACAGGAAACACGACACTATTTACAGTATCCGTTTCTACTTCTATCTTATAAGTAATTTGTGCTCCAATTTGTATGGAAGTCGAATCAATTGACGTTTTTACTTGACCAAAAGAACTTGAAGGCAGAAGTAAAAGGGCAATCGCCACAAGACAAAATCCTATCGCTTTGATTGTATTTACTTTATTAAAATGTATTTCTTTTTTCACTTGTAGCTAATTAATTATCCTCTTGTTTTAAAATAGCCTAATAGCTTCTTTACATAACTCTCATCTGTCCTGCAAGCAATACTTCCTGCTCCAGATTTGGCAAAACTATTTTTATAATAGCTTACTTTTTCGTTGTAAAATTTAGCATAGTTTGTTCTAACTGTTTTAGAGTTAGTATTAACCAACATCAGCTCTCCCGTTTCTTCGTCCTGCATTTGTACCATTCCTAAATTCGGGATACTTTCTTCATGCCTATCAAAAACCCGTATTCCGGTAATATCATGTTTTCCTGCTGCTATTTTAAGCGTTTGCTGATAGTCATCAGCAATAAAATCACTCATCATAAAAACAATAGCTTTCTTTTTCATGACACCACGTAAAAACTTCAAAGCTTCGACAATATTAGTCGCTTTGCTTTTAGGCTCAAACTCGATTAACTCCCTGATAATTCTCAATACATGAGAACGTCCTTTTTTAGGTGGGATAAATAATTCGACTTGATCGGAAAATAAAATTAAACCAATCTTATCATTATTTTGTGTTGCTGAAAATGCTAAGGTCGCCGCAATCTCTGTTACAATTTCGTTTTTAAATTGTTTTTCGGTTCCAAAAAATTCTGACCCCGAAACATCCACCATAAGCATCATCGTTAATTCGCGTTCTTCTTCAAAAACTTTGATATGCGGTTGATTAGTACGTGCGGTAACATTCCAATCGATGTTTCTTACATCATCTCCAAATTGATATTGTCTCACTTCAGAAAATGTCATACCACGACCTTTGAAGGTAGAATGGTATTCTCCCCCAAAAATATGATCAGACAAGCGACGTGTCTTAATCTCAATTTTACGTACTTTTTTTAGTAGCTCTTTAGTATCCATTTTTTTAAGTATGCCGTGTGCAGTCTTCAGTTAACAGTCAAAAAATAATTAGTATTCAAATTAGCTAATGCCTAATAACACTAATTACTGCCAACTCATCTATGGTACTTCAATTTCGTTTACAATCTTATTTATAATATCCTCGGAAGTTACATTTTCCGCTTCTGCTTCATACGTAATTCCAATTCTGTGACGTAATACATCGTGTACTACTGCACGTACATCTTCTGGTATTACATAACCACGACGCTTAATAAACGCATAACATTTAGCTGCAGTTGCCAAGTTAATACTACCACGAGGCGACGCTCCAAAAGAAATTAATGGTTTTAAATCTGCTAGTTTATATTTTTCCGGATAACGTGTTGCAAAAATGATATCTAAGATATATTTTTCAATCTTCTCATCCATGTACACTTCCCTAACCGACTCTTGCGCTCTTAATATTTGAGCAACAGAAACAACTGGATTAACTTTTTCCCAGCTCCCTTTTAAATTAGCACGCATAATTAGCTGCTCGTCTGCTTGCTTTGGGTAATCTATAACCGTTTTCAGCATAAATCTATCGACTTGTGCTTCTGGTAATGTATATGTTCCTTCTTGCTCTACTGGGTTTTGAGTGGCCATTACTAAAAAAGGCTTATCCAACTTAAAGGTTTCATCACCAATAGTCACTTGCTTTTCTTGCATCGCTTCTAATAATGCAGATTGCACTTTTGCCGGCGCTCTGTTAATCTCATCTGCTAAAACAAAATTAGCAAATATTGGCCCTTTTTTAATTGAGAAATCATTCTCTTTCATATTAAAAATCAACGTCCCTACAACATCAGATGGTAGTAAATCTGGTGTAAATTGTATACGACTAAAACTAGCATCAATGGCTTGAGACAAGGTATTAATGGCTAACGTTTTTGCTAAACCAGGCACTCCTTCTAACAAGATATGCCCTTGTCCTAAAAGACCAATTAGTAATCGTTCGACCATATGTTTTTGACCAACAATTACTTTATTCATTTCAAGCATCAGTAAATCTACAAATGCGCTTTCCTTTTCAATTTTCTCGTTAATCGACTTGATATCAATTGTACTTGTTTGTTCCATTATGTATTGTTTTTTAAGAAAATGAACCGTTATTTAAATTCAAGTGGTGCAAATTGTTAAATTTTTAGCTGTAATCGTGTTAATAATTGGTTAAAAATAGGGTGTTTGATGCACTTTTAAGAGTATTTTATGGTTTACTTTTATTGCACAATTTATTCTATGACAGAAAACAAGTATTCTAAAGTTATTGCTGGAGCTATGACTTGGGGAAAATGGGGCAAGCAATTGAACCAAAAAGACATGATATCACTAATGAATCATTGTATTGATAATCAAATAACTACATTTGATCATGCGGATATTTATGGTGACTACACCACTGAGATTGATTTTGGAAACGCTTTCGCGGAATCCAATATAGACCGACAAAATATTCAGTTAATTTCTAAATGTGGTATTCAATACATTGGACAAACACGACCAGAAAACAAGGTCAAACACTATAATTATAGTAAGGATTATATTATTTGGTCTACAGAACAATCACTAAAAAAACTAAAAACAGACTATCTAGATCTATTATTATTACACAGACCAAGTCCATTAATGCAATCAGAAGAGATTGCAGAGGCGATTTCTAGTTTAAAACAACAAGGAAAAATTAAAGACTTTGGTGTGTCTAATTTTACGGCATCGCAAAGTGCGCTGTTATCCAAATACATTCCTATTTCTGTTAATCAAATAGAGTTTTCTTTAACGCAACATACTGCAATGCACGACGGTACTTTGGATCTAATGCAATTAAATAATACACAATCTATGTGTTGGTCTCCTTTAGGAAGCACTTTTAGAGAAGATACTGAACAAACCAGACGTATACATAAACAGCTAGGGCGTTTATTACAAAAATACAATGCCACAGAAGACCAATTATTATTAGCATGGATTTTAAAACACCCTGCCAATATATTACCAGTTGTAGGCACCACAAACACAAAAAGATTAAGTGGCGCTATCGCAGCGACAAATATCACATTAGAATTAGAAGACTGGTTTTCAATATTAGTTGCTAGCCAAGGACATAAAGTACCATAAAACAATACAAACATGAGTAATACTAAAACAGCATTAATTACCGGTGCAACCAGTGGAATAGGTCGTGCAACAGCACATGAGTTTGCCAAACATGGTATTAACCTTATCCTTTGCGGGCGTCGCCAAGAACGTTTAGACACTATAGAAAAAGCATTATCAAAACAAACCAATGTGCATACTCTAAATTTTGATGTTCGCGATAAAAAAGCGGTCTTTACTGCTATCGATTCAGTTCCTGAAAATTTTAAACAAATAGATATTTTAATAAACAATGCCGGAAACGCACATGGATTAGACCCAATACAGGATGGTAATTTAGACGATTGGGATGCCATGTTAGACATAAACGTAAAAGGGTTATTATATGTTAGCAAAGCTATTATACCACAAATGACAGCGCGTCAATCAGGACATATTATTAATATTGGATCTTCAGCAGGAAAAGAAGTCTACCCAAAAGGCAACGTGTATTGCGCCAGTAAACACGCAGTCGTTGCTGTCACCGAGGGCATGCGCATTGACCTCAACCCTTTCGGAATTAAAGTGACTGCCATAAACCCAGGTTTAGTGGAGACTGAGTTCTCTCAAGTCCGTTTTAAAGGAGACGCCAAAGCAGACAACGTTTATAAAGGTTACAAAGCACTACAACCAGAAGACCTAGCAGACGTTATTTACTTTGCAGTATCACGTCCAGCACATGTAAATATCGCTGATGTACTACTATTTTGTACCGCACAAGCTAGTTCTACTATCGTAAAAAAGGACTAACACAATGATTGATTGGCTTAAATCCGAATGGCTTAAACTAACTAAAAACTATTGCGATAGTCCTTTAGCTGAATCACTTTGGAAAGACATTGAATTGCACTACACTACAAAAGACAGGCACTATCATAATCTTTCTCATATTTTTACTATGCTGAAGCAATTGGATCAGATTCAAACAAAAATTGAAGATTTAGATAGTTTACGTTTTGCTATTTGGTATCACGACATTATATACAAATCAACAAAAAAAGATAATGAAGAAAAAAGTGCTCTTTTTGCTCTAAAAAGACTCAAAAGGGTAAATTTTAAACCAGAAAGAGCACAATCAGTAGAGCATTTAATATTATCTACTAAAAAACATAATATACTAGTAACACAGAATAATGATAATGCTGTGCTTTTGGATTTAGATTTATCTATTCTTGGCACCGATTGGAATACTTATAAAAAGTATATTTCAAATATTAGAAAAGAGTATAAAATATACCCTGATTTTATGTACAATCCCGGTCGTAAAAAAGTGTTACATCACTTTTTAGAAAGAGAAAACTTATATTTTACAGAACACTATAAAAAACAATACGAACAACAAGCTAGAGAAAATCTAAGTCGCGAGATAAAACTACTTTAAAATATAACACCTAGATATAAGTCATGATTAATAAACGCTTACTTATCAAAAACCTACTCGCACATAACGACGAGAATAGTTTTTACGATAAAAAGCGAAAAATTGACATTAGTCAAAAAGAAGGTAAAGCTAAATTTTTAAAACACGTTTGCGCATTATCAAACTCCAATCCAAAAAACAATTCGTTTATAGTTATTGGCGTGGAAGATGAAGACAATCAAATTATTGGTGTTGATTTTTTTGACGATTCTAAAATTCAAAACCTCATCAACGCGTATTTTACTAACCCACCGATAGTACAATACGAGAACATCCCTTTTCCGCATTTACCAGACCATAAAGTTGTTGGACTTGTTACCATTCGTCCAAAAGAAGGCTTGACTTCTCTCAGAAAAAATATCTGGAAATATTATGGAGGCTCAGTCTTTTTTAGAGATGGAAGCATTAGCATGCCTAAGGTTTTTAAAAGCGAAATAACAGACGTTAATTCTAAGATTGTTGAAGCCATAGAAAATCATGCACAAAATAATATTGAATACACTTTAGATGGCGTTTTTGATTTTATGAAAAAAAGACAAGACTACAATCCAAAATACATTGTTTTCAAAGAGTATTTTGTGTTGTGTTGGTCAGGTGAAAAAAAGCAAGTTAGAGATGAAACGTTTTATTCTAGAGTAGATATTGAATTAATTAATGAGCAAGTGCGTTTGTTTTTTTCAACTTTAGATGAAGTATCTATCACCTTTAACGAAAATTCTTTTACTATAATTGAATATTTACAGCTCGGACTTCAAAAGTCTTATAAATATTATCCACTAGAAAAAACAATAATTAGTTTTAACGATAACGCTAGTTATAACATAGTCTCAACCTTAATTTTTAATGCGCCTCAATTTGATAAAAAGATACTACATCACATTTATAACTCTAATAATGCAATACTAGAAAAATTAAAAAACGAACAATTATTAAATAATAACGAATTAAAAGATCTAAACAACCTCCCTGATACGTATCTTATATGTTATCTGAATTTATTTCATGAAGCGTTAGACAAATTAAACGAGGCTAAACCTTATTTAAAACCCTTTCCTGAAATATACAGAAAGTATAAAGACGTTTTGCGTATTTTACGAAAAGTTAAATACAATTAAACTTAAAGTTGTTAGTTAAGATGTAAAATTCGACCAACAACTATAAACAGTTAATTAACAAGGCACTTATAATAGGGGAAACTTTTAATTAACTTCAAAAACCTTAATTCTCCCGACAAAGATTCGGCATTGAATAAGGTTTTATATTACTTAAAAAGCCAATAATTACAATTGTAACTATTGGCTTTTTTGTTGTTTTAATAGTAATTATTACCGACCACCATCTAATAGATCTTGCCAGTCATTTAGCTCTTTCCATAAGCCATTAGCTGCTAAATCGGCTTGTTTTGGCCACGTTCCTGGCTTATGCAATTCAAAACGTTTACCGCCACTTTTTAAAACCTCTTCACATTTTTCCACGCTACAATTTGCAAGCGCTGCCCAAGTCGTAACATCATGATTATGAAACAACTCTTTAATTTTAGGTCCAATCCCCTCTACAACAGTCAAGTCGTCTTGCTTGATTGTTTTTCCAAAGACAGCCTTAGCTGCAGCCGCATCAAAAGCAATTACTGGAGCAACAGGCTGACTCGGCACCACTGGCTCAATTGACGCAACAGGCGTAACACTTGAAACCTCATGTGACTTAATAGCCGCACCAGTTACTGCTCCCGCAGTAAAAGAAGACGCTGTATTACCTGCTCCCGAAAAACGCGATACAGATTCCTTACTTGCTTTACAAGCCGCCAAATCTGTTTCCAGTTTGCCTATTCGACTTTTATAGACATCCAAGTCTACAGTACTATTAGTATTGCTTCCTCCAAATAATCGCCCTAAAAGATAGCCTAAAATAGCACATATTACACCCACCAATAATGGGATTAACCAGCAAGGGATACTACTAAATATATTTAATGATAAATTCATGATTTTTATTTTTGTTAGTTAATGGTTACGACGACTCTTCTATTTTTTGCACGACCTTCCGCTGTTGCATTATCTGCAATTGGAGCGTCTGGTCCTTTAGAAGTACTATTGATTTTATTGGCTGCAATACCATTTTCTATTAAATAATTTTTAGCAAAGTCTGCTCTTTCCTGTCCTAACCTTACATTATTTATCTGATCTCCGGTATTATCAGTATAACCTGTCACATTAAGCATAGCGCCATCAACCTTGTCTGTATATTTAACCATATCAGCCACTTTTTGACGTTGTACTGCCGTTAAATTAATTGAAGCTTGAGCCGTATTAAAATATAAAATCAATGGATCTGCTTTAATAGCATCTCCCAACTCCTGTAACGCATCTGCTTCACTATTATCCGATTCTACTATTGTAGTAATACTATAGCTTAAAGGCCCATGCAAAACACCATTACTATCTGCAGTAAAATTATCATCCAATACCCCAAAGGTATTTATCTTTTTAGAAGACATTCCTTTTGAGATTAATTGATTTTTAATAGTATTAGCTCTTGCCAACCCTAGATTAGGAAAGGCCGAAACATTTGTTTCTTCACTTCTATAATGACCTGTAACATTAATAGTCTTACTTGGATCTGCATCTAAATAATCTACAAGTTGTGTCAATCCATTGTCTACCTCTGTTGATAGAGGTTCTATATAGTGATAGTCTGATGTTTTGAAATTAATATTATCATTAATATCAAAACTTAAATTACCATTAGCATCACTTACTGCAAATGCATTCATGGTAGCATCTAATTTTGCGGGAACATCATCCTTGTTTTCTATTGTATCTGTTTTAGAATCGGCCTCTGCATCTGCAGTACCAGCACAACAATTACAACACAAAAACCAGTACAGAATTGTACCTAGAATAATAGTCAGCAAAATACCTAGAAGATAACCGGTTTTTTTACTCATTATGGTTTGGTTTTTAAGTTAATGACTATCAAGTTATTAAAAAATTAAAAACCTTTTAACATTTATTAACACTAAATAGAATTTTGAACTAAAAAATCGACGAAGTACACAATAAATAAGTTTAAAGCACAAAAAAAGCCACATATTTCGATATGGCTTTAGTTCCGCGACAGCGAAAAATGATTTATAAATCAAACTTAATACCTTGAGCTAAAGGTAATTCATCTGAATAATTTACTGTATTTGTTTGTCTTCTCATGTATACTTTCCAAGCATCAGATCCAGACTCACGTCCACCACCTGTTTCTTTTTCTCCTCCAAAAGCACCACCAATTTCAGCTCCAGAAGTTCCGATGTTTACATTTGCAATTCCACAATCTGATCCCGCAAATGATAAAAACTTTTCAGCTTCCTTCAATTCGTTAGTCATAATTGCAGATGATAATCCTTGTGCAACACCGTTTTGAGCAGCAATTGCATTTTCTACATCACCTGAATATTTAATTAAATATAATACTGGCGCAAATGTTTCCGATTGTACGATTTCAAAATCGTTTTTAGCTTCAATAATAGCTGGCTTAACATAACATCCAGACTCATAACCTTCACCTTCTAAAACACCACCTTCCACTAGCACTTTACCACCTTCAGCTTTTGCTTTTTCAATAGCAGCTAAATAAGTATTTACAGAATCTTTATCTATTAACGGTCCAATATGGTTTTTCTCATCCAATGGATTTCCAATAGTTAATTGTCCGTAAGCACCAACAATTGCATCTCTTACTTTATCGTAAACTGATTCGTGAATAATTAGTCTTCTAGTAGATGTACAACGTTGTCCACAAGTACCAACAGCACCAAATACAGCGCCAGGAACTACAACTTTTAAATCTGCAGTTGGCGTAATAATAATAGCATTGTTTCCTCCTAACTCTAATAACGATTTTCCAAAACGTTCCGCTACTGTTGCTCCAACAATACGTCCCATTCTAGTAGACCCTGTTGCAGATATTAATGGAATTCTGTGATCAGTTGTCATAAACTCACCCACTTTGTAGTCACCATTGATAATAGCAGAAATACCTTCTGGCAAGTTATTTTCTTTTAAAACTGATGCAATAATATTTTGACAAGCTACCGAGCAAAGCGGTGCTTTTTCTGATCCCTTCCAGATACATACATCACCACAAACCCAAGCTAAAGCTGTATTCCAAGCCCAAACCGCTACAGGGAAGTTAAATGCTGAGATTATTCCAACAACACCTAAAGAGTGCCACTGCTCTCGCATGACATGACCTGGACGTTCTGAAGGGATTGTTTGTCCATTTAGTTGTCTTGATAACCCGACTGCGAAGTCACAGATATCTATCATTTCTTGTACTTCTCCATAACCTTCTTGTAAAGATTTACCCATCTCATAAGAGACTAACTTTCCTAAAGGTTCTTTTAATGCTCTTAATTTATTTCCAAATTGTCTTACAATCTCTCCTCTTTGTGGTGCAGGCATTGCTCTAAATCCAACAAAAGCTTCCGTTGCTTTATTGATTACTTTTTCGTAATCGGCTTTAGTCGTTGTTGATACTTTACCTATTAATTTACCATCTGTTGGCGAGTAAGACTCAATTAACTCTCCACTTCCAAAGTTATTTAAACCTGTAGATGTTCCTTCATTTATATCTTTTAACCCTAATTGTTTTAAGGCTTCTTTTATTCCGAAATCAGCTGAAACTGCTTGCATATTATAATGATTTTTAAGAATTATTTAATTTTTAGCCAATATACTACTATTTCATCGATTTTTTAGCAGTTTTTAAGGCTTAAAACTCATTAACTATTTAGCTCCAAAATTAGATTGATTTTCTCAATAAATTTCTTAATTTTACTGACTAAAGTTAAATTTTACCATAACTTTAACAACCAGTAACATACTAAAAATCAAAAACTAAACGTATTTAATTTAACAAGTATCTTCTTGTTAAACTTTTCATCTTACAATATCTAACCGTATGCAATTAAAATCGCTATTTACCCTTTTGCTTATTTTTTCCCTAGCTGTTTCCTGTAAACAAAAACAAACAGAAACAGATAACCTCTTTAAATTCAGGGACTATATAAGCTATACTACTTCTGGTCGTGTGTCTGTTGCAGACAATGTCAGGGTAAATCTATCCGAAGCTGTTAAAGGTTGGGAAGCCGATCAAGTATTAGACAAAAGTGTATTTAACATTTCGCCTTACGTGGAAGGGAAAGCTATTGTTATTAATAGCCATTCTATAAATTTTATTCCTGATGAAACGTTAGAACCAGACACAGAGTATACCGTAACTATTGGTCTAGGTGAAATATATAGCGATATCCCAAAAGAATTTAAAGATTACACGTTTCAGTTTAAAACAATCACCCCTAATTTTAATATTGAAACCAACGATTTACAATCTTACTCAAAAGAATGGCAATATTTACTAGGAGTTGCCAAAGCATCTGATGTTATTACATTACAACAAGCTAAGCAACTAATAACAGCCTCTCAAAAAGGTAAAAACTTAAATATCGTTTGGAATGAAAAAAGCCAGCCTTCAAAATATTTCGAATTTAAAATAGACAGCATTAACCGTTTGCTTGAAAATTCTGAAATTTTGATAAAATGGAATGGAAAAGCAATTAAAGCTGATAATTCTGGAGAAAACACGTTTGCTATCCCAGGAAAAAATAATTTTAAGATTCTATCTGTAAATGTGGTGCAATCGCCAGAACAGTATTTATCAATCAACTTTTCTGACCCCATTAAAAAGCAACAAAATTTTGATGGATTAGTCACTATTCAAAATAGTAAAAATCCTAAATTTATTGTTAATGGAAATGTTTTAAAAGCCTATCCTGAATCTAAAATCACTGGTAACGTTCAAGTTGATGTTTTTCAAGGTATAAAAAACACAGATGGTTATAAATTAAAAACACGGTTTAGTGAGACTATAGCTTTTGAAGATGTTAAACCACAAATTAAATTGGTTAACAGTGGTGTGATTTTACCAAATTCAGAACAACTAAATTTTAATTTTGAAGCTGTAAATTTAAGTGCGGTTGATGTTAAAATTATTAAGATTTTTGAAGACAACATCCTTCAGTTTTTACAAGACAATAGTCTAGAAAGTAATAACTCTAATGAAATAAGACGTGTTGGTAGACGGATTGCCAAACATACCATAACACTTATTGATGACCCAATACAAAACGATGGAAAATGGAAAACGTATAGTATTGATCTTTCAAAATATATCAATGCTGATCCTGGTTCTATTTATCGCGTAGAATTAGATTACAAAAAAGAATATTCTTTATATGATTGTGATGCTAATGCAAGTGTCTCGAGCAACGAAGACGATGACGATTACTACTATGACGACGAGTATTATTACAACGATTATTATGGCGATGGTGATTACACATACACTAATACAGAAGATGAAGATTTAAAAGAAGAGGAATATTGGGACAATATCACTTATAGTTATCGCAATAATAATTATAATTGGAGAGAACGTAACAACCCGTGTAATGATGCGTATTACAATGCTAATAAAGTCATTTCTCAAAATTTAATAGCGTCTAACCTAGGTGCTATTGTTAAAAAAGGATCTGGTAACACCTACCATTTTGCTATTTCCAATATTCTAACCACCAACCCCGAATCAGGGGCTAAAATAACCTTGTATAATTTCCAACAACAAGAGTTAGCAACAACCAATTCTGGTACCGATGGATTGGCAAAACTTAAAACAGATAAACTAGCTGCATTTGCAATTATCACTAAAGAAAAGCATAACACTTTCGTGAAACTACGCGACGGAAACTCACTTTCACTTAGTAAATTTGATGTCTCAGGAGCCACTTTGCAACGCGGCCTTAAAGGCTACATTTATACTGAAAGAGGGGTTTGGAGACCAGGAGACTCTATCCACTTAACCTTTATGTTAAATGATATTGCTAATGCGCTTCCAAAAGGGCATCCTGTAAAATTAGAAGTGACAGACGCAAACGGCAAACTAGCTTTTAAAAACATAGTTAATAATAGCGTTAATAATTTCTACCAATTTACAATACCAACTGCAACCGAAGACAAAACAGGTAATTGGAATGCAAAGATTAGTGTTGGTGGGGCTAATTTTTATAAAGGTCTTAAAATTGAAACGGTAAAACCAAATCGTTTGAAAATTAAAATAGATTTTGATGATAAAGTTCTTAAATCTAATGCTCCTTTAAATGGAAAACTTTCGGTTAACTGGCTACATGGTGCACCTGCTAAAAATGTAAAAGCAGAAATTAAAGCAAAATTTAGCACCTCTTATTCTGGCTTCAAAAACTACGAAGATTACCAGTTTAGAGATCCTTCCAAGCAATTTAGCACTGAAGAAGTTACCATTTTTGAAGGTAATGTTGATGCAGAAGGTTTGGCAGACATCACTAAAAACTTAAACATTGGACAAGATGCTCCAGGTATGTTAAACGCACAATTTTTAGTGCGCGCTTTTGAAAACGGGGGAGACTTTTCTATGGATGCTTTTACTATGCCTTACGCACCTTACAATTCTTTTGTAGGATTAAAATCTCCTAAAGCAAAAGCATATGGCTCCTTTTTTACTGATGAGAATCACACCTTTGATGTAGTAACGCTAGACGACCAAGGGAAGCCAATCAAACGTAAGAATCTTGAAGTAAAAGTGTACAAAATAGAATGGCGTTGGTGGTGGAACTCGTCTTACGACAATCTCTCTCAATACACATCTAGCTCGTATCACAAACCTTTTTTAGATAGCAAGGTAACCACGAGCACAAAAGGGAAAGCGTCCTTTAATATTAGAGTCCCAGACAACGATGGTGGTCGTTACTATATCACAGTTAAAGACCTTGTTTCTGGACATATGACCGGTCGTACCGCTTACTTCTACAAAAACTGGTGGCAACGCCAACCCTCTGGAGACAAAGAAGCAGCTAAAATGTTAGTCTTTGCGGCAGACAAAGAAAATTATAATGTTGGAGAAACAGCTAAAATCACATTCCCTTCAGGAACAGAAGGTCGCGCTTTAGTTAGTATAGAAAATGGCTCTGAAGTCCTACAAACTAAATGGGTAAAAACATCAAAAGGAGAAACAACCGTTGATATCCCTATTACAAAAAATATGGCTCCAAATGTGTTTGTTAATATATCTTTATTGCAACCACATGCTTCTACTGCCAATGACTTACCATTACGTTTATTTGGTGTTATTCCGTTATTAGTAGAAGATCCAAACACCAAGTTAGAACCAGAAATTAGAATGCCAAGTGTTTTAAAACCTGAAGAAGAATTTGAAGTTTTTGTATCAGAAAAAAACAAAAAAGCCATGACGTATACCATTGCCATGGTAGAAGAAGGCTTATTAGACCTTACTAGATTTAAAACTCCAAATGCATGGCATTCTTTTTATGCAAGAGAAGCATTAGGTGTTAAAACTTGGGATGTTTTTGATGATGTTGTTGGTGCCTATAGTGGAAGTATCGAGCAAGTATTTGCTATTGGTGGAGATGGAAGTGCCGAAGATGGTAAAAACAAAAAAGCGAATAGATTTAAACCTGTGGTTACCTTTTTAGGTCCTTTTAAACTAGAAGCTGGCGGAAGAAAAACGCACAAAATAAAAATGCCAAATTATGTTGGTTCCGTAAGAACAATGGTTGTTGCTGGTAACAATAAAACCGAAGCTTATGGTAGTACAGACAAATCTGTACAGGTAAAAAAACCTTTAATGGTATTAGCTACGTTGCCTCGAAAATTAAGTCCCGGGGAAAAAGTAACACTTCCTGTTACTGTTTTTGCTATGGAACCTAATGTAAAAAATGTTTCCATTAAACTAAAATTAAGCAAAGGCATCACTGTCGTTGGAGACAAAACCAAATCATTATCTTTTCCACGTCCAGATGAGCAAATGGCCTACTTTGAACTAGATGTCAGCAAAGCAAAAGGTATTAATACAGTTGAAGTTATAGCTACAGGAAATGGCGAATCTTCAACGTATAAAGTAGAAATAGATGTCGAAAATGTTAATCCGATTTCATCTAAAAGTTTGGATGCAACATTAGAGGCTAATTCATCTAAAACAATAGATTTCTCAACCTTCGGTGTTACTGGAACCAATAGTGCTAGTGTGGAGTTTTCCACTTTGCCTCCTATGGATTTTACTAGACGTTTACAATATCTAGTGCAGTATCCTCATGGTTGTGTAGAGCAAACAACATCAAGTGTGTTTCCACAATTATTCTTACAAGATATATTTGATCTTCCCTTTAACCAAAAGCAAGAAATCCAGTCTAACATAGAAAATGGAATCAAACGTTTAGGGCATTTTCAAAGACCAAATGGAGGGATGAGTTATTGGATTGGAGAAAATAGCGCTAACGACTGGGGAACTAGTTATGCGGGACATTTCTTAATAGAAGCAGAGAAAAAAGGCTTTGTTTTACCATTGACTTTTAAAAGTAATTGGATAAAATATCAAAAACAAGCAGCTCAAAATTGGAGACCAAGTTACAGAACCTATAATTCTGATTTAGCACAAGCGTATAGATTATACACTTTAGCATTAGCTGGAAGCGCAGATTTAGGAGCAATGAACCGCTTACGCGAATTTTCTGAAATTTCTAACGAAGCCAAATGGCGTTTAGCCGCTGCTTATGCTTTAGCCGGACAATCTGAAGCTAGTAATCAAGTCTCAAGTACTGCAAATATTAATTTCCAACCCCCAAAATATAATTATTACACATATGGGTCTGTCGATAGAAACAGAGCTATGGCTTTAGAAACCATGATTCTGACTAAAGACAAACGTATCAAAGACTTATCGGAAACCATTGCTAAAGACCTATCTAGTCAACGCTGGATGAGTACACAAACAACAGCATACAGTTTATTAGCCATGGCTAAAATGGTAAATGCTAATGGTGGAAAAGCAATGAAATTAAATTATACTGTAAATGGTAAAACCGAAACGTTAGATACTAAAAATGCTATTGCGCAGCGTCCTCTAGTAATTTCTGATGGGAACAATAGTATTACCATAAAAAACAACAAACAAAACTTAGTGTACGTGCGTGTTTTAAATTCAGGAAAACTACCATTAGGACAAGAATTAGCAGAGCAAAGAGGTTTAACGGCTAACGTCGTCTATAAAGACTTAAAAGGGAATAGCATTGCTATATCTAAGCTACAACAAGGACAAGATTTTGTTGCTACAGTACAAGTTACGAATACTAAAGATTACAATGTAAATGATATCGCGTTGACACAAATTTTCCCATCAGGTTGGGAAATTGTAAACACACGATTTACGGCGTTTGGTGCTTCCACAACTAGTCAAGCTAGGTTTACTGATATTAGAGATGACCGTGTAAATTTCTATTTTGATTTAGGCCCAAAGAAAACCAACACATTTAATGTCATGCTTAATGCGTCGTATTTAGGGACCTATTACTTACCAGGCTTACAAGCAGAAGCGATGTATGACAATAAATTTTTAGTAAGAAACAAAGGACAATGGATAGAAGTTGAGAAATAATGTATTCCCACGACAGTGGGAAAACACTATTTTAAATAACTAATCGACTTCTAAAGTGTTTATGCATAGGATAATTAATTTTATTAAAAAAAATAGGATAAAATCGATAGTTCTTTTTGTGCTATTAGTTGCCTATATTTTCTGTTTACCTAAGCAACTCTTTAAAGATCCGACAGCCACTGTTATTACAAGTAACACCTCTATTTTACTTGGTGCTCAAATAGCAAAAGATGGGCAGTGGCGTTTTCCGGAAAGTGATAGTATTCCCGAAAAGTTTAAAACTTGCATTATCGCTTTTGAAGATGAGTACTTTTACAAACACCCTGGTTTCAACCCTATTTCTATTTTTAAAGCTATAAAACAAAACATAAGTTCGGGCAAAGTCAAACGAGGCGGGAGCACCATAACACAGCAAGTTATTAGACTTTCAAGAAAAGGACAATCTAGAACCTATATTGAAAAGCTAAAAGAAATGATTTTAGCGACCCGGTTAGAATTAAAGTATAGTAAAGAAAAAATATTAGCACTCTATGCCAGTCATGCCCCTTTCGGTGGAAATGTTATCGGGATTGATGCTGCTTCATGGCGTTATTTTAATAGAAATGCCAATGATTTATCTTGGGCTGAAAGTGCAACACTTGCCGTATTACCTAATGCGCCTAGTTTAATTTATCCTGGTAAAAATCAAAAGCGATTGTTTGAAAAACGAAACCGCTTATTAAAAAAACTGTTAGACAATCAAACGATAGACCAACTGACTTACAACTTATCAATTGCAGAAGGTTTACCACAAAAACCTTATGCTCTACCTCAAATTGCTCCTCATTTATTACAAACCATCTCTAAAACAAATAAAGGAGAGCGCATTCAAACGACAATTAACAAACAACTTCAAGAACAAGTAAATACCATTGTTTCCAATCATTATAACACCTTAAAGCAAAACGAAATATATAATATCTCTGTCTTAGTTTTAGATGTTAAAACACGACAAGTATTATCCTATGTCGGCAATGCACCAACAGATAAAAAACACCAAAACAGTGTTGATATTGTAACCAAACCCCGCAGTACTGGTAGTATTTTGAAGCCTTTTTTATACGCCGCCATGTTAGATGCAGGAGACATTTTACCAAATACGCTAGTTGCAGATATCCCGACACAATTCGGTAATTATACACCACAAAACTTTAATAAAGAATTTGATGGTGCTGTCCCTGCAAAACGAGCATTATCTAGATCATTAAATGTCCCAGCAGTTAGAATGCTTCAGGAGTTTGGGCTAGATCGCTTTCATCATTATTTGAAAGCTTTAAATTTAAAAGACATTACTTATAACGCTAATCATTATGGTCTATCTCTAATTTTAGGTGGTGCCGAAAGTAACCTTTGGGATTTATGCAAAAGTTATGCTGCTTTCTCGTCTACCATCAATCATTTTAATGATACGTCTAGCGAATATTTTTCAAACGAGTTTTGTGAGCCAACATATTTTGCCTCAAAAACGATTGATTTTGGCACAAAATCTACAGAAAAAACACTGTTTGATGCCGCTTCCATATACCTGACATACCAAAGTTTAAAAGAAGTTAACAGACCCGAAGGCGATGATAACTGGGAGTTTTTCGATAATTCTAAACAAATCGCTTGGAAAACAGGCACCAGTTATGGTTTTAGAGACGCTTGGGCTATTGGTAGCACAAAGGATTATGTTGTTGGTGTTTGGGTTGGTAATGCGGATGGAGAAGGTCGTCCCGGCTTAGTTGGTGTTCAGGCTGCCGCACCTATATTATTTGATGTCTTTCACTTATTACCAAACAGTCCATGGTTTAAAAAACCATTGGATGAAATGCAGGACATTGAGGTCTGCTCAATTAGCGGTTACAGAGCCTCTCTTAACTGCCGAGAAACAGAACTTCAATTTGTTCAGAAAAGTGGCTTAAAAACCAGACCTTGCCCCTATCATAAATTGATTCATTTAGATAACACTAATACGTTTCAAGTTAATACGTCTTGTGAAGACCTAAATGCTATTTCGACACAATCTTGGTTTATACTACCACCTTTAGTGGAATACTACTACAAAAAAAAGAATCCTTTTTACAAATCCTTACCTCCATTTAGACCTGATTGTTTAGGCGAAAACGCCATTACTATGCAATTTATTTACCCAAAAAATGCGAGCACTATTTTTCTACCCAAGGATTTTAATGAAACCGTTAATGAACTAATCTTAAAAGTAGCACACTCCAAAAAAAACAGCACCTTATATTGGTATATAGACAAAACCTACATCGGACAAACCACCGATATTCATGACATGGCCATTCTACCAGAAATTGGAGAACATTGGATTGTTGTAGTAGATAACTTTGGGAACGAGTTGAAACGAAAAGTCACAATCTCTAAATAACTTAAAACTCCATTTTTTATTCGACCCAAAGCGTATACGGATGTTCACTTAATTGAGAATTATAATACTTAGTAATCCCTGTGACCTCTGTTCCTAACCAATTGGGTTTTGTATAATCTTCTGTTTCGGAGTTCAATTCGACTTCAGCCACTACCAAACCTTCGTTTTCTCCAAAAAACTCATCTATTTCAAAAGTATGGTTATCGACTTTGACTTCGTAACGTATTTTATCTATGACTCCTTTTTTACAAAGTTCTAAAAGTTGTTCTGCCTCTTGCTTCGGGATCTTTTTCTCCCATTCAAAACGAGACAAACCATTTTTAGAAGATTCTCCTTTTATAGTCAAGTAGCCGTCCGCGCCTTTTATCCGCACTCTTACCGTTCGTTTTTTATCCGTACTTAAAAATCCTTGAACAATTCGGGTCTGTTTAAAAGCTTCCGCTTTAAAACCATCTGATTTGACTAAAAATTTACGTTCTATTTCTATCATGATTAATTGAGGTTATCGCTATATTTTCAGTTAAAAAATGAAAACACCCGAACTGACGTTAGTAATAATGCCTAAATTTACAAGATGCAAAACGATTTACCAATAAGAAAAATTATTCATGTGGATATGGATGCCTTTTATGCGTCTGTAGCCGAAATGGATAATCCCGAACTTAGAGGTAAAGCTATTGCTGTTGGAGGTGGCGGCCCGCGTGGTGTTATTAGTGCTGCTAGCTATGAAGCTAGGAAATTTGGAGTAAAAAGCGCCATGTCTGGTCAATTAGCCATAAAGCTATGTCCCCATTTAATTTTTGTTAAAACTGATTTTGAACGTTATAAAGACATCTCTAATCGTATCAGAAAAATATTTTACGATTATACAGATTTGGTTGAACCGTTATCTTTGGATGAAGCCTATTTAGACGTTACGGAAAACAAAAAAGGACATCCTAGCGCCTCCATGCTTGCTGAAGAGATTAGAACACGCATTTTTAACGAGGTTGGTTTAACTGCGTCTGCTGGTATTAGTATAAATAAATTTGTTGCTAAAGTTGCTAGTGATTACAATAAACCTAATGGTCAAAAAGTAGTTAATCCTGAAGAAGTTTTAGATTTTTTAGAAGCGTTAGATATAAGAAAATTTTATGGTATAGGTAAAGTCACTGCCGAAAAAATGTACCAAAAAGGCATCTATACTGGAAAAGATCTAAAATCAAAATCTATTGAATTTTTGGAAACCAATTTTGGTAAATCAGGTATATCGTATTATTATATTGTTAGAGGCATCCACAATAGTGAAGTCAAACCAAACCGTATTAGAAAAAGTTTGGCTGCTGAGCGTACCTTTAATGAAAACTTATCTTCTGAAGTGTTTATGTTAGAAAAACTACAGCTTATTGCTGAAGAAGTTGCCAAACGTTTAAGTAAAAGTAAAGTCGCAGGAAAAACAATAACTTTAAAAATAAAGTATAGCGACTTTACACTACAAACGCGAAGCAAAACACTTCCTTATTTTGTATCAAATGCAGAGATCATATTAGAGACAGCAAAGGATTTATTATATCAAGAAAAGATGAGTAACTCCGTCCGCTTATTAGGGATTTCTTTATCTAATTTAAATACCATAAAAAAACCAAAAATAATACAAACGGACAAAGCTATTAGTGTCCAATTACGTTTTGGGTTTTAAGCAACAGACAAAATACGCTCTAAAGGAATAATAGTAGATGTTTTTAAAATGACATATTTTTCTGTCACGCCCCAGATGGTAGTGTTTACTCTTTTTAAACCTTCATTATCCGCAAATAAGATACGCACTTTCTCATGCTCTATATTACCTAAAACCATAGCTCTAGTTAACGTTAAACAACGCTCTGCTTTTTCTGTCTTGGAGATTAATAATTCTTCTTTTGGAAACGTTAAAAACTTTATTTGTTCTTTTTCTATTGTTTCGATCGTTAGGTTTTTCATTAGGTCTATTATTTAGGGTTTAGTAGATTAAATTACACAATCATTACTTAACAAACTAAATAATTTATGTTTTTGATACTATTTTAACACTTTCTGTAAGTATTTTAAAACAAAAAACCAGTTATATCTCTATAACTGGTTTTGATAACTGTACCATACTTTTGCTCGCGTTAGCGATTGTAATGGCATCCTTTTTTGACCGCGCTTAGGCGCAAAAAAGATATAATGAAAAGCGCGACCCTTGTGGTAACGCCCAAATTGCTTTAGAAATTACAACTTTCGATTTCTGTGACTCTAAGCGTATTTACCATTCCCTTGTCTTGAATTGGCATGGCTGCTAAACTAATTAACATATCACCAACTTCTAAGAATCCTTTTTTACAAGCTATTGCATTAACGTCTTCTATGGTTTCGTCTGTGCTAACAAACTTATCGTAATAAAAAGAAGTAACACCCCACAGTAAACTTAACTGCGTTAAAATACGCTTATTTGAAGTAAATACTAAGATATGCGTACTTGGTCTCCACGCCGAAATTTGGAAGGCAGTATACCCACTATTTGTTAATGTCGAAATTGCTTTGGCGTTAATATCGTTAGCCATATGCGCTGCGTGATAACAAATAGATTTTGTGATGTAACGCTTAGTACGAATATGTGGTGGTGATTGTGGAACTTTAATTAAGTCTGAATCTTCCACACTTCTAATAATATTTGCCATTTGACGGATCACTTGTACCGGATATTGTCCGACACTAGTTTCTCCAGATAACATTACTGCATCTGCACCATCCATAACACTATTGGCCACATCGTTAACTTCTGCACGCGTTGGTGTTAGACTAGTAATCATAGTTTCCATCATTTGGGTTGCTATAATTACCGGAATTCTGGCACGTTTTGCACGAAGTACTAATTGCTTTTGTACTAATGGTACTTCTTCTGCAGGAATCTCTACTCCTAGATCGCCACGCGCAACCATTAATCCATCACAATAAGCAACAATTTTATCGATGTTCTCTACTGCTTCTGGCTTTTCAATTTTTGCGATAATTGGAATTTTGTGATCGCTATGTTTTTTAATTAACTCTTCTAACTGCATTAAGTCTTCCGCATGACGCACAAAAGATAAAGCCATCCAGTCTACTCCTAATTTACAAGCAAAAATAGCATCTTCGACATCTTTTTCTGTCAATGCTGGTTGAGAGATATTAGTGTTTGGTAAATTAACTCCTTTTTTAGATTTAAGTGGTCCACCTTGTATAACCTTAGCTTTTACTTCAGATTTTTGATCTGTTGAAACTACTTCAAAAATTAATTTTCCATCGTCTAAAAGGATACGTTCTCCTGGTTTTGCATCTTGAGGAAAACGATCGTATGTCATATACACACGTTCTTTAGTTCCTTCAAAACGTTCTCCAGTTGCAAAGATAATTTCGTCTCCTGCATTAACAATAACCTCTCCCTTCATTACTCCAACACGTAATTTAGGACCTTGTAAATCCCCAAGAATTGAAGCATTGTAACCAAACTCGTCGTTTAGCTCTCTTATCATTTGTACACGTTCTTCAACGTCTTTGTAGTCCGCGTGAGAAAAATTAATTCTAAAAACGTTAGCACCTTCGTCTAACATTGCCTTTAAAACTTCTTTACTACTAGTTGCAGGCCCTAAGGTTGCAACAATTTTAGTCTTTTTTTTGTTTAGCATTAGTTGAATATTAAGTTCTCTTTAGATTTTAAGCCCTCTACATCTATACTGTAAGCGGTAGACACTTGAGGAATCTTGAGAATATTATTTAAAATGATTTTTTCTTTATTTAGAAACTCGGTCTCAACTTTAAGAATATAATTTACCTTCTTAAATTCTGGTAACAAATAAAAATTAGTGACTCCCGATGTGTCTTCTCCAAATAATGAATTTGACTGTTGTTGTACATTATTATATTGTACTTTACAGCTATTAGCTACTAAATGGTAAGTCGTTAATTGCTTTTCATCAAACCACTCAAAAATAGCATAACTAGTATTTAAGCTTGGATCGGTAACATCTTCCTTTGCTCTTTTAAGAGAAATATCCAATGTTTGATTAATTAAAAAAGCTAATCTATAATCTTCTATTACGCAGTGAATTCCTATTAATGCGTAATGCTCTTCTTCTAAAAAGTCATCTAAAGAGAGTTTTCGAACAGCCATTTTAATTATAAAATTAAATGTAAATATAGTATTTAAACACTTAGTGCCATCTTATTTTACGTAATCTTAACAACAAAATATCACGAAAACGTTGTAGTAAACCCTTAAAAAATAAGATTTTAAGACAATGCGCTTTTTAAATAAACCCAGCCTTAGAGATTTGAGATTGTAGTGCAAAAAAAGCACGTTTAGACGCTTTTTCTTCTGCTTTCTTTTTAGAAGTGGCTCTAGCTTTAGCTATGACTTTTTTATCAATAGATAATTTGACAGAAAAATGTTTGACATCATCATTACCAGTATCCTCATAGACATTGTAATCAAAAATCTTTTTTTCCTTTTGACACCATTCTATTAATAAACTTTTATAACTAATGACCTTACCTTCTAGAGTTTCGATATCAACGTAAGGACCGATAACGCGTTTTTGTATAAATTTTTCAACATATTTATAACCTTTATCTAAATAAATGGCTCCAATAAGCGCTTCAAATAAATTACCATGGATATTATCTCCAAATTGTCCTTTAGGTATTTTGCTTTCTACTAAATTAATTAGACCTAAGTCTTTTCCTAATTCGTTTAAATGCTCTCTACTTACAATTTTAGAGCGCATTTTAGTTAAATAGCCTTCATCTCCTCCTGGAACTTCCAAATAAAGATGATTTGCGATGACTGAACTCAGCATTGCATCGCCTAAAAATTCTAAGCGTTCGTAATTAATGATGTTCCCTTTTTCATCTTTGATGTTCATTGAACGATGCGTAAAGGCGGTCTGGTAATACCTTAAAGTTTTAGGCTTAAATTTTAAAATTTTAGAAATAGCCATAAAAAAATTCCCATCTTGATTAGATTGGGAATTAAATATGTTACGAATTCTTTTCATTCAGAAACTTAATCTAGTTTTTTAAACAATACACAAGCATTGTGACCTCCAAATCCAAAAGTATTGCTCATAGCAACGTTAATCTCTCTTTTTTGTGGTGTATTAAGTGTTAAGTTTAATTCAGAATCTATATTCGGATCTGCTGTCGTATGATTTATTGTTGGTGGCACGATACTATGTTGCATTGCTAAAATGGCAGCAATAGACTCAATAGCTCCGGCAGCACCTAACAAGTGACCAGTCATTGACTTAGTAGAATTTATATTGATGTTTTTAGCATGATCGCCAAAAACTTCTTTGATTGCTTTTAACTCCGCAACATCACCTAATGGTGTAGATGTCCCGTGTGTATTGATGTGATCTACATCTTCTGGTTTTAAACCAGCATTTTCTAAACAGTTTTTCATAACTGCTATCACCCCAATTCCTTCTGGATGTGGTGCTGTCATATGATAAGCATCAGAAGACATTCCGCCTCCTAAAACCTCTGCATATATTTTTGCTCCTCTTGCTTTTGCGTGCTCATATTCTTCAAGAACAATTGCTCCTGCTCCCTCTCCTAAAACAAAACCATCACGAGTTACATCAAAAGGTCTTGATGCCGTTTGTGGGCTTTCGTTTCTAGTTGACAAAGCATGCATAGCATTAAATCCTCCCATTCCTGCAATAGTAACCGCAGCTTCACTACCTCCTGTTACAATAACATCACACTGTCCTAAACGGATATAGTTTAAGGCATCAATCATTGCATTAGCAGAAGATGCACAAGCAGATACTGTTGTGTAATTTGGACCCATAAAACCATTCTTTATAGAAATGTTTCCGGGTGCAATGTCTGCAATCATTTTAGGAATAAAAAAGGGATTAAATCTCGGTGTACCATCACCCGCAGCGAAGTTTAAAACTTCGTTTTGAAATGTTTCTAGTCCACCAATACCTGCTCCCCAAATAACGCCAACTCTTAGTTTGTTAACGGTATCTAAATCTAGTTTAGAGTCCGCAATAGCCTCATCAGATGCGACCATTGCGTACTGCGTAAACCTGTCCATTTTTCGGGCCTCTTTTCTGTCAAGAAAATCAGTAGCCACGAAGTTTTTTAACTCGCAAGCAAAGTTTGTCTTGAACTTTTCAGCATCAAAATATGTAATAGGTGCTGCACCACTTTTACCACTAATTAGACCAGTCCAATACTCGTCTATAGTGTTTCCAATTGGTGTCAACGCTCCTAATCCTGTAACTACTACTCGCTTAAGTTCCATAAATATTGTGCTTATTTAGCAGCTTCAATATAAGATACAGCCTGACCTACTGTTGCAATGTTCTCTGCTTGGTCATCTGGAATCTGGATATCGAATTCTTTTTCAAATTCCATGATTAATTCTACAGTATCTAATGAATCTGCTCCTAAGTCGTTCGTGAAGCTAGCTTCAGTTACAACTTCGTTTTCATCAACACCTAATTTGTCTACGATAATCGCTTTTACTCTTGATGCAATGTCTGACATAATTTTAATTTTTTTAGTTTTAATTAAGGGGCAAAAATAAAAAACTTTATTTTAAAACACACGTTTACTTTAAAAATGTGCTACGAATTTAATTATTTAAATTGAAGAATTTCAATTTTAGCCCGTAATTGTTAATAATTATTGCTTTTTTTGTTTGAAGAATTTAACATTGAAAATAGAAAATGAAACGTGTAGTAATTTTTGCGTCCGGTAGCGGAAGTAATGCTGAAAATTTAATAAGGTTTTTTCAAAATAGAGACAATGCGTCTGTTATTCAGGTATTAACTAACAATCCCCATGCCAAAGTGCTAGAGCGTTGTAAAAAACTAAAAGTTAGTGCCTTATCCTTCAACAAAACAGCACTAACTGATACTGATGACGTCCTAAACATTCTTAAATCAAACCAACCAGATCTAATTGTTCTTGCTGGTTTTTTATGGAAATTTCCTGAAAAGATATTAAAAGCGTTCCCTAACAAAGTTATAAATGTGCATCCTGCTTTATTACCAAAATTTGGAGGAAAGGGCATGTACGGCATGCACGTGCATGAGTCTGTTGTCGCTAATAAAGAAAATGAAACAGGTATAACAATTCATTATGTAAACGAACATTATGATGAAGGCGCCATCATTTTTCAAGCAAAATGTGAGGTTTTAGCTTCAGATACCGCCTTGGACGTCGCAGAAAAGATTCATGAATTGGAAATGGAGCACTTCCCATTAATAGTCGATAAATTATTAAATTAGCATACCTAATCCTGTTATAAGGACTTTACATATATAGCAAAGTAGAGTTTCACCATCTCAGAAAAGATAAAACAATATGATTTTCGCTTAAGCGGAAATAAAAGAAATGGGTAAAAAAAAGAAAAAATACTACACCGTTTGGCAAGGACACCACAAAGGCGTTTTTGAATCTTGGAATGATTGCAAAGCGCAAATCAAAGATTATCAAGGTGCCCAATACAAATCATTTACCACCTTTGATGCTGCCAAAGAAGCTTTAAAAGGCAACTACTTTGACTATATTGGAAAAAAGAAAGGATTTACTAGCGAGTTAAGTCATGAACAACTTAAAAAAATTGGTCGTCCTAATTACAATTCTATATCCGTGGATGCAGCCTCTTCCGGTAATCCTGGAATAATGGAATATCGTGGTGTAGAAACAAAATCTAAAAAACAACTATTTAAACAAGGCCCTTTTGCTGAAGGCACCAATAATATTGGCGAATTTTTAGCTTTAGTGCATGGTTTAAGTTTTTTAAAAAAGCACAATAGCGACTTACTTATCTACACAGACTCTAAAACGGCTATGAGTTGGGTCCGCAAAAAAACATGTAATTCTAAACTAGAACGTAACGCAAAAAACAAACCGGTCTACGATTTGGTTGACCGTGCCGTTAATTGGTTAAAAGAAAACGATTATAAAACCACTATCGTTAAATGGGAAACCAAAGCTTGGGGAGAAATACCTGCAGATTTTGGTCGTAAATAATTAGCGTTTCTTTCAATAGATTCCACTTTTTTACAGAATATATTTTACGTAAGTTTGCACTAAATTTTAAAGCCATTTATGAGCAAGTTAGTAATAGTAGGTACAGTAGCATTTGACGCTATAGAAACCCCTTTTGGTAAAACCGATAAAATTCTAGGTGGAGCAGCAACTTATATAGGGTTGTCGGCTTCAAACTTTAACGTAGATCAAGCAGCAGTATCTGTTGTAGGTGGAGATTTTCCTCAGGAATATTTAGACCTTTTGACAGATAGAAATGTAAATATCGAAGGTGTCGAAATTGTAAAAGACGGTAAAACGTTTTTTTGGAGTGGAAAATATCATAATGATATGAACTCTCGTGACACGTTAGCTACGGAATTAAATGTATTAGAACATTTTAATCCTGTAGTTCCTCAAAATTATCGTGATGCAGAGATAGTGATGTTAGGTAATTTACACCCTTTAGTGCAACAAGGTGTTTTAGACCAAATGACTAAAAAGCCAAAATTAGCTATTTTAGACACTATGAATTTCTGGATGGACATCGCCTTAGATGATTTAATTTCAGTAATTAAAAATGTAGACGTTATTACTATTAATGATGAAGAAGCAAGACAATTAACTGGAGAATACAGTTTAGTCGTTGCTGCTAGAAAGATTCATGAAATGGGACCAAAATATGTAGTTATTAAAAAAGGAGAGCACGGTGCTTTACTTTTCCATGATGACCACATGTTTTACGCACCTGCTTTACCATTAGAAGAAGTCTTTGATCCAACAGGAGCTGGAGATACTTTTGCTGGTGGATTTGCTGGATATTTAGCAAGCAGTGGAGATATTAGTTTCGAAAACATGAAAAATGCAGTAATCTACGGATCTACTTTAGCCTCTTTTTGTGTCGAGAAATTTGGAACAGAACGCATGGTAACCTTGAAAAAAGAGGAAGTCAACAAACGTTTGCTGGAATTTAAGAAACTGACACAGTTCGATATAGAATTAACATAAACTAACGCGCTCATAATTATGAGCGCGTTTTTTATTTTTATTATTTTAATAAAAACAACTCACAACACAACAACAATGAGTGATGCTTTAAAACACGAGTGCGGAATTGCACTTATTAGATTACGTAAACCTTTAGAATTTTACAAAGAGAAATATGGTAGTGCATTTTATGGTGTAAATAAAATGTATTTAATGATGGAAAAGCAACACAATCGCGGTCAAGATGGTGCTGGTTTTGCAAGTATTAAAATGGACACATTGCCAGGAGAACGTTATATTAGTCGTGTACGCTCAATCGCGCAACAACCTATACAGGATATTTTTGCTCAAATTAATGACCGTATTAATAAAGAATTAGCAGATCACCCAGAATACCAAGATAGCGTTGCCCTTCAAAAAAAGCATATCCCTTATATTGGAGAGCTATTATTAGGTCACGTACGTTATGGAACTTTTGGTAAAAACAGCGTAGAAAGTGTACATCCTTTTTTAAGACAAAATAACTGGATGCACCGTAACCTGATTTTAGCAGGTAACTTTAACATGACTAATGTTAAGGAGCTTTTTCAAAGTTTAGTTGATCTTGGACAACATCCAAAAGAATATACGGACACCATTACTATAATGGAAAAAATAGGTCACTTTTTAGATGATGCTGTAAGCAAAATTTATAAAGAACTTAAAAACGAAGGTTATGGTAAGCATGAGTGCTCTCCTTTAATAGCTGAACGTTTAAAAATTGCTAAAATATTAAGACGCGCTGCAAAAAACTGGGATGGTGGTTATGCTATGGCAGGTTTAATTGGACATGGAGATGCTTTTGTACTGCGTGATCCAGCAGGAATACGCCCAGTGTACTATTACACTGATGACGAGATTGTTGTTGTCGCTTCAGAGCGTCCAGTAATACAAACCGTATTCAATGTAGAATTTGATGATGTCAAGGAATTAACGCCAGGCCATGCTTTAATCTCTAAAAAATCTGGTGCAGTTTCAATAAAAAAAATATTAGAACCTTTAGAACGCAAATCATGTAGTTTTGAGCGTATTTACTTTTCTAGAGGAAGTGATGCCGAAATATATCAAGAACGTAAAATGTTGGGTCGCTTATTAATGCCGAAAGTTTTAAAGGCAATTGATAATGATACAGAAAATTCTGTATTTTCATATATACCAAATACAGCAGAAACGTCTTTTTACGGGATGATTGAAACTGTAGAAGAGCATTTAAACGAAAAGAAAACAAAAGCTATTTTAAACGGTAACGGAAAGTTATCTGCAGATCAAGTGACTTCTATTTTAAAAGAAAGACCTCGTATCGAAAAAATAGCTATAAAGGATGTCAAACTTAGAACCTTTATTACGGAAGATAGTAGTCGTGACGACTTAGTTGCACACGTTTACGATGTCACTTACGGTGTTATCAAACCAACGGATAACCTGGTTATTATTGACGATAGTATTGTACGTGGCACAACCTTAAAAAAGAGTATTATTAAAATGATGGACAGATTACATCCTAAAAAGATTGTAATAGTATCCTCAGCACCACAAATACGTTTTCCTGATTGCTATGGTATTGATATGGCTAATCTAGAAACTTTAGTTGCTTTTAATGCTGCTTTAGCCTTACTTAAAGAAAATGGTAAGTACGACTTAGTAGAAGAAGTTTACCACAGATGTAAAGCACAAGAAGGACTATTAGATAAAGATGTTAAGAATTTTGTAAACGAAATATATGATCAGTTTACGACAGAACAGATTTCGGCTAAAATATCTGAGCTCTTAACGGACGAATCAGTAAAAGCTGAAGTGGAAATTATTTTTCAACCAGTATCTAACCTGCATAAAGCTATTCCTGACCATTTAGGAGATTGGTATTTTACAGGTAATTACCCGACTGCTGGAGGAAACAGAGTGGTTAACAGAGCATTTATTAATTTTTATGAGGGCAATAAAGAACGCGCCTATTAAACCTAATTTATTAGCTTTTTTCTTACACTCAGACGTTTAAGCGAATATATTTACATTTTGACCCTGTTTTACAATAATTGAATTTATTTGTCGTTATATTTGAGCTTACCATAACATAAGTAGGTTAAGTTCATGGTAGATTTGGGGCAAAAAAGGAGAACACTTGTTCTCCTTTTTTATTTTACAAAATTTAAAACAGATCTTTTAGAGCATAAAAAAAAGCAGATTCATAAAAATGAATCTGCTTTTATATTTTATAAACGTTTTAAAAGCTTATTTAGCTTCTGCATAACGTCTTTCAACTTCATTCCAGTTAATTACATTAAAGAAAGCATCAATATAATCAGGTCTTCTGTTTTGGTAGTTTAAGTAATAAGCATGCTCCCAAACATCTAATCCTAAGATTGGAGTTCCTTCGCAAGTTACACCTGGCATTAATGGATTATCTTGGTTTGGAGTAGAACATACTTCAACCTTTCCACCTTTATGCACACATAACCAAGCCCAACCTGAACCAAATTGTGTTGCTGCTGCTTTACTAAAAGCATCTTTAAAAGCTTCAAAAGAGCCATAAGCTGCTTCAATAGCATCTTTTAAATCTCCAGACAAACGTCCTTTTCCTTCTGGATTCATAACTTCCCAAAACAATGAGTGGTTATAAAAACCTCCACCGTTATTTCTAACAGCCATATTTTTCATATCCAAGTTAGCAAGAATATCTTCGATAGATTTTCCTTCTAAATCAGTTCCTTCTATAGCAGCATTTAATTTAGTTGTATAACCGTTATGGTGCTTAGTGTAGTGTATCTCCATTGTACGTGCATCGATATTAGGTTCTAATGCATCATACGCGTATTTTAATTTTGGTAATTCAAATGCCATGATTGTATGTTTTTAAATATTAATATTCAATTTTATCAAAAATAAACATTAAAGCTTTCAATCGAAAATATTTAGGGACTCTATTAATTCTATTTAATAATATTTTAACACCAGAAACTAATTATTACAGATTGTTTTGAAATTAATTTAACAACCATAATATTGTTATTATCTTGTCTAAAATTAAAAAATAAATGTCCAAAACAACTCCTTTTAAAGTTTACGATGCCTCCGCAGGAAGTGGAAAAACCTTTGCATTAGTTAAGGAGTATTTAAAATTATTATTTACCGCCACTTACAACGATGGCTTTAAACAAATACTAGCCATAACCTTTACCAATAAAGCAGTTGGCGAAATGAAAACTAGAATTTTAGACACCTTAAAACAGTTTTCTGAGCCTGAGATTAGAGCAGACACAAATGGGATGTTTAAAGCCATTACAGAAGAGCTGGCATTGCAACCAAAAGATGTCCATCAAAAAGCCATTGTTTTACTAAATACAATCATGCATAATTATGCTGCTTTTGACATCTCTACTATTGATGGTTTTAATCACAAATTAATTAGGACGTTTGCACACGATTTAAAAATTCCGATAAATTTTGAAGTCGAGCTAGACACACCTTCTTTACTAAGTCAAGCTGTAGATAGTTTAATTGCTAAAGCAGGAACAGATAAAAAGCTAACCAAGGTGTTAATAGATTTTGCTTTAGAAAAAGCAGATGATGATAAGAGTTGGGATGTCTCTAGAGACTTTAATACCATTGCTAAACTTTTAATTAACGATAACGATTTACCACATTTAGAGAGTATAAAGCATAAAACGTTAGAAGATTTTAGCGGCCTGAAGTCGCAACTTATTAAACAAATTGCTAATCAAGAAGTACTAATTGCAGAATTAGCTAATAATCTATTATCTGTGTTTGAAGCCAATGGATTAGACCAAAAAAGCTTTTCTAGAGGAACATTATTTAATCATTTTGTAAAGATTTCTAATTTAGAATTTTATAAAATTTACGACAATCAATTAGCAAATAACATAGCAGAAGGCAAACTCTACACAAAAACATTAGATTCCGCGAAAGCGCAAGCAATAGATCAACTTTTACCACAAATAGAAACCGTTTATCACAAAATAAAGGCGACCGTTTTAGATGTCAAATTCTTAAGAGCGGTGTACAAAAATGTAACACCATTATCTGTCCTAAATGCTATTAATAAAGAGTTAACACTAATAAAAGAAGACGAAAACAAATTACTAATATCAGAATTTAACACCTTAATTAGTAAAGAAATTAAAAACCAACCGACGCCTTTTATATATGAACGCTTGGGCGAAAAGTTTAGACATTATTTTATTGACGAGTTTCAGGACACATCGCAAATGCAATGGGAAAACTTGATTCCGTTGATAGAAAACACGCTTACTGGACAGAATCTAAAAGGAGAACAAGGAACCGCAATGTTAGTAGGTGATGCTAAACAAGCCATTTACAGATGGCGAGGTGGGAAAGCAGAACAGTTTATTGGTCTAACAAAAGAAGACAATCCTTTTCCTGTCGAAAAAGAAGTAGTAAGACTAGAATATAATTACAGGAGTTATAAAAATGTTATTGAATTTAATAATCAGTTTTTTGAGTATTTATCAAAAACCAGCTTTAGCAGCCCTGACTATTCCGACTTATATAATAAAGCCAAACAAAAACCGGTTATTAAGCATGAAGGTTATGTCAATCTGAATTTTCTAGACATACAAAGCACGGATGACATAAACCAACTATACCCTGAAACTGTCTTTGAAACTATAAACCAGTGTTTAGAAAACAACTACAACCTTAAAGACATCTGTATATTAGTTAGAAAGAAAAAAGAAGGTGTTGCCATAGCCGAGTATTTAAGCGATAAAGGCGTACGCATTACATCCTCAGAAACTATGCTTATCAACAACTCTGAAGATGTTAGACTGGTTGTCAATATTTTTAGATTATTAGTTAACCCTAACAATCTTGAAGTTAAAATTAAAGTCTTAGATTATATTGCTAGTCTTAATGCTATTGAAGATAAACATCAGTTTTTTAAAACTCATTTAAACTTACCGCTACAAGCGTTTTTTGAAAGCTTTAAGTTATTTGATATTGATTGTGACCCAACACAATTAGTTCAGCTGTCTTTATACGATTTAACAGAAAGTATAGAGAGAGGGTTTAACCTGACCAAAAACTCGAATGCCTATATCCAGTATTTTTTAGATATCATTTTAGAGTTTTCTCAAAAGAAGATTTCGGACATTCCTGGATTTTTGGACTATTACGATACTAAAAAAGACAGTTTAAATATCGTGTCGCCAAGTAATCAAAATGCCATTCAGATTATGACGATTCATAAATCAAAAGGGCTGGAATTTCCGGTAGTAATTTTCCCGTATGCACAATTAGAAATTTATAGAGAAATGGAACCTAAAGAATGGTTTCCGTTAGACCAAAGCCAATTTAATGGCTTTTCAAAAACATTGATCAACTTTAACAAAGACTTTGAAGACTTCGGAGACACAGGGAAATCAATCTATTTAAAACACAGATCGGAACAAGAATTAGATAATATGAATTTGTTATATGTAGCCTTAACACGTCCGATCGAACAACTTTATGTGATTTCTAAAAAAGAAAACCAAACCAAAGCAGGTGTTAAATTTGACAGTTACTCTGGGCTATTAATGAATTACCTCATGCAACAAGGGGTATGGAATGACAATCAATTAGAATATAGCTTTGGACAACAAAAACGCGAAGTAATACCTGAAGAAAAACCGGAAACAACTCAGGAAACCGAACAATTTATTAGTGTTGCCAAACAAGATCATGATATTAAAATTATCACTAAATCGGGATACCTGTGGGATACAGAGCAGGAAAATGCAATTGAAAAAGGTAATTTAATCCACGATATTATGGCAGAAATCAAAACACAAGAAGAGGTTACCGCCGTAATTGAAGATTATATAAATTCCGGAATTATAAATAAAGAACAATCCTTATTACTTAAAGACACTATTAACAGTATTATAAATCACCCTGAGCTTAAGGAGTATTATAGTAACGATTACACGATATACAATGAACGTGATATCATCTCTAAATCTGGAGCAATAATAAGACCCGACCGGTTTGTGATAAAAGATAACGACGTTATCATACTGGACTACAAAACAGGGTTACCTGATCCTAAATACCAGGAACAATTAGAAAACTATTCGGATATATTAAAAGAAATGAATTACTCCGTCAGTAAAAAAATATTAATTTATATTAACGATGATATTAAAATCAAAACGTATTAATCAAAAAAGAATAATTTTTCAACCAATCACTTAAGGTAAAACATTATTAAATTTGCAAAACTAAAATAGAACGTATGTACAGCGATATAAAACAACATTTACAAAAAGAAATTCAAGACATCAAAGACAATGGTCTCTTTAAAGAAGAACGCATAATCACTTCCGCTCAAGGGGCAGAAATAACATTAGACACCGGAGAACGCGTTTTAAATTTTTGCGCGAATAACTATCTAGGACTATCCTCTCACCCAGAAGTTATCAAGGCAGCACAAGACACAATGGACACACACGGATTTGGGATGTCTTCTGTCCGTTTTATTTGTGGAACTCAGGATATACACAAAACATTAGAGCAAAAAATATCTGATTTTTATGGTACTGAAGATACTATACTATACGCTGCAGCTTTTGATGCTAACGGTGGTGTATTTGAACCTTTATTAGGAAAAGAAGATGCTATTATATCAGATTCTTTAAACCACGCCTCTATTATAGATGGTGTTAGATTATGTAAAGCAGCTCGCTATCGTTATAAAAATAATGATATGGCAGATTTAGAGCAACAATTAATTGATGCTAATAAAAATGGAGCTCGTTTTAAAATCGTAGTAACTGACGGTGTGTTTTCAATGGACGGCCTTGTAGCGCCATTAGACCAAATAACAGTCTTAGCAGAAAAATATGATGCAATGATTATGATTGACGAGTGTCACTCTGCAGGATTCATAGGAGAAACAGGTCGTGGGACTTTAGAAGAAAAAGGAGTAATGGGTAAAATTGACATTATTACCGGAACTTTAGGAAAAGCACTTGGAGGTGCAATGGGTGGTTATACAACAGGTAAAAAAGAAATAATAGAAGTACTACGTCAACGTTCTAGACCCTATTTATTTTCAAATTCTTTAGCCCCTGCTATTGTTGGTGCTTCCATTAAGGTTTTTGATATGTTATCTAATGACAATTCATTACGTGACACATTAGAAGAGAATACCAAATTTTTCAAAAAAGGCATGAAAGACGCTGGATTTGACATTATAGACGGAGACTCAGCAATTGTACCCGTAATGCTATATGACGCAAAACTATCACAAACCATGGCAAATATGCTTTTAAAAGAAGGTATTTATGTTATTGGGTTCTTTTTTCCTGTAGTCCCAAGAGACAAAGCAAGAATACGTGTGCAACTTTCTGCAGCACATAGCAAAGAACATTTAGAAAAAGCCATCGCAGCCTTTATAAAAGTGGGTAAAGCACTGGAAATTATCTAGAAACACTTTATTAATACTTAACAAAAGCATTAATTATTCAATATTTTTATATATTTGTCTTTGTTAATAATATATAACAACTTATTTTTGCTTTTAATTAACACTTAAAAATTAAATTTTTGAATATGAAAAATCTTAGCAGATTATTGTTCACAATGTTACTACTTACAAGTATGGGTAACGTTATGGCTCAAAATGAAAACAACCCGTGGGCTATCAACTTCGGAATCAACGCAGTAGATGTGTATCCAGTAGGAGAAGACATGCCTCAAGGTGATTACTTTGATGAGTTTTTTAATGCTGACGACCATTGGAGTATCTTACCTTCTTTGTCTACTATTTCTGTATCTAAGTATGTTGGAGATAACTTTTCTGTACAAGCAGGAGGTTCTATCAACAGACTTAAAAAGTGGGGACAAAGTGCATCAAACCCTAGTTTACCAGTTAGCGATTTAGCTTATTACGCTATTGATGGTAACGTAAGATACCACTTAGGAGAGATTCTTGGTTCAAAAAAATTAGATCCAGCTATCGGAATTGGTGGGGGTTACACTTGGATTGAAGAAGGAACTTATAACACGTTCTCTACAGCTGCAGGTTCTAACAACAATGTTGGAGCTGGAACAGTTAATGCTTCATTAGGATTAACTTACTGGTTTTCTGACAACATAGGTTTATTTGTTGAATCAAAATACAAGCATTCTTTCGAAGATTACTTAACTAAGCATTTCCAACATTCTGCAGGTCTTTCTATCAGATTTGGTGGAACTGATACTGATGGTGATGGTGTATATGATAAAGATGATGCATGTCCTGATGTACCAGGTTTAGAAGCTTTCAACGGTTGTCCTGATACTGATGGTGACGGAATCGAAGATTCTAAAGATACTTGTCCTGAAGAAGCTGGTTTAGCTGAATTTAACGGATGTCCTGATTCTGACGGTGATGGTGTTTCTGATAACAACGATAATTGTCCACTAGTAAAAGGATTAAAAACGTTAAGTGGTTGTCCTGATGCTGATGGTGATGGTGTTGCTGATGCTGAAGATAAATGTCCAAGTGAAGCTGGTCCTGCTGCAAATGGAGGATGTCCTTGGCCAGATACTGACGGTGATGGTGTATTAGACAAAGATGATAACTGTCCTAAAGAAGTAGGTACTGTTGCAAACAACGGTTGTCCTGAAGCTGTTATCCCAACTCAAGTTGTATTAGACAAATTAAATAGTTATGCTAAAACAATCTTATTTGATACAGGTAAATCTAGCTTTAAATCAGAAACTTTTTCTGTATTACAGTCTATTACTGCTATCTTAAAAGAATATCCTGAAGCTAACTTTACAATTGAAGGTCATACTGATAGTGTTGGAAGCAAAACTTCTAACCAAAGTTTATCTGATTCTAGAGCTAACGCTGTAATGGCTTACTTAATCGAAAACGGAATTAATTCTGAAAGATTAAATGCTTACGGATTTGGTGAAGATTACCCAATCGATAGTAACAAAACTAAGGCTGGTAGATATAACAACAGACGTGTTGAAGTTAAACTTAGAAAATAAGTTTAATCCAAAACATTAAATTTTATAGAAAAACGCTTCGGTTTCCCGAAGCGTTTTTTATTTTTATATAATGACAAACTTTATTCAAGACGTACTAGTAGACCTGAAAAATAAACAAGCTGATTTCAGCGAACTTATTTTTATTTTACCCAGCAGAAGAGCCGGAGTCTTTTTGAGACGTGAACTAAGTTTGATTTTAGATCAAACACTATTTGCTCCTAAAATTATTAGTATAGAATCTTTTGTAGAAGAACTATCTGAGTTAAAATCAGTATCAAATACAGAACTACTATTTCAATTTTACAATACCTATATTCAATTAACACCAAAACCTGAAAGAGAGGATTTTGATACCTTTTCAAAATGGGCTCAGATAATTTTACAGGATTTTAATGAGATTGACCGATATCTAATTCCCCAATCAAAGATATTCGACTATCTAAAAGCAATACAAGATTTAGAACATTGGTCACTAGAACCAAATAAAACAGAAGTAGTCACTAACTACCTAAAGTTCTGGAATAAGCTACCTATCTATTATAAAAACTTCATACAAAATTTAATAGATAACAAACAAGGCTACCAAGGCTTACTTTATAGAGAAGCCTATAATAACATTAAAAAATACATTGGCAGCACCAATCAACAGCATGTCTTTTTAGGTTTTAATGCCTTAAATGCTGCCGAAGAAAATATAATTCAAGATTTACTCCGCGAAGATTTAGCCGCGATCTACTGGGACACCGATCAATCCTTTCTAGATAACAAAATACATGATGCGGGCTTATTTATAAGACAACATCAAAACAATTGGGAACATTTTAAAACCAGTCCCTTTAATTGGAAAAACAACCATTACAAGAGTCCGAAAAATATTTCTGTCTTTGGCGTGCCTAAAAATATTGGTCAAGCCAAAGCTATTGGCTCTATATTACAAGATTTATCAAAAAATGATCCCTCACTAAAAAAAACAGCTGTAGTATTAGGCGATGAGAACTTACTTATTCCTGTATTAAATTCTATCCCAGAATCAGTACAGACTTTAAACATCACCATGGGGTTTCCGTTAAAATCTATCCCATTAGCGTCTCTGTTTGAACACCTTTTTAACGTACAGAAAAAAAACAATATAACTTATTACTATAAAGATGTAATAAGCATACTAACACATCAGTTTATCCAACCACTGTTTAAAAATGGAAGCGCTATTGACTTGGTGGAGCTAATAAACAAAAACAATTTAGTTTATTTAACTGAGGCTGATTTAAAAGCCATTTGTAAAACAGAAGCTGAGCTTTTATCCTTACTCTTTAGTAATTGGAATAACGATGCAAATACGGGTTTAAATAACTGCTTTAAGCTTATTTCGACTATAAAAGAATACTTATCAGAGGACAAGAAGCAAAATCAACTAGGATTAGAATATCTGTTTAGATTTAATACGTTATTTAATGAGGTCTTACGTCTAAACGAAGCCTATAAACACATAAAGGACATCAAAGGGCTGTATAGTATATTTAAAGAACTATTAAGCTCTGAAACCTTAGATTTTCAAGGAGAGCCACTACAAGGGTTACAAATCATGGGAATGTTAGAGTCTAGAGTACTCGATTTTGAAACCATAATAATCTCTAATGTCAATGAAGGCATATTACCATCAGGTAAATCAAACAACTCATTCATACCGTTTGATGTTAAAATAGAAAATAAACTACCTACCTACAAAGAAAAGGATGCGGTTTACACCTACCATTTTTATCACTTATTACAACGCGCTAAAAATGTATATGTACTTTACAATACAGAAATAGACACATTAGTAGGAGGAGAAAAAAGTAGATTTATAAATCAGTTGGAGTTAGAAAACATCCATAACATAAATCACAAAATACTAACGCCAAAAGTGCCTAGTTATAAAAAAGAACTCGCTATAATTACTAAAACAGAAAGTGCGATTTCACAGTTAAAAGAAATAGCGCGCAAGGGATTTTCACCGTCATCATTAACTAGTTATGTTAGAAATCCAATAGATTTTTACTACCAAAAACTATTAGGCATATCAGACCTAGAAGAAGTAGAAGAAACCATTGCGGCAAATACTTTAGGAACCGTAGTACACAACACCTTAGAAAAATTATACATACCCTACAAGCAGCAACTACTAACTGTAGATATCGTAAAAAGCCTAATCCCTCAGATAGATAAAAATATTACTCTCTTTTTCAAAGAAGAGTACAAAGAAGGTGATATGACCAAAGGTAAGAACCTTATTGTTTTTGAGATTGCAAAACGCTACGTCCTTAACTTTTTAAACCTTGAAATTGCCGATTTAAAAAAAGGGAATTCTATCAAAATAATTGACCTAGAAGCCGAAACAAACAATGTTGCTATCAAAATTGATGGCTTAGATTTCCCTATTCAATTAAGAGGAACAGTTGATAGAATTGACGAGTTTAACGGTGTGACTAGAATTATAGATTATAAAACAGGTAAAGTAGACCAATCTAAAGTTTCCATAGTAGATTGGGAAGACTTAACTTCAGATTACGACAAATACAGTAAATCATTTCAAGTATTAATGTACGCCTACATGCTTCAACAAAAGAAAATCACAGATCTACCATTAGAAGCCGGTATAATTTCATTTAAAAATTTAAGTGAAGGCTTACTAAAATTCACTAAAAAAGATCAAGTTAGAGGTGGAAACAAAGACACTTTAATTACGGAAGAAACGCTGGCCGAATTTGAAATTCAGCTTAAAAAACTAATCTTAGAAATATTTGATCCAACTATAGATTTTATCGAAAAAGAATTATAATGATTAAAAAAAACCTAGTATTAGACAGAAAAAACCAAAAGCCCATTGTTTTTGATGTGTTTTATAACACAACAAAGACACCCAAACCGTTAGTTGTTTTCTGTCACGGCTATAAAGGTTTTAAAGATTGGGGCGCCTGGGATCAAGTAGCACAACAATTTAAAAATGCCGATTTGTTTTTCGTTAAATTTAACTTCTCTCATAATGGCGGAACAGTTAAACAACCTATAGATTTCCCAGATTTAGAAGCTTTTGCAGAAAATAATTACAGCAAAGAACTACAAGACCTTGATGACTTAATTAACTTTTTACTTAGTCAGAATAATAACTATTTACCAGAAATAGACATTAATAATATCACGCTAATTGGACACTCAAGAGGTGGAGGAATAGCAACTATAAAAGCCTCAGAAGATTCTAGAATAACCAAATTAGTAACTTGGGCTAGTGTTTGCGCCTTTGGAAAACGTACATCAACTACAGGGGATTTAGAGAAATGGCAAATTGATGGTGTAAAATATGTTTTAAACGGAAGAACAAAGCAACAAATGCCACATAACTACCAGTTCTATTTAGATTACAAAACCAACGAAGAAAGACTAAACATAGAAAACTGCTGTAAAAAAATAAAAGTTCCACATTTAATAATTCATGCTAAAGATGACCCATCGGTTCAATTTGAAGAAGCTATAAATCTTAATAAATGGAACCCAAATAGTAATTTATTAAAATTAGAAAATAGTAATCATGTCTTTGATGGTAAACATCCATGGACTCAAAACACATTACCTGAAGCACTTCAGACGGTAACAACTTTCACCACAAATTTTATTAAAAAAAGTGGAGCATAAGGGAGTCGAACCCTTGACCTCTTGGCTGCCAGCCAAACGCTCTAGCCAACTGAGCTAATGCCCCAAATGTTATTTTAATCCACTAAGAACTAATACAGGAAAATTAGAGACATAAAACTCCTTTTTAAGAATACTATTTTTCTCCCACATTTTTGTAAAAAAACCTCTTTTACGTCTTACAACACACAACATGTCTGGATTAAACTCTTTATAATGTTCTAAAACCCCCTGAAATGTCGTTGCATTCTCAGTCTCCTTAATAGACGTTAGTTCTGATTTCAAATCGTCTCCAATCTTAAAATCTTTCTGAGCATGAAAAGGCGTTTTAACCAATAACAAGTTTAATGTGGCGTTAAAATGGTTTTTTAAATTAATTAATGGTTCTAATGCATCCGTTTTATTTATTACTGCCGACTTAAGAGCAAATAAAATAGAATTAATGGGCTTATAAACAAAACCCTCAGGAACAATCAATGCAGGAATATTAGTTTGCTTTATAATTTTACCCGACGTCTTCCCTAAGTAAACATCCTTTTTTTTGGAGTTTACTCTTGGTTCCAATAAAATTAAATCAATATCTAAATCTCTAGACACCAAATCTATTGTATCTACCAATTTACCTTTAAAGGTTTTTATAATAACTTCGACATTTTTGGTGTTTACTTTAGATACATGATTATTTAAAAAATCCAAACTTTCACGCTCCAAAATCTCATCTACTTTAATCATTGTACCAGACATAGTGTATACATTATAAATCTGTATCACATAAACCTTTGCCCCAAAAGCCCCTGCAAAATCTACTGCGTATTGCAAATGACTTTGTGCGTTTTTTGAAGACCCAACAGGAACTAAAATAGATTTCATATAAAGTAAATTTAGAAACCAAAAATACAGATTTTTATTCACAAAAACTTCCATTATCTTTTACGACCTTTACAAAAACAATACTAAGATCTATTTTGAGTACTTCTATTAGTTTAAAACATATAAATAAACTAGCAATCCCAGCCTTAATAGCAGGAATATCAGAACCCATTCTATCTTTAACAGACGCTGCAGTCGTTGGAAATGTGCAAACTAACCCAACAGAATCTTTAGCCGCAATTGGAATAGTCACGACTTTTTTATCGATGCTCATTTGGGTTTTAGGACAAACACGCAGTGCTATCTCGTCAATAATATCTCAACATGTTGGCGCTAATAGTTTAGATAAAGTTAAAGATTTACCCGCGCAAGCCATATTTCTAATTACCTCATTAAGTTTAGTTATTATTGCAACCACCTACCCATTTGCTTCTCAAATATTTACACTTTATAACGCCTCTGATTTAATTTTAGATTATAGCATCGATTATTATAAAATCAGAGTCTTTGGATTTCCGTTTACCTTATTTGTAATTGCTGTATTTGGAACCTTCAGAGGACTCCAAAACACATACTACCCTATGATAATTGCGATTATAGGAGCAGGCCTAAACGTAATTTTAGATTTTGCTTTTGTTTATGGTATCGAAGGAATAATACTCCCGATGCACATTAAAGGCGCAGCATACGCCAGTGTCACTGCACAAATAATAATGGCTATTATAGCCGCTTACTTATTATTAACCAAAACCGCTATTCCACTTCGTATTACACTCCCTTTAAATAAACAGATTGGTAATTTTACTATCATGATTTTAAACCTTTTTGTTCGTACTTTAGCTTTAAACATCACTTTATATTTTGCAACCAAATACGCAACAGGTTATGGTAAAAATTACATCGCAGCCTACACTATCGCCATAAATTTATGGTTTTTAGGCGCATTTATAATCGATGGATATGCCAGTGCTGGAAACATATTATCTGGAAAATTATTAGGCAATAAAAACTACAAAGCGCTACTTAAACTTAGTGAAAGACTAATAAAATACGGTGTAGCCTTAGGGGTATTAATAGCTATCCTTGGCGGCATATTTTATTATCCCATCGGACACATTTTTACGCAAAAACCCGAAGTTTTAAAAGAATTTTATAAAGTTTTCTGGATTGTTTTAGCCATGCAACCTCTATGTGCCATCGCTTTTATCTTTGACGGTATGTTTAAAGGTTTAGGAAAAATGAAAGACCTTCGCAACCTATTACTACTATCCACTCTTTTTGTCTTTTTACCTGTACTTTTTATCGCAGACCATTTTAATCTTAAACTATACGGCATATTTATAGCCTTCACCTTTTGGATTATAGCGCGTGGTTTTCCGTTAATTATAAAATTTAGAAAACAATTTTCACCTCTTGCACAAAACAATTAACTTTACTCCCTAATACTATCTTATGTTTTTAAGCTTACTACAAGTCACAATAGAAGAAAAACTTAAAAGTGCACCCGATGAAAATTACCAAATAGGCATACTAATAGGGACTTATTTTCCTGTACTTGTTTTAATAATCTTAGCCACATTACTTTACTTATATAATAAAAACAGAAATAAAGATCAATAAAATTATGAGCAATTTACTTTTCCCCCTATTAGCATTATTTGTAATACTAGCATACTTCTACAACAAGTTTCGTAACCGCAGATAATTAGCGCGTTTTTAGCCAACCAGTAATACTTAATCTTTTAGTATTTACTGGTTTGACTTCGTGTTCTAAAATTTGACTCTCAAAAATCACCACACGACCGGGAAAAGGATACACCACTTTTTCTACCTCTTGTCCATTATTATCTAAATACAATACCAATTCGCCACCATTTTCTGGTTGCCAATCTTCGTGATTTAAATAACACACAAAAGACAGCTTACGTCTATCGTCATTTTTAAAGGTATCTAAATGGCGTTTATAAAACGTCGCTTTAGGGTAAATAGCATAATGAAACTCCTTATGTAAAATTCCCAAAAAACACGTTTTATTTAAATACCCAACTAGGTCATTAATCTTTTTAAAAAACAACGATTCGGCGTAGTTAGATTTAGCTTCATCAATCCATAAAATCACGTCACCTCTAATAGTTTTAACAATCAGCTCATCAAATTTATTACCAATAGCAGCCTTCTTAAAAGCATCCTCCTCATGTTTATCAAGAATAGAAGTTCTTAACACATCAACCTCTTCAACAGAGAAAAAATCGTCAACAATGGCGTATTTCTGTTTCCCTATGTCATTTATGATTTGCTCATAAAGCGGATTTTCAACAAAATCTAAAGCTTCAAAAAGCTGACTCATAGTCTATTTATATTTAAAAAAGTGAGCAAATGTAACCTATTAACCGTTCGCTTTTACAAATTCAATATCTTTGCAAACTAAATACTTGGTTAATGAGCAATATTCGTATTACAAAACAATTCACTTTTGAGACAGGACACGCACTTTATGGTTATGACGGCAAGTGTAAAAATGTACACGGACACAGTTACAAATTAGATGTTACCGTAATCGGAACACCAATCTCTGACTCCGATAACGCAAAATTCGGGATGGTTATAGATTTTACTGATCTTAAAAAAATAGTAAAAGAAGAAATTGTAGACGTCTTTGATCACGCCACAGTATTTAATAAAAACACACCACATGTCCACCTAGCCAAAGAACTAAAAGACAGAGATCACAATGTGTTATTGGTAGATTATCAACCCACCAGCGAAATGATGGTTATCGATTTTGCACAAAAAATAAAAAACCGCTTACCAAACGGCATCAAATTACACTCCTTAAAACTATCCGAAACCGCAACCAGTTATGCCCAATGGTATGCTAGCGATAATGGATAAATAATTAGGGCGTTACCACAAGGGTCGCGCTTTCACTACTCGCTCTCTGCGAGGAGCTCAGACAGACCGTTCTATCACTAACGCACACACTTGCAAACGATAGGCATTATCAAGAAATAGTTATCTTTACAGTATGCAAATTCCAAAAGGAAAAAAAATATATTTCGCCTCAGACAATCATTTAGGCGCACCAACAAAAGCACTGTCTTTACCACGCGAAAAAAAGTTTGTCGCCTGGTTAGACATGGTAAAAGAAGATGCTGCTGCTATTTTCTTACTAGGAGATATGTTTGATTTTTGGATGGAATACAAACGTGTGATACCAAAAGGGTTTACAAGAACATTAGGTAAACTAGCCGAAATTAGTGACTCCGGAATCCCAATCTATTACTTTGTAGGTAACCATGATTTATGGATGGATGGCTACTTTGAAGAAGAATTAAACATTCCGGTATACCACAAACCAAAAGAATTCACCTTTAACAATAAAACCTTTTTTATAGGACATGGAGATGGTTTAGGACCAGAAGACAAAGGGTATAAACGTATGAAAAAAGTGTTTACCAATCCTGTTGCTAAATGGTTATTCCAACGTTTATTGCACCCAGATTTCGCCTTGCGTTTAGGACAATATATGTCCGTTAAAAACAAAATGATTTCTGGAGACGATGATGCTAAGTTTTTAGGAGACGATAAAGAGTGGTTAGTACAATACTGCAAACGCAAATTAGAAACCAAACACCGCGATTACTTTGTCTTTGGACACAGACACCTACCATTAAACATAGACTTAAGTAATAACGCTAAATACGTTAATCTAGGCGACTGGATTCACTACTTTACTTATGGCGTTTTTGATGGCGAAAATATGGAATTAAAAGAATACAATTAAATAGATACAAAATCAATATTTTCAATTAAAAATAGCGGATTTAATCTAGTAAAGCCTCTAAAGTTAATTGATCAATATTGCCATCCGCAAATAAGTTAGCTTTAGTTTCAAAATCTAAAATTGCTTTTTCTGTTATAGATTTATACACACCATCCAAAGGTATATCGTAACCTTTTTTTACCAACAATTTTTGCACCTCATAAATAAAAGCACTTTTCTCCCCAGACCGTAAGTAAGCCTTAGGTAATTCTGATAATAATCTGTCTCGAAATTTAACGGCTTTTAATTGTTTATTATAGGCTTCTTGTGTTAAGCCTGTATTTTCAAAAAGCTGAACGCCTTTATTAGAGAACCCTTTATCTTTAAGTCGTTTTGACTGTTCTAATTTAACTTCATAGAATTTAACCTTAGCCATTTTATTAGCATAACGATCAACAGCTAGCACTGTTTCTGCTTCCTCATTTTCGGGACTAATAACATCAATACCATTAGCACTCCATTGCATAGTAATATAAGCATTCAAACTTTGAACAGCATCATGGTAACCAAACACAACCTCTTGATCATAATAATCAATATCAATCATTTGACTGACGTTATAATTTGTGTTTTCAGGATTAAAACGTTGATACGTTTTGTATTGATTGTATGCAAAAATTGCAATGATAATTACAATTATAGCGATAAGTAATTTTTTCATTTAGAGATGTTGTTTAAAGGAACAACAAAGATAATCTAAAAACAAATAGGTCTACTCCTCTTCTTTTTCATGATCCTCAATATCCTTAGTTAAATCTAAGTTTCTTAAGGTTTTATTTTTTGCTCCAATAGCAGCGACAGTCAACAATGTCATGACACCTCCAAAAATCACAGCTCTAGCAGCACCACCTAAATATTTGGCAGCAATACCGCTTTCAAAAGCACCAAGTTCATTAGACGACCCAACAAACATACTGTTTACAGAGGCTACACGACCACGCATATGATCAGGCGTTTTTAATTGTAATATGGTTTGACGTATGACCATGGACACGCCATCTGTTACTCCAGAAAAGAACAAGGCTAAGACGCTAACCCAGAACAGTTCTGACATTCCAAAAATGATAATACAAATTCCAAAACCAAAAATGGAAATTAATAACTTTTTACCTGCATTTTTACTAACCGGCAAGTAGGTTGTAATAAACATAGTTAATATACTACCAATAGATATTGACGCATTTAAAACACCAAAGCCCTTTGGCCCAACATGTAAAATATCTTGAGCAAAAACAGATAATAAAGCAACTGCACCACCAAATAATACAGCAATCATATCTAAAGACAAAGCCCCTAAAATAGCTTTATTACTAAACACAAACTTAAGTCCAACCTTTAAACTCTCCTTTACAGACTCACCAATATTAGGGTTTAAAATAGGCTTCTTTTCTATCTGAAATGTAATAACAAAAGCCAAAGCCACTAATACAAACACAATACATAATGTACTAGCCACACCAATCCAACCTATAAAAAAACCTCCAAATAAAGCTCCTAAAACGGTTGCTGCTTTCCAAGTACTACTACTCCAGGTCGCCGCATTAGGATAGATTTTTTTGGGAACCAATAAAGCTATTAAAGAGAAAATAGTAGGCCCAAAAAACGATCGTAAAAAACCTCCAAAAAAGACCAAAGCATAAATACAGTATAAAATAGTATTGGTTTCCCAATGACCAACAACCGTATCCCAAGTCAATAAAAACAAGCCCAAACTAATTAAAGAAAACGCTGCGATACATAATGCTAACAGATTTCGTTTTTCTCTTTGGTCTACAATATGACCCGCAAATAAAGCCATACTAAAAGCAGGAATAATTTCCATTAACCCAATTAATCCTAAATACAAGGGGTCTTTAGTTAAGGTATACACTTCCCACTCAATAACAATAAACTGCATGGACCAACCAAAAACTAAGGCAAATCTTAATAATAAAAAGATATTAAACTCTCTTATTCTTAATGCTGCGTATGGATCATTTTTAGCCATATTACTCTTTTAAATCTCTTAATTTTAATTGCAAAGACACATTGCCTTGCCAATGATTTTCGTCTACAGAATAGACCGCTTTAAAACGTTTTCTATCTTTTATAAGGTTTAATTTATCGCCTAAATTAAAACCAATACACACAAATTTTTCTCTGCCAGATTGTGTCACTGTGCATCTAATATGCTTATCATCCTCTCCAACACATTTTCCGTAACCTGTATCTTTTAAATCTTCCGACATAAAAATAGGTGTCATGTTCCCAGGTCCAAAAGGCGCAAACTGTTTAACAATACGCCAAAATTTATCGTCAATAGCACTCAACTCTAAAGTCGTATCAATTCTAATTTCTGGTGTTAGTAAATTTTTATCTATGGTTTTAGAAACTTCGTCTTCAAACGCCTGCTTAAAGGCTTCGTAGTTTTCTTCTTTAAGTGTTAAACCTGCAGCATACATATGCCCTCCAAACTGTTCGATATGCTCACTACAAGCCTCTAAAGCATTATAGACATCAAACCCAGAAACTGATCTTGCAGAGGCTGCTAATTTATCCCCACTTTTAGTAAACACCAATGTTGGTCTGTAATACGTCTCTATTAATCTTGAGGCTACAATACCAATAACCCCTTTGTGCCAATCTTCTTGATACACTACAGAGGTTAGTCTTTGTTCTTCTTTATTTTTTATTATTTGTGCTAACGCTTCAACCGTAATGGTTTTATCCGTTTCGCGTCGGTCTGTATTAAATTCTTCTATTTCTTCAGCATAAGTAACCGCTGTATCAAAATCAACTTCAGTTAATAAGTCAACCGCATATTGTCCATGTTTCATTCGTCCTGCAGCATTAATACGAGGCGCAATAGTAAACACAACATCTGTAATAGTTAATGTGTCTTTTTTAAGCTGATTGATAATCGCTCTAAATCCAGCTCTCGACTTTTGATTCACCACTTTTAATCCGTGGTATGCCAAAATCCTATTTTCTCCTGTAATGGGAACAATATCAGCACCAATTGCAGTGGCTACTAAATCTAAATATGGCAGTAAATCATCAATAGTTTGACCATCTTTTCCTGCTAAGGCTTGGATTAATTTAAATCCAACACCACAACCACATAACTCTTTATAAGGGTAATTACAATCGGCTTGCTTAGGGTCTAAAACAGCAACCGCATCTGGTACAACTGCTCCTGGTCTGTGGTGATCACAAATTATAAAATCTATGTTTTTTTCTTTCGCATAAACGACTTTATCTACCGCCTTTACTCCACAATCTAATGCTATAATAAGACCAAAATCATTGTCTTCCGCAAAGTCAATTCCTTTAAAAGAGACCCCGTAACCTTCGCCATACCTATCAGGAATATAAGTCGCAACTAAGGGTGTTTTTGTTTTTAAATACGATGACATTAATGCGACAGAAGTCGTGCCATCGACATCATAATCGCCATATACCAATATATTTTCATCATTAGCAATAGCGTGCTCTATCCTCACCACAGCCTTATCCATATCCTTCATTAAATACGGATCATGCAAATGGTCTAAGCTAGGTCTAAAAAAAGATTTAGCATCCTCAAAATTTTCAATACCTCGCTGCACTAAAAGAGATGCAATGGGTGCATCAATTTGCAAACTATCTGCTAAAGATTTAACAGTTTCAGGATTAGGTTTTGGTTTTAAGGTCCAGCGCATGTAATGAATTTAGAATAAAAATTAGACTCTTTTCTAAGTAAATACGATTACTTATTATGAAAATGCACATTAGTTTTAACTTCCGCAAATCGTCTAAACATCTCCATAACACCACAGTATTTTTCAACTGATAATTGTACTGCTCTATTTATTTTTTCTTCGTTTAAACCGTCACCAGTAAAATGATAATCTAAAATTACGGTATGATAATATTTAGGATGCTCGTCAGTTAACAAACCTTCAACTTCCATTTTTAAATCATAGCTATTAATTTTCATTTTATCTAAAATAGACACAACGTCTAATCCAGAACAACCCGCTAAGGATGACAACATTAAGGCTTTAGGAGACAATCCTTCACGCGCTTTACCTTCTACATCTGTATCCATTAAAACATGGTGACCACTTGGGTTATCAGAATCGAATAACATGTTTCCTTTCCAATTGGTTGTAATTTTATGCGACATAATTGAATATTTTTTCGTTTATTGATATCAATCAAAAATACTACTTAAAAACAAAAAACAATGCCTTTAATAACACCTTTAACAGCAGATCACGATTTAGAAACTAAAGAACTGGCAACATTCTTTAACGAGACCCTTGGATTTTGTCCAAATTCGGTTTTAACCATGCAACGTAGACCTGCTATTAGCAAAGCCTTTATCAATTTAAACAAAGCGGTTATGGCTAATGAAGGTCGTGTAACCTCAGCTTTAAAACGAATGATTGCATGGGTAAGCAGTAATGCTACAGGTTGTCGTTATTGTCAAGCACATGCCATTAGAGCTGCAGAACGTTATGGCGCAGAACAAGAGCAATTAGATAATATCTGGGAATACAGAACACACCCTGCTTTTAATGATGCAGAACGTGCTGCTTTAGATTTTAGTTTAGCTGCTAGTCAAGTACCAAATGCTGTTGATGGCGAAATCAAAAGACGTTTACACGACCATTGGGATGAAGGAGAAATTGTAGAAATGCTTGGTGTAATCTCGTTATTTGGATACCTAAACAGATGGAATGATAGTATGGGAACAACCTTAGAAGAAGATGCTATTGATAGTGGAAACCAATACTTAGGCAAACACGGTTTTGAAGTTGGAAAACACGTATAATTAAAGTTTATTTATAATTATTATATATCAAAAACCTTACTAGAAATAGTGAGGTTTTTTTATTGCAGACACTATAAATGACTAAATTTTATCTTTTTAGACTGTATCATTTTATCTTCAAAAGCAATAGTAGTACTACTAATTGTTGCTAAAACAGAATCTTTTTGGATAGTATTATTAGAGACTACATCATAATAGAGTTTCATTTTTTTAATAGAATCTGAAACTTTAATAATATCACCTTGTAGTTGTATGTTTTTAATCACAACATCACCACTTAAAGTTAGAGAGCTGCTAATACTATCATTTGTATAATCCTTTAATTGGGAGCTTATTGTTTCTGAAAATTCTGGATGCGTTTCTTTTAAGCTAATTAAATCATACAGCTCTTGTAATTTTTGAGAACTCAGTTCCTGATACTCAAAGGTGTTTAAATCAACAACATCCTTTTTACTTAAAAGCGCTTCACTAGTAACAACCTCATCGGCCCTCATGCTTTCTGGACTAGCTTTTTCTCTACGGTTACTGCATGACACTACTAACAGAATACTAAAAACGTAAATTATTCTTCTCATTTTACAATAAATTTTAGAGTTACAATCTTTCCGTTTTTAATCTCTTTAGCCAATATTTCTGTACGTTTTAAACTTTTAGTAGGAATGGTAAGCATGCGTATAAATTCGTCTTTAGAATACAACTCTATATCCATGTTGTTTTTAAATAAGCGGTAAATCTTAGCTTCTTGAGCGATTAACATAGTTAACTCTTCAATATGTTGTTTCCAATCTTTTACATTGCCATTTGCGTAATAATGTATCATTAAAGCATAATCATCTGGCGCAACCTTTACTATTTGATTCGCGTTAGAATTTATATGTCTTACAATCGTATCCGTTTTATGATATGGTGATTGCACCACAAACCGCATAACCTCTTGCGGTGTTTTAAATGAAAAACATCCTAGACTATCCGTTTTATAATAGATTGGAGATTGGTTGTCCTGCAATACAATAATATCTAAAGGAATAGAGGTGATATTTTCGTTTTTTATGGCATCAATAAAACAAAACTCAAATGTGTTTTCTGTTTTAAAATTATAGACAATACCAATTATAGGAAGCAATACTAATAGCCATAATTTTGAAACCTTTTTCTTTTGCTTAATATCTAGACCGTGTTCTATTGTTTTATGATTCGCCTTAAAAGTATTCCAATTGGTATGACCAACATAGTTACTTAATAAATTTAAGACATCTATTCTTGGTAACTTTTCTGAAGTGTTTTTTATATATGTATAAAACCATTTCTCGCTAACCTTACCTTTTACCTTATTAAATAAATCGTCCTGAAAAACAACAATCTCTTCACCTTTCCAATCTTTAATAGGCGTAGATGTACTATTATTTTCCAAAAAAGCAGTTTCTACAGCGCTCTTTAGCAGATTAAAAAAGTGATTTTCTTTAGATTTCAATTCAATATAACTTATTAAAAATAAACGCTTTAGGCTTTGTAAATCCATTTACAAGGGTTTTACAAGTCCTTTTCAAAAGATAACAACCTACTGTTTATAGGTTTGCTTATATAATTCTTAAAAATATAAAATTATGAAAGCAATGCTCTTAAAAAATAGATTTAAAATTTTAGTAATTACATTATGTACATTTTGTTATGCGTGCAACAATAACTCGTATAAGGAATCTTTAACTACTGAAACAGTAGATATCTCTGATGATTTTCAAATAGCAGAATCAGACAAAACAGTTAACAGCTATAAAATAGATCAAAGTAACATTCCTTTAGATCTAAAAATTATTAAATCCGCAACTGCCCGTTATAAAGTAAAAAATGTAAAAGAAGCCACATCAAAAATTAAAGCTATTGCGCAAAAAAACGGAGCATATATTTCTGATTTAAGATTCCAGAATGATCTTTATAAAAAAGAGAATAGATTCACAATAAAAGTCCCTCAAAAACACTTTGATACCGTCATGGATTCCGTCAATATCATTGTTGATTTTGTCGAATATGAAAACATCACCACTAAAGATGTTACAGAGGAATATATTGACATAGAAACACGATTAAAAACTAAAATTGAAGTTAAGACACGTTACGAAACTATTTTACGCACAAATGCAAAAACAGTTGAAGATATTTTAAAGACAGAAGACAAACTACGAATTATACAAGAAGAAATAGAAGCTGCTCAAGGACGCTTAAAGTACCTAACTAACAAAGTGGCTTTTAGTACCATTCAAATAGATTTATACGAATCTGTAGATTATAAAGAAACGCCAGAAAGTTACACTAAAACATTTTGGAACAGCGCCAAAGAAGGCCTCTCTAATGGCTGGTATTTTATTGAATCTTTTATAATTATCCTTATCAACATTTGGCCTTTATTACTTATCGGAATCATTTCCTTTTTTATAGTCAAGAAACGTTTCAAAAAATAAGATAAAACGATAGCCAAAACCTTACTAGAGATAGTGAGGTTTTTTTATTTTAAAATTTGCTTTACAACCTTCTGTAATTCTGGAACGATAGACAATTCAAACCAAGGGTTTTTACTTCGCCAAAAACGATTGGTAGGTGATGGATGTGGCACAGGAAAGTACTTTGGTAAGTAGGTTTTATAGTCCCCAACGGTTTCTGTCAACGTGCGTTTTGCTCTATCTTTTAAATAATACTTTTGCGCATAGGCACCGATAAGTATCACCAACTCCACTTTTGGCATCTGTTTAAGTAGTACATCATGCCACTCTGGAGCACATTCTTTTCTTGGTGGTAAATCGCCTGTTTTACCTTTGCCAGGATAACAAAACCCCATAGGTATAATGGCAAAATTTTTAGTGTCATAAAAATCAGCATCCCTTACCCCTAACCATTGCCTTAGCTTTTTACCGCTTTGATCGTCCCAAGGGATCCCTGAATTATGGACTTTAGTCCCTGGCGCTTGACCAATGATTATAATTTTAGAGTCTACATGAGCTGTTATCACTGGACGTGGACCTAATGGCAAGTGAGCTTTACAAATAGTACATTGCGATATGTTGTCTAGAAGCTTCTCCACTAATTATTACAGAACTCTATTTTTTGGTTAATGGTTTTTGATTAAAATGCAACCCTTCAAAACCTGTTATCATAAAGTTTCTGATATTTTGATGACCTGTTCCGTTGGGGTGGTTTAAAACCTCATCAAAATAATACTGCCCAAAACAGGCCAAGGTTTCGGTTTTAGATAAAGCTTCTGTTTTTGCAAAAGCAAACACTTTACATGATCCCGAATTTTCTCCTTCAGCATTTTGCACCAAACCATTTGTAAAAGCTGTTGGTGTAAAATCAAAATACGTGTCCACTACTTGCATCGTTTCCGCGAAAGCGATTGTATTTGGTGTGTTTTTTAATTTAAATTTAAACGCTGTTATAGTCATCGTTATGTTATGTTCTGATTTTATTTACTTTTTCCGCCTACCACAATTACAATTTCACCTTTAGGTGGCTTATTAGTGTAATGTTCTAAAACTTCTTTAGCGGTACCGCGAATCGTTTCTTCGTATAATTTAGTTAATTCTCTAGAAACAGAGACGGGTCTATCTTCTCCAAAATACTCGCAGAAATGACCTAAGGTTTTGATTAACTTATGCGGGCTTTCGTAAAAGATAATGGTTCTAGTCTCTTCGGCTAATAATTTTAATCTTGTTTGGCGTCCTTTTTTTACTGGTAAAAAGCCTTCAAAAATAAACTTATCATTTGGAAAACCACTATTTACTAATGCGGGTACAAACGCAGTTGCTCCCGGAAGGCAATCTACTTCAATACCATGTTCTATACACGCTCTAGTTAATAAAAATCCTGGATCAGAAATAGCTGGCGTACCCGCATCACTTATTAGAGCAATGCTTACTCCTGCTTTCAATTTTTGTACCAAATTATCCACCGTTTTATGCTCATTATGCATATGGTGGCTTTGCATTTGCGTACCGATCTCGTAATGTTTTAATAATTTCCCTGAGGTACGTGTATCTTCTGCTAAAATTAAATCGACGTCCTTTAAAACTTCAATAGCTCTAAATGTCATGTCTTTAAGGTTTCCAATTGGCGTTGGAATTATGTATAATTTACTCATTTTTCTATCAATTAGAACCCAAGTTTAAAATCTTTTAAATTAGTCCAAGCTCTATTATTACGTTACAAATTTACAATTGCTATACACTTAAAAGCCCCTTATCATTAAATAACTAATTTATTTTTTTGACGCACATCTTTACCTAAAAAGTAAGAGATCAATACTAAAAAAACAGCATAAAAGGATAAGCCAAAAAGGCCTTGACCAGCATTATAGTGAGCAACCGTAGCTAATATGACATCAAAGAAGAAACCTGCATAAGCCCATTCTGTCAACCAAGTGCTTTTACGCCATAAAATCATGACCACTCCAAGCACTTTTATAATAGCCAAAGGAATAACGATATAACCAGGATAACTTAAGCTTTTAAAATAGCCTTGTGCCATTTCAGTATTAAAAAAATACATTTGGGCAGAATACAAAAATATAGCGCAAACCAAAATAGTTGTAATCCAATATAATATGTTCTTTATAGATGTTTGTTTCATGTCATTATTTTAACGTTTTACAATTATTTAAGCTACTCAAATCTTGCTCCAATAATTTCCATAAAACGGATTTCGTACTCTTCTTTTCCTTCCCAATTACTATACTCAGGTTTCACAACATTTTTAATTAAATTAGTTGCCTCCGCTAACGAAGACGATGTATTTAATTGTGACAACACTCTATTATAATCATCAGCCTCTCCACCAAACAAGTGTTTAATAAATGCTAACTTATCATTAAGTCCAATATTTAATCCCGATTTTAATTTGTCATTCAAACTCTTTTTCTCATTAGCTTCAGACATTGACACAGGTTCAAAAACAGGAATATCATCAAATCCAGCCGTTATATTTTCAAAATCATTTTTACTATAATCTTGCTCAGGAATAACAGAAGCAATCAACTCATCTACCTGATGTGTTTCATCCGGCATTTGAGCAACGATATCCTTGATTTTCTCCATTAACGGCTCCATAATACCGTCATCCTCATCATCATCAAGATTAATATACGTTTTATTATCTACTTCAATATTATCACTTACTTTATTATTAAAAGCAGAGTCTAACATATCAAAAAATGAAGAATCATTACCTATGGTTGGCAAAGCATCGTCCAAATTTTCGCTTGCAAACTTTAAAACCGTTAGCTTTTCATACAAAGCTGCAACTTCTGCATGCATTTGGTTAACATCCTCTTTACCACCTAGCTTTAGAATCCTATGGGCTATACTCATTAATTCTGATTCTAATTTCTTCTTCATGGTTTTATTTTTTTTTATAATTTTTGAATTTATTGCAAGTTAGCCTTTTGATTTTTAATAAATTTGACCCACCTTTATATAAAACGTAAACACATTACGTTTTAGCGCTAAATTTACAAAATGTTTCTCGAAAATACAGTAAATCAAAAAGAACAATTTGGATGGATTGAAGTCATCTGTGGATCAATGTTTTCTGGTAAAACAGAAGAGTTAATCCGTAGGCTTAAACGTGCCCAATTTGCTAAACAAAAAGTTGAAATCTTTAAACCAGCTATTGACACACGTTATGACGAGGAGATGGTTGTCTCTCACGATTCTAACGAAATCAGATCGACTCCCGTTCCCGCAGCTGCAAATATTCCAATATTAGCAGACGGCTGTGATGTGGTTGGTATTGACGAAGCACAATTTTTTGATGATGAGATTGTCAGAGTTTGTAACGACTTAGCAAACAAAGGTATTCGTGTTATTGTTGCTGGATTAGATATGGACTTTAAAGGAAACCCTTTTGGGCCAATGCCTAATCTAATGGCGACTGCCGAGTATGTCACAAAAGTACATGCAGTATGCACCAGAACAGGAAATTTAGCACAATATAGTTTCAGAAAATCTGCAAACGATAATCTTGTATTATTGGGTGAAACAGAAGAATATGAGCCATTAAGCAGAGCTGCATATTACAAAGCTACCCTACGCGAAAAAATTAAAGACATTAAAGTGCAGGATGCCGAAGAAGTTGATCAAAAACTGAATACAAGTAATGATCAATAAGGCTCAAGAAACCGTTTTAGAAATAGATTTAAATGCGCTAAAACATAATTTTGAGTATTTAAAATCTAAACTCTCCGGAAACACAAAATTTCTAGCTGTCGTAAAAGCATTTGCTTACGGTAGTGATGCTGAAGAAGTTGCAAAATATCTTGAAACATTAGATATAGATTACTTTGCAGTCGCTTATACTTATGAGGGGGTTGCACTGCGTGATGCAGGTGTAACCACTCCTATTTTAGTATTGCACCCACTACCCGTTAGTTTTGATACAATTATAGAACGTTGCTTGGAGCCAAGTTTATACTCCCAACGTCTACTAAATCTTTTTATCGCTTGCGCTGAAATACATAAGCAACACAACTACCCTGTTCATTTAAAATTTAATACAGGCCTAAATAGACTAGGTTTTGTAGAAGATGATATTCCTGAAATTGTAGAAAAACTATCTAAATCCGAAGCCCTAAAAGTACAAAGTCTGTTTTCTCACTTAGCAGAAAGCGAAGAACTGGAACATCCGGATTTTACCTTAAAGCAAATAGAATGCTTCAATACGATTTATAAAAAAGTATATACTTACTTAGACTACAAACCAGTCCTTCATTTATGTAATACCTCCGGATTATTAAATTATCCTGAAGCACATTTTGATATGGTCAGAAGCGGTATAGGATTATACGGTTTTGGAAACGACCCAAAATTTAATAAACACCTACAACCAATAGCCTCTTTAAAAACTATTATCTCTCAAATTCATCATTTAAAAAAAGGAGAGAGCTTAGGATACAACAGAGGTTACATCACTAAAAAAGACACCATAACAGCGACATTACCAATTGGTCATGCTGATGGTATTAAAAGGCAATATGGCAATGGTCATGGCTTTGTAACCATAAACAACCAAAAAGCGTACATACTAGGAAACGTTTGTATGGACATGATTATGGTAGACGTCACCAATATTGACTGTCAAGAAGGTGATGAAGTCATTATTTTTGACCCAAATCATACCGCAGAGGCTTTAGCTGAAAATGTAAACTCTATCTCATACGAGTTGTTGACCGCTGTATCTCAACGGATAAAACGTGTAATTTATCGATAATCTAATAGTCGTTAGTCCTTATTTTTCTGTTTTTTGTTAAAATTTTAACTAAATTAGAGGTAATTAATATTAACTAACATTTAAAATAGACAGATTATGCTTAAAGAATTTAAGAATTTTATTATGACAGGTAACGTAATTGATTTTGCAGTTGCTGTAATTATGGCCGGAGCTCTTGGAGCAGTTATAAACGGTTTCGTTTCTAAAATAGCTATGCCTCTTATAGGTTTAGTCACTGGAGGAGCAAGTTTCTCTGACCAGTTTTGGACTCCTGGAGATCAAGTATTTGCTACTGTTGCTGCCGCTAAGGAAGCAGGTGTTGCTGCTGTAGAATATGGTGCGTGGATTGATACAATCATAAGCTTACTTGTTGTTGGTTTTGTAATGTTCTTAATTGTTAAAGCATATAACAAAACTAAAAAACCAGTTGAGGCTGCTGCACCTGCAGGACCTTCTGATAACCAATTATTAATGGAAATCAGAGACGCTTTAAAAAAGTAATCTAAATTCTGTTATTATCATCAAAAACCGATTTTAAATTTAAAATCGGTTTTTTTATGCCAAATTTTTACGAAAAAATTAATACTTTTTATATTAGTTCTTTACTCAAATACGCTAATTTTATCACTTAATTTAATTTGTATTTAAAATGAAAATAGCTTTAGTTGGAGCAACCGGAATGGTTGGAGAAGTCATGCGTAAAGTATTAGAAGAAAGACAATTTCCTATTTCAGAATTTATTCCTGTAGCATCAGAACGCTCTGTAGGTAAATCAATCTCATTTAACGGTAAAGATTACACCATTGTAAGCTTACAAGATGCTGTAAATTCAAAACCGGATATTGCGTTATTTTCCGCTGGAGGAAACACCTCATTAGAATGGGCTCCTAAATTTGCAGAAGTTGGCACCACGGTTATCGACAATTCTTCTGCATGGAGAATGGATCAAAACAAAAAATTAGTCGTGCCAGAAATTAATGCAGATCAATTAACCAAAGACGATAAAATTATAGCTAACCCAAATTGCTCTACCATCCAAATGGTAATGTGTCTGGCACCGCTTCATAAAAAATACAAAATCAAACGTATTGTAGTATCCACCTATCAATCTATTTCTGGAACGGGTGTAAAAGCTGTGCAACAACTAGAAAATGAGTTAGCTGGAATTAAAGGAGAAATGGCGTATCCTTATCCAATATTTAAAAATGCAATTCCACATTGTGATGTCTTTGAGGACAACGGTTACACAAAAGAAGAATTAAAATTAGTTAACGAAACTCAAAAAATATTAAATGACAAAACTATCGCTGTAACTGCAACCGCCGTAAGAATACCAACTGCCGGAGGGCATAGTGAATCTGTAAATATTGCTTTTGAAAACGACTTTGATCTAGCAGAAGTAAGACAATTACTAAGTCAAACAGAAGGGGTTATTGTCCAAGACAATACAGATGTTAACACCTACCCAATGCCTTTATATGCTAATGGTAAAGACGACGTTTTTGTTGGTCGTATAAGACGTGATTTATCTCAAGCAAATTCTATTAACATGTGGATCGTTAGTGATAATTTACGTAAAGGAGCAGCTACAAATACAGTACAAATAGCAGAATATTTAGTCAAAAACAAATTAGTTTAACATACAAATAAGAGCTTACTGTCACCTAATACAGTCCAAGCTTAAAATCTTAAAAGTGCTTGTTTATAATAAACAAGCACTTTTTTGTTTAAATTTATAGTCGTAACCAAAAACCTATTTAACATGAAAAAGATAGCACTCTGCCTATTAACCCTTACCATAATTATGTCGTGTAAAGAAGAAGAAAAACAACCGCGTAAAAAAATTACTCTAGAATACCCAACCACAACCAAAGTAGACACTGTGACAAACTATTTTGGAACAGAAGTAAAAGACCCATACAGATGGCTAGAAGATGATAAAAGTCCGGAAACTGAAGCCTGGGTCAAAGCGGAAAACAAAACAACTTACAGTTATTTAGATAACATCCCATATCGAGACCAATTAAAGCAACGTCTTGAAAAACTATGGAATTACGAAAAAATAGGTGCTCCTTTTATAGAAGGAGACCACACTTACTTTTATAAAAATGACGGATTACAAAATCAATATGTAATCTACAGATATAAAACAGGAGAAGACCCAAGTACTGCAACCGTATTTTTAGATCCGAACACTTTTAAAGAAGATGGCACAATCTCGCTTGGTGGTACCAGTTTTTCAAAAAATGGAAAAATTTTAGCTTATGCAATTTCAGAAGGCGGAAGTGACTGGCGTAAAATTTTAGTTATGGATACGGAATCTAAAACAATAGTAGAAGATACTTTAGTAGACATAAAATTTAGCGGCATGTCATGGTACAAAAACGAAGGATTTTACTACTCAAGTTATGACAAGCCTAAAGGAAGTGAGCTATCTGCAAAAACGGACCAACATAAAGTATACTATCACAAGTTAGGGACACCACAAAAACAAGATCAATTAATTTATGGTGGTACACCTGAAGAAAAACACCGATATATTTACGGCAGTGTTACCGAAGATAATCGGTATTTAATTATCTCTCCAAGAGTATCTACTTCCGGAAACAAACTATTAATTAAAGATTTAAGCGAACCAAATAGCGATTTTAAGACTATTTTAAATCACACAGATAGTGATACTTATATTATCGAAAATGAGGACAGCAAATTATATATTGTTACCAACCTTAACGCTCCAAACCAAAAAATAGTTACGGTAGATGCTTCAAACCCTAGCCCAGAAAATTGGATAGATTTTATACCAGAAACTAAAAATGTATTGAGCCCTTCTACTGCTGGAGGTTATTTCTTTACAGAATATATGGTTGATGCCGTCTCTAAAGTCATGCAATATGATTACACCGGTAAATTAATAAGAGAGGTTAAATTACCTGGTGTTGGAAGTGCTGGTGGTTTTGGTGCAAAAAAGGAAGAAAAAGAATTGTACTATTCCTTCACAAACTATGTTACGCCAGGAAGTATTTATAAATATGATATTGAAAACGGAACATCGGAGCTATTCCGCAAACCGAACATTGATTTTAATCCAGAAAATTACGAAAGCAAGCAAATATTCTACAATTCAAAAGATGGTACAAAAGTACCTATGATTATTACACATAAAAAAGGACTAGAACTTAATGGAGAAAACCCAACTATACTTTACGGATATGGAGGATTTAACGTTAGTCTAACACCTAGTTTTAGTATCGCTAACGCTGTGTGGATGGAGCAAGGAGGGATATACGCCGTACCTAATTTACGTGGTGGTGGAGAATACGGAAAAGCTTGGCATGATGCAGGAACACAGTTAAAGAAACAGAATGTATTTGACGATTTTATTGCTGCTGCAGAATATCTTATTGACAATAAATATACCTCATCAGACTTTTTAGCAATAAGAGGAGGCTCAAACGGAGGCTTATTAGTTGGTGCCACAATGACACAACGTCCCGACTTAATGAAGGTTGCATTACCAGCAGTTGGAGTTTTAGACATGCTACGTTATCATACCTTTACAGCAGGAGCAGGTTGGGCTTATGACTACGGAACAGCAGAAGATAACAAAGAAATGTTTGACTATCTAAAAAAATACTCACCAGTACACAATGTAAAAGACGGTATTCAATATCCAGCAACGATGGTAACCACGGGAGATCATGATGACAGAGTTGTACCTGCGCATAGTTTTAAATTTGCTGCAGAATTACAAGCTAAACAAACAGGAGAGAACCCTGTATTAATAAGAATTGAAACAGATGCAGGACATGGCGCAGGAACACCTGTTAGCAAAACCATAGAACAATATGCAGACATTTATGGATTCACACTATTCAATATGGGCTTTGATGTTCTACCTACTGAAATAGAAGGTTTTAAAGATTAAAAATCATTACTTCAAAAAAAAAAGGTGACTAACATTTTCTATTAGTCGCCTTTTTTTATATTTGCCAAAACCTAAACTAACCGAAATTTTAAAAACTAATGAAAAAAACAATCCTAATTGTATGCGTAGCTCTTACAGGACTAATAATGAATGCCCAAAAAGCGGATGTTAAAACTCACGATATTAAAGTCACTTTTGAACAACCAGAAATACTAAAGGACACAAAAACATATAGTTATACTATTCAAGATGATGGCAAATATTGGAACTACACGCCTACTGATAGTAACCCAACAATAGCATCTAATACAGAAGGTATAAATCTAAGCGGATTAGAACGTGTTGAAGACAATGCCGACTTACAAGTAATTGTAGGTTTTTTAGGAAATCAATTATCAAAAAGTCCAGGTTTGCTTGTTTTACACGGATCCTACCACATCATCGTTTTAAATAAAGACAATAAAATACTTTTAACTATAGACGACACAGTAACCAATAATGTTTCAGCAGCTGATAGTAAATACACTAACAAAAGTAAAAATGCAATAAAAGCATTAATTGTTACTGACTACGTAGAAAAATTACTTAAAGAATATGAACATCTATTTTCTGGGAGTGCTGATTTAAAAATTCCTTTTGGAACATTCAAAAAAACAAAGGGCGGTCCTGCAGAAAGCTTTAACACTAGCTCACAACCCCTAATAGACTCTATTATAGATAACAGTAATGATATTGCTACAATAGACAAAGCTATTGCTTTATGGACAACGCAATTAGATGTTGATTTTGGTAAAAAAGTCAAAGACAAGATAAAAAACAGAGTAATTTATGCTAATTTAACCTCTGCTAGTTTATTAAAAAAAGACTTAGAAGCTGCTAAAACTTATCTTGAAATTGTTAAGAAAAACACTGGCTTTTTTGATACTTGGACTTCAAATTACAAGCCGATACTAAATCGTTTTGAAAGCTCAAAATCTTTACAAAGTTCAGATAGCTTACAAACTTTAAATTTAAGAACTTTAAATTTAACGCCAAAAAGCGCCTACCTAATAACAATACCTGCAGGACAATACACTTACAAATCTAAAGACCCTATAAACTACTCGAAAATAGAAATTCAAAATTTTGTTCCAAATATTAAATCTGGTATGGCATCGTTAGATTCTAAAGTAAAACCAGAAATTTACATTTACGAAAATGATATCAAAACATTACGTCATTTTGGAGACGGAAAAAACACAATAATAACCAATGATGGAGAAGAAATTATCTTCAAAGTCTACAAAGGAGAATACAAACCCTGCGTAAAACAAGAGGACGGCACCTACAAAATGTATAACAGCAATATTGTTATCGAATAGTTATAAAACCAACTTTATATTAAAGAGTCGCTCTAAATCAGAGCGACTTTTTTATTAATCTACTTTTCTTCTTAAAGAACACTTAAAAAACAATCTTTATTTTGGTGGTAATAATCAATTACTCTAGTTTTGCACCCGTAAATGAACAAAATAGTCACTAAATATTTATCGTTAATAACACTCTTGTTGTTAACAGCAGTCACTAACGCATATGCACATACTGCAATTGACGTGGACTATACTTTAGTTGACAATCATGACATTAAAGCTTCAATTGACATTCATTTAAACAATACTTCTCATTTTTCTATTCAACAAAATGAAGCAATCGAATTGTTTTTCGATTACACAGAAGCCGAAGAAGCAGAAAACGAAGACGCTGTTAGTCGCACGACTATTAACTCTTTCAGCAGTTATATCTCGTCACTGTTTCATGCCCAATTATTAAGTGATTTATCCTCTAAACTTCAAAAAGAGGTCAACAGTTTCACCTATAAAGTTTGTCAACCTGCGACAAAACTTCACGTTAAATTAGAAGTCTTTATAATCTGATTTCTCTTTCTTTTTTATAGACCAGCTCTTATTGGTTTATTATTTATTTCACAAACATAATATAACACAAACAGCCCATCTTATGCCTTCTTGGCTTTGATTTGCTACAATCACATTTTATTTTACCAATTTATTTTAAATAAAAAATTATGAAAAAAATCTTCATTTTCATGGGTTTATTCGCGTGTCTATTTCATACAAGTTGCCAAACTAAAAAAGAAGAAAAGAAAGAACACGTTGCTTTTCTTGTTACCAATCCTATTAAAAAAGACACCACTATAACTAAAGATTACGTCAGTCAAATTCACTCCATTCGACATATAGAAATTAGAGCTTTAGAGAGAGGTTACCTAAAACACATCTCTGTAGACGAAGGGCAACATGTTAAAAAAGGACAAGCCATGTTCCAAATAATGCCAAATATTTATCAAGCAGAATTACAGAAGGCTAAAGCCGAATCTAATGCTGCCGAAATTGAGTTACAAAACACGAAACTATTGGCGGATGGTAATGTCGTTTCTCAAAATGAATTAGCGATGGCAAATGCCAATCTAGATAAAGCTAATGCTGAAGTAACTTTAGCACAAACCCATTTAGGTTTTACTAGAATCACAGCGCCTTTTGATGGTATCATGGACCATTTAGAAGCAAGAGAAGGGAGTCTTTTAGATGAAGGTGAACTACTTACAACATTGTCTGACAATAGTCAAATGTGGGTCTATTTTAATGTTCCAGAAGCAGAATACCTAGACTATATTACTAGCGCCGATAAAGACACTAAAAAAGAAGTCGGCTTACTAATGGCCAACAACAAACAATTCAACCAAAAAGGAATTGTTGAAACTATTGAAGGAGAGTTTAACAGCGAAACAGGAAATATTGCTTTTAGAGCAACATTTCCAAATCCAGATCGCATCCTAAGACATGGCGAAACAGGTAGCGTATTAATGGCAGTGCCTTTTAAAGACGTTATTATTATTCCTCAAAAAGCAACGTTCCAAGTCTTAGATAAAACTTATGTTTTTATAGTAGACCAAGACCATATCGTAAAACAAAAAGAAATTACTATTGGCGCAGAGCTACCACATCTATTTATTGTTAGCAAAGGACTATCCGAAAACGATACCATCTTACTTGAAGGTATCAGAATGGTTAAAAACAATGAAGAAATAGAAACCACGTTTTTAGAGCCAAACAAAGTAATGTCTGAGTTAGACTTATACGCTGAATAATTTTAGAATTTAATCTACAAAAGACATGTTTAAACAATTTATAAAAAGACCCGTTCTGGCTATTGTCATTTCGGTGATCATTCTATTTATAGGTGGACTTGCCATCAAGCAACTTCCTATATCTCAGTTCCCACAAATAGCACCAACAACGGTAAATATCTTTATCGCTTATCCTGGTTCTAGTTCAGAAGTATTAGTTAATTCGACATTAATTCCATTAGAAACAGCCATTAATGGTGTGCAAGATATGCGTTATATCGCGTCCGATGCAACCAGTGCTGGAGAAGCAACCATTCGTGTTATTTTTGAACCAGGCACAGATCCAAACGAAGCTGTTGTCCGAGTAAAAACACGTGTAGATCAAGTGATGCCACTATTACCAGAATTGGTACAACGTGAAGGGGTTATCATATCCCCAGTCCAACCTAGTATGTTAATGTACGTTAACTTATCTAGCACGGATAAAAACAACGACGAAAAATTTTTATATAACTACGCTTACACTAAAGTTATACCCGAAATCCAACGTATTAAGGGGATTGCAAGTGCTCAAATTTTAGGAAGTAGAAAATATGCCATGAGAGTTTGGCTAAAACCAGACCGTATGCGCGCGTATAATATTTCTGCAGAAGAAGTATTAGAAGCCATGGAAGAGCAAAGTATTTTAGCCAGACCTGGGCGACTAGGACGTAGTTCTGGTATGACTGCACAATCCTTAGAATATGTACTAACTTATGAAGACCGCTATAACGAACCTGAGCAATACGAAGAAATTATAATTCGTGCTAATAAAGAAGGTGAAATCATTCAATTAAAAGATATTGCAGATGTCAATCTAGGAAGTGAGTTTTTTGATATTTACTCCAACTTAGATGGAAAACCTTCTGCTTCAATAGTATTAAAACAAACGTTTGGAAGTAACGGTAGCGATGTAATAGATGCTGTAAAAGAAAAACTAGCAGAGTTAGAAGTAGAATTACCTCCAAACGTAGATTTTCAAATTAGTTATGATGTGTCTAACTTTTTAGATGCGTCTATAGAACAAGTATTACACACCCTTAGAGATGCTTTTATCTTAGTAGCTATTGTAGTATTTCTATTTTTAGGTGATTGGCGTTCTACATTAATCCCGATTATAGCCGTACCTGTATCTTTAATTGGAGCCTTTTTTGTAATGCAATTATTTGGATTGTCCATCAACTTAATAACATTGTTTGCCTTAGTACTAGCTATTGGTATTGTCGTCGATAATGCTATTGTCGTTGTGGAAGCCGTCCATGTTAAAATGGAAGAAGAACATCTCACTCCCTACAAAGCATCGTATGAAGTGTTAGGTGAAATTGGAGGAGCTATTGTCGCTATTACTTTGGTGATGGTTTCTGTTTTTATTCCTATTTCATTTATGACAGGACCTGTTGGTGTTTTCTATCGTCAATTCTCTATTACTATGGCCGGCGCTATTGTAATTTCAGCAATTGTTGCATTAACATTAACACCTGTATTATGTGCGATGTTACTTAAAAACAATCATGGAAAAATTAAAAAATCGCCAATAGATAAATTCATCAACTGGTTTAATAATGGTTTTGAAAAACTAACTGGAAGGTATGTTAAAATACTTAATAAAATTGTAGCAAGACGCGTGATAACCTTTGGGATATTAGCCGCTTTTTGTGTCGGTATTTATTTTACCAACAAAGTATTACCAGCAGGATTTATACCTAATGAGGATCAAGGTATGATTTACGCTATTATTCAAACACCACCCGGCGCAACGTTAGAACGCACGAATGAAGTCGCTAAAAAACTTCAAAAAATATGTAAAGAAACAGAAGGTGTAGAATCAGTATCCTCTTTAGCCGGTTACGAGATCATGACGGAAGGTCGTGGATCTAATGCCGGAACCTGTTTAATTAATCTTAAATCTTGGTCGGACCGTGAACACACCGTTCACGAAATCATGGAAGAACTAGAGGAAGAGACTAAAGACTTAGGTGCGGTTATCGAGTATTTTGAACCACCTGCTGTTCCTGGGTTTGGATCTTCTGGAGGGTTTGCCATGCGTCTATTAGACAAAACGAATTCAACAGATTATCATCATTTTGAAGAGATTAACAACAACTTTATAGAAGCTTTATCTAAACGTAAAGAGCTAACAGGTCTGTTCACATTCTTCTCTGCAAACTACCCACAATATCAATTAAAAATAAACAACAAGATTGCCATGCAAAAAGGGGTAACCATTAGCAAAGCAATGGAAAACTTGAATATTTTAATTGGTAGTACTTACGAGCAAGGGTTTATTCGCTTTGGTAGATTCTTTAAAGTTTACACACAAGCAGGACCAGAATATAGACGCTTACCATCCGATCTTGAAAAGCTTTTTGTTAAAAATGAAGAAGGAGAAATGGTACCATATTCTGCATTTATGACCATCACTAAAAAACTAGGACCTAATGAGATTACAAGATACAATCTTTACAACTCAGCATCCATTAGAGGCTTACCAGCTTCAGGATTTACAAGTGGTGATGCCATTAATGCCATTAAGGACGTTGCCGCTAAAGAACTTCCTAGAGGTTATGATATTGCTTGGGAAGGACTATCTTATGATGAAGCAAGTAGAGGTAACGAATCCACTTATATTTTTATAGTCGTACTAATATTTGTCTACTTTGTTTTAGCTGCACAATATGAAAGCTTCTTATTACCCTTTGCAGTAATACTATCACTACCCGTCGGTGTTTTCGGCTCATTTTTCCTATTAAAAGCTATGGGATTAGCTAACGATGTTTATGCGCAAATTGGAGTCATCATGTTGGTCGGATTACTTGGTAAAAACGCGGTACTAATTGTAGAGTTTGCAGTCCAAAAACAACGGGAAGGAGCTACAATTCTGGAGGCAGCTATTGAAGGTTCTAGAGCCAGATTCAGACCTATTTTAATGACGTCCTTTGCCTTTATCGCTGGGTTAATTCCATTAATAGTAGCATCTGGAGCAGGTGCGATTGCTAATAAAACCATTGGTAGTTCTGCTTTAGGAGGAATGCTTATTGGAACCCTTGGTGGGGTATTAGTCATTCCTGGATTATATTACATTTTTGCTAAAATGGCTGAAGGAAAAAGTCTTATTAAGGATGAATCCCATGAGCCATTATCTGAAGAGTTTATTAGAAATAGTGAATCTGCGGGTAAACAAACCAAAGAAAATACGGAACAAATAAGTAAACTGAAAAGTCTATTTAAAAAACTAAGTAAAAGAAACAAAGATGAATAATATAAAAAAACATATAAAGATTAGAACACTCTATTTGATAAGTGTTTTAGCCCTAGTATCATTGTATTCTTGTGTACCCACTAAAAATGTTAGAGAAGAAAACAAGACCGTTCCTGAGCAGTACAAAAGTCAAACTGAAGACACGACCAATACTGCCAACATACAATGGAAAGATTTTTTCAAAGACCCTAATTTAGTCGCTTTAATAGACACTGCATTAGTTAACAATCAAGAGTTAAACATGATGCTGCAACAAGTAGATATGGCAAAAAACGAGATACAAGCCAAAAAAGGTGAGTACCTCCCATTTGTTAATGCTTTCGCTGGAGCTGAAGTTGAAAAAGTAGGAGAATATACTAGAAATGGTGCAGTTGAAAAACATCTAGACATTCGTGAAGGTGAAGAATTTCCAGAACCATTAACTAATTTTTCAGCAGGACTTACAGCTTCTTGGGAACTGGATGTTTGGAAAAAACTTAGAAACGAAAAAAAAGCCGCAGTTTTAGAATATTTAGCTTCAGTTGAAGGTAAGCATTTTATGGTAACACAATTGGTAACCGAAATTGCAAGTTCATATTACGAGCTGATGGCACTAGACAATCAATTGGGAATTATCGAACAAAATTTAGAGATTCAACAACAAGCTTTAAAAATGGTAAAACTTCAAAAAGAAGCCGCCAGAGCAACATTGCTAGCTGTAAGACGTTTTGAAGCCGATGTTTATAAAAACCAGAGTAACAAGTTTCTAGTTCAGCAAAAAATAGTTGAAACCGAAAATTTAATTAACTTTTTGGTTGGTCGTTATCCACAAACGATAACTAGAAGCTCCAATAATTTTATAACCACTACGGTAGATGCCATGTCTTTTGGAATCCCTGCTCAGTTATTAGCTAATCGCCCAGATATTAGACAAGCAGAATACGAGTTATCTGCCTCTAAACTAAATGTAAGTGTTGCAAAAGCTAATTTTTATCCTTCTATTGGTCTTAAAGCCGGTGTAGGTTTAGAAGCTTTTAAGCCTAAATATTTAACAAGCACTCCAGAATCTTTATTATACAATCTCGTCGGAGATGTGGTAGGCCCTTTAATTAACAGAAATGCGATTAAAGCAGAGTATAAAAATGCAAATGACAGACAATTGCAAGCCGTTTTTGAATACGAAAAAACCATTTTAAATGCGTTTATGGAAGTCCAAAACCAACTATTTAATGTAGATAATCTTAAAAAAAGTTATGAGCTTAAAGAAGACCAAGTACAAGCACTTACAGAATCTATAGAATTATCTCTTAGATTGTTTAGATCTGCAAGAGCTGAATATACAGAAGTATTACTTACGCAACGAGAAGCTTTAGATTCTAAAATTGAAATTATAGAAACTAAAAGGGATCAATTATTAGCTAACGTAAAACTATACCAAGCTTTAGGTGGCGGTTGGAATTAAACCATAGCATTTTTTTTTCAAAATTTAAAACCGCTCAAGTCATTGAGCGGTTTTTTTAGTTATTTTTGTTTTATGCTGGACGTTAAAAACCTTACCTTTTCTTATAATAAAACACCTGTTTTAAAAGATATTTATTTCACTGCTAATCAAGGTGAAAATGTTGCCATTATTGGCGAAAGTGGCTCAGGAAAAAGCACCTTGCTAAATCTTATTTTTGGCGAATCCGACTTAAATCAAGGCCAGATTTTCTGGAGAGACAACGAAATTTTAGGCCCTAAATACAATTTAGTTGTCGGTTACGAATTCATGAAATACGTCTCTCAAGAATTTGACTTGATGCCTTTTATAACCGTTGAAGAAAATATAGGCAAACACCTGTCTAATTTTTTTCCAGAAGAAAAAAAAGAACGCACCGCAGAACTTCTAGAAGTCGTAGAGCTTACAGAGCTTGCTAAAACCAAAGTAAAAACTTTAAGTGGTGGACAAAAACAACGTGTCGCATTAGCTCGTGCGTTAGCAAAACAGCCCGAAATTATTTTATTGGACGAGCCTTTTAGTCATATTGACAACTTCCAAAAACAATCGCTTAGACGTAATGTGTATCGATATTTAAAAGATAAAAACATTACATGTATTGTTGCAACACACGACAGAGAAGATGTTTTAGGTTTTGCAGACAGAATGATTGTTTTGTATGACAACAAAATTGTTGTTAATGATAGCCCAGAAAATTTATTCAAAAACCCAGAAGCACCATTAATAGCCTCGTTTTTTGGTGAGTTTAATATAATTAATGACGCTATAATTTATGCGCATCAATTAAAAATGGTATCACATTCTGAGCTTAAAGCGACTGTAATACATTCTTATTTTAAAGGACACTACTACTTAATTGAAGCGTTATTAGATGACGATATTGTGTTTTTTGAAAACAAAATTTTATTAGAAAAAAATCAAACCGTTTATCTTCAAAAACAACTATAGATCTTCACGTTCGGCATACTGCAATTCATTAGGTAATTCCACTGAAGAAAACTCCAAATGCAATACACGACGTCTTTTTTGCACCGTTGTTTGAGAAGAGGCATGCAATAATAAAGGTTTTATTAACTGCACACCGCCAGCAGCAACTTCACTGACAAAGGGAATTGAATTATTAGAAATAAGTTGTATTTCTTCATCATTTAAACGTTTATTGTGTGACCCCGGAATCACTTTTAAAGCCCCATTTTTAATTGTCGTATCATCCAAATGAATACGCATCGCGAAAGTGTTTTTAGAAATATTTTCAGGTGGACAAACACTAATGACTCCTTTTTTATTAGTCCATGACTTAAACCCCTCAATTTCTACTTTTTCAGAAACATTTATAGGTACATCTTGATGCCAGCTAACATACCAATTGTCCTTTGGTGATTTATCAAAATAAATAGCTTTAGTTAAAAACACGTTTTTACTGATTGAGTTAATCAGTTTCTTACAATTCTTATTAAATAAAATATCTTTTAATTCTGGCACCTTTTTTAAGACTTCACGCATTCCAAAAGCCTGCTCACCATGCGTTTTTATATAAGTATCCAACCTCGCTTTTAGTTTTCTAATATCTCTTTTTGAATACACATGATTTAAAATTCCAAAACCTTTATACTCTAATCGTTTTGCAACTGTGCGTAGATTCTTATCATTAATTTCTGTCTCGTAAGCATCCACAGCATCATACAAACGTTCTTTTATATTTCGCTTTAAACGTTCTGGAGCAATTACTTTTACGCCTTCGCCTAGACCTAAAATTTCTTTTTCGAGCTCAAAATTAAGCTGCACGTCCAAAGCTATTGTTACACCATAATTATCACGACTCACTTCTCTCTGAGAATGATGAAAAGGTTTCGTTAACACGTAAGGCGCGTGTCTATGATTAACGTACAGCAACACAGCATCAGGTTCTAAATGTGGACTTACAGAAACCCCAATAACATCCTTATAATATGTTTCGGAATTAAATGTTGCATCAAAGACAAAACTATTTTCACTTTTATTTAAGGCAATTATCCGGTCTAAAGCTAAATTCATTACCCCTTCATTTTTGTTTCGTTTACCTATAACAAACCAGCGGTTTCTAAATTCTTTTAGCAAATACGGATGAAACACAAAGGTGTTTTCTTGTCTAGCCTTAAAGGATTGGTAAGTAATATCTATCGCTTCTTTCTTCAAAATAAACTGATAGAGTTTATCTAAATATTTTAAGCCTTTTAAATTGTCATTTTTTTCGAAATCTATTAATGACTTCTCATGTGTTTTTTGAGTATACACATGGTCTTCTAGTTTTTGAACCATGCTACCCAATTCATCAAAATGAGAAAAACCTTGAAACTGTTTTAAAAAAGAAACCGCTTCCGACAACTTAGTTAAGTCTTGATTAGAAATCGGACTATTTGTAATACTATACTCTTCAGTTTCATATTTATAATACTTCCTATTGTAAACTACAATTGGTGCATTATAACCCAATTTGTCGCTACGCATCATTTGCAAGTCCAATTGCACTGTACGTTTACTAACATCTACATCTTTACCTTCATAGTCATACAAGGCATCAGAAACCGCTTCAATTAAATCATTAAGCGTCCATTGCTTAAAATTGTTTTGAAGACATTTATCAATAGTTTTATATCTAATTAATGCGTTTTTGTTTACTGCCATTTTCTAAAATATTTCTTGTAATTTATAAGAAAATATCTAGTACGCAAAAAGATTGCGTATCAAAGCTTATTCTTTGTATCAAATAATAAACAATGGAAGCTTTAAAATTAAAAATATTCGACGTTTTAACTAAGAAAATAGCTGTTTCAGAATTTGAAAATTGGCTGTATGATTCAGAAGAAATTATAGAAAACATTGAGTTGAATACAATTTATTTTGATGCAATTTCAATTAACTACAAAGGTAAAAACTGGAGTACAGATTTAAATAATATAGCCTTAAATTATTTAGGTGAAACCTATAACGAAATAATAGAAATAAATAAATTATGTTCAGCCATAATTGAGTCTGAGGCTTTTCCAGAAACTCACAATCTTTTAAGCGATTTACAAAGAAATTTTGATTTTGATAAAGACTACTCTGTATTATGGAAATTATATATTTTGAAAGATTATTTTGATTTGGTAGCCGAAGGTGTTTACCAAATAGGCACATTTAAAAAAGAAGCAGACTATTATTCAAAAAAAGCCTTAGAAATAATTCTAAAAAATGAAAAAATAAACGAAATCAAAACTAAATTAGAAATAATTTTAGAAGATTTTAAACCATAAATCAAAAATTCCTTGCTTTTTTCAAAAAAATATAATACTTCGTATTATGCAAGCTGATTTTCAAAAAAAGAAAAATAAATTTTGTAAAGTCGAAAAATAATCTAAATATTTGCACTCAGGAAATAGCAATTCCAAACAAATACTAAAAATCAATTATTAACAAAACACGAAGCTATGTATATATTCATATCAAATCAAAATCGTCCAAAAGGTATTCTGCCTTTTATGATGCTTCGTGAGTATTTTAGTTAATACAACTTTTCAAATTATAAATGAAAAACCCGAAGCAATTTAAAAACTGTTTCGGGTTTTTTATTTCCAGTCCAACCAGTTAACATTTAATTTTATTACTGAAGAAAATAATGTTTTTTTTTCTTTATGTAAAGAAGAAAAATAAAACATAACCTTAGTTATGGTTTCTTTTTATCCTGAAAGAGAAAGGAAAAAAGGGTGTTTTATAGTGATTAAATTAAGTATTAACTAGTGTAAAGCAAGCCCGCTAAAACATTACCCAAAACAGTAGTAAACACAACCAGAATTACATTTTGTCCGTAGTCGACGCGTTTCAGAATGTATTTCAAAAAAAAAACAAATTTAAAAATGAAATACATGTATTCAATTTAAGCACAGATTCCAAATTGGGAGTAATTACAGGAATCATTTAAAACAGACAAAACCAATGAAAAAAATGTCTAATGAAACCAGTAAACATAAAAACAACGCGACAAAAAGAAGTGCGTCGTTTAAGGAAAAGACAATGTGAAATTAGGACACTAAATCGTGACTTAGATTATATAGAATTAGACAAACCTATACGTCACGGTTGGTATAAAGAAATTATTATAACGGAAAAAGCAGATAGATATAAAAACAAAGCTGCAATTCTGGAAATTTATGATAAAATCGAAAGGTATTATTGGGGAAGAACAAAAGAAGAAGCTGAGAAAAAATGGCTTGATCAAACTTCAAAACACCTTATTTACAAAGACTTTCCAACAATAAGTAAAAAGCAGTTTAATAAATTAAGTTTTAAAGCACAGTGCCTATGTACTGCGTTTCAATTTCGAAACAATTTTAAAAAGCTAAAGATTAGATTTTATGTCCGCATTCCAAAAGGTACGTATAGAATTAAGCACGCAAGAGCTTATATAACGCATAGAAAACGTATAGATCCTTTATTAGAAAGTGAATATGATCTAATCGCACAACAATTAGAAAAACCTGAATATTATACTATTGCCGAATCTTGTAATAAGTATAAAGATAATTGGCATTTATCAGAGTATAAACAGGAAAAATTACAAACAAATAAACATCTAAAAGCGTTAAAAAAACACAAGCTTAAAGATGTTATAAACGACACCATATTATGGGAAAGAAATTAAGCGGAAAAGACTTAATCAAATTAGGCTTTCCAAAAAACAACAGTATTAACGTGACTTTAGGTCAAATTAATCGCTATCAAAAACGTCTTAAAAAAGAACGCATATTAGAAGACGCAAAAAAAGTATTATTACATCCGGAAAATTACAAAGGCGATGGTGTTTGGGGGAAAATAGCAGAAAGCCTGCTAGACCCAGTAAACGTAACAAAGCAAAAATTAAACACGCATCGTGTGCCATTTCAAATTTATGGAGAGCATGAGATTGACGACCAAGCAAAATACCAATTATACGACGCTTTAAAACTACCTATTGCAGTTGCAGGTGCTTTAATGCCGGATGCTCATGTAGGTTACGGCTTACCAATTGGAGGTGTTTTGGCAACAAAAAATGCCGTTATCCCTTATGGAGTAGGCGTAGATATTGGGTGCAGAATGTGTTTAACTATTTATCCAGTAAAAGCCTCTTACTTAAAAGGTAAAAAACATCAATTGGAGACTATTTTGTCTGAACACACAAAGTTTGGAATGTATGAAACACATAAAACTAAGCATGATGATCCAATTTTTGAGCGTGACGAATTTAAAACCATTCCGTTAGTAAAACGTCTAAAAGACAAAGCCTTTAAGCAATTAGGAACCTCTGGTGGAGGGAATCATTTTGTAGAGTTTGGAGAGGTAAGCATTACAGATGTTAATAACGAATGGGATTTACCATTAGGAGAATACCTAGGCGTTTTATCGCATAGTGGCTCGCGTGGTTTAGGTGCTAACATCGCTAAACACTATACATATTTAGCAACAAAGCAATGTCCGTTACCAAAACACGTACAACATTTAGCATGGCTAGATTTAAACACACACGACGGACAAGAATACTGGTTAGCTATGAATTTAGCTGGAGATTATGCACAAGCATGCCATGACAACATTCATAAGCGAATAGCCAAATTATTGGGAGAAAGACCGCTTGCTAAAATAGCCAATCATCACAATTTTGCTTGGAAAGAAAACGTGAACGGAGAAGAATGTATAGTCCACAGAAAAGGAGCAACACCAGCTAAAAAAGGAGCGCTAGGTATTATTCCAGGATCTATGACGGCACCAGGGTTTATAGTACGCGACCTAGGAAATAAAGACAGCTTACAATCGGCATCGCACGGTGCGGGCAGACTATTATCTAGACGACAATGTAAAATGACATTAACACAAAGTGCCGTAAAAAAAGAATTACAAAAACACGACGTCTCTTTAATTGGCGGTGGTATTGACGAAGCTCCAATGGCTTATAAAAACATTGAAACCGTCATGCAAAACCAATTAGAACTAGTGGAAGTCGTTGGCAAGTTTACGCCTAAAATTGTAAGAATGGCAAGGTAATAAACGTTGGGCGTTACCTAAAAAGGTCGGGCTCTCGGCAGTCGCTCTCTGCGAGGAGCTTCAACAAATGCCTCCATCCCTAACGCAAAAAAAACAGAAAACAATGGAACAAAATCATAACATAAAAAGATACGGAGAACAATGGCCAAGCTATAGAATAAATCAAGGTTTGGACATTTTAAATAAATTAAAAACATGGGTTATAATTTCTGGAGGTTGGGCATGGCATTTTATGTCACCAGAAGATCATACAGAATATAAACATGCACACGACCATAAGGATATAGACATTTTTGTAAACCCTAAAAATGTAGCAGAAGTAATGGTAATATTAGCTAAAGACGGTTTTGAAAAAGTCTGGACAAGATACGACCACATGCCAAGTAATGAAAACTTTAGACGCTACGAGAAATTAGATTGGTTAGATAATGGGAAGCAAGTAAGAGTGACAATAGATTTTTTCGAATCTAGTACTGTTGAAACTATTAAGGTAAACGGTTGGAATTTAGTAGAACCTAAAACCCTATTAAGTTATTATTCTAACATTCATTCTAGCGATAAATGCTGGGCAGTAAAAGCAGCACTGCAATTAATTGAAAATGGAAAAAGCCCCATAGGCAGTGCTTTATTATCTAAAAATCCTTTAGAAAAAGTATAGTAAAAACATTAGGGTGTTCCTCTAAAAAGAAACGGACAAGCATGCGCTTTGGTATGACTTAGCGCATCCGTTTTAAGCTAGAGCATTACTCTCAAAAAAATAATATAATGGAACGAATAAAAATAAATTTAGATCTAGACCCTTCAGAAAGATGGAAAAACCTAAAAAAATTTAAAGAACAAATCAACAGTCTTTATAAATACTATTTAGAAGATTTAAGCGACGCAGGTATTTTTGAAACCTATATAGAAACATATAAAACAAACTTTATAACCTCATCTTATAGAGATGAAATTAAATCTATAGAGGAATTTTGTGACTTTACAGAAAATCAAATATTAATAACAAACCTCTATTATGATGCTTTAAAGTTTGTATTTGGCTGTACTGCATTTTGTGTTACAAACGTTAAAGAAAGACTACACGCTAGAAATTTAGATTGGTGGACAGAAAATAACATTTTAGGTAAGTATACTAAGATTTTTGATTTCGAAGAAAACGGAAAGACAGTTTATTCTCTTGTTGGTTGGCCAGGTTTTGTAGGCGCGCTTTCAGGCGTAAAAAAAGGCGCATTCTCTATTACGTTAAATGCCGTTTTAAGTAATGAATCGCCACAATTTGCAATTCCAATTACATTTTTAATTAGAGATGTTCTAGAAAAAGCAAAAACATTTAGCGAGGCTGTTAAAACACTATCTGAAACAACAATTGCATCAGACTGTCTATTAATGGTAGTAGGGGCAAATGACAATGAAAATGTGGTAATAGAAAGAACACCAACAACATTTTCGATTCGCAAACCTTTAGATAATAGTTTAATTGTGACTAATGAGTATTTATCATTAACAGATAACAAACTAACACAAGACACCTTGCAATTAACAGCATTTGGGAGACATATTAGAGTCAAACAGCTATTAGACAAAGATACTCCAAAGGTTACGAAAGACTATTTTAACATCCTATCTGACAGTAAAGTAAAAATGGACATTACAGTACAACAAATGGTACTAAATCCTAAGAGTGGAGAAATCCATTTAAAAATTTAAAAAAAAATGAAAACTAAAATAATACAAATAACCTCAGGTCGAGGACCATCAGAATGCTGTTGGGTTGTGGCTCAAGTTCTAAAACATTTTTTAGAAGCTATAAAGCAAAATGATATTGATTATAAAATATTACAAAGAGAAAAAGGCATTAAAAACATGACATTACAATCTGTCACTGTTCAATTAAAAGCAAAAACTCTAAATCATTTTTTAAGTCAATGGATTGGCACAATACAATGGGTAGGTGTTTCAAAGTTTAGACCACAACACAAACGCAAAAATTGGTTTGTTGCTTTAAATGAAATAGAACAGAAACAACACTTTGAAATTAATGAAAACGATATTTCATATCAAGCCACAAGAAGTTCTGGACCAGGAGGACAACATGTAAACAAAGTAAGTTCGGCTATTAGAGCTATTCACGAACCAACTAAAACACAAGTATTAGTCATGGACAGTCGCTCGCAACATCAAAACAAAAAAATAGCTAAAACACGTTTACAAGAAAAAGTTACAGAAATACAATTGCAAAGGCTAAAGTCTAGCATTAAAAATCAATGGGAGAACCACTTAAACATAGAACGTGGTAATCCAATACACGTTTTTAAAGGATCCGATTTTAAAAAAAACACAATTGTAAAAACGTATAAAAAACAACGTAATACATTAAAAAATGAATTGCGAGAACAATTAAACAACTAAAACAATGGACACAAACTTGTTAAACAACTACGTGCTTAAAGCCATAGATGCTTATCCATATGAGTTAGAAGAAACCGTAGAAAATTTAAATTACGCCTTGTCTTACGAAAGCAATAACGCTTACGCCTTATACTTAATGGCACGTTTACAGGCAGAGCAATTTGGAGACTACGAAAAAGCCAAGCACTATTATGCAGAAGCTTTAGCTAATAAAATGGATTTTCAGAGAGCATACCCAAGATACATACAAGTATTACTGGATAACGAAGACTTAGATGAAGCCAAAAAACTAATTGATTTTGCCTTAACCATAAAAGGCATTGACAAAGGTGCTATTTGGGAGAAACAAGCTCAGATTTTTGAAATAAAACAAGAGTACAAAGCAGCAATTAAAACACTAAAGAAAGCAAAATTATTTGGATTTAACAATGACTTTATAAGCTATATAGATGCTGAGATTTCAAGAAATAAAAACAAAATGAAATCTAAACAGAAGCCATTCAAAAGTAAAGCGAAGAAAAAAAAGTGTAGAAAAAAGAAGAAAAAAACAAATTAAATCAAACTACGCAAAAAGATTGCGCAATAGACTATACTATTTGCAGTGTAATTAAAAGGAAGTCTTTTGGAATCGGACTTTAAAAGAAGTTGCTCCACCAGACAAGGACGTTGGTGGAGCTTATTAAAAGTTCTTTAAAATATTAAAATTGGAAGTATTGAGCAATTGGTTGGCTCGCGAGACTGTAACTCTCGTTTCTTAATTGAACATGTAGGTTCGAGTCCTACTACTTCCACATCAAGCAAGTCTTGTTACGTGTTTCGGTATAGCACTATTGTATAAATCCTTGCGGTTTCGCATCAGGTTTTTATATCCAACTTGACTTGAAGGCTTTCGGTTATTTAGCCAAATAAATAATCTCCTCTATGTACGCAGGTTCGAATCCTGCCTTCATTAATTTGAAGTAGCTAAGTCCGGTTAAGCAATAGAAACAATCGCAGGTTCGAATCCTGCCAAGATCAAAATGATCTTGTGGTCGAGCGGTCAAAGACAATGGACTCACACTCCATTATTTCACGAAGAAGGTCACTTATAAAAATCGACCACTAAGTGTGTCTCACTTAAAAAGGCAAAAAACAAAGTAAAGGCGAACTCGCTAAAACAACTTGTTGTTGCAGCAGTCCGGAAAACACCTTGAAATACGAATGTGTTTTTAGATGCCTTAGGTATTCTTTTAAAGACTCATTAGTTAAAATACATTTTGAAAATTATTCAAATTGCAATTAATTAATCTTCAATAAAACACTACCTAAATCGCTTCAAATCAATTGTATTTCCGTAGTTAAAAGGATGGTTTGCATTTGCTTTGTTTTAATAAAGGATAGTCATTTCAGCTTGACTGAAATTCTATTATAAATGATTAATAGTTCTGAAATAAAAAACAAAAACAACAGAACATTAAAAACAAAATAAGATGAAAAGAGTAAGAATTCATGCAGGAAAAGTCGGTTTAGTATTTAAAAACGGTGATTACAAACGCGTCATCACGCAAGGATCACATTGGCTAACGTTTAATGAGCATGTAATAGATTATAGCTTAAACCTCTCCTTTAATACACCAACAGCACTGGAGGTTTTACTTAAAGATCAAACATTAGCAGCGATGTTACACGTAATTAATGTAGAAGACAATCAAATGGTATTAGTGTATAGCAATAGTAACTTTAAAAACGTATTAACAGCAGGACGACATACCTTTTGGAAAGACTTAATCCACTATAAATTTATCACTGTAGATTTAAACGATATTATTATTCCAGAAACAATAAACAAAGCCCTATATACCAACACTGTTTTACGTCCATACATCCGTACGTTTGAAGTTGCAGCACACGAAAAAGCAGTTTTAATTATTGATGATACGTTTGATAAAATTTTAGATCATGGTACATACCATTACTGGAGAAATAATCAAACTATTAAAATCGCAAAAGCCGATTTACGTCAATTACAATTAGAAGTTGGAGGTCAAGAGTTATTAACCAAAGACAAAGCCACAGTGCGCATTAATTTTTACGCACAGTACAAAGTTACAGATATCGAAACTGCTTTATTGCATAACAAAGATTACGAAAAACAATTGTACACCAACTTGCAATTAGCATTAAGGTCTTTTATTGGAGCCTACACTTTAGACGAGTTGTTAGACCAAAAAGACAACATTGCAAAAGCAGTAGTAGAAGATATACAAAAACAAGCACAAAAGTTAGGTGTAACCGTTTTACATGCAGGTTTAAGAGATGTGATTTTGCCAGGAGACATGAAAGAAATCATGAATCAAGTATTAATCGCTCAGAAAAAAGCACAAGCCAATGTAGTAACAAGACGAGAAGAAACCGCGTCTACACGTAGCCTGTTGAACACTGCAAAATTAATGGAAGACAACAGCATGTTGTTTAAATTAAAAGAAATGGAGTATGTAGAGAAAATTGCCGAAAAAATTGGCGAAATTACAGTAGCAGGAAACGGAAACGTAATCGAGCAATTAAAAGATATTTTTTCTGTAAATAAGTAAGGTTATGGCGTATCCCAAACCAAAAAAGGTTTGGGTCGCGCTTTCCGCTATATCTTTTGCTGAAAAAGCAAAAGGATGTCGCATCAATCGCTTACGCAACTAAATCAAATATAATTATGAAACACATAGTACCTAAAATAAATAAATCTTACAAAACTTCATTCGATGCAAGTGCAATTTCTAATATTGATTTGCCACAAAAAAGTAAAAAAATCATCGAAGAATATAACAATTCTAAATCAATTAATGACGATTACGACTTAGCTGCATTTACATCAAATCGTCAACTTGTTTTTGGTTTTCACTATATGCACAAAGGAAATAAAAACTTTATACCAGAATTAGATCCTTCAGTTATATATTTTTCAAGCGCACAAATGTTTTCAAAAATGATTTATAATTACAAGAGAGATTTACTCAGTCAAAGTTCTTTGTTCACAACTAAAAAAGAAGCTCAATCTTTAGATGTAACAGTAAAGTAATTTGAAATGTTCTTTCAATTTGCTTCAAGTTATATTATTATGCTAAGTGCATCTTTAGAAGCTTTTGTAAACAAAATGATTCCACACGATTACATCTATCTAACAAAAAAAAGTAATGAAGAAAAAGATATTGAATGGGTACATAAACAAAGTATAGACTTTAAGACTAAAAAAATAATTCCAAGTTGCACAGGTAAAGATTATACAACTGAGTATTCGCAAAAGTATTTAGCAATTCTGGAAATTAAGAATTTTAGAAATGAATTGATTCATTTGATTCCTAAAAACAAAATAACGAATACTAAGTATAAAGAATTCTATAGAAAAGTAATTGATTTTAGATATAGTGATTCAATATATGCAATACGTGATTATATCAATTACCATGAAGAAGGATTGATTGAAGAATGTGATTGTGGCAATGAAATCTATTTTGATATTCATAAAAAATAAAACTACGCAAAACTATTGCGCAATATGCTATAATATTTGTAGTGTAATTAAAAGAAACAATGGAAACAAATACAAAAGTAACAGGAAACCACTTATTAGAATTAGGATTCAGACAAGGAAAATGGATGAAAGACGCCATTACACATATTAACGAAAACAATTTAAAAGACGACGAAATGATCGACTATTTAGAGCAATTCAAATCTCCAGATCCTATCGCATTACATAAAAGTCCAATAGATTTTTCTATAAACATTAAAGCAGAAAACGAAGAAGAAAAAGGGAATGTCAAAAAAGTGATAAACTCTATGCAAACCTTAATGAAAACACCAACATTAGTTGACGGCGCTATTATGCCAGATGCCTGCCCTGCAGGTCCAGACGGCACCATTCCAGTTGGTGGAGTTGCGGTTGCAAAAAACGCCATTCATCCAGGCATGCATAGTGCAGATATTTGCTGTTCTGTCATGCTTACGGATTTTGGTACTGCAGATCCAAAAGCTGTTTTAGATGCAGCACACGCAAACACACATTTTGGACCAGGTGGAAGAGATAGAGACTCGCAATTTAGATTACCTGAAACATTAATAAACGCTTTTGAGGCTAACGACTTCTTAAACGATAGTAATATGATGCAAATTGCAAGATCACATTTAGGAACGCAAGGGGATGGTAATCATTTTTTATTTGTTGGTAAATCTAAAAAAACAGGAAACACCATGATGATTACACATCATGGTTCTAGAGGTCCGGGAGCAAAACTATATACAAAAGGGATGAAAGTAGCCGAACGTTTTAGAAAAGAATTATCGCCAGAAACAATGAAACAAAACGCGTGGATTCCTTTCGAAACAGAAGAAGGACAGCGTTATTGGGAAGCTTTACAAACCATAAGAGATTGGACCAAATTAAATCATGAAGTGATTCATACTACTGTAGCAGAAACGTTAGCTATTACTATTGAAAACAGGTATTGGAACGAGCATAATTTCGTTTTTAAATCTGGTGATTTATTTTACCACGCTAAAGGCGCAACACCTTTAGACGCCAAGTTTATGCCTGATATTACAGGCCCAAGGTTAATCCCTTTAAACATGGGAGAACCTGTTTTAATTGTTGAAGGTAACACCACAGCAACCAATTTAGGATTTGCACCTCATGGAGCTGGTAGAAATGTAAGTAGAACGCAGCATAGAAAAAGTAAAACAGGAACTACTATGCAAATCTTTAAAGAAGAAACTAAAGGTTTAGATATTAGATTTTTCTCAAAGGAAATTGATATTACAGAGTTACCAAGCGCCTATAAAAATGCACAAGCAGTAAGAACACAAATGGACGAATTTAATCTTGGTAAAGTCATTGACGAAGTGATGCCTTACGGTTGTATTATGGCTGGAGATTTTCAGAAAAATGCACCGTGGAAAATTAAGAGAGAAAAGAAAAGAGCTAGAAATAAAAGCAAACCTTAGAAAGGAAAAAGCGGACCGGCTTAGGTTGGTCTGCTTTGTTAATTTAACAATAGATATAACCACAAAACTGCCCGCAATGTGTCAACGAAAAACGAATAGGCAACTCTACAAAACCATTAATCAACAGAGGTACACCAGATTGAGATTTTTCAATTTTTAACATTTCAATATCCAAACCTCCAGCGTCAGAAATTGATTTTAAAAAAGTATCTTTCAAACTCGTGCTTTGTGTTTTGTAATCAAAATTTTCATCTCTAAACCATTCACTTGTATAACTTTTACCACGATCCAATAACGCAATAGAATAAATAAAGTCATCAGTAATTGTAGACTCTATAAAATAACGATTGTCTTCAATAATTACCTCTCCTTTAAAATTAGAAAGTAAAGTACATTCCAAACGTTTTGGATTAAAAAACCGTTTTCCAAACTGTTGTACATTTACTTTATACGCAGCTTCTTTCATGCTCCAAAGTAGCCAAACCATTTGGTCCTGGTTTTTAGCAGACCAAATTAATTGCTGCTCTCTTGGCGTAAAAATTTTATCTAAAAAACGTGGACGTTTCCAATTACTATCTTTAGCAGCTTGTTTTAAATCGACAATATCATTGCCTATCATTTTGCTGCTAATTTTTCATTTACAATATCCATTGCTGCTTTTACAGACGTCATTTTTTCCATGTCGTCGTTTTCTATTCTAATATCAAATTCGTCTTCTACATCCAGAATAACATCTACTAAATTTGCTGAATTTATTTTAAGATCATTTATAAAATCAGTCGCTTCAGATAAATTATTAAAAGCGTCTTCGTTTTGAATATAAGGTTGTACAATAGTTTTTAGTTTCGCGATAAGTTCTTCTTTAGTCATAGTCTAATTTTTCTGTTTTATATTTCAGCGTAAGCGTAAATATATTTTTAAATATCTCTTTTTTTTAGCACTTCGACAAGCTCAGTGTGACATTTATAATCACAATTGGCAATATCCAAGGTTATAATATTTATTACTCTTCGACAAGCTCACTTTGACATCTATATACACAATTGGCAATATCAAAATTAAAATGTTTATTACAATCACAAATATGAAAAACCAATGTCAGTCTGAGCTTGTCGAAGACCAATCACAGATTAAATACGATTATTATACTGAGAATAATTTTTCGAAAATTCAATTAAATCTTGCCAGTTTTCTTCTATCAAAGCTTTTTTCTTTCTTCGAGACCATCCTTTAATTTGTTTTTCAATCGCAATGGCTTCTTTAGGATTTTCGAATTGTAAATACCATAACAATTTAACAGGTAACCTCGTTGCTGTGTACGAGTCTTTTTTGTGACCAGATTTATGTTGAGATACTCTTCTTTCTAAATCATTAGTCATACCAGTATAATACGTTTTATCAACACATAATAATATATAAACGAAATAAAACTTCATATTTAAGCTCATTTTATTAAAGATTGCACTTCGACAAGCTCAGTGTGACATCCATAGACACAATTGGCAATTTCAAAATTAAAATATTTATTACAATCACAAACATGAAAAACCAATGTCAGTCTGAGCTTGTCGAAGACCAAACACGGATTAAAAATAATTACACTTCGACGAGCTCAGTGAGACATTTATAATCACAATTGGCAATATCAAGGTTATAATATTTATTACAATCACAAATATGAAAAACCAATATCAGTCTGAGCTTGTCAAAAACCGCTAATTATACTTCTTAAAAATCACACAACCATTAACATCACCAAAACCAAAACTTGCTTTTGCTGCAATATTAAGGCTTGTATGTATCGCTTGTTTTACAATTTTTTCTTCAGAAATTAATGCAGATATTTCAGGGTGCACGTCCTCGCAATTAATATTAGGAAACACAAATTGATGTTTTAATTGCAATACAGTAGCGACACTTTCTATACTACCCGAAGCTGCCAAACAATGACCAACCATGGATTTTAAAGAATTTATATACGGAAAACCTGTTCCACTTCTACCTAATGCTTTTGTCCAATTTTCTATTTCCAAGCTATCTTTTGAAGTCGCTGTTAAATGCCCATTTATAGTGTCAATATCTTCAGCTAAAATACCCGAATCTTTAACCGCATCTTGTATGCAACGTTGCACAGCTTTAGCATTTGGAGCGGTCATTGTCCCGCCATCACGTTGTCCTCCAGAGTTTATATTTCCGCCCAAAACTTCGGCATAAATAGTTGCCTTTCTTTTTAAAGCACTCTCTAAAGACTCTAAAACTAAAGCTCCTGATCCTGCGCCTGGCACAAAACCACTTGCGGTTTCACTCATTGGTCTAGAGCCTTCTTTTGGGGTTTCATTATGCTTATATGTCATCACTCGCATAGCGTCAAATCCTCCCCAAATATAGGGTCCGTCGTCACTACAACTACCAACCAACATGCGTTTTGCTTGTCCGTTTTTAATACGTTCATAACCCATTAAAATAGCTTCTGTACCTGTGGTACATGCAGATGAGTTTGTAGTTACTTGGTTACCTAAGCCCAAAATTCCGCATAAAAAAGCACTAATTCCACTAGCCATAGTCTGTACCACAACTGTACTTCCTAATCGCTTTACCTGCTTGTCATCCAACTTATAAATAGCCTCTCTAAACTTTTCTACTCCTGAGGTTCCTGTTCCAAAAACAGTACCCGAATCAAAGTCTAAATCACTATCAGGATCAACATCAAACCCAGCATCTTTCCAAGCATCCATTCCTGCAATACAACCATATAAAATACCAGAACTATTAAAGCCTCTTAGTTGTAAGGGTGTTAAGTATTCTAACTTTTTTTCTTCGGAAATATTAGGAATTCCACCAATACAACACGAAAAATTTAAATCTGCTAATTGTTGATGAAAAGTGATTCCGGATACACCATTTTTTATAGCCTTAGTAAATGCATCGACACCTACTCCATTTGGTGCAACGACTCCTAAACCTGTTATTACGACTCTGTTTTTCATACTTTATTAATTAAAATACACCTCGACAAACTCAGTTTGATCTATCGTTTACAATTGGTATTATTCTGCTTTCAGCATTCCTGAAATCTGTCCTCTACAAACCAATTCATTTTTCTGATTAAACATTTTTACTTTACATTTCAATTTACTGAAACGAAAAACTTCTTTTTCTGAAACTACAGTCACTGTTTCGCCTGGAAAAACAGGTAAAAAGAAATCTACTTGACTTGACGTTAAAGCTATTTGAGGTTTATTATCTTCTGAAATTTTATCCTTCAACATATAAATACCCAAACATACTACACCTATTTGTGCCATACACTCCGTTAAGATAACGCCTGGCGTAATTGGATTGTCTTTAAAATGTCCTTTGTAAAAATACTCGTCTTTTTTAAAAGTATAACTTCCCGTTACGCCTTCATTGGAAATCGTGTTTAATTCATCCACAAATAGAAATGGCTCTTGATATGGTAATAGTAATATGATTTTTTCTTTCGTCATTTTAACTAATATGTTCGCCTCCATCTACAGGAATGACACAACCATTGATCCAGCTAGCTTCATCTTTAGATAACAAATACACTGCATTTGCAACATCTTCCGGTAATGTTAATCTGTTAAATGGATTACGTAATAAACTGTGTTCTTTAATTTTATCACTTCCAGGAATCATACGTAAAGATGCTGTATCTGTTACTCCTGCTTGAATGCAATTGGCTCTGATACCATAAGGTGCAAACTCTAAAGCAATATTTCTAGTAATGGCTTCTAGTGTTACTTTTGCTGCAGAAACTGCTGCGTAATTTTTCCATGCTTTTGTATTGCCTTCACTTGTAAAACTTATGATTCTTGAATCGTCAGCGAACAATTCGCCTTCAAAAACAGCTTTAGTCCAATCAAACAAACTAATAGCCATAGCATTTATTGTTAAATTGAAATCGTCAGTTTTAAGTGTTGGTTTTTGGTCATCCAACATTGGTTTTAAATTGCCTTTAGCAACGCTGTGTACTAATGTTCTTATTTTTCCTTCTGAGCCTAAAATTACTTTTAATTCAGAAATAATTTGCGTTCTTTTTTCTTGCTTAAAAGCGTCTACATTAAACGATTTAAACTGTACTCCTTCTGCTTTTATTATATCAAAATCGGTATTAATTTCTGCTTCCTGAGTTCTTGAATTTCTGTGAATAATACAAATATTCATCCCATGTTTAGCTAGCTTTTTTGCAGTAGCTAAACCTAATCCGCTTGAACCTCCTAAAATGAGTGCCCAATAGTTTTTATGTTGAAAATCTTTTGTCATAACTAATAAATCTTATTTTATCAGACACTTCGACCGCGCTTAGTGTGATATTTTATATTAAAATCTGTTGATAACATTAAGAGGCTTCGACAAATTGAGCATGACGTAACAATTACCATTTGCCTTTATAATTACCATTCTAATAATATACGTTGTGCTGAAAAACCAGGTCCAAAACTCAACATTAATCCTCTATCGCCTTTTGGTAATGGTCTATCCATAAAGCGTTCTAAAACATACAAAACAGTTGCGCTACTCATGTTTCCGTAAAGTCGCAAGACTTCTTTTGTGTCGTCTATATTCTTCCCTAAGGATCCAAATAAATCTTCTACCGTTTGCACTATTTTTTTCCCTCCTGGATGAAAAATAAGATGATCAATATCTTCAATTGTAATGTTATTGCGTTCTAAAAACGGATGGACAATCATAGGGAAATGTTCTGAAATGGTTTCAGGAACAGCCTTATCTAAAATCATTTGTAACCCTGTGTTTACCAATTTAAAACCCATCATGGATGTGGCATCATAAAAATGATACATGGCTTCATCTACTATTTTTGGTCCTATTTCATCTTCATAAGACGATAAAATAACACTTGCTGCACCATCACCAAAAATGGCAGCACTTACGATGTTAACCATTGAAAAATCATCTAGTTGAAAAGTTGCTGTTGGCGACTCCACCGCAATGACAGCTGCACGTTTATTAGGATTTGCTTTTAGGAAATTCTTGGCGTAAATAATACCTGAAACACCTGCTGCACATCCCATTTCCGTAACAGGTAACCTAACAATATCCTGCTTCATCTTTAGATTATTTATCAAATAAGCATCTACAGAAGGAATCATAATACCTGTACAACTTACTGTAATAATATAATCGATATCGGTTGGTTTTAGCGCTGCTTTAGCTAATGCTTTTACCAAAGATTGCTCTGCTAATTTTACTACTTCACGAGCGTAAATATCATTTTTTTCTTGAAAAGATGTATTTGTAAAAACTTCTTCTGCATCCATTATAGAGTAGCGCTTGTCCACTCCTGCGCCTTCAAAAAGCTTGATTACTTTACGCTGAAAACGGTCGTCTTGACCAGTCATCCAAAGTTTTAAAAAAGGAATAATATCCTTAGTTTCTCTAGTGTACTTTGGAAGTTGTTTGGCTACTGCTGTTATTTTTACGCTCATATTATTGTTGCTTCAAAATCCATTGAAAACGAAACGCCCACTTCCATTGGATTTGATAATTTGCATTTATTTGTTTTGAAATAGTTGTCAACTCTTCCCTTTTAAATCCTCTTAAGACAGAGGTTAATCCGTCTTCCACTATTGTTTTATTCTTGATTGTTGTGCATAACAGTTTAAACAGGTAATAGGCTAATTTATGTCTGTGTAAATCATTAACCACTATACCCAATTTTGCTTTTTGCAACACAGGTTTTAAAAACGAAACCAATTGATCTTCTTTAAAATGATGCAAAAATAAAGTGGTTAATACTAAGTCATACTCTAAGTTATTAAACTCATCTGAAAATATATCTATTGCTTCAAAACTTACGTTATCGTATTTTTGCGATAATAAATTAGCGTAATTAACTGTATGAGGGTTTGCATCAATCCCTATTAGTTTAAAATTATAGTTGTTTTTCTTTCCAAAAAGTGATATTTCTCTTAATATATCTCCTCCTCCACAACCCAAATCAATGATTGTTATAGCTTCTGATTTATTATGGTTTTTAAGTGTTTTTTTTAAGCCATTAATAGTCACAATGTTTCCGCCTAACCATTGATTAATTTTGGCTAATTTATCTAATGCATCATGAAGTATTGGACCATTATAATCCAAATCGTCCATGATTTCTTCTGCTTCACTTCTATATTTAGTATTTACTAAAACACTCATTTAATTGTCATTGTTTTACCATGTGTACGCTTAATAATTTGTGGCAAAATACTTGGTATCGTTTTTACGATACGTATTAAAACCTCAGCCAATTTGTTGCAACTAAATAGTTTTGCTACAATATGACCTGTTGTTAATCGCGATTTAAACTCGGTATTCCATTCTCTAAGATACTGTTTTTCTAATCCTTCTCTGTCCTTTATTGTACCATTAAAAAATTGAATAATTAATAGTGATGCCATTTGTGCACTGCGTATTGCCATGCTCATTCCATTACCACATAAAGGATGAATCATTCCTGTAGTATCACCACACATTAAGATATGGTTTTCTATAGGGTTTTTGGTTTCGAAAGAAATCTGACTAATAGTTAAAGGCGTTTCAAAAACTGAAGTTGTGTTTTCAAAAACTAATTTTAAAGCGGTATTTTTATAAAGTACTTTCCGCTGAAACTCGTCAATATCTTTATACTTTTTAAAAGCCTCAAAATTGGTGATGTAGCATAGATTTATACTATCGTCTTCTACTTTTGAGATACCACAATAACCACCTTCAAAATTATGAAGCGCCACTAAGTTTTCAGGAAAAACGCCTTTTAAATGTGTTTTAACTGCTAAAAAAGGGGATTTGTTTTTAATGAAATTACGATTGAGCTTAACATCCAAATTAGCACGTTTGCCATAAGCACCAATCACTATTTTTGAAGTATACTTATTTGATTTAGTTTCAACCGAAAACACATCATTAGTAAACGTTACATTTTCTACTGTATCTTGAGTAATGGTAGCCTGATTTGCTAATGCAACCTTTGCCAATTGGTTATCTAAACAATAGCGACTAATACCAAAACCACCAAGTGGCAAATTGGCCTTTACAAGCTTGTTTTTAGGTGTAGATAGTTCAAATTTATCAATCCTTTTTGCGCCTAGTTTAAAAACGTCTACTCCCAGGAAATTTAAGTAAGGTAAGACTTCGTTAGAAATATACTCGCCACAAACCTTATGTTTTGGATACTCGTTTTTTTCGATAACCAAAACACTATGCTTATTTTTTGATAAATGGATGGCACTACTAAGACCTGCTAATCCTCCACCAATAATAATAACATCAAAATTTGAGGGAATTATATTCAACTTTTTTCTAATTCAATGTCACTAAAGATACCTCGAAAATTATTGACTTAGACGTTAGTTAACATTTGTTATGGAAAAATTTTGCTCCCTAAACACAATGTCATCACCAATTGTTTTACCTAATATTAATTGTGCTATTGGCGTATTGGCAGCAATAGCATAAAATTTAGAGCTATCAACCTCCAATTCACCAACGCTAATCGCAATATAATAATTAGCCTTTGTTGTATATACAACACTTCCTAAGCCAATGGTTTTAGACATTTTTTCTACACTTATTTTAGCTAATAGCTGATTTACTTTCTGGATCTCAGCCAATTGCTTCCCTGCTTTTTCACGCTCAAGCTGTACCATTGCGCGTCCCGTTTCATGTTTATCTCCAGCACTACTTTTTGTTTCAGAGGTTAAAGACTCCTGCAGTTCGTTAATCGTTTTATTAATTGTATCTAATCTATTTTTAGTAAACTGAACACACTTACTATGCAATACTTGCTTTATATTATCGTCTTTATTCATCCTCCGTTTTATAATTTAAAGTACCGTAAAAATTCATCTGTTTCATTATCCAGCTTTTTCTAGACGCTATATAGTTAGTCACAGGGTTTGCTTTATACTTTCTAGGATTAGGCAATATTGCGGCAATTGCTGAGGCTTCTAATTTAGATAATTTGGAGGCTGGTTTTTTAAACCAAAATTGTGCTGCCGATTCTGCGCCATACACACCATTTCCCATTTCTATACTATTTAAATAAACCTCTATAATACGCTCTTTAGACCAAATAGACTCGATTAAAAAGGTAAAATAAACTTCTAAACCTTTACGCAACCAACTCCGTTGCGGCCATAAAAACACATTTTTTGCGGTTTGTTGACTTATGGTACTACCTCCCTTTATACGCTTACCTTTTTTGTTGTCTTCATACGCTTTTTCAATTGCTTTTAAATCGAAACCATTATGTTTTAAAAAACGCTGATCTTCACTACAAATGACTGCTAATTGTAAATTTTTAGAAATATTTTCAACCGGCTCCCAATCATGTTTCAAAATTTTAGAGCTGTCTTTTTCAAAATACCTAATAACCATCAAAGGTGTAATAGGCACCGGAACCCATTTATACACGACTACCAATGCAACTGTAACAATTACAAACCATAGCATAATTTTGGCAAAAAACCGGACCACTCTCGACATGCTTCTATGTTATAAGATTTGCTAATTCCTCTCCCACCAAACTACCAATAGCAACACCCATTCCGCCTAAACGCACACCACAAAACACATGATTACTAATTTGTTTTAAAACCGGTTTTTTTTGAGCACCAACGCCCATAATTCCACTCCAGCGATGCGCAACTTCAAACGGTATATTTGGCAAAATAGTCGTTTTTAAAAGCCTTTCTAATCTGTTTTGAACTAATGCTGTTTGACTCAACTCAGTGGTTTCTTCCGCTTTAAAATCAAGGTTTCGACCACCACCAAATAAGATTCGGTTATCGATGTTTCGGAAATAATAATACCCTTCATCTAAATGAAAGGTCCCTTTAATATGCAATCCTTTTATGGGTTTAGTAATTAACACTTGTGCTCTTGCAGGTTTTACTTCAGGAATAGCTAAAGCAGAAGCAAAGCCATTGGTTGCAATTAATAATTTACAAGTCGAAAAACTAAACTGACTAGTCTCCACTTTTACCGAATTAACATCTTCCAAAAAATTAGTAACAGAAACATTATTTAGTATTTTAATGCCATTTGAGAGCACTTTTTGCAATAAAGCCTCCATCATACGTCCTGTATCTATTTGTCCTTCAAATTGATTAAAACAATACTGCTCTTTAATGTTTTTAAAACCAAACGTATTTCCTTTTAAACTAAACACGTCAGCTTTAAAGATGGGCCTCAATAATGTATTAACAGCGTCTTTTTGATCTAAACAAGTTTCAAATAAGCTTGTATTTTTACTAAACAACTCATAGCCTCCACATTGTTGATAATCTATCCTTTTATCACCCAAAGTAGTCCTTAATTTTTGCAATCCAACCCTACGTTTTTTTACTAAGTTTATAACGTCTTCTTCTGAATGTGTTTTAAGGTCATCAATAATTTCACTTAAACTCCCAAAACAAGCAAAGCCTGCATTTTTAGTACTTGCCCCTTGCGGCAAGGTTCCTTTTTCTAAAATTAAAATACTCGCTTTTGGAAATCGCTTCTTTAATTGTAACGCGCAATTTAAGCCTACAATTCCACTACCAACAATAGTATAATCTACATTGGTCAGCCATGATTTTATTTCCCAGTAACTTAATGTCATTTTAGTAAGGTACTAAATTTGTTTATTCTTTTGCATTAATAAAAAACTGAGCCAGCGCATTGATCTCTTTATTCTTTAATTGAATGAGACCGTCTATTGCAATGGTTTCATCCAAACTATTCGTGCCATTAACTTCTAAGGTTAAAAGCCTTTCTAAATATGGGTTTAACATAGGAAAATAGTTTTGCTCTTGTAATTTCTTAAAATCAATATTTAAAGCCAATACATTTACATTTTCAAGGTCTTCAGGCGTGAAATCGGCTTTTAAATTTGTACTTGCAAATAAGCCATTTTCAGTAGCATCTACTTTTAATTGATATAACGGAAACACCTCTTTATTTAGTCGTCCGTTATTGATTATTGCTTTATTTTCTAAATACTTATATAGTTTTGAACCATCAGAAGTTACTTCAATATTAATTTCTGGCACTTCTTTTTCTACCGCTGTAAGCGTTTCTACTTTTTCAAAATCATCATTATATTCATAGGAAATTATAGAGTCTACTTGCATTGTTGATTTTGTAACCTCTAATGCTAAATGTCCTTTATAATACGCATTTAAACTATCTGTATCAATAGTAAAGTTATTGTGGTTTAGAGAAATGTACTTAACAGTCGATAACACATTTAAATCAAGTGTTATACTAGCATCCTTTGAAAACCGATTGCCTTTAAGTGTTTTAGGCACATCTAAAAAGACGGGCAATACCACATTTCCGTTTACCACAACTTGACCTGATTTAAAGTCTAAATCGATCGTATTGTTTTTAGTCAAGTAATTAATATGGGAATTGGCCGCTTTTATTGCAGACCATTTAGGATCAGAGCTATCTAATGTTTTTCCATCATTCAATAAATCTACAAACACTTGATTAACATCTTCTTTATTAGGATTGTACACTACAACACATTGCTTATCATTAAAAGCAATCTGTATTTTTTCATCCTTGTTGACACCTACTGTAAATCTTGAAGTTATTTCAAAAGCTGTAATATGAAATTGACATTCAATATAACTTTTAAAATCTAAAGCGTCAGAAATTTTCAAGGATGTAAAAAGCGTCTCCTTAGAATATTCTTTAATTGTATATAAAAAAATGTTTGCAGGTATGGATACCCCTTTGCCATTGTCTTTTTCCTCTGTAACCGAATCTTTTTTAGTTTCTTTTTTTAAATAGAACGCCGGATTCTTAATTGCATTAAAAGCTATAGTCTGTAATATACCGTCGACTCTAACTTTTACAATATGATCTGCATTTTTGTGTATAACATCATGATAAGATACATAATCACGATACATTAAAATACCCTTAAAAATTAAGAGCAGCACACTAATACTAATGGCTGCTCTTTTTACTATTTTCTTAATTCTCATCAATTATTACTTTGCCAATTTTTCAATAATACTAAAAATGTATTTTAACGCATTGTCTTCTGTTGCCGGCACACCAATCACCATTTCTGTATTTACTGTATTCCCTTTGATTTTAGACGCTGTAACGTAAGCATCTTCAGAAGTGTTTAAAAACCATTCTAGTTTTCCACTTCTATCAAGTCCCATTTCCTCAATAGGCAATTGTGCTGCTAATTGCTCTGCACTTACAAATAATGAATAATTATTACTTAACATCCTTTTTTTATGATCAGAAGATACTTTAGCATCAAATGTTCCTGAAGCAATTTTTCTCATTTCCACTTCTGATGTTCCTAAAAATACAATATCATTTTTAATTAAAAAATGGATAGAAAAAGGACTACGCGGTGCTTTAAACGTATAAAAACCGTTATCAAAAGTGACCATTTCTTTATTCATTGTATAGTCTATCACCTTATTTAGCAAGCTTGTATCTTCTGACGAAGCCATTAATAAAAAGTCAGGTAGTGTTTCTGTTTTTGTTTTTTCTACTTCAACATACTCATAATCATCATTATACTCATAAGTCGTATAAGTTACTTCTTGTTTAGAAATCCCAGACAATAAAAATAACATATCGCCTTGAAGTACTTCAGAGACCGCTTCCTCATCTAGTAACAGTGAAAATAAATCTAATGCTAAAACAGCTTCTTCACCATAATAAGGCATGTTTTTGTATATAGATTTCATTAATTTAGGATACTCATCAAGCATACCTTTTGTATCCATAGCAGAACTCATGTACCCTATCATTCTGTCCTCATTAACATAATTTAAAAACTTTTTATTAAGTTTTCTTGAGGTCATTTTTTTATAGCTTTTAGCCATATCGTCAGACATAATGTATGTTGAACTTAACATCATTTTATCATTTTCAAGAAACAATTTAGCATTCAAACCATTGTTTGCATACATTGCTCCCAAATCAAACCCTCCTAATTCATTAAAATACATTCCTGCAAATAAATTAGTATACAATTGACCAAAATCATTAATCCATAATGTCGCTTCCGCTTTATCATCAAGACTTTTTAAATAGGATTTGTTTTTTAAAATACTACGATCAGCAGTTTGAGTTGCTATTTGCTTTGCTTTTAATAAAGACCAACTTTTAGACAACGCTCTTTTAATTGTGTAATTATCGTTATAGGCGTCATAATAATTATAAGTGCTATTGTTGTCGTTATAATCTTCTTCATAATCCTCTGTAGACTCAATAACAGTCTCTTCAATTTCTACTTCTTCATAAACCACTTCTACAACTGTTTCTTCTGCTTCACCTTCCATAATCTCTGTAGACTCCACAACTGTTTCTTCTACTTCGTAAACGTCTCCAGCAGACTCTACGACTTCTGTAGCATAGTCCACTTCACTTTGCTCATAGCCATCATTTTCTGATTGAAGGCCATGACGTTGCATTACCGTTTCGTCTTGAAAATACATCTCATTGACCGTTCCTTCTACTACTATAAAAACAGAATCACTCCAAACAACACCTTCGTTTTTATCCTTAAAAGACCTTAATCCATTTTCGTTAATAAATTCATTTCTGCCTTCATCTTTAATGAAGCTCTCAAACTTATTGACATCCTTTATAGGCATTATAAACGCATTATAAGTAATACTATCATTAGTCTGCAAAAAATAATGAGCCGAATTATTCAAATCGAAACCAAAATCTTCGATCGACGTTTTTTGACTATCTGAATTAGACAATTCTTTTAAAATTTCATTACCTATAAAAGAACTATTCATCTCTTCTACAGACATTAATTGTAATAAATTACCACCTTTAATAGTTGCAACTATAGAGGCATCACTTGGGATTTTTGACGATGTGTTTTGTGCAACTGCAAATACAGATACGCATAACATCATTGAACACACTAATTTTTTCATGGATTGATTAATTATTAATTAAGGGTTATTTTTTTAATTGAATTTGAGTACTAAAATTTCCGCTGCCATTAATGACATCTAATGCACTAACACGTTGCATCACTGCTTTTTTTGACTTAGAAACTTTAGCCTGTGGGTTGTTTTGAGAATTTACTTCTTTATCGAATCTATAAATCACAGTGTATGAGGCATCATCAAACACCTTTTTATTCTCTGTTTTTAGTTTACTATACTCTTTTTTAATATCATTAGAGTAAACATATTTTCTTTTAAATGCGCCTTTAGTATCATCAAAAAAATAAGATGAGATTACAGTTTTATTTTTCTGATTATTAGAAACCTGATTCGTGATTTTATTGATATTCTCCATTTTATTAAAATCACATTTTACTGAAAATACAAAATTATCATAATCGGCTGTTTTCCTGATATTAGTAATACCTTCAGCCTTTTTTAATTCTGAAACAACATCTTCTAATCCTTTTTGAATATCTGCTCGAGAAGGCACTTTATACCCATTAATAGAGTCTAAAAGCATTATAGAGGCTAGTTTAGATTTACTTTGACTTAGATTAAACGTGTACGTCATTGTACCTGTTCCATCGCTTTTAAGATCTATCTCCTCGATAATTTCAAAACACGAAGTTATTGTTATACCAATTATTAATAAAAGACAGTATTTAAACAGGTTACGAATTCTCATAATAGCTTTTTTGTGAACGTCAAATATACTGAGGTTTTCTTTTATAAATAAAAAAACTCCGAAAGAGATTTCGGAGTTTTTAATTTAAGTTCTAAAGTGTGTTTTATTCAACTACAATCTTTTTAGTAATTGTTCTTCCGTTATTTTTTATATTAAGTAAATATATACCAGATTCTACATCTCCTAAGTTTAAAGACTTATTAAAATCACCAGTTATTTTACTATACTTATTTTGTAAAATACTACGTCCTCTAATATCAAAAACTTCTACATCAACATCTCCTGAAACATCATTAAACTTGATGGAAAACTCTCCATTATTTGGATTAGGATATACTGAGATATTATTTGCTAGATCAAATTGATCTACAGACAGTACTGTTGTTTCACAAATTTCTATTGACCAATTATTTAAAGTTCCTGTATTTCCTGATACAAAATCAACAACAGCAAGATTCCAACCTCCAGCAGAATTCAATCCATTGAATATATCTCCTAAAGAATTTACAGGAGCAAAAGTCCCTGTTGTTGGCGATCCACAGTTAATAGGGGCACCAGCATCATCAAAAGTTATACTTAATGAGTCTCCGTTACAATCAAAAATCCAAACATTAACAAAAGCATCATTTGTATTTACATCTGGGTGTTGAAACTGAAGAAGAATCTCACCCGTATTTGGATGTGTAACATCTGCAGTTATAGTAATGCTTGAAATAGTATTACTATCTGAAATATCAATAGAGTTAAATAGCGGTGTCCCTGCTACTGGCGCCGCAGTTGTCCCAGCCCCATCAGGAATGGCTAATCCTAAATTTTGTGCAGATGAATACGTTGTACAAATTGTTGTTACTGTTGTGCCTATTGAAAAATCTGACGTATTAACATTGAAGAAAATATTTCCAGCTCCCTCAACCATAATGCGACAAAAAGAAGCTTGAACATTTGGAACGATTATATCGTGTGATCCATCATTAGCAACGTTTGTAGCTAAAACGGTATCAAAAGTAACACCTCCGTCAGTAGATAATAATATATTAACATTAGGTGTATTTACTCCTGGGGCAACTGCTGTCCCAGCAACATCCCATGTTATAGTTTGAGTACTTCCTATTGACCAAGACAATCCACTAGCATTTTGAGATGTTACAAGAAATGGTCCATCCGTGTCATCAACCGTAGCTATCATATTATCTACAGCCGTTTGACCACCATTAGGATCATTATCTCTTACTGTTAGTCTGAAATTTTCTGTTCTTCCTACAGATGCTAATTTTTCCCACGTTGTAGATACACCGCCATTGCTCACAACATCAACTAACCTTGGAATAAATCTTGTTGCATTTGATGTCCCTTCAAAAGACCTAACTAAAGGTCCTGTTGTATTTGTTTCTAATGGAAGTCCTGCTGCACCTAAATCATATTGCTCCCAAGTATAAGTATGCGAAGTAGTTCCATCAACATCCGTTGACGTCCCTGTTAATTTAAAAGGTGTAGATTTAGGTATCACATAATTTAATCCTGCTTCTGCTGTAGGAGCACTATTTCCTGTCGCGATTTGAGTGGCACATTGACTAACACCTGAAGAAATATTATCCCAGATCATCTGTAAACTTTTTTGATGAAAATAGGCATCACTATTTGATTGTACATTTTGAGGGGCACAAATACCAGCGTACGCCATGATTGTAGACCCACTTCCTGGTTCGTAAGCATTGGAAGCTGTTCTATTATTTCCAGCACAATTACCCGAATCACCATTAAATGTATGTGGAGCACCAAATTGATGTCCTAATTCATGAGCAACAAAATCGATATCATACGCGTCCCCAACCGGGTTTGGTAAACCTGTTATTCCTCTGGCCTTAGTATTAGTATTACAAGGTGAGTTTAATTGTGCTAATCCTCCTCCTCCTGTAGAAAAGGTATGTCCTATATCAAAGTTAGCAGATCCAATTAAAGCTGTAATCTGAGCTTGACTCTCATCTATTAAATCATTAGAATCATTATTTGTAAAATTATCACTATCAATAAAAATAATACTTTCATTATTAGCCACCAATGTCATCGTAACAGACAAATCTCTTTCGTAAATAAAATTATTTCTATTTATAGTAACTACCATAGCTGCTAAAACGGCTGCTCTTTTAGTTGCTTCTGTAGCTGTGCTAGGTATCCCTGCAGCCATCCAGTGAAAAGCAGCATATTCAATTGTACAAGCTAACGCTAGTCTAAAATCCCTCATGATTCCGTCGTTAGCATTAAAGACTCTATTTGAACCCACTTGATCTTCTACTTCCACAGCGTCATCTATAACATCACACGTCCAATTTTGATTTAAAATAGGTAAATCTTTTTTGGCATAAACAATATAGTTTTCTCCACTTTTTGTATACGGATCAATATATTCCATACCCACATTCTCATTAAATGATATCGTATGTAATCCCTGTGGTGTAATACTAAACCTCATCGTATTTACTGGATTCTCTATACTTTGACCAACATAAGTTGTAATGTTAGAATACTTTTGTTGTAATTCTGGCTCCATCATAGAAGCCTCCATAACATCAAAAACTTCAAGTGTACCATCGGATGTTGGAAAACTCATAAATTTAGAGGAAGCAATATTACTCTCAAATCTTTTTGGTGCATCGCTTAGATAGGCTTTTAGCCCAGAAATGTCCAATTTAAAGAATGCTGATTTAACAGGTTCCGATTTTCTAATGGTCAATTCACCTTTCACAACTTCAGCCTTAGAGGTCGTTCTCCAAAAATTCTTACCTTTTTGAGCATAAGAATTAGAGGCAAATGAAAATAACACTATTAGTACAATTAAATTTTTAGCGTAAAAATGTTTCATATAATCTATAATTTTGTTCTATTTTGTAAATATAATTGCATCTTTTGTAATTAACAATCAATAATAGTTAAAGTAATATATATTAATATGAGAATTTCACATTTATTACCTGTTTTTTTTATTTTTTTTCAATGCAATTCACCAAAAAACACGATTTCACAATCACAATTAAAAAAAGATACAGTTCTTTCAAACTGTCCAGATGACGGTACTTGCACCTTTAATGTTATTAAAAATAAGTCTATTGAAATAAAAAAAGACGAATTTGGAGCCACCTATTTAAATACTTACGACAGTGACAAAATACTTTTAAAATTTGAATATAATAGAAACGCACTAGACAATATAGAAGACTCTAATTACACAGAAATAGTCTATATTCAAATTAATGAAAATTCAGAAAAACTTGAACCTATTAACAAGAACTTAAGTTCCGAGAAGAATACGGTCTTTTTTGGTCGACTTTGTTTTTGTAGAGGGCAGACAGGATATTACCATATTAATCAAGGTGAATTAGATTTAACCAAGATTGAAAACGACTTATATCAAATAAACCTGGAGTTTAATACAGATGAAGTTCCACAAGTAATAAATAAAATAGCTGAAGTTTTTAAACTATAAAAAAAAGCGACTTTTAAAAGTCGCTTTTTTTATTATTCTTCTATTTGTTTTTCTATAACAAAATCTTCCATAAATTTAGTGGTGTAATTACCAGCTATATAATCTGGATGATCCATTAATTGTCGATGAAACGGAATTGTTGTTTTGATACCTTCGATAACAAACTCATCTAAAGCACGTTTCATTTTACTAATAGCCTCTTCACGTGTTTGCGCAGTTGTAATTAACTTAGCAATCATTGAATCGTAATTTGGTGGAATACTATAGCCTGCATAAACATGCGTATCTAATCTTACACCATGACCACCTGGAGCATGTAACGTTGTTATTCTTCCTGGTGACGGGCGAAAATCATTAAACGGATCTTCTGCATTTATACGACACTCAATTGAGTGCAATTGTGGTAAGTAATTTTTACCAGAAATTGGTACTCCGGCAGCAACTAATATTTGCTCACGGATTAAGTCAAAATCAATCACTTGTTCAGTAATTGGGTGCTCTACTTGGATACGAGTATTCATTTCCATAAAGTAGAAATTTCTATGCTTATCCACTAAAAACTCAACTGTTCCTGCGCCTTCGTATTTAATGTACTCTGCTGCTTTTACAGCTGCTTCACCCATTTTTTTACGTAATGCTGTTGTCATAAAAGGAGAAGGTACTTCTTCCGTTAACTTTTGATGACGACGTTGTATAGAACAATCTCTTTCTGATAAATGACATGCTTTTCCTGTACTATCTCCTACAATTTGGATTTCGATATGACGTGGCTCTTCAATAAGTTTTTCCATGTACATGTCATTATTTCCAAAAGCAGCTTTAGATTCCGCACGAGCAGACTCCCAAGCGTTTTGCAAATCTTCTTCCTTCCAAACCGCACGCATCCCTTTACCACCACCACCGGCAGATGCTTTAAGCATTACTGGGTAACCAGTTTCTTTAGCAACAATGATACAATCTTCAAAGGTCTCAATAATACCTTCACTTCCTGGAACAACAGGTACACCTGCAGCAATCATTGTTGCCTTAGCGTTAGCCTTATCTCCCATTCTGTTAATCATATCTTCTGAAGCACCAATAAATTTAATTTGGTGTTCTTCACAAATTTTAGAAAACTTAGCGTTTTCAGATAAAAATCCGTAACCTGGGTGTATCGCGTCAGCATTTGTAATTTCTGCTGCTGCAATAATATTAGACATTTTTAAATAGGACTCACTACTAGCTGCAGGTCCAATACAAACTGCTTCATCAGCAAATTTGACGTGTAAACTTTCAGCATCCGCAGTAGAATATACTGCAACGGTCTTTATGCCCATTTCTTTACAGGTTCTGATAACACGTAAGGCTATCTCTCCTCTATTGGCAATTAATACTTTTTTAAACATCTTTTTTAAATTAGATAATTAGACGATGGGATTATTCGATTTTAGAGTATTTGTTACAAACACTTTAATCTCTAATAATCTAAAATTAAGATGGGTCTACTAAAAATAATGGTTGATCAAACTCTACTGGAGAAGAATCGTCCACTAATATTTTAACGACTTTACCTGATACTTCAGATTCTATTTCGTTAAATAATTTCATAGCTTCGATAATACAAAGTACATCTCCTTCTGCTATAGTCTGTCCTACCTCTACAAACAACGGTTTGTCAGGAGATGGTTTTCTATAAAAAGTACCAATAATTGGAGACTTAACAGTAATATATTTTGAGTTTTCGTCTTCTACGGGAGCCACCACCTCTGTTGCTACAGGAGCTACAGGTGCAGGTTGCATTGCTTGTTGCATCGGCATTTGACCTTGCATTGGCATATGCTGTACGTACGTCGTTTCTGTATCAGAACCTGTTCTGATCGTGATTTTAACGTCGTCAGTTTCTAATTTAACTTCACTTGCACCAGATTTGGCTACAAATTTAATTAAGTTTTGAATGTCTTTTAAATCCATAATTATAAGTTATTAATTCAGTTTTAGTTAGTTTAAGAGTTGTAGGCCCATTTCAAATAAATAGATCCCCACGTAAATCCCCCTCCAAAAGCAGCAAATATTAAATTGTCTCCTTTTTTAAGTTTTGATTCAAAATCATAAAGTAGTAATGGTAATGTTGCAGAAGTTGTATTACCATATCTATGAATATTTTTTAAGACTTTATCGTCTTCTAAATTCATTCGTTTAGCTGTAGCGTCTATAATACGCATATTAGCTTGGTGTGGCACTAACCATGATACATCATCATTGGTTAAATTATTACGTTGCATTATTTTTTCGCAAACGTCGGCCATGTTGGAAACCGCAAATTTAAACACTGTACGTCCATCTTGATGTACAAAGTGTTGTTTGTTATCTATGGTTTCTTGTGAAGGCGGTGTAATTGATCCACCAGCTTCAATTTTTAAAAATTCTCTTCCAGAACCATCACTTCTCAAATATTCATCTTGCAGCCCTAATCCTTCTGTATTAGGTTCCAACAATACTGCACCTGCTCCATCACCAAAAATGATGCATGTAGAGCGGTCCGTATAATCAATAATAGAAGACATTTTATCTGCTCCTATTAATAAGACTTTTTTATAACGTCCTGATTCTATATAACTTGTTGCCGTAGATAGCCCATAAAGAAAGCTTGAACATGCTGCTTGCAGATCATATGCAAACGCGTTTGTTGCGCCTATTTCAGTAGCTGTATAAACAGCTGTCGAAGCGACAAGCATGTCAGGTGTTGCTGTTGCAACAATGACTAAGTCAATTTCTTTAGGATTTATATTTTGTTTTTTAAGCAGATCTTTAGCTGCGTTAATGGCAAGGTATGATGTTCCTTCACCTTCTAATTTAAGAATCCTACGCTCTTTAATTCCTGTTCTTGATGTAATCCATTCATCGTTTGTATCTACAAGAGTTTCTAGAACCTTATTAGACAAAACATAGTCTGGTACGTAACCACCAACAGCAGTTATTGCAGCAGAGATTTTGCTCATATTTTAGTTATTTTCGTCAAAAAAAGGTCAAAAACGACCTAAATTGACTTAATTATAATAAAATTAGTCTTTTCAGACCATTTTTATGCAAAGTAAATGCTTTTTAACGTAAAGAAAAACAAATCATAAAAAAAACGCCCACAAGTGAGCGTTTTTCTATATGCATGCATAGTATTATGCTACGTTTTCTTCTACTGAATTGTCAATTAAAACTTGACCTCTGTAGTAAAGTTTTCCTTCACTCCAGTGCGCTCTGTGGTATAAATGAGCTTCACCAGTTGTTGGGCAAGTTGCAATTTGTGGCGCAGTTGCTTTGTAATGTGTTCTTCTCTTATCTCTTCTTGTTTTCGAGATTTTTCTTTTAGGATGTGCCATTTTATATTATTATTTATCCGTTAATAGTTTTTTTAATGTATTCCAACGAGGATCGGTTTCCTCTTTGTCTTCTTTTTTATCTTTTAGCCTTGGGCTAAGTTCATCTAATTTATCAAGTATGTCAGAATCTAATGTTCCGTCTTCAACTCCTGGATGTATACGTTTACTTGGCAACGCTAATACAACAGACTCATATATATATTGCTGAACATTAATCTCATACTCTCCATGAGTAATAATTAATATATCAATATAATCATCATTATATTCATCTCCAAATTTAACTACCAAATCAAAACTAGTTTCTATTGGCAAGTCAAAAGGTTCGTTTGTAACATCACAATTGACGTTTACAGTTCCTGAAATTTCAAAGTTTAACTCCAATAAAGTTGATTTCTTTACAAAAGTTAAATTTACTTTAATATCACATGAGTTAAAATCCTCATACTCAAAGTGATTAAAGAACGTTTGATCTATACTATAATCAAAAAGATGTTTTCCTTCTCTTAAACCTACAAATGGTATTGTAAATTCTTTTAATTGCTTCATTACCACATCTATTTTGAGCCTGCAAATATATAAAAATTTCTTTAGTATAAAGACTTATAAACATTTTTTTGTTTATATCTTTCTTTTCGAATAGCCCAAAGGGTTTTTAGTAAGCTCCTGATACTCGTTTCTATTTTTAAAAATATGTATTCCTGTAAAAATTGCTTCCTTAAAAGAACCAGTGTCTGCAATCCCTTTCCCCGCAATTTCATAGGCTGTCCCGTGGTCTGGAGAGGTTCGCACTCTGTTTAAACCTGCCGTGTAATTTACACCTTGCCCAAACGATAATGTTTTAAAAGGTATTAATCCTTGGTCGTGATATGAAGCTATTATCGCGTCAAAATTTTTATAATTGTTTGATCCAAAAAAACTATCTGCTGCATATGGGCCAAATATAAGCTTCCCTGAGTCTTTAATTTTTTGAAGTGTTGGTCTTAAAACAGTATCATCCTCTGTTCCTATAACACCATTATCTCCAGTATGTGGATTAATACCCAAGACTGCAATTTTAGGTTTATCAATTTGAAAATCTTGCTTAAGCGAATTGTAGACTGTATTAATTTTCTCCTCTATTAGCTTTGGCGTAATATGCATGGCCACATCCTTAACAGGAACATGATCCGTAAGCAATCCAACTCTAAGGCCATCGGCAACCATAAACATAAGACTATTTCCTTCTAATTCCTGATTAAGATAATCTGTATGTCCCGGGAATTTAAAGGTCTCGGACTGTATGTTATGCTTATTTATAGGCGCTGTTACCAAAAGATCTATTTCTTCCTCTTTTAAAGATTTTGTAGCTTGCTCTAAAGACGTAATTGCGTATTCTCCGATTTTTGGATCTTCTTGTCCAAAATTAATAGCTACATTTTCTTTCCAGCAATTTAAAACATTAACACGCCCAGGTAGTGCCTGACTGACATTTTGGATTCCGTTTAAGTTAATATCTAATTTAAAATGAGTTTTTACAAAACTCATCGTTTTGATAGAGGCAAAAATAATAGGTGTACAAAAATCTAACATTCTATTGTCTTCAAAAATCCTCAAAACAACTTCTGCCCCGATACCGTTTAAATCGCCTATAGAAATTCCTAGTTTAATATTTTCTTCTTTCTTCATTAATACTACTAACTATTGTTTGTAAATTTACCAAAGCAAATTTAACTAAATAATACCATTAAGTTTATGTTTACAGGAATAATTGAAACACTGGGTACGGTCAAACAATTATCAACTATAAAAGATAATTTAGATATTACTATTGAAAGCACTATTACTAGCCAACTAAAAATAGATCAAAGTGTTGCACATAACGGCGTTTGCTTGACTGTTGTCGAAATCAATGATAACCAATATAGAGTGACAGCAATTAAAGAAACTTTGGACAAAACCAATATTGGAGATTTACAAATAGATGACTTTGTAAATATTGAACGTGCTATGAAACTTGGAGACCGACTAGATGGTCACATAGTACAGGGCCACGTTGATCAAACAGCGACTTGTATTGAAGCTAAAGACACTAACGGAAGTTGGTTATATACTTTTGAATACGACCCAAAACTAAATAATATAACCATAGAAAAAGGGTCTATTACTGTAAACGGAATTAGTCTAACGGTTGTTAATTCTCAAAAAAACAGCTTTAGCGTTGCTATTATACCCTACACACATGAGCACACTAATTTTAAACAATTTAAAATTGGGACAAAAATTAATTTAGAATTTGATGTCATTGGAAAATACGTGAAGCGCCTTAACGAATTAAGCCTTTAAAGATTTCTTCAAAGAAATTAATTTATAGACACCGTAAACAATACCAACAACCACCAATATAATTAACCCACCATCTATAGGAAGACCTGGTGGTGGAACTCGGGCAGACTCCAATGGCGCCGGTGGTGGCGTCCCTTGAGAGACACAAACTGTGCTTATTAATAAAAACAAGACTAGTGCTGATAATGATTTATTTGTCTTCATTGCTGATTTGAGAGTGTAAATGTATGAAAAAAACTATGCTATCAAAACTTTTAAATCTCTTTTTTATTAAAAAACAACTATAAACCGCTGTTTTTTACCGACGAAATACTGCTTTTATTCGTTTCAATCATCAATTAAACGCTCGAGAACACTAATAATTGTACAGCAAAAACAATTCCAAAAATCTAAATCTATATTTTAGACACTAAAAACCTAAGTATATAGTGCCAAATACTTATCTCTAACTATTTGTCCTACTGGCTTATTCTCAATCTTACTTTCCAGCCAGGAAATAACATCCAAATATAAAAAAGCACGACGTTCAAAAGGATGATCTTCATACTGCTTCAACACTTCTAGTAGTTTTTTAAATTCCTTTTTAATATCCTGAGGATAGACATCTTGTAATCCTCTAATAAATTTTATCATCTCTTTTTGAACCTCATGCAAGTCATTCATTTTAATCAAAAACTTATACGTGCTTCGTAATAATGTTTCTAAATGATAATCCAAACCAGCTTCATAATGCGCTACCAAATTTAATACTCGAGAAAAACACAACAAATCTTCTCTCATAGACAATTCTTTATTAGAAATTATCTTATCTAAGTATCGGATACACTCCTTATTGTTACCCGCACCAAAATGCAAACTAGCAAACTTGTAATAAAAAACCATTTTATGATGTGCATCAATTTTGTTACTATACACGGTTAATTTTTTTTCTACTTCAGGAATTAAGACTAATCCCTCTTCAAAACTTCCATCTATAAAAAATTGATTTATCTTATGAAAATTACCATATAAAAAAACTAAAGATGCTACATTTTCATCCTTAGGGAAATCAGACTGTTCTACAATCTCATAAAAACCAGAAAGCTTAGCCATAAACTTCGGCTTGTTTTTAATAAAATATAAAGCTTCTAATAAATAATTATTCCCTTTTAAAAAGAAAACAGGATTTAAACTTATCATATTAGGGTTTTCATAAAACAAGTCCACCCATTTCAATGCATATTTATAACAATTTAAAAAATCTTGCATCAAAAAGCTATACCACAAATGCGCCTTATAATACCAAAGTTTTTCTCTAAACCCTAGATTAGACAGTTCAACTTTAGGCAACCTATCATTAAAATACTTAGTAACAGCAACACTCTCTTCTTCATTTTTTACATAACCTGTTTTTAAAATGATGCTATATAATTGCAAAGACAAATTTGATAGCTTACTCGCAATCACATTTAACTCACTTAACGCTTTAGCCTGAATCGTCAATTGATCCGCACGCGTGCTAATACTCCTAGTAATATATTGGGATTCAATTATTTTTTCGAGCTCAACAATTTCAAACGCTAAATTTTTTTCTTCATTTAAAACAGCTAACTCTTTTGCTTTATCCAAAATCTTTAAGCTTTGTTTATATAACCCTTTGTGATATAAAATAGACGCAAAATCCAATTGCTCTCTAATTTGAGAACGAATGTTTTGATGAGAAGGATTTAATTTTAAGCTTATTAAAACCTGTTTATACAAGTGCGCTTTCACATTAGCCAATTGTTGTTTTTTAACCACATCTGTTTTAAGAATAGCGGCCTCGTCGTAAACCCGAGCCTTATCAAGAAAATTAAATAAATTTAAAAACTTAGAATCAGAGTTCACCCCAAGCCGACCTACATACAACTTAAATTGACGCTTTTCGGACTTAGTTAAAGACTTAACTAGTAAAAATAAATTATCTTTTTGCCCTTTAGTCATAAACCTAATCTTTGTATAAATCACTGATTTACAGTGTTTTAGTTTTGTTTTCATTAATTGAACATCGTAACACTTCCAATATCGGTCATCTACAACGGATAACCAAAGTATACATTAGTAATTCAAAAGAAAAATAATTCTCTCTTAAAATGTCAAAAAACACAATTCAAATATTTGATACTACTCTACGTGATGGCGAACAAGTGCCAGGATGTAAGCTAAACACCGAGCAAAAAGTAGTCATAGCTAAGCAATTAGACTTACTAGGTGTCAATGTCATAGAAGCAGGCTTTCCCGTCTCAAGTCCTGGCGATTTTAAATCGGTAGAAGAAATATCAAAGATAGTCAAAAACGCTACCGTTTGCGGTTTAACAAGAGCTGTCGAAAATGATATAAAAGTAGCAGCCGAAGCACTAAAACATGCTAAACACCCAAGAATACATACAGGAATTGGTACTTCTGACTCGCACATACTCCATAAATTTAAATCTAATAAAGACGCCATCATCCAACGTGCTTATGACGCTGTAAAATATGCTAAATCTTTTGTTGAAGATGTTGAATTTTATGCTGAAGACGCCGGACGTACCGATAATGAATATCTAGCAAGAGTTTGCGAAGCTGCAATAAAGGCGGGCGCAACTGTATTAAACATACCAGACACAACAGGCTATTGTCTACCTAGTGAATATGGCGCAAAAATTAAATATCTAAAAGAAAACGTAAAAGGTATCGAAAATGCCATTTTATCTTGTCATTGCCATAACGACTTAGGATTAGCCACAGCAAACTCTATAGAAGGCGTTATTAATGGCGCAAGACAAATAGAATGTACCATAAACGGAATTGGAGAACGCGCAGGAAACACCGCTTTAGAAGAAGTGGTAATGGTACTAAAACAACATCCTTACCTAAATTTAGACACTACCATTAAGACCGAAATGCTATACGGACTAAGTCAAATAGTATCTGACAGCATGGGAATTTACACACAACCAAACAAAGCTATTGTAGGCGCCAATGCATTTGCACATAGCTCTGGAATACATCAAGATGGTGTTATTAAAAATCGTGAAACTTACGAAATCATTAATCCAAAAGATGTAGGAGTAACCGAGTCAGCTATCGTATTAACAGCTAGAAGTGGTCGTGCTGCTTTAGCCTATAGAGCTAAAATTGTAGGATACGATTTAACAAAACTACAACTAGACGATGTTTACGCTAACTTTTTAAGTTTTGCTGATAGAAAAAAAGAAATAAACGATGGCGATATCCATCAAATAATCGAAACCAGTAACGTTTATCAACAAATAATTTCAGCTTAAAATGGGAAAAACATTATTTGACAAAGTTTGGGACGCACATGTCGTTGACACCATAAAGGATGGCCCACAAGTACTTTATATTGACAAACACTTAATACACGAAGTTACGAGTCCACAAGCTTTTAACGAGTTAGAACGAAGACAAATTCCGGTGTTTCGCCCAGATCAAATTGTAGCTACTGCGGACCATAACACACCGACTTTAGAACAACATCTACCAATAAAAGACGAATTATCAAGAAAGCAACTGAAACAACTTTCTGAAAACTGTAAAAAAAACAACATTACACTATACGAACTAGGTCATAAATACAATGGAATAGTGCATGTAATGGCTCCAGAATTAGGGATCACGCAACCAGGAATGACCATTGTATGTGGCGATAGTCACACCTCAACACATGGCGCTTTCGGCACCATTGCTTTTGGTATCGGAACTAGTCAAGTCGCACAGGTTTTTGCGAGCCAATGCCTATTATTAACCAAACCCAAAAGCCTGAGAGTATCCGTTAATGGTACACTTAAAAATGGGGTTTTACCTAAAGATGTTATTTTATATATCATTGCTAAACTAGGGACAAACTCGGGCACGGGCTATTTCTGTGAATACGCTGGAAATGTCTTTGAAGAGATGTCAATGGAAGGCCGAATGACTGTTTGTAATATGAGTATTGAAATGGGCGCTCGAGGCGGAATGATTGCCCCAGACCAAACCACTTTTGACTATGTAAAGGGCAAAGAATTTGCGCCTAAAGGAGAGGCATTTAACAAAAAAGTAGACTATTGGAAAACACTACCAACAGATACGGATGCCATTTTTGATAAAGAATACAGCTTTGACGCAGAAGATATTGAACCAATGGTAACTTATGGAACAAACCCAGGAATGGGAATAAAAGTAACCGAAAACATACCTACTTTAAATGATGCTTCTTTCGAGAAGTCTTTACAATACATGGACTTTAAAAAAGGAGAATCTTTAATAAACAAACCAATAAACTATGTGTTTATTGGTAGTTGCACAAATTCTAGAATTGAAGATTTTAGAGTTGCAGCAAACTACATAAAAGGAAAACAAAAAGCAAATAACGTTACGGCTTGGCTAGTACCAGGAAGCAAACAGGTTGAAGCTCAAATAATAGAAGAAGGTTTAAAAACCATTTTTAATGATGCTGGTTTCGAACTTAGACAGCCGGGTTGCTCTGCTTGCTTAGCCATGAATGATGACAAAATTCCGCAAGGAGAATATTGCGTCTCTACCTCAAATAGAAATTTTGAAGGCAGACAAGGACAAGGCTCAAGAACTATTTTAGCCAGCCCCTTAGTCGCAGCCGCGACAGCTATTGAAGGCAAGATTGTGGATATAACCAAACAATTAAATTAAGATGGAAAAGTTTACAACATTACAATCTCAAGCTATTCCGTTAGCCATAGAAAACATAGATACTGATCAAATTATTCCTGCTCGTTTCTTAAAAGCAACAGACCGTAAAGGATTTGGTGACAATCTTTTTAAAGATTGGCGCTTTAATAAGGACGACTCTAAAAATGAATCGTTCTCTTTAAATAACATCAAATATTCTGGTAATATTTTAGTTGCTGGAGATAATTTTGGTTGCGGTTCTAGTCGTGAGCATGCCGCTTGGGCTTTGAGCGATTATGGTTTTAAAGTTATTGTATCAAGTTTTTTCGCAGATATATTTAAAGGGAACGCGCTAAATAACGGACTATTACCTGTTCAAGTTTCAGCAGAATTTCTAAAAGTACTATTAGACGTCACAACACAAAAACCTGAAACGATACTAGAAGTCAATCTTGAAAACCAAACAATATCAGTTAAAGACACCTCCTTTAAAGAAACTTTTGATATCGACGCCTACAAAAAAACATGTATGATTAATGGCTATGATGATATTGACTACTTACTAAGTAAAAAAGAAACAATTGCAGCTTTTGAAGCTAAAAAAACATACTAATCAATTATACTATGAAATTAAACATAGCAGTTTTACCTGGAGATGGTATCGGTCCAGAAGTGACCAACCAATCAATAAAAATATTAAAAGCAATTGCTTTAGAATTTGACCATACTTTTTTATTTAAAGAAGCCCCCGTTGGCGCCATCGCAATTGATAAAAAAAACAACCCATTACCAGATAGCACATTAGATTTATGTAAGTCTAGCGATGCCATTTTATTTGGAGCTATTGGACACCCAAAATACGATAACGACCCTAGTGCAAAAGTCCGCCCAGAACAAGGCTTACTTAAACTTAGAAAAGAACTTGGTCTATATGCAAACATAAGACCTGTAAAAGCTTACGAAGTACTGCTAGATAAGTCTCCTCTTAAAAAAGAAATTATAGAAGGGACGGATATTAGTATCTATCGCGAATTAACAGGCGGTATTTATTTTGGCGAAAAACACCTAAGCGAAGACGGTAATACAGCGTCAGACTTATGTGAATACTCCAAATACGAAATTGAACGCATTGCCCATTTAGCTTTTAAAAATGCGCAAAGTAGAAAGAAAAAAGTAACCCTAGTTGACAAAGCTAATGTTTTAGAAACCTCTCGTCTTTGGAGAAAAGTTGTTACAGAACTAGCAAAAGAGTATCCTGATGTAGAATTAGACTTCTTATTTGTAGATAATGCAGCGATGCAAATGATCTTAAACCCAAAGCAATTTGATGTTATTTTAACTGAAAACCTATTTGGAGACGTCATAAGCGATGAAGCTAGCGTTATTGGAGGATCTATTGGATTATTAGCCTCCGCATCCATTGGAGACAAATACGCCATGTTCGAGCCTATTCACGGCTCCTATCCACAAGCAACAGGTAAAGGCATAGCAAACCCTATAGCCTCTATACTAAGTGCCGCTATGCTATTAGAACATTTTGAACTATATGATGAAGCCAACCTAATTAAAGAAGGTGTTGAAAAATCTTTAAAATTAAAAATAACAACACCAGATCTTAACACTTCTTACGACAACATCTCTACTTCCAAAGTAGGAGATTTTATTGCAGATTTTATCAGTAACCCAAATGATACGAATATTAATTTTAATAATATTCACTTAGGACAATCTACTATTATATAACAATTATTTGTTAGTCTTTAAAGCGCCTGATAACTCAACTTATCAGGCCTTTTTTTTGTGATAAAAACAACTTGTACACTTCAGTATATCCAAACCAAAAAAAACCTCGAAATACAATATCCCGAGGTTTCTTCAACAAAATAACTAAAACCTAATGTTCGTTTAATCTAAAGTCTGGATAAGCATCCATTCCATGCTCATGAGCATCAAGACCTTCCAACTCTTCTTTTTCAGAAACTCTTATTCCTACCGTTTTCTTCATTATAAAAATAATTAAGAATGAAGAAACAATACATATAGCTGCGTAAGAAGCTACACCAATAAGTTGACTTACAAATTGTGCTCCGCTAGCTAATTTTCCAAATAGTCCAACCGCTAATGTCCCCCAAATACCACACACTAAATGTACAGCAATAGCACCAACAGGGTCATCTAATTTTAATTTATCAATTAACGATACCGCAAAAACAATAATAGCTCCAGCAATTGCACCAATCAGTATAGCATCTGTTGGACTCATTTGATCAGCACCTGCTGTTATACCAACAAGACCACCCAAAATACCATTTAAAAACATAGTTAAATCTAAATTCTTATACATAAGCGTAGATGTCAAAGCCGCAACCACACCACCAGCTGCTGCTGCCAAACAAGTTGTTACTAATGTTAATGACGTTAATGATGGATCTGCAGACAATACCGATCCTCCATTAAACCCAAACCAACCTAACCATAGTATTAAAACACCAGCGGTCGCCAAAGGAATATTATGCCCAGGAATAGCCTGTATTTTTCCGTTTTTAAATTTACCTATTCTAGAACCTAGTAAGCAAACAGCAACCAAAGCTGCCCATCCACCAACGGAATGCACTAATGTTGACCCTGCAAAGTCATAAAAAGGCGTTTCTAACGTATGTAAAAATCCACCTCCCCATTTCCAAGATCCAGCTATTGGATACACTAATCCAACATATATAATTGCAAAAACAATAAATGGCCCAATTTTCATTCGTTCGGCAACTGCCCCAGAAACAATAGTTGCAGCTGTTGCCGCAAACATCCCTTGAAACAAGAAGTCAGTCCAATAAGTATACCCTTCGTTATACGATAAATCCAATATTGCTTGTCCGGTTTCAGGATCTATAACCGTTGGAGACTCTAATCCAAAACCTGCAAAACCAAGAATACCATTCCAATCACCTTGAACAACCCCATTTACTTCTGTAAACACATCTCCTGGATACATTAAATTAAAACCAACAAGACAATACAGTAATAAGCCCATGGTAATAATGAATATATTTTTAAATAAAATATTTATTGTGTTTTTTTGACGTGTTAAACCAATTTCTAAAAATGCAAACCCTAAATGCATAAAGAAAACTAGTGCTGTACAGATCATCATCCATACATTGTTAATTGTAAATAATTCCATGTCTTATTATTTTAATGTGTTTCCGCCTTTATTTCCTGTGCGTATTCTATAAACTTCATCGATTTGTGAAACAAATATTTTTCCGTCTCCAACTTCTCCTGTAGAACCCGATTCTAAAATGGCTTTTATGGTTACTTCTTCAAAATCATCATTAACAACTATTGATAGATAGCGTCGTTGTATATCACTTGTACTATAAGAAACCCCTCTATAAACATGTCCCTCTTTCTCGTTACCTAATCCTGTAACATCCCAATACGAGAAGAAATTTACACCAACCTCATGCAACGCATTTTTAACTGCAGAAAATTTTGATTTTCTGATTATTGCTTCAACTTTTTTCATAATTAATTATCGTTAAAATTTATATATCGCTGCAACCACAAAAGAACCTAAGCTTTTTGTTGCCATTAAATCTGTATCAATAAACGCGTCTTCAGAACTATTGTCTAATCTAAATTCCGGCTTAATAATTAAGTCTTCATCAATAACTAAACTCCCCGTAAGCGTTAACCCAATAACACTTGGATCATCATCTACAGACTCACTCTGCTTCTGAAAATATTCTCCCCTTAATCCTACTGTAAACGTATCACTAAGATCATATTGAGGATACAAATCCACGCCATAAAACCCTTCTCCGTCATTATCTGCATACGCTGCGTTGATTCCTAAAAAAAACTCATCTGATGCATCAAACCCTCCTGTATAATCGACTTCAAACCCTAATCCTGCATCATCATATAAAAGATTTAAAAATTGACCATCATATCCTAATTGCGCCCCAACCGCATAACTACCGTCAGGATTAAACTCAGTAACATCTGTTTGATTAAACACACCAACCATCAAGCTAAAATCCTCAGACAATGCAAAATCAGCTTTTACACCTGTGTGAGAAAAAGGCCCATTAGAAAACAAATAAGACGTACTGTAATTAAAATTTCCTGCTGGAGCAATAACCTCATAACCTAAAAAAGTATTAAACTTCCCAAAAGTCAATTTTGTGTTTTCACTAATATTATAAAAAGCAAATAATTGATTTAGTACCGTTGCACTAGCCGCTTCACCTCTTGGTCCAAAAACTAAATCTGCGACTGCACCAACTCTACCTTTCTCATAAGACGCAATTATATTTCCCATTCCTAATGAAAATCCCGCAGTATCCGCAAAGGACGTTGTCGGAGCAATTTGATTATCATCATTTGGAGCTGTAAAATTAGTACGATAATAAGCATCGACACTCCCCTCAAAAGAGAACTTTTTTTCAAGACCATCAGACTCCTCTTGAGCAGATAAAGTCACAGATGCTAAAATAATAGCCAGAGTAAACAATTGTTTCATAATACTAGATTTTATAATTCGTTTATCTCTCAAATCTATATTAAAAACATTTACACCCCTAAAAAAATAGGGTTATCACATTCATTTTTATTGTTTACTTATTTTACCCCCTAGTTTTTATAGGGTATGATAATTATAAGGTGGTTTTATTAATGATTTCACATCCTTAATATTGAGTTATTCTTATCGAAAACTAATTTTAATCGTATTATATTCAATATTTTAAACTTTTCGCAAACGTTTTCGTAACAATTACGTGTTTTTAGTAGTGTTTTTTCATTGCGCAATCCTCACTGTAAGCGCAGTATTATTATTTAAAGCACATTTATAAAAGACTATAATCCGAATTTCGAAAAAGTGTTTCGTTCTTTTTACTAATTAAATAATAGCCTGTATATTACAGATATAATGAAGCTTAAAAAAGCTTTAAATTTTACTGATTATGCTAAAAAAACAAGGACTTTATTTACCAGAATTTGAACACGATAATTGTGGCGCAGGATTTATATGTAGTTTAACTGGAAAACGATCTAATGACATCATCCACAAAGCGCTTGAAATATTAGTAAAATTAGAACATCGCGGTGCCGTTAGTTCAGATGGAGTAACAGGAGACGGTGCAGGAATACTAATTGATATTCCACACAAATTCTTTAAGATTTTTTGTGAGTTTGATTTACCTGAAGCTGGAGAATATGCAGTTAGCAATGTATTTCTTCCTAAAAAAGAAAACCAACGTCAATATTGTATTGATGTTTTTGAAAAAGAAATCCAAAATCAAGGCCTTAAATTAATTGGCTGGAGAGACGTACCAGTTAATAGTACTGTTTTAGGTGAAATTGCAAAAGTAACAGAACCTTTTGTAAAACAAATTTTTATTGGAAAGGCTAGCGATGCCCAAACCGAAAGAGAATTCAACATAAAATTATATGCTGCACGAAAAATTGCAGAACACACTATTTATGATTCTAAATTATCTGAATCAAAATTCTTTTACCTACCAAGTCTATCTACTAAAATCATAATATTTAAAGGCTTATTAATGCCGGAACATATTAATGAATATTACTTAGACTTATTCAACTCGGCTTTAGACACAAGATTAGCATTAGTACACCAACGTTTTTCTACCAACACATTTCCAACTTGGGATTTAGCACAGCCTTTTAGATATATCTGTCATAACGGAGAAATAAACACGGTTAGAGGTAATGTATCACGCATGTTTTCTCGTGAAGAAATCATGGAAAGCCCATTGTTTGGAGATGATATTAAAAAAATAATCCCTACTATTTTAAGAGGGAAATCAGATTCTGCAACCCTAGACATGGTTGTTGAATTACTATTAATGACGGGACGTTCGCTTCCAGAAGCAATGATGATGCTAGTCCCCGAAGCCTGGGAGAAAAACCCACACATGTCGGATTCTAAAAAAGCATTTTATGAATACAACTCCTGCTTAATGGAACCTTGGGACGGACCGGCTTCAATCCCATTTACAGACGGTAATTTTATAGGCGCTGTTTTAGATAGAAATGGATTACGTCCTTCAAGATATACCGTAACAAAACAAGGAAACGTTATTATGTCTTCCGAAACTGGTGTTGTAGACATTGCTCCTGAAAACATAGAATTCCATGGTCGTTTAGAACCAGGGAAAATGTTTTTAGTAAACATGAGCGAAGGTCGTATTGTTAATGATGAAGAAATCAAAGAAGAAATAGCAGCCAAACATCCTTACAGAGAATGGTTAAACGAAAATTTAGTCCATCTTAAAGATATTGAAGCTAAGGAAGGCCATATTAAATATGATGAAATTGATCTTAAAAAACGTGAAGTTGTTTTTGGCTATACAGAAGAAGATTTAAATACTATTATTCGTCCGATGGCACAATTAGGAAAAGAACCTATTGGATCCATGGGAAGCGATACGCCAATTGCTATTTTATCAGAAAGACCACAATTAATTTATAACTACTTCAAACAGTTATTTGCTCAAGTTACCAATCCGCCTTTAGACGGAATTAGAGAAGAGTTAATTACAGATATAAGCTTAACGCTTGGTAGTGACGTCAATATATTTGATATCAATGCGGAACATTGTAAAAAATTAAAAATTCAGAATCCGGTTATTTCTAAACACGATTTAGATAAGATTAGAGATTATGATACTAATCCTGATTTTAAAGTCGAATCTATTTCGATGTTATACGAAGTAAATCGTGGATTAAATGAACTTGAAGTCGCACTTGAAAACTTAGTCACTAAAGCTTCTAAAGCTATTGACGAAGGTGCAAACATCATTATTTTATCCGATCGATTTGTAGACGAAAATCACGCACCAATTCCTGCGCTTTTAGCCTGTTCTTACGTCAATCACGCCTTACACAAATTAAAAAAGCGTTCTAGAATCAGTTTAATTATTGAGTCTGCAGAACCTCGTGAAGTACACCATTTTGCTTTATTATTTGGTTATGGCGCAAGTGCTGTAAACCCATACATTGTAAATGAAATTGTTCAACAACAAATCAACAATGCAGATCTTACAGATTTAGAATATTTAGCTGCCATTAAAAACTACAATAAAGCAGTTGGAAAAGGGATTTTAAAAGTGATGAATAAAATTGGGATTTCAACATTAAACTCGTACCGTGGCTCTCAATTATTTGAATGTATCGGAATTAAAACCTCAACAGTCGAAAAATACTTTCCAAATACACCAACACGTATTCAAGGTATTGGCTTAAGAGAAATTGAACAAGAAATTGTTAAACGTCACAAAAGGGCTTTTCACAAAAACACAGAACCACAAATTGAAGTTGGTGGAGATTACAGATGGAGACGTGGACAGGAAAAACACATGTTTAACCCATTAACCGTTGCTAAGCTTCAAGAATCGGTAAGAACTAATAAAGCCTCTACTTTTAAAGAGTTTTCCGACTTGGTAAACGATCAATCTAAAAGCTTAATGACCATTAGAGGTTTGTTTGAGTTTGATCAATTTGACCCAATTCCTTTAGAGGAAGTAGAACCTTGGACAGAAATTGTAAAACGTTTTAAAACCGGAGCCATGTCCTATGGTTCTATTAGTAAAGAAGCACATGAAAACTTAGCGGTTGCTATGAACAGAATTGGAGGAAAATCTAACTCTGGTGAAGGTGGAGAAGACCAAGAACGTTTCTACAAAAGCTCACAAGGAGACTGGAGAAACTCAGCAATCAAACAAGTCGCTTCAGGACGTTTTGGAGTCACTTCCAACTACTTAACAAGCGCAAGCGAAATTCAAATAAAAATAGCACAAGGTGCAAAACCAGGAGAAGGTGGACAATTACCTGGACCAAAAGTGAATCCAGAAATTGCAAAAACAAGAAATTCAACGCCCTATGTAGGATTAATTTCACCACCACCACATCACGATATTTATTCGATTGAAGATTTATCGCAATTAATTTACGATGTAAAATCAGCAAATAGAGAAGCTAGAATTAATGTAAAACTAGTATCAGAAATTGGTGTTGGTACAGTAGCAGCAGGAGTTGCTAAAGCAAAAGCAGACGTTATTTTAATTGCTGGTTTTGATGGAGGAACAGGAGCAACGCCTTTAACTTCACAAAAACATACTGGTTTACCTTGGGAACTTGGTGTTGCAGAAGCACAGCAAACCTTAGTGATGAATGACCTTAGAAATCGTGTAGTTTTAGAATGTGACGGACAATTAAAAACAGGTCGCGATGTTGCTATTGCTTGCTTACTTGGCGCAGAAGAATTCGGTTTTGCAACAGCACCTTTAGTAGCTTCAGGATGTATTATGATGCGTGTGTGTCATTTAAACACATGCCCAGTCGGAATTGCTACTCAAAACCCAGATTTACGTAAAAAGTTTAAAGGAAAACCAGAGCACGTCGTCAACTACATGTATTTTGTAGCACAAGAATTACGTGAGATTATGGCAAAACTAGGGTTTAGAACCATCAACGAAATGGTTGGACAATCTCAAAAATTAAATAGAAATAAAGCCATAGACCATTATAAATCTTCAGGAATTGACTTAACACCAATCTTACACAAAGTAGAAGTTGCTGAAGATGTGCAACTATACAATACGTATTGTCAAGACCATAATTTAAATGTGCACTTAGATTTTAAAATAATCAAACAAGCGCATCAAGCGTTATTTAGGAGACAAAAAACACACTTAGCTATGCCTATCACAAACGTAGATAGAGCAGTTGGAGCTGTTATAAGTAATGAGATTTCAAAAATTTATGGTGCAGATGGATTACCAGAAGACACAATAGATATTGATTTTACAGGTTCTGCAGGACAAAGTTTTGGAGCTTTTGCAACAAAAGGTTTAAAATTCACCGTGCACGGAAACACAAATGATTACCTAGGTAAAGGGTTATCCGGAGCTAAATTAATTATTAAAGTGCCAGAAAAATGTACCATTGTTCCGGAAGACAATATCATTACAGGAAACGTAACGCTGTATGGCGCAACCTCTGGAGAAGTTTATATAAATGGTAAAGCTGGAGAGCGTTTTTGTGTTAGAAACTCTGGAGCACAAGCAGTCGTCGAAGGTATTGGAGATCATGGTTGCGAGTATATGACTGGTGGAGTTGCTGTTATTCTTGGTACCGTAGGTCGAAACTTTGGAGCAGGAATGAGCGGAGGAGTTGCTTATGTTTTAGATGAAAAAGGAACCTTCAAACAGAATTGTAATTCGGAAGATTTAAATATCGATCCAATTGAAAACGAAGCAGATAGTCTTCAGCTGAAACAATTAATCAAAAATCATTTCGAAGCAACAGGAAGCCCATTAGCAGCTCGCATTTTAAAAGATTGGGACAATTACCTTCCTAAGTTTAAAAAAGTGCTACCAGAAGAGTATAGACAAGCCTTAGTGAGATTAGAACAAGAACAACTAGAATTAGCGTAAATTATGGGAAAAATAACAGGATTTTTAGAGTTTAAGCGTGAGAACGAAAGTTATATAGCGCCAGAAAAACGCATAGAGAATTACAAAGAATTTACGGTTCCGTTACCAGAAGATCACCTAGAAAATCAAGGTGCACGTTGCATGGATTGCGGAATTCCGTTTTGTCATAGTGGTTGTCCGCTTGGGAATTTAATTCCAGATTTTAATGATAAAGTCTACAAAGGAAAATGGAAAGAAGCTGCTGAAATTTTACACAAAACCAACAACTTCCCAGAGTTTACAGGACGTCTATGCCCAGCACCTTGCGAAGAAGCTTGTGTACTTGGTATTAATGAAGACCCAGTAACGATAGAAAATATTGAAAAAAATATAGTAGAAACCGCCTTTCAAGAAGGCTGGATTCTAGCAAATCCTCCAAAAGTAAGAACCGAAAAAACAGTTGCTGTTATTGGCTCTGGACCAGCAGGATTAGCTGCCGCACAACAATTAAATCGTGCAGGACATACCGTTACCGTTTTTGAACGTGACGAAAAAGTTGGTGGTTTATTACGTTACGGAATTCCAGATTTTAAAATGGAAAAAACCGTGATTGACAGACGTATTGCTGTTTTAGAAGAAGAAGGTGTTATTTTTAAAACCAATGCACATGTTGGTAAAAACATAGACGCCAACCAACTTAAAGACGACTTTGACGCTGTTGTGTTATGTGGAGGTGCTACAGTAAGACGAAGCATTCCTATACCTGGAGCAGACTTAAAAGGTGTGACTCAAGCTATGGATTTCTTAAAATTAAACAACCAATACGTAGATGGTTTAGTGGATTTTAAAGACGTTATTTCTGCTAAAGGAAAAGACATTATCGTAATTGGTGGTGGAGATACCGGAAGTGATTGTATTGGAACGTCTAATCGTCATGGCGCAACTTCGGTTACAAATTTTGAAATCTTAAGCAAACCTTCCGAAGGTCGTCCAGCACATCAACCTTGGCCGTATTGGCCAATGAAGCTAAAAACAACCTCATCGCACCAAGAAGGTGTAGAACGTTTTTTTAGCATTTCTACTAAAGAATTTTTAGGAGACAAAAAAGGAAACTTAACAGGCTTAAAAACGGTTGAAGTAGAATGGATTTTTACTCCAGGAGAAAGACCACAACTTAAAGAAGTTCCAAATACCGAAAAAGAATGGAAATGCGACATCGCATTATTAGCACTTGGATTTACAGGCGCTGAAAAAACATTAGCAGACCAGTTTGGATTAAAAATGGATTTTAGAACCAATATTGAAGCAACAACAAAAGATTACAAAACAAATATCCCTGGTGTTTTTGCAGCTGGAGATATGCGTCGTGGACAATCGTTAATTGTTTGGGCTATTTCGGAAGGTAGACAAGCAGCACATCATATTGACACGTATTTGATGGGAGAATCCTGTTTACCTTTAAAGGATGATAGCGATTTGCCTCGGGTTTAATACATGGAAAAACGATTAATCTAAAAAAGAAAAAATACAATTAGAGAGATTGCTTCGTTCCTCGCAATGACGTACAGCACGTCATTACGAGGAGGTACGACGAAGTAATCTGTTTAATTAAAGCAAGAAAACTCTTTAAAACAAAAATTTTACAAAAATTAGAGAGATTGCTTCGTTTCTCGCATTGACGCAATTAACGTTACTCTGGATACTTCCCTCTAATCCCATCCAAACACAAATTACCAATACTACCAACATGCGTGTGCTGTTTAGAAGTATCTGGCACATAAGTTCCGCTTTCCACTTCACCTCCAATTTTTTGATACGCTTCTCTAAAAGGCATGCCTCCCACAACCAACGTGTTAATATTATCTACCGTAAACAAGTATTGATATTTAGCATCATTTAAATCGATGTCTTTTACAATAACTTGCTGAATAGCGTAATTAAAAATATCTAATAAGTCTTTTACATCTTCAATTGCTGCAATAATATTTTCTTTTAATAACTGAAAATCTCTATGATAACCACTTGGTAAATTATTAGTAATTAACACCATTTCGGTATGCAAAGCTTGTATTTTATTGGCTTTCCCTCGGATTAATTCAAACACATCAGGATTCTTTTTATGTGGCATAATACTGCTTCCCGTCGTTAACTCATCCGGAAAGGCAATAAAGCCAAAATTCTGACTATTATACACGCAAATATCCATTGCAAAACGCGCTAAAGTATTACACACACTTCCTAAAGCTAAAGCGATAGTTCGTTCGCTTTTTCCTCTACTCATTTGCGCAGCAACCACATTATATTTCAAGGTCGCAAAGTTTAATTCTTTTGTAGTTAATTCTCTATCAATAGGAAACGAACTTCCGTAACCTGCCGCAGAACCTAACGGATTTTGATCTACGGTTTTCAAGGCTGCATTTAACAAGTACACATCATCAATTAAAACCTCAGCATAAGCAGAAAACCATAATCCGAAAGAAGATGGCATTGCTACTTGTAAATGTGTATAACCAGGAAGTAATGCATCTTTATGCGTTTCCGCCAAACCTAAAAGGGTGTCAAAAAACGTTTTTGTTTTCTGATTAATTTCTTGTAAATTCTCTTTGTAGTACAATTGTAATGCTACTAAAACTTGATCATTTCTAGAACGTGCAGTATGGATTTTCTTTCCAACATCACCTAAGGTTTTAGTCAGCTCATATTCAATTTTAGAATGCACATCTTCAAAGGACGCTTCAATAACGAAGGTTCCGTTTTCTATAGTTTCCGCAATAGCGTGCAAACCACTTTTAAGCTGTTGTAATTCTTCCGAAGAAATAATGCCAATAGACTCCAACATTATTGCATGCGCTAAAGATGCTTGTACATCGTACTTTGCAATATGTAGATCAATTTCTCTATCGTTTCCAACGGTAAATTGTTCTATTTTTTTATCGATACTTATTCCTTTGTCCCAGAGTTTCATAATTTGATTTTTTATTGTCATTGCGAATGAAATGAAGCAATCTCATGATGAGATAACTTCGTCATTCTTCCTCGTTATGACGTTTGCTACAATACTTTTTCTAATAATTCAATATATATTTTAATCCCTTCTTCAATTTCATTCACGTAAATAAACTCGTCAGCGGAATGCGATCGTGTGCTATCTCCTGGTCCTAGTTTTAACGATGGACAACTCAACACCGCTTGATCAGATAATGTTGGCGAACCATAAGTGCTTCTACCTATTTCTATTCCTGCAATTACCAATGGATGATCGATAGGAATGGACGACGAATTTAATTTTATACTACGCGGAATAATACTATCACAAGGCGCTTCTTTCTGTAAAATATCGACAATGTCTTGGTTAGAATATTTATCGTTTACACGGACATCAACCACTAATTTTACATCTGCAGGAACCGCATTATGCTGCTTTCCTGCATTTATTTGCGTAACAGTCAACTTCACCTCTCCCAAAGCTTCCGAAGTTTTATCAAACGTGTAATTTTTAAACCATTCTAACACTGGAATTGTTTTATAAATGGCGTTATCGTGATTTGGATGCGCAGCATGACTTGGCGTTCCTTTTACGATTGCCTCAAACACAACCAAGCCTTTTTCGGCAACAGCTAAATTCATTAAAGTTGGCTCTCCAACAATAGCGACATCCACTTTTGGAATAACCGACAACATACTATTTAACCCATTTTCTCCACTGCTTTCTTCTTCAGCGGAAGCGACAATAACCAGATTAAAATTTAGATTTTCTCTGCTATAGAAATACGCAAACGTTGCTAATAGACTGACCAAACAACCTCCAGCATCATTACTACCTAAACCATATAATTTTCCGTCTTCAACAATGACTTTAAACGGATCTTTAGTGTAGCCATTATTTGGTTTTACCGTATCGTGATGCGAGTTTAATAATAGCGTTGGTTTACTATCGTCAAAATATTTATTAGTTGCCCAAACATTATGTTTTGTTCTTTTAAAAGGAATATTTTGATTGTTAAACCATTGCTCAATATGCGCTGCTGTAGGGCCTTCTTCTGAAGAAAAAGACTGCGTTTCTATCAATTGTTTTAATAAAGCAATTGCTCTTGTTGTTAGTTTTTCTATCATTTTGAAATGGTTGTGTGTTTATTATTTTTATCGAAAAGCATTTCTGATTTACCAATACAAACTTTTTGTACTTGATTATTTACAGCATGAAAACAGTTGTTTAGTTTTGGCAACATGCCTTCATATATAATACCGTTTTTAATTAACGGTTGGTAGGTTTTAGTGTTGATGTTTTGGATAACAGAATCGTCATTATTTACATCTTCTAAAACACCCTTTTTTTCGAAGCAATAATATAATTCAGTTTTATATTTTGTTGCAAAACCTATTGCTAATTCAGAAGCAATCGTATCTGCATTGGTATTTAATAATTGCCCGTTTTTATCATGAGTAATCGCGCAAAACACAGGTGTAATTGAATTGTTTAAAAGAATTTCTAAGGTTTCTGTATTTACCTTTTTGACGTCTCCAGCAAATCCATAATCGATAGGTTTTGATGGTCTTAAATCCGAAACTATCGTGTTGCCATCTGCTCCTGAAAAACCAATAGCATTACAACTGTTAGCTTGTAATTGTGCGACTATAGTTTTATTGATTTTTCCAGCATACACCATGGTGATAATATCTAAAGTGACTTGATCGGTTACGCGTCTTCCGTCAATCATTTTAACCTCAACTTGCATTTGTTGTGCTAATTTGGTTGCTAATTTTCCACCACCATGCACTAGAATTTTAGGAGAATCTATAGTCGCGAATGCTTTTAGGAATTGCTGTAAAGCGTTATCATCATCGATGATGCTTCCTCCAATTTTTATAATTTTTAGTGTTTTCATACTTCTTCTTCTTTTGATGTGATACTGAAATGAATTCTGTATGACGTGACGGATTAACATTAACTTATTGCTTACTTTAAAACCTCAATCGTCAAGCTGAACTTGTTTCAGCTTCTCATTATTTGCTCCTTTTTTGATATTGAAATTAATTCAGCATAACCAAGTAACCTCTTTCAATTAAAAGATTGCTTCAATCGCTCCTCATTCGCAATGACGTTTACAACTCCTCCAGAATCTGCTTTAATACAATTTGCGCAGCAAAAGTCCTATTATTTGCTTGCTGGATAACCATTGATTGCTCACTATCTAAAACCGCATCTTCCACAACTACATTACGTCTTACGGGCAAGCAATGCATAAATTTTGCATTACCCAACTTCGCTTTTGTCATCATCCAATTCTCGTCTTGACTAAGTACTTTTCCATAGTCTTTATAATTACTCCAGTTTTTAACATACACAAAATCGGCATCTTTTAAAGCCTCTTCTTGATTGTGATTTATTGGTGTTTTTTTCGTGATTGCTTCGCTTAACTCATAACCTTCTGGATGTGTAATGGTTAAATCTACATCCAAGTTTTGCATCATTTCTACAAACGAATTTACAACTGCCTGTGGCAATGCTTTAGGGTGTGGCGCCCAAGACAAAACAACTTTAGGCTTTGCTTTTTCTGTTAATTCAGTAATGGTAATTGCATCTGCTAATGCTTGTAAAGGATGTGCTGTAGCACTTTCCATATTCACAATTGGAACCGTTGCATATTTTATGAAACTATTCATTACAAATTCAGACTCATCTTTTTGTTTATCGGTTAAACTAGGAAACGCTCTCACCGCAATTACATCTCCATATTGCGAAATCACTTGTGTTGCTTCTTTAATATGTTCTGACGTATTAGCATTCATGATCGTACCATCTTCAAATTCTAGGTTCCAAGCGTCATTTACGTTTAAAATCATAACATCCATTCCTAAGTTTTTTGCTGCTTTCTCCGTGCTTAATCGCGTACGTAAACTGGAATTAAAAAACAGCATCACTAATGTTTTATGTTTTCCTAAATCTTGGAATTTAAAAGGGGTCTTTTTTAGTGAAATCGCGTCCTTTATGGTTTCTTGAAGATTTGATATGTCTTTTATTTCTGTGTACTTTTTCATCTATTTATTACTTTAATCTTACTGAATTTAGTTCAGCTTCTCACTGTTATGCGCTTCTGAAACTAGTTCAGAATGACGTTGCTATTTAGTTCTTATTTCTAAGCATTAAACACTCAATATAAATGCTATTACAAACACTTATTTTCATGTATCCACAACTCTCGTCAAGCTGAATTTATTTCAGCTTCTCACTGTTATGCGCTTCTGAAACTAGTTCAGAATGACGTTGTTATTTAACTCTTCTTTCTAAGCATTAAATACTCAATATAAATGCTATTACAAACACTTATTTTCATGTATCCACAACTCTCGTCAAGCTGAATTTATTTCAGCTTCTCATTATTATGCGATTCTGAAACTAGTTCAGAATGACGTTGCTATTTAACTCCTCTTTCTGAGTCTTTAATACTCAATATAAATGCTATTACAAATACTTATTTTCATGTATTCACTCTTCTCGTCAAGCTGAATTTACTTCAGTTTCTCATTATTATGCGATTCTGAAACTAGTTCAGAATGACGTTGCTATTTAACTCCTCTTTCTGAGTCTTTAATACTCAATATAACTGGTGTTTTAAAGCACCATTCTTCACGTATCCACAACTCTCGTCAAGCTGAATTCACTTCAGTTTCTCACTGTTATGTGATTCTGAAACTAGTTCAGAATGACGTTGCTACTTAGTTCTTATTTCTAAGCCTTTAATGCTCAACATAACTGCTATTACAAACACTTATTATCATATACTCTCTATTCTCGTCAAGCTGAATTTATTTCAGTTTCTCATTATTATGCGATTCTGAAACTAGTTCAGAATGACGTTGCTATTTAACTCCTCTTTCTGAGTCTTTAATACTCAATATAACTGGTGTTTTAAAGCACCACTCTTCATGTATTCACTCTTCTCGTCAAGCTGAATTTATTTCAGCTTCTCACTGTTATGTGATTCTGAAACTAGTTCAGAATGACGTTACGCTCAATACTAGTTTAATTCACTTTTTAAAGCCTCAAAAAACAAATCGACATGTTCTTTTCTGATGGTTAAAGGCGGAAGAATTCGTAATAAATTAGGATTCTTCGCGCTTCCTGTAAATATCTTATGTTCAAAAATTAGTTTCTTGCGTAGTTCGGCAATCGGAAAATCAAATTCCAATCCTAACATTAAACCACGTCCTTTTATGTTTTTAATTGCCGAAAATTCTTTTGCTTTCTCTAGAAAATAAGCTGAGATATCTTTAGCATTTTGCATCAAATCCTCTTCTTCAATAACTTCTAATACAGTCGAAGATGCAACACATGCCAAGTGATTCCCACCAAAAGTGGTTCCTAATAAACCAAAAGAGGCTTTAATATTTGGGTGAATTAAAATTCCACCAATCGGAAAACCATTCCCCATGCCTTTGGCAATCGATATAATATCTGGAGTGACGTTATATTTTTGATAAGCGAAAAAATCGCCAGTTCTTCCAAAACCTGATTGCACCTCATCTGCAATAAAACAGGTATTGTATTTTTTGCATAAAATATCTACACCTTCGTAGAATGCAGCAGTACTTTCATCTAATCCTCCAACGCCTTGAATACATTCAATAATTACAGCACAGACATCGTTTTTAGCCAATGCTTTTTCGACACCTTCTAAGTCACCTAATTCCAGAATCTCAACCTCTTGCTGTGCGTTAATTGGAGCGATAATCTTTGCATTATCCGTTGCTGCAACAGCTGCTGATGTACGACCATGAAAGCCATTTTTAAAAGCAACAACTTTTTTCTTTCCGTTATGGAATGATGCTAATTTTAAAGCATTTTCATTGGCTTCTGCTCCAGAATTACACAAAAACAATTCATAGTCTTTACAACCGGATAATTGCTCTAACTTGTCGGCTAATTTTACTTGTAATGGATTCTGAATCGAGTTACTATAAAACCCTAATTTGGCTACTTGATCAGAAATGGCAGCCACATATTTTGGGTGCGAATGCCCAATAGAAATCACCGCATGTCCACCATATAAATCTAAATATTTGGTGTTGTTTTCATCAAAAACAAAAACATCTACAGCTTTTACTGGTGTGATATCGAATAAAGGATAGACGTTAAATAAACTCATATCTGCTCTTCTTTAATGTTATTAATCTTGTTAAACGAGGCAATCATACCTTGTATTAAAGACGAACTCAATCCTTTGTGTTCCATCTCATTCAAACCTTCAATCGTACACCCTTTTGGAGTGGTTACACGATCTATTTCCTCTTCAGGATGATTCCCATTAGTAATCAATAAACTCGCCGCACCTTCACTGGTATACATCGCTAACTCTTGTGCTTCTTTCGCATCAAAACCTAACTGAATAGCAGCCTGTGTTGTTGCTCTAATTAAACGCATCCAAAACGCAACTCCACTTGCACAAACTACTGTTGCAGCTTGCATTTGACTTTCCGGAATACTCATCGAATGTCCTAAACGATTAAAAATAGCTTCAGCGATTTTAATACGTTTTGCACCTTGCACATTACTACACAAACACGTCATCGATTTACCAACTGCAATTGCGGTATTTGGCATCGCACGAATGATAAATTTATCCGCACCAACTTGCGCTTCAATCTTAGGAATTAGAAAACCTGTAATAGTCGAAATCAACACGTGTTTCTCTGTTAATTCCGGCTTAATGTCATTCAGTATTTGCTCAAAATGCGCCGGTTGCACCGCAAAAATGATAATATCAGATTGCCTTACAGCTTCAATATTATCCGTTGTTAAATGCACATTTTTATAACCATCAAATTCTTGAATCTCATCCAAATTCCGTTTGGTTAAATACAAACTAGTAATGGCATTGTTGGTTATCAATCCTTTTGCGATCGACTTTCCTAAGTTTCCTGTCCCTATAATTGCTATTTTCATTTGTTCGTTTTTATTTGTCATTACGAAGATTACTGAAATCAAAATATATTTTGATTAAAAGTAGATGGCGCAGCCAATGACTGAAGTAATCTCTTTAAACAAATTGCTTCAGGTTTACTTCGTTCACTCGTAAAGCTCGCAATGACTATTATCTTTTTAATTAAACTTTATTTTCACTTAAACCTTTCGACTGCGCTCAAGGTGACATCTTTTTATTGTTTGAGCGTTACCACAAGGGTCGCGTTTTCCGTTATATCTTTTTATTTGTCAACCTCTCGACTGCGCTCGAGGAGACAAATAAAAAGGATGCCACTTCAACCGCTAACGCAGCAACTGTATTTTTAAAAATAAGTTGCTTTCAATTTTAATCCTTCTGTTTCATCAAAACCAAACATTAAGTTCATGTTATGAACAGCTTGCCCGGAAGCACCTTTCAATAAATTATCAATAATGCTTGTCACCAATAATTTGTCTTCATGTTTATGTAAATGAAGAATACACTTATTAGTATTTACTACTTGTTTTAAATGAATCTCATCATCCGAAACCATAGTAAAAACGGCATCTTTATAAAAATCGGAATACAATGCTTTTGCGTCTTCTAAGCTTCCTTTAAACTTAGTATACATAGTTGCAAAAATTCCTCTTGAAAAATCACCACGATTTGGCATGAAGTTGATATCCGAATTAAAGTTAGACTGCAACAATTTCACCGATTGATTAATCTCGCCTAAATGTTGATGTGTAAAAGCTTTATAATGCGAAAAGTTATTAGCTCGCCACGTAAAATGCGTAGTTGCAGATAATGATGTTCCTGCTCCTGTTGCTCCTGTAACCGCATTAATATGTACATCGTTTTGCAAAACTTCAGCTTTAGCTAAAGGCAATAATGCTAACTGAATAGCAGATGCAAAACACCCTGGATTTGCAATGTAATTCGCTTTTTTAATCGCTTCTTTATTTAATTCCGGCAAACCATAAACAAACGTTTTCCCTTCAAAAACGGCATCTTTAGTTAACCTGAAATCATTACTTAAATCAATAATTTTAGTTTCAGCAGAAAATGAATTGTTCTCTAAAAATGCTTTAGAATTTCCGTGTCCTAAACATAAAAACAACACGTCTACTTCTGAGTTAATTTTACTTGAAAACTCCAAATCTGTGCTACCAATTAAATCTTGGTGTACTTTAGATATTTTATTGCCAGCATTAGACGTACTGTAAATAAAATTGATGTTTGCTTTTGGATGATTTAACAACAATCTAATAAGTTCTCCAGCTGTATAACCTGCTCCTCCAATGATTCCTATTTCTAATTTTTTCATTACCACTTGTCTTTCAGACCTGTCCGGTTTTTAAAACCTGACAGGTCTCACTCAATTAATTATTTACTTGTTGATAAATCTTATTTTGGTTTCCTATAATCTTTATAAAACCTTTAGCTTCTTCTGCAGTCCAACCTTTATTTTCTTCGCCATAACTTCCAAACTTTGCGTTCATTAAATCATGTTTAGACTTAATTCCGTCTACAGTAAAATGGTATGGTTTTAAGGTCACAAAAACATCCCCTGAGACTTTGTCTTGGCTGCTTCGTAAAAAGGCTTCCATGTCACGCATTACAGGATCTAAATATTGCCCTTCATGCAAATGCATTCCGTAGAAATTTGACATATAATCTTTGTGCTGTAATTGCCATTTGGTCAACGTATGCTTTTCTAACAAATGATGTGCTTTTATAATCACCAAAGCAGCTGCTGCTTCAAAACCAACACGTCCTTTAATACCAACTATTGTATCTCCAACATGAATATCCCTACCAATTGCATACGCAGATGCCAGATTGTTTAAAACTTCAATATTTACGTCTGATGCGTTTTCAATTCCGTTAACAGCAACCAATTCTCCTTTTAAAAAGGTTAATGTCACTTTCTCTTCTTCGGCATGTTTTAATTGCGAAGGATAAGCACTTTCTGGTAATGGTTTTTCTGATGTCAATGTTTCTTCTCCACCAACACTAGTTCCCCAAAGTCCTTTATTAACAGAATACTTTGCCTTTTCCCAAGAAGCTTCAATACCGTTTTCTTTTAAGTAATCAATTTCTTGTTGTCTGCTTAAACTTCCATCTCTAATTGGCGTGATAATTTTAATATGTGGTGCCAACGTTTGAAAAATCATATCAAAACGCACTTGATCGTTTCCAGCTCCTGTGCTTCCATGTGCGATATATTCGGCATCAATACTTTTTGCATATTCAATAATTTCGATTGCTTGAATAATACGTTCTGCGCTTACAGATAAAGGATAGGTGTTGTTCTTCAAAACATTTCCGAAGATTAAATACTTAATCACTTTATCATAATACGAGGCAATAGCGTCGATGTTCTTATAGGTCGACACGCCCATCTTGTAGGCATTTGCTTCAATGGTTTTAATTTCTTCATCAGAAAAACCACCAGTATTTACACTTACCGCGTGCACATCGTATCCAGCTTTACTTAAACTTACTGCGCAATAGGATGTATCTAATCCACCACTATATGCTATGACTAATTTTCCCTTTCTGTCACTTTGTGACATCTTTCCCAAAGGGAAAGCATTATCGGATTTATTCGCTTTTTTCATTCTTTTCTTTTTTTAGGAACATGGATTGCTTAATATTTTTCAATCTGGTCCATACTTTTTTATCATGATTATTCACTGCTGCCTTTGTTGCTTCCTTTTTAGAAGGATCATACAACATACCTGTACACAAGCACATTTTTTGCTCTGTTCTTGTCAAAACATCAAAGTTTTTGCAGGTCTGACAGCCATTCCAAAAGGATTGATCGTCTGTTAATTCTGAAAACGTAACAGGTTTATAACCTAAATCACTATTCATTTTCATAACTGCTAAACCTGTAGTAATACTAAATACTTTAGCCTCCGGAAACTTGGTTCTAGAATGCACAAATATTTTCTGTTTGATCTGCTTAGCTAAGCCAATGTTTCTAAAATCTGGATGTACAATTAATCCAGAATTAGCTACAAATTTGCCATGTCCCCATTGTTCGATATAACAAAAGCCTGCAAATTTATCGCCCTCTAAAGCAATAACAGCATTACCATTTTCCATTTTGGTAATGATGTATTCAGGCTTGCGTTTTGCAATACCAGTTCCTCTAACTTGAGCAGCATCAGCAATAGTATTACAAATAATATCTGCGTAAATACTATGTGATTTATCAGCAATAACAATTTCCATTGTAATTGAATTTTAAATTAAAAAATGTGATAATTTTTGTTTTTGAAAGCAGAACCGGACTCACCTTAGTTCTATAAATAGAAGTACACCCTAAGGGCGACGACGGAAAATTGGACGTATGGTTATCCTGTTACTATTTCTAATAACTGTATTTAAAAAAGAAACTATTTGTGTCGAATTGTTCACTGTCTGAAAAAAAATAAAAACTATTAACTAAAAGCTTAAAGTATGCGTATTAGCGACGTCGTCTGCGTAATAGCAAACTTGTGGGTCTTTCGTTTTTATTTAGTGTTGTAAACATGGTGTAAAACTATAAATTAATTTAATACAAACTAGTAAAATATTCAATTAGTGTGCTTTTTTATGAAATCTTTATTTTTAAGCCTAATAATTATATAAATCTCACTATTAGGCCTTTCTGAGTTGAAAAATTATAAAATATAATCTGTACTTACAAAGTTTGATGCTCTAGATTCTAACAATTCTTTTAAAATAGCATTGTTATAGTCGTTGTCTTTTGAAGCTACAAACGTCCGTATTGAAAAAGAACGTAACGCATCATGCACACTTAACGTTGCTACAGCAGAATCTTTACGCCCTGTAAACGGATATACGTCTGGTCCACGTTGACAAGAACTGTTTAAATTAACACGGCAAACTAAGTTTACTAACGTATCTATTAAAGGCGCCAACGTTTTTACGTCTTGCCCGAATAAACTGACTTGCTGCCCGTAATTAGAAGCAGCCATATCATCTAAAGGTTCTTCAATATCAGTAAAAGGAACAATAGGAATAACAGGTCCAAATTGTTCTTCCTGAAAGACACGCATATCTTTAGACACTGGATATAAAACCGCTGGAAAAATGTAGTTTTCTGTCGTTTCTCCTCCTTTTGCATTAATGATACTAGCTCCTTTTGCAGTCGCGTCATCAATTAACTCTTGTATATAGGCTGGTTTCCCAGGCTCAGGTAATGGTGTTAATTTAGCTCCATCCTCCCAAGGATTACCAAACTTAAGCGCATCCACTTTCGCTGAAAAGCGCTTATTAAACTCTTCTACAATATCTTGATGAACATACAATACTTTTAACGCTGTACAGCGTTGCCCATTAAAAGAGGTTGCCCCCGCGATACACTCGTCTATCGCCAAATCCAAATCGGCATCTTTTAAAACAATTGCTGGATTTTTAGCTTCTAAACCTAAAACCAAACGCAGTCTATTACTTTTTGGATGTTGATTTTGTAATGCATTTGCAGAAGTACTATTTCCTATCAAAGCCAATACATCAACTTTTCCAGACTCCATAATTGGAGAAGCCACAGTACGTCCTCTTCCATAAATAATATTAACGACTCCTTTTGGAAAACTAGTTTGAAATGCTTCTAGTAATGGTGAAATTAATAAAACCCCATGTTTTGCTGGTTTAAAAATGGTTGTATTACCCATAATTAAAGCAGGAATCAATAGTGCAAAAGTTTCATTTAAAGGATAATTATAAGGCCCTAAACACAATACTACACCTAAAGGTCCACGACGAATATGCGCATTTACACCTGCATTTTTTTCAAATTTAGCACTATCGCGGTCCATTTGTTTATAATCTTCAATAGTGTCATAAATGTATTCCACCGTTCTATCAAATTCTTTTTCCGAATCTGGTAAACTTTTCCCTATTTCCCACATTAATAACTTTACAACCTCCTCTCGCTTAGTTTTCATTTGCAATACAAATGTCTCCATACATGCAATACGATCCACCACTTTCATGGTTGGCCATAAACCTTGACCTTTATTATACGCGACACATGCGGCGTCCAAAGCCGCTAATGCTTCCTTTTTACCTAATGTTGGAATACTTCCCAATAAAGTAGGTTTGTAATCTTTAGTAGAAGAAATTGTTGAAAACACTTGTGACGTTTCTCCACTCCAAGGCATTAATTCTCCTCCAACCAAATAGGACGTTTGACTTGTTAATATTGTAATCTGAAATGCTTCTGGAATATTTGAAAAAGGTGTTTTCATTTGTGGACTATTAAAATATTATACAGCTAATTTCATACAAAAAAATAACGTAAACAATTATAAACAAAAGATTTAGATAATTATCACGTATTTAAACTTTTAAATATTTATAACTCATTACTAAAACGTTTTAGCAAAAAAATAATTCATTTTTAAAAAGGAAATACTATACTAAAAACTGAAATAAATCAGGCTTATCATTTAGATAATCTCCATAAAAATTGTGACGTTTCATTTTAGTAATTAATGGTTCAAGGTCGTTTGGAGATTTTAATTCAATTCCAACCACAGCTACATCATTTTCGCGATTTGCTTTTTTAGTATATTCAAAATGAGTAATATCATCTGTATCACCTAAAATATCAACAACAAAATCTCTTAATGCTCCTGAACGTTGCGGAAACTTAACAATAAAATAGTGCTTTAAATCAGCATGTAATAACGCACGTTCTTTAATTTCTGCAGTACGCGTAATATCATTATTACTTCCGCTAATAACACAGACTACATTTTTACCTTTAATTTCTTCTTTAAAATACTCTAAAGCAGATAAGCTTAAAACGCCTGCAGGCTCTGCTACAATCGCTTCTTTATTGTATAAATCTAAAATGGTTTGGCAAATCTTACCTTCATCTACGGTAACTACACGATGTAATGTTTCTTTACAAATGGCGAAATTTAAATCTCCAACACGCTTAACCGCAGCACCATCTACAAAACTATCGATCTCTTCTAACTCGGTGTTTTTATTATTTCTTATTGACGTTAACATCGAAGGTGCGCCTTTTGGCTCTACACCTATAATTTTTGTCTGTGGTGATAACAACTTAAAAACAGAGGATAAACCTGAAGACAAACCTCCACCACCAATAGGTACAAAAACGTAATCTATTGGATGAAACTCCGTTTGATCTATAATCTCTAAACCAACTGTTGCTTGACCTTCAATAACTTTTTTATCATTAAATGGATGGATAAATGCTTTGTTTAAACGCTCACAATCTTCCATTGCTGCATGATAAGCATCATCAAACGTATCGCCTACTAAAACCACCTCTATATAATCTTCTCCAAACATTTTAACCTGTTCCACCTTTTGATTTGGTGTTGGAGACGGCATAAAAATAGTCCCTTTTATTTTTAACAATTTACAAGATAACGCCACACCTTGTGCATGGTTTCCTGCACTTGCACATACAATTCCTTTTTTAGCTTCAGCTTCAGTTAAAGACGACATTTTATTGTAAGCACCTCTAATTTTATAGGAACGTACTTGCTGTAAGTCTTCACGTTTAAACATGATGTTTGCTTCAAATTCCTTTGAATACCGCATGTTTGAAATTAAAGGAGTTACAGTTGCAACTCCTCTTAATTTTTCGGCAGCAGCCTCGACAGCTTCTAAAGTGGGTCTGTATGTTGTTTTGGTTTCTTCCATGTGTGATGAGGTTCTGAACTCAATTCAGGATGACAATATTTTTGTGTTATAAATGAAACACTTCGACTGCGCTCAGTGTGACAAGCTAATTAGCTATTATGCTAAAACTGATGCTTCCGTCTTAACATCCGATTTTATAATCTTCATTGCTGTCATCGCAGCTCTTAATCGTTTTCCGACCGCTTCGATAGGATGATTTCTAATCGCATCGTTTACTGCTATTAATTCGATATTATCAACCCCTGTTGTTGCAGAAAATGATTTACCAATTATATCTGTTTTAACTGTTTTCATGAAATCTGTTAATAACGGTTTACAAGCATGATCAAATAAATAACACCCATATTCTGCTGTATCCGAAATCACTCGGTTCATTTCAAATAATTTTTTTCTAGCAATTGTATTCGCTATTAATGGTAACTCGTGAAGCGACTCGTAATACGCAGAATCTTCAATAATCCCTGCACTTACCATAGTTTCGTAAGCTAACTCTACACCAGACTTTACAAATGCTACTAATAACGTACCGTGATCAAAATACTCTTGCTCAGAAATATGATCTGGTGTTAATGCTGTTTTCTCAAAAGCGGTTTCACCAGTTGCAGCTCTCCATTTTAAAAGATTTACATCATCATTTGCCCAATCTTCCATCATCGTTTCTGAGAAATGACCAGAAATAATATCGTCCATATGTTTTTCGAATAACGGACGCATGATGTCTTTTAATTCTTCTGACAATTGGTATGCTTTTATTTTTGCAGGATTAGACAAACGGTCCATCATGTTTGTAATTCCACCATGTTTTAACGCTTCAGTAATTGTTTCCCAACCAAACTGGATTAATTTTCCAGCATAACCAGGTTCAATACCTTCTGCTACCATTTTATCGAATGATAAAATCGCGCCTGTTTGTAACAAACCACATAAAATGGTTTGCTCACCCATTAAATCACTTTTTACCTCAGCAACAAAAGACGATTCTAACACACCTGCACGATGCCCTCCAGTAGCAGCAGCATAGGCTTTTGCCTGAGCCCAACCTTTATTTCCTGGATCGTTTTCTGGATGTACAGCAATTAATGTTGGCACACCAAAACCACGTTTATATTCTTCTCTAACTTCTGTTCCTGGACACTTTGGAGCGACCATAATAACAGTAATATCCTCTCTTACCTGAGTCCCTTCTTCAACAATATTAAATCCGTGAGAATAACTTAATGTCGCGCCTTTTTTCATTAAAGGCATTATCGCTTTTACTACGTTTGTATGTTGCTTATCTGGTGTTAAATTCAACACTAAATCTGCAGTAGGAATTAACTCGTCATAAGTCCCAACAGTAAATCCGTTAGAATTTGCATTTTTAAAAGACTCGCGTTGCTCGTCAATTGCAACCTGTCTTAATGTGTACGAAATATCCAAACCAGAATCACGCATGTTCAAACCTTGGTTTAAACCTTGTGCGCCGCAACCAACAATTACAATTTTTTTCCCTTTTAATGCATTTACACCATCTTCAAACTCTGAAGCATCCATGAATCTACATTTACCTAATTGATCTAATTGATTTCTTAATGATAATGTGTTAAAGTAATTTGACATTGTATTATTTTTTTTTTGTTGCTTATGCTTGAAAAGCTTCTAGCATCGTTGATATTTTCATTTCTTCTTTAGAGACTGCAATACGTCCTGAACGTGTAAATTGCATGATTCCAAAAACCGTTAATTCTCTATGTAATAATTCGATTTCTTCTTTACGTCCTGATTTTTCAATCACAAAAAACTCACGATTTACTGTGACAATTCTTGCGTTGCTTTCTTTGATTATATTCTGAATTTGACGTTCGTCGAACAATAAAGTCGATCTCATTTTAAAGATGCAAGACTCTTGATAAATAATCTCGTCTTCTGTATGATAATAGGCTTTAATAACCTCGACTTGCTTTTCTATCTGACCAATAATTTTTTTGACATTATCTTCAGTCATATTTATTACAATCGTAAATCTAGACACACTTTCAATTTCTGAAGGAGAGGTGTTTAAACTCTCTATATTGATATGTCTTCTTTGGAATATTGCTGAAATTCTATTCAACAACCCTATATTGTTTTCAGTATAAACCGATACTGTATATAATTGTTTTTCTGCGCTCATATTATTCTAGTCTTACTTCTGAAACTGATGCTCCTGTTGGTATCATCGGGAACACTTTACCTTCTTTTTCTACACAAACCTCTAAAAAATAAGGGCCATCTGTATTTATCATCTTCTCTACTGCATCCTTTAACTCCTCACGTTTTGTTACTTTCTCTGCTGGAATAGAATAGCCTTTTGCTATAGCAACAAAGTCTGGATTTGTCATTTCGGTAGATGCATAACGTCTATCAAAAAATAGTTCTTGCCATTGCCTAACCATACCCAGAAACTCGTTATTTAAAACCACTATTTTAACGCCTGTTTTTTGCTGAAAAATGGTACCTAATTCTTGAATGGTCATTTGATAACCACCATCTCCAGAAATTGAAATGACCTCACGATCCGGAGCTGCCATTTTTGCTCCAATTGCAGCAGGTAGACCAAAGCCCATTGTCCCTAAACCACCAGATGTAATGTTACTTCTAGTTTTATTGAAGTTAGCATAGCGACAAGCGATCATTTGGTGCTGCCCAACATCTGTTACAATAGCTGCATCACCTTTGGTCTGGATATTAATTTCTTTTAAAACCTCAGCCATCGTCAACCCTTCCTTTGTAGGATGTAAATCGTGCTTTATGACCTTTTCATATTCAATAGCATATAAATCCTTGAATTTTTGATGCCATTCTGGATATGTTTTTTCTTCTAAAAGCGGTAATAAGGCGGCTAAGCTTTCTTTAGAATCACCTAAAACAGCCACATCTGTTTTTACATTTTTATCAATTTCGGCTGGATCAATATCAAAATGAATCACTTTTGCTTGTTTTGCATACGTAGATAAACTTCCGGTGACACGATCGTCAAAACGCATTCCGATTGCAATTAATACATCACAATCATTAGTTAATACATTTGGCGCATAATTACCATGCATACCAACCATACCAATGTTTAAAGGATGAGCGGTTGGAATTGCTCCTGCGCCTAAAATAGTCCAAGCAGAAGGGATTCCTGCTTTTTCAACTACTGCTTTAAATTCGGCTTCAGCCTCACCTAAAATAACACCTTGACCCCAAACAATCATTGGTTTTTTTGCTGCATTAATTAATTTTGCAGCAGCTTCAACCGAAGTCTGCTCTAATTTAGGAATAGGAATATAACTTCTGACCCCTTTACATTTTTCGTATTTAAAATCGAACTCTTCAAACTGAGCATCCTTTGTAATGTCTATTAACACAGGTCCTGGACGCCCACTTCTTGCAATATAAAAAGCTTTAGCCATTGCTTCTGGAATCTGAGACGCTTTGGTAACCTGACAATTCCATTTTGTAACTGGCGTAGAAATACCGACGATATCGGTCTCCTGAAAGGCATCACTACCCAATAAATGCGAAGCTACTTGCCCCGTAATGCAGACCATTGGCGTACTGTCTATTTGTGCATCTGCGATACCTGTAATTAAGTTTGTAGCTCCTGGTCCCGACGTTGCTATTGCAACACCAACTTTACCAGAAATACGCGCATAACCTTGTGCCGAATGTGTTGCACCTTGCTCATGACGTGTTAATACATGATGAATTTTGTCCTGATACTTATAAAGCTCGTCATAAACAGGCATGATTGCTCCTCCAGGATAACCATAAAGGATATCAACTCCTTCGGCTAACAAACATCTGATAACTGCTTCGCTACCAGAAATACGCTCTGTAGTTTGCGTTGTGTTTGTTTCTTTTTTTATTGTTTTTGTATCCATATTAATCTTGTTAGGATTATTATATTTTTCTATACAGAGACTCTTCGATACTTATACTGCGCTCAGCACAGGCTTACTCAGAGTAACATTAACTTTAATAATTATAATTTAGTGATTTTAAAACTCGTCAGTCACACATCCTTTTGATGCAGACGATACGGTTTTAGCATATTTATACAACACCCCTCTTTTAAATTTTAAATCTGGTGCTTTCCATGATTGCCTTCTTTTTTGTAATTCTTCTTCTGAAACTTCCAAAACAATACTGTTCGTTTCTGCATCGATAGTAATCATATCGCCATCTTTTACAAAAGCAATAGTTCCACCTTCTTGTGCTTCAGGCGTAATATGTCCAACAACAAAACCATGTGTCCCTCCAGAAAAACGTCCATCTGTAATTAGCGCGACATCTTTACCCAAACCTGCTCCCATAATTGCAGCAGTTGGTTTTAACATTTCTGGCATTCCTGGACCTCCTTTTGGACCTTCATATCTTATGACGACCACATCTCCTTTTTCTACTAATCCATCTCTTATACCATCATTTGCAGCATATTCGCCTTCAAATACTTTTGCTTTTCCGATAAAACTCAACCCTTCTTTTCCTGTAATTTTAGCAACACTTCCTTCGGTTGCTAGATTTCCATAAAGCATTCTTAAATGCCCAGAGATTTTAATAGGTTTCTCGATTGGTTTTATAACGTCTTGACCTTCTTTTAAGTCAGCAACATCTAATAAATTTTCTGCAATTGTTTTTCCTGTAACGGTTAAACAATCCCCATGAATTAAACCTTTCTTTAAAAGGTATTTTAATACTGCAGGAATTCCTCCAACAGCGTGTACATCTTCCATTAAGTATTTTCCGCTAGGTTTTAAATCTGCTAAAAATGGTGTAGTATCGCTTATTTTTTGAAAATCTTTTAAAGTGAAATCAATATCTGCTGCTCTTGCAATTGCTAAAAAGTGAAGCACTGCATTTGTAGAACCTCCTAAAATGGTTACTAAACGAATTGCATTTTCTAATGATTTACGAGTAATAATATCTGATGGCTTGATGTCTTTTTCTAACAACACACGCATCGCTTCTCCTGCTTTTACAGATTCTACTTTTTTAGCATCGCTTAATGCTGGGTTAGACGAGTTAAAAGGCAAGGTCATCCCTAAAGCTTCAATAGCCGAAGCCATTGTGTTTGCGGTGTACATCCCACCACAAGCTCCTGCTCCAGGACACGCTTTTTCAACAATGCTTTGGTATTCTGTCTCTTCCATGGTTCCGGCAACTTTACTTCCCCAAGCTTCAAAAGCAGAGACGACATCTAGTTTTTGTCCGTTATGACAACCAGAATCTATTGTACCACCGTACACTAAAATACTAGGACGATTTAATCTAATCATTGCAATTAATGCACCTGGCATATTCTTATCACAACCTACTACCGTAATTAAACCATCATAACTCATGGCTTGGACTACAGTTTCCATAGAATCTGCAATAATATCACGAGATGGTAATGAGTAGCGCATGCCTGGTGTCCCCATAGAAATACCGTCACTAACACCGATAGTATTAAAAATAAGACCAATAATATCTTCATTTTTTGTCCCTTCTTTTGTCAATTTTGCTAAATCATTTAAATGCATATTACAAGGATTACCTTCGTAACCTGTGCTTGCAATACCAATGATTGGCTTAAAAAAATCTTCTTTAGTTAATCCAATAGCGTGTAACATAGCTTGAGCAGCTGGCTGCGTTGGATCTTGAGTGACTGTTTTACTGTATTTGTTTAATTCCATTTATGGTCTACTTCTATTTAAATAATAATCTAAAGTAGAGGTTTGACATTTCACACCTAGTCTATTTTTAAAACACAGACTAAATTCAGGCTACAAAATAATAACTTAAATAGTTGATAATCAGTATTTTAAATATAATTTATTATGACACCCAAGATGTTTAATTTTATTCAATTTTTATAAAAAAGTATTTATAAATCTTGAGGACAATAAAAAAAGTGAATTAATTGCTTAATAAAACCTTTTTTTCGAGCGCTACAGTTAATTGCTTTGTATCCCTTTGGATGACAAGTTTAACCTTGTCAGGACGATTAGTACTTAGAATCTCACACCATTTTTGATCCGTCACATTTGTAAAATCTAAATCGTTTACACTTAAAATTTTATCATTAATCTTAAGACCTTTTTCTTCCGCTTCTGAATTTTCCGAAATTGAACTGATAAAAATGGATTCATTTTCAAGTCTAATTCCGTAACCATGACCACTAAATATAACTTGGTCATCTGCTACCTTATTTTCAATAAACCATGCTTTACGATCTTTCCAACTTAAAACCACTCTGTAATTTTTTAAAAATCCGGCACCGATAGTCCTTGATCCAAATTGCCCAAAAGACATCAGGGTACTTGGTACCTCAAAGTCGCCTGTTTTAAAATTATCAACAATTGCTCTATAAGAAGTTGACGTTTTTATATCTCCGTATACTCCCGCGACAGTACTCCCGCCATTAGATTTAACATATTTAATAGCAGCGTTTTCTTCTCTTAGTTTTTTAAAATCGTACGAAAAAAGAGAAATACCACCATCATAACCATAGTCTATCATAGTACTATATAATTTTTCCTTACCTAAATAAGCTGTGATTGCAGGTGTCGCGTCGTAACCAATAAAGATTTTAGTGTAAGGCGCAGCCTCTGGAATACTAATCGCGTCAATAGTATTTGCAAATGTAATCTCGTGCTTTACCATATCTATTTCCCAAACAGCATTTCGCATAAAATTAGCACCCAAAAAACCATCTATTCCTGTGCACTTAAAATCTTTTACCGCTTCAATATCAAGCACAGCTGCTCCAGTATCAAAAAAATTAATTCCATTAAAATTTATAGTATCTATTTTAACAAAATTTAAAATTTTAGAGGTATTTCCTAAATCATAAACCTCCTCTTGACCTATAATCTCTAAGTTTAATTCTTCCACCATTCTAGGTGAAATTGCAGTAACTGCTCCAGTATCAAATAATAAACGGTACTCCTTATCTTTAATTAACACCTTAACAAAAATAGCATTACCGTAAGGCTCATATTTAAATGTTGATTTAAACACTTTATCCTCAATACTACCTTTTTTTAGTAGCTTTTTAATATTCTGAGAGCTACAAAAAAAAGAAGATAGAAGCACTAAAAATAAAATAAAAACGGACTTGATACTTTTAAGATACATATACTAACTAGTGTTTAAATCTAATTGAATATTAATAAGATTACCTGATCTGTAATCAATTAGAGTAATTGTTTGGTATGTAAAACAAAACATTAAAAATGGATCGAAGAAATCCTTTAACATATATAAAACAAAAAAACCGATTCAAATTAATGAATCGGTTTTGATGGTGGTGCCACAAAGGTTGATACGAATTAAAAATATGAATAACAACGCGTTAACAGTTTTATTGGCATACTACAATGTTACTAAACCTTTTTTTATTATTAACTGGTGCGCTTTTGCAAAGCGTACCCATTGTTTATTCTTTTTGATCAAACGCTTTGTAAATGCTAAATACAATTAGATAAGCTTTGCAAAAGCTCGTCAGAGTAAGTGTTATATGTCGCGCGAGTTGCAGTTTTCCTATCTTAAATATTCTTGTTAATCAAAAGTCATATACAACTTAAAATGACCTTCTGTTACTTCTACTGTGTCTGAAGCATCCAAGGTATTATATAAGGTGAATGAAAATGTTCCTTCTAACAATTGACTTCTTGTTAATACTTGTGTCCCAAGGTATTGATTTGCATCTGTTGACGATGTTATCTCAAAACTATTACCATTTTGATTTTCAGTAAGTGAGTTATATAGCTCCATGCTTTCTGTAGAATTTGGTTGATAATGTAAACTAACAGCTCCTGTTGTTCCGGTAACTACACTACTACTAATCGCTGTTGGGTAAACACCTATGGGAAAAGAATCATTAAATGTTGCACCTGCTCCATCTCCTCCACACAAATAAAAACGGATAAAATCAAAATACATATTTGGCTGTGATTCGTTATTTAAATTTGGATAAACTCCCATTGCATAATTTAATCCTCCTGTATCTGGATAATAAGCACAATCTGTAGTTATAGAATTACCATAACCTGCTTGTGAATAATCTAAAACCGTAGCCTCAGCTTCCTGTCCATAAACAAACTGCTCTCCATTTATCTTACCTGTTATATAATAAAGATAATCTGAAGTTGCAATTGATACCTCTGTAGCATTACTATCACTACTATCATCACTACTACAACTAATTAATATCACAACACTTAATACTAATAATCCTAACTTTTTTATCATAATTGCTTTATTTTTATTGTTTTTTTATCCTTCATAGTTGGTAAAAGTTTTATGCTTTTTATATAGCATTACAAATATAAAACAAAATTAGACACGCTTTGCGAAAGCTCGCCAGAGTACATGTTATATGTCGCGCGAGTGGGTAATACATACCTGAAGGTCCCATAGAAATCCCATCCGAAACACCAATAGTATTAAATCCTAAACCGACTAAGCCTGCAATTTTACATTCTATTTTAACTTCTCCAGTTAATCCATTGAAATGCATATTATAAGGATTATCATCGTAACCTGTACTTGCAATACTTACTTGTGCTTTCTGCATATCTTAATCTGTCAAGCCTAATGCGTATAACATAGCTTGTAATGCCGGTTGAGATTCGTCTTGTGTTAATCTACTACTGTGCTTGTTTAATTCACTCATTTATGGTCGTCTTCTTTTTAAATATAAATCTAAATTAAAAGTTTGACTTTTTTATTAATGTAAAATTTAAATAGAGACTAAAGTCCATGTTAAAATTAACAAACTAAACACCTCTTAATCAACTATTTATAGGTACACGATTATGATGTTCAAAATATTTTTTTTGTAGAAAAAATTTACGAAATGTTTGAAAACAAAAAAACCGATTCAAATTAATGAATCGGTTTTGATGGTGGTCCCACATGGTCCACATATATACTTACTAAATTTTACTCTATTTTACTCTATTTAAGCACCTTAATCATTGATTTAACTAGGTTTAGCTATTAAACCAAATAAGGCTAAATTAAAGGGAATTAAAAAAATTCGTCCCCTCATTCGTCCCCTACATATCCTTTTTGAACTATATTTGTGTCATGGCTAAAGCAAAATTCATACTTAAAGAACCAAGCGCAAAGGAAGAAACTTTAATCTACTTAGTTTACAACTACCAATATAAAAGATTTAAATATTCTACAGGAGAAAAAATTAATCCTAAATTTTGGAATGCAACTTCACAAAGAGTAAAAGCAACTAAGCAATTTAAAGAGTACCCTGAATTTAATTCAAGATTAGACAAAATTGAAAACGGAATAAATAACACCTTTAGAAAACTTCTAAATGATGGAATTCAGCCATCTAATAATTTATTAAAAGAAGAATTAGAAAACGAATTATCTGATAATTTAGTTAAACCTAAAAAAATCACTTTTTTCGAATTTATTACCAATTACATTGAAGAAAGCAAACTAAACAAATCGACAGGAACTATAAAAGTTTATAATACTACTTTCAAATATTTAAAAACATACGCTAAAAAATATAAGCCTATTGACTTTGAAACAATATCACTCGAATTTTACAACCAATATTTAGGTTATTTAAAACTTGAGAATAACCTATCCTCTAACACAGTTGGAAAACACATAAAGACCATTAAATCATTTTTAAATGAAGCTACTGAAAGAGGGATTAATAAGAACCTAGAATTTAGAAACAAACGCTTTAAAACCCTAAGAGAAGAAGCTGATACCATTTATTTAAATATTGAAGAACTAGAAAAGATTGAAAAATTAAATCTTAAAGCAAACCCAAGGTTAGAAAAAGTAAGAGATTTATTTTTAATAGGATGCTATACAGGATTACGATTTTCTGATTTTACAGAAATAAATCCCGAAAATATAGTTTCAAACAATACTGTTATTCAAGTTAGAACAAAAAAAACAGGACAAAGAGTTTCAATACCATTACATAAAACTGTTAGAAAAATTCTTGAAAAATATAAAAACACCTTGCCTAAAGCTTACACTAACCAAACCATGAATGAATACCTAAAGGAGGTTGTTAGTTTAGCTGGAATAAAAGAATTAATAGAAACCACTATTACAAAAGGAGGTAAAGTAGAAAAAAATGTACTACCAAAATTCAAACTTGTTTCAACTCATACGGCTAGAAGAAGCTTTGCAACAAACCTATATTTAGCAGAAGTACCAAGTATCTCCATAATGAAAATAACAGGACATAAAACAGAACGCTCTTTTTTGCAATACATTAGAGTTACACAAAAAGAAAACGCAGACAAATTACTAACACACCCATTTTTCAACTAATGACTATAACATTCAACCAATTAAAAAAAGACTTTAATTCTCGTTCAAGCACAATCGCAAATCATAGACTTTTTATACAAGATGAAATAAAACAAATTGATTTTTTAATAACATACAAAGACACTTCACAACAAGCACATACACCTTTCAATACAGGTATGGGATTGGGCTTAAATGTAAATAGATACAGTTCCAAAATTAACATTTTAAATGAAATTTACAACGGAGTAAAATATGAATGGGCAACATTCATTACTACTTATGAACATTATTTATATAAAGAAGTAGAAAACGATTTTGAAGTAGGCACTAAACATAAAGAGATGTCGCAAGTTCTTTTTGATGAAGTCAACACTAAACGCAACAAAGCACATATACAGGCTGTGGAATTTGCAAAATATACTTTATGGCTAACTCAAAGTATTGATAAAAATGTTACTAGCGACAAAAAGAAACCCACACTTTCACACAAACAAAAAATGTTAGCACTTCATTATTTAGGATTAGATTTAAGCAAATACGATAATACAAAATCAGCAAAAATACTTTCTCAAATTTTAGACCTAAGCGAAGAAAACACTCGAAAATACATCTCCTACCTATCTGCAGGAAAAAATAATGTTAGAACAAAATCCAACCTTGAAAAACTATCGCAATTATTTGAACAGCAAGATTTTATTGACGTTTCAAACCAAATAAATAACGACATTAAAAAGATGTAAAAAAAAGGTTGTGGTTACCACACCACTTACCATACGCTAGTTCTTGATTCATATTTGCACCATTGTTAAACTAAAATAAAGTAAAATAATGGCAAAAATTGAATTGAATACTTTCGAATTCTCAGATTTCGAAAAAGCTTTTGACAACGCATTTAATAAAGCAATCAAAAGAGCAGTAGAGAACAAATTATTTCCTCCAAAAATTGGAGATATTGATTTGTTCTCGAGAGCAAACACAGCAAAAAAACTTTGCATCTCACTTCCAACACTTCACGACTGGACTTTAGAGGGAATAATTAAAGCCTATCGCATAGGTAGCAGAGTACTATACAAAAAACAAGATATAGAAGATGCTCTAACATTGATTAACCCAAAATTTAGAAAGGAGGGTCTGTCATGTTAAAAAAGAAAAATGATTACTCCGTTATTGTATTCTTAGAAAATGAAAAAAAACCAAAAAAATGGACATTTGTTCATAAACTGAATGGTTTCTCTATGTTTTTATCTAAAAAACACCCCACTTGGCTATACATGAATGTTTATAACAGACGAACAAGTCAATTTATAAAACAATTCAGGAAAGGCGTTTTCGTCCCTCCATTCATTGAGTAGGTTTTTCTTTTTTTTTTAACCTTTAAAATTAAAAACCTTTAAATAGAAACCTTTAATAAATAACCTTTTAATGGTTTTAATAATTGTACAACGATTCAGATTATGATAGTCAAAAACACATATGGTGTTAGTGTTGCTTTTTCAATTGCTAAATACGGAGTTGCACCAAAAAGCGAGTTTACAGGCTCCGCATTACAAAGAAAAAAACAAAAACCTTTAAAAAAATTAAAAGCAAAAAAAAAGGAAAGTAAAGACAAGGTGCGAAAAGAACGCACCTTGTCTAGGCGCTCGAAACAAAAGATTAGAAAAAAAATCACTTGTTTCTCTAGAACCCAAAAAAGACTAAGCTTTGTTACTCTTACTTTTTTAAACAAAGTATCAGATGAAGAAGCTGTAAATGTTTTAAGAAAGTTTATTGATAACGTAAAAAAACGAAGCGAAGATTTTCAATATTTATGGGTAGTAGAAAGGCAAACTAAAAATGACGAGTTTAACGGAAACCCTCATTTTCATATGATAACCAATAAGTATTGGAAAATTGATAAATGGTGGAATTACTGGTTAGCTCTGCAACAAAAAAACGGAATTACACCAAGAAACAAAGAGTTTAAACCCTCTTCCGCCTTTGATGTAAAACAATTAAACACCAATAACATTAAAAGAATATCTTCTTACGTCACTAAGTATGTAACCAAGAATAACGCAAAGTTTAAATGTCAAGTTTGGAATTGCTCTAGAAAAGTATCAGAACTATATACCGATTTTTACACCTCTACGAAGTTTACAGACCAATTTAAGCGACTTAACGCAGTAACCAAGGAGATAACAAACAGCGACCGAAACAACCCCGTTATTGACGTTAAAATGATAGATTTAAACAGAAGTACCTTGCCACTTTACAAAAGGCTTGACGATAAAAACAAAGCAATATAATTATGAAAAAAAATATAGACACAACCAACGGGTTAGGAAATTATTTATATGATATTAGTATAAAAAATATAATTTTCATTACTACAAATGAAAATAAGGTAAATAACAATGCTAAGCTTTATAAAAAATACACTATTGATATTAGAGATATTGAAAATTCTAAATATTATATTGGCGTTTATTCCTATAAGCAAGCCACCGTATTAAATATTATAGACAGTAAAACATCAAAAAATATTCAATTTTTAATTAACTCTAGAGAAGAGTTTGAAGATATTGAAATTGATGATTTAACAAATCATGTAAATAAACAAATAGCAGATTTTGTAGTAGGTTATTTTGAGTAGCAAAAAAAAGAGCCTATTATTTAAATAATAGGCTCCTTTTTTTTCATTGTAATCAGTGCAAATAATTTATTCCTCTTTAAGTTTTCGCAATTCTTCTCTTTTAATTTTATCTAAAACTAACGTAGCTCTTGCCCAACCTATCAGTCCAATAAAAAAGAAAACACCTCCAAGAGTTAAAAAATAAAAAGAATAATTACCAAATTTATCAGCTTGCAATAAAAGAAGATCTATCTTCTTTTTATCACTCTTTCTTTTGATTGATGAAATATCAAATTCTTTCTTTAAAACGATAATAGAATCTAAAGCTTTGTTATAATCTAAAACTATTTTTTGAGCCTTTTTTAAAGTCGACACTGTATTAACAGCTTTAAGACTATCAACTTCCTTAATATTACTAGCAGAGTTACTTCTTAATATTTTAATGTTTTTTTCTAGCTTTGAAATTTCAAAATTTAATAATTCAACATCTTTATTATAATCAATTCTTAAACGATCAATTTCATTTTTTTGTTGTAACGGATAGAACATACTGAGAATAACTAAGATAGTACCATTGATAAACAAAAACTTATATAAGCCCTCTGCACTGGATGATATATAATCAGATACCTGCACCATTATAAAATTGAATTAATTTTCTGTCTATCTATTTCTAATTCATCAATTGCCTGGTCTATTTTATCTAGACTTTCAGTGTTAACCCGCTTAAATTCGATTAAAGCATCTGTTGTCGATTCATCCACCCCATCAATAGAATCACTTCCCAAACTCAATGGGCCCAATAAGGCTGCTAACAAAATTAATGATTTACCGTTTAAAAACTTAAATTCAATTTTACCAGGAGATTGTAAATTTAATTTAATCGAACTAGCATCAATATCTTCACCTAATTGAAACTCACTATTTAATTTCTCAGTTAACTCTGTAATATTATTTATTAAATCTAATAGTGTCTTTATATGAACATCTTCTCTTGTTCCAATATCCAAAACATAATGACTAAAACCATTTTTCAGGAATAATGTTGATACTACTTTATCTATATAAGATTGATAACTTTTAATACTACTTATAGAATGTCTATTTATTTTAACTTGATAAAAAATACTATCCAGATCGTCAACATCCTTGTTTTCTAACCAATTAATTTTTCTTCTTTTATGAAAACTACAATCAGGGTCAACAATATCTGTAAATACATTATCATCTGCAACAACACCAAATGCTAACCTACTAGATCCATCACTTGGGATTATAACAAAGTCATTTCTTCTTAATTCTTTAAAAGCCTTTATTTTATTATAAATAGACGTTATCTTTCCTTTGTCTTTACTGTTCTCACTGTCTAGGCCTTCTTTTTGAGCTATTTTCATTTTAATGTCAAACTCATTCGACACCAATGTACTAATATCATGCATATTAATATAATCCCAACCAATGGCTATAATTTTTTTTTCATAAAAATGCTCAAAGTAAGCACCTCCATCTGTACGAACGAACCAGTAACCTTTCTCAGGAGCAATCTCATTTACTTGATCAAGAATATCATTAAAATCCATAGAAACAATTTATAATAAAAAAGAATATATTTCGATAAATGTACAACGAAATTCTTAAAAGTGACTGATTATCAAATCACATTTTAAAACAAACAACTTCACTAATTCATTTTTCAAATTAAATAATTCGTCCCCTAAATAGTCCCCTGAAACAAAAAAAGCCTCATAAACTAAACGTTTACAAGGCTTTACGATTTTAAAAAGTGGTCCCACCTGGGCTCGAACCAGGGACTTTCTGATTATGAGTCAGATACTCTAACCAGCTGAGTTATAGGACCCGAAATCGGATTGCAATATTACTACTTATTTTAAAGTCTTGCAAGACTTTTTTTAATTACTTAATCTCTTGGCACAACTCTATTAGCACACCGTTGGACGATTTTGGGTGTAAAAAAGCCACTAACTTATTGTCAGCCCCCTTTTTAGGGGTTTCATTAAGCACAATAAAACCTTCAGATTTTAATCGTAAAATTTCTTTTTTTATATCTGTAACAGCAAAAGCAATGTGATGAACCCCCTCACCTTTCTTCTCTAAAAACTTCGCAATTGGACTTTCTGCGGTCGTTGCTTCTAATAATTCGATCTTATTTGGACCTACTTTAAAAAAAGAAGTATTGACGCCTTCACTTTCTATAGATTCGACTTTATAATGAGGTGTACCAAAAAGCTTGGCAAAAAGCGCATTAGATGCCTCTAAATTTTTAACTGCAATACCTATATGTTCTATCTTTTCCATCTATTATTTAATTTAAGGTACAAAAATTGCTTAATTATGCCTTAAAAGTAATATATTCTTGTAATAACAACTATTTTTGCACCATGGAAGAAAGTCAAAGACAAAAAAAAATAGCTTCGGTTTTACAACGTGATTTAGTAGACATCCTTCAAGGTGCTGCTACACAAGGTGGAATGCGCGGTATAATTATATCTGTATCTAAAGTTAGAGTAACGGCAGATTTAACAGATGCTAAAGTATATTTAAGCATATTTCCTAACGACAAAGCTAAAACGCTTTTAGAAGGAATTAGAGCTAACAAACCAATGATTAGACATGAATTGGCACAACGTACAAAAAACCAACTCCGCAGAATGCCGGTATTAGAGTTTTACGTCGATGACAGTTTAGAGCATATTGATAAAATTGAAAAATCATTAAAAGGAGAAGATAATCCTATTCAAAATCCTGATTTACTAGATAATCGTAAAAAAGGATAATTGAATTTCTCGCTTTACATAGCAAAACGCTACATACGCAGCAAAAGCAGCAACAACGCTATTAACTTTATTACAATAATTGCTATTGTGGGTATTGTTTTAGGTGCTGCTTCTTTGTTTATTGTATTATCAGGTTTTGCTGGTTTGCGCGATTTTACTCTAGAATTCTCGAGTATCATAGATCCTGATTTAAAAGCAGAAACAACTATTGGAAAATCCTTTATTTTAAGTGATACTCAAGACCAGCAGTTGCGTGAAATTGATGGTGTAGCTGATTTTTCAAGAATTATTGAAGAGCGTGTCATTGCCTCTTCAGATGGTGTTAACCATCCCGCTTATATCAAAGGTGTAGACGAAAAATATAATAAAATAACGGCAATAGACTCGGTTATTCCTTACGGTAATTGGTTATATTCAGACACTCCTCAAATTGTGGTTGGTTGGGCCATTTCTAATCGTTTATCCGTTTTTGTAAACGATTACAGCAAAATTATCACCTTATCTGTACCAAAACCAGGAAAAGGTCAAGTTACCTCCCAAAGTCAAGCTTTAAACCAAGTCAACACGATAAATGTTGGTATCTATGATATTAATGAAGAATTAAATAACAAATACATCTTCGCTTCTATCAAAACCACTAGGCAACTTTTAAATTATCAGCCCAATCAAATTACCAGTTTAGAATTTAAACTGACAGACACCGCCGACGAAAACACCGTCAAAGCCAAAATTAAAAGTATTTTAGGTGATACCATGGTCATTAAAAATAAAGATCAGCTTAACGATGCCATCTATAAAATGCTAAACACGGAAAATTTAGCGGTATATCTTATTTTTACATTAGTACTCATCATCGCTTTATTTAACGTCATAGGCTCTATAGTCATGATGATTCTAGATAAAAAGAAAACCCTGAGCACCCTTTATAATATAGGAGCTTCAGTAACGGATATTAGAAATATCTTTTTTTACCAAGGCGTTTTAATGACGTTTATTGGAGGCTTTTTAGGTTTAGCCATTGGATATATTATTGTGCAATTACAAGCTAGCTTTAGTCTGATTATGATTACACCAAGCTTACCTTATCCCGTTGCCGTACATTTTAAAAACTTTATTATTGTAATGCTAACCATCTCTGTTTTAGGAATAATTGCTTCAAAAATTGCAGCCTCTAGAATTACAAGAGATTTAGTTAAAACAATTTAATTTTTTTGGCAAGTTGCCTTAACAGGCAAACAGGCTCGCGCAACTCACTCTCTTCGAGGAGCTCAAACACATTGCTTCATCCTTCTTGCACTTACTGTTGTAAATCGTTGCGCTTTGCTTAACGGCGTTATTTACTCTTGTTTTCTTAACCATCCTAAAACGTTATCATTTTTAATAACAAACATTCCGTTTTCTTTTATAAACTCTAAGACTACTCTAGAAGAACTAAAAGGCCCAGGGTTTTGTTGGATAATTTCTATAGCATTATCTAAAACCTTTGATACTATAGCAACATGACCGTATTTATTAAATAGCGAACTATTAAACACCAGTAAGTCATCGCACTTTGGACGTGTTTTACTATTGTTTTTAAACTGAATTAAATTTCGGTCTCTATTTAATGTGCCATCAATTAAGTCTGGATTAAAAAAATCCTTGGCGTGTCCATAAGTATTTGGCATTTGATGCTTTAAAGCCTCGTAATAATAACGCTTAACAAACTCTACACATTGGTATTTAAGTCCATAATTATAGCCCATTTTAGACAAGTGTCTTCCTGAGTTATTAGCTACACCGCCATTATAAAAAACATAGACACCATTTAAACTATCTAGCTTTTGACCAACGGTTTTTGTCATGTTTACATTAACTTTTTTTGACACAAAAAACCCAACTGCTATAATCTGCATGAGAAAAATAAAAAAAAGATGACTTGATTTTAATTTCATTTTGGTGTGTTTGTTTATGTTTCGTGAAGTTTTCAAACTCCCCAATTATAAACTATAAGCAAAAACCAACTCTCTTTAAATAAGAAAGCAGCTATCACTTGATATACTAACGAATACTTTTTCTGGTATTTGTTTTAAAACTTAAAATTTTGAATTTTATCTTACTATTCCGGAAACTGGAAATCTCCAAATAATTCTAAAACCTCATCAAAAGCAGCAAATACATCTACAGACGCATCACTAGTTACCATTTTCATGCGGTGTTCTTTAAAATGCGGAATGCCTTTAAAGTAATTTGTGTAATGACGTCTTGTTTCAAAAACACCAAGAATTTCGCCTTTCCAATCGATAGACATTTGTAAGTGTCTACGCGCCGCTTCTACACGTTCTTGCATCGTAATTGGCCTGTAGTGTTCTCCGGTTTCAAAAAAGTGTTTTACTTGCTTAAAAAACCAAGGATTACCAATAGTTGCACGACCAATCATACAGCCATCCAAACCATATTGATCACGCATTTCCATCGCACGTTCTGGTGTCGTGACATCTCCATTTCCAAACACAGGAATGTTCATACGTGGATTATTTTTAACGGCTGCAATTGGTTTCCAATCGGCATCCCCTTTATACATTTGTGCTCTAGTACGACCATGTATTGCTATGGCTTTACAACCGACATCTTGTAGTCGTTCTGCCACCTCAACAATTCTAATAGAATCATGATCCCAACCTAAACGTGTTTTTACCGTAATAGGAATATTGGTGCGTTTAACCATCTCTGCAGTTAATTGCTCCATTAAACAGATGTCTTTTAAGATCCCTGCACCTGCACCTTTACTAACTACTTTTTTAACAGGACATCCAAAATTGATATCAATAATATCTGGCTTTGACTCTGCTACTATATCAATGGTTTGTAACATACTATCCAAATTAGCTCCAAAGATTTGGATACCTACAGGACGTTCTTTTTCGTAAATATCTAATTTCATAACGCTTTTTGCTGCATTACGTATTAAACCTTCGCTACTAACAAACTCTGTATATACCACATCTGCGCCTTGCTCTTTACACAACGCTCTAAATGGTGGATCTGAAACATCTTCCATTGGTGCTAACAACAACGGGAAGTCTGGAAGTTCTATATTACCTATTTTTACCACAATACAATTTTGATGCAAAATTAGTGTTTTTATATCTAACTACAACACGTACCAAACCTAGCACTGTCAAGGTCTATTTTTTGATAAGCTATTACAATGCATTAAAATTTAGTTACATTTATAAAAAAATAACATGAAAAAAAACCTACTTCTACTTTTCGTCTCTTCTATGTTACTTTTAAATTGTGATGCGATTGACGAGTTAACCAAATTCGATTTAAACTATCAAACCAATTACTCTATTCCGTCAACAACGTTAATCGATACTCCTTTTAGTGTGTTAACTCCTGATGTTACTACAGAATCAGAATCCTCTTTTGAAAACAATGACACGCATAAAGATTTAATTGAAAGCATTAAATTAAGTAGCATTAAACTGACTATTGACGCTCCTGCAGATGGTAATTTTAATTTTTTAAAAGAAATACATGTTTATATTGAAGCAGAAGGTCTGGACGAATTAGAAATTGCAAATCTTTTTGATTTAGAAAATACGGATGCTACAACTCTAAACTTAAACACTACAGGACAAGAATTAAAAGAATTTATTAAAAAAGACAGTTATAGTTTACGCATCACCACTGTAACAGACGAAACCATTAGCGAAACTCACGATATAACCATAGACACTAAATTTAGAGTTGATGCTAAAATTTTAGGCTTATAATTTTATCTTAACTAGAGCCATTGAAAATCCCATTCAACCTTGAGCTTTTTGGTATTACCATAAATACGCATCTTGTTTTAGAATATCTCGCCTTTTTTATTGCGTATCGCTATTATGTGCTTTTAAGGAAAAGTAATACAGATACTATTAATTCAAATAACCGGTTATCCATTATTTTAGGTGCTGCTTTAGGTGCTTTAATAGGTTCGCGCTTAGTTGGCTTTTTAGAAAATCCTTTAATTGAATTATCTTTAAGAAACCTGATCCAATTATTTAATACTAAAACCATAATGGGTGGTTTATTTGGAGGTTTATTAGGTGTGGAATTGGCGAAGAAACTAATTGGCGAAAAGCAATCTTCTGGAGATCTATTTGTCTTCCCTATAATTTTAGGGATTTTTATTGGTCGCGTGGGCTGTTTTCTATCTGGTATTAACGAGTTTACTTATGGTAAGGTGACGTCTTCTGTTTTTGGAATGGATTTAGGTGATGGCCTTATGCGTCATCCCACGTCATTGTATGAACTCGTCTTTTTAACCTTGTTACTTATAACTTTAAGAGCCATAAACAATAGCTTCCAATTAAAAAACGGGGAGTTGTTTAAGATTTTTATGCTCAGTTATTTTGGCTTTAGATTTTGTATTGAGTTTTTAAAACCAAATGTATTTTATACTTTCGGTTTAAGTAGTATTCAACTATTATGTGTAATTTGTTGGTTGTATTACAGTCCGTTTATTGCTAGCCTTTTATTTAGTAGACAGGTGCGTTAGCGATAGAAACGGTATCCTTTTTTGAGGTACGAGAAAAAGATTTAGTGGATAGCGCGACCCTTGTGGTAACGCCCAAATAACATAAAAAATAGAAAATGCCAGTTAGAAATTATACCTATTACGATTTTACTTTAAGCTTGTGTCCTGAGTGTTTAAAACGTGTAGATGCCAAAATTGTTTTTGAAGATGATAATGTTTACATGCTAAAGCGTTGTAAGGAACATGGTAATAGTAAGGTATTAATTGCTGACGATATTGAGTATTATAAAAACATCCGTAACTACAATAAACCTAGCGAAACGCCCTATACTTTTAACACCAAAACCGATTATGGCTGTCCTTATGATTGTGGTTTGTGTCCAGACCATGAGCAGCACAGTTGCTTGACTGTTGTTGAGGTAACGGACCGTTGTAATCTAACCTGCCCGACGTGTTATGCGGGCTCATCACCAACCTATGGTAGACATCGTACTTTAGACGAAGTTAAAGCCATGTTGGACACTATTGTTAGAAATGAAAAGGAACCTGATGTGGTACAAATTTCGGGTGGAGAACCAACCATACATCCACAGTTTTGGGAAATTATGGATTACGCCAAAACGTTGCCGATTAGACATTTAATGTTGAACACCAATGGGATTAAAATTGCTAAAGATTTCGCTTTCGCGGAAAGACTGAAAACCTATGCTCCAGATTTTGAAGTGTATTTACAATTTGATTCGTTTGAAAACAGAGTATTGCGCGAGCTTCGTGGTGCCGATTTAAATGATATCCGTAAACAAGCTATCGAAAACCTGAATACATTAAACCTATCGACAACTTTAGTGGTTACCCTACAAAAAGGATTAAATGACGGCGAAATTGGTAAAATTATTGATTACGCTTTAAAACAGAAATGTGTTAGAGGGGTCACGTTACAACCAACACAAATTGCAGGACGATTGGATAATTTTAATCCAGAAACAGATCGGATGACTATTACTGAAGTCCGTCGAAAAATAATGGAACAAACCACTATTTTTAATGCGGATGACTTGCTTCCTGTACCCTGTAATCCAGATGCTTTGGTTATGGGTTATGCGCTTAAATTAGGTGACGAAGTATTTCCTTTGACGCGTTATATTAATCCAAACGATTTATTAGATAATAGTAAAAACACTATTATTTACGAGCAAGATGAAGCACTACAAGGTAAAATGGTGGAGCTGTTTAGTACAGGAAACTCGGTTGAGGTAGCGGAAGAAAACCTAAAATCTATCCTGTGTTGCCTACCAAATATTGATGCTCCAGAGTTGGGTTACGATAACTTATTTAGAGTGATTATTATGCAGTTTATAGATGCTTATAACTTTGATGTTAGAGCCATTAAAAAATCGTGTGTGCATATTGTGGATAAAGACAATAAAATAATTCCTTTTGAAACCATGAATTTGTTTTATCGTGATGATAAAAAAGCCCGATTAGAAGAACTTAGAAACGAGATGTAATTATGATAACACTTATTTTAGAAGCAACAGGCGGTGGAAATTACAACGGAATAGCTCTGTTTTTTGGAGCCATTATGTTTGGACCAGCCATTTTATTAGCTATAATTGGTTTAGCGATACTTAAAAGCAATAAAAAAGCAGCTAAAGTATTATTTATATTAGCTGTTGTTTATGTTATAGTAAGCTTAGGTATCTGTGGCAGTATGATGTAGCAGTACCCACAATCCATAAAACCCTAAGAATAGCTCTGCAAAAGTTCCGAATTTGTAACCAAACGTTGGGATACCATCTATTGCAAAACTTAACACTCTTCCAAAACCTAATCCAAGCATAAATATCATATTAGTCACTAGTGCCATTTTATGATAACTGGTTTTAAAAACACCTAAAATCCAAAGTATAGAAAACCCAAAATACAAGCCCATAACGGCCTTAAAAAAATTATGCTCATCTACAGTGTCTAAATGAATATCAAACTCTGAGCTTGGATTAAAACCATAAAAAAAAGACACGGGAACAACTATACAAACAGATATGATTAAGTGTATTTTTGTTATTATCTCTTTATTACTAATCTTCATTGTCGTTTATAAGGTAAACATTGATTTTAAGATGGTTTACTCGGAACAAAAGTCTCAATAAAACAAATTGATAATAATTGTAAAATCTAGAGTAATCCCATTGATCTTACACTAGATTATTTCTAGACGAATTTAACAGATTTGTTTATTGTTGATTAGGAAGACTAATTAATCTCTACTATTAATTCTACTACGTTCGCTATGACTTCGATCTTTCTCATTACTTTTTAGCGTACTATTACCAAACTTATAGCTAAAACCTAATTTAATATAACGATTATCTAAATTAGTAAATTGTGAGAAATTTTGATTTAAATAATTTGTAGACGTCTTAAAGTCTGCTTTATTAAATAAATCTGAAGCGATTAAAGATATGGTTCCTTTTTTATTCCAAATGGTTTTAGATATGGCAAGTTCAGATAAAAGCATCCCTTTAATTGTTTGAAGCCCTGATAATCTTTTACTAAGATAAGTTAATGAAAAATTTGTCGATAGACTGTTATCTTTTAAAAAGCTTATGTTAGTATCAAAGGCTGTATAATTACTCCATTGATCTAATGCCACGTTTACATTTTGGACCTTTGTCTCCTCCTTAGAATAGTACATTGCGGTTACAAAATATATAGACAGTTTATCAAATGCGGTAAAATAGGTCTCATAAATGAAATTTAATTCAGTAGTGTTTCCTATATTTTGAGGTGTATAAGTTATAATATTAGTGTCGTTATTTTGGAAACCTAACTCATTAAAATCACCCGTAGATGTTATCAAACTAACTTCAAATGTATGTGTATCATTTAAAATAGTACCTAACTCCAAACGGTTAGTAAATGCAGGTTGTAAATTAGGGTTACCGCTAACAATAATGTTATCATTTAAAAGAAACTGAAACGGATTTAGCGACTGATAATCAGGTCTTGAAATGGTCCTTTTATATTTAGCATACAAGCTTAATTTTTCAGTCGTGTTATGAGTCAAAACTACTGTGGGAAACCAATTTAGATAATTTTGTTTATTATTACTGTTAAGTGATATACCGTTAACATTAGTTTGTTCTGCACGCAACCCTCCGTTAAAAATAAAGTCTCCAAATTGATCTTCATAATCTACATAGGCAGCCAACACCTTTTCATCATAATCAAAAATATTAGAATTAGCAGTGTCTATAACTTCTTGACTACCCTCTATACTAAATCTTACGACATCATTATTAGTTTTTACAAAACCACCTTTAACACCAAGAGATAGCGAAGAATCATCATTAAAAGGAATATAATAATCTGCTTGTGAGCTTATAATGTTAATATCTTGACTAGAGTTGGTTTTAAAAGCAGTATCATAATCAAAAGTATCATCTGCTAAAAAGTAATCACTATTTATATTCTGAACTCGAAAATAATCAAAAGTTGTATAATTGGCATTTACAGATAATTTACTATCGTCTTTAAACTTACTTACGTAATCCGCATCAAAACCTAAATTATCTTTATCATACGTGGATAATGTTTTAGCGTTAAAACTAGATAGCAAATTGTTATTATCATCAGAGATTAACGTTCTGTTATTAGTTTCATAGTTAAAATAAGGGGTTAATACAATCCTTGAAGACAGACTAAAAGTGTTATTATCATTTATAAAATAATCAAAATTTATATTTGCATTATGAGTTTCGAGTCTCTTATTTCTTTTGACATTAGAGGCCCACAATTGCTCTAAAGCATTATCATTGTTTAAATAATTTATCTGATCATTATTTTCACGATTTAGCTTGTCTTTAGAAAAACTATAATTGGCAGATAAACTTATTTTATCTGTCTTATAGAAATTAGAAATTCCAGCTTCGTAATTAGGAAAAACACCTTGTTTATATTTACTAAACACACGTCCTCTGTATCCAATAATTAAATTTTTACTCATTATAATGTTTAATACTACCCCACTTGAGGCCTCATATCTAGCACCAGGTGTTGTAATTAACTCTATAGATTTGATACTATTTGCGGGTGAAGATTCTAGAAGCTGAATAACCTCTTCTCCAGATAAATTTACTTTTTTATCATTAATATAAATTGTTAGGTAACTATTTTTCACTTTGATACCTTCGTCCAAAATAAAGACGGATGGTGTGCTGCGGACAACATCAAGCATGCTGCCTTCTACTAATGCCGTATTTTCGACATTAAAAACTAAACGATCAGCTAGCTTGTTAATTGTTGGTTTTTTGACATTAACAGTTACTTCTGCAAGAGCTTCAGTTGATGTATTTAAAGTTATTACGCCTACATTTGTTATTTGAGTAAGTGAAACTGCTTTATTTACGGGTTCAAAACCTAAATAGGATAGCTTTAAAATATAATCACCGGTTTTTAAATTAGTAATAGCATATTCTCCTTCTTCATTGGTACTTGACCCTGTTATAATTTGGGATTCGTCCGATGTATATAGTATTGCATTGGCATATGCCACAGGCTGATTGTTATCATCTACCACCGTCCCAGAAAGGGTTAAATCCTGAGCATAGCCGACTATAGAGACACAAAAAAGTATTATAAAATTAAAGCGATTCATTAAGGGCAAGTTAAGAATGCAATATAATAATTGTTACACATTAATTGGTGTGGAAAAAACCGCAAATTTATATGCATTTGGATAACTAAGAAAAAAGAAAAAAAGCCCAATAATTACTTTATATTTGCAAGAACCTTGATTTATAAGGTGATTTGACTATGAAAAACATAAGAAATTTTTGCATTATTGCACATATTGACCACGGAAAAAGTACACTTGCTGACCGTTTATTAGATACTACAGGTTCTGTTACTGCAAGAGAACAACAAGCACAGTTGCTAGACAGTATGGATTTAGAGCGCGAACGTGGTATTACCATTAAGTCGCACGCCATCCAAATGGACTATACCTATGAAGGTGAAGACTATATTTTAAACTTAATTGATACTCCTGGCCACGTCGATTTTTCTTATGAAGTGTCCAGATCTATTGCTGCCTGTGAAGGTGCTTTACTTATCGTAGATGCCGCTCAAAGTATACAAGCACAAACTATTTCTAACTTATATCTAGCGTTAGAGAATGATTTAGAAATTATCCCTGTACTTAACAAGGTAGACTTACCAAGTGCAAACCCAGAAGAAGTTACTGATGATATTGTTGAATTATTAGGATGTGATCCTTCAGAAGTGATTCATGCTAGTGGTAAAACTGGATTTGGTGCAGAAGCGATATTAAAAGCTATTATTGAGCGTATTCCAGCTCCAAAAGGAGATCCAGACGCGCCATTACAAGCCTTAATATTTGACTCGGTTTACAATACCTTTAGAGGAATTGAAACTTATTTTAGAGTTTTTAATGGTGAAATTAAAAAAGGACAAAAAATTAAATTTGTCGCTACAGGTAAAGAATATAACGCGGACGAAGTTGGAACACTAAAACTAACACAAGTTGCTAAAAAAAGCGTTAAAACTGGAGATGTAGGGTACTTAATTACAGGTATTAAAACTGCTAAAGAAGTAAAAGTAGGAGATACAATCACAGATTTTGTAAATCCAACAACTAATATTGTAGAAGGTTTTGAAGATGTTAAACCTATGGTATTTGCTGGTATTTATCCAGTAGACACAGAGGATTACGAAGAGCTTAGAAATAGTATGGAAAAGCTACAACTTAATGATGCTTCTCTTGTTTTTGCACCAGAAAGCTCTGCTGCATTAGGCTTTGGTTTCCGTTGTGGATTTTTAGGAATGTTACACATGGAAATTATCCAAGAACGTTTAGAGCGTGAGTTTGATATGACTGTAATTACGACTGTACCTAACGTATCGTACAACGCCTTTACAAATAAGCACCCAGACATACCATTTATTGTAAATAATCCTTCTGATTTACCAGATCCATCAACAGTAAATCGTGTAGAAGAGCCTTATATTAAAGCCACTATAATCACTAAATCAGACTTTGTTGGTAACGTTATGAGTTTGTGTATTGAAAAACGTGGTATGATTGTAAATCAAACGTATTTAACACCAGAACGTGTTGAATTAACTTTTGAAATGCCATTAGCCGAAATTGTATTTGATTTTTACGACCGTTTAAAAACGGTATCTAAAGGGTATGCCTCTTTTGATTACCATCCTTTAGGAATGAAAACATCAAAATTAGTACGTTTAGACGTGTTATTAAATGCACAGCCTGTAGATGCACTATCTGCCTTAATACACGCAGATAATGCACACAACATTGGTAAGAAAATGTGTGAGAAGTTAAAAGAACTTATTCCACGTCAACAATTTGATATTCCAATTCAAGCGGCTATTGGAGCAAAAATTATCGCTAGAGAAACGGTAAAGGCATTACGTAAAGATGTGACCGCAAAATGTTATGGTGGAGATATTTCGCGTAAACGTAAATTATTAGAAAAGCAGAAAAAAGGTAAGAAACGTATGCGTCAAGTAGGTAACGTAGAGATACCTCAAGCAGCATTTATGGCTGTTTTAAAGTTGAATGATTAATTAGATAATTTTAATTTTTAATATAAAAAAACCTTCATTTTATAAATGAAGGTTTTTTTAGTTTTTACACTTTTTTACTGTTCCAACCACTTTCTAAACTCCGAAGTCGTCGCTGTACTTGTCATTACTTTTTCTTTTAAGCCAGTCATTTTAATTAGTAGTCTGTTTTTAAAATGATTCTCTAAATTTTCAATAAAATCTATACTCACAATTTCGCTTCTATTAATTTTAAAAAATTTAGTCGTTTGTAGTTGTTGATAAATAGACCCTAAATTTTGCGAAATGGCATGCCGTTTTCCATTAAAATCTGTTGCAATACAAAAATCTCCTGAGGCTTCAATAGTACTAATATCTACAACATTTAATAACTGAATCCCTTTTGCTTTTTTAATAACAAATCTTTTTTTATAATTATCATGTTCTTCTTTCAACGCCATTTTTAAATCAATAATAGTTTTCTGATTTAAAGTATTATAATCTCCTTGTTTAAAAAGCGATTGGTACTTTTCTATGGCTTTTTTAAAGTCCGTTTGCGTGTATGGTTTTAAGATATATGCAATCCCATTAGTATTAAATGCTTCAAACAAATATGCGTCGTGCGCAGAGCAAAATAGGATTGGTGTATCGATAGATATGTCATTATATAAATCAAAAGAGATCCCATCTAATAACTGAATATCTGATAAAATAAAATCGTATTTATTTTGTGTAAGTAGTACTTTTCCGTCTGCATTGGAACGCGTCCAATCATGCGGTATTGTTTCCTTAAAATAGTCATTTACAAAAGTGACTAATTTTTGGTATGCTGGAATTTCGTCTTCTAAAATTAAAATCTTCATCATTTTAGTTGTCTTCAATTAAATTAATGATTGGAATAGAAATAGAATATTCCTTATCTGTATTAATTATGATAATGGTTTTATCTGACAGTAATTTATAACGTGCTTTTAAATTTTTTAATCCGGTCTCAAACGATTCATTTTTAGATATAATGGCAGATTTAGTATTTATTACTTTAAGCACGTTATCTTCGATTAAAATGGTAGTTTCTATTGGTTGGTCGTTTTTTGGTTTATTATGCTTTACAACGTTTTCTAATAAGGCTTGGATAGCACCCGTTGGGATAAACTTGTTTGAAATATCGGTATTTATTTCGATATTAAAATTATATAGTTTTCTGCTAACTGAATTTCTTCAAATAACTCCATAACCTCAACATCTTTTGTTTTAATAAGATAGCGATAAATTGAAGACAATCTATTAACGTACTCTTTAGCTTTTGTTGCATTCCTATCAATTAAAGCATCTAATGTATTTAGATTATTAAACAAAAAGTGAGGATCTATTTGAGAACGTAATAATTTAAGTTCGTTTTCTTTTTGTTGCTTTTCAATATTAATAATCTCATTTCTACCTTCATAGAATTTTTTTGTAAAAAGTATTCCTAATAATAATCCAATATCATTTGAGGAGGTGTAAATTCCGTTTAAAATAACTCTATCCCATTTTGGTAATTTATCTAATGAATTTCCTCCGCTCCAAAACCCTAAAGTATCTGCAATAGTGCCAAAAAAAGTTAAAACAACTAATGCTAATAGTATAAAAGCAACATACTTTTTTTGAATCAAATATTTAGGAATCAAAAAGTACATGAAAATAAGAATAACAATAAACGAAGTAATAATTGTTGTAGGAATATCTACAATATATTCAATAAGAGCATTGTCACTATTATTATAATCTATAATGTTTAAAATTGAAGACACACTGTAATAAATTATAAGAACAATATAATCTGATTTGTTAAGCTTACTTTTCATAATTTTGATATCACCAATTTACTAATCATTACCATCAATTCTGTTCTCTTCATCTCTTGATGAATTACTTCTACTTTTCTTTTTACCAAATTTAGAACCAAAACTATAGGATAATCTAAGTTGTACATTTTGTCTTGACTCATTACTTTCTACTGCTGCAAGACCGTTTCCGTAATCTATATTACCTATAAATCCTCTGTTTAGCATTTTGTTAAATCCAAGATTTGCTTTAAGTTTATCGTCTAAGAATTTTTTACCAAAAGAAAAATCTAGTTCTGCAAACCAATCGACTTCAATTTGACCTTCTAAAGCACCAGTTCCATAATTACCGCTTAATTCAAAATCGATATCCCAAGGTAACTCGTAACTAGCCTCTAAAAACCAGATAAAATTCCACTTATTTAAATCGACATTATAGGTTGGGGATTGGTAGTCTGTATTAGTTACAATGATACCTGTATACCCTTCTAAACCTTGAGCAAACTCAACCGGAGCATATAATCTAAAATTCCAATTCGCATTATTCTCTACGTTTACTTGTTGCTGTCTAATTTGTGCTGTCGCATTGTCTTGCGAGATTAATTCAAAAATAACATCGTCTGTTTTACTATAACCCACTATAAAAAAAGGTTGGCCATCGTAGGTTAAATTAAACTGATAATTATTAGTATAAGATGGTGTTAAATTAGGGTTTCCTTCTCCTGCCGAAAAAGGATCTAAAAACGTAGCAAAAGAGTTTAAACTACTATAAGAAGGTCTTTGTATTCTATAACTATAAGACAAACTAGCCCCTAAAACATCCGTTAGCTCTCTACTAACTGACGCACTTGGAAATAGCTTTTTAATGGGTCTTTTCTGGACTTGAGAGACTAAACTACCATTGTTTAAAAATGTAGACGTACCGTCTGTATTACTATCTTCATAACGCAATCCTCCTGAAAAGGACCACTTACCTTGCGTTGCACTAATCTTTGAGTACAATGCAAAAATGGTTTCGTCAATAACAAAACGACTACTTTCATCATCTAACAAATCAAAATTACCATTATTGTAAATTAAAGATTCTAAATCGTTATCTGTTTTAACATCCGCATAGCGTGTACCTGCACTTAATTTTAAGTTATCAGAAAACGTTCTGGAATAGTCAACGCGATAGGTTTTAATATTATACGTTCCGTCTTGATTATAGCGTCTATCTGTAAAATCAATAGTACTTCCTGCGACATCAGATAAGGTATTGGTATTAGTGTTTGTAAAATCAACGTAATTAAAATCGACAACCAATTTATTAACCTCGGTTTTATACTCGTAATAAGGATTGATATTAAAGTTAGAGCGGTCTCTATCAAAGTAGTTTTCAGAAAATAGCGTTTCTGTCGTATTGATATCAGAAATTATAGTCTCACTGCTTATTGTTCTTGTAGAGTTTCGGTTATTAAATCTTCCGCCGATTCCAATAGAGTGGTTTTCGTTTAAATAATAATCTAAACTTCCGCTAATCGTAATGTTTTTAGGATCATACGGCTCTTTAGTTACTTGATCATACGTTTCTGTACCAACCGTTCTTACTAAAAACAAATCTTCACGCCATGTTGGTTCCGAATAATTAACACTAGACTGCCAATTTAATTTGTTTTTATAACTCGCTATAGAAAATCCAGAACCCCATTCTAAGCCTTCGTCCTCTCCTATCCAAGATGTCACACTACCATGCGTGCCTAATTGGACGTTTTTCTTTAAAATAATGTTTATAATGGCTCCAGAACCTGATGCTTCATACTCTGCTCCTGGTTGTTCTATTAATTCTATTTTTGAAATATTGTCTGCTGGAAAATCTCTAAGTAATGTTTCAACATCCATATACTCCGTTGTTTTTCCATTAATAAGAATCTTTACTCCTGTTTTTCCTGCTATCGAAATCCCGTTATTAGTCACTAAAACTCCAGGAATTTTACGCATCACATCCTCTAAATTGGTGTTAATCATTTCTGATTTTTCCAAATCTACTATTAGTTTTTCTGCGGTTTGTCTTATTACAGGACGTTTACTTTTAACAACAACCTCATCTAATGTTAGGTTTTCCTCTTCTAAAATAAAGTCAAACGTTTTATTGGATTGAAGCTCAAATTTATCAGATAATTTAGTCTTAAACCCAAGACTCGACACTTCTAAATAATACGTATCTGACGTCGTATTTTTTAAATGATAAACGCCTTCTTTATTAGTAACTACTCCCGTAACAACAGATTTAGTTGCTTGATTATAAAGTATCACATTGGTAAACTCTAGGGGTTGCCCATTTTGATCAGCAATAGTTCCAGAAATATCGTGCTGTGCAATACTAGTAAAAGAGTAAAAAAGAAAGCATAAAATACGTAGTGATTTTAAAGTCATAACTGTTTGATTTTGATTGATAAGCTAAAGATATACTTATCAGTTAATTATAAAAAACAGTTTGTGCTCAATGGGGATAAAAAAGAGATGAATGGGGTATATCTTATACTGTATCTATTTTTTCGACATCTAAAGGTTTTCCTAAATACACTAAATAATACCCTTCTTTTGCGTTTTCAATATCTGTGTTATAAGATGAAATAATATGCAGTTCGCCTTCATCATCTTTAATAAATAAAGGAATGATATCTCTATCTGCATTTGTCGTTTTTATTAAATCTAACAAATGTTCTTTATCAATAATTTCAATTTCCTGAATGCTCGGAAATTTTTTTGTAACCTCTGTTAATCTATTAAAATCATCCTTATGCGAAAATAAACCTTCCTGTGGATTATTATTGTCATCCAGCATTTCTTCAGTCGAGACTAATCTAAAAGCACCATTCTCTCCAAACTGTTTAGAAAACTTAGTAATCGCATACCTATTAATTTCATTATTACCTGTAAGCGCCATTAAATACCCGACATCATTAAGCTCTATATTATCGCTAAGCGTTTCCGAATAAATATTAGTATTAATAGCTTCCAAACCTAACTCTTGCGCTTTATTAATGTTATTTTGATTACTATCAATCAACACCACATGTCTTCCATGAGATTCTAAATAATGACCAATTAATCGTGATACTTTTGAGGCACCAACAATTAAAATCCCATTAGATTCTTTTAAGAAGACGCCCACTAATTTAGCAAAAATTCTGGCGGTCGTTGCATTTAAAAGTACCGTTCCTAAAACGATAACAAATACTAAAGGTGTAATGTACTCGGCTCCTGTTATGCCTTTACTAGCTAATTTTAAGCCAAAAAGAGAAGCAATCCCTGCAGCAACAATACCACGTGGTCCAACCCAACTGATAAATAGTTTTTCGTTAAACTTAAGTTTAGAACCGTGCGTGCTTAAAAACACACCAATAGGTCTGATAATCAAAATTATTACGGCAAAAAGTGCTGCTGTTTTCCAATTATAAATTAATAATAACTCACTATAATTAATATTTGCTGCTAGTAGAATAAACAATATAGAAATCAATAAAACACTCAACGATTCTTTAAAATATAACAAGTCTTTTAAATACGGTGATTTTGAGTTACCCAAAACCATTCCCATAACTACTACCGCAAGCAATCCTGACTCATGTGCAAATACATCAGACAGCACAAAAACACCCAACACAGCTGCTAATGCAAATACATTTAGCAAATAATGTGGCACCCATTTTTTATTAATAATAAAGTTTAAAGCATGCGCAAACGTAAAGCCAAAAGTAGCTCCAAATAGTACAATTTTACCAAACTCAATTAACGCCGTTTTAGTAAACTCGCCTCCAGCATCTACGCTTATAAATTCAAAGACCAATACCGCGACTAAAGCGCCGATAGGATCAATTAAAATCCCTTCCCATTTTAAAACAGTAGAGATATCTTTTTTAAGTGGTATGTTTCTTAAAATAGGAGTAATTACAGTGGGTCCCGTAACAATTATTAATCCAGAAAATAGAAATGCAATTTCCCAAGTCAGACCAAAAATATAATGTGCAGCAGCACCAGCTCCAAAAAAGGTTACTAAAGAACCTAATGAAATAAGTTTTGTAATCACAGGTCCTACATTTTTAATTTCACTCATTTTTAAGGTTAAACCACCTTCAAAAAGAATGATACTTATCGCTAAGGACACAAAATAAAATAAGCTTTCTCCAGGAAACAAGCCCTCTTCACCATTCCAAATGGGTTCTATCCACTTGGTTCCGTCTTCACTTAAAAACTCAGCAGCAATTGGGCCAACTAATAAACCGATTAATATCAAAGGTAAAATAGCAGGTATTTTTAATTTCCATGCCATCCATTGTGCTAGTATCCCTAAAATGATGATTCCTCCTAATTCTAACATTCAGTTTACGTTTTTTGTGAAAATACTAATTCTTTAATTCTACGTCTATATTTTAACCCAAATTTAGAGTAAAAAGTTGAGTTTTGAATCTTAAGCCTCCTTAGCTCTCAATTTTTTTAAACTTAAAAAAAGAGTATCTTACAATTTTTCAAAAACCATTAATAACTCAAGTGTCTTTAAAACCTTTTAAAACTATCGGAATTGGTGTCGCGTTTTCGCCTAACCTAAAAGCAAATCTTTATGAGGCTGCTAGGCTATCCCTATTTTTTGAGGCTAAATTGGTCATGATTCATATTGGAGAGCAGTCTGAAGATAAATTAAAAACTTTAAAAATTATTTTAAACACTTTTAAAAAAGATCATCTTGAGTATGAAGTCGTTTTTAAATCCGGAAATCCTGTAGATGCGATTTTAAGTACATCTCAAGAAAAAAACTTTGATTTACTTATTATTGGTGCAGCCAAACGTGAAAATTTTGTAAAATACTACGTCGGGTCTATTGCTAGAAAAATTACTAGACAAGCTAAATGTAGTTTGTTACTGTTAATAAATCCTTCTATTGAAAGGTTACCGTGTCGACATATTGTAGTTAACGGATTGGAAGATCCTAAAACGGAACAAACCATTGCTTCTGCTTTTTATGTCGCTTCCAAATTAAATGCCGAACAGTTGACTATTGTTGAAGAAATTAAACAAAACGAAATTGATATCAAAGTCGATGATGACAAATCATTAAGACACGCAAACATTATAAAAGCAAGGATTAGTAATCGTGAAACGTCACGAATTAATCATATTATCGAAAATCTACCAAAAGCACATACTAACAATATTGTTATAAAATCGCAACCCATTTTTGGAACTCAAGGATATTCCATTGGCCACTATGCGCAAATTAAACGCGCGGATTTATTAGTGATGAATGCGCCAACAAAAATGACCTTTTGGGATCGCTTATTCCCACACGATATAGAACATATTTTAACCGAACTTCCAACAGACGTCTTAATTATTCAATGAGCCCAAAACAGAATAACATAAAGACCTTTTTTAAAGCATTACCTAAAAATATTTTTTCTGGTTTTGTGGTCAGCCTTATCGCTTTGCCTTTAGGTTTAGGACTGGCTATGGCTAGTGATGCCCCTCCGATTTCTGGTGTAATTGCTGCCGTAATTGGTGGTATTGTGGTTTCTATTTTAGGCGGTAGTAATGTTACTATTGCTGGTCCAGGAAATGGATTAGTGGGTGTTCTTTTAGGCACTATAGCCACCCTAGGACTAGAAAGCGCTTATGCTGCCATAATTTGTTCCGGTGCCTTACTATTAGTATTAGGTTTTTTAAGATTAGGAAAATTAGCAGATTTCTTTCCATCTTCAGCAATACAAGGTATGTTGGCTGCCATTGGATTAATTATTTTAGGAAAACAGTTTCATATTATGCTGGCGCATAGGATAAAACGTGAAGATACTATTGACTATCTTTTTGAGATTCCGTTTACCTTAAATGATGCCATTCATTACCAAAATACAGGCTTAATTTATGCAGCTTTAGCCGGAGTTATTAGTTTTTTAATTATGATATTTTATTCTAAAATCAGAAATAAATATCTACAACTTATTCCGGCACCGATGTGGATTGTTATTCTATCTATAGGTTTTAGTTATTATTTTGAATTAGTAGCGCACGAAGCCAACCCAATCGCTATTAAATACATGATTTCTGGTATACCAGAATTTTCAGAAATCGTCTCTCAAATTCCAACCGTTAACTTTAGTAAAATAGGTACATTTCCATTCTGGACAAGTGTTTTAGCACTAACACTTATTGCGAGTATAGAATCCTTATTAAGTATCAAAGCTGTGGATAAATTAGATCCTGAAAAACGCAGAAGTAATGTTAATCGTGACTTAAAAGCTTTAGGTTTAGCGACTGTAGGAAGTGGCTTTTTAGGAGGTCTTAACGTAGTAACTGTTATTGCAAGAAGCTCTGTTAATGTCAATAATGGCGGTAGTAACAGGTCCTCTAACTTTTTTCACGCTTTATTTTTAGTGATTTTTATTGTACTGTTTAGTACGCAATTAACACGTATTCCGTTGCCCGCTTTAATGGCTATATTGGTTTACACAGGGTATAAATTAGCCTCTCCCGAAAACATTAAAAAGATTTTCAGAATTGGTAAAGAGCAATTAATTATCTTTTTTGTAACATTAATTGTAACTCTAAAAATTGGATTAATCTCTGGTATTTTATCAGGTGTGTTTATTACCTTTATTATACATATTGTTATTAATAAAAACGTCACTTTATTTGCTAAAAACTGGCTAAAACCAAATGTCTTAATGTTTCAAGAAGATGCTCATTATTACGTAAGTGTCAAACATTTTTGTAGCTTTTTAAACTTTTATAAATTAAAAGCAAAACTAGACGCTATTCCAGAAGACGAAGATGTGATCTTAGACTTTTCGTTATGTCAATTTGTAGATCACACCGTCATGGAGAATCTAAATAATTACCAAGAACTGTTTACCAAACGTGGTGGTCATTTTGAAGTGTTAGGATTAGATTTACATGATACTGAATCTGAGCATCCTTTTGCACTGCGTCGCTTATTACCAGTACCAAAACTTATTAAAAATAGCTTAACACGTCGTCAAACGACTATTGAAGAATTGACTACCGATTTTGATTTAAATTACGATTCTAAAAAAGAACGTGAGACCGTATTTTTAAATAACTTCTTATTTTTTAGAACGAAGAAAATCAATTACATATACAACCAAATCCATAATAAAGATAACTCCTTAAACCTATTTGATATCGAATTTTCTGAAGGTGAATTTATTGCCAAAGAAGTCGTGCGTAGTACCATGCTTCATATAAAATTAGATAAAGATATTCCCGAATTTACTTTAGACAGAGAAGGTTTTTTAGAAAAAGTATATGCGTTTGCTGGTTTTAAAGATATTCCTATTAAAAATCATACGGATTTCTCTAATCGCTTTTATTTATTAGGTGAAGATTCTGAAGCTATACAACGCTTTTTTACAAATGAAATTACACACTTTTTTGAAAGTAACCCGTATTATCATATAGAATCTAACGGTAAAGATTTACTAATCTTTGGAAGAGAACGTCTAGCTAGTATTAAAGAAATTAAAGCGCTTTATGACTTCGGAAAACGACTTAAACAAGTGATTTCTTAATAAAACCTTAATATTATAACCCATCTCTTGGTTATTTAGTAATTTGCAGAGCCTTTTTAAATTCAATTTATAATGAAATTACATCCAATACAAGCAGGTCATTTTAAATTAGATGGCGGTGCCATGTTTGGTGTTGTCCCTAAATCTTTATGGATCAGAACCAATCCTGCAGATGCTAATAATATGATAGATATCGCAGCCCGCTGTTTATTAATTGAAGACGGTAATCGTCTGACGTTAATCGATACGGGTATGGGAACCAAACAAAGCGATAAGTTTTATGGTTATTATAACTTATACGGAGATGACACATTAGAAAAATCTTTAAACACTGCTGGTTTTTCTTCAAATGATGTCACAGATGTCTTTTTGACACACCTTCATTTTGACCATTCAGGTGGTGCTTTTAATTATAATAAAGATCGTACAAAGTTAGAATCTGCTTTTAAAAATGCACACTTTTGGAGTAATAAAGACCATTGGAAATGGGCAACAGAACCTAACCGTCGTGAAGTTGCTTCGTTTTTAGAAGAAAATATACTTCCAATGGAACAAAGTGGTCGTTTAAAATTTACAGATATTCCGCAGGATGATATTTTGAAGAACTCAGCATTGGGTTTCGATATCTTTTATGCCAATGGACATACAGACAAACAAATGATTCCTATGATTAATTATAAAGGAAAAACCATTTGTTTTATGGCCGATTTATTGCCAACAGCTGGTCATTTACCATTACCCTTTGTAATGGGTTACGACACAAGGCCACTATTGACCTTAGACGAAAAAGAAAAATTTCTCAATTTAGCTGCAGACCACAATTATTACTTATTTTTGGAGCATGATGCTAATAATGAAATTATCACTGTACAACATACAGAAAAAGGAGTGCGACTAAAAGACACTTTTACCTGTAATGACATTTTTAACTAATTAACTAACTAACTAATCAAAATAAATTATAATGAAGATTACCTACAAACCAATTGTATTGTCTGCTTTCGCAGCATTAGTATTATCTAGTTGTGGTGGAAGTTTATTATCTACACCTATAGAGAATATTGACAATGCACCAATGAAAGAGTCTCCCTTAACGGACATCGAAGCTCACAATTGGGGTCATTTAGACTTAGCAAAAGATACCATTCCAGGTATGAGTATTGATAAGGCTTACACCGAAATAATTAAAGGTAGAAAAGGACAGCAAATTATAGTTGCAGTTATAGATTCTGGAATAGACATTACACACGAAGATTTAGATGGTGTTATTTGGACTAACCAAAAAGAAATTCCTGGAAATGGAATAGATGATGATTATAATGGATATATCGATGATATTCATGGATGGAACTTTTTAGGAGATGCTTATGACGAACAGTTAGAAATGACTCGTATAGCAGCAACATTGGATACAAGTCTTCCAAGATACGCAGAAGCTAACGCAGAATTAGAAGAAGCATATCAAAGTGCTTTAAGTGGAAAAAAACGTTATGATCAAATTTATGCAAAGGTTAGTAGTGCTAACAAAGTCTTAGCTGCACATTTTAAAAAATCTGATTATACACCTGAAGAAGTAAATGCTATAACTACAACAGAAGGATCTGACTTAGCAACAGCAGTTGCTGCAGCTAAATTTATGTATGCTAATGGGATGACCTCTATGCCTGATGCAGAAGAACAAATGAAAGCTGGTGTAGAGTATTTTACAGACCAATTAAACGCAAACCTAAATAAAGAATTTAAAGGACGTAAAACAGGAGATAATCCTGACGATTTTAATGATAAAGTAGGTTATGGTAATGCTAATGTTATGCCAACTAAAAAATCAGAAAGTCATGGGACCCACGTTGCTGGTATTATTGCTGCAGAACGTAATAATGGTTTAGGTGTAAATGGAGTTGCTAACAATGTAAAAATTATGGCAATTAGAGCAGTACCAAATGGAGATGAATACGATAAAGATATTGCACAAGCTATTAGATATGCAGTAAATAATGGTGCTAAAATAATTAATGGTAGTTTTGGAAAAAGCTATTCTATGCATCCAGAATGGGTAAGAGATGCTATCAAATACGCTAGTGATAATGGTGTTATTTTTGTTCATGCTGCAGGTAATGATAGTAAAGATGTTGATACAGCAGCAAACTTTCCTGATGATAATGTAAACGATGTAGAGCTATCAAATACTTACATTCGTGTTGGGTCTTTAGCACCTAAGTATGGTAGTAAAATGGTATCTAGTTTTTCTAACTACGGTAAGAAAAATGTAGATGTATTTGCTCCTGGCTCTGAAGTGTATTCTACAGTTCCAGAAAACGAATACAAATCAATGGGGGGAACAAGTATGGCATCTCCTGCTGTAGCTGGTGTTGCTGCTTTAGTTTGGTCTCAATATCCAAAATTAACAGCTCCTCAGGTAAAACAAATTATAATGGATTCTGGTTTAGTTATTCCTTCTAAAGTCGTTGTTGGTGGAGATGCTAGTAATGTTCAACCATTTGCCAATTTAAGCAAATCTGGTAAAATTGTAAATGCTTACAATGCTTTAATTATAGCATCACAAGTTCCTAAATATTAAACCAATAATTAAAAAAGCCTCAACCTGCTACGTTGAGGCTTTTTTGTTTCAATTTAAATGCAATGAAAAAATTACTTCTTTTAGTTACTGTTTTTAGTTTTTTTACAGCCTGTAAGTCTACTAAACAAACTGTTCCTACTTCAGGAAACACGATGAATTCTAAATCTACTTATTGGCAACAACATGTCGATTATAAAATGGATATTGATATGGATGTTAATACCTATCAATACAAAGGGAAACAAACGTTGGTGTATACCAACAACTCTCCAGATGTTTTAGATCGTGTGTATTACCATTTATACTTTAATGCCTTTCAACCGGGTAGCGAAATGGATGTACGCTCTCGCACCATTGCTGATCCAGACAAACGTGTTGGAGATCGTATTAGTAAATTAGCAACAAATGAAATTGGTTATATCAAAGTAAACAGCTTAAAACAAAACGGTAAAACTTTAAATCACGATACGGTGGGGACCGTTTTAGAAGTAGATTTAGCTAAACCAATCCAACCAGGTGAAAGTGTAACTTTTACCATGGATTTTGACGCACAAGTACCACAACAAATTAGACGTTCTGGACGTGATAATGCTGAAGGTGTAGCATTATCTATGACACAATGGTACCCTAAATTAGCAGAATATGATTTTGAAGGATGGCATACAGATCCATACATTGGACGTGAGTTTCATGGTGTTTGGGGAGATTTTGAAGTTAACTTAACTATTGATAAAAATTACGTTGTTGGAGGTACTGGTTACCAACAAGGAGACGCTGAAATAAAAGGAAACAAAAAAACATTACGTTTTAAAGCACCAAAAGTACATGACTTTACATGGGCTGCAGATCCTGATTATATTCACGATACTATGCAAGTACCTAATGGTCCTATGCTTAACTTTTATTATAAAAAAGATTTACCCGCTGAGAATTTACAGTTTTGGAAAGATTTACAACCTAAAACAGTCCAATTAATGCAGTATTATTCTGAAAACGTTGGTCAGTATCCTTACGATCAATATTCTGTTATACAAGGTGGTGATGGTGGTATGGAGTATGCCATGTGTACATTAATTACAGGTAAACGTAAATTTGGTAGCTTAGTTGGTGTAACAGCACATGAAATGGCACATACATGGTTTCAATTTTTATTAGCTTCAAACGAAGCTAAACACGAATGGATGGACGAAGGTTTTACAAGTTATATTAGCGACTATGCAATGGATGCCATTAATAATACTAAATTAAAAAATCCAGCAGCTAGTGCTTATAATGGCTACTATTATTTAGTGAAATCAGGAAAAGAAAAACCACAAACAACACATGCCGATCGTTACGAAACTAACATGGCTTATGGTATTACAGCTTACAATAAAGGCTCTGTGTTTTTATCTCAATTAGGTTATGTTATCGGAAAAGAAAACTTAAAGAAAACAATTAAAAAATATTTTGATGATTTTTCTTTTAAACACCCAAGACCAATTGACATTATTCGTACTGCAGAAAAAGTTTCTGGTTTAGAATTAGATTGGTACTTAATGGATTGGACACAGACTACTAATACAATCGACTATGCTATTACTTCAACAGAAGAAAATAATAGCATTACAACTGTAAATTTAGAACGTAAAGGTTTAATGCCAATGCCTATAGATATAACAGTAGAATATACCGATGGGACTACAGAGCAATTCTACATACCTTTACAAATGATGCGTGGAGAAAAGCCCGTAGCAACAACTACTAAAATATTAAACGATTGGGCTTGGGCGATACCAACCTACAGTTTTAGCATCAGCAAATCAAAAAGTTTGATTAAATCTATTTCTATAGATCCAAATCAATTAATGGCAGATATTGATAAAACAAACAATACAATAAACTAATTTTAGTTTATACTATAATAAAAAAAGCTACAACTGAGGTTGTGGCTTTTTTATTTTTGAAACAGTTATATTTGAATTAACTTAATTTTTAAAATCCCTTAAATGAAACACATCACAATTGTATTACTCTGTATTATTGCACTTAGCTGTAAAGAAGAAAAGAAACAAATAGCAACTCCAAAAAACACAAAAACAGAAACGACAACCAGCAATCAAAAAAAAATAAAATCGGTTGAAACAGTAGACAAAACGGTAAATATTGCATTTTTAGAGAATGTTAAAAGTTTAAAAAACGACACCTCTAGTAATCCAATAGCAACATTTAAGACAGAAGCCTCTACCTCTGCTAAAGAAATAATACATTTAAATAAAGCCAACATTAGTGCTGCTTTAGATAAAGCCAAAAATTTTAAATATGCTGTTATTACAGTGGAAGACCACACCATAGTAAAATTAGATTTACACGATTGTAAACCGTCTGGTTCTTGGAGTGCTTGTATGCCCAAAGCAGAAGGTTACATTAAAAAAGGAGAGCTAATCTATCAAAATGATTATGCTAATAATATTATCGGTTTGCCTGGTAGACAAGACTGTCAATTGTATTTATTTTAAAACAGTACAAATTTATAATTTCCTTTAATTTGTATATTCGCATTTAATTAGTGTCTGAAGACACTTACGTCCTAAATTTTGCTAAAAATTAGTACTAAAAACTAAGACAAGCGATACTAACAATAGCCCTAATACACTATACCATAATGCCTTTTACTTATAACAAGCATGAGAAGCTAAAAAGCCAGAAAGCAATTGAGAAATTGTTTGTGGAAGGTAATTCCGTTTCGGCTTATCCTTTACGTTTGGTCTATTCAAAAAATGAAGACTCGCTAAAAGTTGGTGTATCTGCTAGTAAACGTAATTTTAAAAAAGCGGTAGACCGTATTCGTGTAAAACGACTACTTAGAGAAGGCTACAGGCTTAATAAAAAACTGTTAATAGACCAGAATATTGGGCAATACACGCTGATGATTTTATATATTAGTAAAGAAATGCCAGATTTTGAGACCATTGACAAAAAAATGAAGGTGCTTTTTAATAAGTTCACAGATCAAATTTCTAAACTATAAAGTAATCAAATTGAGCCATTTCTTTATACACAGAAAAAAAAATATAGCATGAAAAATAGATTTAAACGACGCCTATTAATTCCAATATTTGCCATTACCATATTATTTACTGGAACTGCCTTTAAAAGTGATTTTTTTGAAATTGCAAAGCAAATAGAAATATTTACTACGCTTTTTAAAGAATTGAATATGAATTATGTTGACGATATTAATCCAGCTGACTTAATGGACCACGCCATTAAAAATATGCTTAACGATTTAGATCCTTACACCAAATTTTATAACGAGCAGGATGTAGAAGCAGAACGTATCCGTCGCACAGGAGATTACACAGGTGTTGGTGCCAGAATTAGAACCTTAAAAGACAAATTAGTAGTCATAGAGCCTTATAAAGATTATCCTGCCGATAAAGCAGGTTTAAAAGCGGGTGACGAGATTATTACTGTAGATGGTGTCTCAGTATCTGGTTATGACGGTGATGCCTCAGACCTTTTAAAAGGGACTGCAAACTCTAAGTTAGAAGTCACTTACAAACGTCAAGGAAAAACAAATAACGCCACTGTAACACGCTCTGAAATAGAAATTGATGCTGTACCACACTTTTCAATGATTAATGAAGAAACTGGTTATATTGTACTTCAAAAATTTAATGCTAAAGCTTCTGCTCAAACGGGATATGCTTTAAAAGATTTAAAAACGCAAGGGGCTAAACAAATAATATTAGATCTTAGAGGTAATCCTGGTGGCTTATTAAACGAAGCAGTAAATGTTGTTAACTTATTTGTTCCAAAAGGCCAATTGGTAGTTACTACCAAGTCCAAAGTAAAAAAATATAATAAAACATATTATACTAAAAAAGAACCTATCGATACAAATATTCCTGTAATTGTATTAATTAATGGTCGCAGTGCCTCAGCATCAGAAATTGTTTCTGGTACCCTCCAAGATTTAGACAGAGCTGTTGTTGTAGGTTCTAGAAGTTTTGGAAAAGGATTAGTACAACGTCCTAAAAAATTAACTTACGGAACACAGCTTAAAGTAACTATTTCTAGATATTATACACCTTCTGGACGTTGCATCCAAGCTCTAGATTACTGGAATAGAGATGACAACGGAAATGCAGTACGTGTTAAACAAGAAAACTACAATGTCTTTAAAACCAAAAACGGAAGAAAAGTATTTGATGGTGGTGGTGTTTTTCCTGATGAAGCTATAGAGGTTACTAAAAATACAGCGATTACTGATGCCATACTAAACAGTCAAAGTATCTTTGACTTTGCTACTAAATACTATTACAATCATAAAATAGAAGCTATTAATAAATTTAAGTTATCTGATGCAGATTTTAATGCCTTTAAAAGCTATTTAAACACCACTGGTTTTAAGTTTGAAACCGAAACAGAGAAAGCACTTAAAAAAGCATTAGAAGTCTCTAAAACAGAAAATTTAGACGACGATATTAGCAAAGATTATAAAACATTACTTACTAATTTAGATAACTCTAAAGCTAAAGCAGTAGAAGATAATAAAAAGCAATTAATGAATTTATTAACAGACGAAATTGTTAAACGTTATGTCTACAGAGAAGGTTTGTATGAGTACTATAAAAGTAATAATGAAGAAATAAAAACAGCTACCCAAATTTTATCAAACACTTCAAAATATAACAGATATTTAAACTAAAATCTATATATTTTTTAACCTCTATAATTTTTGGTATATTTAATGCTACTCTCAGGTTATGAAACACTTATTATTTTTAATATTATTTAGTACATCAATGGTTTTTTCGCAAAGCGAATTAACGCATGATGTGTATTTTAATACCGATGAATACGATGTCCCATTAACGGAAGAAAATCGTATTCTACTATTTATCTCCAACTTAGACAGTATTCCCATCCAAAAAATATCTATCTACGGTTTTACAGATGATAGAGGTAGTAATGATTACAATCTAGACCTTTCTCAAAACAGAGCAAATACTATAAAAGAATTATTTTCTGGTTACGGAATTGACGAAAATTTAATAACTAACGTCAATGGTAAAGGTGAAATTTTATTAAAGGTTTTAAACGAAAACGAAGTCCATAAAATTAGAGGACTAAATCGTAAAGTAGAAATTATTGTTACCCCTAAATTACCCGAAGTTACCGTTGAGGAGCAGCCCGAAGAAGATTCTGAAGTTGTAGAACAAGAAGTTATAAAGGAAACTTCTATTGGTCCAAAAACAACGGATGACATTGCTAAAGGCACTATAAAAAAAGGAGATAAAATAACTTTACAAAACATCTATTTTAAAACAAGTTACAGCTATGTAACCTCAGATTCAAAAAAAACATTAGAAAGTTTAGCTAAGCTAATGCTAAAAAACAAACACCTTTATTTTACTATCCAAGGTCACGTGTGTTGTACGCAAATGAGTCGCGATGCCATCGATAAAAAAACTAAAAAACGTAATTTATCAGTAGCTAGAGCAAAATTTATATATGATTATTTAGCACGAAAAGGTGTAGACAAAAAACGTATGAAATACATGGGTATGCGTCGTAAGTTTCCGCTAGGTGGTGCGCCAGAACTTGATAGACGAGTTGAAATTTTAATTACTTACGTTGGTAAAGCAGAGTAGACTTTAAACCATATACTATTATAAAAAAAGGAGGCTTATAACAAGTCTCCTTTTTTTTTTATATGATAATTAGAGTTATAAACAACGATTAACTTAAGTAATCTAAGCAACGGTTTATCATAAGAAACTGCCGCTTATCTAAAATCTTGCATTTAAACCTTGAATAAGTGAAATTAAACAGAGAATTTTTATTTAACCCTAATGGTATTGTATGTTTGCAGTGTAATAACAAAATAGTTTAGCTATAGTATAGCAAAGTTATTAACAAGACATATTTCTAAGTTAGGTTAGTTTGGTTAACCTTCTTATAAAACCGCTTCGTGCCGAAGCGGTTTTTTTATTTTTTATAAATCATCCCAATATGCGGGATACCATCTTCAAGATACTCGTCGCCAATTTCTTTAAATCCTAAATTTCCATAAAAACGTTTCAAATAACATTGCGCAGAAATTTTAATCTCAGTTTGATTATAGTGTGCTTTTACAGCCTCGATAGACGCATTCATAATATCATAACCATACTTATATTGACGTTGTGCTTTATCAACAATGACGCGTCCAATGCTTGCTAATTCAAAATAATCTCCTGGTTTAAAGAGTCGTGTGTAAGCCACAATTTTTTCATCTTTAAAACCAATAACATGTAATGCTTTTTGATCTTTACCGTCAATATCCTGATACACACAGTCTTGTTCGACCACAAAAACTTCGCTTCGTAATTGCAGTACATCATACAATTCTTGTGTCGTTAATTCGGCAAAGGTTTTTACTTTAACTTCTATCATAATTATTAATTAGTCTATTCTTTTAATCTTGTACAATGACATCTTTAACATCATCTTTTCCATATTCTGGTTGGATGTTAACATGGTTAATATCAAATTTATTAAGCAATAAATTTTCCACTTCATGTAATATTTTATCAAATTGTGTTAATGTAATATCATGTTCAAAATCGATATGCGCTTCAAAATGAGTTTCATCTTCATTTAATTGCCATACATGTATATGGTGCACGTTTTTAATTTCTGCGAAAGCGTTAATCTCTTTTACAATTTGATCTATAGGAATCGTCTCTGGTGTAAATAACATTAATACTTTAGTAGACGTTTTTAATAAATCAAAGCCCATCCAAATTAGATAAATAGCTATAGCTAAGGTCAATGCACTATCAATCCAATAGACTTGATAAAATTTCATTAATAAACCACCAATCAATACAGCAACACTTGCTAACATGTCTGTTAATAAGTGTAGATAAGCACTACGCATGTTCATATTAGCTTGGCTATCCTTTTTTAATAATAAGACACTAAAGCCATTAGCTAAAATGCCTAAAATAGATAACCATATAACTAGGTTACTTTGTATTTCTTGCGGATCTTGAACACGTTTAGCAGCCTCGATTATTAATAAAATAGCGACTATTATTAGGGTAGCAGCATTTATAAATGCAGCTAAAATTTCGGCACGTTTAAAACCAAACGTCCGTTGTAAAGACGCCTCTTTTTTTGATAATCTATTAGCAATGTAACTTACAATTAAAGAGAGTACATCACTAAAATTATGTAATGCATCACTTAACAGTGCCAAACTTCCTGATAGTAAACCACCAATAACCTGAGCTACCGTAATGACTATATTTAAAAGTATAGATATAATAAGATTACGACCTTTTAAGTCGTTGTGATTATGCGTGTGACTATGTGCATGATCATGTCCCATTATTAACAGCCAACTGGTATTTTATCCACACGATTTTGATGACGTCCGCCTTCAAATTTAGTTTCTAAAAAAGTATCCACCATTGCTACTGCTTGTTGTACTGACGTATATCGTGCTGGGATACATATAATGTTAGCGTTATTATGTTGTCTAGTTAACTCCGTAATCTCTTTTGTCCAACAAACACCAGCTCTAACTTTTTGATGTTTATTAGCAGTCATAGCAACACCATTGGCGCTACCACAAATTAAAATTCCAAAATCAGCTTTATCATTAGCCACATCGTCTGCAACTGGGTGTACAAAATCTGGGTAATCTACACTGTCATTAGCGTCTGTTCCATAGTTATTAACAATGTAACCCTTTGATTCTAAATGTTTAAGAATAACAAATTTATAATCTGTACCTGCGTGGTCATTTCCTATCGATATTTTCATAGTAGTAGTGTGTTGTTTGTTTAATTTTCAAAGTTAATAATTGATTACAACTATTAATAAGTAATAGGTATTAACTTATTGATAAAATTTAATTTCGTCTTTATTTTAAAAATGAACACGTTACAATCAATTGTTAACTACTCGTGTTTAATTATTAATTACTTGTTAATATCTTCCGATTGTTTTTTAAAACTTTTATTAGGATTATCCAGATAATTTTCTAAACAAAAATTGGTTATTAACAACCAAAAAAGTTAGCACTTATTTTTTGGAGACTTATCATTATAAAAATGATACATACAAACATGAAAAATAAAAATACTTATTAAAAATACATTGTCAACATACGTTATTAACAGTTGTTGATAACCTAAGTATTTTGTTTATTATCAAACAGTTTAGAGTATTAATAACTTGTTAATAGAGTCCTTTAGTAAACATATCAAATCAAAAGCTTAAAAAGTTATACCGCTATTAACACGCAATAATAAGCACTATTTTTTTTTAAAATTTTAAAGAAAGAATAATAGTATATATATAATATGTGGATAACTCTAAAAAAGAGATTTAATAATAGTTTAATATTGATTTAATATTAAAAACGTAGCTTTGTATAAACTTAATAACCAATCTTCTCCTTTTATTAAGATATAAATAACCGAATTTCACTTAACTTAGAGATTCAATAGATTACAAATTAAATGACAAAAAAGAAACACAGGAAACCTTCAAACAATAAGATTTCCAACCTTACAAATACAATTCTTAGTATTTTAAAAAAAGATAGAAACCAAAGCTTTAACTATAAGCAAATTGCTGCCAAATTAGGAGTCAATGACGCTAGTAGTAGAAATCAGATTATCAAACGATTAGCTAAGCTTAAAGCTAATGCCGAAATAGAAGAAGTAGATCGTGGTAAATTTAAAGCGATTGCTAATAACGAATATCATACAGGAATTTTTGATGCTGCACAACGTGGTAACGGTTACGTTATTTGCGATGCTTTTGAGAATGATATATACATAGCCTCTAACAATGTTAATAAAGCATTGAATGGGGATGAAGTAGAATTATACGTTTACAAACGCAGAAAACAAGGAAAGCTCGAAGGTGAGATTACTAATATTATCAAACGTGCTAAAACAGAATACGTTGGTATTATCCAAATACACGAAAAAAAGAATTTTGCTTTTGTAGTAGTGGATGGTAATAAAATGAAAACTGACATTTTTGTGCCTATTAACAAAACATTAAAAGCCGAAGATGGTGATAAAGTGGTTGTTACTATGGAAGAATGGCCAGATAAGGCAGATTCTCCAAACGGTCGCGTGATTAAAGTTTTAGGAAAAGCAGGTGAGCATAATACTGAAATTCATTCCATTTTAGCAGAATATGGTTTGCCATACGAGTTTCCGGAAGACGTAGAAGCCTATGCTAATAACATTGATTTAAACATTCAGCCAGAAGAAATAGCAAAACGACGTGACATGCGTAAAGATTTAACCTTTACGATTGATCCAAGAGATGCTAAAGATTTTGATGATGCCTTATCATTTACCGTTTTAGACAATGGTTTATTTGAGATCGGGATCCATATTGCAGATGTATCGCATTATTTAAAAGAAGGTACCGTTTTAGATGACGAAGCCTATGAGCGTGCAACCTCTGTGTATTTGGTAGATCGTGTCGTACCTATGTTACCAGAGATTTTATCAAACGGAGCATGTTCTTTGCGTCCACTCGAGGAAAAATACACTTTTTCTGCAGTATTTAAATTAAATGATAAAGCAGAAATTAAAGACCAGTGGTTTGGACGTACAGTAACGTACAGTGATGCACGTTTTGCTTATGAAGAAGCTCAGGCAATTATAGAAAATAATATCGGGTTTAATAAAGCTGAAACTATTTCTAATCCAGAAAAGATAGATACTAATATTCCTGCAGAAGTGTCCATAACGGATAAAGCTTATAATACAACACCAGAAATTGCACAGGCTGTTTTAAAATTAGACGAACTGGCTAAAAAAATGCGTGGTAAACGTATGCAATCAGGAGCAATTAGTTTTGATAAAGTAGAGGTTAAATTTACTTTGGATGAAGAAGCTAATCCAATAGGCGTACATTTTAAAACAAGTAAAGATGCTAATAAGTTAATAGAAGAATTTATGCTTCTAGCTAACAAAAAAGTATCAGAGTTTGTATCAAAAATGACACCACCTAGGACGTTTGTATATCGTGTGCATGATGAGCCGGATGAAAGTAAACTAGCGTCTTTACAAGGTGTAGCTGCTAGATTTGGTCATAAATTAGATTTTAAAAGTAAAGCAGGTGTTGCAGCCTCTTTAAACCAGTTATTATCTGATGTACAAGGTAAAAAAGAACAAAATTTAGTAGATACTTTAGCAATTAGAACGATGTCTAAAGCAGAATATACTACCAAAAATATAGGACATTACGGATTAGCATTCGGAGATTACTCTCATTTTACATCACCAATTAGACGTTATCCTGATGTGATGGCACACAGATTGTTACAACGTTATTTAGATGGTGGAAAAAGTGCTAATGCTGAAGAATTTGAAGAGAAATGTAAACATTGTAGTAACATGGAATATTTAGCGACCAAAGCGGAACGCGATTCGACTAAATACATGCAGATTCGATTTATGCAAGATCATCAAGATGAAGAATTTGTTGGTGTTATTTCTGGAGCTACAGATTGGGGAATTTATATCGAAATTATCTCAAACAAATGTGAAGGTATGGTCCGAATTAGAGATGTAAAAGGTGATTATTACGAATTTGATCAAGAACAATATGCTATTATTGGTCGTGATACTAAAACCATGTATCAATTAGGAGACGAAGTGATTGTTAAAGTAAAAAATGCAGATTTAGTAAAACGTCATTTAGATTTTGATTTAATAGGAAAATACGAACCTAAAGAAGTTTCAGAATAATCTATAATGGACATTATTAACGTTCATACTACTATGAATGTGCAAATAAATAATGAAAAATTGTATCAAAGACTTTTAAAGTTGTGGTACAATTTTTCTATTTTGATAATAATTAAGACATCAGAATTATAAGTAAATCTTGTAAGATTTCAGGAACATTTTAACTAATAAACAAATAACCATGATATTAACAACAACAAACTCTATAGAAGGGTTTAGAATAGTAGAGTATAAAGGTATCGTAACGGGCGTAAGTGTTAATACTAGAAAAGCTTCATTTTCCTTTAAAATGGATAAATATTATGCTTCCGTTGAGGCTACAATGAATGATGCTAAAGAAGATGCTTTTCAAAAATTAACAGAAAATGCTAAAAAACTTAACGCAAATGCAGTGGTAGGAATTAAGTTAGATTTAGAAACTAACCCTAATTTAGCTATGACTATGGTTTCCGTAACAGGAACTGCAGTTAATGTGGCTACAGATAAATAATTGTTAATAAGTGTAACATTCCATAAAAAGAATGCTCTTTATTAAAACAAAACCTTTTAAGATGAAAAATTTATTACTTGCAGTTTTCTTTTTAAGTACTACTTTTTTAGTAGCACAGAATCCTATAAATAAAAATGTTGGAGATTTTAATGAAGTAAAAATCTTTGATTTAATTAAAGTTAGCCTGGTTAAATCTGACGAGAATAAAGTTATGATTACTGGCGAAAGTGCTGATGATGTAGAAATTATTATCAAAAATAACTTGCTTAAAGTACGTATGAAGATTGACCGTAGCTTTGACGGAACTAAAACATTTGTAGCTATACATTACACAGATATAAATCTTATTGATGCTAATGAAGGTTCAAAAGTGGTGGGTAACGAGTTGATCACACAAGACAATATTGAGCTTCGTGCACAAGAAGGAGCATCTATCATTGTTGGTTTAGATGTCGATAGAGTAACTGTAAGGGCTGTTTCTGGTGGAATTGTAGAAACTAGAGGTAAAGCCAAGTCTCAGGATATTACGCTTAATACAGGCGGTATTTACGAGGGACGTGATTTTGAAACTAAAAACACGACGGTTAAAGTAAGAGCTGCAGGAGAGGCAGAAGTAAAAGCAAGTAATTCTGTGGATGCACGTATTACTGCAGGTGGAACCATAGATATCTACGGAAACCCTAATACGGTTACCAAAAAACAAACTTTTGGAGGTAAGATTAGAGTAAGAGATAATTAGTAATATCTCATCGAGTATAACTTCAAAAAAGCCTCAAAATATATTTGAGGCTTTTTTTATTTGTAGCTATAGTACTATGTGTTAAGTAAATATTTTCTTTACTTTGTAATAAACTCAACTAAAAATAATGTTCGACGATATACTTACAGCTATTCCTTTTGGTATTATTCTTTCTTTTACCGTAGGACCTGTTTTTTTCGTATTATTAGAAACTAGTGCCACTAAAGGGGCTAGAAGTGCATTAATCTTTGATGCTGGTGTTATTTTTGCCGATATTTTATTTATTCTTGTTGCTTTCTTTAGTACTGAAAAACTGGTTGGTAAAATAGAAAATGATCCTAATTTTATCATTTTTGGTGGGGTATTGTTAGTAGTCTATGGATTAATATCATTTATAAAAACATCTAGATCGTTTCGTTCTATAGTGAAAGAGTATCACAAAGTAGAAATTCAGAAAGATTACGGTAAACTTTTTATAAAAGGGTTTCTACTAAACTTTATTAACATTGGTGTGTTACTAGGATGGTTAGGATTTATAGTTCTTGCTAATAAAATTACAACCTCAGAAAACGGGGTTATAGTGTTTATAACTACTATGATTGTATCTTATTTTGTAACAGATTTATTCAAAATTGTTGCTGCAAAACGTCTAAAAAATAAACTAACACCTAGATTAATTTTTAAAACTAAAAAGATAATAGCTTTAGTTATTTTAGGATTTGGTATTTTAATATTAGCCCAAGGATTTTTTCCAGAAGAAAAAGAAAAGCTTAAAGAAAGATTTGAGCAGATTAATCCATTATAAATAGTTTATTTTTTGAATACTATACAATCTAAAACGTTCGGATTACTACTTCGTGTTTGTATCTCTGTTTTATTACTGGGGGCTTTGTTTAAAATAATGCATTGGCCTTATGCGACTATAGTAATGCTACTATCTATTTCTGGAATTTTAATATTGTATCCGCTTAGATTTTGTTTTATTACAGAAAAATCGACTATGGATTATGTTAAATTAGCACTAGTCGTATTATGGTGTTTAAATTATTTAACAAAGGTATTTCACCTGTATCAACTGCCTCTATTTTTTAATATTGTATTACTGCTACTGTTTATCTGGTGGTTTATTAACGAAGGCGGAACTGCACTTAGTTTTAGAAACATTAAGATTAAAGGTGTTTTAAAACTGTTTTATATGGCTATAGTAATTTTCGCTTTTGGTTGTATTGTATTGGGTGCTGTATTTAAAATCCAACATTGGCCTTACAGTAATTTATTATTTGTGATAGGAGTGACACTCACTTCAATTTTAGTGACTGTAGATCATTTTGTAAGAGCCTAACATAATAGCATGGCTAAAACACAATATCATATTTATGTCGTCGAGTTATCTAAAAAAGTATTCAGTCAGAATACTAAGTTTAGAATAGCTAATCCGCAATTTAATGGCGTTTTAGAGTGTTTATATGTTGGTATGACTAGCAAAACACCTAAAGAACGATTTTTACAGCATAAAACGGGTTATATTAATAAAAAAGGACATAAACTATCGTCTAACATTGTTGAAAAATATGGGTCTTATCTAAGACCCAGCTTATATAATCATATTGGACCAATAAGTACTAGAGCGGAAGCTTTAAAAATGGAAGAAACTTTAGCTTTAGAGTTAAGGCGACAACGGTATGCGGTTTGGTTTAATTAATTACTAATAGTCATTGCGAGGGACGAAGCAATCTCATACTAACTATCTTTTAGTGCGATAATAAGCGATAAAACAAAACTCTTACTGAAGGTTTTATTATCGCGAGGTACTATTAAATTAGACTATAATTTCCATTTAAAACAAGACATAAAAAAAAGCGCTACTTATAAAGTAACGCTTTCTTGAGGTGTCGAGCGGATTCGAACCGCTGTAGATGGTGTTGCAGACCACTGCCTAGCCGCTCGGCCACGACACCCTTAATAGAACAGCAAATATAAAAATAATTACCGTTTTACCCTATTTCTGTTAGTTTTTTCTTTTTTCCGTCAATTCTATGGTAACCATCTGTACGTCACCACCAATTGGAGGATTTATTTTACTTACAGCCACTGTTGCTACAGTAATTAATTTGTCTTCTTTAAAAATACGGTCTAAAATACGCTTAGCAACATGCTCTAAAAGCGCACTTGGTGTCGCCATTTCTTCAACAACAACTTTGTTTAAAAATACATAATCAACTGTATCTTCTAAGTTATCTGATGCCGTACTTTTCTGTAAGTCTGCTTTTACTTTTAAATTTACTAAGTATTCACTTCCTATAGCAGTTTCTTCTTTTAAACAACCATGATGAGCAGTTACACGTATATTTTCAACTTTAATTATTCCCATTTTCTATAAAATTTTGAGCAAAAATACCTAAAATAGTACCTTACTAAATTTTTAAAGTGCGGTTAAATTCATTTCAACTAAAAAATAACTAATTTTACAGCTTATAGTTAAATTGGTATTAGACCAATAATCTGTTAAAGTAAAGCACAAATACATATGTCTGAAGATAAAAAAGCACTTAATTTTTTAGAGCAAATAATAGAAGAAGATTTAACTAATGGTTTAGATCAGAACAACCTTCGTTTTAGATTTCCACCAGAACCTAATGGCTATTTACATATTGGTCATACTAAAGCTATAGGAATTAGTTTTGGTTTAGGTGAAAAATATAATGCTCCTGTTAACTTACGTTTTGACGATACTAATCCGGCTAAAGAGGAGCAGGAGTATGTGGACGCTATTAAGGAAGATATTTCTTGGTTAGGTTATCAATGGGCAGAAGAACGCTACTCTTCAGATTATTTTCAGATTTTATTTGATTGGGCAGTGCAGTTAATAAAAGATGGTAAAGCATATGTAGATTCTCAATCTTCAAAAGCTATGGCAGAACAAAAAGGAACACCAACACAACCAGGTATTGATGGTCCTAATAGAAATAGATCTGTGGAAGAGAACTTAGACCTTTTTATGCGTATGAAAAATGGCGAGTTTGATGAAGGAGAACATATTTTACGTGCTAAAATAGACATGCAACATCCAAATATGTTAATGCGGGATCCATTAATGTATCGTATTTTAAAAAAAGCGCATCACAGGACAGGAGACGATTGGTGTATTTATCCAATGTATGACTGGACACATGGTGAGAGTGATTATATCGAGCAAATTTCGCACAGTTTATGTTCACTAGAGTTTAATCCGCATAGAGAACTTTACGATTGGTTTAAGGAGCAAGTGTATACTTATGGTAAAGACACGTATCCAATGCAACCTAAACAACGTGAGTTTGCACGTTTAAATCTTAGTTATACAATCATGAGTAAGCGTAAGCTACTTAAATTGGTAAAAGAAGGTATTGTAAACGGTTGGGACGATCCACGTATGCCTACAATTTCTGGGTTACGTCGTCGTGGTTTTACACCAGACTCAATCAAAAAATTTATTGATACTGTTGGTGTAGCAAAACGTGATAATATTATTGATGTTGCGCTTTTAGAATTTTGTATCCGTGAAGATTTAAATAAAAAAGCACCTCGTGTAATGGCGGTTTTAGAGCCATTAAAAGTGGTCATTACAAACTACCCGGAAGATAAAGAGGAATGGTTTGAAGCAGAAAATAATCAAGAAGATGAGTCTGCAGGGTTTAGAAAAGTACCTTTTTCTAGAGAAATTTATATTGAAAAAGAAGATTTTAAAGAAGAAGCAAGTAGTCAATTTTTTAGACTAAAATTAGGTGGAGAAGTACGTCTTAAAAATGCCTACATTATTAAAGCAGATAGCGTTGTTAAAGATGCAGATGGAAACGTTACCGAAGTACATTGTACCTATTCTGACGATACAGAACGCCGTATTAAAGGAACATTACATTGGGTAAGTATTAAACATGCAGTTAAAGCTGAGGTTAGAGAATACGATAGATTATTTTTAGACGAAGCACCAGATAGTCATGAGGATAAAGATTTTATGGAATTTATAAATCCTAAATCTTTAAAAATTATTGAAGCATTTGTAGAGCCAAGTTTAACAGAATCTAAAGTAGGAGAGCAGTTTCAGTTTCAACGTTTAGGGTATTTTAATGTTGATAAAGATTCTAAAGCGGAAGCTTTAGTATTTAATAAAACAGTTGGTTTACGTGATAGTTGGGCAAAACAAAAGCCAAAAACAACCGCTCAGGATACCCAACAAAAACAACCACAACAGAATAATAGACCGGCAATTGAACAAATTAAATCATATGGTAAAAAGTATGATAGAATGAAGCCAGAACAACAAGATAAGGCTAAAGCCGAAATACAAGCACTAGCAAAAGAAGTGGCTTATCAAGATTTGGAACCTTTGTTTGGTACGTCTGTTAAAAAGACCGGAACACGTGTTATTACTATGATAACTTTAGGGGTCTTATTAGCGAACGGTTTAGATAAAAATCAAGCTATCGAGGACTTTATTAACAAAGCTTTAGAAGATAAAAACGAATTATTAGTTAACGAAGCTAAAGCAATTATGTAATTGTTTTTAAACCCTTTAAAGGGCGTTTTTACATTAATAAACTGCTTTTTTACATCTAAAACGATATCAAGTATATCCGGTTTTTCATTTATAATGCGTACTAAAAAATATTTTTTATGTTTGAGATTGTTATAATAGCAGTGTTTGTATTTTTATTAATTATTTTTAATAAGTTAAAGTCTGGTTTTGTAGAATTACAAGAGAGTAATAAAACCTTAAATGATAATATTAAAGTCTTAAATTCTAAGATTAACGGCCTTTCTAAATTGGTTTCTCAAGAAGAGTATAAAACACCGTTTTATGAAGGAGAAACTGATATTGTAGCAGAACCAGAACCAGAACTGGAACCAGAAGTTCCAATGTATACTGATCCTATACCAGAGGTTATAGAAGAGGTTATTAAGGAAACGGAAAAGGTTACTATATTAAATACAGCAGATACAGTTAATAGTTATACTGCAGAACGTGATATAGCTTCAGAGTATGTTGTTAGTGAAAAAGAAGAAGAGGAAGAAGAAGAAGCGATTGTACAACCTCCAAAACAAGCCTTTTGGGAACGTTTTAAAGAAAAGAACCCTGATTTAGAAAAGTTTATTGGCGAGAATTTAATTAATAAACTCGGTATTTTAATCCTTGTTTTAGGGATTAGCTACTTTGTAAAATTTGCTATTGATAAGGATTGGATTAACGAGCCGGCTAGAGTTGGTATAGGCGTTTTATGTGGGACTTTAGTGATGTTTATTGCTAATAAATTACGTAAGAATTATGCCGCATTTAGCTCGGTTTTAGTGGCAGGAGCCATTGCTATTTTTTACTTTACCATTGCTATTGCTTTTCATGAATACAAACTTTTTGGCCAAGAAGTAGCGTTTGCTATTATGGTTGTTATTACCATTTTTAGTTGTTTGGTATCCTTATCGTATAACAGAATGGAGTTAGCTGTTTTAGCACTAATTGGTGGTTTTGCAGTGCCTTTTATGATCAGTACAGGATCAGGTAATTATGTCGTCCTTTTTACTTACATCATAATATTAAATATTGGGATAACGCTATTAGCTTTTTATAAAAAGTGGCGTTTGGTTAATACACTTGCATTTATTTTTACTATTGTGTTGTTTGGAGGTTGGTTTATAAAAGATAACCATAGCGAATCGCCTCATTATTTAGGAACACTTTTATTTGCATTTGCATTTTACTTGATATTTGTCGTAACAAACATTATAAATAATTTAAAAACAAAAGCTGTATTTACTAAAGGGCAATTAGTGATGTTGTTTGCTTCAACTGTATTCTTTTTTACCGTAGGTATGGTAACTCTAAATGATTATCATCCAGAATTTAGGGGATTATTTACTACTGGTTTGGCATTACTTAATTTGTTTTTCGCTTGGTTTTTATTCAAAAAATTTAAGCTTGATAAAGTTGCAGTGTATATGCTTATAGGTTTAACGCTAACGTTTATCACGCTAGCCATTCCTATTCAGTTTCAAGGTAATTATATTACATTATTTTGGGCAGCAGAAGCAGTGTTATTAATGTGGTTAGCAAAAAAATCTAATATTGGTAGTTATCGCTTTGCTTCCGTAATAGTTCATGGATTATCTATTTTAAGTCTAGTTATAGATTGGAGTCAAAAATATCATGACGAGGCTGTTTTAAACATTGTATTTAATCCCATTTTTGGAACAGGAATTTTTGTTGTGGCAACAATAGTATTTGTGTACTTTTTACTTAAAAAAGAAACCGTACGTATTCCATTGTTACAGTTTGTATTTGATGCGGTTACATACCGTAAAATTGCTTTAATTTCTGGAGTGGTCTTGTTGTATATTGTAGGACTTTTTGAATCCTTTTTCCAAGCAGTATATCATATAGAGCATTGGAATTCGGCTTTAGCAATACCTGCGGTGTATCATCTATTGTTTACGGCGGTAGTAGCATTTGTGTTATTCCTATCAAAAAAGGAATTCAATTTAAAAATAGCCAATAGTATGGCATGTGTAAATATCATTCTTTTTGTGTTTGTATTCTTAGGTTTACCATTTTTGGAACATACCGAGTATATAGGAGGAGAAAGTACTTATCAGATTGCATTTTATTTACATTATGTAATGTTAGCTTTAACATTGTTTTTTGCTGTACTGTTATACCGCTCTAATAAAAACAAGGTTGTATTTAGCTTTTTTAAACACAAAGCCTTTATTTGGGTGGCAGCGTTTGTATTAATTTTTATGGCTAGTAGAGAAGTATTATTGCATGGCTTAAAACTACTTTTAGAACCAATACAATCTCAAAATATAGCTGTGTATAGTGAGATTGCTATGACTACTGAAAAAATTGTTAAAACCTCATTTCCTGTGTTATGGGGAGTATTAGCATTTATATTCCTAATTTTAGGTATTAAAAAGCAAATTAAAAGTATTAGAATCATTGCTTTAGTACTTTTAGGAATTACTATTGTTAAGTTATTTACTTATGATATAAACAATATCTCTGAAACAGGTAAAATAATTGCCTTTATACTACTTGGTGTTTTAATCCTTATTATTTCGTTTGTATATCAAAAGTTAAGAGTGCTTGTTATAGATGATACTAAAGATCCTATAGATGAAGATGAAGATTAAACTTTTATTGGCATTAGCATGTGTTAATGTAACGATTGCTCAAAATACAACAGGTGTTTTAGAGACTGTCGAGACTGATGGATTGTACGAAATACAATTGCCAAATCAGATCCGTTCTTTTTCTAATAGAAATTTGAGTGATTTTAGAATATTAGATGCTAAAGGGAAAGAAGTACCCTATTTTATTCGTGAAAAAAGTAGCCATTTAACAACCAGCGAATATGTGCCATTTGAGCTGGTTTCAAAAGAAACTTTAAAAGACACAAGCACTACTATTGTGTTTAATAACCCATTTAAAGTTATTGAGGATATTGTTTTCTCTATAGCCAACTATTCAGGATCTAAAAGTTTTAAAATATCCGGGAGTAATGATGGTGTAGAATGGTTTGGAGTACTTAATTCTGGACGTTTATCTAATTTGGAGGGTACTAACACTGTTAGTGTTGATAAAGCTATTAGAGTGCCTAGTTGCAGTTATAAATATTTAAAAATAATAGTGAACGATTTTGATTCTTTACCTATTAATATTTTAAAGATTGGTGGTTATGCTAATGCTATTACTAATAGAGCATTACAAAAGGTAAACAAAGCATCAGTTACTACTGTCGAATTAAGTGAAGAGAAGACTACTCAAATTCATATTAAATTTAAGAATAGAGAGATTTTAAATCAAGTTGAATTTAATGTTTTAGCTCCAGACTATTTTAATCGTGATGTGATTATTTATAAGAAGGTAACGCGGGTTATAAAAAAGAAGGAAGAAACGTATAAGCAACGACTAGCTAGTTTTCAATTAAATTCCGATTCGCCAACCAATTTTAATATCCAAGAGATTTTTGAGAATGATATTTTTATTGAAATTGAAAATAAGGATAGTAACCATTTAGTGTTCGAGGGTATTAACTTTTTTCAAAAACCATTGTATGTTATTACAACTTTAAAAGCTAATGCTAGTTATACTATAACAACAGGTAGTGACACTATCAAGGCACCAGAATATGATTTATCCTTTTTTAGACATAATATTTCTGAAAATTTACCGCGTGTACAAATTAAAAACGTTGTAAAACAAGACGCTAAGGAAGTAGTGAATCAAACCCCTTCGTTTTGGCAACAATCGTGGTTTATGTGGGCTTGTATTTCAATTACGGGTCTTTTTATTTTATTTTTCACCTCAAGTTTAGTTAAGGATTTAAAAAAAGAATAAGTTTTAATAACTGATTGTGTTATTTAAGTAGGTTGTTGAGCTAGTGTTTAAATTGTAGTAATACGGTGATTAATGTTTAAAAAATTAAAAATACTTTTTGTCCTTTTTTTTATTTGTATTCAATATACAAACGCACAAGACTACCCTATCATTTCTGATATGGTAACAGATAATGCGGCTATTTTTAGTAATGAAGAAGCAGAATTATTAAGACAAAAATTAGTGTCTTACGAGGTTAAATCTTCTCACGAAATTGTAGTGTTAACCATTCCAGGGTTAGATGGAGATAGTATTGAAAACTACGCGTATTATGTATTTAACGAAGAGGGTAATAATTTTGGAAAAGAAGGTATTGATAATGGTATTTTAATATTAATTTCTCCAAATGATAGAAAGGTTAGGATAGAGGTTGGGGATGGTTTAGAACATATAATTACAGATGCTTTTTCGTCTAGAGTTATTAGGGAGGAACTAACACCTTTATTTAAACAAGGACGTTATTTTGAAGGTGTGGATGCGGCGACATCAGAGCTTATTAAATTAATAGACGATCCTATTTATGCTAACGATTTTGCTAATAGTATAGAAGCAGAAACAGTGTCTACCACTGATAAGTCTACAGACGGTGTTCATTTTATAACTAAGTTAATAGCTTCATGTGTTTTGTTAATCTTCTATTTTTGGGTTGGTGTTTATGGTTATTATAAGTTAATAATTAAAAAAAGTTTCAAAACTTTTAAGCTTAAAACATTATATAAAAATTATAAAAATAAATTTCTAATCTATACGGGTATTGCGTTATTGATTGTTAATAGTTTTTATGTGTTTTTTATGAAACTATTTTTTGGTTTATTGTTAACAGGCTTTTTATCAATTTTTGTTTTTGTAGGCTATTTTGTATTATTGAAGTATGCATTTACCAGAGCGATTCTTATTTTTAAAAGTCTATTTACGGGACAATTAGGTGTTTTTATTTATCTGTTTTATATCCCAACAACGCTATTTTTGTTTGTGGCAGGATTTTTATTTGGTTCTCTACCAATTGTAATGGGTTTCTTTTTTATGCTTAACCTTGTTTTTGGCGAAGATATCAATAGGTTTATGGCTAATGTAGAGTTTATTTACGTGTTATTCTTTTTCATATCTGTTATTATTCTTCTTCATTTTATAGCAGTATATTTTGCTATTTATCAAATTAAAGGCGACTATAATAAGACTTTTGGATTTTCATTTTTTAAACGTGATGCTTAGTTGCATGCCGAATTAAATCCGGGATATGCAAAAGGATACTCATCATCTGGATCTTCGAGTTATTCGTCGTCGTCATCGTCATATTCACGATCGTCGTCATCGTCGTCATCGTCTTCAAGTAGTAGTTATTCTGGAGGTGGAGGGCGCTCATCGGGAGGAGGCGCTAGCGGTAGTTGGTAATTTTTGATTTCGGTTTTAAACCAATCGTTTAACTTTTGTAACATTTTATATTAATAGAGACTGATAGAGTAATAATCAATCTTTTTATTCACATATTTGATTCACTTTAAAATTTATAAATCGGTTTCAGAACTTCCTATGGCGTGGGATGGTTTACCGACGGGTGATGTCTTTTTAAAAACACCATTTTTAAAAGCCTTATCATTATCAGGACCTGAAAACATAGAAACCAATTACGTGACTATTTATAAAGACGATATACTGGCAGGAATAGCTATTATTCAGCGTGTAGAGTTATATCTGGATAACGTGTTTAGAAACACTTCCGACAAGGCTTTAAAACGGCTTACAAAGCGTGTAATAGCTAAAGTTGTAAAAGGAAATACTTTAATTGTGGGTAATTTGATGCATACTGGACAGCATGGACTGTATTATAACTCTAAAATAATCTCACAAACGTCCTATTTAGAAACTATTTTTGAAGCTATTGATTTCTTAGCAATAGAGATTAAAAAGGCGTATAATAAAACGGTTAGGATGGTTTGTTTTAAGGATTATTTTGAAACAGATAGCATCCATTTAGAATCTGTATTATTTATTAAAAACCATTTGTATAAGGTCCAAGTGCAACCTAATATGTTATTAGATATTCCAAAGGAATGGGAGTCTATTAGCGATTATACTTCTGCTTTAACTAAAAAATATCGAAGTCGTTATAAATCTGCACTTAAAAAAGCAGGTAATATTACTAAGAAAGAACTGAGTTTAGAGGCTATTGATAAAGGTTCTGAAACCATTTATAAATTGTATAAGAATGTATCTGATAATGCTAAAGTGAATTCTTTTATATTAAACAATAGGCATTTTTACAATTTAAAAAAAGAACTTGGTGCTCAGTTTAAATTGTTTGGCTATTACTTACATGAAGAATTAGTGGGCTTTTACACACTAATTTTAAACGATGACCAATTAGAAACTTATTTTTTAGGATATAATCCAGAGTTTCAGTACAAACATCAATTGTATTTAAATATGTTATATGATATGCTAAGTTTTGGAATTAACAATAGTTTTAAAACTGTTGTTTATGCCCGTACTGCTATGGAAATTAAAAGCTCTGTAGGTGCAGTGCCTAAAACGATGCATATTTATATGAAACATACTAATCAATGGTTGTTAAATCCAGCGTTAAAATTTATTGTAAAAACGTTGACACCGATTAAAAAATGGGAGGAAAGACATCCGTTTAAATAATACTTTAATAAAGCTTTAGCAGTATTAATTTTGAGTCATCACGTGTTTAAGTTATATTATATCAATAATTTAAAACACATAAAGATGACTACTATTCAACAATTATTGACTAAAATATCTCAAAAAACAATAGAGATAAAAACAAAACATCCAGAGTTACAAAAGTATCTTGACGAAATTAGAATTACCTTACCACAAGGTGATACTCAATCTTCAGAAATAGACAATGACGCATTATCAAATTATTTAAATAGTTTAAATTCTATGGTGGAAAAATATAAAGCTAACACATAAAAAAAGCCTCAAGATAACTTGAGGCTTTTTAATTATTGTATCGTATTCACTATTCGTTTCTCTTATTTAATTTTGCTTCTTTCATCGCTTCACCAATTTCATTACTTGCTGAAAAACTAGCAACCATGTCATTTAACATCTGGCTACCTGCTTGTGGAGAGTTTGGCATTAAAATTAAATTACTATTAGTATGTTGTCCAATAGCTTGTAACGTATCGTAATGTTGTGTAACAACTATTAAAGCAGACGCTTCTTGACTGTTTATACCAACCTTATTTAAGACTTCTACAGACTCTTCAAGACCTCTAGCAATCTCTCGTCTTTGATCAGCAATACCTTGACCTTGCAAACGTTTACTTTCTGCCTCAGCTTTTGCTTTTTCAACGATTAATATACGTTGTGCATCTCCTTCATATTGCGCGGCAGTTTTTTCTCTATCTGCAGCATTAATACGGTTCATTGCTTCTTTTACTTGTGCATCTGGATCGATATCTGTTACTAAGGTTTTGATGATATCATAACCGTAATCTTGCATCGCTTCGTTAAGTTCAGATTTTACTGCAATCGCAACATCATCTTTACGTAAAAAGACATCATCAAGAATCATTTTAGGCACTTCTGCACGGACAACATCAAAGACATATGATGTAATTTGGTCGTGTGGATAATCTAATTTGTAATAAGCATCTTCTACTTTAGCTTTTATTACTTTGTATTGTACAGATACTTTAAGACGTACAAATACATCATCTTTAGTTTTAGTTTCAACAATAACATCTAATTGTTGAATTTTTAAACTCAAACGTCCAGAGATTTTATCGACTATAGGGACTTTAAATTGTAATCCGGATTGTCTAATACTTTGAAATTTACCAAAGCGCTCTACAATAGCAGCAGTTTGCTGTTTGACGGTAAATATGGATGAAATTAAAATGATAAGTCCTAGGACTATGACTACAATTAATACTGGATCTAGCATGTGTTAATGGTTTTAATGGTTATTTAATTCTGTTTACTAAATTAAGTTATATTTGTGGACAAACCCTTTATCCACAATGAAAAAACTACAATTCATCTTATTAGTAGCACTAACTATAGGTTTTGTTACAAAAAACTTTGCACAACATGCCTCTTATGAAATTAAAAATGGGTTTGCGTTAGGTGGTGGTATCACACAATTTGATATTATTACAGATAATTTTGATACCAAAAAAGGGGCGGGTTGGATAGCTAATATGACTGCTACTGTTGATATACCCCACAAGTGGTTTAATGTTAGTTATGGTATGCAACTATCAGAAAATACGATAAGTACGACAGGCTTTGATTTTCCATTAGCAATTACTACAGAGGATGTTGAGTATAAAATATTTACTGCTCAAATCCAGTTTTTGTGGCATGCTAAGCCATTTAAAACATCCAACTTTACTATTGATTTTGGTCCAATGTTGCAATATAATAGTGATTTAGAGTTAAGTGATGATCAACAAGAAGACTTTATTTTAGCCGATTTTGATACGGTGTTTGCTAAAGAAGTGAAGGATTTAACTAATTTTAATGTTAATGGTACTATTGGTGCTACTTTGGGTATTGGTTTTTTTAAAGTAAGAGCACAATATATTTATGGATTCACTAATATTTTAGGTGCTTTAAATGACTCTGATTTTAACCAAACTTTAGGTCGAGATTTTAAAGGACACCAAAGCATGTTCGCATTTACAGGGATGATTACATTTTAATAATGTGACTGAGGGCAGTCTTAGTTTATTTTTAAAATGAAAGTATTGGTAAAAGAACAGTAAAAACTATAAAAAAAGCCATCTAAATGTAGATGGCTTTTTTGTTTTATAACGTTTCGATAAGTTTTTCGAGACGTGTTATACTTTCATTTTTTCCAATCATAAACATGATATCAAAAACGTCAGGTCCTTGTAAGGCACCAACTAAGGCTAAACGTAAAGGCATCATAACCTTTCCAAAGCCAATGTCTTTAGCGGTTATCCAACCTTTTACGTCTTTTTGAAGCGTTTCTACTTCAAAATCTGTAATGTTAGAAACTAATGCTAATACATCAGTCATTATGGACTTAGTATCTTCCTTAAATGCCTTTTTAGAGGCTTTTTCGTCATAACTTTTTGGAGCTACAAAAAAGTAACTACTTAAATCCCAGAAATCATTTACAAAAGTGGCACGTTCTTTAACTAAGCCTACAACTAAAGCAATGTAATTAACATCTATTGCTGTTAATTCACTACGATTTTTTTGGAATGCTTCTGCTAAATCTTCATTAGACTGCTCTTGCATATAATGGTGATTAAACCATTTAATTTTATCTGGATCAAAACGTGCTCCTGCCTTATTAACGCGGTCTAAATCAAAAGCAGCAACTAATTGCTCTAAGGTAAACATCTCTTGTTCTGTCCCTGGATTCCATCCTAGAAAGGCTAGAAAGTTGATGACTGCATCTGCAAAATAACCTTCCTCTTTATAACCTTTTGCAGTATCTCCAAACTCAGGATTCCATTCTAATGGAAACACTGGGAAGCCTAATTTATCACCATCACGTTTACTTAATTTTCCTTTACCTGTTGGTTTTAAAATTAATGGTAGATGTGCAAATTCGGGTTGATCCCAACCAAAAGCCTTGTATAATTGGTAGTGTAAAGCTAAGCTAGGTAACCATTCTTCTCCACGGATAACATGAGTGATTTCCATTAAATGGTCATCAACAATATTAGCTAAGTGATAGGTTGGCATACCATCCGACTTAAATAACACTTTGTCATCTAAGACGTTAGTATCAATTTTTATATCACCACGTATAATATCTTTTAAGCGTAATGTTTCGTCTTGTGGACTTTTAAATCTAATCACAAAATCATCGCCTGCCGTTAATTTAGCACTAACCTCGTCTGCACTAAGTGATAAAGAATTGCTTAATTTTAAACGGTTATGCCAATTGTAAATAAACGTTTTACCTTTAGATTCATGATCTGTTCTGTGATAATCTAGCTCTTCAGACGTGTCAAAAGCGTAGTAAGCATTGCTGCTAGCTATTAATTGCTCAGCATATTGTTTGTATAAGTCTTTACGTTCGCTTTGTCTGTAGGGTCCAAATTTTTCATTTTTACCTGGGCCTTCATCAAAAGGAATATTACACCAATTTAGGGCATCTACTATATATTGTTCTGCACCTTCAACGTAACGGTTTTGATCTGTATCTTCAATACGTAATACAAAAGTACCGTTATGCTTTTTGGCAAATAGATAGTTAAAAAGCGCTGTACGTACGCCTCCAATATGTAAAGGTCCAGTTGGACTTGGTGCAAAACGCACTCTGACTTGTTTTGACATCTTATATTATAAAAATTAGCACTTTAACATAGCATGTTTAAGTGACATATAAATTGTAATCCTAAACGTGTTTCAGGATATAGATTGCAAAGATAGAATAGAGTAGTAGAAACAACAAAGAAATAATAAAGAACAATTAAATACGCGGCATAATTTCTGCGAAAGCAAACACCTTTAACATTAACTTATATTCCAATGTATTTAAGTGTAAAAATAAAATAGTATTTTAGTCAGTTAAATACCAATTACTTGAATAACTTTAATAATATACAGTCCAAATTAGAACAATTTATTAGAAAATATTACACTAATGAATTGATAAAAGGTGTCATTTTGTTTTTTAGTATAGGACTGCTGTACTTTCTTTTTACTTTATTGATAGAACACTTTTTATGGCTGAATTCTTCTGCCAGAACGCTCTTGTTTTGGTTGTTTGTAGCAGTAGAATTAGCACTTTTTGTTAAATTTATTGTCTTTCCATTGGCTAAGTTATTCAAACTTCAAAAGGGGATTGGCTATAAAGAGGCATCAACAATAATTGGTAATCATTTTCCGGAAGTAAGTGATAAATTATTAAATGTATTACAACTTAAAGAGGAAGCAAATACATCAGAGTTGCTTTTAGCAAGTATTGATCAAAAGTCCGAAGCGCTGGATCCTATTCCGTTTAAATTAGCCGTTAACTTTAAACAAAATATTAAATATTTAAAATATGCTGCTATTCCTGTAGTAATATTAATTATTTCTGCTATTTCGGGTAAAATGAATTGGTTTAGCGACAGCTACGAGCGTGTGGTTAATTATCAAACGGCTTATGAGGCACCGGCACCTTTTACGTTTTTTGTGTTGAATGAAGACTTACAGACGACCGAGAATAAAGAATTTACGTTATTAGTAACGACTGAAGGAGATGTAATACCAGAAGAGGCGCAAATTAATTTTAACAACGAAACTTATTTTTTGCAACAACGCGAAACGGGAAGTTTTGAATATGTTTTTGAACAGCCAGCCGAAGAGATTACGTTTACATTAGCGGCTAATGGTGTGACCTCTAAACCGTATACCTTAAAGGTTGTTGAAGTACCAACATTACTTAGTTTTAATATGGTTTTAAATTATCCAGGGTACACCAATAAGCGGGATGAAATTTTAAAAGGGATTGGTAATGCGACAGTTCCGCAAGGAACAAAAGTGACATGGGAGTTAAAGACTAGAGCTACAAATCGGGTAGACTTAATAAGCTTGGATACAATAGCATTTGTAGGCTCAAAAATGGGTGTATTTAGTGTAACTAAACCCATTTTTAATAATTTTGATTATAATATTAGTACTAGCAATAAAGCGCTAAAAAATTATGAGAATTTGTCTTATAATATTCAAGTGATTAAAGATCAGTATCCGGAGCTTACTTTGGTGTCTAAACTCGATAGTTTGGACAAACAATCGTTATATTTTAAAGGACAGGTTAGTGATGATTATGGTTTGAGTAAACTGCAATTAGTGTATTATCCTAGCGGTAATGAAGCGGAAAAGAAGGTCATGACGATTCCGGTGGCTAAAGCTAATTTTGATCAGTTTATAAGTGCTTTTCCTAATACGCTAGCAATTGAAGAAGGGCTGTCTTATGATTTGTATTTTCAGATATTCGATAATGATGCTGTTAGTGAAAATAAGAGTACTAAAAGTGAAGTGTTTACCTATAGGAAGCGCACGCAAGATGAAGAGGAACAAAAACAATTGCAAGAACAGAGCGAAACGATACAGAATTTAAATAAATCCTTAGAGACGTTTGATAAGCAACAAAAAGAATTGCAAGAATTGTCTAAAACTCAAAGAGAAAAATCTGAACTAAACTTTAGCGATAAGAAAAAATTTGAAAATTTTCTTAAACGTCAAAAAGAACAAGATCAGATGATGAAACAGTTTAACAAAAAGTTGAAAGATAATTTAGAGGAGTTTCAAAAGGATAAAGAGGAAAATGACGCATTTAAAGAGGATTTAAAGGAGCGTTTAAAAGATAATGAAGAACAACTTAAGAAAGATGAGAAACTGCTTAAGGAGTTAGAAGAATTACGTGAAAAATTTAGTAAAGAGAAATTTTCGAAGAAGTTAGATAATTTGGCAAAGAAGGCTAAAAGTCAGAAGCGAAGTTTAGAACAGTTAGTAGAGTTGACTAAACGGTATTATGTGACCAAAAAAATGGAGAAGATTGCTGACGAGATGGATAAATTGGCAAAGGAGCAAGATAAACTTGCTAATTCTAAAACGGAAGAGAATACAAAAGATAAACAGGATGACATCAATAAAAAGTTTGAAGCACTTCAGGAGGAATTAAAACAATTGGAAAAGGATAATAATGATTTGAAAAAACCAATGGATGTGCCCCGAAATGAGAATAATGAAGAAAATATTAAAAGTGAACAACAAGACGCTAGTGACGATTTAAAAAGTAAAGAAGAAGCGCAAGACCAGAAGGGGAAAAAACAGAAACAAGAATCTGCTAAGAAGAAACAGAAAAGTGCTGCTCAAAAAATGAAAAAAATGAGTATGAGTATGCAGATGCAAATGTCTGGAGCAGCCCAGGATCAGTTGGAGGAGGATATTGCAATGTTGCGTCAAATACTTGATAATTTGGTTGTTTTTTCAATGGATCAAGAAAGCTTAATGAATAAGTTTAAGGGTATTGAAATTAATCATAACGAATATGCTACTTATTTAAAAAAACAAAAGGAGCTCCGTACACATTTTGAACACGTCGATGATAGTTTGTTTGCAATATCAATGCGACAGCCAAAATTTTCTGAAGATATTAATAGAGAGATTAACGAAGTTTATTTTTATATAGATAAATCGCTTGAAGAGTTTTCGGAAAATGGAATTTATCAAGGCGTGTCTTCTCAGCAATATGTTTTAACTGGAGCTAATAATTTAGCAGATTTTTTGAGTGATGCGTTAGATAATTTGCAAAACCAAAGTGGTATGCCTATGCCTGGTCAGGGTGAAGGAGGTATGCCTATGCCGGATATTATTATTAGTCAAGAGGAATTGACTAAAAAAATGGAAAAAGGGATGAAGAAGGGAGAAGATGGGGAGAAAGGTAAAGAAGGCGAAAAAGGTAAAGAAGGAGAGAAAGGAAGTGAAGGAGAAGGTGAAGGTGAAGGAGAGGGAAAGAATGGTAAAAATGGAAAGGATGGTAAATCTGGTAAAGGTGAGCAGAATGGTGAAGGTGAAGATGGAGATCAAAATGGGGCGGATGGGTTTAGTGAAGATGCAAATGGTGAGTTGTTTAAAATTTATCAAGAACAACAGATGTTACGTCAAGCGCTTGAACAACGTCTAGAAAAAGAAGGATTGGGAGAGAGTAGAGAAGCAAGACAATTGTTAAGAGATATGGAAGAGGTGGAGATGGATTTGATAAATAATGGTTTTACGAATCAAACATTAAGTAAAATGAAAAATTTACAACATCAATTGTTAAAATTAGAAAATGCGGCTTTGGAACAAGGTCAAGAACAAAAACGTGAATCTCAAACAAATTCTAAACAATTTAAGAATACGACCACTAATCAATTGGATAAAGCAAAACAATATTTTAACACCACAGAAATATTGAATAAGCAAACATTACCTTTGCAAGAATTATATAAACAAAAAGCACAACAGTACTTTAAACAGAAAAATGATTAGTTTTAATTACGAAATCGATTTTAAGGGTCTAGAAGACACTAAAATCTCTAAATGGATATCTACTATAATAAATAAGGAAAACTGCAAGGAGGACGAGATAAACTACGTGTTTTGTGACGACGATTATTTGCATAAATTAAATGTAGAGTTTTTACAGCACGATACTTTGACCGATGTTATTAGTTTTGATTACTCAGTAGGAAAAACGCTACAGGGAGATATTTTTATTTCTATTGAACGAGTGGAAGATAATGCCAAAGATTTTGAGGTTGAATTTGTGGACGAGTTACATCGTGTAATTATTCATGGTATTTTGCATTATTGTGGTTACAAAGATAAAACAGAAGCTGACGCTACTTTAATGCGTAGCAAAGAAAATGAGGCTCTAGAAATATTGAAAGCCATGTAGTTTGGTTTTTTGTTTTTTGGGATTCAATTTTTAAATAAAAAAGAAAACGTTCCACGTGGAACAATAATTAAAAATCATACTTGAGTAAAGGGGGGTTCAGATTTTCTGTTCAGCTTAGAGGTTGGGTAAAACAAATATTATGTTTAACGAAGTTTACGATGTGATTGTAGTTGGTGCTGGTCACGCAGGAAGTGAGGCGGCAGCGTCAGCTGCTAATATGGGAAGCAAGACTTTGCTTATTACTATGAATTTACAAAACATCGCACAGATGTCTTGTAACCCTGCGATGGGAGGAATAGCGAAAGGACAAATTGTTAGAGAGATTGATGCGCTTGGAGGTTACTCTGGAATTGTGAGTGATACTTCTGCTATTCAATTTAAGATGTTGAATAAATCTAAGGGACCTGCAATGTGGAGTCCAAGAGTGCAAAGTGATAGAATGCGTTTTGCAGAAGATTGGCGTTTGATTTTAGAACAAACAAAAAATCTTGATTTTTATCAAGAAATGGTTTCTGGGTTAATTGTTGAGAATGGAAAAGTTTGTGGAGTAACAACGTCTCTTGGTGTTAAGATTAGATCAAAATCTGTAGTGCTTACAAATGGAACTTTTTTGAATGGTCTTATTCATATAGGTGATAAAAATTTTGGTGGAGGTAGAGCAGGTGAAAGAGCGGCAACTGGAATTACTGAGCAGTTGGTTAATTTAGGTTTTGAATCTGGTAGAATGAAAACGGGAACACCGCCAAGGGTGGATGGTCGATCTTTGGATTTTTCAAAAATGGTAGAACAGCCTGGTGATGTTAATCCGGAAAAGTTTTCATTTTTGGATACTACAAAACCATTAACGCATCAGCGTTCTTGTCATATGTCATATACAAGTGAAAAGGTTCATGATTTACTTCGTGAGGGATTTGATCGCTCACCAATGTTTAATGGTAGAATTAAAAGTTTAGGTCCAAGATATTGTCCTTCTATTGAAGATAAGATAAATCGTTTTGCGGATAAGAATAGACATCAATTATTCGTAGAACCAGAAGGATGGAATACTGTAGAATATTATATAAATGGTTTTTCTACATCGCTGCCAGAAGATGTTCAATTTAAAGCATTACGTTCTGTGGTTGGATTTGAAAATGTGAAATTTTTCAGACCAGGTTATGCAATCGAATATGATTATTTTCCACCGACGCAATTAAAGCATACTTTAGAAACTAAGTTGATTGACGGTTTGTTTTTTGCTGGTCAAATTAATGGAACTACTGGATATGAAGAGGCGGCTTCTCAAGGTTTAATGGCGGGTATTAATGCGGCCTTAAAAGTTCAGGAACGGAGTCCTTTTATTCTTAAAAGAGATGAAGCGTATATCGGAGTATTGGTTGATGATTTAATCACGAAGGGAACAGAAGAGCCGTATCGTATGTTTACGTCGAGAGCAGAATATAGAACATTATTGCGTCAGGATAATGCTGATATTAGATTAACGCCAAAAGGTTTTGATTTAGGTTTGGCGTCAGAAAAACGGTTACGTCGCATGGAGGAGAAGCATAATGCGGCTGAGAAATTTGTTCAGTTTTTTAGAGATACTAGTGTGACTCCAGAGGAGATTAATCCCGCTTTGGAAGCTAAGGGTTCGGCTGCGATTAGACAACAAGATAAGATGTTTAAAATGTTTGCAAGACCTAATGTGACGATAGAGGATATGAAGGAAGTGTCTTCTGTTTCGAAGTATATTGAAGATCATAATCTGGATAATGAGATCATTGAGCAAACAGAGATTCAGGTTAAGTATTCGGGGTATATTGCTAAGGAAAAGAGTAACGCGGATAAGTTAACGCGACTGGAAAACATTAAGATACCTGTAGGTTTTGATTACTCTAAATTGCAATCTATGAGTTTTGAAGCAAGGGAAAAGCTGGGTAAAATACAACCGGTAACTATATCTCAGGCCTCAAGAATTAGCGGAGTTTCACCTTCTGATATTTCTGTTTTATTAGTGTATATGGGAAGGTAGATTTAAGTTTTAAAGGGAACGTTCCACGTGGAACGTTCCCTTTTTTTTTTGTCTATTGTTTAGAAATGGAGTTGAATTTCGGGTTTGTATTTAGTGAGTATTGAAAGTTTAGTTTGTTTAATTAGGTCGTTTGTTTTGTCTATTTGGACTGTTTATTGTTCTTTTTTTTAAGGCTTATTTAGGTCTTTATTGGTATGACTTCTTTTCTTTTTATGAATGTTATTTCTTTTTGTAGGCGTTTAAATATTTTTTTTTTAGAGTTTATGATGAAGGATTAAAATGAGATTTGGAACGTTGTTTAGGTCTTTTTTTTTTAGTGTAATTATATCTAATTTACTTTGTTTTGATGTCGTTTGTATAAGCCTTTTGTTTTGTTTTTAAGAGTTTTTTTTATTTCATCTAGATGGAATATATGGTTTTTTTAAAGCTGTTTTCTGTTGAGTTTGTCTATTTTTTATTTGTTTTTTTTTGTTTATGTTTTCAAGAAAAGTGTCTTAATAGAGGTTAGAATATTTAAATAGCTATGTTTTATTTACCCTATAATGGTCAATTAATTACCTTGATTTAGTGTTTTTTGAACTAGAATATCCGTAGTTTTTTAGTGTTTTGTGTTCTTTTTTTAAGTGTTTATAGTCTGTTATTATGCTTTTATTTTATCTAAAATGGTTTAATAGAGTAGGAGGAAGTCGATATTTTTAGGTTTATTTTGGTCTTTTTTTTTGATTTGTATCTTGTATTATAGCAAATTATAAGGCTGAATTATTACTTTTTTCACCTTTATATGGTACGTGTAGTGATGTGGTTTTTTGTTAAATCGGCGCTGTAAATTGTTTTTCTAAAGGCTATTTGTTCCTTTTTGTTGAGTATGTTTTGACTGTTATGTAGCTAATTGTGTTGCTTGTAATTTAAAACAACCTTGTTTATTTTCTAGTATAGAGTGTTCTTCGTGGAGCATTTCTGTGTTGTTTGAGGTTAAGAATGGTTGAATTAGGCGCTTTATGAGTTTAGAATTGGGGTTAAATAATGACTTATTTAGTAGTCTAAATTGGTAAAATACTCTTATTTGAGTTGTGGTTTAGCGCCTAGTGTAGGTGTTTTTTTGTTGATTTTAGCGTTGATTGACGTGAATTGATGGGTAATAGTGTTTCTTAATTTATGGATTTTTAGTGTTCCTCGTGGAACATTTTGGCTCTGTTTGTAGTTGTAAAGTGAATATATTATGATTTATTAGCCTTTAAAAGTCCTAGAACATGTACTGTTTTGTAGTTTTAAATGCTTGTGTTAAGTGTTTTTTTGGTTTCATTTATTTAGTTTTTATATATTTTTTCTGTTGATTAGAGTGTAAATAGTTTAGGATAACATGTGATATAACGCTGGTTATTATTCATATATTAGTGTTCCTCGTGGAACAATTTGCTTTTATTTAGTGTGTAAAGGAGTGGTAAGAACGTTTTTTTTTGAGTTTTTTCTGCTTATAGAAGGCTTGTTTAACTGTTTAAAGTTCTTTAAAGAGTGTGTTTATCGTGTTATTTGTGTCTTTATTTAGATGCTTTTTTTAGTATTAGAGTATAAATACAGAGGTGTATTATAAATTAAAAGTTAAGATTATTGGCGTATTGGGTTCTTTTATCATGGGGTAATCGTTCACTAAGTAGTTTTGTAATGACATATTTATAGGGTTTAGTTAGCCGTAAGTCGTCTTATAAACGTCTTTTTTGATTGGTTTATATGACGGAAGTCTTAAGTTTAAATTCAAATTAAGATGTTTTTTTTAGGGTAATGTATACTAATAGTAGGTGGTTGTATGTGAAAAGAGAGTTGTTTATTTGTGGTTTTTTTGTGTTCCTCGTGGAACAATGGTGTGTTATTTAATGTGTAAAGAATGGGTAAAAAGATTTTTTGAGATTATTTTTGGCTTCCAGAAGGTTTTTTTAGCTGTTTGAAGTTCTATAAAGATTGTGTTTATCTACTGGTTTGTGTCTTCATGTAGTTGCTTTTTTTAATATTATAGGGTAAATACAGAGGTGTGTAAAGAATTAAAAGCAAAGCCTGTTGCTGGATGGCGCGCTGTTGTGATAGGATAATCTTGCACTTAGTAGTGTTGTAAAGACATATTTAAAGGTTTTATTGAGGTGTAAGTAGTCTTATAAGCGTCTTTTTATTAGTTTACATGCCATAAATCCTTAGCTTAAATTGAAATTAAGATGTTTTTTTAGGTTAGTTAATACTATTAATAAGTGGGTGTATGTGAAAATAGAGTTGTTTATTTGGGGTTTTAATGTTCCTCGTGGAACAATGAGTCGTTATTAAAATAAAAAAAAGTATAAATAAGCTGCCTTTTTTGGGTAAGCTATCTAAAATAGTATTGATTGTGGTAAGTGAAAATGGTAAAAAAGTGTTGTTTAAAGTAAAGGATCACTCTGTTTCTGGTGAAGAATTTCATTTGTTAGAACATAAAAAGTATGGCTATTTGAAGACAATCCCTAAACCGCCATTGGGTAAATTGGGTGAATATTATCAAACGGAAGACTATATTTCTCATACAGATTCTAGAAGAAACTTGTTTGAAAAGGTGTATCACGCTATCCGAAAGGTGTCTTTAAAGCGTAAACTAAACTTGATTAATTCGTTCGAATTAAAAGGTAAAACGCTATTAGATTTTGGATCTGGGACCGGTGATTTCCTTAAAGCTGTTCAAAGTAATGGTTGGAATGTTTCGGGAATTGAACCAAATGAGGCGGCTAGAGGTATAGCAAATAGTAAAACTAATGGTTCTGTTTTTGAATCAAAGCACCTAAATACGTTTGAAAAAAAGAGTTTTGATGTGATTACCTTGTGGCATGTGCTAGAACATGTTCCAGATTTAGAAGAAAAGATAGCTGTTCTTAAGTCGTTACTTAAGCCAAATGGGGTGTTATTAATTGCTGTTCCTAACTATAAAAGTTACGACGCAGAGTATTATAAAGAGTATTGGGCAGCGTATGATGTACCAAGACATTTATGGCATTTTGATCAAAAATCAATTTCAAATCTGTTTTATAGTATTAGTATGTCGGTTAAAAAAACGATACCTATGGTTTTTGATTCGTATTATGTGAGTCTTTTATCTGAAAAGTATAAATCGGGAGGCCTGACTATTTTTAGAGCATTTAGGGTTGGATTTGTTTCAAATCGTAAAGCAAAGGCTTCAGGAGAGTATTCTTCATTGATTTATGTGCTAAAAAATAGCTAAAAATAGATTTAAGAAATGTAGTTAAATGATAAGTCTATATAATGTGTAATCATATTAAGTTTTTCTAAAACACGCTTAAAAGGCTTTATTTGAGGTCGTTTTTGATAGGGTTTGCTTATAATCTGTATAATTTTCCATAAGAATTACTTATTTAGCATAAAATCTTTAAAAAAGATTAATTCAGTTTAGTTAATTATTTACATTTGCTCAAATTCATAAAAAATAAAAAATGAAAAAAATATTTGGTTTACTATTAGTTGTGTCGGTTTTTACTTCTTGTCAAAAACAAAAAATTGCTTTTATTGATAATGGAGAAGTAATAAACAAGATTCAAGAAAAATTAGATTTAGAAGAGAGTTACAAAAAGACTTTAGATAAGTTTAATGCTAGAAGAGATAGTTTAGGAAAAGATTTTCAAATGGAAGCGCAAAAATTTCAAATGGAAGCACAAAGTATGCCAGCTCAAAAAGCTCAAGCTAAGTATGACGAGTTAGGTCAAAAGCAACAAATGTTACAACAAAGACTTCAGGCGGAGCAACAGCAGATTTCAGAACCTTTTCAAAAAGATATGGATTCTTTAATTTCTAAGGTAAAAACTTATGTAAATGACTATGGTAAAAACAATGGTTATGATTATATATTAGGTACAAGTGATGCTAGTCCTTCTGTTTTATTTGGTAAGAAAGAGAATGATATTTCTACCACTATAATTGAAGGTTTAAATGCTTCTTATAAGAAATAGAAATTTAATATAATAGTTTAAGGAAAGGCGATTAACGAGAGTTAATCGCTTTTTTTGTGTTATAATAGTTTAAATGTCAACGTATTTAGTTTTAATATTTATATTGAGTACGCTTTTAATTATGTTCAATTTGTTTTATGAAAAGCTTACTATGGCCTTGTGTTTTTGTCTTTTCTACTTTTTCCTTTTGTGATGCTCAAGAAGCTATTTCTTTTAAGATGCAAAAAGCGTTTTATATTTATGGTGAGGCTATGGCTATTGGAAACAATATACTAAGTAAAGACGCCTAAAAACCGTATAATGATACTGTGTTAACTAATGATGATATCGGCAAGGTATATGTTGATATCGACGATGATAATAAAACATTTTCATCTAGTTTTGCGACTTTTCAATTACCTAAAAATTATAAGAAAATAGCTTATGCAGAGTTATATTTGTCAGCGATTTATAGTTATATAAAAGGCACAAGAAGAGAGGGAAATACTCAGTATTATGTTCAGGGACATCGGCAAAGAAATTGAAGTATTATTAGTAAAATTAAGCTTAAGTTGCCTGGTGATAGTTGTCAAAATAGTATTGGGAAAACCCTGTTTGATGGTGCTAATTCGCCTGCGTTTACTTTAAATTCTCCATACGTAAGTTATGCAGATGTAACGGATTATTTAAGAGGCGTTAAGTCTTTAAATGTTGTGTATACTATTGCTAATATTAATGCTACAGAAGGATTTGTGTTTGGTAGTAGTGCACGAGGTTGGATGTTATGTACGAAACGGATACTAAGTCTCCTAAATACATAACAATCGTTAACGGTTTTACACATGTTGGGAGCGCTTCCGTTAGTATTAGTTTAAAAGGGTTTAAAACTCCAGAGATGCGAAAGGCTAGTACGGATTTAACGTTGGTTGCATTGGAAGGAGACTCCGGGTTAACTGTTGACCAGTGTGTAATTGTTAACTCTAAACTCCAAAAAGTTTGGACACTCAAGAGTGAAAATAGAGCACATAATAATTTTTTTAATAGTCAAATTTCAACATCTCATAAAAGCGTCATTAGCCAGTTTCCTAGTAGTAGAAATACGTTAAGATTTGATGCAGCTTCAGTAAAAGTGCCGAATAATAAAGCGGCTATAATAACTAATGGGACTTAAAAAGTAGACCTTATATTCAATACAAAACAAGACCGATTTTCTTGTTTTTTACTGCATTTAAGTCAACAATTGGCACCTCGTTTTTTAAGGAAATAGTTGGTAGATTACCTGAAAATGCTGTGGTTGATACTTCTGAACCCGGGAAACCTCCTATTGCTATATATGCATCCATAAAAGGCGATAATAAGAAAACAGTTATACCCGAAACAGTGTTTAATCAGCAGTTAAAAGTGATGCCTACTAGTACTCGGAAATGGAAATTGTAGAGTTATATCTACACTGGCTAGTAAGCCCATAAAACCGGTCGTTAAAGAGGATTCTATTTCGGGTTCAGTAGTTTTAAATAAATTGCGAATTAAGACTCAAAAAACTGATAAAGAGAGCGTTAATTTTTATTTAGAAATTAAATAGGTACCAATGTTAAAGACAGAAAGCGTGTCTGAAGGGGAGTTTTATACTAGTTCCAATACATATTTTAAAGCTTTAAAGTTAGAGGACAACGTTATCTAAACGCAAGCTTTTAAATAGGTTTTGGAAAAAAAATACAGCCCAAATTGAAGGTGCTATAAAAGGATATTATGTGATTAATAATTTTTTTTATAAAGCTAGAAATGCAATGGCATGGCAACAAGATCTCAAATACAGCGGTTATTAAAGCTCTATTTTAATTGATGACGAGCAAGAGTTGTTTTACGTTTATCTGTTTCACTCGGAAAATTTTTATGAGGTTTATAGTCAACATAAAGAGCTTGTTTTATACCCTGTTTTTAAAGAGAGTTGGGTGTTTAAAGTAAATATGATTATGTATTAGACTACTTTAGTAAGTACAACGCAATAATGGTTGGTATAAAGTATATAACAATGGTCCTTGCACCATCATAATCTTTAGCTACGCGTTGCCCAAATAATAATAAAAGTAACACAATCGCGCTTAAAATAGACGAATAGTATCCAAAGACGGTAGTATTGTCTACTATAATAGTATAAATTCCAATGATCGCTAATACTCCGGCAATAGTTTCTAGTACAAAAATAATAGCAACATTTAAAGGCACCATATTAGCCATAAATGTTTTTGAAAAATGAGCTTTTAACCATGAAATATTACCGTTCCAATCTAATGCTTTATCCAATCCTGACTGTAAAAAAGTGATGGCTAAAAACGCTAATAATATTATTTGGGTAATGTTGTTTAAAAGATTGTCCATAGTCGTAATTTTTTATTCAAAGGTATTAAATTATAAATGACAGCTTAACAATAAAAACGAATCGCTTTTGGGTGCATGGAGACATTCATGTCCTTTGTTTCTATTTGCTCACCATCGGCCTGACTTTTAGGTGCTTGTTGGTTAAAGCTAAGTTGTAAATGGTTAGTTTTATAGGTTTCTATTTTTTTATGAAATACAATATTACCATTAAAAAGACTAATTATATTTTTTACAATATCCCACTTAGTAAAACCAGTAGCTATAGATATATCAAATAGGCCATCTTTTGGATTTGGTTGTTTTGTAAGTTGCATACCAGAACCGGTATATTTACAAATACCTAACTGAATCATGAAGCAAGAGTCGTATGATTTGGGTTTTAAATCTAGTGTTACTGTAGTCTTAAATAGTTTAAAAAGGAATAAGGCTTTTAAAGCGCCAAATATATAGGTGAATTTGCCAAATGTTCTATTATTGTTAACGATGTTAACAACCAATCCATCAAAACCAATACCGCAGAGATTTATAAAATAGGTGTTGGGTAAATCGGGTTTTAAATACGTGAGGCAGCCAACATCTTGAGTGTCTGTTTTTCCGTTAATTATGGTCTGTAATGCCTTGGTTGGGTGTTTAGGAATGTTATGAGTTTTTATCCAATCATTTCCAGTGCCTATGGCTATAACGCCGAATGTAACGTCTTTGGAGTCTACCAAATTTTGACTAAAAACACCTGTAATAAATTTGTTTAAGGTGCCATCGCCACCAATAATTATAAAGTGCTTAAATCCTTTTTTTAAGGCCGTTTTAGTTAGCTTAATTTCATGATTGATATGAGTGGTAAATCCAAATTCAATAGTGTAGTTTTGATGTAATTTAGGGTGTATATTTTTCCAAATTTTTTTGCCTTTTCCATTACCTGATACGGGATTAATAATGACAAAAAACGCTTTTTTTGTAGACATTTTAATCCTGTTTCGCGTGAAGCAATCGTGTTAGCTTTATACTTAAATCAGTTAGAATAATTTTCGAATTCCCGTTTCGTTCAATATGGTAAATGGCATCATTTAATTCGTTAGAAATATCCATGATGTTGTTATTATGAACAAAAGGAGCAAATTTAGAAAGGTCAAAACCTTTACTTTTTGTTTCAAAATAGACGAGTTCTTCTGCGCCATAATTAAGTAACATGGCTTGTCTGAAAAAGTCTAAACAAAAATTTAGAAATTGTTTCTGTGTTTCTCGTCCTGTTTTAGCAATATCCTCACTCCAACCAATTAAATCGTGGATAGCTGCTTTGTTTCCTTTGGCTTTAAAAGCGGCGCGAATCCAGAATATAAACCACTGCTCGAACTGATCGTCTTCTGTGTCGTGAAAGACTAAATCGCAAGCTTTATTATAATTCCCATTGGCTTGATGCGCAATTTTTGTTGCTGTAGCGTCATCAAGTTTAAACTGTTTTGTGATCCCAGCTTTAATATCATTTTCTGCCAATGGTGGAAAATGTATAATTTGACAACGCGATCTAATAGTATTAATTATTTGCTCTTCATCTTCCGCAATTAAGATAAAAACGGTGTTATTTGGTGGTTCTTCAATAAGCTTCAGCAATTTGTTTGCTGCTTGCGTATTCATTTTTTCTGCCATCCAAATCAGCATGATTTTATAACCACCTTCGTAAGATTTTAAGCTTAAGGCTTTAACAATGTCTAAAGCTTCGTCAACACCAATTTGGCCCTGTTTGTTATCTACGCCTAGAAGTTTGTACCAATCAAATAAGTTACCGTACGGTTGTTCTTTTAACAACTGCCTCCATTCTTCTAAAAAAGCAGAAGATACAGGGTGCTTTTTGACCTTATCTGTGGTTGTAACTGGAAAAGCAAAATGCAAGTCTGGATGAGAAAAATTATTGAATTTAGTGTTACAAACGGCATTCTCTCCGGCGTTTTCTCCACTGGTATTTTTACACAAAACGTATTGTGCGTAGGCAATAGCCATGGGCAATGTACCCGAACCTTCAGGACCAACAAATAGTTGAGCATGTGGTATACGACCATTGTCTGCACTTATAGTTAAGTGTTTTTTAATATGATTTAATCCTAAAATATCACTAAAAAGCATGGGGCAAATATAGTAGTCTTGGGAATTAAAAACTATTTTTATTACAGATTGATTTTAGGCGTAAAATATATAGTATCGTTGTATTTGTATATATTTGAAAAATATTAATAGTTTTAATTTTTAAAATGAAAAGTATATTTAGGTTACTATTTTTTGTAATAGGTTTAAGTCTTGTTAATGCACAAGAAATTGAAACTACAGATGCTACAACGCCTGATGGTGTTCGTTTTAAATCTAAAAACGAGTTTTATATTTTTGGAGACGCTGTTGTTATTGGTAATAATATTTTAAGTAAGGATGATAAGAAAGCTTTTAATGTTTTACAAGTTAATAATGATGACACAAAAATGCGTTATGTCGATATTGACAGGGATCCCACGACTTTTAGTTCTAGCCAAGCAGCATTAAAATTACCTTCAGATTTCAAAAAAATAGTGTATGCGGGATTATATTGGTCAGCAACATATGTTTATGAAAAAGGATCGCGTAAACAACAAAAAGGGAATTATGTGTATAAGGGTAGTGGTGCAAGATCTAAAATAGTTAATCAGATTAAATTTAGTCTACCAAACCAAGAGTATCAGGATATTACTGGAGACGTTATTTATGATGGTTTAGGTAGCCCAACTCATCTTATAAATTCACCTTATGTTTGTTATGCAGATGTGACTAAACTTTTAAAAGAAGCAGAAGTTAAATCTGGTGCCTATACGGTGGCTAATATTAAAGCAACTCAAGGCTATTTGTCAGGCGGTAGTGCTGGAGGTTGGATGATGTACGTCGTGTACCAATCGCCAACAGATAATCCAAAATACATATCTACATATCATGGGTTTGCTTTGGTTAATAAAGAAGAACCTTTAGATATTACCTTTGAAAACTTTAAGTCTGTAGAAAAAGGAGATGTAAAAACGTCGGTTGTCGTTTCTGTTTTAGAAGGAGATTCAGATTTGAGAGGAGACGAGTTTTCAATCATTAAACAACGTGATGGAAGTTTTCAATCGTTGAGTAATGGAGCACGTTTTCAACAAAATTTTTTCAATAGTTCTATTACAAATAATAGCATTAAAAATAGAGATAGATTACCAAATAGTGAAAACACATTTGGTTTTGATATTGCTAAATTAGATATCCCAAATTATAACAATACTATAATTAATAATAGTACAAGTGAGACCACATTACGTCTAAAAACAGAAGCAGATAGATTTTACCTGTATTTTACAGCTTTTCAGACGGAAATAGAACAAACTTATTTTGATGATATCATTCAGGACAATAATCCAAATGCAAGTGTGACAGCATATGTGTCTCCAGAGATAGTTAGAGCACAGCCAGAATCAGATCCAAGTTATAATACAAAAGAAAAACGTAAAGCTTATAAGTATACCAAAAGAAGCTTAAACTCTAAGGCCTTTAAGTATTTAAAGAATAAGAAGTCAACTGCTATAGCGGGTATTGAGGGAGGATATTATGTTATAAGTGGCGTTTTTTCGGAGTCTCTTAGAGCAGATAAGTGGACTACTAAATTAATTGAAAATGGATTGGATGCTAACGCTTTTGTAAATCCAAAAAATAATTGGAACTATATTTATTTACTTAGAAGCGATACCGCTGAAGAGGCATTTGAGTTAACAGAAGAATTAAAAACAAATTACAGATATAGAGATACTTGGGTTTTAAAAGCAAACCTAGACTAAACACATACTAAAACAGATGAAGACACTTAACGATTTTAATTTTAAAAATAAAAAAGCTTTAATTCGTGTAGATTTTAATGTCCCTTTAGATGGGGATTTTAAAGTTACAGATGCGACTAGAATAGAAGCTGCAAAACCAACAATTATAAAGATTTTGGAAGATGGAGGAAGCTGTATTTTAATGTCTCATTTAGGAAGACCTAAAGGCGTGCAAGATCAGTTTTCTTTAAGACATATAGCTAACAAAGTAGAAGATATTATTGGTGTAGAAACGGAGTTTGTATCTGATTGTGTTGGTGAAGAGGCAGAGAAGGCTGCAGCAAACCTAGAACCAGGTAAAATCTTGATTTTAGAAAACCTACGTTTTCATGAGGAAGAAACTAAAGGAGATGTCGCTTTCGCGGAAAAATTGGCCAAACTTGGAGATATATACGTTAATGATGCATTTGGAACGGCACACAGAGCACACGCTTCTACAACTGTAATTGCACAGTTTTTTCCAGAAAAGAAATGCTTCGGTTATTTATTAGAAAAAGAAATTAAAAGTATTGATAAAGTAATGAAAACAGGTGAAAAACCAGTTTTAGCAGTACTTGGTGGTGCTAAAGTATCTTCTAAAATTACTATAATTGAAAATATTTTAGACAAAGTAGATCACTTAATTATTGGTGGTGGTATGACGTTTACTTTTATTAAGGCACAAGGCGGAAGTGTTGGAGATTCTATTTGTGAAGATGAGAAAATGGAATTAGCATTAGATATTTTAAAGCAAGCAAAAGCTAAAAACGTACAAATACACCTTCCAGTGGATGTACTAGCGGCAAATGCATTTAGTAACGACGCAGAAACGCAAGTTATGGATGTGACTAAAATACCAGAGGGATGGCAAGGTTTGGATGCCGGTCCAAAATCTATTCAAATGTTCCACGACGTAGTGCTACAATGTAAAACGATACTTTGGAATGGACCTTTAGGTGTTTTTGAAATGGAGACCTTTGCAAAAGGAACAATCGCTTTAGGAGACGCTATTGCAGAAGCAACTAAAAATGGGGCGTTTTCTTTAGTTGGTGGAGGTGACTCTGTTGCTGCTGTAAAACAGTTTGGATTTGAACATAAAGTTAGCTACGTAAGTACAGGTGGTGGGGCAATGTTAGAAAGCTTAGAAGGAAAAACACTTCCAGGTATTGCAGCTATTTTAGAATAATAGTTGACATTTAAACGTTTTGTCAATAAATAACAAGTAAATGCATCAAGTTAAAATATATACTACTGTCTTGTCAATGATTTTTGGATTAAGTTTTGGTTTAGCCCAGGATACGATTCAACAAACTAGATTAAGGCAGGATCAATTAGAACAAGGACAAGATTATGTGATCGATACTATAATCGATGGTCAAGCCTATTTTAAAAAGACGGTTAAACCTATTGATTTAGTCGAGCTTCCGAAGGTCTTAAAGGACCATGAGTTTGCTGCCGATATAGATAAAAAGTGGATGGAAGAGTTATATAGTAACACGCTGTATGACACCATTTATAGAGATGTTTCCGGATTAAAATACCATGCAGTGGACTATCCAGAGTTAACAACAGACACTTTAAAAGCAAGGCTCCAGCGGTTAAATGCTAGAACACCTTTTGATGTAGAATATAACCCTGGTTTAGAAAGTGTAATTAAGTCTTTTTTAAAAAACCGTCATAATTCTTTTGAACGTTTAATGGGGCTAAGTAATTACTACTTTCCTATGTTTGAACGTGAGTTAGATAACTATGATATTCCGTTAGAAATGAAATATCTAGCGATAGTAGAGTCGGCTTTAAAACCACGGGCACGCTCTAGAGTTGGGGCAACGGGTTTATGGCAATTTATGTTCGCCACAGGAAAAGAATACGGCTTAGATGTTAGTAGTTATGTGGATGAACGTAGCGACCCTATAAAGGCAACCATTGCGGCATCACAATACTTATCTAAACTGTATAAATTATTTGGGGATTGGGATTTAGCGTTAGCCGCTTATAACTCAGGACCTGGTAACGTAAGTAAGGCTATTAGACGCTCTGGAGGTTATCAGAATTATTGGAATATTAGACCAAATTTGCCACGTGAAACAGCAGGTTATGTTCCTGCATTTTTAGCAACAATGTACATTTTTGAATATGCTAAGGAGCATGGATTTGTGCAGCACAGACCAGAGTTTCATTTGATAGAAACGGATACCATCCATGTGAAGCAAATGATTACTCTAGATCAGGTGTCAGAGTATACAGGTGTGGAGGTTGAGACACTTCAGTTTTTAAACCCAGCGTACAAATTAGATGTTATTCCTTTTATTGAAGGTAAAAATTACACCTTACGCTTACCTAGAAGTATTATGGGGGCTTTTGTTAACAACGAAGACCAATTATATGCTCAGGCTAAAGCCGAACTTGATAAACGTGAAAAACCATTACCTCAGTTCCAAGATTCGGAGACTAAAACAAGGTATAGAGTGCAACAGGGCGATTACCTAGGTAAGATTGCTAGAAAATTTGGTGTTAGGGTTAGTCAAATTAAACAATGGAATGGCTTACGTAGTAATAACCTAAAAATTGGACAACGATTAACTATTTATCCTAGAAATGGGGTGCCAGTAAGCCGATCAAAGGCCTCGGCTTCAAAAAGAAAAAGTACCAAACCAGTTAATGGAAAGCGCTATACAGTGCAACAAGGTGATAGTCTTTGGAGTATTTCTCAAAAGTTTACCGGAGTTTCTGTTCAAAATATTAGAGATTGGAACGATATTAGTGGTACTAGATTGAAACCAGGAATGAAATTAATCGTTTCTAGAGGATAATTATTTTCTTAAATTTTATATTAAAATGAAAAAAATCGCTGTATTATTTTTATTGTTGGGCACAGTTTTATCGTGTAAAGAAGGATCAAACGGTAATCAACGTTTGATTCCTAAATCGTCAGGAAATTTATACAATGTAAATGTTGTTGTCGATAACGAGCTTTGGAAAGGCAGAGTTGGTGATGTGGTAAGAGAGGTTTTAACGACCTCAGTGCCGGGCTTGCCTCAAGATGAACCAATGTTTGATATTAATCAAATGCCTCCACAAGTGTTTTCTGGTTTTGCAGCGCAGAACAGGATTGTTTTAAAAATAGAAAAGGGTGAAGAGTCTGAGTTTAAAATAGCCACAGATGCATTTGCTAGACCTCAGAAACTTATAATTGTAAAAGGAAAAAATAACAATCAAATTATTGAGCTTATAGAAGCTAATAAAGATAAGATGTTAGAAACCTTTAAAAATCAGGAGATAGAGGCACGTCAAAGCTTAACTAATAAATCACCTCATGTTAATAATAATATAGAAAAGGTCTTAGGTTTAAAACTTAAGTTTCCATCGGTGTATAGAATAGCAACAGAAGATAGTACTTTCTTTTGGGTTAGAAAAAACTTAACGACTGGGACTAATAATTTTATGGTGTATCAAATTCCGTTAAGTGCTATAGATAAGGAAGGAGACATTATACAGCAGGTAATTAGGATTAGAGACAGTGTGGGGCACAAATATGTACCAGGGCCAATTGATGGTTCTTATATGAAGACTGAAGAGGCATATACACCGTTTTTATATAACACGACTATAGATAATAAGCCAACTTATGAAGTAAGAAGCACTTGGGACATTAAAGGGACTTTTAACGCTGGACCATTTTTAAATTATATGGTAGAGGATAAAATAAATAACCGTTACATCGTTTTAGAAGGGTTTACGTTTGCACCATCAGTAGGTAAACGTGACTATGTTTTAGAGTTAGAGTCGATTATTAAGTCTTTAAGCATTAATAAATAATAAGAAAATTACAAGCATAAAAAAACCAATGCACTGCATTGGTTTTTTTATATCGTGAAGTAAAATAATTACTTTTTATCTTCGTTTTCTTCTTCTTTACTAGCGTCTTTAAACTCTTTAATACCACTACCTAGTCCGCGCATTAATTCAGGGATTTTCTTTCCTCCAAATAATAATAAGACTAAAACCACTACTATTGCGATCTGCCAAGGTCCAACCATTCCTAAAAATATACTTGCTGAAATCATAACTTAAAATTTAGACCACAAAGTTAATAATTAAACTTTAATAATAGCGTTAAAAGACTAACTTTAGCTTAACCTAAACTTGTGAGCACAATTTTTTATTTACTTTTGTTTTTAATATGGAAACACCCGAAAAAAAATCTAAAAAAATTAAGAAGAAGTTACTGCACAGGTATCGTTTGGTTATTTTAAATGACGATACTTTTGAAGAGCGATTATCTCTTAATTTAACCCGCCTTAATGTGTTTGTTCTAGGGACAATATTTGCAATACTATTAGTAATGTTCACTACTGTTTTGATTGCATTTACGCCATTAAAAGAATATATTCCAGGCTATTCTTCTACATCACTTAAAAAGAAAGCGGTCCAATTAAATTTTAAAACGGATTCTTTACAGCGCGTCATTGATTTAAACGACAAATATTTCACTTCAATTAAGCAAGTATTAAAAGGCGAAGTCAGTACTGTTCAATTTAATAAAGATTCTATTATTCAAGCAGCAAAACTGGAAGCTAGTCAAGTCGATTTAAATCCAATACGGGAAGATTCGTTATTACGCCAAAAAGTAGATAAAGAGGATAAGTACAATTTATTTGAAACAGCAAAGTCTAGAGCTAGTTTTGTTTTATTTCCACCAGCAAATGGTACTATTAGCGAAAGTTACAATAGTAAAACAAGACATTATGCTGTGGATATTGTTTTAGCAGATGAGACGCCAATAAAAGCAACAGCAGATGGTACAGTGATTTTTGCAGAATGGACAGCACAGACAGGCTTTGTTATCATTTTAGAACATAGTTATGGATTGATCTCGGTGTACAAGCATAATGCTTCATTAAATAAAAGCCAAGGGGATTTAGTCAAGGCAGGAGAGGTTATTGCTGCTTCAGGAAATACAGGAGAATTAACGACAGGGCCACATTTACATTTTGAGTTATGGAGCGATGGCTATTCAGTAAACCCAACTAATTTTATAGATTTTAAATAATGTTTTCACTAAAATCAGCTTTAGCAAAACCGTTTGCCAAACGCGTATATAATAAAACCCAGAAATGGGCCAATAACCCAATAGAAATACAAGACAACGTTTTTAAACATTTAATAAGCGAGGCGACAGGGACTGCTTTTGGTGTTGATCATGATTTTGTTAGTATTAATAACTATCATGATTTTGTAAAACGAGTTCCAATTAGAGATTATGAAGCGTTAAAACCTTATGTTGACCGTGTAGTTGCTGGAGAAGAAAATATTCTTTGGAAAGGGAAGCCATTGTATTTTGCAAAAACGTCAGGGACCACTTCTGGTGCAAAATATATTCCGTTAACCAAAGAGAGTATGCCTAATCATGTTAATGCTGCAAAAAATGCAATATTGCTATATATTCATGAGACTGGAAACGCAAAATTTGTAGATGGTAAAATGATTTTCCTGCAAGGAAGCCCGGTTTTAAAAGAGCAAAACGGGGTTCAATTAGGGCGTTTGTCTGGTATTGTAGCTCACTTTGTACCAAAGTATCTTCAAAAAAATAGAATGCCTTCTTGGGAAACTAACTGTATTGAAGATTGGGAAACCAAAGTGGATGCCATTGTAGAAGAGACCGTAAACGAGGACATGTCTATAATTTCTGGTATCCCATCTTGGGTGCAAATGTATTTTGAAAAATTGCAACAAAAGACAGGAAAAAAGGTAGGGGATATTTTTAAAAATTTCAATTTATTTATTTTTGGAGGTGTAAATTATGAACCTTACAGAGCTAAATTCGAGAATTTAATTGGTCGAAAAGTAGATAGTATAGAGTTGTATCCAGCAAGTGAAGGTTTTTTTGCTTTTCAAGATAAGCAAGATACCAAAGGGATGTTGTTACAATTAGATTCTGGAATGTTTTACGAGTTTGTAAAGGCGGACGAGTTTTTTGATGATAATCCTAAACGAATTATGATTAAAGATGTTGAGGTTGGTGTAAATTATGTTATGATTATTTCCACTAATGCTGGACTTTGGGGGTATAATCTAGGGGACACAGTTATGTTTACAGATACTAAACCCTACAGAGTTATTGTGTCTGGACGTATCAAGCATTTTATTTCTGCATTTGGAGAGCATGTTATAGGGAAAGAGGTGGAGCAAGCTATGAAGGATGCTACGGAAGATTCTGAAGTCAGAATTAATGAGTTTACTGTCGCTCCACAAATTAGCCCTGAATCAGGATTACCCTATCATGAATGGTTTATCGAATTTGAAAACGAACCTCAAGATATTTCCGCTTTAGCGAAAAAAATAGATGAATCTCTACAGAAACAGAATAGTTATTATTTAGATTTGTTAACAGGAAAAGTTTTACAACCTTTAAAAATTACGAGAGTTGAAAAAAATGGATTTCAAAGTTATATGAAATCAATAGGGAAATTAGGAGGTCAAAACAAAATACCTCGGTTAGCTAATGACCGAAAAATAGCGGAGGCTTTAAAAGCTCATATTGTAGCTAAATAATTATATATTTGTCAATTAAAGAGACTAGAATGAGTAGTATGATTAAGAAACATGAAAGAACGAGAGCGCAAGAAAGCTCAAATGCAATAGAGCGCATGTATATAACTATGCGTCATTTATTTAATAGAGGATTTTATAAGCCAATGGGTGTTTCGGGAGAGACACTTCGTGAGGCATTATTAGTGTTAAGGCCTGAGATTTACGGATCCATAGCAGACGAAAAAGCAGAATTAGAGGGCTTACTTTATGTAATAGACAGATTACCTCATGGTATTGAAGAGTGTCGTTTTATTAACTTAACAAGTGATGAAGGATATAAAGATTCTCATTTTGAGCCAATAATTCCACCAAAACGTAGACGTAATTGCTATCGTATTGATGACGAGCAAATGAACATTGAGATTACTAGAGGGCGTTCTGAAATTTACGATATATTAACGCATTTAACCTTTTTATTTGTTGAGTCTCACAAAATTAGTAAGCGTGTGCTTATTGACGAAAATGGAGCAACCACTAGAGATTGGCAAAAATTAGAAGCGGCAGTTTTAACCAAGAAAAAGCTAACGCAAAAGGAACGTGAAATAGCAATTACACATACTGCAAATATATTAGGTCGTACGTTTAAAGAATTGTCGACCGTTTATAACGTATTTGCATTACCAAGTAAACCAGAACGGTTATTACATATTGTTTATTGGTTAGGTAAATTAGCGATTGAAGAAGTGGTTAGTAATAATAAGCGCACTGTAACTTTTAGTCCTGTATTAAGAGAGCGTTTAGGACATCATATTCATGGCGAAATGTGGTCTAATACCATTAAAGAAACTTTAAAAAATGAAGATCTTTTAGAAAGACCAATTCACATAATTAGTGCCAATTTACATAGTGTGATGAACACCTTGTACGCGCCAATAGCGTTAAAGGCAGAAACAGCTAAAACGGAAATTTTTAAAGTTTACGAGGCATTAAGTCAAAGTGATAATAAAGCATTGCGTAATAAGGTTACTATAAAAGCAGAACAACAAGGAATGATCTTTATTAAAGATACTTCTGGAACTAATATTGATGTTCAAATCTTTGATACATCTAAAATAGATTTGTCTAAAACGGATTTAAATCTACCAAAGCAAGATAATGACAAGGAAGCGCCCGTTTTGTTTGTAATGGATTATGCATTTGGAGAACAAGCTTACGAAACGATAGACGAGTTTTTAAAGCCTTTTAGTGAGGGCGAGAGTAAAACACACCTAAATGTAGAGTCTATCTCAATAATGGGTAAGGCAGGTATCTTAGAAGGTGGTAAAGGGGATATTATGATTCCTTCTGCACATATTTTTGAAGGAACAGCAGATAACTATCCTTTTAAAAATGAATTAAGCAAAACTGATTTAGAAGGGCAAGGCGTAGCTGTTTATGAAGGGGCAATGATTTCTGTTTTAGGAACGTCACTTCAAAATAAAGACATTTTAAAATTCTTTTATAATTCTACTTGGAATGTTATTGGGTTAGAGATGGAAGGTGCACACTATCAAAAAGCAATACAAGCAGCGTCTAAAGTTAGAGGAAGTATAAGGCCCGATGTAAAGGTCAGATATGCGTATTACGCCAGTGATAATCCACTTGAGACAGGAGGGACATTAGCCTCCGGAGGTCTAGGGACGTCAGGTGTAAAACCAACCTACTTAATAACTAGAAAAATATTACAACAAATATTTAATCAATAATTAGAATAAACATGAGTCAAGAATTACCAAATAATAATAAAGACAATAATAAAACGGAAGAAGTCGATTTATTAGTTTTTTTTAATCTAATAGGGAATGCTTTTGGTAAAGTATATTCCTTTTTTGAAAGTATTGCAAAAATTATTTATAAACTTATAATAGCTATTTTACAGCATTTGTTTAAGTCTGCAAAATGGTACGCTATAGGACTAGTGTTGAGTTTTGTCTTGGGATACGTTTTAGATAAAAAGACAGAGAAGAAGTATGGTGCAAATATGTATATTAATACCAATTTTAACTCTACTAGGCAGGTCTATGAAAATATACGAAATTTAAGTCAACTCGCGGCAATTGATAAGGATAGCAAAGAGATTGCTAGACAATTAAAAATCAGCGAAAAGGATGCAAGTCACATTAAAGGTTTCTTTATTGAACCCGATATTGATCAAAATATCCAGATGCAAATGTATCTTGAGTATAAAGAAGGTTTAGACTCTGTGGCATTAGCACAATCGACATATAAAGCGTATGTAGATGACCTTAGTAAGTATAATTTTAAAAGTCATAAAATAGGGGTGTTAGCTACAGATAAAAATGTATATAATAGCTTAAAGACTAATTTTATTACATTTTTAAGACAAAACCCTTATTTAGATTCTTTAAAACAGATTAATTTAGTCAATATTAAAGGAAGAATTAAGGATATCAGTAACCAAATAAACGTTTTAGATTCTTTAAAAAATAGTTATTTAGCAATTCGTAAAAAAGAGTCTGATAAGTCCGTTAGTAATACAAGTGGTAATGGGACTAATTTGTATATGGGTAACGCCCAGTCTAATCAGTTATTGGTGGATGAATCGAAAATTACAACATTGTTGTATGAGTTAGCTATTGAAAAAACGGGATTAGAAAACGAATTTGTTTTAAATCAAAACATTATTGATGTGGTTTCTGATTTTCCACGTTCTGGATATAACATCTCAGAATGGACAGATTATAAAAAATATACTTTACCAATTGCAGCTTTTACTTTAATATTTATAGTGATCATGATCATTAATTTAAATCGTTTTTTGAAAAGACAAAATCAATACTAAAATAGTTAAAATAATGGTGAGGGGTGAAACAATACTTGTGACGGGAGGCGCTGGATTTATAGGATCTAATTTTGTGCCTTATTTTTTGGAAAATTCTCCTAATGAGCAACTAGTCAATTTAGATAACTTAACATATGCTGGAGAGTTGTCTAATTTAGAAGAAATTGCTGATAATCCAAATTATACTTTTATTAAAGGGGATATTTGTGATAGAAAATTAATTGAGAAATTGTTTGAAAAATATCACTTTGATGGGGTGATCCATTTTGCTGCGGAGTCTCATGTTGATAATTCAATAACTAATCCTGGGGCTTTTATAAATACTAATATTACAGGTACATTTAATCTTATTGATGTTGCTAAGACGCATTGGATGTCTGCACCTTTTCAATATATAAAGGGAAAAGAAAATAATCGATTCCATCATATTTCGACAGATGAAGTTTATGGGACGTTAGGTGAAACTGGACTATTTAAAGAAGACACGCATTATGCACCCAACAGCCCGTATAGTGCTTCTAAAGCAGCATCTGACTTTGTTGTAAGGAGTTATTACCATACGTATGGAATGAATGTAGTGACCACTAATTGTTCCAATAATTATGGACCAAAACAACATAATGAAAAATTAATTCCAACTATTATTAGAAAAGCTATTAATGGAGAACAAATTCCTATTTACGGTGATGGAAATAATATCAGAGATTGGTTATATGTTTTAGATCATTGTAAAGGGATTGATCTGGCTTATAAATTAGGTAAATCAGGAGAAACGTATAATATAGGTGGTAGAAACGAACGTAATAACCTCTATATCGTAGATGCGATTTGTTCAATTCTAGATGAATTAAAACCGTCAAAAAAGTCTTACAAAGAGCAAATTACATTTGTTAAAGACAGACCGGGACATGATTTTAGATATGCTATTGACGCTACTAAAATAGAAAAGGAATTAGGTTGGAAGGCTGATGAAAATTTTGAATCAGGCATACGAAAAACGATAAATTGGTACTTAAAAAAATATAATAAATAATGAAAGGTATCATACTCGCTGGCGGATCAGGTACTAGATTGCACCCCTTAACAAAAGTGTTAAGCAAGCAACTGATGCCTATTTATGATAAACCAATGATTTATTATCCTTTGTCCACATTAATGAATGCTGGTATTAGAGAAATACTAATCATTTCTACTCCTGATCATTTACCTTTGTTTAAACAATTACTAGGAGATGGGAGTCAATTAGGCTGTGATTTTCAGTATGCTGTTCAGGATGAGCCTAATGGTTTAGCTGAAGCTTTTATAATTGGAGCTGATTTTATAGGAAACCATAAAGTAGCATTGATTTTAGGAGATAATATATTTTATGGAACAGGGTTAGCAGAGCTTTTAAAAGCGAATAATGATCCAGATGGAGGTATTGTCTATGCGTATCATGTTACAGATCCAGAACGTTACGGAGTCGTAAATTTTAATCAAGATGGGAAGGCTTTAACTATAGAAGAGAAACCTTCAAAGCCAAAATCTAATTATGCAGTGCCTGGGATTTATTTTTATGATAATAGTGTCATCAAAATAGCTAAAAATATAAAACCAAGTCATAGAGGCGAATTAGAAATAACTGATATTAATAAAGAATACTTAAGACAGGGCAAACTTCAGGTTTCTATTTTGGACAAGGGTACCGCTTGGTTAGATACGGGTACATTTAACTCCTTAATGCAAGCGTCTCAATTTGTTCAGGTGATAGAAGAGCGTCAAGGGTTAAAGATAGGAGCCATTGAAGAAGCAGCTTACAGTAGTGGTTTTATATCCAAAGAACAATTAATTAAGTTAGCAACGCCTTTATTAAAAAGTGGTTATGGGGAACATTTAATTAGTTTAGTAAATCAGGAATAAATATGCAAGCAATAGAAACAAGTCTTAAGGATTGTTATATTTTAGAACCCACTATATTTGGGGATGACAGAGGTTATTTTTTTGAAAGTTATAATAAAGAGAAATTTGAATCACTTATAGGTAAGGCAGTCGATTTTATTCAAGATAATGAAGCTTTTTCTAAAAAAGGGGCTTTACGTGGACTTCATTTTCAAGAAGGCGTGCATGCACAAGCTAAGTTGGTTAGGGTGACTCAAGGACTCGTAATAGATGTGGCTGTAGATTTAAGAAGCAATTCAGAAACCTTTTTACAACACTTTGCAATTGAGTTATCCGCTGAAAACAAAAAACAATTATTTGTACCAAGAGGTTTTGCGCACGGCTATATCGTTTTAAGTGAGACAGCAGTGTTTAATTATAAATGTGATAATTTATATAATAGAGCATCAGAAAATGGAATCATTTATAATGATATAAACTTAAATATAGATTGGAAACTTGATTCAAATGAATTTATCATTTCTGAAAAAGATAAAGTACTTCCTACAATAAAACAGATGCTTAAATGATAAGAGTTCTTGTAACAGGTGCCGGAGGGCAATTAGGGTCTTGTTTAAAAAAGCAATCTAAATTACAACAAACTTTAGATTTTGTTTTTTTTGATAGTAAAGATTTAGATATAACAAATATTGATCAAATCGAATCCTTTTTTTTAAATTCTAATTCTAATTCTAATTCTAATTTTGATTATTGTATTAACTGTGCCGCTTATACGGCTGTAGATCAGGCTGAAGATGATTATGATAGAGCTTACAGTATAAATGTAATAGGAGTAAAATACTTAGCGACAATTTGTGAGAAATATAGAACAACGTTGATTCATGTTTCAACAGATTTTGTGTTTAGCGGTAGTAACAATAAGCCATATCGTGAAATGGATAGAACAGATCCTTTAGGTGTTTATGGTATTACTAAATTGAAAGGAGAAGATGAAATTCGATTTGCTTTAGATCAACATTACATTATTAGAACATCTTGGTTATACTCAGAGTTTAAAAGTAATTTTGTGAAAACAATGCTAAAATTATCATCTGAAAAAGAGGAACTTAGTGTAGTAAATGATCAAAAAGGCACACCAACTAATGCTAATGACTTAGTGAGTGCTATTTTAGTAATAATAAATAGTAACAACGAAGCATTTGGTATCTATAATTTTAGTAATTTAGGAGAAACGACATGGTATGGTTTTGCAAAATCAATATTTGATTTAACCAATGCAGATGTAAAATTAGATAAAGTATCTTCCGATGCATTCGTGACCAAGGCTAGACGTCCAAAATATAGTGTGTTAGATAAAACTAAAATTATCACAACCTTTGATTTGAACATTCCGGAGTGGAAAGAAAGCTTAGAAAATCATTTAAAAATAACGTATCCTTAATAACACCTTATTAGTATGTACTTAGAAAAATATCATGATGTAGATCTATCAAAACTTTCTTTTTTAGTAACAGGTGGAGCTGGGTTTATTGGTTCAAACCTTGTTGAATATTTAATGAAGTATAATGCTAAAAAAGTGGTGGTTTTAGACAATTTGTCTACTGGAAATTCTGAGAATTTAGAACCATTTGAGGGACAAAGCAATTACACTTTTATTAAAGGAGATATAACGGATGTTAATGATTGTAAAATAGCCATGGAAGGTATTGATTATGTTCTACATCAAGCGGCTTTAGGCTCTGTACCTAGATCTATAAAGGATCCTATCTCAACTAATAATGCTAATATAAATGGGTTTTTAAATATATTAGTGTCAGCAAAAGAATCTGATTCTGTAAAAAGAATTGTTTATGCTGCATCGTCTAGTACCTATGGTGATAGTGTTGTTTTACCTAAAGTAGAAGGAAAGATTGGAAAACCATTATCACCATATGCTGTAACCAAATATGTGAATGAATTATATGCAGATGTATTTTATAAAACCTATGGTTTAGAAACTATAGGCTTAAGATATTTTAATGTTTTTGGGCCTAAGCAAGATGCAAATGGTGCTTATGCTGCAGTGATACCAAAATTTATAAATAAAATACTCAAGGGTGAAGATGTTGTTATTAATGGAGATGGAACACATTCTAGGGATTTTACTTATATTGAAAATGTTGTTCAAGCTAACATAAAAGCTATATTGACTGCAAATACATCGGCAATTCATCAAGTGTATAATGTTGCGTATGGCGAAAGAATAAATATAAATAAATTAATAACATCAATAAAAGAATGTTTAGAGGTTTATAATGTATTCTCTAAAAGTAAAATTGTTTACGGTCCAGAAAGACAAGGGGACGTAAAACATTCTTTAGCAGATATATCTAAAGCTTTTCAATTATTGAATTACGAGCCAAAATTCTCATTTAGTAAAGGGATGTCAGAGACTGTGTTATGGTTTTACAAAAAAACAGGAGTAAAATTTATTGTAAAAAAGTAAACCTTATTGGTATTAAACATTAATCAATTAATATTGTATTTAAATTAAATATAAAGTAACTATTGGAGTATGAATTACAAAATTGCAATTATAGGATTAGGGTATGTAGGTTTGCCATTAGCAGTAGAATTTGCAAAAAAATATAAAGTAATTGGTTTGGATATCAATAAAGACAGAGTGGATGCGTTAAATTTGGGTCATGATAGTACTTTAGAGGTTAGTGATGAAAATCTTAAAGCTGTTTTAAATAAAAACATAAAAATAGGTTTAGAGTTAAGTTCTGATCCCAATAGTATATCAAATTGTAACGTTTATATTGTAACAGTTCCTACGCCTGTCGATAAAAACAATAGACCAATTTTAACTCCATTATTAAAATCTTCTGAAACCATTGGTAGATTACTAAAGAAGGACGATATTGTTATATATGAATCAACAGTATATCCGGGTGTTACGGAAGAGGAATGTGTTCCTGTATTAGAGAAAGAAAGTGGTTTGAAATTTAATGTTGATTTTTATTGTGGCTATTCCCCAGAACGTATTAATCCAGGAGATAAAAATCATACAGTTGCAAACATTTTAAAAGTTACTTCTGGATCAACTCTAGAAATAGGTAGAAAAGTTAATGAGTTATATGCTTCAATTATCACGGCTGGGACACATTTAGCGCCAACTATTAAGGTTGCAGAAGCTGCTAAAGTAATTGAAAATGCGCAAAGAGATATTAATATCGCTTTTGTTAACGAATTAGCAAAAATTTTCAATAAATTAAATATAGATACTCATTCAGTTTTAGAAGCAGCATCTACAAAATGGAATTTTTTGCCCTTTAAGCCAGGTTTAGTTGGTGGGCATTGTATAGGAGTTGATCCTTTTTATCTAGCTCAAAAGGCTCAAGAAGTAGGCTATCACCCGGAAATTATTTTGGCAGGGCGACGATTAAATGATAGTATGGGAGAATATGTAGCTACGGAGGTTTTGAAGTTGATGGTCAAGAATAATATAACTATAAAAAATGCTAAAGTTTTAATGCTAGGAATTACATTCAAAGAAAACTGTCCTGACATTAGAAATACAAAAGCAATTGACGTTTATAAGGCATTAAAGGATTTTAATATGGATGTAGATATATATGATCCATGGGCTAATAACGATGAAATAAATAGAGAATATTCTATTTCAAAAATTGATGAATTAAATGGTACCTATGATGGTATCGTTCATGTTGTTGCACATACGGAGTTTTTAGAAATAGATTTAAGTAAGTATAAATCTGAAAATGCTATTGTATATGATGTAAAAGGATCATTAAATCAAGATATAGTAGATAAAAGATTATAGATATAAAATCTACTATAACTAAGGTTTAATTTTACAGATTTGTAATATTCTAAGCATGATTAAAAAACTCAAAATACTGTTAAATCAAAATAGAAATAAAGCCGTCTTATATTCTTTTACTACATCTTTTATTGCTAGGGTTTTAGGTCTTCTATCGACAATTATAATAACACCTTTATTATTGCGACATTTTACTACTGAAGGATTTGCATTATGGAGTATGTTAATAATTGTAGTGAATTTTTCGGGGTTTGCTGATTTAGGCATGGGGCATAGTTTGATGAATTTATTATCTGAAGCAAAACATAAAAAGACAAAAGAAATAGAAAAAAAACTTATTGTAACAACTGTTATTTTTTTATTAATAAGTTCCTTTATACTTGCTTTTTTTAGTCTTTTATTTAATTATTTATTCAATTGGGAAACGTTTTTTGACATATCAAGTCAATCCCTTTCTCATCAAATGAAAAATTCAGTTTATTTAGTAATAATCTTATTTTTTATTAATGTTCCATTTTCAATAATTCATAAAATACAATATGCTTGGTTAGATAATCATGTTTACCATATTTGGGAAATTGTACAAAAATTATCTATAATAATATTAGTTTATATTGGTGTTAAAAAAGCTTTCTCATTAGAGTATTTTGTAATTGCCTTTTATGCTCCATTTATAATAATAAATATTTTTAACATCTTTTTTTATGCAAAATATAAGCCAACAATAAGAGATTGCATTACTAGAAAATATTTTATTTCTTCCATTGATTTAAAAATATTCAACGTTATATTAAAAACAGGTGTTTTGTTTTTTTTAATGTCATTACTTTTTAATTTAGGTAGATCGTTTGATAATTTCATAATTGGTAGATTCAGTTCTTTGGAATTAGTAACTGATTATGAAATAGTAAAAAAACCATTTGATTTGATTTTAGTATTTATTATGATGCTCTCTTCAGGGTTGTGGCCAGCTTTTGGCGATGCTATTCATGCTAAAGACTATCAATGGATAAAAAAAGTATTAAAAAAATCCTTAATAACTGTAATGATTTTTTCTAGTTTAGGAGTGTGTTTTTTAATACTTTTTGGAAATAATATTTTAAAAATTTGGTTAAAAGAAGATTATAGTTTTTCTTTTGAAATGTTCTTGTTAATGGCTATATCGTATTTTTTGTTTTCTATAAATAATGTTTTATCATCTTTTTTAGGAGCAAACAGTATTATTAAAAAACAAATCTATATGTTCTTTGTATATTTGATTATAAGTGTTCCTTTGAAAATTTATGGAGTAATGCATTATGAGTTAAAAGGATTATTATTATTAAATATAATATCATTTTTTTGTATTGTGTTAGTCCCATCATTAATAATTAGTTTTAATAAAATAAAATCATTTAATTAAATGGAGTATTATTATAAAGAAGTATCACCAAATACTATTGCAGATATTCAGTTTTTAATTAAAGCCGTTTATGGAAGAGAATCTACTTTAGAATCCTTAAATAAAAAATATGACACCACAAAATCAGGTTTATACACTGTAGGTTACCTAGCCTATTCTAAATCTAATGATGAACCTGCGGGATATTATGGAGTTTTTCCGACTGTTTTTGAATATGATGGTAAAACGGTTTTAGCAGCACAGTCAGGGGATACTATGACACACCCAAGTCATAGAAGAAAGGGGCTGTTTGTAACACTTGCTACAATGACCTATGATTTAGCTAAAAACAAAGGTGTTGAATTCGTTTTTGGTTTTCCTGTTGAGGCGTCTTATCAAGGGTTTGTTAAAAAATTAAATTGGAGACATGATAGCAATATCAAAAAATTGGATTTTTTTATTTTTACTTTTCCACTTAGTTCAATTCAAAGATTGTCTCAAAATTTTTATTTAAAATTTGTTAATATATTTTTCTCAAACTCAAAAAGTGAAAATATTTACCCCTTCATGAATCAAGAATTGAGGAATCCAAAAATTAAAAGGAGCTTTGATTTTTATCATTATAAGGACAAGAAAAACAACTTTAAATTTATGTTTCTCGGCCTGAATATTTGGTATCAAATTAAAGGTGAAACAATGATTATAGCAGATTTAGAATATAACCAAAAATTAAAAACTAAATCAGTTATTTCAAGACTTAAATTTTTAGCTTTTTTAATGGGTATATTAAGGGTGAGTTTTCATTTAAGTCCAAACAGTGTGTTTGCAACTAAATTAAGTGGGCAATACGACTTAAAAGAAGGTCTAGCGATAGGTTATGTAGACTTGTTGGAGACCCAATTGCCATTGAAGGAAATGTGCTTTACTTATGCTGACTTTGACACTTTTTAAATTATGAGACAGAGGATTAAATTGTTTGTTTTATTTCTTGGAAATATTTTATACAGAAATAGTAAAAGTAAAGTTATTTATTATCATGATCTTCATGGATCGAGGAGTTATACTAAAATGTCTACTTCGATTGAAGAGTTTGAGATGCATTTAACACAAATAAGATTAAAAAACTATAAAATAGTAAACCAAATAAATAAGGAAAATCAGCAAATCAAAATTTGTTTTGATGATGGTTTTAAGGGTATATTTGACCATAAAGATTTTTTGATAGCCAATAATGTTTTTGTGGAAATATTTTTAATTACTGATTTTATAGGTGAAGAAGGATATCTCACAAAAAAAGAAATCTTAGAGTTAGATAGTTTTTCTAATTTTAGTTTTGGAAGTCACACAGAGACACATGCAAATTTAGGAGATTTAGATGATATAAGTATTACACAAGAATTAGCTAAAAGCAAAGAAATTATAGAGAGCTTGTTAAACAGAAAGATTAATTCATTATGTTTTCCAAGAGGAATATTTTCAGACAATACAGTACGAATTGCGAAAGCGCTTGGTTATAATGATTTGTATAGTTCTATTCCTGGCAGTTTTCGGCACAAGACTAAACAGTTTGATATCATAAATAGGTATTTGGTTCAGTTTGCATCAAAAAAAGAGCTAAGATTTACTTTAAATGGAGGTCAGGACATATTTAAAGACAGGATAACAAAACAACATTATAGAAGTTAACATTGAAAATAAAAACAGTCATAAATACGGGTTCCTTTTTAGGAATGTTATTACTATTAGTTAGCTTTTATAATTCAAGCATTTTTCCTATATTATTTAAAATTAATGGCGATATATTTTACTATTTTTTAATATTTTTTGTCAGTATATTTGTTTTATTTTCTTCTAAGAAGATGTACAATTATTTAATACCTCTAATCTGTGCTAGTGTATTAAGTATTTTTTTTAATGACATCCCTTCAGAGTTTAAGTCCCATTTAAGATTATCAGCTTGGGTTTTGTTGTTGTTGGCTGTTGGACCGTTAATAAGAAATCAGGTTTCTCATAAAATTAAAGAAAAAATATTTTTTTTGTTTCCTAAAATGTGTGTAATTGCTTCTGTATTATCTTTTTTATACTGGGCTGTTAACTTCGAAGTAGTTGGGAGAGGCTTTTTTACGGGAGTTATGAGACATGCAATGTTAGTTAGTCCAATTGCGAATATTGCATTAATGTATGTTTTTGTGCTCTTCTTAGAAGAGACTAAAAAGAGTAAACAATTTCTTTTTATTCTTTTATTTTTTATAATAGGTATCACTTGTCTTTTGGGAGCGTCTAGAGCTGCTCTATTGGGTTCAGTAGTAGGGTTAACTTGCATGCTTTATTTTCATTCAAAGAAAAAGTTTTTGATTATAATGAGTATTTTTCTTTTAGTATCACCTATTTACTTTATTTACAGTTCTTTTCAAGAAAGTAAAATTAGAAAAATATCATACACTACTTCTGCTGAAAATAGAAATATATTTGAAGGTTTGAGTAGAAAGGGTACAGATAATACAAGAGAAGGTCTGTGGCAAGATAGGCTTAACGAATTTATAGCTAACCCTGTGTTTGGTAGCGGTTTTGCGGCAGTTGATTTTGAGGTAATAAAATACAAAGTATTTGTGAGAGAGGGAGGTGTGGTTGAATTTGGTTCCGGTTATTTGGCATTAGTTTCCACTTTAGGAGGATTAGGAATAATAAGTTTTTTATATTTTCTATATGGTCTATATCGGACTTTAAGAAAAAATTTTAAATACAAAAGCTCAAAAGTTCAATTAATGGTAATCATGTATTTAAGTTTTTTTGGAGTTCATCTTTTTTTTGAAGGCTACCTTTTAGCAGTCGGTACGTTATTAAGTTTAGTGCTTTGGACTGTCTTAGGATATTTGTTCGATTTTAAATATTTCGCAAAACAAGAATAATGAAAATACTATTTCCAATACGAGTCTTTTATCCTGCACAAACAGGTGGGCCAGCAAATACTGTTTATTGGTTAGCAAAGGAGCTAGCCAAAAGCAATGAGGTATACGTTGTTACAACAAGTAAGGATATTAATAAAGAATTGATATCAGAAAATAGATGGATTGATTTGAATGGAATCAATGTTGTTTATGTAACCAATCATAAAATTCCTGTGCTGATTTATTTACATTCATTTAAAAAAATTGTCAAAACAGATGTTATTCATTTGAATAGTCTTTTTGATCTCAGTTCGCTACCCATTGCTTTATTTGGGTTACTGTTTAGAAAAAAGATCATATGGTCTGTGAGAGGCGAACTTGAAGAGTATGCTTTGGGATATGGCCATTTTCGACTAAAAAAAATATTTTTATCTATAATAAACAATATATCAAAGAAGATTATATTTCATGCAACTTCGGATTCCGAAGTCAGTAATATTTTGAATCGTTTTGGAGAAAAAACAAATGTTTTTAAACTTCCGAACTATATGATTTTACCTGAGAAAATTCAAAAAGTATTGGTGAAGAAACAATTATTGTTTGTTGGTAGAGTGCACCCTATAAAATCCATTGATAAATTGCTTACAGCGTTGGCGGTGTCTGAAGTTTTTTTGAAAAGTGATTTTATTTTTAAAATTGCAGGTATTGGAGATATTGGATATATGAATCAAATTACCTCTTTAATTATCGATTTAAAACTATCTCATAAAGTTGTTTTTTTAAAAAGAAGAATAGAGGGGAAGGAGAAAGAAGTTTTATATGCGGAGAGTTACTTTTCTTTTTTAGTCTCTGAATCAGAGAATTTTGGAGCAGTTGTAACAGAAGCTATGGCTCAAGGAACTCCTGTTGTTACTTCTAAGGGAACACCTTGGCAAATTCTAGAAAAGGAAGGGATAGGTTTTTGGATTGATAATAACCCTGAACAAATCTGTCAAATAGTGGATAAGATATTGTTATACAATAATCAGGAATATAGGGAGATAAGACAAAAAGCTTATGATTTTGTGTTGTCTAATTTTAACATAGAAAATAATGTAGATAAATGGGAAAAGGAATATTTAAAGACATGAATTTTGTTGTAAAAAAGTATAGCAATTCATTCTTTTTTTTTGCTATATGTTTTGTTGCTATATCAATAAATTTTCCCAAGCATAGTATTAATAGTATTTCAATTATAGTCTTATGCATTGCTTGGTTATTCAATGGGGTAAATTTAAAAAAGAAGTTTGTCAATTTTTTAAATAACAAAACAGCAATACTCTTTTCTTTTGTTTTTTTTTGTTATTGTATAGGATTGGTTCATACTCAGAATCTTGATAGAGGCTTGAGAGTTGTAGAGATAAAGTTGCCTTTGATTATTTTTCCAATAATATTAGGATCAACGTCTTGGTTTTTAAGCCAAAAACAGAAGACTTTATTTTCATATTTATTTATAGCTTCTAATCTTCTTATTGGAATTTTTACAATTTTTTGTGTTTATTTTGATATCGGTCCAGTGTCAGAAAGATTTATACAAACGGGTATTAAATATTACAGTCATTCAGATTTAACGACAAAAGTGGATAATCATCCAACATATCTTTCTTTTAGTTTTTTAATTTCATTAATCTTTTTACAATATCTATTAGATAATAACCGAATTAAAAAAGTAGTATTTATCATGCTTTTTATTTTATTATCATTTTATTTATTTCTTCTTTCCAGTAAATTAGGTGTTTTTCTATATTTAACTTTAGTTATTTACTTTATTTATTTTAAAGTTAGGATAAATAAGCAAGTAAAGTTAGGTCTTTTAATTATTTCGGTTTTAACTTTTTTTTGTGTTATGGTCACTCAAAACCCTATACAGAAAAGGTATAAAGAAGAGTTTGTAAGTATTAAATCATTTAAAAATATAAGAAATAAAGAGGTTCCTTTTTATCTAAAAAATCAAAGATTAATTGCAGCTGATATTTTCTTTTCACAACCGTCATTAGATCTATTGTTTGGTATTGGAACTGGCGATACTCAAGATTATCTTGATAAAAAATATAGACGCTACCTCGAAATTGTAAATAGAGGTGCTTTCAAAGATTTAAATTATCATAATCAATTTTTTCAATTAAGTAGCGCCATTGGTTTTTTAGGAGGGATTTTGTTAATTTATGTACTTTTAGGCCCATTATGTGTTTCACTAAAAAACGGTAATGAAGAATACATGCTGTTTTTGTTATTGATTTTTTTATTTTTTCTGATTGAATCTTTTTTTGAAACTCAAAGAGGAGTTGTGTTGTATTCCTTCTTTAATTCATTATTAGCTTTTTTATGGTATAATAAGAAAACTGTATCTTTGAAAAATAGAACTTCACACTCCACCAATAAATTTTTAAAGGATGAATTGTAGATTATCATTTAACTTAATATTTGTTTTGATGTTATTAACCTCTTGTGGAAACAAAAGAGATAACATATCAAATAATATTGATAAAAAAGTAATAAAAAAAGAGAATACAAAAACTCAGTCTAATTTATTAAATTGGAAGGATGCTTGGGTTGTGGGTATTGGTTCTGTTCCTGGATTTAAATCGTTTGGTAAAGAAGAGGAAAGTCGACGTGTAAAAGGTGTTAATTTTGATTTCGAACAAGATATTTTATGGGAATGTATTCCTGATAATTCCACAACATGGGATGGTGGGTTTGGTACTGATTATTTACCAATAGATAACCAATATGCGTATAGATTTACGTCTTGGGTTAAAAAAACTAACGGAAAAGTTGGTAGAACGTTTTATGCTGTAACAGGGGTTACAGAGACCACAGGACAGGTTGTTAAAAATGCGAATTTTGTAAATGCCGGTTTTGTACCAGAAAAACTTGAAGATTGGTATTTGTTAGTTGGATATATATATCCTTACGATTACGAAGATGATGTTGAGAAGCAACCAATATCTGGGGTTTATTACTTAGGAGAAAAAGTTGCGGAAGGTAGAGATTTTAAGTGGGATAGGATGACTGATAAAGCTGCTTTTAGAACCCTGCTTAATAATTGTAAGAATAGTTTGGAGGAACGCCTTTATATTTCGGAACCAACCTTATATAAAATTGATGGTACAGAACCTAAATTAAAAGATGTGATATAGATTGTTTAATGATAGCTATTTATTCCAATCTATAATCGTATGTAAGACAATGAAGATATCAAATTTAAATAAGTTTTTTTTTAATAACTTATTATTAATTATGTTTATTGGCGATTTAGTGACAAAGTATTTTAAAATTGAAACATTTTTTTTTTATTTATACGGAACATTTTTTAAGTTTTTTTTTGGACTTATTTTATTATTTAACATAATATACCTTAGAGCATGGAAAACAGAAAAATTTAAGTATTTAATACTTTTGACTTGCATCTTTATTATAGGTCAAATAAGTGAATATATAATATACGATGATATAAAACAGTCTCATTTTATTCACAATGTTTTTAGATTTAATACTTATATTTTTTTATTCCTTTTTGTTATAGTACTTAAAGTGTCAGATATAAATCAAATAAAAATAACAGAAAGCAATATAAATTGGATAAAGAAAATAGGTTTGATAAATATTCCTTTTCTTTTAATAGGCCTAGTGACTCAAATAAATTTTTTTAAATCTTATCCTGGTTCGGATAGATTTGGTATAAATGGTGTTTTAAGTTCATCCGGAACAGCAAGTTTTTTTTACGTGTTTTTAATTCTTATTTTATACGTAGAATTTGTAAAAAAACAAACTGGGAGTATTTTATTAATTCAATTTATTGTTTCTTTTTTAGTAGGCACAAAAACTATTTGGTTTTTTAATGGACTATTAGTGATAATCCATTTTTGCTTTATAATAAAGAAAAAGCAGCGTACTATTTTTCAATCTATATTTGTGTTTATCGGATTATTAGTTTTTTTGTTTAGGCATAAAATAAAACTATTTATAATAGGATTATTCTCATTTGGAGAAAGGATATATAATGAATACGGTTTTATAACTGTTATTCTTTCAACTAGAGACTTATTTTTAGTTAGAGCAATCGAAGTTTATAAAGAAAAAGCATCATTAGTAACATTTCTTTTTGGTGGTATAAATGATAAATTAATAAATGTAGAATTTGAATTTATAAAATTATTTTTATTCTTTGGATTGGTAGGAAGTGTGGTATATTTATTTTTTCTTAAAACTATTTTTTTTAGGAAAAATCAATCTAAACTTAAAACTATTCTTTTTATAGTAATAATTGTAATAAGCGCATTGTCGGGAGCCTTATTATATAGTGTATTTTGCTCGATATTATTTTATATTACATTTTTATATATAGACAAATTAGAAAACAACTCATTAAATGATGACATTCAAAGATAAAACACTATTGATAACAGGAGGTACGGGTTCCTTTGGTAACGCTGTGCTTAATCGTTTCGTTAACTCAGACATTAAAGAGATTAGAATTTTTTCAAGAGATGAAAAAAAGCAAGACGAATTAAGGCGTAGACTATCCAATCCTAAAGTTAAATTTTATATCGGAGATGTTAGAGATTATAGATCTGTAGAAACCGCAGTACGAGGTGTAGATTACATCTATCATGCAGCAGCATTAAAACAAGTTCCATCCTGCGAGTTTTTTCCGATAGAGGCTGTTAAAACGAATGTATTGGGTACGGAAAATGTTCTAGAGGCAGCAATAAAATATAATGTAAAAAGTGTTGTGGTATTAAGTACTGATAAAGCAGTTTACCCTATAAACGCTATGGGGATTTCAAAAGCAATGATGGAAAAAGTGCTTATTGCTAAATCTAGAAATTCTGGAAACACAATAATATCAGGTACGCGCTATGGTAACGTAATGGCATCAAGAGGCTCCGTTATTCCTCTTTTTATTGAGTTAATGGAAAAAGGTGAGGATTTAACACTTACCGATCCAAAAATGACTCGTTTTATGATGACTTTGGAAGATGCTGTAGATTTGGTTTTGTTTGCATTTAATAATGCAGAACCGGGAGATATGTTTGTACAAAAAGCGCCAGCTGCAACAATTGATATATTGGCAAAAGCATTAATTGATTTATACAAATCAGATAGCAAAATTAAAGTAATAGGTACGCGTCATGGAGAAAAACTTTATGAATCCCTTTTGACTAGAGAAGAAAGGGTTAAAGCAGAAGATTTAGGTGAATATTACAGAGTGCCGGCAGATAATAGAGATCTTAATTATTCTAATTATTTTTCTGAAGGAGAAATAGATATGGATCTGGTTGAAGACTACCACTCGCATAATACAGATCAATTAGACGTTGAAGGGATGAAAAAACTGCTTTTGAAACTAGATGTTATAAAAGGTAATATTTAGTGTAATGATTTTGAAAACTCCAGAACTAATAGATGGTGATATTTTTTCAGATGCAAGAGGGACGTTACAATTTGTGAACGACTTTAATTTGTCCTCAATAAAAAGAGTGTATTTTATAATACATCCAAAGACGGAAACTATTAGGGCTTGGCAAGGACATAAAATAGAGAGCAGATGGTTTTATTGTGTAAAAGGAAGTTTTAGTATAAAATTAGTGAAAATTGATGATTGGGATAATCCATCAGACAATTGCAAAATATTCGAATTTGATTTAGAAGAAAACACACCTCAAGTACTTTTCATACCTAATGGTTACGCTAATGGGTTTTCTGCACTTGAAAAAAACTCTAAATTAATGATTATGTCGGACTATACTTTAAACGAAGTACAAGATGATAATTATAGATTTGAAAGCACAAAATGGGTAAATTGGAAAAAATGATAAAAGTTGGGATAACAGGTCAAGCAGGCTTTATGGGAAGCCATTTGTTTAATTATTTAGGAACAAAAGAAAAGATCGAACTTATAAATTTTGAACGTTCTTTTTTTGAAAGTAAAGAAAAGATTGAAAATTTTGTAAGTCAATGTGATGTAATATGCCACATTGCTGCAATGAATAGGCATGATGATGAACAAGTTATTTATAACACAAACATTAAGTTAGTAGAACAGCTTATAACCGCGTGTAAATCATTAAATGTAACTCCGAAAATTATTTTTTCATCATCCACACAAGAAGAAAGAGATAATCTTTATGGTAAATCGAAACGTGATGGAAGAATGGCTCTTGAAAATTGGGCAGCAAAAACTGGAGCCAAAATAAGCACTTTAGTTATTCCAAATGTTTTTGGGCCTTTTGGAAAACCATATTATAATTCTTTTATAGCAACTTTTTGCTACCAGATTGTTAGCGGAGAAATGCCAACAGTACATAATGATGGAGAAGTAAATCTAATTTATATTAATGAGTTAACAGAAGCCTTTTATCAGGAGATTATAACAAACAATAAGCAGGTAAATACGAAGGTTGTTTCACATACTTCAACCAAAAAAGTTTCGGAAATTTTAAAATTATTAAATAACTACAAATCAACTTATATGGATAATGGTGTTGTAGCAGATTTAAGAAACCCTTTTGAACTAGCCCTTTTTAATACATTTACTAGTTTTATTCCTAAAAACTATTTTCCAAGAAAATTTGTGAAGCATACAGATAATAGAGGTGCATTTGTTGAAATTATGAGAGCAAATACGTCTGGACAATCATCATACTCTACAACAGTTCCAGGTATTACAAGAGGTAATCATTATCATACTAGAAAAGTAGAACGCTTTGCAGTTATAAGTGGTAAAGCACGTATTCAATTACGTAAAATTAATACGGATCAGGTGTTTAGCTATACGTTAGAAGGTGGAGAGCCGGCCTATGTTGACATGCCTATTTGGTACACACACAATATAACCAATATAGGAGATACAGAGTTAATCACACTGTTTTGGATTAATGAGCCCTATAACCAAGAAGACCCAGACACTTATTTTGTTGAAGTTTAAAATAACTAGACCATAAAAAAAAAACTATTTTTGCAATAATTAAAATTTTGATTAATGAAAAAATTAAAGGTATTAACCGTAGTTGGTACACGACCAGAGATTATAAGATTATCATGCACACTTATCTCACTAGATAATAACGATGCTATAGACCATGTTTTAGTACATACAGGTCAGAATTACGACTATGAATTAAACGAAATATTTTTTGAAGATTTAGGACTTAGAAAACCTGACTTTTTCCTTAATGCAGCAGGTAAAAATGCAACCGAAACAGTTGGAAATATTTTAATTGCAATAGACCCTATTTTAGAAGAGCAAAACCCTGATGCATTTTTAGTTTTAGGAGATACTAACTCTTGTTTGTGCGCAATTCCTGCCAAAAAGAGACAAATTCCTGTTTTTCATATGGAGGCAGGTAATAGATGTTTTGATCAACGTGTACCCGAGGAGACTAATAGGAAGATAGTAGACCACGTTTCGGATATAAATCTAACCTATAGCTCAATAGCTAGAGAATACTTGTTAAGAGAGGGGCTATCTCCGGATAGAGTTATAAAAACAGGTAGTCCAATGTATGAAGTGCTTAACAAGTTTAAGCCAAAAATTGAGGCTTCAAGCGTCCTTGAAAGATTAGGGTTAGAAAAGCAAAAGTTCTTTGTGGTATCTTCCCATAGAGAAGAAAACATCAGTAATCCTAAAAATTTTAATGGATTAATAGAGTCTTTAAATCAAATTGCAGAAAAATATGATTATCCCATTATTGTTTCTACACATCCACGAACACGAAATATGCTAACTGCTAAAAACGTTAAGACTCATAAAAATATTCAATTTTTAAAACCATTAGGGTTTAATGATTATAACGCACTACAAATGCATTCTTTTGCTGTGCTATCAGATAGTGGAACAATATCTGAAGAGTCGTCGATTCTTAATTTTCCGGCATTAAATATCAGAGAAGCGCATGAACGCCCAGAAGCAATGGAAGAAGCATCAGTAATGATGGTTGGCTTAAACCCAGAACGTATCTTACAAGGTTTATGTGCTTTAAAGCAACAAGAAAGAAACCCAGATCGAAATTTCAGAGAAGTTTATGACTATTCTATGCCAAACGTTTCAGAAAAAATAGTGAGAATAATATTATCATATACAGACTATATAAACCGTGTGGTTTGGAGTAAATAGTAATACTAAAATTTAAATTTTTAATATATGAATGTACTTTTTTTAACAATGGCTAAAATAAATAGTATTGATGAGAGAGGTATTTATACAGACTTGTTAAGAGAGTTTATAAACAATAAATATGATATCTATATTGTTAGTCCTGTAGAAAGGAAACATAAAAAAAAGACCTCATTAATTAAAAAAGATAAAGTTCAAATATTAAATGTGAAAACATTTAATATCCAAAAAACCAATATTATAGAAAAAGGGATTGGTACTCTAGCAATAGAGTATCAATATTTAAAAGCGATAAAAAAACATTTTTCAGATGTAAAGTTTGATCTTATTTTATATTCTACACCTCCAATAACGTTTTCAAAGGTTATTAGTTATATAAAAAAAAGAGATAATGCTTATGCTTATCTGCTTTTAAAAGATATTTTCCCTCAAAATGCAGTAGATTTAAAATTGATAAAAAAGGATGGGTTTTTGCATAAAATGTTTCTTAAAAAAGAACAAAGACTGTATCAACTCTCAAACACTATTGGTTGCATGTCTGAAGCTAATAAACAATACGTTTTAAAGCATAACCCTACAATTAAGGCGTCTAAAGTTGAGGTAAATCCTAATAGTATTTTTCCAATAGAAGTAGAAGAAAAAACAGAAGAATTTAAAAAATCTATTAGAAAAAAACATAGTATACCAGAGAATAAAAAAGTTTTCATCTATGGTGGTAACCTCGGTCAGCCTCAGGGAATAGATTTTTTATTAAAAACAATGGAAGTAGTTAAAAATAAAAATGTTTTTTTCTTAATTGTTGGCTCTGGGACAGAGTACCCGAAAGTTTTAAATTGGTTTCAATCAAATACACCTCAAAACGCAAAATTGTTACCTTATTTAGATAAAAAAGATTATGATGATCTTGTTAGTGTTTGTGATATTGGATTAATTTTTTTGCATAAAAACTTTACTATACCAAATTTCCCCTCTAGACTGCTCTCTTATTTAGAGATGAAATTGCCGGTGTTAGCAGCTACAGATGTCAATACGGATATTGGTAAAGTAATAGAAAATAATAATTGTGGTTATTGGGTTGAGTCAGGAGATGTTAAAGCCATGTTGATAGCAGTTGATAAAATAATTAGTAATGAACAACAGTGTAATAATATGAAAGAAAATGGATGGCAATTATTAAAAAAAGAGTATCATGTGTCCAAATCTTTTAAATTAATAAATAAAAAATTAGAAGATGTATAAACTCTTTTTTAAAAGAATTTTTGATTTAATATTTTCCATTGTAGGATTGGTTGTGCTTTTTCCGTTTTTTATAATAGTACTAATATTATTGGCTATAAATAATGAAGGTAAACCCTTTTTTTATCAGTCTCGACCAGGAAGAAATGAAAAAATCTTTAAGATTATAAAGTTTAAAACCATGACAGACAAAAAGGATGACTCAGGCAGTTTATTGCCAGACGTAGCAAGATTAACAGCTTTAGGTAGATTTGTACGTAAATCATCCTTAGACGAAATACCGCAGCTTTTAAACGTGTTAAAAGGCGATATGAGTTTAATAGGTCCAAGACCTTTACTTCCAGAATATCTATCGTTGTATACAAGAGATCAAAGTAAAAGACATAATGTAAAACCAGGAATTACAGGTTGGGCACAGGTTAATGGCCGTAATAATATCGGATGGAAAAGGAAATTTGAATTAGATGTTTGGTATGTAGAAAATATTAGTTTTATATTGGATATTAAGATTTTATTTAAAACAGTAGCAAAAGTTTTAATGTCAAAAGATATTAACACCGAAAATGAAGCAACAACAACTAAATTTACAGGAAAATAATATAATTATGGATAAAATTGCAATTTTAGGTGCTGGAGGATTTGGAAGGGAGATTAAAACTTTGATTGATAGTCTAAATAATTTTGAAAAGCAATATGATTTAATTGGTTTTTTTGATGATAACATTGAAAAAGGAACAATTGTTAATGGTTTAGAGGTTTTAGGTGGCGTGGATGATATAAATCAAGTTGACTATGAAATGCATATCGTTTTAGGGGTTGGTGTACCGAACGTTAAGGAAAAATTAATATCCAGTATTTCGAATTCAAAGATTAGTTTTCCAAATTTGGTACACCCTTCAGTCATAATGTCTAAGGATGATGTTTTATTAGGTCAAGGAAATATTATTTGTGCGGGAAATATTTTAACATGTAATATAAAAATAGAAGACTTCATAACGCTTAATTTATGTTGTACAGTTGGTCATGACACTATAATAAGGAGCTATAGTTCATTTATGCCTACCGTTAATATATCTGGGGAGGTTGAAATAAATCGATCGGTTTATGTTGGTACAGGAGCAAAAATTATTAATCAATTAAGTATTGGAGAAAATACTATTGTGGGTGCTGGGGCTGTTGTAGCAAAAACGCTACCTGCTAATTGTACTGCAGTTGGTATTCCGGCTAAACCAATAAAATTTCATTAAAGTATGAACACAAAAATATGGCTATCCTCACCACATATGGGGGGGACAGAGCAAAACTATATAAAAGAAGCGTTTGATGCTAATTGGATAGCACCTTTAGGACCTAACGTAAATGGTTTCGAAAATGATTTAGAAAGGTATTTAGGTCAAGATAAAAATGTAGCTTGTTTATCGTCAGGGACAGCAGCCATACATTTAGCACTAGTACAATTAGGAGTGATTTTAAATGACGAAGTAATATGTCAAACGTTTACATTTTGTGGGTCTTCCAATCCAATTGCTTACCAAGGCGCTACACCTGTTTTTGTAGATAGCGAATCTGAGACATGGAATATGTGTCCAAAACATCTAGAAACGGCTATAAAGGATAGAATTTCTAAAGGTATAAAGCCTAAAGCAATTATCATTGTTCATTTGTATGGTATGCCTTCGAAAATTGATGAGTTATTAAAAGTAGCTTTAAAATATAAAATTCCTGTTGTGGAGGATGCAGCAGAAGCTTTGGGGTCTACTTATAAAGGTAGACAATGTGGTACGTTTGGAGACTTCTCTATACTGTCGTTTAACGGTAACAAAATTATAACTACTTCTGGTGGAGGAGCTATGGTTTGTAATACCGAAGAAGATAAAAAGCAGACCATCTTTTATGCTACACAAGCAAGGGATAATGCATCGCATTATGAGCATTCTAAGATAGGTTATAATTACAGAATGAGTAATATTAGTGCTGGAATAGGTCGTGGACAAATGGAAGTCTTAGATAAGCATATCGGGTTGAGAAGAGATATGAATGCGTTTTATGTTAACTTGTTTAAAGGAGTCAAAGGTGTTGAAGTTCAGAAGCAACCTAACAGCGATTTTTATTCTAATTTTTGGTTAAGTTGTATATTAATTCATGCAGACGCGCCTTTTACAAAAGCACAGTTTCAAAGCGTCATGGAAGACGCAAATATAGAAACTAGACCGTTATGGAAACCTATGCATATGCAACCAGTGTTTGAAGGTGCTTTGTATTTTGGTGATAAATTAAGTGAGGGCTTATTTAAAAAAGGATTGTGTCTGCCGAGCGGTTCAAATTTGGAACAAAAGGATTTAGACAGGATTACTAAAGTCGTAAATGACTTGTTGTAAATAAGTATATTCCTTTCACATCGCGGCTTTGCATATAATTTTGATGTATTGTCATTATATTTTAAGATATTTGTTAACTATTATTAAAGATACAAATGCTTAAACAACTAAAACAAGCTCTATTCCAAGTTTTACAATCTAGTCAAAAGAGAATAGATTTTAAAAATGTAAATTACTTACCAAGGTGGGCCATACTTTGTTTTGATACGTCGATATTGATGCTCTCTCTGTTTTTTACTAAGATTATTGTTAGTAAAATACAAAAAGCACCGTTTTTTAATTTAGGTTTTTCAAAAGAGGAATTTATTATTTTATTCATCAATGTCCTGTTTTTTATTCTATTCAGAACGTATGCTGGTTTAATACGGCATTCGACATTTATTGATGCGGCAAAATTCTTTTTAGCTTCGTTAGCAACATTGCTAACAGTTTTAGGGGTGTACTATAGTTATTTCTTTTTGGTTGATGATGATTTGTTTTCAATACCACAACTTTTTATTTACTCAATAGTGTCTTTTTGTGGCTTATTTTTGTTTAGGATTTTAGTAAAGCAAGTCTTTGAAGTGTATCAGCGTTATAGTGAGGAAGAATCTAGATTGAATGTCTTGGTTTATGGGACAGGAGAAAATGCAATAGCCATTGCAAGTGCTTTAAAGTCTGAAAAACCATCGCGATACAAAGTTTTAGGTTTTATTGATAAAGATGGTAAAAATAAAAGTAAAGAGATATTGGGTTTGCCAATTACTCATCTAAATCGTAATACTGCGGTTTTACTGAGAATTAATAATGCACAAGCTTTAATTATAGCAGATAGTACACTTACAAAAGAGGAAAGTATTAAAATAGTAGACAGCTGTTTAGAATACAATTATAAAGTGTTTAGAGCACCCTTATTGTCTGATATTGAAAAAAACACAACACTTTCTAATCAAATTCAAAAAATTCAAATTGAGGATATTCTGGAGAGAGATCCAATAAAGTTAGATAACAAATTAGTGGCTAAAGAGATATTTAATAAATGTATTTTAGTGACAGGTGGTGCTGGTTCCATTGGAAGTGAGATTGTTAGACAGGTTGCAAGTTATAAGCCTAGTAAATTGTTAATTTTAGATCAAGCGGAGTCTCCTTTATATAATATTCAATTAGAGATCAAACATGATTTTCCAAAATTAAATTTTGAAGCTATTATTGCAGATGTTAGGAAGGCAGATGTTTTAGAGGAGGTCTTTAAAACGCATAAGCCTGAAGTTGTATACCATGCGGCAGCTTATAAGCATGTGCCTTTAATGGAGAAACATCCTTCAGAAGCTATTTTTGCTAATGTTTTAGGAACAAAAAATGTTGCAGATTTATCCTGTAAATATAAAGCAGAAAAATTTGTTATGGTGTCTACAGATAAAGCTGTAAATCCAAGTAATGTTATGGGGGCGTCAAAACGTATCGCAGAAATTTATGTGCAAACATTGCAAAATAAGGTTGTTGATAGTAAAAACAGAACACATTTTGTAACAACAAGGTTTGGTAACGTTTTAGGTAGTAATGGGTCTGTTGTGCCTTTATTTAAACGCCAAATAGAAGAGGGGGGGCCATTAACTATAACACATCCTGATATTATAAGATACTTCATGACTATACCGGAAGCTTGTCAGTTGGTATTGGAAGCAGGCGCGATGGGAAATGGTGGTGAGATTTTTATTTTTGATATGGGAGAGGCTGTAAAAATCATAGATTTAGCTAAGAAAATTATTAGATTAGCAGGTTTTACGCCTTATAAAGAGATAGATATAAAAGTGGTTGGACTAAGGCCAGGAGAAAAATTGTATGAAGAGTTATTGAGTGATGAATCTACTACACTACCAACTTATAACGATAAAATCATGATTGCTAAAGTCGAAAATAATTCTAATAATAAGATTGAGAATGATATTACGGAATTAATCGCTTTTGCTAAGGATAAAGATAATAATGCAATAGTTATAAAAATGAAAGAAATTGTTCCGGAATTTTTGAGTATGAATTCTGATTTCGAAATTTTTGATAAAAAAACAACGCAATTTTAATGAAAATAGCAGTAATTGGTACAGGGTACGTCGGTTTAGTAACGGGGACGTGTTTAGCAGAAACAGGTAACGAAGTGCTTTGTATAGATATAGACAAAGCTAAAGTAAAGCAAATGCAAGATGGAGAGGTGCCTATTTATGAACCTCATTTAGACGTCTTATTTGAGCGAAACATTAAGGCTGATAGACTTAAGTTTTCTACTAGTTTGGAAGAAGGCTTAACGCATGGAGATATTATTTTTCTGGCATTGCCTACTCCAGAGGATGAGGATGGTTCTGCCGATTTAAAATATATTTTAGGAGTAGCAGATAATATCGGTAAGTTAATAAAAGACTATAAAGTTATTGTCGATAAAAGTACAGTCCCTGTTGGTACATCTGATAAGGTTAAAGCTGCTATTGCAAAACATGCTAAAGTAGATTTTGATGTGGTGTCTAATCCTGAATTTTTACGTGAAGGATTTGCTGTAGACGACTTTTTAAAGCCAGAACGCATTGTTGTTGGTTCAAGTAGTGATCGTGCTACAGAGCTTATGCAAAAGCTTTATAAGCCATATGTAAGGTCGGGTAATCCAATCATTGTTATGGATGAAAAATCTGCAGAGCTAACTAAATACGCTTCTAATTCCTTTTTAGCAGCTAAAATCACGTTTATGAATGAGATTGCTAACTTTTGTGAAAAAGTAGGTGCTGATGTAGATAAAGTTAGAATCGGTATGGGTACAGATTCTCGTATTGGTAAACGTTTTTTATTCCCGGGAATCGGTTATGGTGGATCTTGTTTTCCTAAAGACGTAAAGGCTTTACATAAATCTGGATTAGATAATAATTATGATTTCAAAATTTTAGATGCTGTTATTAATGTTAATGCTAGACAAAAGTTAGTGTTAATTCCTAAAATTGAAACTTATTTTAATAATGATTTAAAAGGAAAAAATATTGCGATTTGGGGATTAGCATTTAAACCAGAAACTGATGACATACGTGAAGCGCCTGCGTTATACATGATTGAAGCATTGTTAGAATCTGGATGTAATGTTACAGCCTTTGATCCAGAAGCAATGCCTAATGTTAAACGTAAATTGGGTGAACAGATAAATTATGCAGATAGTATGTATGAAACGTTGCAAGATGCTGATGCACTAGTTATTTGCACAGAATGGAGTGTTTTTAGAACTCCCGATTTTAATAAAATGAAAGACTTAATGAACAGCCCAACAATCTTTGATGGTCGTAATTTATACGATGTAAAAGACGTTATCAACGAAGGGTTTAAATACGTATCAATAGGAAGATAAATGAGTCAAAAAAAAGTTTTAATTACGGGAGCAGCTGGTTTCTTGGGTTCGCATTTATGCGACCGTTTTATTCGTGATGGGTATTTTGTTATCGGAATGGATAATTTTATAACAGGAGACCCTAAGAATATAGCACATTTAGCTTCAAATTCAAGCTTTCTTTTTATTCAACATGATGTTACCAATTTTGTAAATATAGAAGGTGATTTAGATTATATTCTTCATTTTGCTTCACCAGCAAGTCCAATAGATTATCTTAAAATTCCAATTCAAACCTTGAAAGTAGGGAGTATAGGGACTCATAATTTATTAGGCTTAGCTAAGGCAAAAGAAGCAAGGTTACTGATTGCATCAACTTCCGAGGTTTATGGAGACCCGCTAGTACATCCGCAAACTGAAGACTACTATGGCAACGTCAATACAATAGGTCCAAGAGGGGTTTATGACGAAGCGAAGCGTTTTCAAGAATCAATAACGATGGCGTATCATAGGTTTCATGGTTTAGAAACGCGCATTGTTAGGATATTTAATACTTATGGGCCTAGGATGCGACTTAACGATGGTCGTGTTATACCCGCATTTATGGGACAAGCGCTGCGAGGTGAGGATTTAACTGTTTTTGGAGCTGGTATACAAACGCGTTCTTTTTGCTACGTTACAGATCAAGTAGAGGGAATTTATAGGTTATTATTAAGTGATTATGCTAATCCAGTAAATATTGGAAATCCTCATGAAATTACAATAAAAGAGTTTGCAGAAGAGATTATTAGCTTAACAGGAACCACTCAAAAAGTTATATATAAAGATTTACCTGTCGACGATCCAATGCAGCGTCAACCAGATATTACGTTGGCTAAAAAGTTATTAGACTGGGAGCCTAAAGTAGGTAGAGCAGAAGGTATGAAAAAAACCTTCGATTACTTTAAGAACTTAACAGCTGCAGAGCTTTATAAAAGTGAACATAAAGATTTTTCAAACTATAATAAGGAATAGTTTATGGAGTATAAACGCGGAAGGTACTCTTGGTTACTCCGACCTTTTCTTATCATTTTTGATGTAACTATCATAAATGTATTGGCGTTTTACTTTTTTAATTTTAACCAAACTGAAATTGATTTTTTTTCAATAGACTTTTTAAATAACAAGCACCTCTTATATATTACATATTCTACGGTGTTTTGGTTAGTGTCTACTTCTTTTTTAAAGTTTTACGAAGTTTATCGGTATACGTCAACTATCAATATTTTTTCACTTATAATTAAGCAGTTTGTCGTTTTTACTATTATTGTGTATGCTTTTATTGGTGCGTTTAGGAGTATTGATGTACAATCTTATACTACTTTAGAGTACTTGTTTTTAAGTTTTGCTAGTATAACCACTATTAAATTAGTAAGTTTTTATGGATTAAAATCTTTTCGTTCTTTTTTGAGAGGAAATGTAAGGCGTGTAGTAATAATTGGTAAAGGAGAAGGTGCTCAGGAGTTAAAACAGTTGTTTACTAAACGAAAAGAACTGGGATACAGTATTAAAGGGGTGTTTGCAAATAGCGACAACCATAAGTTTACCGGTAATATTGCGGATAGTTTTACGTTTTTAAATGAAGGGAACGGAATTGATGAAATTTACTGTGCAATTGACGAGCTGACTGAAAAAGAAGTAAACGACTATGTTAAACACGCAGAGGTTAATCACTGTAACATAAAATTTATACCAGCAACTAGTAAGTTGCTGACTAAAAGGCTAAAAACTGATTATTATAATTATTTGCCTATCTTATCAATGCCTGAGGTGGCCTTGAACAATGATTTCAATAAGTTTGTTAAACGTCTTTTTGATATGGTTTTTTCATTGCTAATTCTTCTCTTAGTGTTATCGTGGTTAATACCAATTTTGTTTGTTATAATTAAATTGGAATCTAAAGGGCCCTTATTTTATACGCATAAACGAAATGGAATAAACTACAAAGAGTTTAATTGTCATAAGTTTAGGTCTTTAAAAATCAATAAAGTTGTAGAAGGGACTTATATTACTCAGCACGATGATCGTGTTACTAAAATAGGGCGATTTCTACGAACAACAAGTTTAGATGAATTTCCCCAATTTTATAACGTATTAAAAGGAGATATGAGCGTGGTTGGTCCACGTCCGCACATGTTATCGTACACAGATGATTATTCTAAAAAAATTGACAAATATAATTTTATTTTCAGACACAATGTTAAACCGGGTGTTACAGGTTTGGCGCAAATAAGAGGTTTTAGAGGAGAGATTAAAAATGATCAAGATATTATTAATCGCATTAAGTTTGATAATTATTATATCGAAAACTGGTCATTGGTCCTAGATATTAAAATTATTTTTAAAACGATTATTAACGTCTTTAAAGGTCAAAAAGAAGCCTATTAATAAATGACACCATTAGTATCCATAATAACGCCTTTATATAACTCGGAAGCCTTTCTAGAAGAAACTATTACTAGTGTTCTAAATCAGTCCTATTCTAATTGGGAGTTATTATTAGTGGACGATTGCTCTATAGATAATACAATGGTGTTAGCTAATAAGTATAGTGCAAATTACTCCAATATTATAGTGTTAAAAAATCAAAGCAATGCTGGAGCAGCAGTTTCAAGAAATAAAGGAATAACCGAGGCAAAGGGAGTGTTTGTGGCTTTTTTGGATGCAGATGATTTATGGAAACCTAATAAATTAGAGGTTCAAATTAAGTTTATGCAAGCTAATAACTGTGTTGTGTCTTATACTAGTTATGAGCAAATTGATGAGTTTAGTAAACCTTTACATAGATTAGTTAAAGTATTACCAGAGCTTAGTTATAACAAATTTTTAAAAACAAATTACATAGGTAATTTAACAGGTATGTATAACGCTAGTGTTATAGGTGAAATTATGGCTCCTAATCTACGCAAACGCCAAGATTGGTTGTTGTGGTTGTCTGCTATAAAAATGTCGGGTAAACCTGCTTTGGGTATTTCAGAGTCATTAGCTTATTATCGCGTGAGACGCGACTCTATATCTTCAAATAAGTTAGCGTTGTTGAAACATAATTATTGGGTCTATAAAAAAGGGTTAAGATATTCGACTTTAAAATCTTTGTATAGAATGCTTATTTTTATTTGGGAACAGTTTTTTGTTAAGTCAAGGTTGATTGTATCCACAAAGCCTCAAAAATAACACTATTACAATTTGTAGAGTCCTTGTGTAAATTTAGAAGCTTTCTTTGTTTTAATTTAGGGTAATTAACTTTAAACGTTTTAATGTTTAAAGTTGCTTTAAATTTCTTAAAAATTAGAAAAATCAATTAAAATAATATCGAATAGGTTCGATGTGTGGTTTGAGCCACAACAGATATTGAGCGGAACACCTTGTTTTCGACCAAATGCATGAAAATCCGATTAGTTTATTAGGGTTTTATAGTAAAAAGTATAGTTTAGCACCGTCAATTAGAAACTCGTTTGATTTAGTCATTAAAAAAATAATTTTTGACGCATTTTAATTTTAACTAGCGCTAGTATTTTAATGTTTTGTTTCTTAGTCTGTGTTTATTGATAATTTTCATCAATTGAATATTGGCTAATTCTTCTTTGGGTCTACTTAGTTGTTATTTCATTTTATACAGAATTGTAATAAGTTGATAGTAAGTAGAATTATGAGTTAGTAGGGTTTTTTTTAAGCCTTTTAAGAATACTATTTTGTTGAAATAAATTGTAGTTTGTGTTATTTCTTGAATTTAGAAGAATAACTATTCAATTTTGTTTATAATTTCTATTTGGTAGTACAATAAAGCTCTTGAAAAAAATAAACGCGATTTTAATTAAAGTGAAAAATGCTTTTTTTACTAAGATAAAAACTAATAGTTCATATGTAGTTTCGTTTTTAGTTTAGAAAATTATCTATTTTTAATGATAGTGTTAATGTTATGGTAGCTCTAATTTTTGAATTAGAAAATACTGCCTCAGTTGACGGAAGTCTAATATATTGAATATTAGTAAATTACAGTCAAACGAACTATGTAAGTTTAAAACTTTTTTCTCAGTCTTGTTTTTTTCATTTGCTTATTTTGCTGAAGGTTATTCTTGATGAATTATAATACTGGATTAAACAGTTGTAATTATAGAAGAGGTTGATAATCATTAAGATAATTTAGGTGTTATTTCTTTTTGTGATAAGGATGTAGAGTAACTGTTTCTTTGTCTGTTCGGAAAGAAGGTGTTTTAGGTAGGACAGTTGGGACTAATAATAAAGAAGATAATCAGATAGTTAAAGTAATAGTTGTAATAAGGAGATAAACTATAATAGGAGTCTATAAATAGACTCAAAATAAATTAATTTACTAGTAACCTTATAAATTTAATAGTAATGAGAAATCACATAGTTTTAGTATTTATTTTAAATTCATTTTTTGTATCTAGTCAAACAAACGGTTATGTAGAGTATGATGTCAGTAAAAATTTCGCATGGGATTTTCATACTGTTAAAACGTTAAGTTTTAATGAGACACAATCTATATTTACAGCGCTTAAAAAGGTTGAAAGTGATTCTGAAGTGACTACTGATGAGAAAACAGGTGGTTTGTCAGTCATTTTTAGATCAAAGACTAAGCGGTTTGTTTTAAATGATTTAGAAAAAGATTCATTATTTAATCAAGAAATATTCTACAAACAAAAACCTATTACAAAAGAAAAAACAACTGTTATCCCATGGAAGCTTCAAGACAGTACTAAAACAATTGGAGAATTTAAGTGTCAGTTGGCTATTGGGGAATTTAGAGGAAGGACTTATCATGCTTGGTTTACGCAAGATATTCCGGTCAGATTTGGACCATGGAAATTACAAGGTTTACCTGGGTTAATTTTAGAGGCTAATGATGAGCAGTATAAAGTTAGTTATCGAGCAAAAAAAGTTAGTATTTCTCCAATGATAATAGATTCAATTAATACAGATGAAGCAATCGAACTTCAAAGTTTCATTAAGGCCAAACCACAGTATTTGAAAGAAATTGAAAAAAACATGGGTTCTAAATTACCAAGAAACGGTACGGTTGAGATGAATCTTCCAAATAGAAATACCCAACAAGAAATTAGTTATGAATGGGAGGTTGAAGTTATTGAAAATCACTAAAATGTCACTATGAAATTTAAAGTTTTAATAATAATTTTATGTTTTGTCAGTCTAACTAGGGCTCAAAACAACGAGGGAGCTACTAAAATAGATACCCTGAACAACTAATACCAAATAGAATACACGGTTAATTTCAATAATTATATTCCTCTCTCTAAAAAAGGAATTTTAATACCGTACCTAAAAGAAAATAAATCTAATTATTACGAAATGCCTTTTGATGAAGATAACGCAACAAAAGACGATCCGAATGATTCGGAAATAAACGAAACTATTGTTGTTGGTAAAAAAAATGTCATAAAACGAAACTATACAAACCTTAATACAAATAAGCTATCCTCTATAGAGACTATAACGTTTGACAAGAGTTTGTATTTAGTAACGGAAGCACTCCCAAAATTGGAGTGGGATCTAAGCCATGCCGACACCCTTAAAATAGGCACGTATATGTGTAATAAAGCAACAACAAGTTTTAGAGGTCGTAATTATATAGCATGGTATACCAATGATATTGCCATTACTTTTGGACCATGGAAATTTCATGGATTACCAGGTTTAGTTTTAGATATGTATGACGAAACACATAAATACGAATGGATTGTAACTAAAATAAGTAAAAAAGTAATTAATGAAAAAACGCTTAATCAAGATAAGCATGATGTAAACATAGATTTAAAAGCGTTTGTAGCATTAAGAGAAGAGGTGTTTAATAAAAAGATGAATAACTTTAAAAATAATCTAAAATCAAGACAAGACAGAGGGACAAATGTCTCAGTAGACACCTTTAATAAAAGGCAAGGACGTGAGTTGTTGTTTGAATGGGAAGACAAAAAACAATAGTAATATTGAAAAAACTAATTTTTATAACATTACTTTTAGTGTTCCAAACCATTGGCTTTGGGCAGACAACGTTGTCTGGTGCTGTATCGGATAGTAATGGTAGTTTGTATTCCGTTAGTGTTACAGTAAAAGACACACTATCCAATCGTATAATTAGTTATACGTACTCAGACAATAATGGAAACTATAAGTTGGTAGCCCAAAACCAAGGTCAATTTAATATGGTTTTTAATGCCTTAGGATATAAAACTAAAATTATACCGTTAGTTTTAGATGAGGGTCAACACAATAGGGCCATAAACGTCGTGTTGGAAGAACAACCATTTACGCTTGATGAGGTTGTTATTAAGTCGGAACGTGCAATAGTTATTAAAAAAGATACCATTAAATTTAAAACTAAATTTTTTACTAAAGGGAACGAGCAAACAGTCGAAGATTTATTAAAAGTAATACCCGGTTTAACTGTAGATATTGAGGGTACTATAAAAGTTGGTAATAAAGAGATTGAAAAACTGATGATTGATGGTGATGATCTTTTTGAAAAAGGGTATAAAATATTATCCAAAAACATGCCTGCTTATCCCATAGAAGAGGTCGAGGTGTTACAAAACTACTCCAACAACCATTTGCTTAAAGGCATTGAAGAAAGCGATAAGGTGGCTTTAAATTTAAAATTAAACGATAAGTCAAAACGCATTTGGTTTGGTAATCTAGAAGCTAATGTTGGTAACGATAGTTTTTATCAATACAAAGCCAATTTAATGAATTTTGGCAAGAAAAATAAATACTATTTTTTAGCCAATGCCAATAGTATTGGATATAATGCGACTGGAGATATACAGCAATTAATAAAACCATTTAGGTTTAATCAGCCTGCAAGTACCGGAGATAGCCAATCGGTTAGTAATTTAATAGGGTTATCAGATTCGGATTCTAATTTTAAAAAAGAACGCACCAATTTTAATAATGCTGAGTTAGTCTCTTTAAATGCCATATTTACCCCATCTGATAAATTAAAGATAAAAACGATAGGATTTTTTAATTGGGATGAAACCTCTTTTTTTAGAAATCAAGTGGATAATATTATCACCAATACCAACAGTTTTACTAACACGGAAGATTATAAGTTAGATAATAAAAGACAATTAGCTTTTGGAAAGCTAGATTTTATTTACAAGCCTTCTAAGACTAAAATGTTAGAGTCCACTACAAAGTACAATAATAGTAATTATAATAATGATGCTAATTTAGTATTTAATGGTGTGTCTACACTTCAAAATTTAGAACAAAACAATACTTTTTTTGATCAAAAACTAAATTATACTAATAAGTTTAAAGACAAAAAGGTACTGTTGCTTACTGGTCGATTTATAACCGAAAAAAAGCCACAAAATTATACTATAAATCAGTTTTTGTATCAAGATCTATTTCCGGAGTATATTAGTGCAAATAATGTCTTTCAGGTTAGTAATAACCAAATGCAGTTTGTTGGTGTAAATGCACATATTCTAGACCGTAAATCAAATGGTCATTTATTAGAGTTGCAACTTGGTAACCAGTTTAGAGAGGATAAATTAAACACTAGTTTTACACTGTTTGAAGATAATGTATCGTTACATCAGCCAATAGATTACCAAAACCAGACTAAATATCAGGTTAACGATTTATATTTTAAAAGCAAATACAGGATAAAATTAGATAATATTGCATTTAGTGGTAACCTTGAAGCGCATCAGTTGTTTAGTACATTGCGCAGTAACAATACGTCTACCCAACAAACCCCTTTTTATATTAATCCAAGTCTAGGTGCAGAGTGGACTATAAATAGTAATAATAAAATACAAACCACTTATACTTACAATACGACTAATGCCAATGTATTAGACGTGTACAGTGATTATGTGTTAACAGGGTTTAGATCGTTTAACAAAGGAACAAATACGTTTAACCAATTAAAAGCCTCTAGTATGATGCTTAATTATCAATTGGGTAATTGGGCAAATCGGTTTTTTGCAAACACCTTGGTGCTTTACACTAAAAATCATGATTTTTTGTCAACCAACACGCTAATTAATCAAAACTATACGCAAACCCAAAAAACACTTATAAAAGATAGTCAGTTTTTAACTATTAATACCAAGTTTGATTACTATTTTAAGTTTATGTCGTCTAATGTTAAGTTAGATTTAGGGTATACTAAAAACGAATTTAAAAACGTAGTAAACAATTCTAATTTAAGAACAGTGGTGTCTAATAATTATAATTATGGATTAGAATTACGGTCCGCTTTTAAAGGGGTTTTTAATTACCATATCGGTACTGCTTGGACAACCAATAAAATTGAAACCTTTGCTAATAGTAAGTTTACTAACAATCAATCTTTTTTAGATCTTAACTTTATTTTTAGTAAAAAGTTTGATGCAAAAGTAAAAACGGAACGTTACCATTTTGGGAGTTTAGACACAGATAACACCTATTATTTTTTAGATTTTGAAACGCAATACAAATTGATTGATAAAAAACTAACGTTAGGTATTACCGGTAAAAACTTATTTGATACCAAACGGTACACTAGTTTTTCTATCAGCGATTTAGGATCTTCAACAACAGAAGTGAGGTTACTACCACGTATGCTGCTTTTAAGGGCAGAATACCGATTTTAATTTACAATCTAGACCTAAACTGTTTCAGTTTACCACTAACTTCCCGTTCTAAAACAGCTTTCTGTTCAAAAATTAAATTTAAATTAGGTTCTAAATACTTATCTACAGCTAATTGTACAGCCTTTTGCTGAGGTTTGCTTAATGCTTCGGTAGCAACATAATCAATTTTAAAGGTGTCAACTTCAATTTGTTCAACTATAAACTCTTTCACATTAGCATTTGTAGTCATGACGGTTTTAGTTATATAATAAAAGGTTAAGCCTGCTGCAATTTTTCCGCTTGGAAGCGAAATAAAGTCACTTGTACGTCCTGTTAAAGATTCTAAAATTGGATGCTGTAACGTGCTTTTTGTGGACAGTTGCCCTAAATCGCCTAGTTCGTATCTTATAAAAGGATGTGCACGGTTATATAAGTCTGTAATTACTATTTTTCCTGGTTGACCAAAAGGCACTGGTTGATTGTTATTATCTAATATTTCGATGTATAAATGGTTGGAATTTACCATCCAATTATCATTTTTGTCTTCAAAAGCAATTAGTCCTAATTCGGCTGCACCGTATTCGTTAACAATAGAAATATTAAGCTGTTTTTCTAACAATTTTTTGTCGTCTTTAAATAACATTTCAGAAGTGACAATACAAACTTCTAAAGTGGGGCAAACCTCTTTTAAAATAATGTTTTTACGTTCTAAGTATTTCGCAAATTGCACAATAGCACTTGTGTAACCGTTAATGTAATTAAACTTAGTACGCATAAATTTGTACAGTACTTTGTCTAAAGCAGCATCGCTTAAATCAAATACTGAGAACCGAAACCGATTCCCTAACCAATCCTTTAATCGCTCTTTATAATATGCTTTTGTGTCTAGCGGAATGCCATAAAAACGCGCCTGTTTACAGGTGTTTAAGTCAATATTAAACCAACTATAGCGTTGCATAAACGTCACCCAAGTCATGGCATGTGAAAAATTATCTTTAGCAAATTCAAACGGGGTTCCGGAAGAGCCTGATGTTTTATGTTTGTGTACTGTTTTTACAGTGTATTTGTCAGACAAACGATCAGCTAAAGGCTGCTGTAAGTCGGTTTTAGTCAGCACAGGTAAGGTATGCCAATCCAAGGTGTTGATGCCGCCACATAATGCCTTGTAAAAAGGGGTGTGTTCTAAATGAAACGCAACAATAGCCTGTAACTGTTTGCTTAAATAATTAGCGTAATCAGCTTCGGTAAACCCATCAATAATAGCTTGTGTTTTTTTAGCTTCATTAACAGGGAATCCTTTTAACCGTAAAGACCATTCAAATTGTTTCAATGCAATATATTTTCTGTAAAATAAAGAAATAAAAAACTATTGGATTTAAAGTCAACCAAATTCTTTTAAATAATTATTTTTGTGGAAACAACAACACAACATTACTACGATGAATATTTTAATTTTAGGATCAGGAGGAAGAGAACACACAATTGCATGGAAGCTTAAACAAAGCCCAAAATGTAACTCACTTTTTGTAGCACCAGGAAACTCTGGAACAGCACAAATTGCAAAAAATGTCCCTGTTAGTGTAACCGATTTTCTAGCGATAAAAAATGTTGTATTAAACAACAATATTACCATGGTAGTGGTCGGTCCTGAAGATCCTTTAGTATTAGGTATTCATGATTTTTTCTTGGCAGATAAAGCGCTTAAAAATGTGGCAGTTATTGGACCACAACAAGCGGCTGCAACCTTAGAAGGTAGTAAAGAGTTTGCTAAGGAGTTTTTGTACAGACATAATATCCCGACAGCGGCTTACCAAAGTTTTAAGAAAGAGACTGTGGAAGATGGGTATGCGTTTTTAGAAACTTTAAGTCCTCCTTTTGTATTAAAGGCAGATGGTTTGGCAGCAGGTAAAGGGGTTGTTATTTTAAATGATTTAAATGAGGCTAAAGCCGAATTAAAAAGCATGCTTGTAGATGCTAAATTTGGTGAAGCAAGTACTAAAGTTGTTATTGAAGAATTTTTAGACGGGATAGAATTAAGTTGTTTTGTATTGACAGATGGTAAAAACTATAAAGTATTACCAACAGCTAAAGACTATAAACGTATCGGAGAAGGGGATACAGGTTTAAATACAGGAGGAATGGGAGCAGTGTCTCCAGTACCTTTTGCTGACCAAGCGTTTTTAGCTAAAGTAGAAGCGCAAGTGGTTAAACCGACAATTGCTGGTTTGCAAAAAGACAATTTACCATATAAAGGGTTTGTGTTTATCGGATTGATAAAAGTAGGAGATGAGCCTAAGGTTATCGAGTATAACGTACGTTTGGGTGATCCTGAAACGGAAGTGGTTTTACCAAGACTTAAAAATGATTTAGTTGAGGTTTTTCAAGCTATTGCGAATCAAACGTTAGATCAAATTACTATTCAGGTAGACCCAAGAGCAGCAACTACAATTATGTTAGTGTCTGGGGGGTATCCGGAAGCGTATCAAAAAGGAAAAGTAATTACAGGAGTAGAAAACGTTACCGATTCTATTGTGTTTCATGCAGGAGCACAAAATAAAGATGGAAATATTGTAACGTCTGGAGGACGTGTTATGGCTGTAACTAGTTATGGGAATACGTACGAAGAGGCCATAAAAAAATCTTACCAAAGCATAGATAAACTAAGCTTTGATAAGATGTATTATAGAAAAGATATAGGGTTTGACCTATAAGTTTTATAGATAGGAGTGAGAAGAGATACTTTTGTCTTCTTCATTGTTAGCTGCGTGTGCTTTTAATTGGATCATCCAATATATAAAAGCAACAAAACCAATAGTGATAAATATCCAAGACATAAAGTTTGCTGCCCACCAACTTTCTAATTCTAAGGCTCTTAATGCATCGTAAGGAGCAAATAATACGTCAACAAAAAGGCTTTGTATAGCTTCAAAAAAATCTTTCATAATTATATAATAGTATATTTATAATACAAAAATACAAAAAGAGTTAATGATTACAACTATTTTTAGCAAATCCAAACCAATTAATTTTTTAATTGTCTTTAGTATTACACTAATTGCTTTTTTGTTGTTGCCTTTTAAATACCCTGATAGTGTAAATCCTAACCTTACTATTTTGGCTAATTTGGGTGTTTTTCTATTAGTTTTTTTGTCTGTATTAGTACTTAATTTTATAGTTTCTAAAAATTTATTATCGCAACAAAATAATTACGAAATCTTACTTTTTGCTTTGTTTTTATTGGCTGTTCCTCAGGCATTTTTAAATTACAAAATAGTCATTTCTAATTTTTTTATTCTATTAGCCTTAAGGCGTTTAATTAGTGTTAGGTCTAAAAAAGAAGTAGTCAAAAAATTATTTGATAGTGGCTTTTTAATCGGGATTTCAGCTCTGTTTTATTTTTGGTCAATCTTGTTTTTTCCTTTAATATTTATTGCTTTGCTTCTCTTTTCAGAAACAACAGTTAAGTATTATTTAGTCCCTTTTGTTGGTTTGGCTGCTATTGCGGTGATTGCTATTTGCTTTTCAATTGTAATTTATAACGATTATTTTTTAGCAATACCTATGGATCCTGCGGTTAATTTTAATTTCAATAATTATAATTCGTTACAATTTATCACAGCGATTACAATGATGGCTTCTTTTGGGATTTGGTCCTCTTTATTTTATTTAAGAGATATTAAAAAGAAAATGCGAAGCTACCGACCATCGTACAAGATCTTGTTTTTAACATGTGTGTTTGCTGCAGTGATAGTTGTTTTTGCGCCTATAAAAAACGGGAGTGAGTTTTTATTTTTATTTGCACCACTATCGGTGATAGTAACTAATTACATAGAAACGATAGAGGATAAATGGTTTAAAGAATTGTTTTTGGGGCTATTAATTATTATCCCAATAACGTTATTAGTGCTGTAATTTTACACCAAAGGCCAAATCACCTGCATCACCTAATCCAGGAACAATATAACCTTTACTGTTTAATGTTTTGTCAATGGCAGCAATCCAAAGATTAGTGTTCTTTGGTAAATTGTCTTCTAAAAATTGGACGCCAACTTCTGCGCCAATCGCAGCTACAATATGAATGTTTTTGGGTATTCCAAAAGGTTGTAAAGCTTTAAAAGTAGCAATCAATGATTGTCCTGTTGCTAGCATTGGATCGGCAAGGATTAGTGTTTTTCCTGTAAGATCTGGACAAGCTAGGTACTCCACAATAATTTCAAAAGATTCAGGATTATCTAAGTGATGTCTATAAGCAGATATAAATGCATTTTCAGCTTTATCAAAATAGTTTAATAAGCCATTATGGATAGGCACTCCTGCTCTGAGAATAGAACATAAAACCACATCGTTTTTTGGAACTAAGGTTTCAGTCGTCGCTAAAGGTGTGGTGATTGTTTTTGTTTCAAATTCTAAGGTCTTGCTTAATTCGTAACCTAAAACTTCTCCAATACGTTCAATGTTTCGTCTAAAACGCATACTGTCTTTTTGGACTGTAACATCTCTGATTTCAGATATAAATTGACTTAAAACAGAATTTTCTTTAGATAAATTATGAATATGCATGACTAACGGTTCTTTAAAGAGTAAAGTTACTCTATTATTTAAAAAGCCAAAATGTGTACCGACAAAATTCAGTTTAATTTATGTAATTTTACAGTCTTAAAAATAAGAAGATGTTTACAGATAAAGCAAATACCATATTTCAGGACGTTATAAAAAAGTATCATATCATTAATACAGTGGATCAACCTTTTACTAATGTTTATGATAAGAACACCCATTTAATAGAACACCTTTTATACAGAAAATGTTGGATTGATACTGTGCAATGGCATTACGAGGATATTATTCGTGATCCTCAAATAGATCCTGTTGCTGCTTTGACTTTAAAGCGTAAAATTGATTCATCAAATCAGGATAGAACGGATATGGTGGAATATATTGATAGTTATTTTTTAGAGCAATATAAAGATGTGAATCCTAAAAGCGAAGCGACTATCAATACCGAAAGTCCGGCTTGGGGGGTTGATAGATTATCTATTTTGGCATTAAAAGTATACCATATGGAAGAAGAAGCAACTAGAGCTGATGCTTCTGATGCCCATAAGGCTGCTTGCCAAATAAAGTTTGATATTTTATTGGAACAACGTGTGGATTTAAGTACTGCAATTGATACTTTATTAACTGATATCCAAAAAGGGGATAAGTATATGAAGGTGTATAAGCAGATGAAAATGTATAATGACGACGAGCTTAATCCTGTTTTACGAAACCAAAAATAATATAACACTTGTCTATTTGATAACTCTGTAATAGATGTCAAAAACACCAAAACATATTTTAGTCATTCGTCTCTCGGCAATGGGAGATGTCGCTATGACTGTTCCTGTTTTACGAGCAATGACTCAGCAATACCCTGACGTTAAATTAACGGTATTAACACGCCCCTTTTTTGCGCCTTTTTTTAGAGATATAAATAATGTAGATGTTTTTCCTATAGATTTAAATGAAAATCATAAAGGTGTTTTAGGACTGTTTAGGTTATCAAAACAATTAAAAAAACTAAATATTGATGCTGTTGCAGATCTTCATAACGTTTTACGAACTAAAATTTTAAAGGTTTTTTTCTTTGGTAATAAGTATAAACAATTAGATAAAGGGCGTCAAGAGAAAAAAGAATTGGTTTCAGGGGAGCGTTTTGAGGCTTTAAAAAGTACCCATCAACGTTATGCGGATGTTTTTGAAGCTTTAGGTTTTAAGTTACAGCTTGATACTCCTGATTTTCCCGTTAAGAAATCAATTCCAAATGCTGTTTTAGAGGTTGTAGATACGCAAAATAAAAAACAATGGATCGGTATTGCCCCTTTTGCACAATACGCATCTAAAATGTATCCTTTGGATAAAATGAAAGAAGTGATAGATAGTTTAAAAGACGACTATATTATTTTCTTGTTTGGAGGTAAAGCCGATAAAGACCAGTTGGAGACATTAACATTGTTTTCTGAGAACGTAATAAATGTTGCTGGACAATATAATTTTAATGAAGAATTGGATTTGATTTCTAATTTGGACGTGATGATTAGTATGGATTCTGGTAACGCTCATTTAGCAGCTATGCTCGGTGTAAAAGTGATAACTATTTGGGGTGTTACGCATCCATATGCTGGTTTTGGAGCTTTTAATCAACCAGCAGCGAATAATTTAGTGCCGGATAGAACTCAATTTCCAAAATTACCAACCTCTATTTATGGTAACAAATACCCGGAAGACTATAAAACGGTAGCAGGGACTATCAGTCCAAAAGAAGTTGCAACTTTAGTAAAGTCAATTTTTAACTCATAAAAAAAGCCTCAATTTGCATTGAGGCTTCTTGATTTTAACTACTAATATAAAATTAATATTATCCCTTAAACTAACAAATTTCAGCGTTATAATCTGTTACAAATGTATAGGATTGTTTACTTGATTTATTGCATGAAGGTCTGTTTTGATGAGTTTTCGGTTAATAGTGAATATATCGGTTGAACCGCAATTTTTTATAATAGTGGTTATTCGTCATAAAGCGCAACATCTAATACCTTCAATATAGTGTTGAGATTGCTTTTTTTACATAAAAAAAAGCCTCAATTGCTTGAGGCTTTCTGATTGTAACTACTAATATAAAATTAATATTATCCCTTAAACTAACAAATTTTAGCGTTATAATCTGATACAAATTTATCAGAATGTCTGCTTATTCAATTTTATAAAGCTTTATTTTCATGATATTTCGATTAAAAACTTATAAAAGCGTCAAAATACACATTTAAGATTTATACATCATCATAATCCACAGTTAGAGTTGGTGTCGTAGGATGTGCTTGACAGGTTAGTATTAAACCTTCTGCAACTTCAGCATCTGTTAATATGTTGTTTTGTCTCATAACGGCTTTACCGTCCACAACTCTAGCAATACAACTACTACATACACCACCTTGACAAGAATAAGGTGCATCTAAGTCTTGTTTTAGTGCCGCTTCAAGTATGGTTTGTTTTTGCGACATAGTAAACGTTTCGGATTCGTCATCAACGGTAACCGTTATCTCTGTGTTTCCTTCGCTAGTCTCTACTGTTTCTGAAGTGGCTTGCGTAGAGGCCGTAAACAATTCAAAATGAATGTTGTCTTTAGAAATCTCATTTTCTATTAAAACATCTTTTACCGTATTAATCATGGCTTCCGGTCCGCAAAGGTAAAAGGAATCTATAGTAACGTGTTTGTATTTGTTTTTGACAATTAAATTAACTGTGCTTTTTTCGATACGTCCAAATAACGCGTTGTCTTCTTGAGATTGGCTATATAAAAACTGAATATAAAAACGATCTACATATTTATGATGTAGTGCTACCAATTCTTCTAAAAAGATGGTGTCATTTAATGTTTTATTACCGTATACTAAGACAAAGTGACTTTTAGGTTCTTGTTCTAAAACTGTTTTTGCAATACTTAATATTGGTGTAATACCACTTCCGGCAGCAAAGGCTGCAATGGTGCGTTCTTCTGTAGGTTTTGGTTCAAAAACAAAACGACCTTGAGGTTTTGCAACGTCTAAAGTGTCTCCAACTTTTAAACTTTTGTTAGCATAAGTACTAAAGGTTCCGTTTGGAACTGCTTTAACCGCAACGGTAAGTATTCCGCTTGACGGAGAAGAACATAATGAGTAATCACGTCTTACTTCTGCTGCATTGATTGTAGTTTTTAGTGTAATATATTGCCCAGCTTTAAACGCGTAGTCTTGTTTTATGTGGTCTGGTACATTAAAAGTCAACGTAACACATTGGTCTGTTTGACGTGTGATATCTGAAATAGTTAGTGTATTAAATTGAGACATGGTTTTAATTTTTATGTAAAAATAATGAAGCTTTATCGTTTTGGCTGCTGTTTAGAAAAAAATTAATACCTAAGTTTACTATGCATAAGAAAATTATGCATGTTTGTAGTATGGCAAATTCAAAATTATATAAGGGTAGTCTGACCACTATTATTTTAAAGCTTTTAAATGAAAGTGAAAAAATGTACGGTTACGAAATGACGCAAAAAGTGAAAGAAATAACTAAAGGCGAACTTAATATTACCGAAGGTGCTTTGTATCCGGCGTTACATAAGTTAGAGGCCGAGGGGTTGTTGGACGTCGAAGTTAAAAAAGTAGATAACCGTTTGCGTAAATACTATAAACTTACAGAAAAAGGTAATATAGAAACGGTTAGTAAATTGGAAGAACTTAAGGATTATATCAAAACGATGGAAACCTTTATGAGTCCTAAATTTAGTTTAGATTAATATGACGTTAACCCCACCTCAAATAGAAAACCTTTACACTTTTACAAGACAACACTATGTAGAGTATTATGATTTGCAAACCGAGTTGGTAGATCACTTAGCTAATGATATAGAGTCTGTTTGGCGAACACAAACTAAGCTGTCTTTTGAAGAGGCTAGAGATAAAGCCTTCAAAAAATTTGGCGTATTTGGCTTTATGGAAGTCTTAGAATGTCGTCAAAAAGCAATGAATAAACGCTACTTTAAATACCTATGGACAGAACTTAAGCAATGGTTTACGTTTCCTAAGCTAATAACAACTATGGCTTTATTTTTTGCTATTTATTTAGGGTTGTCTACAATTTTTGCAAAATCCCTTTTAATTGGTCTTTTTGTGATAATATGTGTTTTTGCAATCTATAAAAGCATACAGTTAAAACAGCAATTTAAACAACGGAAAGCGCTATCCAATAAAAAATGGATGTTGGAAGACATAATATTTAAACAAGCGGGTGGTTCTGCTATGTTATTGTTATCACAATTGCCACAGTGGTATAATTTTTCAGATCATATTTTTGATAATCCGTACATTGTTTTAGGCGTGTCTATTTTCTCTACACTGTTTTGTCTTTGGATCTATATCAGCTTTGAGATTATACCAAATAAAGCAGAACAACTTTTAAATGAAACCTATCCAGAATTTTGTTTGTAACATTTTTAAACATTTGTATACTTATCTATTAAACCAACCAAACATTAGTTACTATGATTAGTAAATTTTTAAATCTAGAATGGAAATCTTTTATACGGTCTTCCAACTTTGGTAAAGGCTTAGCTATAAAAATCTTGATGGGGTTTTTTGCTTTATATTTTATTGTTGTCTTTTTAGCGTTAGGATTTGGATTGTATCCAATATTAAAAAAAACATTCCCGAATCAAGATCCTTTTATTATCGTTAATACCTTTTTGTTTTTCTGGTTTTTAGGAGATTTAATGTTACGTTTCTTTTTACAAAAATTGCCAGTAATGAGTGTAAAGCCCTTATTGACCATTCCAATAAAAAGAAGTACAGTAGTCCATTTTGTGTTAGGTAAGTCTGCCGTTTCATTTTTTAATTTTTTACCACTTTTTGCAATCGTACCGTTTAGTCTTGTTTTAATATTTAAAGAGTATGATACCTCCGTCGTTTTAACTTGGTTGGTTGCAATGCTATTATTGACATTAATTAATAATTTTTTAAATTTTATTATTGAAAGTTTTTCGGCTGAAACCGAATTGTCTTTTCTTCCAATCATACTTTTTGCAGGTGCATTATTTGGATTAAACTACTTTAATATTGTTGATTTTTCTGGATTATTATCATATGCAATGTTGGCAATTACTGCTAATCCATTATTTTTATTAGTGCTACTCGCTATTCTTTTAGGTTTATATGTGTTTAATCATAAAATACTAATCAAAAAATTATACTTAGATAATTCGCTTAAAACAAAAATAAAAGAGGTCACGACTTCAGACCTAGGTTGGACTAAACGTTTTGGGGATAGCGCTCCTTTTATGCAGTTAGATTTAAAACTAATCTGGCGTAATAAACGTCCAAGATCTGCAGTGTTTATTTTGGTATTAGGATTATTATACGGCTTGTTTTTTTACCCTAATCCTGCGTATAATGACACGCCAATTATGTTTGGTTTTGTAGGCGTATTTGTTACAGGTATTTTCTTAATTAATTTTGGGCAATTTATTCCGGCTTGGGATAGTGGGTATTATAAAATGCTTATGAGTCAAAATATCAAGTATGAGCAGTATTTAAAATCAAAATACACGTTAATGATGTTAAGTGTTATTATCATGTTTGTTCTAAGTATTCCTTATGTGTATTTTGGATGGAAAATCTTAGTCGCACATTTTGCAGCAGCCATTTATAATATAGGTGTTAATACTTATGTGATTATGCTTGGAGGGTCTTTTAATCGAAAAAAAATAGACCTAAACCAACGAGCAGCTTTTAACTATCAAGGGACAGGAGCAGTGCAATGGATTATCGGTATTCCGTTGTTATTAATTCCGCTGGCTATTTTTGGATCATTAACTTATTTTGTTGGTTTTTATGCGGGTATTTCTGCATTAATAGCTTTGGGGTTAGTAGGTATTATATTTCATCAGAAAACAATGCGTTTTATAACCAAAAAGTACTTAGCCTCTAAATATGAGATGGTCAAAGCTTTTAATGAAGACAATTAATCAATTCAGTTAACCTTTACAACTACTACATCATGATAACAACAACAAATCTTTCAAAAAAATATAACGGAAAAGAAGTCTTAAATATTTCTAGTTTAGATATTCCTAAAGGCCAAAGTTTTGGACTTGTGGGTAATAATGGAGCAGGTAAAACAACTTATTTCAGTTTACTTTTAGATTTAATAAAACCTACAACAGGAACTATTGATAATAACGGGATTGTAGTTAACCAAAGTGAAGATTGGAAACCCTTTACGTCTTCATTTATTGATGAAAGTTTTTTAATTGGTTACTTAACGGCAGAAGAATATTTTTACTTTATAGGCGAACTACGTGGGCAGAATAAACAAGATGTTGATAATCTTGTGTCTCAGTTTGAGGATTTTTTTCATGGTGAAATTCTAGGTCAGAAAAAATACCTACGCGATTTAAGTAAAGGAAATCAGAAAAAAGCAGGGATTGTTGCCGCACTTATCGGAAATCCAGAAGTTATCATTTTGGACGAGCCTTTTGCAAATCTTGATCCAACTACACAAATTAGACTAAAAGAAATTATTAAAGATTTAGCTTTGACAAAAGGCGTTACGGTGTTAGTGTCTAGTCATGATTTAATGCATGTTACGGATGTCTGCGAACGTATTGTTGTTTTGGAAAAAGGACATGTCGTAAAAGATATCGAAACTAGCGAGGCAACTTTAAAAGAGTTGGAAGCTCACTTTTCAGGAACGGTAGACATGGCTTAAAAAACAAGTTTAATCTCATTTTTTAGAAAAAAGTAAAAAAGATGCTTATTTTTACGGAGTTGACAGTATCTGTAAATACTATTTACTGCAATATTTAGTTATGTATTACACAAAATACAACCGCATTGAAGATAGCATTTAAAATTTGTATAGTTTCTGGATTAACCTTAGCAACAATCACTAGTTGCTCAAGAAAAAAAAACAGTTTCATAAATCGTAATTTTCATGCAGTTACTGCAGAGTATAATGCCTTATTTAATGGGTACGAAGCCTTAAAACAAGGACAAAACAATTTAAATACCGGTTATAAAGACAACTATTGGGATATTTTACCAATAGAACGTATGCAAGTTAGTGACGAGATTGTATTACCTGGTCAATCTAAAAATGAAGACTTTACAAAAGCAGAAGAAAAAGCGGTAAAAGCCATCCAAAAACATGGGATGAATATTAAGGGTAAAGAGTATAATCCTCAAATTGATGAAGCGTATTTATTGTTGGGTGAGGCGAGGTATTTTGACCAACGTTTTGTGCCAGCATTAGAAGCCTTTAATTATATACTTTATAAATACCCAGCATCCGATAAAATAAACACAGCAAAGGTTTGGAGAGAAAAAACTAACATGCGTTTAGAAAATGACGAATTGGCTATTGTAAATCTTAAACGTCTTATTAAACAAGAAGCGTTGGAAGGGCAAGAATTGTCTGATGCAACCTCTATTTTAGCACAGGCTTATATAAACACAAAATCTCTAGATAGTGCTTTGATGCAAATTAAGATCGCATCAAAAGCAACTAAAAATAATGACGAAAAAGGACGCTTTAACTTTATAAAAGGGCAATTGTATAATGTCTTGACTTTTAAAGACAGTGCAAATTTGGCATTTGATGAGGTTATAGATTTAAACCGAAAAACACCGCGTCGCTATCTAATGGCCGCTCAGATAGAAAAAGCTAAAAACTTTGACTACGATACAGGTGATAAAATTGCGTTTTTAAAGCATCTGACTAAATTAGAGGAAAACAGAGAAAATCGTCCGTTCTTGGATAAAATCTATCATCAAATAGGTGACTTTCATTTATCAAATCAATCAGATTCCTTAGCAGTCGCTTATTACAATAAATCTTTAAGAGAAAAATCTCAGGACAAAATTTTAGTTTCTAAAAACTATGAGACCTTAGGCGATTTCTATTTTGATAGAAACAACTATAAGTTTGCGGGTGCTTATTATGATAGTACAATGACTAATATGGTCGAAAATAGTAAGCCTTTCCGTACACTTAAACGTAAACGGGAAAACTTAGATGATGTTATTTATTATGAAGGTTTAGCTGAAACGAATGATAGTATTCTTAAAATAGTTAAAATGCCGGAAGCAGCGCGTTTAGCCTATTTTACGGAATACACTAATACGCTTAAACAAAGATTAGAAGCAGAAAAAGAACGGTTAGAAATTGAAGAGCGTAAAAGCGAATTTGCAGTAACTAATAGTTTAATCGATAATGCTAATTCGCCAAGAGGCGGACTGCCAGGAGCGGGATCTACGTTCTATTTTTATAATCCAACGACAGTGGCTTATGGAAAGAATGAATTTTCGCGTATTTGGGGAGATCGTAAAAACGAAGATAATTGGAGGTGGTCATCTGCTAGATCAGGTGGTTTTTCGGAAGAACAATCTAATTTAGAATTAGCAATAGCAGATGGTGAAGAGAGCGAATTGTTAAGTCCTGACTATTATTTAGCTTTAATTCCTTCAGCAGAAAAAGAATTAGACAGTATTAAAAAAGAACGCAATTATGCATACTACCAATTGGGTTTGATTTATAAAGAAAAATTTAAAGAATATAAGCTGTCAAAAAGTAAATTTTTAAACTTATTAGAAAGTGATCCAGAAGAAAAATTAATACTGCCTTCTAATTATAATTTGTATAAAATTTACGAGATATTAGGTTTAAATGATGAGGCCTTAATTACCAAAAACAGTATTATTAGTAATTACCCAGAGTCAAGATATGCCGATATTTTATTACATCCCGAATTAGCTGCAACTAGAGATGAAAATAGTCCAGAAAGTTTATATGAAGCCACTTATAAGTTATTAGAAGCGCAAGATTTTCAGGAAGTCATTGTAAAATCTAAAGAATACATGACCTTTTTTGATGGAGACGCTATGGTGCCAAAATTTGCATTACTAAAAGCAACTGCTAATGGAAGGTTAAACGGGTACCAAGCATATATAGATGGTCTTAATGATGTTGCTCTAGCTTTTGCTAATACGCCGGAGGCTATTCAAGCAGAGGCTATCGTTGGTAGTTTAAAATCGGTTAGTGATAAAACATTTAAACCGGATACAACGTCTAGAAGCTTTAAAGTCGTGTTTGAGTTTAATACAAACGAAAAAGAAGCGCTTGCTGATTTTAGAAAAATATTAGACGAAGTAACACCAAAAGTGACCTATTATAATATGTCAACCTCTGTAGATGTTTTTAACCCGGAGACTATATTTCTTGTAGTACATGGTTTAAGAAGCGTACAGGGCGCAGAAGCTTTTTCGGATATCTTAAAAGAAGACGATAGACCTAAAATAAATAGACCTTATTTTGGGATATCGTCTGATAATTACAAGACGCTTCAAATACATAAAAATATAAACGAATACTTAGCAAATAAATAATGTCCCTTAAAATGAAAAATAAGAATCAAGATCAGTTTTCTATTCAGAATATTATAGCAAAAGGCACTAAATTAGTAGGTGATTTTTTTAGTGATGGTGACATCCGTGTCGACGGAGTAATAGAGGGTAATATAGAAACATCCGGTAAAGTCGTGGTCGGTAAAGATGGCGAAATAATTGGAAAATTAAAATGTAGTAATGCTTATTTTGAAGGTAAACTTTCCGGAACTATAGAGTTGTCTGAAACGCTAACTTTAAAATCTACAGCACATATTGAAGGGGAGGTAGTGACTCAAAAATTGGCAGTAGAGCCTGGAGCAACTTTTAATGTGTCTTGTGTTATGCAGACTCCTGTGAAAGATTTAAATAATGGCTCGAAAACCCAAAAAACAGCATAATCCTTTTATAAGGTTCACTTCAATAGCTTTGCAAATGGGTTTAACCATTTGGTTAGGAAGTGTATTGGGGAATTGGTTAGATAATATTTATGGTAATAGCAACCAATTTTATTTTAAAATAATAACCTTAATTACTGTATTTATAGCCATGTATTCTGTTATCAAACAAGTCGTAAAAATCACTAACGATCAAAATTCTAAAAATGAATAAACGTATTGTATACGTCGTGTCTTTTATCCTTGTGGTATTAGTCGTTGCTTATAGCATTCAAAACTATGTAACACAAGGAGATCTGCCTTATTCTTTACAAAAGTTGTATCTGTTCCATGGGGTAGCTGTATTAATTGTGTATCTAAGTATAGAGCTTGTTAATAGCAAACTCCCTAATCAGCTAGGATTTGCCTATTTAACCTTAATGTTTGTTAAAATTGGGTTCTTTATTTTGCTTTTTCAATCATCGATCTTTTCTGAGACAAATTTGAGTCTACCCGATCGTTTAGGTTTGGTGATCCCCTTTTTCTTATTTTTAATAATCGAAACAGCTTGTATCGCAAAATTATTAAAAGAGAAGTAAGTGTTTGAATGATAGTTTAATAGTGCTTAATTTGTCTGTGAGAAAAATCTAATTAAAAAAAGTGTTTACCTTTTTAAATTATTACTTACATTTGCACAAAATTTACAGACCATAAATTTATTAGTTACAAAAAGTATGATGTTGGCAAAAAAACCTTTCCATTTTATAGCAATATTAGTTCTGATGTTCGTTTCAGTCTCTTCTTATGGAGATGATAATAAACATGAACCAGGAAATCAAGTGAACACTGCTCACGAAATCAAGGAGTATATAAAGCATCACTTAAAAGATTCTCACGATTTTCATTTGTTTACTCATAATGAGTCTGGGACACATTATAGTTTTCCTCTGCCAGTGATCGTTTGGACTAAAGATGGGTTGAAAACATTTATGTCTTCAGCATTTCACCATGATGATAGTGGAAGCGAAATTGTAACTAAAGGAGATGCGCGTTTAGTAAAACTACACAGTAAAATATATGAGTTGGATGCAGGAGCTACAACATTAGGTTTTGATGATAAAAATCACCCAACCAATGCGCATAAAGTTTTAGATTTTTCTATTACAAAATCTGTGTTTGGAATGTTGTTAACTGGCGTTTTAATGTTGTTAGCATTTACTTCTTTAGCAAGAGGGTATAAAAAAGGACATTCAGTACCAAAAGGATTTAGTAGAGTTTTAGAGCCTTTAGTAATATATGTTAGAGATGATATAGCAAAACCGAATATTGGTGAGAAGAAATACCGTAAATTTATGGGGTTTTTACTAACAGTATTCTTCTTTATCTGGATATTAAACTTATTAGGATTAACACCAATAGGGTTTAACGTGACAGGTCAGATTGCGGTAACAGCATGTTTAGCAGTGTTTACAGCTGTAATATATTTGTTTAGTGGAAGTAAGGATTTTTGGAAGCATACTTTGTGGATGCCAGGAGTACCAATGATTTTAAGACCAATATTAGCGGTAATAGAGTTAGTAGGTTTTGTGTTAATTAAGCCTTTCTCATTATTAGTGCGTTTATTTGCAAACATGACTGCAGGTCACTTTGTAGTGATGAGCTTAATAGCACTAATGATTACACTTAAAGAAACATTTGGTGTTATTGGATCAACGGGAATGTCTTTAGTGTTAGCATTATTTATTTCGGTTATTGAAATTTTAGTAGCCTTTTTACAAGCGTTTATTTTTACGATGTTATCATCGTTATTTATAGGGATGGCTGTCGAAGAACATGACGACCATTAATAAGAAGAATTTGTTTAATTAATATTTATAAAACCAAATTAGTATGTACAATTTAATTGGAGCAGGGTTAATCGTAATCGGTGGAGGAATCGGATTAGGTCAAATTGGAGGAAAAGCAATGGAAGGTATTGCTCGTCAACCTGAAGCAGCTGGAAAAATCCAAACTGCAATGATCATTATCGGAGCCTTATTAGAAGGTTTAGCATTCGGTGCGTTAATCTTAGGGAATAGTTAATTTCCTAAAACAAAAAGAAACAGATTTCTGCAACGGTTGGTTGCAGAAACTGTTTTAAATTAAACAAAAAAAGAATTATAGTAATCTATATAGTATGGAAACTTTATTAAATGATTTTTCAGTAGGCTTATTTGTTATGCAAGCCATTATCTTAATAATATTAATAGTATTAATGAGAAAATTTGCATGGAAACCTATTTTAGACGCTTTGCAAACACGTGAAGATGGTATACAAAATGCATTAGATTCTGCTGAAAACGCGAAGTTAGAAATGCAAAATCTTCAAGCAGATAACCAAAAGTTATTAACTGAGGCACGTGCGGAACGTGAAGCTATGCTTAAAGAAGCAAGAGATTTAAAAAACAAAATGATTGACGACGCTAAAGCGGAAGCTCAAGCTCAGGCAAACAATATGATTGTTCAGGCCCAAGCAGCTATCGAAAGCGAGAAGAAGTCAGCTATGGCAGAATTGAAAAATCACGTAGCAGGATTATCTTTAGAGATTGCAGAAAAAGTAGTACGTCAAGAATTATCTAACAAAGACAAGCAATTAGAATTAGTTGAGTCGATGTTAAATGATGCTAAATTAAACTAGTCAAATCATGGCAGGAGAAAGAGCAGCAATACGTTACGCAAAAGCAGTTTTAAGTTTAGCTACAGACAATAATACAGCTGAGGCTGTTAATACTGATATGGAGCTTATAACTAACACAGTGGCGCAAAGTAAAGACTTAAAAGATATGCTTTATAGTCCTGTAATTAGTGCAACTATTAAAAAATCAGCTTTATTAGAGATTTTTAAAGGTGTTAATCCAGCAACGGTTAATCTTGTAAATACTTTAATTACTAATAAACGTTTAGACTTATTACCTCAAGTGGCAGGAAAGTTTATAACTTTATACGAGCAACAAAAAGGGAGTCAAGTGGCAACCGTTACTACAGCAGTTCCTTTAACAGAGGCTTTAGAAGCTAAAGTTTTAGCTAAAGTAAAAGAGCTTACAGGTAAAGAAGCGGCAATTAAAAATATAGTAGATGAAAGCATTTTAGGTGGTTTCATTTTAAGAGTTGGAGATACGCAATACAATGCAAGTATCGCCAATCAATTAAGCAAGTTAAAAAGAGAATTTACAATAAACTAAGACTTACCCTGAGTTTGTCGAAGGGTCTAAATATCAATAAAGATGGCAGAAGTAAAACCAGCTGAAGTATCAGCAATCTTAAAACAACAACTTTCAGGTTTTGAAGCTAGCGCTTCATTAGACGAAGTTGGAACAGTATTAACAGTAGGTGATGGTATTGTACGAGCTTACGGATTAGCTAACGCACAATATGGTGAGCTAGTAGAATTCGATGGTGGATTAGAAGGTATCGTACTTAACCTTGAAGAAGATAATGTAGGTATTGTACTTTTAGGAACTTCAGTAGGAGTTAGAGAAGGATCTACAGTAAAACGTACTAATCGTATCGCATCTGTTAAGGTAGGTGAAGGTATTGTTGGACGTGTTGTAGATACACTAGGTACTCCAATTGATGGTAAAGGACCAATCACTGGTACAACTTATGAGATGCCTTTAGAGCGTAAAGCTCCTGGGGTTATCTACAGAGAGCCAGTAACAGAACCATTACAAACAGGTATTAAAGCAATTGATGCTATGATCCCAGTGGGTAGAGGTCAGCGTGAGTTAGTCATTGGTGACAGACAAACAGGTAAAACTGCGGTGTGTATTGATGCTATCTTAAATCAAAAAGAATTTTACGATGCAGGAGAACCTGTATATTGTATATATGTTGCCATTGGTCAAAAGGCCGCAACGGTAGCACTTATTGCTAAAACATTAGAAGAAAAAGGGGCTTTAGCGTATACTACGATAGTAGCAGCTAACGCATCTGATCCTGCAGCAATGCAAGTATATGCACCATTCACAGGAGCATCTATTGGAGAGTATTTTAGAGATACTGGTAGACCAGCTTTAATTGTATTTGATGATTTATCAAAACAAGCAGTTGCTTACCGTGAGGTATCTTTATTATTACGTCGTCCACCGGGACGTGAGGCGTATCCTGGAGATGTATTTTATTTACACTCAAGATTATTAGAGCGTTCTGCAAAAATCATTAATAATGATGCTATTGCAAAAGAGATGAATGATTTACCTGATTCGCTTAAGCCAATCGTAAAAGGTGGTGGTTCTCTTACAGCTTTACCAATTATTGAAACACAAGCAGGTGATGTTTCGGCATATATCCCAACTAACGTAATTTCTATTACTGATGGGCAAATTTTCTTAGATGGAGATTTATTTAACTCTGGTGTTCGTCCAGCAATTAACGTAGGTATTTCTGTATCTCGTGTTGGAGGTAATGCACAGATTAAATCAATGAAAAAGGTGTCTGGTACTTTAAAGCTAGATCAAGCACAATACCGTGAGCTTGAAGCTTTCGCTAAGTTTGGTTCAGATTTAGATGCAGTTACTTTAAATGTAATCAACAAAGGAAAACGTAATGTTGAGATTTTAAAGCAAGCGCAAAACGATCCTTTTAAAGTTGAAGATCAAGTAGCAATTATTTATGCTGGTTCTAAAAACTTATTGAAAGATGTTCCTGTTGAAAAAGTTAAAGAATTTCAACGTGATTATTTAGAGTTTTTAAACGCTAAACATAGAAATATATTAGATAGTTTAAAAGCGGGGAAATTAACAGATGAAGTTACAGATGTGTTAACAGTTGTTGCTAAAGAATTATCTGCTAAGTATAGAGCATAGTACTCTTCCTGCCTCTTTTTAAAGAGAAACGAGAGTTTGTAAAGTATAACATTTTAAAAAGTCCTTTTTCAGGAAAGGACTTAGGATAAGAAAAATGGCTAATTTAAAAGAAATACGTAACAGAATTGCTTCAGTATCTTCAACGATGCAGATTACTAGTGCCATGAAAATGGTATCTGCTGCTAAATTGAAGAAAGCTCAAGATGCTATTACAGCAATGCGTCCTTATTCAGACAAGTTGACTGAACTTTTACAAAGTTTAAGCGCAACATTGGATGAAGATTCAGGAAGTAAATATGCAGAACAACGTGAGGTTAATAATGTGTTAATTGTATCCATAACCTCTAATAGAGGTTTGTGTGGTGCTTTTAATTCTAACATTATTAAACAAACGCAAAATTTAATTTCTAATGTGTATGCAGATAAAAAAGTATCTGTTTTGGCTATTGGAAAAAAAGCGAATGATGCGTTCTCTAAGAAAGGATTGGTAATAGGTAATCAAAGTACAATATACGATGATCTAACTTTTAATAGCGTTGCAGATATAGCAGAAATGCTAATGGGTAAATTTACTAAAGGCGAATTCGATAAAATCGAAGTCGTTTATAATAAATTTAAAAATGCAGCAACGCAAGAGGTAATGACAGAACAGTTTTTGCCAATTGTACCCATGGAAGGTGAAGCAGATAATAATTCTGATTATATCTTTGAACCTTCTAAATTAGAAATCGTTGAGCAGTTAATACCTAAGTCTTTAAAAACACAATTATACAAAGGTATAAGAGATAGTTTTGCTTCAGAGCATGGTGCACGTATGACAGCAATGCATAAAGCAACAGATAACGCTACGGAGTTAAGAGATCAACTTAAATTAACTTATAATAAAGCACGTCAAGCATCAATTACTAATGAGATATTAGAAATTGTTGGTGGAGCAGAAGCTTTAAACAATTAAACTAGTTTACTCTCAAGTATTGAAGATTTATATAATAGAAAAAACCTTATTCAATTTGAATAAGGTTTTTTTATGCGTTATAGGTTCGTAGTTTATTTTAAAATTCTATTTTCGTTGTCTATTAATCAACTATTATTATGACAAAAACTTTATTAGTATTATTACTATTTATTACGACATCAGTTTCAGCACAACTTCAAGTAGGGAACGTAGATTTAAATTTTGGAAAAACAGTGCCTTCCAATGATGGAGATGTTATTCAAATTGCAGGAGAAAAGGATAACACTATTTATGCACTTGCAAGAAAAAAGAAAAAGTTTTTTTTACAAACTTTTGACTCGGGAACCAAAGAATTTAAGACAAGCACCTTACTAGATTTTGATAAAATTAATGGTTATAAATTACAGGTAGAAGATTTAACAATCATAGGAGAAAAAATGTTTTTGATGATGTCTTATTTTGATCGTAAAGCAAAAACATACAATTTTTTAGCTAAGACGATTGAAGGGAATAAGTTTGTAAAAACAACTAATGTTTTATCCGTTCCAGTGGAGAGTGGAAAGAAGAGAGGAAGTTTTGTGTTTACCCGTTCTTATGATGATTTTAATTATTTAATTGCCCATGTAGGTTTAAATTCTAGAAAAGAGAAGCTAAAATATGCTGTAGTTTTATTAGATGACAATCTAACTGCCGTGCTAGAGGATGACTATGAGATTGTTTTTGAAGAAAAAAATAGACAGTTATTTGATTTTTCAGATGTTCAGGTAAATGAACATGGAGATGTGTTGATAGCAACTACAGAAAGCTATAGAGATAAAAAAAATAAAACGAGTGTTAATAATATTACAATTCATTCATACTTAGTAAAGAGTGGTTATAAGAAACAGGTTACAAATGTGAGTTTAGCGGGTAAGCGTGCATTAAATTGTAATTTGATAGAGACTAAGGATAATACATTACATACTATTGGCTTCTATTCTGATCTTAAAAAGAATGGTAAAGCAGAATCCACAGTGGAGGGTATATACGACGTTACATTTAATTATAGCACAGGAGAAGTCATTAAAAAGACCTTTAATGATTTTACTATAAAAGTTAAAGAGCAACTTATAGGAGAAAGAAGAGCTAAAAAGGGAAAGGATTTAAGCCCAAATTATCAAAATATAGCATTTATAGAAAGGGATAATGGAGGAGTGATAGTGTTATCCGAATTTAAGTTTATTTATGCTGGACATTCGGCTGGTTTTGGACCATTGAGTATAACACCATATACCTATACAACAAATGAAATTATTGTTACTGCTTTAAACGTTGATGGGACATTAGATTGGAGTAATGTAATACCAAAGGAACAACAAGTGACGGTTTCTGAATTAGGGTTTTCTCTTGGTTTTCTTGGTGGTTCTGAAGGAGTTTCAGTGTCAGCTGGATTGTATTTTCCTTTAACAGTTATGGGTAGTGGTCCAGAATATTTAAGTGCCATACCAATTTATCAAAACGGACAACTTACTGTTTTAGTAAATGATGATCCTAAAAATTTAGGAGTAACTAAAATGGACGATATGAAAAAAGCGCGAAATGTTAATAAAATGATTCCTGTTACTTTTTCTTTTGATGAACAAACTGGTGAGTTAACTAGAACTGATCCTGCAGAATTTGAGAAAAAACAAATTGTAGTTAGACCATCAACACATTATAGAAAAAGTTTAAATACGTATTTAATTTACGGTAGTAATAAAAAAGGGAAAGCAATGGGTGAGTTAATTTTAAATTAATTGTATCAAAATTGATAAAAACCTTATTCAATTTGAATAAGGTTTTTTTATGGAATACATTTTGATTAATTACCTTTAACAAAATACAATGATTATGAGATTTTTTAAATATATAAGTGTTTCTATTTTATCAAGCTTCTTTTTTATGCAATGTAGTAGTGCTCAAAAACTTCAGGAAAACACGGTTTTTGAAACGAGTCCTGTTTATTTTCAAAAATGGGTAGCAGGTGTTAAAGGTGGCGGCTCTGGTATAAATGTGTTTATACCAATAACTACAGAGCTAAAGGATATAACCTTAGATAACCTTTATTTTAGAGGGAATATGGTAACGTTGCAAACTAAACCTAGTAGTCCAAAGTTATATATTGGACGTATCATAGGTAATGCTAATCAAAAAGAAGGTTATAAATCTACTGGTGACAAGATTCCTTTTGATTTAAAAGATAATGAAGCAGTGGTTAGCTATTCTGAAAAAGGAAAAATCAAATATTTTAAAATTGAAAATATAACAGAAAAACCGATGGAACAGTTTCCAAGTGTACCACCAAGAAAATAAAAATTTAATTAAATCAGGTAAATAATTTAAGCTTTTTACATTCCAACATATTCAGTACATTTATACTTAATTAACAAGCTACATTGAGCGTATTAAAAAAATTTTTTAAAGACACCATTATTTATGGTTTAGCGACCGTTTTACCTCGTGTCATGAATATCATTTTGGTAAGATTGCACACGGGTAAATTAGAAACTGTAAGTTATTCTGATACCACGGAATTTTATGTCTACGCTTCGTTTTTTAATGTGCTGTTAACCTATGGCATGGAAACGGCTTTCTTTAGATTTTTTAGCAAATCGGAAGAAAAGGATAAAGTGTTTTCTACGACATTTATAAGTTTAATTGTTACTACAATTACGTTTTTAGCCATAGTTTTATTTTTTAATCAAGAGCTAGCCCAGTTATTAGGTTTAGATCACAACTATTTTAAATTGTTAGTTGGTATTCTTGTTTTGGATGTATTAGTTGTTGCTCCTTTCGCTTATTTGCGCGCTACGGGAAGACCAATTAAATTCGCTTCTATAAAACTAACTAATGTTTTAGTATTTGTTGCTCTTAATTATTTTTTCTTCTGGGCAATTCCAAAGTTTGGAATTAATTTTCCTGGTTATGACGCCGATAATTTAGTATTGTATATTTTTATTTCAAACTTAGCAGCTAGTATTGTTACGTTTATGATGCTGGTTCCTTATTTTTTTAAAGTTAAACTAGAATTTAATAAAATTATATTTAAGCAGTTAATAGGTTACGGTTGGCCAATTATGGTAGCTGGTTTGGCGTATGTTATAAATGAAAATTTTGATAAATGGATCTTACCTCATTTATTAAATAAAGACATTAATGGTGCATACAGTGGTTGTTATAAAATAGCTGTATTTATGACCATTTTTATACAAGCTTTTAGATTAGGTGCAGAACCTTTCTTCTTTTCACATGCCAAGGAAAAAAATGCAAAGCAGACGTATGCATTAATAATGAAGTACTTTGTTATTGCAGGTAGCTTAATGCTGATAGTCATAATTTCTTATTTAGATATTTTTAAGGGCGTATTAGTTAATGATGATAGTTATTGGATTGCCATTAAGATAGTACCAATAGTATTACTTGCTAATTTGTTTTTGGGTATTTATTTTAATTTAGGTATTTGGTATAAACTTACCGATAAAACCAGGTATGGAATGTATTTGTCTATTGTAGGGGCAGTTGTAACGATTGCTTTTAACTTGATAATGATTCCAGAAATCGGATTTATGGCTGCTGCTTGGGCAACACTAGCGGCTTATGGTGTTATGATGGTTTTATCCTATATTTTGGGCCAAAAACATTATCCAGTACCTTATAATTTGAAACAAATTTTAGGCTATTTGGGAAGCGCAATAGGATTATCTATTATTGCACTAACGACCAATTCAAACTATTATATAAACACTATTTTAGTTTTAGTATTTTTGGGACTCATAGTGCTTTTTGAAAAAAAAGAACTAAAACAATTATTAAAAAAATAAAATGCAAATTAAAATTATAAACAAATCAGAACATGCGCTACCAAATTATGAAACTATAGCGTCTGCAGGACTAGATTTAAGAGCTAATATTACCGAAGCGATACTACTTAAGCCTTTAGAGCGCACAATCGTTAAAACAGGCTTATTTATAGAATTGCCAATAGGTTTTGAAGCACAAGTAAGACCAAGAAGTGGTCTAGCAGCAAAAAAGGGGGTGACCGTATTAAATGCTCCAGGAACAGTGGATGCTGATTACAGAGGAGAAATAGGTGTAATTCTTGTCAACTTGTCTAACCAAGATTTTATTATAGAAAATGGCGAGCGTGTCGCACAATTGATAATTGCAAAACACGAACGGGCAGAATGGCTTGAAGTTGAAACATTGTCTGAAACGTCAAGAGGCGAAGGTGGCTTTGGAAGCACAGGAACTAAATAAAACCAAAGATGAAACCAATTACAGTACTAATAACGCTATTAATAAGTAGCATTGGATTTGCGCAAGATAATTCAGAGAAAATAGTGGATGTGGCTTATGATGCTTGTGATTGTATAGGTAATATTGAACGGACTTTAAATACAGAAGAGAAAAGTGAAGAAATAAAAACGTGCATTACATCTGCAAATATGGCGTGGCAGATGAGTAAGACTATGGCCGAGATGTCCCAAAAAGTAAGTGATACATTAGGGCAATTAGAAGATTTTTCAAAAATAGATTCACTTATAATACCTTCAGATGATTTAAATATTATAGTTACCGATTCAGACTATGAAGAGATTGAAGCTTATCTTTTAGAAACTTGTGGTGAAATGGAAGCCGTATATTTTTCAGAAAATCAAACAACAGAAAATTCTTATTCTGATAAAGAGAAAGCAATGGAGCATTATAATCAAGGATTGGTGGCTTTTGATAATCAAGATTATAAAAAAGCGATGACTCTGTACAAAAAAGCAGTCAAAGAGGATAAAACATTTGCTTTTGCTTGGGATAACCTAGGAAGGACGTATAGAGAATTGGGAGATTATAAAGAAGCTATAAAGTGTTATAAAAAATCGCTTAGAATTGATCCAAAAGGAGGTATGCCTTTAATGAATATAGCTGTGGCCTATGGTTTTTTGGAGCAATTTGATAAAGCTAAAAAAGCATATCGACAGTATGGTAAAGTCTTTGAGAATGATCCGGAAACTTATTTTGGGTTAGGTCGGATTTATGCTTTAGATAGCGATTTTGAAAATGCCTTAGATAATATGATGCAAGCTTATTTGTTATATCAAGAAATAAACTCACCTTATAAAAAAGATGCCGAGACATTTATAGCAATACTGTATCAAGAGTTAGAAAAGCAAGGAAAAACAGCGGCTTTCAATAGAATAGCAAAAAAATATAAGATTCAAATTTTAGAAGATTAATAATATGAAAATAATAGTTCCTATGGCTGGACGAGGGTCTCGTCTTAGACCACATAGTTTAACAGTACCTAAACCATTAATTCCTGTGGCGGGACAGCCAATAGTCCACAGATTAGTAAAAGATATAGCTAAAGTTTTAGACCAACCAATTACAGAGATTGCTTTTGTTTTAGGTGACCCAGCTTGGTTTGGAGAGGATGTTGTATCTAGTTTAAAAGAATTAGCGTCAAGTTTAGGAGCTAAAGCATCAATTTACAGACAAGATCAACCTTTAGGGACAGGTCATGCCATAATGTGTGCTAAGGACTCGTTATCAGGACCTGCTGTAATTGCATATGCCGATACGTTAATTAGAGCCGATTTTAATCTAGACCCGGAAGCAGATGCCGTTATTTGGGTGAAACAGGTAGAGCAACCAGAAGCTTATGGTGTTGTTAAATTAAATGAGCAAAAAGAAATTGTCGAACTCGTTGAAAAACCAGAACAATTTGTTAGCGATTTAGCAGTGATTGGTATCTATTATTTTAAAGAGGTTAGCCAATTAAAAGACCAACTTCAAGTGGTGTTAGATAATAACATTATTCATGGTGGAGAATACCAGATAAACGATGGTATTAAAGGGATGATGGCAGACGGGAAAGTCTTTAAAACAGGAGAAGTTAGCGAATGGATGGATTGCGGTAATAAAGCCATTACTTTACAAACCAATCAACGTATGCTAGGTTTCTTGAAAGCAGACGGGCAGGAGCAATTAATAGCGTCTAACGTTACAAACGATAATTCAACAATAATAGAACCATGCTATCTCGGAGAAAATGTTGTGCTTAAAAACACGACTATTGGACCGTTTGTATCTGTTGGTAACAACTGTGTGATAACCGATTCGACCGTTAAAAATAGTCTAATACAAAACCATACCATCATAAAAAATGCTACTTTAGACGAAGCTATGATTGGTAATCATGTTAAGTTTGATGGAAAGTTCACCAAAATTAGTATTGGTGATTATTCTATGTTAGAATAATAGTGGCGATGTATTAATTACTGCCATTTAGAATGCAGCGAAGAATCTATAACAATGAAAAAACAGTTTTATATAGTACTTATTTGCTTTGTGGCACTGCTATTTCCGCAGGTTACTAGTGCGCAAGGTGATTTTAATAAACCACCTGATGATGACTTAGGGGATGTTTCTGATGCGTATCAGGAATACTTTTTTGAGGCCTTAAAACAAAAGGGTATAGAAAATTATCAACGTGCAGTAGAAAACTTGTTGGAATGTATTGCGTTGGATGATTCTGAAGCTATTTTGTATTTTGAATTAGGTAAAAATTATAATCAGCTTAAAAACTTTGGAGCAGCGGAAGATGCGTTAAAGATTGCTGTCAATAAAATCCCTGATAACGAATGGTTTTTAGATGAGTTATATAGTACATATATTCAACAAAAAGAATACAAAAAAGCCATAAAAACAGTTAAACAGTTAGTCAAATATCATCCTGATTATAGAGAGGATTTAGCTAATATTTATATGCAGACCGGCGATTTTAAAGAAGCGCTTAAAGTATTAGATCAATTGGATGAAGAATTAGGTATTACTAAAGAACGAGATATCTTAAGAAACAGAATTTATAATGCTACTGGGCAAAAAAAGGATCAGATAGCAAATTTGGAAGATCGTGTAGATAAACATCCTGATTCTGAAGACACCTATTTAAGGTTAATTTATCGCTATAGCGAAAGTGGCGCACTAAAAAAAGCATTTGAAACGGCTAAAAAACTGTTGGAGGTTAATCCAGAGTCCGAGTTAGTACATTTGGCACTTTATAAATTTTATCTAGAAGAAGGTGATAATGACAAGGCTATTACATCTATGAAAATTGCATTGCAAAGTTCTCAGATTAATCCAGAGTCAAAGATTAAGGTCTTGGCCGATTTTGTAAAATTTGTAAGTAAAAATCAGCAGTATGAACAAGATTTGGTTAGTGTGACTTCTATGTTGACAAAAATCGAGTCTAGCGGAAAAACGTTAGTGGAGTTAGCACAGTACTATTTGTTAAAAGGTGAAAAACAAAAAGCGCTTAATTTTTATGAGGAGGCACTTCAAAAGGAAGAAGAAAACTTTGGTATTTTAAGAAACATTATATTACTTCATATAGATTTAAAACAGTTTAATGAAGCAGAAGAAAAAAGTAAGGAAGGTCTGGATATTTTTCCTTCACAACCCGTATTATATTTGGCAAACGGAGTGGCATTAAATTACTTAAGCCGCCCTAATGAAGCGATTGATAGTTTAGAAATGGGTTTAGATTATATCATTGAAGACACTAAGATGGAAATAGATTTTTACAAACAATTAGCCAAAGCAAACACTGCTATTGACAATTTATCTAAGGCAAAAACGTTTACAGATAAAGCTAATAAACTCCGAGGATTAAACTAATGACATTTAAAACACGCATATCACTTATCTTAATCCTATTGATCGTCGTGGTCTCTGGTTGTAAAGGAAGCAAAACAGTGGTCTCTAATGGCGCTGTAAATACTGGTTTAACAACTAGGCAACTGATTAGAAATAGTACAAAAGCTAATATTGAGTTTACAACCTTAGTGTCTAGATTAAAAATCGAAACAACTCAAAAAGGAAGTTCTAAAAGTTATACTGTAAATTTAAAGATTGAAAAAGACAAGCAAATATTAATAACATCTACGCCTATTAGTATTATCAAGGCTATAATAACCCCTGATAGAGTTGCTTTTTATAACAAATGGGACAATACTTTTTTTGATGGCGATTTTGCCTACTTAAGTAATCTTTTAGGAACAGATTTGGACTTTAAAAAAGTCCAAAATTTATTGTTAGGAGAATCACTTTTTGATTTAAATGATGATAAATACGAGCTAACAGCAAATGATAAGTCGTATATCCTGCAACCCAAAAAACAACGAGATTTGTTTGAATTATTTTTGTTTGTAAACCCATCGCATTACAAAATGGACGCTCAAGAAATAGCGCAACCTAAAGAAAAACGTATTTTGCATATAGATTATCTTACTTACCAACAAGTGGATAAAAAAACATTACCGGAACGGACCAAAATATTAGCTGTGGAGGATGAAGAGGAACTTGAAATTAATTTAGAACTTAAGTCTGTTAAATTAAACGAAAACATTCGTTTTGCGTTTAAAATCCCATCTGGTTTTACAAAAATAGAATTGTAATTTATGAAACAACGTTTACTCCTTTTAAGTGTGATTTGTTTTGTTTTGCTTGGCAGTACTTCCGCTTTAGCGCAAAAAAATAAGATTGACCAATTAGAAGCACAGCGTTTAGAAATTAAACAACAGATTAAACAAATAAATGATCTATTGTTTAAAAATCAATCTAAACAAAAAAGTCAAACCACATTAATAGAAGATTTAAATTACAAATTAAGTGTTAGACGTAACTTGATTAAAGTAACCAACCAGCAAGCTAATTTGATTAATAGATCTATTAATGTTAATCAAAAAAAGATATCAAATTTACGTGAGGAGTTGGTTATTCTAAAAGATAACTATGCCAAAACTATCCGTAATACTTATAAGAACAAAAGCAGTCAAAGTCGTGTTATGTTCTTGTTGTCTTCCAATGATTTTAGACAAGCCTATAAGCGTTTACAGTACATGAATCAGTACTCTAAATATCAAAAAGAACAAGGGGAGAATATTAAGGAAAAAGCGTTAAAACTTCAAAATTTAAATTTAAAATTAGGTGAGCAAAAGACTGCTAAAGATAAACTGATTGCTGAAAATAGAGAGGTGCAAAAAGCGTTGGAAGTGGATATGAAGCAACATGAAACGGTGATGGCTTCAATTAAACAAAATTTAAATAAATATGCTGCACAAGTAAAAGAGAAGCAGAAAGAGGCTAGAGAAATTGATCGTGAAATAGATAAAATTATTAAAGAAGCTATTGCCAGCTCTAATAAAAAAGCGAACGCAAAAAATAAAACAACTAAATCGTCGACGACATTTGCTTTAACACCAGAGGCGAAAATTTTGGCAGCAGATTTTTTAAGTAATAAAGGGAAGTTAGTTTGGCCTGTAGAAAAAGGCTTGGTTAAGGTTAAGTATGGTATACAACGTCATCCAACGGATGCTTCGTTGTCTATAAATAGTACAGGTGTTCGTATTGCAACAGAGAAAGATGCCATTGTTAGAACGGTGTTTAAAGGGGAGGTTTTAAAAATTATTGTTCAAAAAAGAGGAAATCCAACCGTCCTAATAAAACATGGTAATTATATTACAGCGTATCATAATTTAAAAAAGATATCTGTTAAGCCTGGGGATAAGGTTGTTTCAAAACAAGAAATTGGAGAAGTCTTTACCGATAGCAAAGGGGAAACGCTATTATGGTTTAGTTTATATAAAAACGATAAATCTGTAAACCCTGCAGAATGGATTTATAAGATGTAGACTGTCTAAATAATAAGTAATAAAAAACCCAATGCATTGCATTGGGTTTTTCGTTTTCTATATAAACAAAGCTTTAAGCTCTGTAGCATCGTTAGGTTTTATTTTTCCTGCTAGTAGTAAACTTAGTTGTTTACGTCTTAAAGCAGCAGCATAACGTTCTTTTTCTAAATCTGTTTCCGGTATTAATTCTGGTACAGCAACAGGTGTTCCGGTTTCATCTACAGCAACAAACGTATAAATAGCTTCGTTAGCTTTAGATCGGTTTCCAGATTCTCTGTCTTCGACCCAAACATCAATATATATCTCCATAGAGCTTTTAAAGGCTCTAGAGACCTTAGCGTCTACAGTAACAACACTTCCTAAGGGAACGGCTTTGTTAAACGCGACGTGGTTAACAGAAGCAGTTACAACAATACGTCTTGAGTGTCGTCTAGCGCTAATACTAGCAGCACGATCCATTCTAGCTAGCAATTCGCCACCAAAAAGGTTGTTTAAAGGATTCGTTTCACTAGGTAAAACTAAATCAGTCATTACGGTTCTAGAGTGTTCGGCTGTTCTTGCGTTCATCATAATTTTTCTTTTCAGCGACAAAGGTAAGCTGATTTAAATATTTAGATTGCTGATTTTACAATTTATTAAGAAATAAAAAACCTCAAAGAATTTAAATTCTTTGAGGTTTAATTATACCTAATAATGGCTTGGTTTTAGTCTATTGCTTTAATAAGCACCCAAGCATCTTTGTTTTGTTCTTTTCTAATTGTATTTAAAGCGTTAAAAGCATCCTCTCTTGAAGTATAACTAGCATAAACTACTTGGTGTAGTCCATGCCTGTTTTTACCTATTTTACGGGCTTTAAAACCTTGGTCTTGTAACTGCGATACTTTTTTGTCCGAGTTTTCTTCTTCTCTGAAAGCACCAGCTACAATATGATAATTACCACTTTGCTTATTTACGTTTAAAGTAATGGCAGGTAGTGGATTGCTAATGACAAAAGTCGCTTCTTGTATTTGACTATCTAATTGTGTGTTAGCTTCCTCTTGTGCTATTTGGTTATGTTGGTCTACATTATTAACATAGTTATTAAAACCAAAACCAGCAACTCCTAAAGCAACAACCGCAATGGCAGCATACTTGAAAAATGACGTAGTGTTACGCTTTTCAGGAGTAATAGTCAGCGGGATTACTTTTTCAATAGTTTCTACTTCTTCTTTGTAAACTTCTCTAGTTACAGCAGGAGATACAAATTGAGACAATCCAAAAGCATCAGTCAAATAATTAAGATGATAAGAAGGGTTAAACTCAATCTTACTTTCTGCATTAAATGTTAGATCACCAATGTTTTCAAAACTTAATGTTTCGCCTTCCGCTAAATAAGACTTTAAAGACTTAACACGTTTAGATAAGTTTTGTAGGGCCGTTTCAAAAGGTATTTTTTCCACATCTGCTATATAACGAATTAACAAACCATCATTAGTCTGTATTTGCTCGTTAAAAGATAACGTCTTTTTTGGTGGATAAAACGCATTGGTACTATCGTGTACTTGTGCAGATTGACGTTGTGTTAAAAATGATCCAAATTCAGGAATCGTGACACAGTCATATCTGTATAATAAATCGCTTATGTAATGTTCTAATTGCATAGAAACAAAGTTAGAAAATTTTAAAAACCAATAAAATTTTGGAGGTATTAGTTATTAACAGAGTTAAATTTCTTTTCTTGTAGATTCAAAATCAGTACAATAAAAAATGAATGACGACCAATTAAGATATAATTTAGCCTTACAACACGTTTCAAAAATAGGAGATACCACTGCAAAAAAGCTAATTAATCATTGCGGAAGCGCGGAAGCGGTCTTTAAAGAGAAAAAACAAAACCTATTAAAAATTGATGGTATAGGTGAAATTATTTTAAGTGAATTGTATCAGTCTAGTCATTTTGAAGCGGCAGACAGTGAGATGAAATTTATTAAAGATGAAAATATTAAACACCATCATTTTACTGATGAAACATATCCGGAAAATTTAAAACACTGTATTGATAGTCCTATTGTTTTATTTGAAAGCGGAAACATTAATCTTAACAACAAACATATTATTAGTATTGTTGGTGCTAGAAAAATAACAACTTCTGGCATTGCTTTTTGTGAAAAATTAGTGGAAGAGTTAGCAATTTATAAACCTATTATTGTATCGGGCTTTGCTTATGGTACAGATATTACAGCACATAAAACAGCGGTGAAAAATAATTTGCAAACCATAGGTTGTTTAGCGCACGGTTTAAATCAGATTTATCCAAAGGTGCATAAAAAGTATGTGGCAGAAGTCGAAAATAACGGTGGGTTTTTTACAGATTTTTGGAGTAGCGATAATTTTGATCGGAATAATTTTTTAAAACGAAATCGAATTATTGCAGGGATAAGCCAAGCGACCATTGTTATTGAGTCAGCAGAAAAAGGAGGAAGTTTGGTAACCGCAGATATTGCAAATTCTTATAATAGAGATGTGTTTGCTGTGCCAGGTCGCGTTACTGATAGTCAAAGTATAGGTTGCAATAACTTAATAAAACAACAAAAAGCACATTTGTTATCGACGCCTTTAGATGTGCCTTATATTTTAAATTGGCAATTGGAGCACTTAAAAAAACCACCAGTTCAGAAACAATTGTTTATTGAGTTAGATCCGGACGAAAAATTAGTTTATAATTATTTAAAAAACAAAGAAAAAGAATTATTGGATAGTATCGCTATTAATTGCAAAATGCCAACATATAAATTAGCTGGCATTTTACTTAATATGGAATTAAAAGGTGTGATTAGACCACTACCTGGTAAGTTGTTTGAGGTGATTTAGGTCTTAAAATTAATACCCAAGTTTCTCTCTTACTCTAACTAAAACATCATTAGCTACTTTTTTAGCTTTTTCTGCGCCTTTTGCTAAAGCATCATCTATTTCGTTTAAATTAGACATGTAATGATTGTAACGTTCACGTTCAGTTTCAAAGGTTGCTAAGATTAATTCGTATAACGCTTGTTTAGCATGACCATAACCGTAATTACCGTTTTCGTAATTTGCTTTCATCGTCGTTATATCGTCTTCCGTAGCTAATAGTTTATATAATGCAAAACAGTTACATGTAGACCAATCTTTTGGATCTTCCAATGCAGTACTATCTGTTTCGATAGTCATGATTTGTTTGCGTAATTTTTTTTCTGGTAAAAAGATGTTTATGGTGTTCCCTTTACTTTTACTCATTTTAGCACCATCAGTACCAGGAATAAGCATATTGCTTTCTTGGATTTTCCCTTCTGGAATTACAAATGTTTCTCCTAATTTAGCATGAAATCTTGAGGCAACATCACGAGTCATTTCAATATGCTGTAATTGGTCTTTTCCGACAGGAATAATATCTGCATCATACAGTAAAATGTCTGCTGCCATTAACATTGGGTAAGTAAATAATCCAACGTTTACATCTTCTAAACGGTCAGCCTTGTCTTTAAAACTATGCGCTAAAGTCAAACGTTGAAAAGGGAAAAAGCAGCTTAAATACCAAGATAACTCAGTGGTTTGAGGGATATCACTTTGTCTATAAAACACTGTTTTTTCTATATCTAATCCTAAAGCCAGCCAAGTCGCAGCAGTAGAGTAGGTGTTGTTTCTAAGTGTCTCAGCATCTTTAATTTGAGTTAAAGAATGCATGTCTGCAATAAATAAAAACGATTGGTTTTTAGCATCATTAGATAATGCTATTGCAGGACGCAATGCGCCCATTATGTTTCCAAAATGAGGTGTTCCTGTACTTTGTATTCCTGTAAGTATTCTTGGCATAATTATAAATATGTTCTAAGTCGCAAAGGTAATTTTTTTAGTAGAATACCTCAATTAATTTAGTTAGTTTTGGCACATAATGATCGTATTTAAATATATTTTTTGGACATTTTACCGTATTTGGTTCTATATAATGGTGGCATTGCCAATTATTATCATGTTTCCATTTTTAATAGTTTCTATTTTAAAAGAATCTTGGTACCCTTATTTTTTTAAGTTAGCGCGTATTTGGGCTAGATTTATTTTAATTGGGATGGGGTTTTATACTAAGACTCAATATCTTCAGAAGCCAGAGGTTAATAAAAGTTATATGTTTATAGCTAACCATACATCAATGATTGATATTATGTTAATGTTGGTTACGGTTAAAAATCCTTTTGTTTTTGTAGGTAAAGCGGAGTTATCTAAAATACCATTATTTGGATTTTTCTATAAACGGACTTGTATTCTAGTGGATAGAAGTAGTGCGCAAAGTAGGCAAGCCGTATTTTTAAGAGCGCAGAGAAGACTAAAACAGGGGTTAAGTATTTGTATATTCCCTGAAGGTCTTGTTCCGGAAGAAGATATTTTGCTAGGTGAATTTAAAGACGGTGCTTTCCGATTATCGATAAATCACAATACACCAATAGTGCCTATTACTTTTGGTGATAATAAAAAACGTTTTTCTTACACTTTTTTTAGTGGAGGACCAGGGATTATGAGAGCTAAAATGCATCATTTTATTCCAACCGAAGCGTTAGCTAAAGAAGATACTAGAGGTTTAAATGAGCAGTCTAGAAGTATTATTCTAGAGCAATTAAAGGCGTTTCTAAAATAGAAAAGCCACTCTTGGCACAGAGTAGCTTTTCAATATATTTCCCTAATTAAAGGGCACTTAAAAATTAAAATTTATAATTTAACCCTGTGTATAATCCAATAATGTAAGGGTTAAAGTCGCCTGAGGTATTATTAAATGTTTTTAATTGATATTTAAATGTTGGCTCTACATTAAAATTCACGGTGTTACTAATTCTAAAATTCAAACCTATACCTAAGTTTGTGCTAAAACTAACAGGGTTGATGTTGTTAGCTTCTCCAATTTTGGTTTTAGAACCATTTAATTCCGAAACAACTTGATTATCGTTTAAGATAAATGTACTTACACCACCGATTACATTAACACCAAAACGTTTGTCAACTAGTTTGTATTCTACTTCTAAAGGAATTTCGAAATAACTCATTCGTTGACTTATTGCCGCATTTAAACTTGTGCTTACAACCATAGCATTGACATCACTAGCACTAATCATACTTAGTTGTTGTCCTGATGGCATACTCAGAAAATTAACATTTTTTAGATTAGGTTCAGTACTAACAGGAGCGTCATTCATTGATGTGCTAGTGCTGTAGGTATTAAATTTTTCGTAAACAATGATATCGTCTGTATCGTAACTTAGGTTAAGACGATTAATACCAGATCTAATGGTGATTTTTTTGTTTAAAGCATAACCTACTTTTAAGCCATAACTAGCATTAATCTCTCCAGATTTATTGTTTTTGTTAAATTGTTCGTCAATATGAGAGCCTTCTCCGAATGTATTGTAATATACTGGGGAGATATTGGCATTAACGACCCACTTATTAGTGAGCTCCTGCTCTTTAGTATCGTCTTCAGTAGTTTCGTTTTCGGCTATAGCCTCTTCAATGGATGTTTTTTCTATATCAATGTTAGCTGTGGTAATTTTTAATGTGTTGTCTTTGTTATTGCTAGTGTTTGAAACTACAGATGTGCTTACAGTGGTTTGATTTTGAGAACTTATATTGTGGTTCTTATCTAAGTTATTTGCTCTATTAGTAGTAAGAGTTGCTGTTTGTTTATCTTTTTTTTCTATCGCGTTAGAAGTATTAGATGCATAGGTGTTTGTCGTTTCTTTTCGAGTTGTAGGGTTGGTGTTTTGAGTGTTGTTCGGTGTTGTGCTATTGTTAGTGGTTGTTGCTTTTTTTCTATAGTCACTTGAAGCGGTACTGTTATTTTTTCGAGTAACAGAAAATGTGTTGTTGTTGTTGTTGTTGTTGTTGTTGTTGTTGTTGTTGTTGTTGTTGTTGGAGGTGGCAACAGTTGTATTATCTAAAGGTGTGTTTTTTGTATTTTGGATTGCGGCTTCAATAGTCTTTAAGTCTTTTGTTTGTAATTGTTTTGTTGGAGAATAACTATCAGTGGACTTGTGTTCTGTATTGGTGTCGTTATCGTTTGTTTTGGTTTTGTCTGTATCGACTACAGTTGGGGTAATGGATGTGTCAGGAGTATTAAATAAGCCATTGCCTACTACCATGAACAGTAATAGTGTCGCTGCGATTCCTGATAATTTTAACCAAAACGGAATAATAACAAGAGGTTTGTCATCCTCTTCTTTTTCTAGTTGAGATTGAATGTTTTTCCAAACTTTAGCATCTGGTTTGACCTCAAAATCTTTAAATCTTTCCTGAAATAGTCTATCTATGTTTTTTTTGTTACTCATTTATAATGATTGGGAATTTAAGCCCATTTTGTGTGCTAATATTTTTTCTTTTAATAATTGTCTAGCTCTTGCGAGGTTAGACTTCGTGGTCCCAGTGGTTATGGATAAGAGATCGGCAATTTCTTTATGAGAGTAACCATCTAAAACATATAGGTTAAATACTAAACGATATCGGTCTGGTAATTCCTGAATGTATTGCAGTAAATAATCGATACTGACTTCATCTTCATCAATATCGACCTCTTCATCTACTATCGCGTCTTCATTAATTATTTCAAATACTTTCTGGCTCCTGTAACGTTGCAAAGCTGTATTTATAGCTATTCGTTTAAGCCAGCCTTCAAAACTTCCTTTGTTTTTGTACTGCTTTATTTTGCTAAAAATAGTTATAAATGCGTCCTGTAAATTATCTTCAGCTTCTGCATAGGAGCTCGAATACTTTAAGCTGACCGAGAATAATTTGCTTGAAAAAAGCTTGTATAATTCACTTTGTGCTTTAGTATCATTGGACTTACATTTATGTATGAGTTTGTCTAAACCCAATTTTAGCGATGATTTTAGTTAATAGTTTTATTGTACAGGTATTTCCATTGTTAGATAAACATTCTCTCCATTGGCATCTTCTCCTTGCCAGAATTTAAATATGTAATCCTCTTGATCTGTTACAATAAAATTAAAGGACTTTTCTACTTCTAAATTAGAGTCTTCGCAAGTGTCACTATCGTAAACTGAATTTATTATTGCAATTGTTCTGATATTATCTTCTTTGACATAATAAATGTCATAGAAGGCATAACAATTGGTGGGTTGAATATAATTAAGGTCTATTTGATAGGTTTGTCCTTGTTCAAAATATTCTGGCACAGTTACGCTTTCAATAGGTATGGGTTCCAAATTTAGTCTTGGTCGTTGTTCTTCGTCGACGCTACAAGACATAAAGAGTAATACTATTAAAGCGGTTATAAGCTTTTTCATTTTTTAAGAAACTAAATAGTTGTTACTAAAGAGATGCATGAGTTGTCAAAAGGTTGCGTCTTAAACCAAAAAAAATCCCGATTTTATCGGGATTTTTAATTTTAAACACTTTCTTTAATAGCGATTTTTATTTTCTGTTCCAGTTCATCAAACAGTTCTGGATTATCTTTTATAATAAGCTTAACAGCATCTCGTCCTTGCCCTAGTTTGGTGTCTCCATAGCTAAACCATGATCCGCTTTTTTTGATAATTTCTTTTTCTACAGCAACATCTAGAATTTCTCCAACTTTACTAACACCTTCTCCATACATAATGTCGAATTCTGCCATTCTAAAAGGCGGTGCAACTTTGTTTTTTACTACTTTGACTCTAGTTTTATTACCTAATACGCCACCATTACTATCTTTTATTTGTGTAGATCGTCTGATGTCTAACCTAACAGAAGCGTAAAATTTTAATGCGTTACCACCAGTTGTTGTTTCTGGGTTACCAAACATAACACCAATTTTTTCACGTAGCTGGTTAATAAATATTACGGTACAATTAGTTTTGCTTATAGATGCCGTTAATTTTCTAAGGGCTTGTGACATTAAACGAGCGTGTAGTCCCATTTTAGAGTCACCCATTTCTCCTTCAATTTCTGCTTTTGGAGTTAATGCGGCAACCGAGTCAATAACAACAATATCAATAGCGCCAGATCTAATTAAATTATCGGCAATTTCTAAAGCTTGTTCTCCATTATCCGGTTGAGAAATAATAAGATTATCAATATCTACACCTAATTTTTCTGCGTAAAACCTATCAAAAGCATGTTCTGCATCAATAAAAGCAGCAATACCTCCTGCTTTTTGTGCTTCTGCAATAGCATGAAGCGTTAATGTTGTTTTTCCAGAAGATTCTGGACCATATATTTCTATAACTCTACCTCTTGGGTAGCCACCAACTCCTAATGCAATATCCAAACCTAAAGATCCCGATGGGATAGCCTCTACATCAACAACAGCAGCATCACTCATTTTCATTACCGTACCTTTTCCGTAGGCTTTGTCTAATTTGTCTAAGGTTAATTGTAATGCTTTTAGCTTTGCTTCTTTCTCTTTACTCATACGTCAAGTTTTATTAAAAAATTTTTCTATGCTAAAATACTACTTTTTTAAAGAATTTTAATTTTCTCACGCAACCTTTTTAAAGTTTTTGCATCTACTTATTGAAGTGGAAAAGATATGCTATGAAAAAGAAAATTTAATCCGCTTTGAAAAATGTTAATCCTTTAAATTTTAAGGGTATGAAATATTTAAAAAAGTTAGTACACACAAAAACATTAGGCGTTTCAGTTGCTATTTTACTTAATAGTAGCTGTAAAGCCGATGGAGGTTAGCTCGTATTATTGTTTAATAATTTAGTTAAATAATCTTAACGAGTTAGTCTATAAAAAGTCCTTTGCAGAGCGCAAGGGACTTTTTTTTTACTAATTTTTTTATTGAAAGGAAACATTTATATCTACGTTTTTAATCTCTTAAATAAGCAACAGTTTGCTTTACTCGATAAAAATAATACCTTTGCATAAACTTTTTATTAACACTTAAAACCAAGTATAGCATGCAACTGTACAACAAATTAAGCGCTATTGAAAGAGCAGAACTTATTGAAAAAGCTGGAAAAGACCGTTTGACGTTATCTTTTTATCAGTATGCTCGCATTAGCAATCCACAAGAATTAAGAGATCAATTATTTATTGAATGGGATAGTCTAGACGTTTTAGGACGTATTTACATTGCTACAGAAGGGATTAATGCCCAATTGTCGTTACCTGCAGATAGTTTTGAAGCCTTTAAAAATCATTTAGATAGTATTGATTTTTTAAAAGATGTTAGACTTAACATTGCTGTAGAGCAAGATAATATGTCTTTTTTAAAGTTGAAAGTTAAAGTTCGTGAAAAAATAGTAGCAGACGGGCTGAACGATGATACGTTTGATGTAACCAACAAAGGGGTGCATTTATCAGCAAAAGATTTTAATGAGATGTTATCAAATCCAAATACAGTGTGTGTGGATATGCGTAATCATTATGAAAGTGAAATAGGTCATTTTGATGGTGCAGTAACACCAGATGTGGATACTTTTAGAGAATCTTTAGATATTATTGAAGCTGATTTAAGAGAGCATAAAGAAGAAAAAAACCTACTAATGTATTGTACAGGTGGTATTCGATGTGAAAAAGCAAGTGCCTATTACAAGCACAAAGGGTTTAAAAATGTATATCAATTGGAAGGTGGTATTATTGAATATACTAGACAAGTAAACGAAGAAGGGATTGCTAATAAATTTATAGGTAAGAACTTTGTCTTTGACGAGCGTCGTTCAGAAAAAATTACGGACGATGTTATTGCTAAATGTCACCAATGTGGAACCGCTTGCGATACGCATGTAAACTGTGCTAATGATGCCTGCCACTTGTTATTTATACAATGCGAAGATTGTAAAACAGAAATGAATAATTGTTGCTCAACAACCTGTAGTGAGATACATGCTTTGCCTTTTGAAGCGCAGAAAGAATTAAGGAAAGGGCAGGGTAATAGCAATGATATCTTTAAAAAAGGACGTGCCGATCATTTACCTTTTAAAAAAGATTTACGTAATATTTTTGAAGTACTTAAAAAGTAGCGTATACTTTTAAAACATAAAAAAAACGTGCTAAATTTTATCACGTTTTTTTTATGTTTTAAAGTCAGCCAAATAATCTTATCTTTACGGATTAACAAGGGTTGGCATTCGCTTACGCGGAAACAACTAATTATTAATCTTCATCTTTAGGGTAAAACCTTAAGATTCAATATATACACATAAATAGTATGGCTTGTCAAAGTTGCGCTACAGGAAAAGACGGACAACCAAAAGGTTGTAAGAATAATGGAACATGTGGTACAGATAGTTGTAATAAATTAACCGTTTTTGATTGGTTAGCAAATATGTCTGTTCCTAATGGCGAAAAACCATTTGATTGGGTTGAGGTTCGTTTTAAAAACGGACGTAAACATTATTACCATAATGCAGAGAATTTAACATTAAGTATCGGAGATATTGTAGCTACTCAGGCACAATCTGGTCATGATATTGGTATGGTTACTCTAACAGGAGAATTAGTACGTGTTCAGATAAAACGTAAAAGAGTAGATACTAAAAATGATATTTTAAAAATCTATCGTAAGGCTTCTCAGAAAGATATAGACATCTGGAGTGAGGCTCGTGACAAGGAAGAGCCGATGAAGGTTAAGGCACGTCAATTTGCTATAGATCTAAAACTACACATGAAAATCTCGGATATCGAGTTTCAAGGGGATAGTAGTAAAGCAACGTTTTATTACACCGCAGAAGAACGTGTTGACTTTAGAGAATTAATTAAAATTTATGCTAGAGAGTTTAGGATTAGGATAGAAATGAAACAAGTCGGTTTTCGTCAGGAGGCGTCTAGACTTGGCGGGATTGGCTCATGTGGTCGAGAGTTGTGTTGCTCGACATGGTTAACAGATTTTAGATCTGTAAGTACCAGTGCAGCACGTTATCAGCAGTTATCGCTAAATCCTCAAAAATTAGCAGGACAATGTGGTAAGCTTAAATGTTGTTTAAATTATGAGTTGGATTCTTATTTAGATGCTTTAAAAGCTTTTCCTAAAGCAGATACTAAATTGTATACTGAAAAAGGAACTGCCGTTTGTCAAAAAACAGACATTTTCAAAGGGCATATGTGGTATGCTTATGAAGGGGAATGGATGAATTGGCACTTAATTACTACAGACCAAGCTAGCGAAATTATTGCAATTAATAAAAAGAGAGAAAAAGTAGCTAGTCTTGAAGAATATGCTGCAGATATTGAGGTTGATCCAAAAACAGAGTTCGAAAATGTTGTTGGTCAGGATAGTTTAACACGTTTTGATAGTCCAAAAGGTAATAAAAAACGTAAAAACAATAGAGCTAGAAATAAAAAGCCAGTTCAAAATAAAGTTGAGGTTAACGCCACGACTAATAAGAATACTAAAAGTCCGTCAAATAGCGCAAAAGCAAAGCCTAGACCAAAGCGTAAGCCAAATAAGAGAAAACCAGAGAACAATAATAATAAACCTAATGAGAGTAAGTAGAATAGCGTTTATATTACTATTGGTTTTAGTTACTTCTTGCGATCAGAAAGCCGTTTTTGATGAGTATAAAAGTGTCTCTACCGCATGGAATAAAGAGGATGTCGTACAATTTAAAATTAACGCACCAGACTCAATAAATCCTTATAACTTGTTTGTTAATGTTAGGAATACTAATGCTTATAAATACAGTAATTTGTATTTAATTGTTGAAATGAATTTTCCTCATGGTAAAATAGTAACAGATACTTTACAGTATAATATGACCGAAAAGAATGGGGCATGGTTAGGTGAAGGGTTGTCTGCTGTTAAGGATAATAAATTATGGTATAAAGAAGGTGTTGTTTTTAACGAAAGCGGCACTTATAATGTGAAAATACAACACGCTATGCGCGGTAGTGGAGAGGTTAATGGTGTTGTGAATTTAGAAGGTCTTACAGATGTAGGATTTAGAATTGAAAAAACAGAATAAATTAGTCAGATAGATATGGCAAAAACAAAAAAAGCAGAAGCAACAGGGTTTGATAAGTATATAAGGTGGTTTTGGATGCTATTTTTAGGAGGATTCCTTCTAATAGTACTATTATTTCTTTTAGCATCGTGGGGTGCGTTAGGTGAGATGCCGGATCATACGCAATTAGAAAATCCTAAAACAAATTTAGCGACAGAAGTGATTTCTTCTGATGGTAAAACTTTAGGGAAATTTTATTTTAGAGATAATCGAACGCCGGTAAGTTATGACGAATTGCCAGAGCATTTGGTGCATGCGCTAATAGCGACTGAAGATGTACGTTACATGGAGCATTCCGGTATTGATGGTCGTGGTACATTAAGAGCGGTTTTAAAACCAGGAAGTGGAGGGGCAAGTACTATTACCCAACAGTTGGCAAAACAATTGTTTACAAAAAGAGCGTCTAGTAATAAAGTAAAAAGGGTATTGCAAAAGTTTAAAGAATGGATTATTGCTATTCGTTTAGAACGTCAATATACTAAAGAAGAAATAGTAGCACAATATCTTAATATTGTTGATTTTGATAATAATGCAGACGGAATACGCTCAGCAGCAAGAATTTATTTTGGAGGGAAAGAACCTAAGGAACTTAACTTAAAAGAATCTGCAATGATTGTTGGAATGCTTGTTAATCCGTCGTTATACAATCCGCTTAAGGATAATGGGAAGAGAGCGGTTAGAACTAAGCAAAGACGAAATGTGGTGTTGGCACAAATGGCTAAGTACGATTATATCACTCAAAAAGAAAAAGACTCACTTCAAAAAACAGATTTAGATATCCATTACAACCCAGATAGTCATAGTTCTGGGACTGCAACTTATTTTAGAGAGTATTTGAGAGATTTTATGAAAAAATGGGCTGATGATCCTAAAAACAGAAAGCCAGATGGTACTAAGTATAATCTTAATAATGATGGTTTAAAAATCTACACAACGATTGATTCGCGCATGCAAAAATATGCAGAATTAGCGGTTGCTAGACATATGCCAAGATTGCAAGCTGAGTTTTTTAAACAAAACACACCGGAACGTAATAAAACGGCACCGTTTAGAGATTTAAGTACGTCTGAAGTAGATAATTTACTTAACAATGCAATGAAGCGTGGTGAGCGTTGGAGGATTTTAAAGAAAGCAGGGAAAAGTGAAAAGGAAATAAGAGCTTCTTTTTTAAAGCCTGCTAAAATGACCATTTTTAAATGGGAAAAAGATGGAAGTCCTAGTGAGGTCGACACCATTATGAAGCCTATAGATTCTATGCGTTATTATAAATCATTTTTACACCCAGGAATGATGAGTATGGATCCGCAAACAGGTCATGTTAAGGCATGGGTAGGTGGTATGAATTATAGACACTTCCAGTATGATCATGTAAAACAAGGGAAGCGTCAGGTAGGATCTACTTTTAAGCCTTTCGTTTATGCTACAGCAATTAATCAGTTACACATGTCGCCATGCGATAAGTTACCATTAGCGCCATTAACTATTGAAGCTAATAAATATGGTAATTCAAAAGCTTGGACCCCTAAAAATGATGATCGTAATTATGATGGAGAGGTTACTTTAAAGCATGCATTAGCAAATTCTGTAAATACAATTACGGCAAGATTAATGGATAAAGTTGGGCCACAACCAGTTGCGGAATTAGCTAAGAATTTAGGGATTACATCGGATATACCGTTAGTGCCTTCTATTGCTTTAGGTACACCAGATATTAGTGTTTATGAGATGGTAGGCGCATATTCTGGATTTGCAAATCAAGGGGTTTACACTAAACCTGTAATGGTGACAACTATTGTAGATAAAAATGATACTGTTTTATATCAATTTGTTCCAGAAACTAGAGATGTATTAAGTGCGGAGACTGCCTATGTTACCGTTAAATTAATGGAAGGTGTAACTCAAAGTGGATCGGGATCGCGTTTGCGTAGAACATGGATGCCTAAAACAGGGGTGTATCCAGAAATTATAACAGGATATCCTTACGAGTTTAAAAATCCAATAGCTGGTAAGACAGGGACCACGCAAAACCAATCTGATGGATGGTTTATGGGTATGGTTCCTAATCTGGTGACAGGTGTTTGGGTTGGAGCAGAAGATAGAGCAACGCATTTTAGAAGTATTACTTATGGACAAGGTGCTGCTATGGCTTTGCCTATTTGGGGAATGTACATGAAGAGTTGTTATGAGGATGAGACGTTGGATGTCTCTAAGTCTAGTTTTGTAAAACCTTCTAACTTGTCAATTACTGTAGATTGTACTGATTATGTTGGAGATGAAGGGGATTCTCAAGGGTTGAGTTTGCCGGAAGAAGATGTTCCTGATGAACTAGAAATGTAATTCTAATTATATTAAAAAAAATAAAAGCCATTCCGTAAAGAATGGCTTTTTTATTTCTTAAATTTAAACCACAAAAAATTAGAAAAATAATGATTCTAAAAACAGTTAATTCAGTTTCAGAGGCGCTAGAAGGAGTTAAAGACAATATGACTTTTATGTTAGGGGGGTTTGGACTTAGTGGTATCCCTGAAAATGCGATAGCAGAGTTGGTTAAACGTAATGTTAAAGGCTTGACTTGTATTTCAAATAATGCAGGAGTTGATGATTTTGGCTTGGGTTTATTACTCCAGAAAAAGCAAATAAAGAAGATGGTGTCTTCTTACGTTGGGGAAAACGATGAGTTTGAAAGACAAATGTTGTCTGGAGAGTTGGATGTCGAGCTTATTCCGCAAGGGACTTTGGCTGAACGTTGTCGAGCTGCGCAAGCAGGATTTCCAGCAATATTTACACCAGCAGGTTATGGAACAGAAGTCGCTGAAGGAAAAGAAACTAGAGAATTTGATGGCAAAATGTATGTTTTAGAGCATGCTTTTAAAGCGGATTTTGCCTTTGTAAAAGCCTGGAAGGGTGACGTAGCTGGAAATTTAATATTTAAGGGTACAGCAAGAAACTTTAATCCATGTATGGCGGGTGCTGCAAAAATTACGGTTGCTGAGGTAGAGGAGTTAGTTCCTGTAGGAGCACTTGATCCTAATCAAATTCATATTCCAGGGATTTTTGTACAACGTATTTTTCAAGGTGATACTTATGAAAAACGTATTGAACAAAGAACCGTTAGGCAACGCAGTTAAGAAGTTATAAGTATCTATTTTTAGTGTTATTAGATGAGTTAACACGTGAGTTAGTATATTTTAGAACTTTTAATACTTACAATTTTAAATTATAAAGATGTTAGATAAGACAGGAATAGCAAAACGTATTGCGCAAGAAGTACAAGATGGTTACTACGTTAATTTAGGGATTGGTATCCCGACTTTAGTCGCTAACTATGTGCGTAATGATATAGAAGTAGAGTTTCAATCGGAAAATGGTGTTTTAGGTATGGGGCCATTTCCTTTTGAAGGAGAAGAGGATGCTGATATAATAAATGCAGGAAAACAGACCATAACAACCTTGCCAGGAGCTAGTTTTTTTGATAGTGCAACTAGTTTCGCTATGATACGTGGACAGCATGTGGATTTGACTATTTTAGGGGCAATGGAAGTATCGGAAAATGGCGACATCGCTAATTGGAAAATACCTGGAAAAATGGTAAAAGGTATGGGTGGAGCAATGGATTTAGTCGCTAGTGCGGAAAATATTATTGTAGCTATGATGCATACTAATAGAGCGGGAGAGTCAAAATTGCTTAAAACATGTAGTTTACCGTTAACGGGGGTCGGATGTGTGAAAAAAATAGTGACAAATTTAGCGGTTTTAGAAGTTACAGATAAAGGATTTAGGTTGTTAGAACGTGCGCCAGGGGTGTCTGTAGAAGAGATACAAAAGGCAACAGAAGGAACTTTAATTATCGAAGGAGATATTCCTGAAATGAGCCTGTAATTAGGTGTGTTAATTAAACCTCAAATGTATCGAGTTGTTATGTTTGAGGTTAGTTAGAGCTATTAAAGTTAGTTTATGCGAATAAAAACACTATCAAATCAATATGTGCATTACGAGTATGTTTTAGATCGCAATCATGATTTAATTGAAGATCGTTTTTTACGAAACACGACCATCGCGTTAGATTTTTTATTAAAAACTTGTGCGCTAACAATTTCGTTTGGAGAAGGCGAGCATAGTTATAGGGTTGATGTTATTACTGTACTAGTTGCGGATGTTGATAACACTATTACTATTATTCCTGCTCAGAAGAATGGCTATAGTCCTAGTCATAATACGGTGTTGTTTTATGACACGCATGGTGTAGTGTTTAGAAAAAATTATAAAAAGAAATGGTTTTCACGTAATAAAGGTTATAATTCTCCAGTGTCTTTGTTGTCACATGAATTAATACATTGTTATAACGAGTTGTATGATACCAAAGAGTATCATCATAGAAAAAAAGACCATTCGTCCAAAGGAGAGAAAATAGATGCTGATGGTTACGACTTGTCATTCCCGAATGCAGAAGAAGTATTTGTGATTAAAATGGCTAATCAAGTAGCGTCAAGATTAGGGGAGGATAGACGGTCCAATTATGGCAGAAGCTATTATCCGACTAGAGGAGTGTTGACAGTGGAGAAGGCTATAAAGTACTGAGTGTTAAAAAAAGACGCATTTCATCGAATAATTATGCTTTTTAGCTGATAAATAGAAAAGAGATTGTATGTTTGTAGTCCCGAACCTAACCAATGAAAATAACCACGGTCAACCATGACTTAATCTATTTTTATTGCTTTTTTGCTTCAGATTAACTAAAAACTTAACCTACTATGTTTTTTCAAAATTTTAAAATAGGATTTAAAAATACTGTTAACTTTATTAGCAGCATTATGCACTTAACTAAAAAAATATTTATGCTATAATCCTTTTGGGATTGCAGCTATTAATTTTTTAGTATAGTCTTTTTTAGGCGTGTTGTAGATAATATCAGCATCGTCTAATTCTTCAATTTGTCCGTGATTCATTACTAATAATTGATCACTCATGTATTTCACAACTGCTAAGTCATGAGAGATAAATATATAAGTGAATCCAAAATTATCTTTCAATTCATTTAAAAGATTTAAAACTTGTGCTTGCACAGAAATGTCTAAGGCCGAAACGGACTCGTCACAAACAATTAGTTTTGGTTGTAGTGCAATAGTGCGCGCAATTCCTATACGTTGTCTTTGTCCACCAGAAAACTCGTGTGGATATCTATTAAAAGCAGTATTATCCAATCCTACGCGATTTAAAATTTCTATCGTTTTCTCTTGCCTTTCAGTGTCTGAGGTATATAAGTTATGAACTTTCATGGGTTCCATAATAGCATTACCAATAGTAATTCTTGGGTTTAATGAGGCATATGGGTCTTGGAAAATAATCTGAATCTCTTTTCTAATAGCTATTGTTTCAACTTTGTTTAGGGTCGTAATATCTTTTCCTTTATATAATATTTGACCTTTAGTGGCTTTGTCCAAGAGTAGGATCGCGTTACCTAACGTGGATTTTCCGCATCCAGATTCACCAACTAATCCTAGCGTTTCACCTTCATATAAATTGAAGTTGACGTTATTTACAGCTTTAAAAGTTTCCGCTTTAGCGAAAATTCCAGATTTAGAGATATAGTCCTTTTCAAGATTAATAACTTGTAATAATGGCGCTTTTGAATATAATTTATCATGTTTTATTTTACGCATTTCACTAGTAATGGTGGCTTCTGAGACCGTGTTATTTAAAACATCAGTAATGGTTGGTAATGTTTTTAATCGTATGTCTAAAGATGGTCTAGAGGAGATTAGTGCTTTGGTGTAGTTGTGTTTAGGGTGTTTGAATATGTTATGGACAGTATTTTGTTCTACAATTTCACCTTTGTACATCACTAAAATACGATTAGCTATTTCTGAGATTAAGCTTAAATCATGTGTTATAAAAATGATACTCATTTTTGTCTCTGCCTGTAACTCTTTTAATAGGGTGATTATTTCTTTTTGTACAGTGACGTCAAGTGCTGTGGTGGGTTCATCAGCAATAAGTAATTGTGGTTTGCAGGCGATGGCCATAGCGATCATGACGCGTTGCTTTTGTCCTCCAGAAATTTCATGCGGATAGGCTTTGTAAACACGTTTTGGGTCTGGTAATTTGACTTTTTCAAGGAGGCTTAATGTTTCGGCTCGGACTTCTTTTTTTGTCAGTTTTGTATGCTGAAATAAAACTTCCTCGACTTGTTTACCGCAAGTCATAGAGGGATTCAAAGAGCTCATAGGTTCTTGGAATATCATTGCGATTTGTTGACCTCTAATTTTTTGAAACTGTTTCGTGTTTAGCTGTAGTAAATCCAGGTCATTAAAAAGAATACTTCCAGACGTGATTTTGGAAATTTGTTTGGGTAGTAAACCTAATATAGCTAATGAGGAAACAGATTTCCCCGATCCCGATTCTCCAACAATACCAACTATTTCATTTTTATTAATAACATAGGACATATTATTGATTATTGTCTTTAAAGATCCTTCGCTTTTAAAGTCGATAGAAAGACTATCTGTTTTTAGTAAAATATTAGCCATATATAGTAAAAGTAATTAATTTCTTTCAATTGATTGTGGCTGTAACCACACATAAAAGCGAATGTTATTTATTATCCTGTTTTTAGTCGAAAAAAATGAAATTAAAAAGCATTTATAGTTAAAGTTTTGATAATTTACAGCATTATTTAACAAATATTAATCTAATCCATTAAACTATTTAGTATGAAAAAAACAATTACTTTATCATTATTAAGTTTTTTATTGACCTTTTCGGTTTTTGCTCAGCAAGAAAGAAATTGTTCGTCAATGGAAAATTTAGAATACAGAAAACAACTTGATCCAACGTTGCAACAAAGGATGGATCAAATAGAAGCTTTCACACAACAAAAAGCGGCATTACCTCAAACCGCTAGAGTCGATGGAAGTATAATTACTATACCAGTAGTTATTCATGTACTATATAGAAATAGTACAGAAAATATTAGTGAAGCACAAATTCAGTCTCAATTAGATGTTTTAAACGAAGATTTTAGACGTACTAATCCAGATGCAGATAACAGTTGGTCTCAAGCTGCGGATACACAAATTCAGTTTTGTTTATCAACAGTAGATCCAAATGGAAATGCAACTACAGGTATTACAAGAAAGTCTACCACTAGACAAGATTGGGGAACATCAGATGCGATGAAAAGCACCTCTACTGGAGGTGTTAACCCATGGGATACTTCAGAGTATTTAAATATGTGGGTTGTCCCTCAAATGTTAAGTCAGGGCGGTACCATTTTAGGTTATGCACAATTCCCAGGGGGTAGTGCAGCAACGGATGGTGTTGTAATGGCGTATAACTATTTTGGTCGTGTTGGTAATGTTTCTGCTCCTTTTGATGGAGGACGTACAACGACACATGAAGTAGGTCATTATTTAAACTTGCGTCACATTTGGGGAGATTCTAATTGTGGGAATGATTTTGTAAGTGATACACCTACACATCAAACCTCAAATGGAGGATGTCCAATTGGACAAGTATCTTGTAGTTCTACGGATATGGTTCAAAACTACATGGATTATACTAATGATTCTTGTATGAACTTGTTTACCGAAGGTCAAAAAACACGTATGCGTGCAGTTTTAGAAGCAGGTGGAGTAAGACGTACTTTAGCGTTATCTGATAAGTGTGGAACTGTAGGAGCAACTCCGACGTGTACAGATGGCATTCAAAATGGTGACGAAACAGGTGTTGATTGTGGTGGTGCTTCATGTACACCATGTACTACAGGGACACAGTATTGCGATTCTCAAGGTAATAGTGCGAATGACGAATATATTAGTAATGTAAACATTGGGTCTATTAGCAATGCTTCTGGGGCTCAGTTATATTCTGATTTTACAAGTGTGTCTACTAACTTAACAAAAGGATCTTCAAATACAATTACAATTACACCAACATGGACTGGTAGTACTTATTCTGAAGGGTATGCTGTTTGGATTGATTATAATAATAATGGCGATTTTACAGATTCTGGAGAACAAGTTTTTTCTAAAGCGGCGTCTTCAGCAATAGTAGCAAGTGGAAGTTTTACAGTGCCAACAAGCGCTACAACAGGAACTACAAGATTACGTGTTTCTATGAAGTATAATGGTGTGCCAACATCTTGTGAAGCTTTTTCTTATGGAGAAGTGGAAGATTATACCGTAAACATTACAGCGGGAGTTGCGGATGCAGTTAAGCCTGTAATTACGTTAACGGGAAGTACAACTATTAATTTAACAGTTGGAGATACTTATAATGAATTAGGAGCAACAGCTACAGATAATGTAGATGGAAACTTAACGTCTAGTATTGTAATTACAGGAACAGTTAATACTAATTCTGCTGGTACATACACTAGGTATTATAATGTTAGTGATGCAGCAGGTAACGCAGCGAATCAAAAATCAAGAAGCATTGTAGTAAGTCCTGCAAGCTCAGGTAGTACGGATGTTAATTTATCAATTACTTTTGATAACTATCCAGAAGAAACGTCATGGTCTATTGCAGATAGTTCTGGTAGTACAGTGGCCTCTGGAGGTACTTATGCTAGTCAAGCAGATGGTTCTACTCTAAATATTAGTGCAGAATTACCAACAGGCTGTTATGCTTTAACTATTAATGATGCATATGGTGATGGTATTTGCTGTTCTTACGGAAATGGTTCTTACGCTTTAACAGATGGAAGTACAGTGTTAGTTAGTGGAAGTTCATTTACAAGTTCTGAAACAACATCATTCTGTGTTGGTGGTGCAAGCGCTACTTTTAGTTCGTCAGCTCATAGTGTAGTCACTACTTTAGATACTCAATTTAAGGTGTATCCTAACCCAGCAAAACAACAACTTAATGTTAGCTTAATAGGATTTGAAGCGCAAAGTTTTGCGGTTAAAAACCTATTGGGACAAACAGTACTTGAAGGACGATATACAAGTGCTATTGATGTTTCTAAATTACAAGGTGGTATGTATGTTTTACAACTAAATATTGGAGAGAAAATAAAACTTAAAAAGTTTATTAAAGAATAAACAATACAGTACCTGAACTTAATTTATTGAAAAAGTCCAGAGTGAAAACTTTGGACTTTTTTGTTTTTTATTCCCAAAATAGCGTAAAAAATTAGACTATAAAGCGCTTTTAATGAGGTGTTTATGTTTTTGTGTGTTTTGTGGATTTCAGTCAGTTTAAAGAAACGGTTTTGATTTACAATCAAAATATTATTAACCAATTAACCAATTAATCTATTTCATTATGAAAAACAAAGTTATTTTATTCTTCATGTCACTGTTGTTATCAACTGGGATTTATGCCCAAGGTAAACGACAAACTAAATTTATTAAACTAGATGCGTTTGAAAAACATAATTTAAAAGACGCAAAACAATTAATTACTACAAATCTTGGTTTGACCTCCGATGATGCATTAGTTAAAATTAAAACAGAAAATGATCAATTAGGGTTTACGCATGAAACATACCAACAGTATTTTCAAGGGGTAAAAGTTGAATTTGGGATATACAAAGCACATGCTAAAAACGGAAATTTAATGTTGTTGAATGGGGCTCTTTTTTCACCAGGGAAATTAAAAGTCGTTCCTACTTTAAATAATCAAGCAGCATTTAATAAAGCAGTGCTATCTGTTGGAGCTTCAAGTTACTTGTGGGAGTCTCCAGAAGAAGCTAAAATTATGGACGACTATAAAAAGCCTGAGGGCGAATTAGTTGTTTTTCCAGGAGAGGTTATTAATAAATCAAAAGCTAGGTTAGCTTATAAATTTGATGTGTATGCAACGCAACCCGTTAGCAGGGCGTATATCTATGTAGATGCGCATTCTGGAGCCATTTTATATTCAGATTCAATTATTAAGCATTTAGATCATTATAGTTCGGGAACTCGTAAAAACAGATCTGTAAGTGAAGCGCCTTTTGTTACTGGTAGTGCAGCAACGCGTTATAGTGGAAATCAAAGTATAGAAACGACTTTAAGTGGTGGAAATTATATTTTAAGAGAAACGACAAGAGGAAATGGGATTGAAACTTATGATATGAATATGGGCATCAATTATAATAGTGCTGTAAATTTTACAGATAACGATAATTCCTGGACGGCTGCAGAGCACGCAAACGCTAATAAGGATGATGCTGCTCTTGATGCACATTGGGGTGCTGAGAAGACCTACGATTATTTTTATCAAACATTTAATCGAGATAGTTATGATGATAATGGAGCCGCTATAAAAAGTTATGTACATTTTGATTTGGTAGAATACGGTTATTCTAATCAGGATAATGCCTTTTGGAATGGGAGTGTAATGACCTATGGTGACGGGACTAGTTTTGACCCATTAACGTCAATAGATATTGCAGCTCATGAAATTGGCCATGCCATCTGTGAAAATACAGCGAATCTTACCTATTCTTATCAGTCAGGCGCAATGAATGAAGGATTCTCTGATATTTGGGCAGCAAGTGTTGAGTATTATGCAGATCCGACAAAGGATACTTGGTTGTTAGCAGAAGAGATTGGTGGTCCAATTAGATCATTATCAAATCCAAATGATTATGGGCAGCCTGATACGTATTTAGGAACAAATTGGTATTCTGGATCAGGAGATAGTGGTGGTGTGCATTATAATAGTGGTGTTTTAAATCATTGGTTTTATATTTTGACTGTAGGAAAAAATGGAACAAATGATAACAATGATACTTATAGTGTTAGTGCTATAGGTATTGATAAAGCTTCAGCAATTGCGTATAGATTGGAAAGTGTTTATTTAGTGTCAAGTTCTCAATATGCTGATGCGCGAACTGGAGGTATTCAGGCAGCGATTGATTTATTTGGAGCAGGTTCGGCAGAAGAAATTGCAGTTACTAATGCTTGGTATGCAGTAGGATTGGGTGATGAATATGTTCAAACTTGTGCATTAGCTGCACCTTCAAATTTAGGATCTTCAAATATCGGAGATAACAGTTTTACGGTGTCTTGGGATTCTGTTTCTGGAGCTGATGATTATACAATTACTATCGGAACGACGGTCAATACGGTAACAGGAACGACGTATACTGCTTCAGGTTTAGCTACTGGAACAACCTATGCTGTTTCTGTAGTCGCAAACTGTGCAACAGGAGGAAGTGGAAGTTCTGCAAATAGTAATGTAACAACAACGGGAACGGCGCCATTAAATTATTGTGATTCTAACGGTAATAGTGTTTCAGATGAATACATTGGAAGAGTTCAATTAGGAAGTATCGATAATGTAACAGGAGGAGCTTCTGGAGGTTATGCCGATTATACTTCTCTTTCTACTAGTTTAATTAAAGGGGCTTCCGCGACTATAACGGTAACTCCTACTTGGTCTGGTACGGTATATTCTGAAGGGTATTCTGTTTGGATAGATTATAATCAAGATGGTGATTTTTCAGATTCAGGAGAACAAGTTTGGACACAATCGGCTTCAAAGACAACTCCGGTAAGTGGTACTTTTACAGTAGCATCAGGAGCAGTAAATGGAACAACTAGAATGCGTGTATCCATGAAGTATAATGCTGTGCCAACGTCTTGTGAGGCTTTCTCATACGGAGAGGTGGAAGATTATACAGTTACTATTATTTCAGGAACAGCAGACACGGTTAAACCAGTAATTGCTTTAACGGGAAGTGCAACCATTAATTTAACGGTTGGAGATACTTATAACGAATTAGGAGCAACAGCTACAGATAATGTAGATGGAAACTTGACAGCTAGTATAATCATTACAGGAACGGTTAATACGAGTGTCGCTGGCACGTATACTAAAAATTATAATGTTAGTGATGCGGCTGGTAATGTTGCTGCTCAAGTGTCTAGATCAGTAGTTGTAAGTCCAGCTAGTACAAGTGATACAGAGGTTAATTTATCGATTACTTTTGATAACTATCCTGAAGAAACGTCTTGGACGATTACAGATGGTTCTGGTAGTACAGTGGCATCAGGAGGAACTTACGCTAGTCAAGCAGATGGTTCTACATTAAATGTCAGTACAGAGCTACCAGCGGGTTGTTATTCGCTTACCATCAATGATGCGTATGGAGATGGTATTTGTTGTTCATATGGTAATGGTTCTTATAGTTTAACAGACGGAAGTACTGTCTTAGCTAGTGGAGCTTCTTTTACTAATTCAGAAACTACAACATTTTGTGTAGGAGGAGCAACAAGTGCAACTTTTAGTGCTTTTACTTTGGGAGCAATCGAAACTTTAGATAATCAATTTAAAATTTATCCTAATCCAACAAAACAACAACTTAATGTGAGTTTAGTAGGGTTTAAGGCACAAAGCTTTGAGGTTAAAAACATATTAGGGCAAACGGTACTTCAAGGACGATATACTAATACAATTGATGTCTCTAAATTGCAAGATGGTATATATGTCTTACAATTAAATATAGGAGAAAAAATAAAGCTTAAAAAGTTTATTAAGCAATAGTAAGTCTACTTGATTTATTGAAAAGACCCAGAATGTATGTTCTGGGTCTTTTTTTTATATTCTAATCAAAAATAAGTCTAGAGTAAAAAGTCTGTATTTGTTCTGGTTTTGTGTTAAATATGAATTATCTCATCCTCTGTTAAGATTGATTCGCCGCGTAAACGTAAAAATATTTGGGCAACTGCAATGGTGTCTTTTTCGCAATACACGATAATACGATTAATGTCATTGTCTTCGTAATATGTTTTGTAGACTTCACTACCATCAATATCATCTTTAGGTGATGGAATGCCTAAAACATTAGTCATTAATTTTAAAGACGTATATGTTTTGTAGTCACCAAACTTCCACAATTCTAAAGTGTCTAAATGTGGTACTTCCCATGGTTTTTTACCAAATAAATTTAATTTAGATGGTAGTTCAATATTGTGTATTATCATACGTCGTGCGATGTATGGAAAATCAAACTCTTTACCATTATGAGCACATAGCAAGTGTTTTACTTGACTAAAATGAGAGATTAATAAGTTTTTAAATTCAATTAATAGTTTACGCTCTTCTCCATGAAAAGAAGTTGTTCTGAATAAGCGGGTGTCATCTTGCAAAGAAAAATAACCCACCGAAATACATATTATTTTTCCAAACTCTGCCCAAATTCCCGCACGATCATAAAATTCTTCTGGAGTAAATTCTTCCTTGCGCTGGTAGCGCGATTTAGCCTCCCAAAGTTCTTGTTTGGTTTTATCTAATTCAGAGAAATGGTGTGTTTCAGGAACGGTTTCGATGTCTAAAAATAAGATATTTTCTAGGTTGAGTTTAGAGATCATTAGTTATTTGTCTTTTGTGTTTTTTGGTGTTAGGTTGTATTGATTAATAATCTCTATGGCTTTTTCTATTAACTCGTCACGACCTTCTTGTAGACCTTTGATGGTGGGTTTTATCTCAATATCTGGTACAATTCCTAAGCGTTGAGTTTCAGTGCCATCAGGATAATACACGCCAATCCCAGAAATCATCGTTCTTAAGCCTCCTGGAAGATAAATTGTTGATACATTACCATCTGCACCAGCTGTTGTGCTACCAATTATAGATACATTGTCACCTGCTCTAAATGCCATAGCTGTATATTCTGCTGCGCTCTGAGATTTTTCGTTTACTAATACTATTACTTTACCTTGATATGTTTTTCCTTTTGACGGAATGTATAAATTGTCTCCCATCGTGAATTCTCCAGGATAATCTATATTACCTGTTGTAAATTTAACAAAAGGTGTTTTAGATGAGGTAAAGAAGCTACCTAAGGTGAAAGATATAGAGGCTGACGGATAGTTTCTAATGTCTACAATAATCCCTTTAGTGTCTTTTAATTCTTTTTTTATTTTATCGACGTCCTCATCTTTAATGTTTTTAAGTGAAACGTATCCAATGTTATTTTCAAGTAGTCTATAACTACTGATGTTTTCTTCTTTTGTGTACTTTTTGTAAAAGTCCTTAATGTCTTTTTTGTTGTATACAGGTATTGTTTTAATTAATTTGATCCCATTGTTTTCTACCTCAATATCTAAGCTATTGCTTGTAGTGCGTAATAAATTAAAACTAATATCTCTTAAACGTGTTGGTTGGTTTGACGCTGGATAAAAATCGTGATTATCTCTAACGATGTCTTCAATTTTTTTTCCATTAATGCGCGTAATAATATCTCCTGTTTTTAAACCGTTTTTAGGACTGTCTTCATTATAAAAGTTGTCTATCGCTAATTTGTTTTCAATAAATGAAACATGAAAATTTGGATAGTTATCACCAAGTATTTCGTTTATTTTATTTTTTCCTCCCCAAAGATTAGCATGTGTGTCTTTGATATCTGCAATCATCTTTAAAGCTGCTAATTCATATTCTAATTCGTTTTTAGCATTGATAAATGGTGGAATATTTTCTTTCAAACTATTATTCCAGTCTTTATCCATTATATGTTTATAAGGATAAAAGTAATTAATCATATTCCAGTATTTGTAAACCGATAATAATTTAAAACCATCATCTGGATAAGGCATGTCAGCGTACGAATTTTCATTTTTAAACTCTGGATTTCCAACACCGCGAATCATGTCAATATAATAGTGGTTTCCTTGGTGTCTGTTTTGGGTAATAAACTGTAGTTTGTCACTTAATTTTTTAGATAAATTACCATCTGTAATCCAAGTTAAATTGGGTTTTAAAGCAGCATTTTCGTCTAATGCTTTACACTTTTTACAGATTTTTACAGCTCCTAAATTATCAATCCAATTGCTAAGGATTTTATCACGGTCTGCGTTAGATTTAGCCTTTTGATAGTCAGGTAAAATTCTAAACAATTCGTAATCCCAATTAAAATTTCCATCACCAACTTCTGGGTGGTAGTATTTTAAGAAACCCCAAATGCGACCTAAAAGGGTTAAATTTTCTAATTGATTTTTTTGAGATAAATCTATTGTGATATTAGACCCTTTATCAAATTCTTTGTCGAATTCTTTCTCGGGAGCTTGGTGTAATGGTTTTCCGTCAACCGTTATATTAAAATTGTCGACCCATATTTTTCCTGTACCAACTAATAAACCTCCAAAAGAAATAGTAGTAGCTCTTCTATTAGTTTCTAATTCTATTTCATATTTTTTCCAATCGTTGGTACCTTGTACCTTTCTGGATGCCATGTCGTCAAGACTAACGTCTGGATCAATTCGCATCCATAAACCAGCCCATCCTTCTGTTACATTTTCAGTTTTTAAATAGCCTGTTAGTTTTATTTTTTTTCCTCCAAAATCTGCAGGTATACTATAGGTTAAAGCTTTATATTCTTCTAGTTTACCATTACCTTCTAATGATGCAGATGCTGTACCGTTTTGAGAAATTGTTGTGTCATAAACAATATTGTAATCTTCATTTCCAATTGAAGACCATCCTATAGCCTGTTTGTCTTTTAAAATTTCAAAATCAAAATTTAGTGAGTCTTGTGCATACACACTGTTGCACAAAAAGAAGATAGAAAATGTAAAATTTAGTTTATTCATGGTTGATTAGTTTTATTCAAAAAAACGAATAAAAGTTCTGCGAATAATTTAACACTATGTTAAATAACAAAACATTAAGGTTTCATATTCAACATCTTATAAGCCTCATCAATATACAGGGAGATATCATCGGTAAAGACGCCTACACCAGCATCAGGTGATTTTTTATGGCCTAAACGGACAATAATTATATTGTCATCTGGTTGTACAATAACGTATTGTCCAAGATGCCCACGCATCATATAAAAGTCTTTTCCATTTTGGTTTTTTAACCACCAGCCATAACCATATTCGGGACTAGATTGAAAACGAGGTTTTAAAGATTTAGCAACAAAAGCAGAGTCTAATATTTGTTGTCCATTCCATTGTCCATGGTCCTTGTAAAGTTTTCCAAAACGTGCAAAATCTTTAGCATTACTAGCAATACAGCAATAGGCTTTGACTAAATCATCCTCGGCGCTATCAACTTGCCATAATGTTGGATTTTCGCTACCTAAAGGTTTCCAAAAGCTTTCGGTTAAATAATCGTACATTTTTTTACCGGTTGCTTTTTCAATAACCATGGCTAGCATTTGTGTATCTCCACTTGCATACTTAAAGGCTTGTCCTGGTTCTGTAATAACTTTAAGTCCGTTCATTACTTTTTGTAAATCATCATCAAAATAAGCACGGGTTGTGATTGATAATGGCGAGTAGTAGGCTTCATCCCAATCTGTACCTGACGCCATACTAGATAAATCGCCAACGGTCATTTTAGAAGCATCACCATCGCAAAAAGCAGGTAAAAAGTCGCAAACTGGTTGGTCTAAACTTTTAATATAGCCATCCATAATTGCTTTTCCCATTAACCCGGAGACATAGCTTTTAGCCATAGAAAACGAGTTAGATTTAGAATCTTTATTGTAGCCACCATAGTAGTTTTCAAACCAAACACTGTCATTTTTAATAATCACATAAGCGACTGTTCCCCAATCCTTGTTTGCTTTTTGCAACGTTGAGGTTTCTGTTATGGAATTGTAATTAGTATGGTTTGGCCAAGGTTGAGGTGTTCCGTTGGCAATAACTTGATTGTCAAACTTTTTATAATCGTCCAAAAAGGCTGTCGTGTGTCCGCGTAAATAAATGGTGCGTACAGCTTTAATAAGGTAATCGGTATCTGTAATATAAAGGGTGGCGATTAATAACCCAAAAAGTACAACAAGGACTTTAAGTAGTTTTTTTATGAATTTCATTTTATTTAATTAGTTTAGAATTTAAATATAATGAAAATAAAGCTAATTATTTAGCTTGTCTTAGAGCTTGCTTTTTCTTGTAGTAAGCTTTATCAGCAACATAAAGTGTTTTTGAAAATTCAGCAATAACTTCAGCGTTAGTATTTACTAATTGCATTGTTTTTATAAGGTCTACTTGCTGCTCTGTTTTTAGTTGCTCTTTTAAGGTTTTAATTTCTTCAACAGAAAAAATAAACTCACCATAAATAGTGCCTTTACCTGGGCGTTTATACTTTGCGGTAACTGCTTTATCCCAAACCACGTAGTCGCTTCCCAGTATCTGAATTAGCTGAATCATGTAAATAGGATCTGTTGCAGATAGCATGCTTCCTCCAAATATTGTTCCTGCATAATTGCGATTTTTCCAATTCAGTTTTAATCTGATTTTAACGTAATGTAAATCGTCACTAACTGTGGTTATTTTTGCAGTCGTACGTCTGTACATTGGAGACCAGTTAAATCCATATTTATAGATGTCTGCTGGTTTTATAAAGCGTGTTAAAAATTCGGTAGCAACTTTGTACATTAAAAAAGAGTGTGTTGTTTATAAGGGCTTTCGTGATCTATTAGCCATTGTTTACGGTGTAAACCACCAGCATAACCTGTAAGACTACCATCGCTACCAATAACTCTGTGGCAAGGAATAATAATCCATAATGGATTTTTACCATTGGCATTAGCAACTGCACGAATGGCTTTGACATCGCCTAATTGTTTTGAAAGGGCTAGGTACGACGTTGTTTTGCCATGAGGAATAGTTTGTAAAGCCTCCCAAACGCGGTTCTGAAAGGCGGTACCTTTTGGGTTTAGCTTTAAGCTGAATTCTGTTCGTGATCCTTTAAAATATTCATTTAATTGAAGCGCACAGGCTTCCAAAACCTTTGGTATAGGCTGCGTGATTGATGCTTCAGAATTTAAAATAGTGACGGCTGCAATACCATTTATATCACCAGTTATTTTAGTAAAACCTAAAGGTGATTGGATAATGCAGTCTTCCATTATTTTTCTGGATTATTTTCGTCTATAATTCCTAATTTCTTAGCGCGCGACTCCCAGCTTTTTCTTGCCAAACTTTGTAAGTCACTAACGTTATCACTCTCATCCATAATTTCCATACCTAAAAGGGTTTCAATCACGTCCTCCATGGTTACAATTCCACTAACACTTCCGTATTCGTCAACAACCAAAGCCATGTGGTTTCTAGTTTCTACAAGCTGTTCAAATAGGGTTGGTATTGGTAAGTTTCGATCTACAATGATAATATCTCTTTTAAGTTCTACTAACTTTTTAGAACCATTACCTAAAGCCATTTCTTTAAAAATCTCATCTTTTAAAACTAATCCTTTGATGTTGTCTTCGGTTTCAGAGTATACAGGGATTCTAGAAAATCTTAGGTTCATGTTTCTGTTAAAAAAGTCTTCCACAGTAGTGTCTTCATTTTCAGATTTCATTACCGTACGTGGTGTCATCACATTTTTAGCAAAAACTTCTTTAAAAGTTAATAAGTTTTTAATGATTTTACTTTCATTACCTTCAAAAACACCTTCGTCATGAGCCATATCAGCCATTACTAAAAAGCCTTCACGACTTAAAACACTACCATGTCCTTTACCTCCAATAAGTTTTGTAGTTAATTGCATTAACCATAATAATCCAGTCCATTTTAAAGGGAATATTAAAATATTTAGTGCGGTTGTAGTAAAACCTGCTAAGCTTTTCCAGTACGTTGCTCCAATTGTTTTTGGTATAATTTCTGAAGCCACTAAAATTAGAAGTGTCATTACTGCAGAGACTATAAATACGCCATAACCATCACCGTTTCCGTAAAGTCCTTCTGCTTCTTTACCGACTAAAATAGCGCCTACAGTATGTGCAATGGTATTTAAAGTAAGAATAGCAATTAAAGGTCTATCGACATCTTTTTTTAGTTCTTCTAAATTGGTAGCAAATGATTTGCCTTCTTTCTTTTTAAGATTTATAAATGTTGGGGTTACACTTAAAAGTACTGCTTCAAGAATGGAGCATAAAAATGAAAAAAAGATCGAGATCGTTCCGTAAAATAGTAGTAAAGCCATTAATTATATATAGTTTCTGTAAAAATAGCTATATTTTTTTTAACTTGTTGATTATAATTATTCCCTTACACTACTGATTGATAGTTTGACTTATAAAAAAAATGAACATGGATACTTTTGAAGCCAAATTAGATAATCAAAAATTGACTATTGAAGCGCAAATCTCAAGCGATGCGCTTTTAGATGGTTCTAGTAAAATATTTGTTACTATTTATCATCAAGATACGCCTAGACGTTGGCGAAAAATTGATGTGCAATTAGAGGGGAATAATAGGTTTACCGCAATAGTCGAAAAATCGCGATTACAAAAAAGACCTATTATAAAAATTAGAACAAATTATATTGTCGACGCTATTAATTTAAAGGAGTCTATAGTAAAAGTAACGACTGTTAAGTATGCGATAAATGATGGATTAAAAACGATAGATTTTGTATCAAAATTCGAGACTAATATGGAGGAATTCGATGTAGGTACAGCGGAAGATGAAACATTTAGTATCACAAAAAGGGTAAAGGTCGCTCTTGTATAATTTTAAAATGACTCCAGATGTTTAATAATAGATGTTTTAAGTTTTTGTTTTTTTTGGTTTGTGGTTTTTCTTTTGCACAAGACAACGTTTCTGTCAACGATTTTAATTTTGAAAGTACAACCAATCCTGCATTTAGTTTGTTAGGAGAAACGTCTACGGAAATCAATACACCAGATAATTTAAAAGCATTAGGATTGTATTTGTCCAATGGGTTTTCAAATACAAATATAGCGGTAGAAGTTAATCCGTATTGGTTGATAGACTTCGAGGTCGACCGTTCTTATCAAAATTATAGGGGTTTAAAAACAAATGTTAAGGGTAAAACATACATTGATCCGTTTATTGGTTTAAAAACTAATTCGTCGTTTTCAATAGGCTATATAGATAAACAATTTAGTGGTTTTGAGGTCGAAAAAAAAACGTTGGCAATAGGGTACAGAACAACTATTTTACAGTTTTATAATACTAATCGATTGGATAAAATACAAGATGTAATCCAGCAAATTGACAATGGGGTACAGCGTCCATTAAATAAATTGTTTGAAGAATTTTTAGCGGGTGAAAATATTAATTTCCCTGGAAGTGGAAGTTGTATTGCTTTAGAAACAGACTTAGAATTAAAAGCAAAATATGAAGGTTTAGCACAAGATTTTTTAGATAGAATTTTAGACGAACAAGCGGCTGATGATCCTGACGCTCTAGCTATCAGAGGTGTAAATATATTGTCAGGTATAGATAGGCTGAAGATTACTAAAGGAGAAGTTGTTAGTAGTTATTTTGAAGACCGTTGCGAAAACATTAAAAACTTTGTGACCAATCCAAAAATAATTAAACCTGTTTTCAGATTAGATGGAGCACTTGGTTATAGTGTTTTGTTTAAAGAGAATGAGGTTAGTGCAGCCACGGCAAACCGTTTTGGCGCTTGGTTAACTGCAGATGTTGCAGTGCAGTTTAACAGTCAAAGTTATTTGCATTTTTACGGAATCGGAAAATATGTTGATGACGGATTTAATATAGATAGTGCTGGGTTGTATAGCAATCGACATTTTTGGGATTATGGAGGTAAAGTAGAATTAGAACTTAAGAAACTTAAATTTTCTTATGAGTATCTTATGCGATCCATAGATAGCGATCAATTAAGATCTGTTGGGAATATTACGTACCAAGTCAATAATAATATCAGTGTGACAGGAGGTTTTGGAAAAGACTTCCCATCGGATAATAATTTAGTAACTATACTTGGAATAAATTGGGGATTAGATTTAGGTGAAGTGTCTTTTTTTGATTAGAAAAGTATAAGCATAAAAAAGGGTTTAATAGTACTTGTCTATTAAACCCTTTTTTGTTTTCTATGAAATTAATTTAACAACATCTTTAGCAAAATAGCTAGCAATGATGTCTGCTCCAGCACGTTTTATAGCTGTAATTTGTTCCATCATAACAGCGTCATGATCTAACCAACCTTTTTCGGCAGCAGCCTTAAGCATAGCGTATTCTCCAGAAACTTGATATACTGCAACCGGTACATCAACTTCATTTTTAATTTCGCGTACAATATCTAAATAACACAATCCTGGTTTTACCATGACGATATCTGCACCTTCATCTATATCCATTTCTGTTTCGCGTAACGCTTCAAAACGATTAGCGTAATCCATCTGGTACGTTTTTTTGTCTTTTGGAATATCTTGTGCATCTACAGGAGCAGAGTCTAAAGCATCACGAAAAGGACCATAAAAAGCAGAAGCGTATTTAGCAGAATAACTCATGATTCCTGCATCTGTATATCCTTCGTCTTCAAAAGCTTCACGGATGGATAAAATACGACCATCCATCATGTCGCTTGGGGCTACAAAATCAGCACCAGCTTCAATATGAGAAACACTCATTTCTGTTAATACTTCTACGCTTTCGTCATTTAATACGGTTCCGTTTTCTATGATGCCATCATGCCCGTAAGCAGAGTATGGGTCAAGTGCCACATCAGTCATGACTAACATGTCAGGGCAAGCATTTTTAACAGCTTTAATGGCGCGTTGCATTAGTCCTTTTGGGTTTATCGCCTCAGTCCCTTTATTGTCTTTTAAATTGTCTGGCACTTTTACAAATAGTAAAACCGATTTCAAACCTAGTTTCCAAAGTGCTTTGACTTCGTTTTCTAATAAATCTAAGCTATACCTATAGTAATTTGGCATGGAAGCAATTTCTTCTTTGATGCCTTTTCCTTCAACCACAAAAAGTGGTACTAAAAAATCGTTTGGAGAGATAATCGTTTCTCTAACTAAGCTTCTAATAGCTTCGTTTGTTCTTAATCTTCTATTTCTCTTAATTGGGTACATAATTTTTGTATAAAATTCCTGATAATGTTTACTTTTATCAAAAACAAAGTTAATCAATAATCCCTATTTCTATTGAGCAAAACGTGGTCTAGTTTACAATTTATTTTCGCTTGGAGAAGCTATCAAGCAAAGCTTTTGAAACATTTTGATAGCCATATTTCTGATCGTCATTTTCATGTGATTGCACCTCCGGGTTCTGGAAAAACCATTTTAGGTATTGAGATCATGCGGCAATTAGGTAAAAAAACTTTGGTTTTAGCACCTACACTTACCATTAGAGATCAGTGGGAAGATCGATTGCAGTCCTTTTTTACTACAGATAGTGCGTTTGAAGCCTTCTCTTTTGATGTCAAAGCACCTAGTGACGTTACTTTTATTACCTACCAATCGTTGCATGCTTTTTATAAGTCCTTTGAAAACAAAGCCGACTATCTTAACTTTTTTGTAAAGCATAATATTGAAACGTTAGTTTTGGACGAGGCACACCATTTAAAAAATGCTTGGTGGACCTGTTTATTCGAATTAAAAAATAGTAAACCTTTTTTTGTTGTGGCCTTAACAGCGACGCCGCCTTATGATAGTGATAGGACAGAAGTGGCAAAGTATTTTAACCTTTGTGGCGAAATAGATGATGAAATCGCGGTTCCTGATTTAGTAAAAGAAACTGATTTGTGTCCACATCAAGATTTTGTGTATTTTTCTAAGCCAGAAGAATTAGAGATTAATTTAATTTACGAGTATAGACAAAAAATAGCGGGATTTAAAGATGAATTGATCAAAGACGAAACGTTTATCACGTTTATTACACAGCATCGTTTTTACGAAAACACAGAAGAGCATTTAGATGAAATATATGGTAATACGGAGTATTTTTCAGCGTTACTTATCTTTTTGAATGCTTGTGGAGTGGCTATTGAACAGTCTAAGTTAAAAACCCTAGGTTTTAATAAAAGTGAAACCATTAATTTTCCTGAATTGTATTTAGATTGGTTAGAAATTTTATTTCAAAACCTGTTAGTAAAAGATCGAGAGCAGTTAATAGCACAGGAACCTTACCTTTTAAATTTAGAAAAAAAGCTTAGTCGATTACATGTTTTTGATAAAAAAAGAGTCATTTTTTTAGGTGAAGACTTGTTATATCGATCCTTAACCAATAGTCCTAGTAAACTTAAAAGTATCATCACAATTGTGGATGCCGAGCGTAAGAGTTTACAGGCAGATTTAAGGTGTGTCATTTTAACGGATTATATTAGAAAGGAATTTTTGGCGACTGCAGAATCAGAACTTAATACAATTAATAAAATTGGTGTTATTCCTATTTTTCAACATTTGCGTTGTCGTTTTCCTAATACGGAGGAATTAGCCGTTTTGACTGGTAGTTTGGTTATTATTCATGAATCTATTCGTGACGCTTTTGGAGCTATTGAAAACGTAGAGTCTTTTTCATTTACGCCGTTAGAGGTCGATACTCAGTTTCTTATAGTGTCATCCAAAACAAAGACTAAAAATGGTATTGTTAGTATTATGACCACGCTATTTGAAAGCGGAGCTATTAAAGTATTAGTAGGGACAAAATCGTTATTAGGAGAAGGTTGGGATGCGCCCTCCATTAATAGTTTGATTTTAGCATCGTTTATTGGATCGTTTGTGTCTTCTAACCAAATGCGAGGTAGAGCCATTAGAAAAAACCCGAAACAGTTGGATAAAACGGGAAATATATGGCATCTGGCTTGTGTGGATAGTACCTCTAAAACAGGAGGAAAGGATATCGAAACTTTAAGACGTCGTTTTGAAGCCTTTGTGGGTGTGACGACTAATAGTATTCCTTATATAACTAACGGAATAGATCGCTTAGATATTCCTGAACACTTTTTAGAGACCGATATAGAACAGCTAAATACAGAGACTTTAAATAGAGCAACCAACAGGGCTTCAATCACTAAAAAATGGCAAGATTCTATCGGAAATGGAACGGCTTTTGGTAAACAAGTACAGATTTTTGATTTAAGTGAATTGCCCTTTAAAAAACAAAAGCAAATCTATTATTTTGATGTGGTGCGTTTTTTTACAATTGAATTGTTCTTTTCAATCTTGTTATTCTATTTCGAGTATATCATCAAAGGATTTAATGTGATTTTTCAACGCGGATTGACCTATTTTATATATTCGTTTTTAGTGTATTTCTTAATTTCTTTTGGACGCAAATTGTACAAAGCAATAATGCTATACATGCGTTATGGTTCTTTATATAAAACGATTCAGAAAATGGGCGAAACAATTGTGGACTCATTATCTGACTTAGGACATCTAACAACTAGTAAAGAGGAACTTTTTGTAGTTGCTGCCAAGGTTGGAAGTCGAGATGTTATATGTAATTTAATAGGAGGTAGTACGTATGAGAATACTTTGTTCTCTTACGCTTTAAGCGAGTTATTAGATCCTATAGAGTCTCCAAGATATCTAATAATTAAAACGAGCCTGTTTAGACGACGTCTGAATATTGAGAATTTTTACCCAGTACCAGAGCTGTTTGGTGATAAAAAGAAGAATGCTTTAGTGTTTCAGAATAATTGGAGAAAATATATGGGACGAAACAAGTTGTTTTATACTAGACATTTTGAAGGGCGGCAATTACTTTTAAAGGCGAGATTGTTTCATGTATATAATGCCTTTAGAAAAACAACTAAGGAGGTTACTATCTGGAAATAATATATTAGTCGTTGGCATAGCCTAGGTAAAACCAATGGTTATTTTCTTTTACAAAGGCTGACTTTTCATGGATGACATCCATGGTGCTATTATCATAAAAATAGGCGCTAAATGTCACTGTGCCTTCATTGTCATTTTTCAAACCTTTGGTAGTATCTTGCACATCTAATTTAATCCACTCTACCGATTTTGCCCATTTTACAATGGCTTTCTTTTCTGAGCTTGGTCTTGTTGATTTATGGTGAGTTGACATTAAATAATCACCATTTGCTAATACAAAAGCACTATATCTAGAGCGCATAAGTTGTTGTGCTGTTTCCGTTTTTCCACCGTTTATATGAAACACTTCACAGCATGCTTTATAGCTTTTGTTATTCCCGCAGTAACAATTCATGTAAATAATGGATTTAAAACAACTAGTCTAAATTTCGTATAAATTTCTCAACGTTAATGTGGACATCATCTTCCCCTTGTTGATCAAATGGATTCTCTAAATGGGATTGAATGTTATCTAAAGCCACAAGAATAACACTAAACATGACGGGTACAGCGTATTGAAGTCCGTAACTATAACTGGTTACACTGTGCGCAAAATGTGGTCCGTAAATGATAGGCAAAGCAATAATAAAAATATCACTATAGGTACGAAGCGTTCGCGGTGTGCGATATTGATAAATGTGTTTTATGCGTTCAAAAGAAATCATCATTTTGCTAAGAAACTGATTAGATCTTGAGGCTTCGCCAGAAGGTAAACCATGAGATCTTAACGTTTTTATAAAAAGAGAAATGGTGTTGAAGTTTTCGTATACTTTTTTTTCGGTGGTTTCTAATTCGTCAACCGGATTTGTAAAAACATCTGTTAAAGAATTTAATAAATTTTCAAGATTAGTTTTTATTTCTGTTTTAAGTGCTTCGGGAGGATTCTCCAACCAATGTGATACAGCAAAATACAGGGCACGACCGTGTGCTTTGATCGATCCATACTCGTCTAAGGCAACTTCACGTCGCTTATAAGCACCTCCAATTGAAAACACAATTGGAAACACAATAGCTGTTCCAATAAGCGTTAAGGGGAAGTCTGCTTTAATTTGGTAATGAATACAAAATGCGGTGGACGCTATAGCTAAACCTGTAATTACAAATGTTTTCCAGTTTATAATTAAGAAAACACGTTTGAACAACTTGATGTTTAAGCCCATTTTTTAGGATTTTGTAATACGTCAATTAATTTTTCTTCTTCACTACCAGCTTCTGGTTGATGATCGTAAACCCATTGGACATGAGGTGGTAGGCTCATTAAAATACTTTCGATACGTCCATTGGTTTTTAATCCAAAAAGTGTGCCTTTATCATGCACTAGATTGAATTCTACATAGCGTCCACGACGTATTTCCTGCCAATCGCGTTGTGCTTTTGTGTAATCTAAGTTTTTTCTTTTTTCTACTATAGGAACATAAGCTTCTAAAAAACTATCGCCAACTTCGGTAACATAGTCGTACCAATTTTGCATGCTCATATCTTCGGTAGCTTTGCAATAATCAAAGAATAGTCCTCCAATACCACGACCTTCATTGCGGTGTGTATTGTAAAAATAGTCGTCGCAACGTGCTTTGTATTTTGGATAAAATTCGGGATTATGTTTATCGCAAGCCGTCTTACAGGTTTGATGGAAATGTGTTGCATCTTCATCAAATAAATAATAAGGGGTCAAATCTTGTCCACCACCAAACCATTGGTCTACAATGTTTCCGTCTTTGTCATACATTTCAAAATAGCGCCAATTAGCATGTACTGTGGGAACCATTGGGTTTGTAGGATGTAAAACTAAACTTAATCCACAGGCGAAAAAATCGGCATCTTCAACACCAAAATATTTTTGCATGCTGTCTGGTAGTTTACCATGAACCCCAGAAATATTAACACCTCCTTTTTCAAAAACGTTTCCATTTTCTATGACTCGTGTTCTTCCTCCACCACCTTCTGGGCGTTCCCAGAGGTCTTCTTGGAAAGTGGCTTTTCCGTCTATTTTTTCTAGACCAGCCGTAATTTGATCTTGTAGTTGCTGTATGTATTTGAAAAATTTATCTTTGATGTCTAAATTATATTTAATGGTTATACCTATAAGGTTTTTAAAACCTGACAGGTCTTCTTTATTTATTGTATGATGTGCTTTGATAAAGTTCTCGGCGTCATTAAACAAACTTAATATATACTTTTTATTATCTGAAATAATTTTGCTGTCATTAAGATATTCATTGAAAGAAGAGAATGCGTATGTGTCAAATTGTGTTGTAATTTTATGTGTTTCAGAGTTTTTGTGAATGTATAAAATTAAAGTTTTTAAGTAATCTTCGTCTTTAATTTTAATGCGCTTAAAAGGTCTTTCAAATAAAGATCCTGTCCTGTTATTTTGTTTGTTGTATGCTTTTGAATAGGCATTAAATAGGTTTGAAAATGCTTGAGAAGCGACTTTTTCCTCGGATTTTATTTTAACCACTAAATGAAAATGGTTATTCATTAAGCAATAGGCTATAAGGTTTACTTTAGTAGCAAGGTGCTTTTTTAGTAAATCTAAAAAATAAGACATGTTATCGTTGTTTTTAAAGATAACTCCGCTATCAATTCCTCGATTATAAATGTGATAGTATTGGTCTTGTTCTATTTTTTCTAAGCTCATGGTTATGTTGTTCAAACCTGTCAGGTTTTGTAAACCTTACAGGTTGTGTAATTCATATAACTCCATATCCAATGGGTTACCATCAGTGGGAGTGCATTCGTTTTGCAAAGTTTTAATCCATTGGAAACCATTGTTTATAGCGACGTTTACACTTGGTAAATTATCTTTGTGTGCAATAATTTGAAGTATTTTCAAATCCAAAGAAGTAAAAGCATAGTTTGATAATGCGGTTATGGCTTTTGATATAGTCCCTTGTCCTTTGTAATTGTAATCAATACAATAAGCAAATTCTCCTTGTTTAATGGACCAGTCTATCGCTTTTATATAGATTAATCCAATTAATTTACTTGTTTGAGCGGTCTTTAAAACGAAAAGGAATTCTTCTTTTTTTTGAAATTGTTTTATTTTTTTTTCAACAAATAGCTGCGATAGTGTAGGGTTTAGATTGTCTTTTAATGTCCCTGGAAAAAAACGTTTAAAACGATCTGAATTTGTGATCATTAAATCACATAGCGCCCAAGCATCGTTAGTGTTGATTGGTGTAATATCGAAATCATCGAATTGCAAAATCATTAAACTGTAATTTGATTATCGTTTTTTAATAATTTTACGGTACTTAATGAAGCAGCGGTTACACTCAAAGGTAGGGCTAGAATGACACCTATAAAAGGCAGTAGTAGAAACAATGTAAAAACAAGTCCATTTCCGATAGCTACTCCTCTATTTTTTCTTACAAAATTTATGCTGTCTTTATAATTATAATGACGCTCTAGGGTGTAATCCATATTACCAAAACCGGCGTAATAGCCTTGCACGCAAAAGAGTAGTATAGTAGAGAAAATGTTGACTACCGGTATAAATTTTAGTAGTAAAATTGGAATCGTAATTAGTAATTCGCGTACTAAGTTTCTGATATTTATTCTAATCCCTCTCCAAAGTTGTTCTTGAAAGGATGTCTTTCTGTGGTTATGTTTAGCAACACCTGTTAAATGGGCTTCTATTTTTTCTGAAACAGGACTCATAAATGGCGCAGATAAAGCCATTACAATATGTTTGTATAAAATTAGACCTATGACTATGATGATGATAACACCAATTACGGTGGAAAAAGCTGTAAAAGCGCCTTTTCCCCAATCCCAAAACCATATTTTGGCTATAAAGCGACCAATGTTATCTGATAGTCTGTAGGCTGCAAAAGCAATTGCGGAACCTATAATTATGCTAATAATAATAGGGATGAAAAAGTATTTCCAAAGCTTTAACTTTGAGATTAAAGCTAAAGCTCCAGAATAACCGTTTAGTCCTTTTATTATGTTTTGTATCATATTTTAATTAAACAAAACCTAGTGGTTTTATTTTAAGCTTTATACTCTTTTACAGCGTCAATAAATGCCTTTGCATTTTCTATAGGTATGTTTGGTAAAATACCGTGCCCTAAATTTACAATATATTTATCTTTTCCAAACTCGTTAATCATTTGGTGTACCATTGTCTTAATTTGTGCTGGAGGCGAAAATAAACGGGTAGGATCAAAATTACCTTGTAGTGTAATATTTCCTCCAGTTAAATAACGTGCGTTTTGAGCAGAACACGTCCAGTCTACACCTAATGCAGCTGCACCTGATTTAGCCATTTTATCTAAAGCAAACCAGCAGCCTTTACCAAAAGCAATAACCGGAGCTTCATCTTTTAATGCATCAATGATTTGTTGAATATATTTCCAAGAAAATTCTTGATAATCTACAGGAGATAACATGCCTCCCCAAGAGTCAAACACTTGAACAGCATTAACACCTGCTTTTACTTTTTCTTTTAAATAAGCAATAGTAGTATCTGTTATTTTTTGTAATAAGTTGTGGGCAGCTATCGGGTTTGTAAAACAAAATTCTTTTGCTTTATCAAAGTTTTTAGAGCCTTGACCTTGTACACAATAACAAAGGATAGTCCAAGGAGAACCTGCAAAACCAATTAACGGAATGTCGTCATTTAGTTTCTCTTTGGTCATTTTTATAGCTTCATATACGTAGTTAAGACTTTCTTTTACGTCGGGAACAATAACATTGTCCACGTCTTTTTGATTACGAATAGGATTTGGTAAATAAGGTCCAAAATTCGGCTTCATTTGCACCTCAATATTCATAGCTTGCGGAATTACTAAAATATCGCAAAATAAGATGGCAGCATCCATACCAAAACGACGAATGGGTTGTATCGTGATTTCACTTGCTAACTCAGGTGTTTGGCAACGTGTAAAAAAATCATACTTAGCTTTTATCTCCATAAATTCTGGAAGATAACGACCTGCTTGACGCATCATCCAAACTGGTGGACGATCTACTGTTTCTCCTTTTAATGCTCTTAAAAATAAATCGTTTTTTATCATTGCTAGGTTTTGGCTTTTGGCTTTTAGCTTTTGGTTGCTCACCTATATCTAGAAGCTTTCGTTCTTTTTTATTTTATTAATTAAACCGTTAATCATCCTGCCTTCTTTTTGAATTAATGTCATAAGATCCTTTGTTTCTTCTGAGGTTATTAATTTTAATTCGACTATAATGATAAGTTGTGTTTCTATTTCAAAAAGTGAACCTATAGCTATTTCTAAAAAACGCTTAAATTCAACTTCACTATTTCTGCTACAACCTTCAGCTATGTTAGAAGGAATGGAGACAGCTGCTCTATTTATTTGACTTATTAAACCAAACTTTTCTTGAGCGGGTAGTTGGTGAGATAGTTTGTAAACTTGCTTGACAATGTCAATACCATTTTTCCAAATTTCAAGTTTTCTAAAATTTCTCATTAACTTAGTTGTGCTTTTTTGTCAATTGTACTATTGTAATCGTATAATAGTGGTTCAAAAGGCTAAAAGCAAATAGCTAAAAGCTATACATAATAATCGTTTACTAGCTCAATAACGCTTTCAACTGTAGGTACTTTAGCAATGCGGACATCATCAAAATGCTTACTAGCTTCTTTTGCTGTTGTTTCGCCAATACAGAACGCAATACCATTGGCATCATTTTCTTTTTTATAACTCTGTACTGTAGATGGACTGTAAAACATTACGCCTTCAACACTTTCTGGAAGTTCAATACTATCCAGTTTAGTTTGATAAGCTTCTACTTCAATAACTGTTATATTATTTTCTGCAAGAATTTTAGGTAAATCATCCAATCGTACATCGCTACAAAAATAAGTAACTTCTGTACCTTCCATATGATCAACTAAATAGTCTGCTAGTTTCTTTGCGTTTTTCTCCGTGTGTAGCACTTTTCCTATGCGGTTTTCGATCATTTTTTTAGTACGACGTCCAACACAATAAATGTTTTTAAACTGAAGTTCGATAGCTGAGTAGTTTGTCAATAAAGCATCTACAGCATTTTGACTAGTAATGACTACATTTTGAATTTCGTTTTTAAGAAATCTTGGATGAATTCTATTTAAACTAATCTTTACAAAGTCAGAACTTTCAGATTTTACTTTTTCGTTAAACAAAAAGCGTTGGTCTTCTGTTAAAGATTTTGTCGAGTAAATATTTGTTTTTACATGAGAATCTTGAAGTTCGTCCATTAGACGATTACCACCACGCTCTAATATGTAATTAGCACACCATTCTGCAATATCATGATGTTCATTTAATGCTTTGACGCGTTTTACTTGTATTTTTTTAGTACCGTCTTTACTTAATAAGATACCTTCAAACGTTACTTCTTCATCTTTAATAAAAGCTAAAGCGCCAATTGGAGCTGTGCAACCGCCTTCTAGTTTTCTTAAAAAATCACGTTCGATTTTTGTGCAAATCTCAGTTTCCTTATGATTGATTTCAGCTAAGATCTCGAGAGTTTCCGTGTCGTCAGCTAAAGCTGCAACCATAATTGTCCCTTGCGCAGGAGCAGGAATCATCCAGTCTAAATTTACAGCATCTTCCGGTCTAATATCTAAGCGACCAATACCAGCAGCAGCAAAAATAGCACCATTCCAATCACTATCTTCTAGTTTTTGTAATCTAGTATTTACGTTTCCTCTTAAGTCTACTAACGTGTGCGTTGGAAAACGATTTAACCATTGTGCACGTCGGCGTAAACTTCCAGTTGCAATAACGGCATCTCTTGAACCTAAAAATTCCTCGTTATTTTTAAACACTAGTGTGTCTTTAAAATTACCACGTTTAACAACAGCAGCTTGAACAATTCCAGTTGGTAATTGAGTAGGCACATCTTTAAAGGAATGTACAGCAATATCGATATCTCCATTTAACATGGCGATGTCTAGAGTGCGTGTAAAAATACCTGTAATACCTAATTCGTGAAGTGGTTTGTCTAGTACAATGTCTCCTGTAGATTTTAAGGGAACCAAAACAGTTTGATGACCTAATTCTTTTAATTGACTTTGTACTGCTTTTGCTTGATATAAAGCTAACGCGCTATCGCGCGTTCCGATTCTAATTATTTTAGACATGCTTTGTGGTGTTTTCTAGTTGAAACACTTTTTTGATTAGTTCCAAACTTTCGTCAGTTGAGAAAGCATCATCTTTTAAATGGTGCGCGAAATGATTGGTTATTTTTTGAATAATTTTGTTACTTATAATCTCGGCTTGTTCCTCATTGAAGTTAGCCATTTTCTTGCGTTGTGTGTCTAATTCTGCATTTTTAAACCCCTGTAATTTGTGTTTTAATGCTTTTATAGTTGGTGCAAATTTTCTTGTTTCTAACCAACCTATAAATTCAGCTTTAATATCTTCAATAATACTTTCGGCTAACGGCACTTGTTTTTTTCTACGCTCTAATGTTTCGTCTGTAATTTGTGATAAATCATCTAAATGTATACGTTTTACGTTAGGTAAGTCTGTTACGTTTTCGTCTACGTTTTTAGGAATCGATAAATCTAAAATTAATAAGTCTTTTGTAGATTGGATTAACTGCTTGTCAACCGTTGGGTTTTGTGCGCCAGTGGCTACAATTAGGATATCAGCTTGATTAATCTCTTCTTGTAAGTTAGCATAATCCTTAACTACTAAATTAAATTTACCAGCGACAGCTTCGGCTTTACCCTTAGTTCTGTTTATTAATGTTATTTGCTCGTTTTTAGTATGTTTTACTAGGTTTTCACAAGTGTTACGTCCAATTTTACCCGTTCCAAATAGTAAAATGTTTTTATCTGTAACGTTGTCAATCGTGTTTAAAATATACTGTACTGATGCAAAAGAGACACTTGTTGCCCCTGAAGATATTTCGGTTTCAGTTTTAATGCGTTTACTTGCTTGTATGACAGAGTTTACTAAACGCTCTATAAATGGATTTAGTAATCCATGCTCTTTAGAGGCTATAGTGCTTTTTTTAAGTTGACCTATGATTTCAAAATCACCTAAAATTTGACTATCTAAACCTGAGCCGACTCTAAATAAGTGAGTGATGGCTTCCTGACCTTTATAGATGTAAGCGTATTTTTGAAACTCATCAACAGTACCTTTTGTGTTGTCACACAATAGTTGAATGAGTTGATAGGGGTGTTCTGCAAATCCGTATATTTCTGTACGGTTGCAAGTTGAAGTAACGATTAGGCTTTGTATACCATTAGACTTAGCTTGATTTAAAAGCGCTGATTTTGACGTTTCATCCAAACTGAATTTACCTCTAATATCTGCGTCTGCTTTTTTATAACTTAAACCTAAGGCGTAAAAATATGTGCCTGTTGACATGTGATAGTGCTCCATTTACCTGACTGGGACTTTATTGTAGGCAAATTTATGTTGTATATTTTATAAAAAGTAACGCTAAAAGAACTTTTAATAACGTTTGTGGTTTTTTAATGGTAAAAATAACGTTACAATGATAAATATCATATTTTTGTAGTGAATACAAAGGTTTTAAAGCAAATTGTTTAGAACCAATCTAAATAAGATATAATTATGGAGCAGGCTTCTTCTTTAAAAAATGTCGCTAAAAGTTCGTTTGCCGAAACGCAAGTGGATCAAGATGTTTTTGTGTTGACTTATCAAAATGAAACGGTTAAAAATCAAACCGTTGAACGGTTTATTGATAGTAGTTTTATTCAGTTTCATTTTTGTTTAAAAGGGGGTAGTGACTTTATTTTTAACAATGGAAGTTATGTTTTAAACATCGCTGAAGAAACGTCTTTGTTGCTTTATAATCCGCAACGTGATTTGCCTATTCATTTAGAGGTTAAGCCTGATTGTTGGTTGGTTTCGGTTTTAATATCCATCAAGAAATTTCATGGCTTGTTTTCGCAAGAAGCGGATTATATTACTTTTTTGAGCAGTGATAATAAAGATAAGAAGTATTATAAAGACGGTAAAATTTCGCCATCCATGGCTATTGCGTTAAATCAAATTGTAAATTTCAACCTTAATTCGTCCATAAAAACATTATATTTTAAAGGTAAGGCCTACGAGTTGTTGAGCTTGTATTTTAATAGGGGTGAAGATGCAGATATCGAACAGTGTCCGTTTTTAGTAGACGAAACCAATGTCACTAAAATTAAAAAAGCTAAGGATATAATTATCGCAAGAGTATCGGAACCACCAACGCTTCAGGAATTATCTGAAGAAATAAGTTTGCCTTTAAAGAAATTAAAAGAAGGATTTAAGCAGATTTATGGTGATTCTGTTTTTAGCTTTTTATTAGATTATAAGATGGAAGTTGCTAGAAAACTATTGGAAACAGGTGGTAATAATGTGAATGAAGTTGGTTTGAAAGTTGGTTATAGTACGTCTAGCCATTTTATTGCAGCTTTCAAAAAGAAGTATGGTATTACGCCTAAAAAGTATATACAATCAATATAATAAAAAATGCGCTTAATTTCTTAAGCGCATTTTTTATTTAATAACCTCCTTCGTCTAGTCGTTTTCGGTTTTTATGGATCACTAGATCTAAAACGTCTTTTATTAATTGGTCTTCTTCTTGGTTTTCGTCAATGTAATTACCGCTATAACCAGAGTCGTAATATACTTTTGTTTGCAGTCTATCTGTTTTTTCTGATTTTAAAAAGCCTGCATAGTAAAACCGTTTTGTTTCGTCTTTTTCTTCTTTTTGAACGAGCATGTAAAAGTACATGTCGCCTTTTTTATCATCATCTGTTTTAAATTCTTTTTTACCTAAAAAGTGAATCGAATCTCGTTCTTTTTCTATAGTTGTGTTTCGAAACAGTGTTGACTTAGCATACATTTCCTGACTTATTTTTTCTGCTAAATAGGGTTTGTATAATTTTTTTCTATACATCCTATCGACTAATGCCGCTTGGTTTTTATAGTCGTCAATAGTTTTTTCTTTTAATTTTTCAGGAATAGGTTCTCCTGCTTCTTCTAATAAGATATAGTAGGTGCTTAAGGCGGATACATTATCACTATCTAGTAACTTGTCAAAAAAGTTTTTGGCTTTTATTTCTTTTCTAAAAGGGAAAATTAATTTTACAAAAGCATACAAAGAGCTACTGTAAGTTCTGTAATTATAGGAGGATTTAGAGCCTAAACTACGTTTTACTTCTATTTTACCATCTGTTATGAGTTGTTTTTTAAACTTTTTGTAAGATTTGGTCTTAATGATGCTGCTGTCTTTTAACCGTGCTAATAGTTCGTAAATAGGTTCTCTGTACTCTTCAATAGACGTGTATTCCATTAGGGCAGGAAACAGTGTTCTTTTAAGTTGTAAAGAGTCCTTGTAATTGTAAAACATAGAGCTTATGGAACCGCTTAATGGTAAATCCTTATCGAGTAAAGTTAAAAAAGTGTTGTAAGACTTTTTTGTAGGCTTGTTTAATAATGATCTTAAAATGGTATTTTGAATGTCTGGTTCAGAATAGGACTCTTCATAGAGTGTATTTAAAAAGGCGTCAGTTCTTGGGTCTTCAAGTTCGGCTAATTCAGAAATTAGAAAGGTTTTGAATTCTTCTTTATTGTCTGGGAATTCGAAGTTTTTAATTAAATCTATCATCGTACTTGCGTTAGATTTATTAAATTTAATTTTAGTTCTTGCTTTAAATACAATACTATCATTGTCGCGTAGTGCTTTAAAGAAACGTCCAGTTTTATCACTAAAAACAGATTCGCCAAGCAATGTGTCTATAGGTTTAAAAGTATCGTAAAATTTGGTTATAAATTGCGAGGGTTTTGAAATGGTATCGGTTAAGCTTTTAATTTCGAAAAGGGCGCCTTTATTTAGTATGTTTTTTACTAATATCGCTTTAGCACTTAGCGAATCTTTTAAAGTGTACTCGTAAAAATATTGGTCCTCTTTTTTGTATTTCTTCTTGTCAGCAATAGTGTATTTGTTAAAGCCATCAATGTCTTGTAGTAATTTGATTTCGCTGTCAATCTCATTCCATAAACTGTCAACGTTTTTATACATCTGTAAATCGTGAAATTTTAACTTTGTAATAAAAATTTGCTCGTTTGTTTTAGAGTAATATGTGGCACGTTTAGTTTTTTCTTCATAATCTTTTGTGTTTCTGCTACTGTAAGAGTTGTAAGGAGGTGTTGATTTTGTGTTGGTTACTACGGAGAAATGTAGAGAAGTATCTATGATTTTCTCAAAGCCTTCCTGTTTTACTTCCTTAAATTTAAATGTTTTAAAAAAGTCGTCTGCTTTGGTTTTTGTTGGTCCAACATAGCCCATTAGAAAATAGCTGCCGTCTTTTACGATACTTTTTAAATGTATGTTTTGTGTTGTTGCCGAATCCTTTTTAGCAATGCCTTCATAACTATAGTATTTGTTGTTATTGTAGATGCCTTCAGAGTCTTCGATGTCAAAATCTTTAAAAAAGTTAGTGACTATAAACTTGGCTTCAAATTTGTCTTCTTCAATATAGAAAACATCGTTAAAGGCGACTTCTTTCAAGAAATAATAGTCATCTCCTATGTTACCTTGAATTAATTTTTGACCAGCATTCTCAATGTTATCTGTGGTGTGGTATTTTGGAAAATTAACTTCGTATTTGTTGTAAGTAGAGGTGAATGTTTCAAGGTCTGAACTTGGAGTTTTAAATTTAATAGAATCAAAAATACTAGCTTCGTTTTTTAAAACATAGTCTTTTTGGCCTGCAAATTTGATAAGAACAACCTCTAACGGTGTTTTGTAAATATGATATTTTTGATAATCTCCTTTTTTAGTTTTATTTAAAATGCTAATACCAGGATATGGCGTTTTTAGTATTTCTTTTTTTATAATATCACCAGGAATATCTTCGAATAGAAAGTTGTCTAAACGCTCTAATGAGATTTCTTTTTCGCTTGGTAGGTATTCAAAGGTGTTAAATCGACTAATGGTTAAGTACGCACCATTGGTCATATCTGGTGAAATATAATATTTTTGACCACTATGATAAAATTCGTATAGCTCTGTAAATGTTTTTAGAGTTAAAAAGCCATCAGGTGTGCTTGCTGTTTTTAATTTTGATGGGGCAATATAATTTTCTAGATGTTCTTTTTTGGTTTGAGCGACGTTTGATTGTTTAGATACTAATGGTTTTACAGTATAGCCTTTGTTTTCTAACATTTTTAACATTCCTTTTTTTCCAGGTAAATGTGCAGCTCCTACTCCGGCAAAGACGGTCTGGGATTGCATTAAAGAATCCATAACGTGTACCATATTTGCATTACGTGTGTATAACATGTTTTCCCGGAAAAACTCGGTGTTTGACGCAGCTCCTATAGAGTCTAAAAGTGTTAAGTTTCTATCTCTATACGTGTTTTCTTGAACTAAATAAGGATTTTCTTTTTCGTATAGTTTAGTTAGCCAAGGGTCAATTTTGTTTTTTCTAGCGTTACGTTGTGCTTTTGAGACTAGATAGCGAGACTCCTCAATATCTTCTAAACTGTAAATCTTTTTCTTTTTCTTTTTACCTGCTTGGTAAATAAACATATCCAAGTAGGTTTCTTCTTCAAAATTATCTGCATAACCATCCTTTCTGTATAGATAACCATTAATCATTCTGTTGTCAGATCGGATACTTCCTCTAATAGCTACTTCTTCTGGATGTTCTAATCCAAACAAACTAGAGTAGAAGTTTTTATCATAAGCCTGATTGTAATTTTGAGGTGTTAATGTCGTGGTTTCATAGTTAAATGCTAGCCATGTAGAAGGGTCAGACTCTAATGCAATACTCTCACTATTTTCTAAAGCTTCAAAAAACACATCGTCTAATCTAAACGCAACTTTTGCACTGACGTGCATTGTACCATAAATGTAAGAAGGTTTGTCAAGGTTGTTACCAGAAATCTCCCAGAGTAAACTTTGTTCTTTATTTTTGTTCTGAGAAAATGAGACAAAAGAAATTACACAGAAGAATGTGAGAATGTGGTTTTTCATATAATTTAAGGGTATCTATCTGTAAATATATTAAACTAAACTTTATTTAAAAGACTTTAACTATATATTAATAGGAATTTAGTATCGTCTACACTTCGATTTGTATTCATAATAAAATTTAGTGTTGTATTTTTGTTTTTGAAAAAGAAACACACATGAGAAAAGGCGTATTGCTAGTTAATCTTGGTTCTCCAGAAAGTCCAGAACCAAAAGATGTAAAAAAATATTTAGGCGAATTTTTAATGGACGAACGTGTTATTGACGTTCCGCTTTGGGCTAGAACCTTACTAGTAAAAGGTATTATACTAAATACAAGACCAAAACAAAGTGCTAAGGCTTACAAGAAAATTTGGTGGGAAGAAGGGTCTCCGTTAATTGTACTGTCAGAACGATTACAAGAGGAAGTTCAAAAACATACGGAGCTACCAATAGCTTTAGCCATGCGTTATGGAAGTATGACTATTAAAAAAGGGTTACAAGAATTAGTGGATAAAGGTGTTGAGGAAGTCTTTATAATTCCATTATATCCTCAATTTGCGATGGCAACTACAGAAACTATTTTGGTTTTAGCCGAAGAAGTTAGACAAGCTAATTTTCCGAATCTAAAAATAGATAGTTTACCTGCTTTTTATAATAAACCTGATTATATTAAAGTGTTAGCCGAGTCTGTTAAAGGGCATTTACAAGGTAAAGATTATGAACATTTGTTGTTTTCTTACCACGGTGTACCAGAACGTCACATTAGAAAAAGTGATGTTACTAAAAGTCATTGTAAAATTGATGGAAGCTGTTGTGAAACCGCAAGTAAAGCACACGAGTTTTGCTATAGACATCAATGTAAAGAAGTCACGCGTTTGGTAGGAGAGTATTTAGGATTGGAAGAAAACAGCTATTCTACTTCATTTCAATCTCGGCTAGGTTTTGACCCATGGTTACAGCCTTATACCGATCGTACTATTGAGCGATTAGGTAAAAAAGGAATCAAAAGTATGGCTATTGTAACGCCTGCTTTTGTTAGTGATTGTTTGGAGACTTTAGAAGAAATAGCAATGGAAGGAGAAGAGATTTTTCATGAATTAGGTGGTAAAGATTTTACAACAGTGCCTTGTTTAAATACAGATGCTAGTTGGGTTAAATTATTGTCAGATTGGATAAATCAATGGTCAGAAACAACAGTTAAAGCGTAATGCAAACGAGTCAATCCTCCAATTTAGGAACAGAAACCATAAGCAAACTCTTGATTAAGCAAGCAGTTCCAGCGTCTATTGGTATTCTGGTGATGTCACTAAATATTTTAGTGGATACTATTTTTGTAGGACAATGGATTGGGTCAACTGCAATAGCGGCTATTAATGTTGTTTTGCCTGTGTCTTTTTTTATTGCGGCTTTAGGAATGAGCATTGGTGTTGGAGGATCTTCTATTATTTCTCGTGCTTTAGGTGCTAATAAAAAAGAAAAAGCACTTAAGACTTTTGGTAATCAAGTCTCTTTAACTTTAGTTTTTACGGTTGCTTTTGCTGCGTTTGGGCTTTATTTTGTAGATCAGTTAATACCTGCTTTTGGAGGAAAAGGTAATATTTTTGATCCTGCCAAAATGTATTATGAGATTATCCTATACGGTGTTCCTGTTTTGGGTTTTGTTATGATGGGTAATACAGTTATACGTGCAGAGGGTAAGCCTAAGTTTGCTATGTATGCTATGCTTATTCCTTCTGTAGGTAACTTAGTATTGGACTATGTGTTTATTGGTGTGTTAGATTTAGGAATGGCGGGTGCTGCATGGGCAACCACGGGATCTTATATTGCTTCATTCTTGTTTATATTTTGGTATTTCCTGTCTGATAATTCCGAATTAAAAATCAATCTTTCCCATTTTTACCTTCAAAGAAGTATAGTGTCGGAAATAGGGTCTTTAGGATCTGTAACGTTGGCAAGACAAGCAGTGGTAAGTGTTACTTTTTTGCTAGTTAATAATGCGTTATTTGATTATGGTGGTGAAACGTCTGTAACAGCATATGCTATTGTCGGAAGGATGAGTATGTTTGCTTTGTTTCCGGTGTTTGGTGTTACCCAGGGGTTTATACCTATTGCTGGTTATAACTTTGGATCGGAACAATATGGACGTGTAAAGGAAGTTATTTACACAGCTTTAAAATATGCGACTCTACTTGGTACAATAGTCTTTATTGGTTTGATGTTTTTTCCTGAAATCATTACTAAATGGTTTACTACGGATTTGGACGTTATTAGTGTTACACCAAATAATATGCGATGGGCGTTTGCTGCGGTTCCAATTTTATCGTTACAGTTAATTGGGGCGGCTTATTTTCAGGCTGTCGGAAAAGCATTGCCAGCATTACTATTAACGTTAACTAGGCAAGCTATTTTCTTTATTCCTTTAATGTATATTTTGCCTATTTATTTTGGCGAATTTGGGATTTGGATATCTTTTCCAATTGCAGATGTTTTGTCTACAATTGTTACCGGTTTCTTTTTGCGTAGAGAAATGAAGCTAAAATTAAATATATCAGAAGCATAATATGTATTATGTCTATTTTTAAAACGAATTAATTATTGATAAAAGAGTAATGGAAGACTATTATAGGTACATAAAAGCTTTACATTTAATATTTGTGGTAACCTGGTTTGCTGGTTTGTTCTACATTCCTAGATTGTTTGTTTATCAAATAGAAGCGTTTCATAAACCATCTCCTGATAAAGAAATTTTAGGAGAACAGTTAAAGTTAATGGCCAAGCGTTTGTGGTTTATTATTACGTGGCCTAGCGCAATTTTAGCAACTATTTTTGCTGTTTGGTTGTTAATTTTACAACCTTTTTGGTTGCAGCAACCGTGGATGCATGTTAAATTAACTTTTGTGTTATTGTTATTTTTATATCAATTCCAAACACATGTTTATTTCAGGCAATTACAAAATGATGTCGTTAAAAAAACATCAAACTTTATGCGATTATGGAATGAAGGGGCTACTTTTATTTTGTTTGCAGTAGTCTTTTTAGTCATCCTTAAAAGTGCGATAAATTGGATGTTTGGTGTTATTGGTATCTTAGGTTTAGGGGTGTTATTAATGTTAGGTTTTAAAGTGTATAAACGTATCCGAGCTAAAAATCCAAACGCATAGTTAAGGCATTAATTACGGCGATAAATCTTTGGTTTGATTATTGCTATATTTAAACAATGAAAATAACTAAACTCTCTTTACGTCTTCGCATATTTTTTGCAATGATTTTTTTGGTGCTTTTAGCCTCAATTTTAATTGCATTAGTAGCGGCGTATCAATATTCGGAAGAAACGCAAGATTATCATGAACAGCGTTTAGAACGTAAAGAAAAAAACATCAAGCGGCACTTAGATTTTGTTATCAGAGAAACTACTTTTGAAGTTATTCCGGAGCGGTTATCTTTAATCTTTAAAGACGAAATTTATAAAATTGCAGACATACATGGTCTAAAAGTTAATCTTTACGATTTGGAAGGGAGTTTATTGATCTCGTCCAAAGCAAGTTTGCCAGAAGATGCTATAGAGAAATGTATTAGTGCCGAAATACTAAATACGCTGTCTGATACTTTTGGGCATAAACACGTGGAGTTAAGAGAGGAAAAAGGAGAAAATTTCAGATCATCTTATACGTATATTACCGATCAAAAATTTAAGCCATTAGCCATCTTAAATTTACCATATTTAGAAAATGATGATTTTTTGTCCAGAGAACTTAATGAGTTTTTTGAGCGGTTAGGGTATACCTATCTTTTAATGTTAATCATTGCGATTACATTGGCTTACTTCTTGTCAAAGTATATCACTAGAACACTTAAAACGATTAGTGATAAAATGAATCAAACGCGTTTGGAAAAGCGTAACGAGAAAATAGAAATAGAGAGTACTACAGAGGAGATCGCAACGCTTGTAAAAGCGTATAACAGTATGATTGATCAAATAGAAGAAAGTGCTGTTAAATTGGCTAAAAGTGAGCGCGAGCAAGCGTGGCGAGAAATGGCAAAACAAGTCGCGCACGAGATCAAAAATCCATTAACACCAATGCGATTAACAGTGCAAAGCTTTCAACGTAAGTTTAACCCTGAAGACCCAGAGATTATTCAGAAATTAGACGAGTATAGTAAAACGCTTATTCAGCAAATAGACACGTTGAGTGCTATTGCTGGTGCTTTTTCAAATTTCGCCAAAATGCCTGCGCAGCAAAACGAAGTTTTAAATGTGGTTAAAGTCGTGGACTTAGCTTTAGATATATTTAATGAAAATTATATCCAGTTTCTTCCTGAAAAAGATGAAATTATTGCCAAATTTGATCGGACACAATTAATTAGAGTAATTACTAACTTGGTTAAAAATGGTATTCAAGCGATTCCTGATCATAAAACTCCAGAAATTTTAGTGAGTGTTTTTGATGATAATGGTAATGTGGTCTTGACTATTTCGGATAATGGAAATGGGATTTCTGAAGAAAATAGAGCTAAAGTCTTCGAGCCAAAGTTTACAACAAAATCCAGTGGAATGGGGCTTGGGTTAGCAATGGTGAGAAATATAGTAGAAACATATCAAGGAACAATTACCTTTGTAACTCAAAAGGATGTAGGAACCACATTTACAGTGACGTTTCCTAAAGAATAAAAAATAAACAGGTTTCGCTTTCGCGGAAATAATAAATAACATTAATTATGAATTTCGAAAACATACTTACAAGTACACAAAACGGAATAACTACTATTACTATTAATAGACCGTCAAAATTAAATGCTTTAAACAAAGTAACAATAGAAGAATTGCATCATGCGTTTGATGCGGCTAATAAAGATCTAGAGACAAAAGTGATTATCATTACTGGTAGTGGCGAAAAAGCTTTTGTCGCAGGAGCAGATATTAGCGAATTTGCTAATTTTAGTGTGGAAAATGGAGGTAAATTAGCAGCCAAAGGACAGGAAATACTGTTTGATTTTGTTCAAAATTTAAACACTCCAGTTATAGCGGCAGTAAATGGTTTTGCACTTGGTGGTGGTTTAGAATTGGCCATGGCAGCACATTTTAGAGTCGCAAGTGATAATGCTAAAATGGGATTGCCTGAAGTTAGTCTAGGTGTTATACCTGGTTATGGTGGTACACAACGTTTACCACAATTGGTTGGTAAAGGACGTGCAATGGAAATGGTGATGACAGCAGGAATGATAGATGCTCCTACAGCTTTAAGCTATGGTTTAGTAAATCACGTGGTAACACAAGAGGAGTTATTACCTTTAGCAGAGAAAATTGCTAGTAAAATCATGAGAAACTCAACAGTAGCAATAGGGAAAGCTATTCAAGCTATAAATGCCAATTATAATGATGGTGTTAATGGGTTTGAGGTTGAAATCGAACAATTTGGAGCGTGTTTTGGAACGGAAGATTTTAAAGAAGGGACCACTGCGTTTTTAGAAAAGCGTAAAGCTGTATTTCCTGGGAAGTAATAGGTGATATATCAACAAAAAAAAGACGCCATATGGCGTCTTTTTTTTGTTTTGTGTACTTTTACTTAAAAGTTGATTGTCGACGTAAATGCTCTTCCATTTGCTGTTACAACCACTTCGTAAGCTTCATCTTTATCTTCTAAAAGTTTAAACTTTTTTCCTACAGTAGTTGTATTCTTAAAAGTTTCAGAATATATTTTTTCAGTTGTGTTTTCAACACTGTCGTAAAAAATTTCGATAGTATAATTTGCTTGTTCTGGGTTGTGAGCAGTAATGTAGATATTATTATCCTTACTGGTTACTTTTGGCTTGTTCACAACGGTTAATTTTTCCTTATTAAACGTGACTACATTTTTATCAACTGTAAATGGGTATACTCTAATTTGATTTTGTTTGTCTAATTCAAAGATATAGTTTCCGTCAGGTAAAGCTGTTAGGTCAAAAGACTTGTTGTATTGACCGTTTTTTATAATGGCTTCTTTGTAAAGAATTATTCCAAAAGCATCTTTCACCGTTAGTTGGTCTCCTTGACTAACAGTACCAAACATTAATATTGTTTTTCCGTCTTCTTTATTATTTAAAAAAGCGTTGTCTGTTGCGTTACTGCTTAGCGTAGCAAATACGATTGCTAAAGCTAAAATGTGTTTCATAAAATTTTTCATAATAAATCGTTTTAATGATTATGTGTGCAAAGTTAGAGTAGAAGAGTAGTTCTAATAACAAGAGAATTGGTATGTTTATGTGCTATATTAACTGAATAGTAATCAACGAAAACGTTATAGGTTAAAATAACATATAATAGTGCTAAATTAGCATACAACTATGCATGTATATGTTGTAATTTTGTAAAAAGTTTTATCAATTGAATACAAAGCCTACTTTAAAAAAGATTACACCTACGTTTGGGAGCTCCATAATAGCAGTTCAAAAAACTAAAAAACGGAAGCGCAGTGAAGCCTTTTGGCACTTCCATCCAGAATTGGAAATGGTTTACGTTAATAAAGGGAAAGGAAGACGACATATTGGAAATCATTTGTCTTACTTTAATAATAGCCAATTAATCTTAATCGGTTCTAATTTGCCACATAATGGTTTTACGGATCGTTTAACCTCTAAAGGGAAAGAAACATTAGTGCAATTTCATCCAGATTTTTTAGGTGATTCACTAACAGGTTTACCGGAAATGAAAAATATACTCCAGTTATTAGAGCGTGCTAAAAACGGGATCTTATACAAGCAAGAGATAAAAAAGATAGTGGGCCCTAAGATTGAGAGATTACCTAAATATGAAGGTATAAAGCGAATTACTAAATTACTTGAAATATTGGAGTTACTTGCGCTGACTGATGATTATACAATACTTAATCAAAATGGTTATGTGTTTGAAACCCAGCCGCAAGACACAGATAAAATTGATAAGATTTATAAGTATGTCAATAAAAACTTTCAAAATCATATTACTTTAGATCAGATTTCTGACTTAGTAAGTATGACTGTGCCTGCATTTTGTCGTTATTTTAAAAAAATAACGAGTAAAACCTTTACACAGTTTGTAAACGAATACCGCATATTTTATGCTACCAAGTTGCTAACAGAAAGCCAAAGTAGTATTACGGATATTTGTTTTGAATGTGGATTTAATAACTTCTCTCATTTTAATAAAGTATTTAATGAGGTTGTTGGTAAAAGTGCTTCTAAATATAGAAGTGAAATAAAAACGATGATCAAATAATACCAATACACTATAATTATGGAAGATAAAATAGAATCTACATTAGCGTATTATAATCAAAAAAGAAAAGGCATATTGGAGGCTGTAAATGCTAGTAGTCATTTAACCGCAGAGCAGATTATCGATTATGGAGAAGAGATGTCTATTTTAGAGTATAAGATAACTGCTTTAGAGGTCGCTAAAGAAAATTAAATTTATTTGTTTTTCATTTTTTTTACATGAAACTACTTGAAAAACCTACTACAGGTTTGCATCTTTACTCTGATGTTTATGATATTTAATAATATTAAAACCAACTACATTCTTTTAAAATTTCTTGATAAAACTTGGTATCAGAATACTCTTTTTTTAACGTTTCAAAATAAGTCTTATGAAGATTACATAGTGTGATAAAGTATTCGCTTTTATTATCATCGTAGAAGGACTCATGACAGCTATTCGCTTTTGCTAACATAAAAAGTAACTTGGCTTTTGTTTCTTTGGTGCCAGAAGTAGTAAGCCCTTTTTGAAAATAATTAGTTGCGGTTTGTTTTATGTCTATTGTTTCTATTGTGGCGTATGATTCTGAGTTATCATCTTCGTTATCATATTGATATTTTGCTAGTAAATCATTTCTATTATTGTTGTCAATATAAAACAAGTTGTTTACAAACCAACCATCAGCACTCATGTTGTACCAAGCATTACCAAGCATATAATAATAATCGGCGGTATTTACGGTTTCTGTTTTTGCTAATGTATTTAGGGAAATAAGTGTTGACGTTAATTTTATTTTGTTGTCTTTGTAGTTTTCATCAGAGTTTAGGTTGGTCGTTGAGGTTGTAATTGTGGATAAGTAGTTTAAATGGAATTTATCGGAAATAGCATTAAAACTAACATTCATCCATTCTTTAATGGATCCAGAGAAAATTTCTGGTCTAATGTCTTCTTCCCAAAAAAGTTGTGATTTTTCGACTTTTTTAAACGCATTAAGAGCAAAGTCTAATTGGTTATTTGCTAAAAACCAAGTGCCACGTAAATCATGAACAAAATCTTTTGCTGGTAGTTTGAGTCTATTAAGAATTGCTTTTTCAAACTGGGTTGGAGTAGTTAAATCTAAAAAAGCATCAAAGGCATTAATGACTTCTAAATTAATATAAGGGTATACAGATTCAAACGCGTAATTATAGGCGTAATTAGCGTCTATAGCACTCCAGTTAAAGGTTTGTTTTGAGATTCCGGAGTCATAATTTATGGCGGTAATAGCGCTTAAGATGGGATTGCTTTTTTCGTATACTGCGCTAATGTGGTTAAAAAAAGCGGCAACTGTTGGTCCGTGTGTATTTAAATCTGGATCATTATTTATACGATTAAACAAGGTGTTTATTCTTGGTCTATCTACAGTTGTAATTTTTAAATGGTCTAGAGTTAATTGTAATCTTTTTTTATGAATTAAATACGCTGCTTGTGTTATTGAATTTAGGCTGTTTTGTGCATCATCGAACAATCCAAGTTGCAGGTTTTGCATAGTCATAACAAGTTGCCATAAGGATTGGTTTTTAAGGTTTGGGTTGTTTAATATCTCTTGACATACGATTTTGTATTTTGACATGGCGTACATAGAGTCGTCGTCATGATCAGAATAATAACGAGAATCGTTATGTCTAAAGAGACTTGATTGGATTTGATCCATCTGTCTTACGGCCAAAATTTTCAAATAAGGAGAATTGACATTTATGTCTGCTATGTTTTCTGTTTCTACAATAATATTACCACGACCGTGAAAAGCTTTAAAAAAATGTTTTGCATCTTGATACGCGGTGTTTTGTGTAAATGTTTGGTTTTGTTCTAAACTAGCCCAATCTAAATAACGAAGACTTAACGCGCAATTATTGCGTCTGTCGGGTAAATTATCGTATACCTTAAGGTAGTAATTGGCGGCAGTAACTTCATCATTAATATTAAAATAAGCGCCAGCAACCTGCTCTAATGCACGATAATAAATGTAATCCGTTGCTTTGGTGTATTTAATAACGGTTTTAAAGGCGTCAATAGCTTTTTGATTGTCTTGTTTGTAATGTAATAGTTTAACAGCTTGGTAGCCCAGGCGGTTTTTATAAAATTGATTAGGCGCTTTATTTATAAGTCTAAAAGTGTCAGCTAATAATTGGTCTTTATCTGTTTTTTCTTGATCTTCTCCTTGATACCAATCATTGCTTGATGTTCGGTCACTTTGTGTTTTTGCAGTTTTTTTGGCTAGTATTAGATAATCTTTAAAAAACGAATAGTTGGATTGACTAATTTTAGTGTAAATCGGTTTGTTTTTTTGTTCGACTTGTTTAGTGCCATTGAGCTGTTCTAAAGGTAGGTGATATATTAATTGTGCTAATTCCTCTTTAGTAAATTGGCCTTTAAAAAAAGTGTGCCATTCAGTAATGTTTAGTAATGTTGTGTCATAGCCGTGCTCATAACAATAGGTTTCTTCTGGGCAGTTTAAAAATGCCCAATTTTCTACTTCTACAAGGCTAAATTGATCTACTATTTGATAATAATAATCGTTCCAAGAGCCTCCCCAACCGCAAAATGTGGGCGTTTCATTTGGGTTGTTGGATAGCGCAATAAAAGGGAATAAAAGTAGTATTCTATTTAACCAAATCTTTAATATCATCTTCAGAGAATTTTAGAATTAATGGAGAGCTTACATGATAGAAAATAGTTTCATAATCTATGACTGATGCTTCTTTTATCAGAACAGCTAGTTCTTTAAGTTGTTTTTTGGGGACCGTTTCAATACGTAATTTATCACCTTCGTATATAAAATTGCCATCAATATAGGTCTCGTTTTTTGCAATATATGTGGTTTCAGAAATCAAATTAAAATTTGCTTTAATATCCTGATCGTTGTATTGATTTATAAGACCAATAATCTTACCGTTTCTATATAGAATTCCCCACTCAAAAATAGGTAATGCTACATTATATTTAATGGGGTAGGTTTTTAAACGTTCTAGATATTTTGCAGTTATTGTATTATTAATAATAGTGTTTTTTTGATTACTATCACTAATATCTCCAACATTATAGGCCATTAGCACAACTTTATCTACCGGTGGGACTCCTGTTTTTTCTCTATATTTTATTTGATGTAACCTAACGGTTGAGGTTATTGAGCGGTCAGGACTATATTTTTTTAAGTGCTCTAAGAAACTAAAAAAAGCGGTTTTTGTGCTTTGAGACCAATCGCAATCAATTTGAATGTCTTCACAAATGATCGTATTATTAAAGTTTTTTGAAAGTAAGCGATCAATCTTCTGTATTGTATTTCTGGCTAATTGCTCTAAATTAACATTCGAAGCGTTGGTAAACACACTGTTTCTAATAAAAATAACAGGCACTACTTTATTAAATGGAAGAGTTGTGTCTGTTGTAAATTGAGTTGTAGCGACAGGAAGTGCATTTTGTTGTTTTTCATTATATACAATATCAAAAAACCTGAGATATAGTTTCTCGCTCAAACTATTACTAATTAGTTTTTTTTCAGATTGGGGTAAAGAGAACTCTGTTTTCCAATGGTAATAAGAATATGGTTTAGTTGGAAGGTCCTGTTTGCAAGAGATAAAGGCAATGCTTGCTAAAACGAAAAGCACTATTTTTTTTACCATTGTTTTTTTTTATAATTTTTTGTGCTTAATGCAAACGGAATAGCGTTGAGTATTTTTATCTTTTACCTTCCCATTCCGCATGGAATTGCTTCAAAAAATCAACCATATATTGGTGTCTTTGTGTCCCAATTTTAGTTCCGGTTTTGGTATTCATTAATTCTTTTAAAAGCAATAATTTTTCGTAAAAATGATTAATTGTAGGTGCATTAGATGCTTTGTATTCTGCTTTAGTCAAGTTTAAATTAGGGGTGATGGTAGGATCGTAAAGAACTCTGTTTTTAAATCCACCATAATTAAAGGTGCGTGCTATGCCGATGGCGCCTATAGCATCCAAACGGTCTGCGTCCTGAACAACGTCAAGCTCATTAGATTTAAATAGGTTATTAGAACCGATATTGGAACTGTAAGAAATGTTTTCAATAATCTTAATAACATGATTTATGGTTGCCGAGTCTACATCGTGCTTTAGTAAAAAAGCACCCGCGATTTTTGGGCCAATAGTGCTATCTCCATTGTGGAATTTACTATCTGCTATATCATGCAGTAAAGCACCTAGAGAAACAACTAGGTGATCAACATTCTCGCCTTTGGCAATCAATAAGCTATTGTTAAAAACACGTTCTATGTGAAACCAGTCATGTCCACCTTCAGCGCCTTTTAAAGTCTCTTTTACAAAGACTTTAGTTGCTTCAATTAAATCATGATTTGTCATAGTGTTATAGCTTAGCAGGTTCTACCCATTTAAATTGGTAAGCGTTTTCAGGAATTTTGATTCTATCTGCTAAACGTAGCATTCTACTTGGGAGTTTCATTAGATAGTCACGCGCTTTTTCAGCTTCATCACTTAACCCTGAAATTTTGTCTATTTCCCAACGTGCTATTAATTTCTGTAAAATTTCAATGTAATCCATTGATGTATAAACACCAATCCGTTGTGCTGTGTTAGAAAATTCTTCAAAAACAGAGCTGATTTTTCCTCCTGACTCTCTTAAAAAATGAGCAGGCATAGTTATTTTTTGTTTCATCATGTATTGAAACGCTAACATCATTTGACTAGGATCTACTTTAAAGATGCGTTCGACAAATTCACTATAAGCATGATGATGCCTCATCTCGTCACCAGAAATTATTTTACACATCCTAGATAGCTGCTTGTTTCCTTTTGCTTTGGCAAGTTTAGCTACGCGATTATGAGAGACATAGGTTGCTAGTTCTTGAAAACTAGTGTAAACAAAGTTTTTATAAGGATCTTGGGCAGTACCAATATCAAAACCATCAGCAATAAGGTGTTGTGTGGTTTGCTCAATTTCTTTCATATTGACACGACCAGAAAGGTATAGATACTTGTTAAGGACGTCGCCATGACGATTTTCTTCGGCAGTCCAATGTCTAATCCATTTAGCCCAACCATTACGTTCGTTTTGATCAATACCTTCAACGTCCATTAACCAGGATTCGTAGGTGGGTAGGGCTTCTTCTGTAATCATATCACCAACTAATACAACCCAGAAATCATAAGGTAGTTCTTTAGATAGTTCTCTAATTTCTTTGACTTCTTCCAGGAAATTTGGGCCTTCAGAATTAGGTAAAAAATCAGTCGGTTGCCAGATTTTTTCCACTGGTATTAAATATTTTTCTATTAACGATTCTACATCTTTCTCTAAAAAAGACATCACCTCTAATCTTACGTTTTTTAATGACATAATCTTATATTTTAATACTATTTTTAATAGTGGTTTCTATGTGTGTAAGTAGTGCTTTTGTATCCTCAAAATCACTGGCTTTTATGGGTTTATGAGCTGTAAATGTTATCTTGTTACCAATACCTAATGGAAACTTGCCATAACGTAGGTTTTTCCAAGAATTGTTGATTGTTACCGGTATAATGATAGCACTTGGTATATATTTTATTAACGTCTCTAAGCCTTTAGTTTGAAATGGTTTTGGTTTTCCGTCACGACTTCTAGTACCTTCGGGAAATATAACAGCAGCGCGATTGGTAGACTCAATATAATCGGCAAATTTCCTGATAGCAACAATAGCTTGTCTAGGATTTTTTCGGTCAATTAAAGCAGAACCTCCATGTCTAAGATTGTAAGATACACTTGGTAAACCTTTACCTAGTTCTTTTTTGCTAACAAATTTGACATGATGCTTTCTAAAATACCACATTAACGGTGGTATGTCTGCCATACTTTGATGATTAGACACAATTATTACGGGATGTGAATTATCTAATTTATAGGGGTTAATTAACTTTTGGCTTGTAAACAATAGATTGACACAGCGCATTAAGCAAAACTGTAAAAGGTCAACACTTGTTTTGTGTGCCTTATAGCCAAACACATTAAAGCAGAACCATTGTATGGGGTGAAAAATAACTAATGTTAACCCGAAAAATAGGTAATAAACTATAGATAAGGGATAGGCTAAAATTTTTCTCATTTTACTGTTAAGATTCTATCTTTCAAAAATAGAAAAACCACGTTTAAAAAACGTGGTTTTTCTATAATACTTAGCTTAAAAGCGACTTATGTTATGAGTAAGAAGTGGCTTAGCAATGTTCGTTATAAGCATCCATAAGGTTTTCTGCAATTAATTCTGCAGGTCTTCCTTCAATATGATGACGCTCTAACATGTGTACTAATTCTCCGTCTTTAAATAAAGCCATACTTGGTGAGCTTGGAGGAAAAGGGACCATGTGTGCTCTTGCTTGATCAACCGCGTCTTTATCAACACCTGCAAAAACCGTTACTATATTCGTTGGTTTTTTTGCATTTTCTAAGCTCATTCTCGCTCCTGGTCTTGCATTTGCAGCTGCACAACCACAAACTGAATTTACAACCACTAAAGTTGTTCCTTCTTTTGCAATTGCAGTGTTTACTGCTTCAGCGGTATGTAATTCTTTAAAACCTACTTTGGTTAAGTCCTCACGCATTGGTTTTACTAATTCTGCTGGATACATATTTTTGTAATTTTTTATTTATAAATCTATCTCATACAAAGATAATCAAAAACCGTGCAAAAATTATTATGGCGTTACCTTATAACACTTATGGTGTCATAAGGTCAGGCTATCGCTACTCGCTCTCTGCGAGGAGCTCAGACAGACCGCTCCATCCTTAACGCACCAAGCTACTTACATCAGTAACAAATCAGATTTAAAGTATACTAACAAAGTAGTATATTTACTTTTTTAAATTAGAACAATATTTATGAGTGCATTAAAATGGATAGGCGCAACTTTAGGATGGACGTTAGGTGGTCCAATTGGAGCTATTATAGGGTTAGCCCTTGGTAGTTTAGGAGATTCTATGTCAGATAAAGGGCAATTGTTGGGTAATGGATCTGCTGATAATCAGCGAAAAGGGCAGTCCAAATACAAAAAACAATCAAAACGTAAATCGCAAAAGCAGCGTCGGGCAGAAACTTCTTCTGGAGATTTTGAAGTTAGTTTGCTGGTGTTAGCTTCTGTTGTTATAAAGGCAGATGGAAAACAAGAGCAAAGTGAGTTGGATTTTGTGCGCAATAAATTTGTAGAACTTTACGGTAAGGATAGAGCAAACAAAGCATTTAAGTTATTTAAGAAAATAAGTAGCCAAAACGTATCCACTAGAGATGTGTGTAATCAAATCCATGACATGATGGATCATGCGTCGCGTTTGCAGTTGGTGCATTTTCTTTTTGGAATTGCAAAAGCAGATGGAATGGTTACAGACGATGAGGAGGATGAAATCCACAGAATAACTAACTATTTGGGTATTAGTAGTCGTGATTATTCTAGTATAAAAGCGATGTTTTATAATAGTAGTGATAATGCTTATAAGATTTTGGAAATTGATAAAACGGCAACTGTAGATCAAATTAAAAAAGCTTACCGTACTATGGCTAAAAAATATCACCCAGATCGCGTAGAACATTTAGGGGAGGAACATAGAAAAGGTGCAGAAGAAAAATTTAAGCAAGTTCAAACGGCTTATGAGTTTTTGCAGGATGAAAGACGATTTTAATAGCTTATAAATAAAAATTAAATAATAGACTTCTCATACCTGAGAGGTCTTTTTTTTACCCTCTAAATAAAAAGAAATCATCTTTCATATCTTCTATTTGAGCATCTTCGTTTGTAATTATATAATCAATCGCTTTTGAGGTAAAGGTGTCTCCTTTGTCTGTTAGTGACACAACGTTATTATTAACAGCAATCATATTATTTTTAAGCGCTAATTCTAAAACGGTTTTAGCTCTAATTTTTTGCCAGTTAATATGTTCTCTTAAATGATTGACGTGGCGTTCTTCGGCTTCGTTATGATTTTTTAGGTGTAACAAAAAAGTTAATAAGCTTACTTCTATGCGTTGTTGTTTTTCGCGATACATAACGGCAATAACACCTTTATTTGGCGCGAATAAGTAAACAGCTAAAAATAGCAGGCCTAGCATTGTTGTTATTGAGCCAGCAATGGAAGCGTCCAGTAAATGGGCGAGCCAATAGCCGGAAATGGCGCTAAAAACACCAAAAAAAGCAGCTAAGGCTAGCATCTTTTTTAAGTTGGTGGTTAATAAGTAAGCAGTTGCGGCAGGGGCAATCATTAAAGCAACGACTAAAATAGCACCTACAGCATCAAATGCACCAACTGTAGTGACAGATGATACCGTCATTAATCCATAGTGTATAATGGCAGGAGAGAACCCTAGAGAGGCTGCTAGTCCTTTGTCAAACGTGCTGACTTTTAATTCTTTAAAAAAAGCAATTAACAAAGTGATAGTAATTAATAAAATGGTTCCAATTATCCATAGTGATTTTGGGCCTATATCAACACCTGAAACGACTAATCTGTCAAAAGGAGCTAATGCTAATTCGCCAACCAAAACGGCATCCACATCTAAATGCACATCGTTAGCATTTTTTGCAATTAAGATCACACCAATACTAAATAATGCAGGAAACACTAAACCGATTGCTGTATCCTCTTTTACGAGGCCTGTTTTTTGAATATATTCGACTAAAACAACGGTTATAACACCAGTAAAAGCTGCTAAAACAATTAGCAAAGGTGAATTTAAATCTTGTGTGATAAAAAAACCAACCACAATACCTGGTAGGATAGAATGGCTTATGGCATCGCTGATCATCGCCATTTTACGTAGTACTAAAAATGTTCCAGGAATAGCGCATGCTATAGCGACTAAACTGGCAATTAATTGTATTTCTATTTGAGCGCTATTCATCTTCTGTAGCTTGTTTTGTGTATAAATTTGCGGCAGTTTCGAAACCAGTTTTGGTTAAACTCCACATATTTCCATCTAGTGTGACATAATTTTTTTCGACTAATTTTTGAAGCGTTTTTCTTGTGAAACCTTGGAAGTTATTTAATAGCTTAATAGCATGTGGATGAGAGATGTCATCATGTGTTTCTGCAATATGATGCATTAATGCTAAGGTTTTATGGAGTTCTAAATCGCGTCTGTTTTTTATAAATCGTATTTGTCTAAATAATAGGCCGCGACTAGGTGAAAATATAAAGGAAAACACAACAAAGACCGCAGCCACTAAAACAATTACTGGTCCTGTGGATAAGTTAGTTTGGCTTGCGCTTATTGCTGTTCCAAAAACGCCTGAAAATGCACCGAAAATAGCTGCTAAAAGGACCATTTTAGATAAGCTGTTGGTCCATTGTCGGGCTGCTGCTGCTGGCGCCAAAAGCATAGCGCTCATTAATACAACACCTACGGTTTGTAGGCCTAATACAATAGCTAATACGATAAAGGTGGTGATTAAAATGTCAATAAATTTGGTGTTGAAACCTAATGTTTTGGTGTAATCTGCATCAAATAGTAAGATTTTAAATTCTTTCCAAAAAAGGAGTAATACAAACAGACAGACCCCTGTAACTGTTGCCATTAGCCAGACATCACTCTCGACTAACGTCGCCGCTTGACCAAATAAGTATTTGTCTAATCCCGCTTGGTTAGCATTGGGTTGTTTTTGGATAAAGGTTAATAGTAGCATTCCAAAACCAAAAAAGATAGATAATATTAATCCTAAGGCTGTATCACTTTTTAGATGTGTTTTTTTGACTATACCTCTAATCCAGAAGGTTCCTATTAATCCGCTGACTAAAGCGCCTAAAAGCAAAGTGTTGCTGTCTTTTGCCCCTGTTATTAAAAAAGCAATTGCAATACCTGGTAAAGCGGCGTGAGAAATAGCGTCACCGAGTAAGCTTTGTTTTCTAAGTACTGCAAAGCTTCCTAGCATTCCTGTTACAGCTCCTAGAATTGCTGTTCCTAGTGTTATGGTTCTTAGTGTGTAGTCTGTAAAGACTAGCTCGAAATATTCTGTTAAGTTCATGTTTTTCGGTTGAAAACTAGAATTCTATAATTATATTAATTTGTTAGTAACCTGTGCTTTATTCTTGGATACTTACTTTATAGTTAATACCATAAGTCTTAGTTAAGTTATCGTCATTAAAGATGTCTTTAACTGGACCTGTAGCAATTTTTTTCACATTTAAAAAAGTAACCCAGTCAAAATATTCTGGAACGGTTTGTAAATCATGATGTACGACAATGACTGTTTTCCCCGCTTTTCTAAGTTCTTTTAGGATGTTGATAATAGCGATTTCTGTAGTGGCGTCAACACCTTGAAAAGGCTCATCCATAAAATAGATAGAGGCATTTTGTACCAATGCTCGTGCTAGAAAAATACGTTGTTGTTGTCCACCGGATAGTTGACTAATTTGTCTGCCTTTAAAAGGGAGCATACCTACTTTTTCTAAAGCTTCTAATGCGGCTTTTTTTTCCTTTTGCCCAGGACGTTTTATCCAGCCTAAGCTACCGTAAGTTCCCATAGTGACGACATCTAAAGCGGTAGTTGGGAAATCCCAGTCGACACTTCCTTTTTGTGGGACATATGCGACTAGTTTGCGTTGTTTGTCATACGGTTTGTCGTAAATGGTTACGCTACCCGCTATGGGTTTCAAGATGCCTAAAATAGATTTGATTAGTGTTGATTTACCTGCGCCGTTCGGGCCTACAATAGCCATCAGAACACCTTCTGGGATTTCTAAATCGATATCCCAAAGGACAGGTTTGTAGTTGTACGCGACTGTAAGGTCATCTACTTTTACTGCTATTTTTTGCTTCATAACCATTTCCCAAGTCATTGGGATTTTTGTTTAATTCAAAATATATTCATTTTTTATAGGTTCAAAAAACGAATAAAAAAGGTGTTTATGTCAAACCTAATTCTTCATCAGTATGTCGTCATACTGAACTTGTTTCAGGATTTCATTATTTGTTTTTACTTTATCGAAATCAGAGGTTTGTCTTATTTAAGCGCATTGACGATAGTATTTACATTGTACTCAAACATCCCAATATAAGTGCCTTCTATTGTTCCTGCGCTTCCAAGAGCATCAGAGTATAACGTTCCTCCAATTTGTACGTCATGACCTTTTGATTTAACAGCTTCTTGTAAAGCTTCAATAGTTCGTTTTGGTACTGAACTTTCAATAAAAATAGCGTTTACTTTATTTTCTATTATAAAGTTAGCTAAATTTTGGACATCTTTTACACCTGCTTCTGTAGCTGTCGATATACCTTGCAAACCAACGACTTCAAAGCCGTAACTTTTTCCGAAGTAATTAAAAGCATCATGAGCGGTTACAAGAATGCGTTTGTCGGCAGGAAGGGTTTCTATTTTTGATTTAACTGTGTTTTCAAGGGTGTCTAATTTGGACAGAAAAGCTGTAGCATTGGCATTGTAATAGTCCGCATTTTTTGCATCTTTCTCTGATAAAACCGCTGCGACCTTGATTGCAAATTGTTTGAAGTAGGAAATATTAAACCAAACGTGTGGGTCATAATTTGAAGCAAAATATTCTGAGCCTATTAGTGTTGATTTATCAATTGCGTCTGCCAATGCAATTGGTGTTTTTGTTTTACTTCCCATTTTTTCGAAAACTTCAACTAGTTTTCCTTCAAGATGTAAGCCATTAAAAAATATGATATCCGCATCAACTAGTTTGGTTACATCACCTTCACTTGCTTTGTAAAGATGTGGATCTACACCGCTTCCCATTAAGCCATTAACATTAATGCTGTCCCCTCCAATGTTTTTAACCAAATCGGTAAGCATTGTTGTGGTAGTCACTATATTGAGTTTTCCATTGTCTTTAGACTTGCTGTTGCAAGCTCCTAGAGCTAGGGTAATTGCTAAAAGCAGAATTATTTTTTTCATTTGTCTAAATATTTATTACGAAGGTACTAAAAATAAGAGTATTTATCTGGTTTTTACTCTCATTAAGACTTGTTTAGTGTTGGTTTTTAAGTATTTTGAGAAGTTGATTGGCATTTAAGTATTGAAAATAACGTGCTCTGTGGTTAAATTGTTCATCTAAAAATACTAAAGCAGGTAGCGAGAAGGGTTTGTTTTTTTGCTGAGCCATTAGTAATGGGATTTGGTGTATTGGGTTTCTTTTCTTCAAGCGTTTATTCACAAATATTTGATTTCCAAAATGAATGGTGTCTTTGGTTTCAATATTCATCTTGACAGCGTAATACCCTTTGTTAATTGTATGGACTATTAACGAGTCGGTAAATGTTTCTTTTTGCATTTTAAGACAAGGTTTGCACCAGTCGGCATAAAAATCTATAATTACTTTTTTTGGGTTGCTTTTTAAGGAATCTTCTAGTTGTTCAAAGCTTAACCAATGTATCGTGTGTTTTGTTTGAGAAAATCGAGTATTTGATATTAATAGTAGTACTGTAATTAAGCTTATTTTCATGACTATTATAATTACAATGAATTAATTGAAAGTCCAATAAATACAGTTCGTGGTGCTGCAGGGCCATAAATATAATTACTATCACGGTTTTTGCCTGTGTCAAAGTCTGATTGGTAGCTATTGGTCACGTTTTTAACGCCTCCATATAGTTCTATTGCTGTACTTACTTTTGGAATAGTGAAGGTGTAGCCTAGTCGTAGACTTAGTTCCGTAAAGGGATCTGTTTTGTTGTATTCATCTGTATTTTGTCCGGTATTTTCTCCTGCAAAATGTATAATGTCCATTTGTCCTGTATAAATTATATTGGCACTTGCGGTAAATTGTTTAGTTGGTGTGTATGTAAATGTTGCATAGCCGTAGTCGTTTGGAGTTCGTAAAAAGTTACGTGTAGTGGGGAGACCTTCTATGTTTTCTACAGGGTCATCAAATTGACTGGATTGCAAGGTTAAACCGGTTTCAATTTGAAATACATAATCAAAATTAGCACGGGCTTCTAATGTAAAGCCTTTTACGGTTGCTCCGGCACCATTCCTCTTTTCAAAACGTTCACCAAATTCATCTTCACCTATAGGGGCTTGAAAAAAAGCATCGTTTAGATGGGTATAGAATCCTTCGATGGTAAAACCAGCGATAAAATGTTTCGTAGCTTTGTCGTAATTTACTGAAGCGGTAAAACTATTTGAGCGTTCTTCTACTAAGTTTTCTGAAAGTGAAATTCTAGAAACTCCACCGCCTGCAAAGGCAATATGTAGATCGGTATCAAAAGCTTGTGGCGCTCTAAAACCTGTACCCCAACCTAAACGGAACTGAGTAGTCTCTTTTAGTTTGTAAAGCAAGGATAATCTAGGGCTAAATACAACATGGTCTACTAGGTTATGGTCATCTAATCTAAAACCAGCAAGGAGATTTATGTCTTTAGTAACTTCCCAGTCGTTTTGAACAAATAGACCTAAGTTTTTTGTGGTTTGATCGATCAAATAATTGTAGGAGGTAATTTGATCCATAACATCGTCATAAACATATTCTAATCCTCCTGTTAGTACTGTTGTGCCTCCCAAAAAATCATCAAATTTATTATTTAGTTGAATTCCTCCTTGATGCGTGGTTACTTCTGATATACCATAAGGTGGATCTTTAAAAAAATCAATTTGTTCGTTTGGGTCATCTGGAGTTATTCCTGTGTAATGGTTACGGTCGGTACGTTGCCCACCGTAATAGAAGATTAACGAATTTTTATTATCATTAAAGTTTATTTGGTAATCCAAACTTGCCATAAGGACGTGGTGGTCTCTTTCTTCTGACTGTTGGGTTAAATAAGCGGGTTTGTCTACAATTTCTCCGCCAAAGCGATATTCATATAGTTTGCTTAAATTGATTTCTAATTTAGAATTTTCGGTAGGTAAATAAAAGGCGTTTACACCAAAAGAAGTGTTTTTAAGTTCTGGTAATTCTGAGAAGTTATCGTTATTAGCATCGTATGCCGTTCTTTTTCGGTTGCTTATAAAAAAGGTAGCCCCAGAATTATAGTCTTCATTAACTACGGTCGCGTTTCCGTTTATTAAATTTTGATCCGCACCTCCATCTATATTTTGGTAGGCATAACTAAAGTTGTAGCTATTTTTTTTTGGTATTTTGGTAATAACATTTACAGTTCCTCCAATCGCACTGGATCCGTAAAGTGCAGAAACCCCGCCGCGAACAACTTCTATACGTTCGATCATGTTTACCGGGATTTGCTCTAGTCCATATAAACCGGTGAGTGGGCTAAAAATAGGGCGCCCGTTAATAAGGATTTGAGAATAACCACCCTGAAGCCCGTTCATGCGAATTTGACTGTAATTGCAAGTTTGGCAATCCATCTCTACACGTAATCCTGGTTGGAAGCGTAAGCCTTCAGAAAGATCAATTGCTACTACTTGTTGTAATGTTTCACTGTCAATTAAATTTACAATTACGGGAGAGTCTGTGCGTCGTTTTTCTGTCCTAGTTCCGGTAATTACAACTTCATCTAAATCGTTTTTATAGTCTAAATCAAATGAAACATAAGTATTGTCATTGGTTATTATGACTTGCTTGGTTTTTGTTTTGGCACCAATAAAAGAAGCTTTTATAGTGTAAGTACCTGGTTTCAGGTTTTTAATGCTATAGTTTCCACTTTTATCAGAGACTGCGCCCTCGGAGATGTCTTCAATATAAATATTTGCAAACGATAGAGGCTTCCCTTCTGAGGTTATCTTTCCTAGAATTTGATAAGTGTCTTGTGCGTTTACAAAAGCGCATGATGTAAATATGAATAGTATTATTAGTCTCATCTTTATTTATTTTTATGCAAATATAAAATTATTTTTAGATTAGTCTAAAAATATTTTAATAAAGATATCTTTTCTATATTTGCAGAACACTATAAGTCTATGATTACACTAACAGAAGAAAACTATATTAAAGCTATTTACCACTTAGGAAGTAATGGTGAAAAAAACGTTAATACTAATGCGATTGCAACAGCTTTAGAAACAAAGGCATCTTCTGTTACGGATATGATTAAGAAATTGTCTGAAAAAGGGTATGCGGATTATAAAAAATATCAGGGTGTTACCTTGACAGGCGAAGGGAAGCGTGTTGCTTTAAATATTATTAGAAAGCATCGCTTATGGGAAGTGTTTTTGGTAGAAAAATTAAACTTTTCTTGGGATGAGGTTCATGAAGTTGCAGAGCATCTTGAGCATATAAAATCTGAAAAGTTAATAGACGAATTAGATGTTTTTTTAGGTTCGCCTTCTCACGATCCACATGGCGACCCAATACCTGACAAGGCTGGTAATTTTAAGCATATTGAAAAAATTGTTTTAGCTAAAGCCGAAACAGGAAGCGTCTATAAGTGTGTTGGGGTGGATGATACATCGTCAGAATTTTTAAAATATTTAGACAGTAACAGTATTGCTTTAGGAACAATAATCACTATTAAACATAAGGAGCCTTATGACAATTCTGTGAAAATTGAATTTGATAGTAAAGAGATCGTGGTGTCTCAGAATGTTGCTAAAAACCTGTATTTAAAGAAGGTTTAGATTAGTGGCAACCACAGTCGTCCGTTCCGCAAGCTTTTTTTGATTTTGTTTTAACAAAGTATTTTTTGTACAAAAAAAACAGTGCACAACCTAAGGTTGCGAAAACAAGTATGTTTTGGATTATAGTATTCATCTTATTTTAAAAATTGATACGCTATTAATGCACTAATATATGCAATAGCTGTCATTATTATTAATTGTAAGGTTGGCCATTTCCACGTGTTAGTTTCTTTTTTAACAACAGCTAGTGTGCTCATGCATTGCATGGCAAATGCATAAAACAATAGCAAGGAAACGCCTGAGGCAAAGTTAAATAGTGGGCCACCTAGAATCGGATTAATCTCTCCGGCCATACGATTTTTAATAGTGTCTTCATCATCATTTCCAACGCTATATATCGTTGCTAAAGTTCCAACAAAAACTTCTCTAGCAGCAAAACTACTCACGATAGCAATCCCTATTTTCCAATCATAACCTAGCGGTCTAATTACAGGTTCAATAGCATGGCCAGCAATACCAATAAATGAATGTTCTAATTTTTGAGAGGCTATTTTTTGATTTAGTTCTTCTTCGTTTAAATTTTGTGAGGCATATTCTGTTTTAACAATATTTTCTGCATCATTAAAAGCTTCGCCTGGACCATAAGAGGCCAAAAACCAAAGGATGATTGAAATAGCTAATATTATTTTTCCAGCTCCAAATACAAATGATTTTGTTTTTTCTAATACTGTAATGGCTACATTTTTAAATAATGGCAATTTGTAGTTTGGCATTTCGACTACAAAAAAGGTTTTACTCTTTATTTTTAATACTTTATTTAAAATATAAGCAGAGACAACAGCAGCACCAAACCCTAATAAATACAATAGCATTAAAGTTAAAGCTTGATAGCTTAGTCCTAAAAATCGTCCTTCGGGAATAACTAAGGCTATAATAATTAAATAGACAGGTAGTCTTGCAGAGCACGTTGTAAATGGTGTAACTAATATGGTTATTAGGCGTTCTTTCCAACTTTCAATATTTCTAGTGGCCATGATGGCTGGGATAGCGCAGGCTGTACCAGAAATTAATGGTACAATACTTTTACCGCTCAATCCAAAACGTCTCATGATTCGGTCCATTAAAAACACAACACGACTCATGTATCCGGTTTCTTCTAAAATGGCTATAAATAGGAACAGAAAGGCTATTTGAGGTATAAAAATAACAATCCCTCCAAGTCCAGATATAATGCCTTCGGCTAATAAATTAGTGAAAGCTCCGTCGGGAAGGGTATGTTTTACCCAATCGCTTAAATTTGCAAACACACCATCAATAAAGTCCATTGGTATGGTAGACCAATCATAGATGGCTTGAAAAATAAGTAGTAATATTAAAAAGAAAATCAAGTAACCCCAGACTTTATGGGTTAGAACTCTGTCAAACTTACTGCGCAAATCTTTAGCTTGGCTCGCGTCTATTGTTTGTCCTTTTTTAAGCGTATTATTTATAAACTGGTAACGCTTAATGGTTTCTTTTTGTTGGAGGCGTTTTAAATCACTTTTGGATTTTGTTTTAAAACTAGCAAGTGCTTCGACTTCATTTCTGTCCATTTTACCAAAATTGACATCTTGGGTAATCACTAGCCAAAGCTTGTATAGGAGTTGATTCGGGAACGCTTGTCTTAGTTTGTCAAAGTAGTCTTTATCAATTTCTGAGGCACTTAAACATGGTGTTGTTGATAGGTCTCTGTAATTAGAAATTAATAACTTTAAATTATCAATACCTTGATTTTTTCGGGTACTGATAACGGCTATTTTTGTGTTCAGCTCTTTTTCTAAGCGAGGAATATCTAATGAGATCCCTTTGTATTTCATTCTATCTGCCATGTTAATGACTAAAATAGTTGGGATTTCTAAATCTTTAATCTGTGTAAAAAGAAGTAAGTTTCGTTTTAAATTTTCAACATCACTAACGACAACAGCGACATCAGGGAAATCTTTATCTTTTTTATTAAGAAGTAGTTCTATAACGACGTTTTCATCTAGAGACGAGGCATTCAAACTGTAAGTACCCGGTAGGTCAATGATATGTGCTTTAAGACCTCTAGGTAATTTGCAGATACCTTCTTTTTTTTCGACAGTAATCCCAGGGTAATTTCCAACTTTTTGGTTTAAACCTGTCAGTGCGTTAAATACCGAGGTTTTTCCTGTGTTTGGATTACCAATTAAGGCGATGTTTATTTGCTTGCTCATAAAACCTCTTTTTCAATAATGATATGAATGGCAGTTTCTTTCCTAATCGCTAAATGACTCCCGTTTATGTTAAGATATAATGGATCCGAAAATGGAGCAACTTGCACCAACTCGACAGTATTACCTGGTAAACATCCCATTTCTAGGAGCTTTAGTGGGATCAAATGGGAAGATACGTCTATTATTATAGCGCGTTCTCCTCTTTTTAATGTGTCTAATGTATGGCTCAAGCTTATTTAGATTGATTTTAAAGAAGCAAAAGTATGGCTAAATTTCAGCTTAAAAAAATTGAAAGCAAAAAACTACTCTTTGTATTCTTTTTTTAACTTTTTAATATCCTTTAAAAGTGTTTTAATATCTTCTTTTTTTGTGCCATCATAATATCCTCTAATTTGGCTTTTCTTGTCGATGAGCATAAAATTCTCGGTATGTACCATTCCATAGTCGTCAGGCATTCCGTCATCTTTCACTGCTAAGTAGCTTTTTCTGGCAAGTCTGTAAATTTCGCCCTTATCTCCAGTGACCAAATTCCATTTTTTATCATTAACGCCTTTTTCAATAGCATAACGTTTTAATTGAGCTACGGTGTCAATGTCCGGAGTTACGGAGTAGGATAGCAACATTACATCGTCGTCATTGATAATTTCATCTTGGATTGTTGCCATATTACCAGTCATAGTAGGACAGATAGTTTGACAAGTCGTAAAAAAGAAGTCGGCAACGTATATTTTTCCTTTATAATCGGCTTGGGTAATGGTTTTTCCGTTTTGATTGGTTAAACTAAAATCGGCGATTTTATGATAGTTTATTTTATGCTGAATGGTGCTGTCAACCAACTCTGTGTTAACCATGGCGGGCTGGTAAATAGGTAAGGGTTTTTCTACTTTTAAAATATTATAAAAAATAGACATTATTATGATTGAAATTATACTGAATACAATAGCAAACCATTTATAATCTTTAAAAAACGACAACATTTTTATTGATTTTTAATTATACTACAAAAATACAATGAAAAGCTAAGCTTGTCCTATGACATTACTCATAAAATTTGTTAATTCTTGAAAGCATTAAAGCTATTACTTTCTAAACTAAGCCTAAATAGTTACTTTTGGCGATTATTAAAAAGAATAGAAATACTACATGGAGTTTATTATAAAAATTGGACAGTTTTTGTTAAGTCTGTCATTATTAATTGTTTTACATGAGTTAGGACATTTTATTCCTGCCAAATTATTTAAAACTAAAGTTGAAAAATTCTACTTATTTTTTGATGTAAAATTTTCATTATTTAAAAAGAAAATAGGAGAAACCGTTTATGGTATTGGTTGGTTGCCTCTTGGTGGTTATGTTAAAATTGCTGGGATGATTGACGAAAGTATGGATAAGGATCAGATGGCTTTGCCTCCTCAACCTTGGGAGTTTAGATCAAAACCAGCTTGGCAACGTCTAATTATTATGTTGGGTGGTGTTTTTGTAAATTTTGTTCTAGCCTATGTAATATATGTCGTTATGTCTTTTACTTATGGGGATACAGATATTACTGCGTCTAGTATGAAGGATGGGTATTGGATTGATAACCCTTTGTTAAATGATATAGGTTTTAAGACAGGTGATAAAATTATCGCAGTAGATGGTGTTAAGGTGAATAGCCATTTAGATGTCGTTAAAAATTTAATTAAAACAGAAAAGTATACGATTGACAGAAATGGAGAAACGGTTAATATAGATTTACCAGTAGATTTTCTTGGTCAATTATCTTCGCGAAAAGTGAAGGGTAGTCTTTTTAAATTAAGATTTCCGTTTATGGTGGGAGAGGTTTCTGATACCATGGCAAATAAAGGTGTGGCTCTAAAAGAAGGAGATATATTATTGTCAATTAATAATAAGGAACTTAGATATTATGACGAATTAGCACCAAGATTATTAAACTACAAGAATCAAACAGTAGCGTCGACGTTTTTAAGAGGTAAAGAAAAGATTAATATAGATCTAAAGGTTGATAATGATGGAAAGTTTGGAATAGCGCCGGCTGAAGACGCTAAGCGCTTTGATGAGCTTGGTTATTATAACAAGACACTAAAAGAATATACATTCTTAGAAAGTTTTGGTGGTGGTAAAGATAAGTTTGTAGCGCAAGTCAGTGGTTATTTTGATCAATTAGCTAAAATTTTTAGTCCGAGTACAGGAGCCTATAAAGGTGTTGGTGGTTTTAAAGCTATTTACGATGTTTTTCCTGGAACTTGGATTTGGCAAAACTTTTGGGGTTTAACAGCATTTTTGTCTATTATGTTAGGAGTGCTTAATTTATTACCGATTCCTGCTTTAGATGGAGGGCATGTTGTGTTTTTGTTGTTCGAAATTATATCAGGACGTCAACCAAGTGAAAAGTTTTTAGAGAAAGCTCAAGTGGTTGGATTCTTCATTTTGATAGCGTTAGTGCTATTTGCGAATGGTAATGATATCTTTAAAGCAATATTTAATTAAAAAAAATCAAAAATTATTTTGCAGAAGTTAAAAAAGATATTATATTTGCACTCGCAATAGCGAAAAACACTCCTCCTTAGCTCAGTTGGTTAGAGCATCTGACTGTTAATCAGAGGGTCCTTAGTTCGAGCCTAAGAGGAGGAGCAAGTTTAAACAAGCCACTAGAAATAGTGGCTTTTTTTATGACGTAAAGTCAAGTTTGGTATAGCATAAAAAAAAGCCTCTAGTACGACTAGAGGCTTTTTTTGTGTTTGAAGTGGACTGTAAACTATTTACTTAAATTTTTAAGCATGTCTTTAGTAATACCGTCTAAATCGAATTGGTGTTTCCATTGCCATTGTTCTCTAGCTTCTGTGTCATCAATACTGCTAGGCCAAGAATCTGCAATTTGCTGTCTGAAATCAGGAGTGTAAGTAATTTCAAATTCAGGAATTTGTTTTCTAATAGACTCAGCAATTTGTTTAGGAGTAAAACTGATCCCAGAAAGGTTGTAAGACGATCGTATTTGTACGTTCTCTTCTTTTGTAGACATCAATGCTACTGTTGCATCAATCGCGTCATCCATGTACATCATAGGTAATGCGGTGTCTTCACTTAAAAAACAATCATATTTTTTTTGTTTTAACGCGTCGTGATAAATTTCTACAGCATAATCTGTTGTGCCTCCTCCAGGAAGTGTTTTCCAGCTAATAATACCAGGGTAACGTAGGCTTCTTACATCTACACCATATTTTTCGTGATAGTATTGACACCAACGTTCTCCTACTTGTTTAGTGATACCATATACAGTTGTAGGTTCCATTATTGTATGTTGCGGAGTGTCTTCCGTAGGTGTTGTTGGTCCAAATACAGCTATACTTGATGGCCAAAATACTTTTTTAATAGCTTTAGCTTTTGCCAAATTTAAAATATGAAAAAGTGATTGCATATTTAGATCCCAGGCTTTCATAGGGTATTTTTCACCCGTAGCACTTAATATGGCTGCCATTAAGTAGATGGTATCTATGTCGTGCTTTTCACAACAAATTTTAATCGAAGCATAATCCATGGCATCAATTATTTCAAAAGTACCAGAATTTACTAGTGCTAAATTGTTGTAATTTAAGTCACTTGCAATAACATTAGAGTCACCATGTATTGCTCTTAATTTGTAAGTAAGTTCAGAGCCAATTTGTCCGCCAGCCCCAATAATTAATATCTTTCCACTCATTTCTTTGGATTATTTATAAAATATGCAGCCAAAAGTAATAACATTTTGAGGATTTATTAATAAAAATAGTATAAAAGTCGCTTAGGCAAACAATTTAATGTTTTCGGAAAATGTTACTTAGTAAACTAATATATTTGTCTATCTAATATCTTATTTAATATGAAATTTTATAACTTTTTATTAATTATTACTGTATTGCTTTCGTCTTGTAAAAAGGAAAGTCAAACTATTGTTTCTGATGATTTTGTTACTGCGATAGATAGTTTGAAACTTACTAGTAAAGATATAAAGAAGATTAATTATAAAGACATTGCTTTGGATGCAAAGACTAATGCGATAATTGCTGATTGGCAAGCCTATTTGACTGTAGCGAACGGAATACAAAATATGGTTACACCTGATTTTACTTTTTTTAATGCAGATGTGGATTTGTTTAACTCTACTATAAAAGATCTTGAAGAGACTATTCCAGAAGCGATAAACACGCAACCAATTGAGGCTAGAGTACTAGTTCTTAAAACAATGTTATTGAAATTTCAAGAAATAGAAAGTTTGAAAACTAGTACTAAAAAGGAGAAGTTGATTGCTATAAAGCAAGTGTTGTCTGCGCAATCAAATCTTAATTTGCAAATTAATAAAAAGATTGAAAAAGACAATCAGGTAATTGTTAAACCATATTAATTATGAAATTTTTTAAATTAGCTTGTATTGGTGTCATGTTCTTTTATTCATGTCAGAGCAAGCAAGTCAGGCTTGATGCTAATGTGGTTAAGCAGGATATTAATACTAATATAGAAGCTTGGCATAAGGCTGCTTCTGAGGCTGATTTTGATAGGTATTTTGGTTTAATGACAAAGGATGGTGTTTTTATTGGGACTGATGCTTCAGAAAACTGGCAGTTAAATGAATTTAAAGCCTATGCTAAGCCACATTTTGATAAAGGTAAGGCGTGGAGTTTTACGACTTTGGAACGAACTATTTATTTGGATTCCAGCCGGAAAATTGCTTGGTTTGATGAGTTGCTTGATACGCAAATGGAAATTTGTCGAGGTTCCGGAGTTGTTGAAAACGTAGAGGGCCAATGGAAAATTAAACACTATGTGTTATCTATGACCTTTCCAAATGATAGAGTTAGTGAGGTTATTGGTGTAAAGAAAGAAGCAGATAGTATAACAAAAACAGTATTGTTAAAATGACAACTTATTTGTTGTATTCTTTGTGTTTTATCTATTTTTATTGGCATTTAATTGTTAATTTGATAAAAAATTCAGTTATTTTTGTTGTAAAATACTGAAAAAATGAAAAAAATATTATCCCTATTCTTCATGTTAACGGTGTCCATTGCCTTTGGACAATTTAATCAAGATGCACCATGGATGAGCAGTTTAAACGGGAATTCAAGGACGGATTCAAACCCTATTAAATTTCAAGAAATAGTCAATGCTTTTAATACGTATTGGGAATCTAAAGATCCAGACGTTAAAGGAAGTGGTTATAAACCATTTAAAAGATGGGAAACGTATTGGTCTAATTTTGTAAAAGAGGATGGTACTTTACCTAATGCTTTAGAGTTGTGGAATACTTATCTACAAGTTAAAGGAGATAAAAATAATCAAAGGAGTAGTAATGCTGTTATGGTTGATGAGAGTAATTGGGTTCCAGTAGGGCCTTTTTCTCATACTAATACAGGGTCTTGGTCGCCTGGTCAAGGTCGAGTTAATATAGTCATTCCTGACCCTATTACGCCGACAACAATTTATGCAGGTGCTCCTGCGGGCGGTTTATGGAAGTCAACAGATGGTGGATTAACTTGGGTTACAACAACAGATGATTTACCTCAAATAGGAGTTTCAGGAATCGCTGTGGATAATGATAATACAGATGTTATTTATATTGCTACAGGAGATGATGATGCAGGAGATACAAATAGTGTCGGGGTTATGAAATCTGTAGATGGCGGTTTAACATGGAATACAACGGGGTTAAATGTTAATAATTCTCCATTTTCTATGAATGATATTTATATAAATCCAAATGATTCTAATATGTTGTGGGTAGCAACTAATAATGGTGTTTATAGATCTATAGATGCTGGAATGACTTGGTCTAATCAAAATACTACAGGGACTTCAAATGGGACTTCTGGATTAAATATTAGAGACTTAAAAATAAAACCTAGTGATCCAAACATATTATATGCTGTTTCAAGTAATGCATTTTATATCTCTACAAATGCGGGAGAATCTTTTTCCTTAAGTGGCTCCGGATTACCGGTAGGAGGTATTTCTAGATATGTAATTGATGTAACGCCAGCTAATCCTAATGTGGTTTATGCGTTAGCGTCAGATGGGTCTTCCAATTTTGGAGGCGTGTTTAAATCTGTTAATTCTGGTGTTACATTTACTCAAGTGGCTTCAGTTGCAGATAATGGCGATATTTTCGAATCAACACAATCTTGGTATGATTTAGCTTTTGCTGTTTCCGATACCGACGAAAATGAAATTTATACAGGCGTTTTAAATATTTGGAAAGGTGTTGTTAATGGCACTCAAACTAGCTTTACTAAACTTAATGATTGGAGTGCTCCTTTTCAGTCTGCATATTCTCACGCGGATATTCATTTTCTAAGATTTTTTAGTGGAGATCTATATGCAGGTACGGACGGTGGTTTTTATAAGTCGACAAACGGCGGTACTAGTTTTACTGATTTGACAGCAGGAATGCAAATTAGCCAGTTTTATAGGGTGGCTGTTTCTAAGCAAACATCGGATAAAATGGTTGGAGGATTACAGGATAATGGTGGGCATGCTTTTAATAATGGGCAATGGCAAAACTATTATGGGGCAGATGGAATGGATACTGCAATAGATCCTGCTAATTCAGATAATTTTTACGGTTTTATTCAAAATGGAGGTAGTTTATATACGTCTACCTCTGCAGGAGCTAGTATTGCGGGAAATATTTCGTCTCCAATTGGAGAGGATGGTAATTGGATAACACCTCTTGCTATGAATAGTAATAGTGAGTTGTATTCTGGTTATAGCGCTTTATATAAACTGCAAAATAATAGTTGGGTGGCTGTATCTCCTTCTTTTGGAGAAAATATAGATGTGTTAGAGATTGATGATTTGGATCCTAATATTATTTATGTGGCTACTAATTCCGTATTAAGAAAGAGCATAAATGCAGGTTTGGATTTTTCGACAGTGCAAAGTTTTAATTCGAATATAACTTCAATAGAAGTTAGTAATACGGATAGTGATATAATATATGTGTCAACTTCGGGTACTAACGGTCAGGTCTTAAAATCTATAGATGGAGGTGCTAATTTTATCAATATATCAAACGGTTTGCCAAATGTTACCAAAAATAGTATCAAACATCAAGCTCTACATCCTAAAAACCCATTGTTTTTAGGGACTAGTTTAGGTGTTTATAGGTATGATGACGATACATTAACTTGGGAAGTTTTTAATATTGGTTTACCAAATGTGGCGGTTACGGATGTAGAGATTAATGTGATAGATGATAAAATAACGGCAGCAACTTATGGTAGAGGGATTTGGCAATCGGAAATACCGACAGAATTATCGCCTACTGATGTCAGATTGGTTGCAGTTAATGGGATAAGTAATTCTGTGGATTGTAGTTCTAATATTTCTCCTCAAGTAGAAATTAAAAATAATGGGCTAAGTGTCATTTCTTCTGTAGATTTCACATATTATATTGATGGATCTCCAAATAGTTTTACCTGGACAGGTAGCTTGGTTTCGGACGCCTCGGCGCTTGTTGATTTGCCTTTACTGACATTAGAAAAAGGAACGCATATATTTAAAGTTAGTTCGACAACCGTTGGGGATGCCTATGATTTTAATAATAATTCTGGGCAGGAAATTATTTATGTTAATGATAGTGGAACAGTGGGTGTGGTTAATACTTTTCAAACTGTTGAAGAAGAACTTTTGGTTATTGACGATGGTGGAACAACTCAATATTGGCAGCGCGGTGTACCTAACGGAACAGTATTGAATAATGGTAGTGGAGATTTAAGCAATCAAGTTTATGCCACAAATCTTTCAGGAGATCATGATGATAATATCAAAAGCTATTTAATGTCTCAATGTTTTGATTTAACAACAGTTTCTAGTCCTATGATTAAGTTTGATATGGCGTTTGAGTTAGAAACGGATTGGGATATTGTGTATATGGAGTACTCAACAGATCAAGGTTTGTCTTGGGGTGTTTTAGGAGATGCGACGGATGTTAATTGGTATAATAGTGCAACCCCTGAAGGGCAAAATGGGACGTGTTTTAATTGTCCTGGTGCACAATGGACGGGTGTTGATTCGCAATATGCAACCATGACAGAATACAGTTACGATTTATCGCCATTTGGTACGGAAACCAGTATAATGTTTAGGTTTGTTTTTCATTCTGATCAAGCGGTAAGTGAAGAGGGCGTGATTGTGGATAATCTGGTTATTGCAGGAGGAGTATTAAGTGTGGATAAATTCCAGGAAGATGCTTTTGTAGTGTATCCAAATCCATCTCAAGGGGTATTTAATATTCAAACTAAAGCTAATCAATCTTTAAATATAAGTGTCTATGATATTGCTGGCAAGTTGGTTTTTGATAAGAAAGCTATTAAAACAAGCAGTGATAGTTATCAATTAGATTTAAGTGAATATGCTGCAGGTGTTTATTTATTAAATCTAGAGTCTAAAACATCTAAAATGACTAAAAAACTAGTTGTTAATTAATAGTTAATTTAAACTTAAAAAAAGCACCTTTTAAAAGGCTTAAAGGTGCTTTTTTATATCTTCCTACCCTTAAAAGCTTTTTTAAACACTATTTATATGAAAATCAACCTTAAAAAAACAACTGTAATAGGTATAGTTGGCTGTTTGACCGTCTTAGGATGTAAAGAAGAACAGAAACCGAAACCTGTAGCAGAACCTGTTGCTAAAATAGAAGTCGTTCCTGGAATCAATCTAGATTACATGGATAAAACAACAGAGCCAAAAGAAGACTTCTTTAAATATGTTAATGGAAAATGGTTAGAGAATAACGAAATTCCAGATGATCAATCTACTTGGGGTAGTTTCCAAGAGTTACGTAAAAAAACAGATGCGGATGCATTAGCCATTTTGAAGTCTGCTATGTCTGATAATAAGGATTTAGATAATATTAAAGTATTACCTGGATCTGATCAAGAAAAAGCAGTACACTACTACCAAACAATTATGGACACAGTTGGTCGTAACAAGTTGGGTATTGATCCTGTAAGACCTTATTTGGAAAAAATTGCTGCAATTAAAAACAGTGATGATTTACAAGCCTACATGATAGAAATGGAGCCAAAAGGTGGCGGAGGTTTATATGGTTTTGGAGTAAGTTCAGACCCAAAGGACAGTAATCGTAATGTTGCTTATTTAGGAGGAGGAAGTACAGGATTACCTGATAGAGATTATTACGTAAAAGATGATGCTGACTCTAAAGAAAAAAGAGAAAAGTATGTTGCACATATTACTAGAATGTTACAATTTTTAGGTGATAGTGAAGCAGATGCAAAAACACAAGCTGACCAGATTTTAGCTTTCGAAACAAGATTAGCAGAGGCTAAAATGGATAAGGTGGATCGTCGTGATGCACGTAAGCGTTATAACCCAAGGTCTATTGAAGACGTTCAGAAAATGGTACCAGCGGTAAATTGGAAAAACTTTTTATCTGGTATTGGGGTTAAAAAAGTAGATACTCTTATTATTGGCGATTTAGGATACTTTAATAGGTTGCAAGAGGTATTAGTTGAAGGTAACGTTAGTGATTGGAAAGCCTATTTAAAATGGTTAACATTTAATAATTCAGCTGGATTTTTAAGTACAGAGATTGAAAATGCTAACTGGGAATTTTATGGAAAAGAATTAAATGGAGCTAAAGCGCAGCGTCCAAGAGATGAACGCGCATTAGGGTCATTAAATCGAACGATAGGAGAAGCTTTAGGTAAATTATATGTTGATAAAAAGTTCCCACCAGAAGCTAAAATTAAAGCTAAAAAAATGATTGAGAATGTGATTTTAGCATTCGAGAATCGTATCAACAAGTTGGATTGGATGAGTCCAGAGACTAAAGTTAAAGCAATCGAAAAATTAAAAGCGACTAAAGTTAAAATTGCATATCCTGACCAATGGAAAGATTATTCAGAATTACAAATCAGTAGTGTAGAAAATGGTGGGTCATATTTACAAAACTCATTAAACGCTAGCGCTTGGAGTTTTCAAGAAGATTTAGATAAGTTAGGTAAGCTTGTTGATAAATCAGAGTGGTACATGGCACCGCAAGTCGTTAATGCTTATTTTAACCCAGCTTATAATGAGATCGTTTTCCCTGCGGCTATTTTACAACCACCTTTTTATAATTTTAATGCAGATGATGCTGTAAATTATGGTGGAATTGGAGCGGTAATTGGTCATGAGATTTCTCATAGTTTTGACGATTCTGGATCACGTTATGATAAAGATGGGAATTTAAACAACTGGTGGACGGATGAAGATCTTAAGCAATTTGAAGGTTTAGGAAAAGCATTGGCTGATCAGTATTCTGCAATAGAAGTATTGCCAGAAACTAATATTAATGGTGCATTTACTTTAGGGGAAAACATTGGAGATTTAGGAGGTGTGCTTGCAGCTTATGATGCATTACAAATGAGTTTTGATCAAGAAGGAAAAAGACCAGAAGATATTGACGGTTATACAGCAGAACAACGCTTTTTTATGAGTTGGGCAACAGTGTGGAGAACTAAAATGCGTGATGATGCATTAAAGACAAGAATTAAAACAGATCCGCATTCTCCAGGAATGACAAGAGCTGTGCAGCCGCTATTAAATATTGATACGTTTTATGAAGCATTTGGTATTAAAGAGGGGGATAAAATGTATATCGCACCAGAAGACAGAGTAAGAATCTGGTAATCAGATTATTTTAATTTTTATTAAAAAAGAGCAACCGAAAGGTTGCTCTTTTTTTTTTATTGAATTTATCATGAAGCTGAATGCGAAAAATAATTTGTTCGGAATTTGGTATTACTAGATGCGTGAGGCGCTTTTAAACCTAAATAGTTGTGTTTTGTCGAATTGATACTTGGTTTTTAGTTTTTTACAGGTGAATTGTTAATATTTTAACATAAAATTGTTAACAACTATTTTTTTGAAACAAAAAATAAACAAATTATATTTCATTTTAGGTTAATGCTTATGAAAAAAGTTACTCTGTCTATCCCAAAATTAACAAGTTCCTATTTATTAGGAGTTTTCATTTTTTTAATATCATCATTTAGTGCATATGCACAGTGCGATATTACGGTTATATCAACATCAATGGTATCGACTTGTAGTGATGGTGGTACAGCATCAGATCCAAGTGATGATACGTTTACAGCAGATATTACTATAATTTTTGATGCGGCGCCATCAACTGGTACCTTAGATCTTTCAGGGGACAGTGGTAGTTTGTCTGTACCTGTTACTGGACTGACAACTGCTACCTCTCATACCTTTACGGGAGTAACTATGAGTGCAGATGGAACAGCTATAGATATAACAGCAACATTTGTTGGAGATTTAACATGTACTTCTACATTTAATCAACCATCAGCAGGTTTAGCACCTGTGTCTTGTAGTTTAGTTTGTGCAATTGATACAATATCAATTTCTAATAGTAGTCTGTGTAGTGATAATGGAACACCGACAGATCCTAGCGATGACACTTTTACTACTGATGTGACTATTAATTATACTAATCCTCCTAGTTCGGGGACATTAGAATTAACAGGGGATGGAACAAATTCAGTTGGAGTTGGTGCTATCGGAGCAACGTCCTATATGTTTACTGGAATAGTGATGGCTGCAGATGGAGGGGCTGTTGATTTGACAGCGTCTTTCGTTGGAGGAGGATCAACTTGTGCTTTAAATGTACCAATGGCAGGAACTGCTCCTATATCATGTAGTACAGATTGTGAAGTTTCGAGTATAACAGTGAGTGCTATTTCTAGCTGTGATAATGGAGGGACTCAAGGAGATCCTAGTGATGATACGTTTACTGCGGATGTTACAATTACATACGTTAATCCGCCAACAGGAGGAAACCTTGTCTTATCAGGAGATGGATCTAATACTATTAGTGTTGGTGCTATTGGAGCAACTAGTTATACTTTCTCTTCTGTACTTATGGCTGCAGATGGTAGCGCTATAGATTTAACAGCTGCTTTTTCTGGAGGAACATCTACTTGTACTTTATCTACTTCATCTGGAATGGCTCCAAATTCTTGTAGTACAGAGTGTTTAATAACAAATATTGCAGGCGATAATTTGTCAATATGTAATGATGGAGGAACGCAAGGTGCGGGTCAAGAGGTCGATGATACGTTTACAGCAGATATTACAGTAACGTTTGATTTTGCGCCTGCTTCAGGAACTTTAGATTTAACAGGTGACGGTACAGCTTCAGTTGGAATTGGAGGTTTGGATTCAGCAACAAGTCATACTTTTGTTGGTGTAGTTTTTGCTTCAGATGGAGGTCCTGTAAATTTATCTGCAGATTTTTCTGATGCGTTTACATCATGCTTGTTTAATATTCCAAATACATTTACAGCACAATCGCAATGTAGTACACCCGCCGGAGATGGAGGTTTAGATATATCGAAAAGTCATTGTGATTGGGGGTATACAACAAATGATAAATACATAATAAGATATACGGGTACCTTAACGAATAATGGAGCGAATTCTGTTTATAATATTAATATTACAGACGATCTAGGAACCCCGTTCTTAGGAGATGTAAACATAGAAAATTTTATTTCACGGTCAGCTAATGGTCCTGTGGGATTAGGTGTAACTGCTAATGGTGCTTTTAATGGAACTTCAAATGAGGATGTAATTATTATCCCTACTTTAAGTGAATTGGCTCCTGGCGAAAGTATTACTTATGGTTTTTGTATCGAGGTTGCAGCTGTTGACGCACTAGATGGAACGACTGTTGTAAACGAAATTTTTGCAACAGCAAATGATGTCGTTACCGGTTCTGCTTACGAAACTAGTGGTATAGATACAGAGACCTTTGAGCAAAACTTATCTATTTTAAGTGCAGGATTGGAAATCAATGATGATACTCCACCAGTCAATACGGATGGGACTTCAGATTTCTTTTATACTATAACATTAAGAAACTCAGGAGCAGGGATTGCTACAGATGTAGACTATACAGATTCTTTCGATCATTTGTTTAATAATGGCATTCCGATTAATAGTTTTGTTGTTACACAACTTTCAGGAACATTAAACGCGAATCCAGGATTTGATGGAGGGTCTGGTTTAATAGGAACTTCGTCAAATTTACTGATTCCTGGGCAAACAATGACCCCTAATACGACCGCGAGTTATAGAGTGGATTTAAATGTTGGACCAACGTCTAATCAATCTACCAGAAATACGCAAGGTGTATTTTCAGGTGAGGATGCAAGTGGGAGGCTTGTGTCAGATACCTCAAGAAGAAACCTGACAGCTAATCATGATGATGAGCAATGTATATGTGAACAAACACCAGTAACATTAACGTATACACCAATACCTGTTATTACTAAAACAATTGTAAATGATGATCCTGCAGGAACGTTTGGTCATAGAGATCTAACATTTCAAATCGAAATAGAGAATTCTCCTTTATCTCCCGTGGATTTAATGAATTTACAAATTACAGATAATATTGGCGCAATGTGTCCTGGTAATATAGTAAGTGTGGGAGCTCCAGTTATGGTGTCGTCTACAGCAACTATAGATCCTGTGTTGGATAGCGCCTATACTGGTCAAGGATTAAATGATGTGTTTTTAAATAATACTGGGAGATTAGCACCTGGAGAAAGAGTTATTATTCAAATAGAAGTTGAGGTTATATTGCCTTGTTCAGGAGATAATGTAGCGACTTTTACGTCAACTAATCCTAATGGAGATTCAGTGCCAGTTGTGGCATCTTCGGTTGGAATTAATAATCCACCTGATGCAGTAGATGATACAGGTTCTACTCAAGTAGATACTCCAATTACGATAAATGTCTTAGGTAATGATTCAGATCCTGATTTAGATGCCATTGCATTAACAGAGGTCGAAGGAATATTAATTTCAGATGGTGGCGCTCCCGTAGTGCTTTCGGATGGTACAGTTGTACAGTTGATTGGTGGGGATTTAGTTATTACACCTCCTTCAGGAAGTACAGCACCTGTGTCGTTCCCTTATACAATACAAGATTCAAACGGTAATCAAGACACAGCAAATGTTTTTGTTACTATTTTACCTTGTACAATAACGATTATTAGTACTTCGGATGTAAGTACATGTAATAGTAATGGGACAAGTGGAGACTCTTCTGATGATACATTTACTGCAGACATAACTGTTCAGTTTGATAATATTCCTGGATCAGGAAATTTAGAAATTACTGGTGACGGAGTTGCTACAATTGCAGTGTCATTAATTCCACTAGGAGCGACCTCCTATACATTTCAAGATATTGTTATGTCAGCAGATGGTGGTCCAATAGATTTGACAGCTTTTTTTACAACAGGTCCTTGTTCTTATACGGAATCGGATGCTGGTACAGCTCCAGATTCTTGCAGTACACCTGTAGCAGATATGGCTATTACTAAAACATTAAATGAAGCTGGTCCTTTTATTTCTGGAGATACAGTTTCTTATACTATTGTAGTTAGTAATATAGGTACAGATGTTGCCACTAACGTTTCAATTACAGATGCGCCCACTAATTTAACAATTACGAATGTAGCCGGAGGTTGTACAACATTACCATGTACTATTCCTTCCATTGCTGCGGGGACTCCTGCTAATGATGTGACTATAGTGGTTACGGCAACAATAGATAATCCTGGAATTTTTACAAATACAGCATCAGTTAGTGCTGCAGAAATAGATCCAACCCCTGGTAATAATATTGATGACGGTACAGATGGAAACAATGATGGTGTTGCAACAGGAACATCAGGTTTGGTTACTGTAAAAACACTAGGTAGTGCAGATGCTACACCTGCAGAAGGTGATACAGTTCAATTTATTATTACGGTTACAAATAGTGGTCCTGACGATGCTACAAATGTGTCCTTGATAGATGCTATTCCTACGGAATTAACAGCTACTGCTAATAATGGAAATACAGGTGGAGATCAAACGTCTACGTATACGGCTCCAAACTGGACCATACCTTTTATTGGTAGTGGTCAGTTTGTGACTTTAACAATTGAAGGTGTTGTAAATGCAGGGGAAGATGGAAATACAATAACAAATACGACTACAGCGGCTACTACACCTGATCAAATAGATCCCACTACTACTGGCGATGATTTAACAGAAAGTGTTATAGTTGATGGAGCTATACCTGATCCTTGTGATGCAGTTGCTTCAGGAAATCCTGATAATGATGGTGATGGTGTAAGTGATAGTTGTGATTTGGATGATGATAATGACGGTATTACTGATATAGAAGAAGGGTCTGGTACTGTTGATTCTGATGGAGATGGAAGTCCAGATTCATTTGATTTAGACAGTGATAACGATGGTTGTAACGATGTGTTAGAATCTGGCGGAACAGATAATGACAATGATGGTGTATTAGGAGATACTGCTACGGTTGTAGATAGTGATGGATTAGTTTTAACACCAGGTAGTGGAGATACTACAGGAGGTTATAATGGTGCTAATGGTGCCGAGGTTTTAGCAACAAAAGTAATAGTGGATACATCTCCATCAGATCAGACTGTAAATAGTGGTTCTGATGTTACTTTTTCAGCATTAGTAACAGCAACAAGTACTGCAGCATATAACGGTTTTGCACCAAGTACAACACCCGATTATACTGTTCCTCCGGGAGTAGATGTTTCAGGAACAACTGTATATCAATGGTATTTGGGAGATCCTACAAGTGGTGGAACTTTACTTACAGGTGAAACGAATGCTTCACTGACTTTAACGGCTGTCGATTCTAGTTTTAATGGTAATCAATATTGTGTAGTAATTACGCATCCAGATAATATTTGTTTTACTCAAACAGAATGTGCAATTCTTACAGTATCACCTGTTGCAGATGTTTCTATTACAAAAACATTGAATAATACAGGGCTTTATCAATCAGGAGACACAGTAACATATAATGTTGTTGTGGCTAATATAGGTCCAGATGATGCGACTAATGTTATGATAACAGACACGCCAACAAACTTAACTATAAGTGGAGTTGTTGGTGGTGGTTGTACCTCTTTCCCTTGTACGATACCAACTATTGCAGCTGGTTCTCCTGCAAACGATGTTATAATAACAGTGACGGCCACTATAAATAGTTCAGGTGGATTTACAAATACGGCATCTGTTAGTGCGGATGAAACTGACCCAACTCTAGTAAATAATGAAGATGATGGTAGTGATGGTAATAATGATGGTGTTGCAATTGGAGCATCAGATTTAATTACTGTAAAAACATTATCAAGTGGCAATGCAACTCCTGCTGAAGGAGAAATAGTGACGTATACTATAACAGTGACCAATACAGGTCCTACAGATGCTACAAATGTTTCGCTAGCAGATACGATTCCTGCAGAATTAACAGCTACTACTAATAATGGAAATACAGGAGGAGATCAACCATCTGTTTATACAGCACCTAACTGGACAATTCCTTTTATAGGAAGTGGTCAATTTGTGACTTTAACAATTGAAGGGACAGTAAATTTAGGAGAAGACGGAAATACAATTACAAATATAACTACTGCAGCTACGACTCCAGATCAAACAGACCCTACAACTACAGGTGATGATTTAACAGAGAGCGTTATAGTTGATGGTTGTATAGACACAGACGGAGATGGTGATTGTGATAGTACAGATCCAGATAGTAATGATCCTTGTAATTTTACAGCAGGAAGTATAGCAGATACTTCAAATGCCATATGGGCAGCCGCAGATTGTGATGGAGATGGTGATCCAAATGGAACAGATCCAGACCCAACAAATCCTTGTGAGTTTACAACAGGAACATCTACGCCAACAAATCCAATGATGGTAGGAACTCCAGAACAAACAGCCTATGATATTTGGGCAATGGTAGATTGTGACGGTGATGGTGTTATAAATGGTCAAGAAGTTATTGATATGACTAATTCTTATGATTATTGCGACTATTTAGTCATTAATCAAGACTATACGGTTACGTCTTCACAGTTTCAAAATGCAGATTGTGATGGTGATGGAGTAACTAATGGAAATGAAATAGATCCTGATAATGATGGCGTTGATGATGGAAATGGAACGGACCCGTCTGATCCTTGTTCATACGAACCTTTATTAGTGACATTAACGCAAACAGGAGCTTGGATATTAGCGGACTGCGATGGTGATGGTGATCCTAATGGAAGTGATCCAGACCCTCAAGATCCTTGTATATTTAAAGTAGGGACAACGCCACCTACAGATCCAGGAACACCTGGTAGTTCAGAACAAACAGCCTACGATATTTGGGCAGCAGCGGATTGTGATGGAGATGGTGATACAAATGGGACAGATCCAGATCCGGAAAATCCATGTGTATTTACAGCAGGAAGTACAGCAGATACAACAAACCCAATTTGGCAAGCAGCCGATTGTGATGGTGATGGTGAGACAAATGGCACAGAAAATAATAATGGTTCAGACCCAACGGATCCTTGTAGCGTAAGTGGAACATCAACAATACCTGCAGTAAGTGATTCTAACTATGCAGTTTGGGCAGCAGCGGATTGTGATGGTGATGGTGAGAGTAACGGGACGGAAGTAATGAATGGAACAGACCCTTTCGATCCATGTAGTGTTACAACACCAACAATTCCAGCGGTAAGCGATTCAAACTATGCGGTTTGGGCAGCAGCCGATTGTGATGGAGATGGGACGTTAAACGGAACAGATACAGCACCTTTCGATCCATGTGTAGATAATGGAACAATAGGAGATGAAGATACAAGTAATGCCATTTGGCAAGCAGCGGATTGTGATGGAGATGGAACACCAAATGGAACAGATACAGCGCCTTATGATCCATGCGTGGATGATGGAATAACAGGAGATGAAGACACAGCGAATGCAATTTGGGCTTCAGCTGATTGTGATGGTGATGGTGTAATTAATGATACAGAAATCGCAGATGGCACTGATCCAAACGATGCTTGTGATTATAACGTGTCGAGTGTAACAGTAGCAGTAACCAGTACAGTAGATTGTGATGGAGATGGTGTAACAGATGCAGATGAAATCGCAGATGGTACTGATCCAAACAATGCTTGTGATTATAACGTTTCAAGCATAACAGTAGCAGTAACCAGTACAGTAGATTGTGATGGTGATGGTGTAACAGATGCAGATGAGATAAACGGACCAGATGGCGACCCAACAACAGCAGATGGAACAGATCCAAATGATGCTTGTGATTATGATGTAGCAAGTGTAACATTAGCTGTAACAAGTACAGTAGATTGTGATGGCGATGGAGTTATTGATGCGGATGAAATTGCAGATGGCACTGATCCAAACGATGCTTGTGATTATAACGTGTCGAGTGTAACAGTAGCAGTAACCAGTACAGTAGATTGTGATGGCGATGGTGTAACAGATGCGGATGAAATCGCAGATGGCACTGATCCAAACGATGCTTGTGATTATAACGTGTCAAGTGTAACAGTAGCAGTAACCAGTACAGTAGATTGTGATGGCGATGGTGTAACAGACGCGGATGAAATCGCAGATGGAACGGATCCAAACAGTGCTTGTGATTATAACGTTTCAAGTGTAACAGTAGCAGTAACCAGTACAGTAGATTGTGATGGTGATGGTGTAACAGATGCAGATGAGATAAACGGACCAGATGGCGACCCAACAACAGCAGATGGCACTGATCCAAATGATGCTTGTGATTATAATGTATCAAGTGTAACATTAGCAGTAACCAGTACAGTAGATTGTGATGGCGATGGTGTTATTGATGCGGATGAAATTGCAGATGGCACTGATCCAAATGATGCTTGTGATTATAATGTGTCGAGTGTAACAGTAGCAGTAACCAGTACAGTAGATTGTGATGGCGATGGTGTAACAGATGCGGATGAAATCGCAGATGGCACAGATCCAAATGATGCTTGTGATTATAACGTGTCGAGTGTAACAGTAGCAGTAACCAGTACAGTAGATTGTGATGGCGATGGTGTAACAGACGCGGATGAAATCGCAGATGGAACCGATCCAAACAATGCTTGTGATTATAACGTGTCAAGTGTAACAGTAGCAGTAACCAGTACAGTAGATTGTGATGGCGATGGTGTAACAGATGCAGATGAGATAAACGGACCAGATGGAGATCCAACAACAGCAGATGGCACAGATCCAAATGATGCTTGTGATTATAATGTGTCAAGTGTAACATTAGCGGTAACAAGTACAGTAGATTGTGATGGCGATGGAGTTATTGATGCGGATGAAATTGCAGATGGCACTGATCCAAATGATGCTTGTGATTATAATGTGTCGAGTGTAACAGTAGCAGTAACCAGTACAGTAGATTGTGATGGCGATGGTGTAACAGATGCGGATGAAATCGCAGATGGCACAGATCCAAATGATGCTTGTGATTATAACGTGTCGAGTGTAACAGTAGCAGTAACCAGTACAGTAGATTGTGATGGAGATGGTGTAACAGACGCGGATGAAATCGCAGATGGAACCGATCCAAATAGTGCTTGTGATTATAATGTGTCAAGTGTAACAGTAGCAGTAACCAGTGCGGTAGATTGTGATGGAGATGGTGTAACAGATGCAGATGAGATAAACGGACCAGATGGCGACCCAACAACAGCAGATGGCACTGATCCAAATGATGCTTGTGATTATAATGTGACAAGTGTAACATTAGCTGTAACAAGTACAGTAGATTGTGATGGCGATGGAGTTATTGATGCGGATGAAATTGCAGATGGCACTGATCCAAACGATGCTTGTGATTATAACGTGTCGAGTGTAACAGTAGCAGTAACCAGTACAGTAGATTGTGATGGAGATGGTGTAACAGATGCAGATGAAATCGCAGATGGCACTGATCCAAACGATGCTTGTGATTATAACGTGTCAAGTGTAACAGTAACAGTAACAAGTACAGTAGATTGTGATGGCGATGGTGTAACAGATGCAGATGAAATCGCAGATGGAACCGATCCAAACAGTGCTTGTGATTATAATGTGTCAAGTGTAACAGTAGCAGTAACCAGTGCGGTAGATTGTGATGGCGATGGTGTAACAGATGCAGATGAGATAAACGGACCAGATGGCGACCCAACAACAGCAGATGGCACTGATCCAAATGATGCTTGTGATTATAATGTGACAAGTGTAACATTAGCTGTAACAAGTACAGTAGATTGTGATGGCGATGGAGTTATTGATGCGGATGAAATTGCAGATGGCACTGATCCAAACGATGCTTGTGATTATAACGTGTCGAGTGTAACAGTAGCAGTAACCAGTACAGTAGATTGTGATGGAGATGGTGTAACAGATGCAGATGAAATCGCAGATGGCACTGATCCAAACGATGCTTGTGATTATAACGTTTCAAGTATAACAGTAGCAGTAACAAGTACAGTAGATTGTGATGGAGATGGTGTAACAGACGCGGATGAAATCGCAGATGGAACCGATCCAAACAATGCTTGTGATTATACAGTAGCTAGCATAACAGTAGCAGTAACCAGTGCAGTAGATTGTGATGGCGATGGTGTAACAGATGCAGATGAGATAAACGGACCAGATGGCGACCCAACAACAGCAGATGGCACTGATCCAAATGATGCTTGTGATTATAATGTGACAAGTGTAACATTAGCTGTAACAAGTACAGTAGATTGTGATGGCGATGGAGTTATTGATGCGGATGAAATTGCAGATGGCACTGATCCAAACGATGCTTGTGATTATAACGTGTCGAGTGTAACAGTAGCAGTAACCAGTACAGTAGATTGTGATGGAGATGGTGTAACAGATGCAGATGAAATCGCAGATGGCACTGATCCAAACGATGCTTGTGATTATAACGTGTCAAGTGTAACAGTAACAGTAACAAGTACAGTAGATTGTGATGGCGATGGTGTAACAGATGCAGATGAAATCGCAGATGGAACCGATCCAAACAGTGCTTGTGATTATAATGTGTCAAGTGTAACAGTAGCAGTAACCAGTGCGGTAGATTGTGATGGCGATGGTGTAACAGATGCAGATGAGATAAACGGACCAGATGGCGACCCAACAACAGCAGATGGCACTGATCCAAATGATGCTTGTGATTATAATGTGACAAGTGTAACATTAGCTGTAACAAGTACAGTAGATTGTGATGGCGATGGAGTTATTGATGCGGATGAAATTGCAGATGGCACTGATCCAAACGATGCTTGTGATTATAACGTGTCGAGTGTAACAGTAGCAGTAACCAGTACAGTAGATTGTGATGGAGATGGTGTAACAGATGCAGATGAAATCGCAGATGGCACTGATCCAAACGATGCTTGTGATTATAACGTTTCAAGTATAACAGTAGCAGTAACAAGTACAGTAGATTGTGATGGAGATGGTGTAACAGACGCGGATGAAATCGCAGATGGAACCGATCCAAACAATGCTTGTGATTATACAGTAGCTAGCATAACAGTAGCAGTAACCAGTGCAGTAGATTGTGATGGCGATGGTGTAACAGATGCAGATGAGATAAACGGACCAGATGGCGACCCAACAACAGCAGATGGCACTGATCCAAATGATGCTTGTGATTATAATGTATCAAGTGTAACATTAGCTGTAACAAGTACAGTCGATTGTGATGGCGATGGAGTTATTGATGCGGATGAAATTGCAGATGGCACTGATCCAAACGATGCTTGTGATTATAATGTGTCGAGTGTAACAGTAGCAGTAACAAGTACAGTAGATTGTGATGGCGATGGTGTAACAGATGCGGATGAAATCGCAGATGGCACTGATCCAAACGATGCTTGTGATTATAACGTGTCAAGTGTAACAGTAGCAGTAACAAGTACAGTAGATTGTGATGGCGATGGTGTAACAGACGCGGATGAAATCGCAGATGGAACCGATCCAAACAATGCTTGTGATTATACAGTAGCTAGCATAACAGTAGCAGTAACCAGTGCAGTAGATTGTGATGGCGATGGTGTAACAGATGCAGATGAGATAAACGGACCAGATGGCGACCCAACAACAGCAGATGGCACTGATCCAAATGATGCTTGTGATTATAATGTGTCAAGTGTAACATTAGCTGTAACAAGTACAGTAGATTGTGATGGCGATGGAGTTATTGATGCGGATGAAATTGCAGATGGCACTGATCCAAACGATGCTTGTGATTATAACGTGTCGAATGTAACAGTAGCAGTAACCAGTACAGTAGATTGTGATGGCGATGGTGTAACAGATGCAGATGAAATCGGAGATGGCACTGATCCAAACGACGCTTGTGATTATAACGTGTCAAGTGTAACAGTAGCAGTAACAAGTACAGTAGATTGTGATGGAGATGGTGTAACAGACGCGGATGAAATCGCAGATGGAACCGATCCAAACAATGCTTGTGATTATACAGTAGCTAGCATAACAGTAGCAGTAACCAGTGCAGTAGATTGTGATGGCGATGGTGTAACAGATGCAGATGAGATAAACGGACCAGATGGCGACCCAACAACAGCAGATGGCACTGATCCAAATGATGCTTGTGATTATAATGTGACAAGTGTAACATTAGCTGTAACAAGTACAGTAGATTGTGATGGCGATGGAGTTATTGATGCGGATGAAATTGCAGATGGCACTGATCCAAACGATGCTTGTGATTATAACGTGTCGAGTGTAACAGTAGCAGTAACCAGTACAGTAGATTGTGATGGAGATGGTGTAACAGATGCAGATGAAATCGCAGATGGCACTGATCCAAACGATGCTTGTGATTATAACGTGTCAAGTGTAACAGTAACAGTAACAAGTACAGTAGATTGTGATGGCGATGGTGTAACAGATGCAGATGAAATCGCAGATGGAACCGATCCAAACAGTGCTTGTGATTATAATGTGTCAAGTGTAACAGTAGCAGTAACCAGTGCGGTAGATTGTGATGGCGATGGTGTAACAGATGCAGATGAGATAAACGGACCAGATGGCGACCCAACAACAGCAGATGGCACTGATCCAAATGATGCTTGTGATTATAATGTGACAAGTGTAACATTAGCTGTAACAAGTACAGTAGATTGTGATGGCGATGGAGTTATTGATGCGGATGAAATTGCAGATGGCACTGATCCAAACGATGCTTGTGATTATAACGTGTCGAGTGTAACAGTAGCAGTAACCAGTACAGTAGATTGTGATGGAGATGGTGTAACAGATGCAGATGAAATCGCAGATGGCACTGATCCAAACGATGCTTGTGATTATAACGTTTCAAGTATAACAGTAGCAGTAACAAGTACAGTAGATTGTGATGGAGATGGTGTAACAGACGCGGATGAAATCGCAGATGGAACCGATCCAAACAATGCTTGTGATTATACAGTAGCTAGCATAACAGTAGCAGTAACCAGTGCAGTAGATTGTGATGGCGATGGTGTAACAGATGCAGATGAGATAAACGGACCAGATGGCGACCCAACAACAGCAGATGGCACTGATCCAAATGATGCTTGTGATTATAATGTATCAAGTGTAACATTAGCTGTAACAAGTACAGTCGATTGTGATGGCGATGGAGTTATTGATGCGGATGAAATTGCAGATGGCACTGATCCAAACGATGCTTGTGATTATAATGTGTCGAGTGTAACAGTAGCAGTAGCAAGTACAGTAGATTGTGATGGCGATGGTGTAACAGATGCGGATGAAATCGCAGATGGCACTGATCCAAACGATGCTTGTGATTATAACGTGTCAAGTGTAACAGTAGCAGTAACAAGTACAGTAGATTGTGATGGCGATGGTGTAACAGATGCAGATGAGATCGCAGATGGAACGGATCCAAACAGTGCTTGTGATTATAACGTTTCAAGTGTAACAGTAGCAGTAACCAGTGCAGTAGATTGTGATGGTGATGGTGTAACAGATGCAGATGAGATAGCTGCAGGAACTGATCCAAATGATGCTTGTGATTATAATTTAGGAGACATAACAGTACCAGTAACAAGCACAGTAGATTGTGATGGTGATGGTGTAACTGATGGTGATGAGATAAACGGGCCAGATGGTGATCCAACAACAGCAGATGGAACAAACCCAACTGATCCATGTGATTATGATGTAGCAAGTATTACAGTAGTAGTAACAAGTACAATAGATTGTGATGGTGATGGTGTTATTGATGCAGATGAAATTACAGATGGTACAGATCCAAATGATCCATGTGATTTGAATACAGGAAGCATAACGGTAACCCCTTCAGGAGACTACTTAAATGCTGATTGTGATGGTGATGGTGTTACAAATGGAGATGAGATAGCAACGGGTACAGATCCAAATGATCCATGTGATTATGATGGTTCAATCCAGGATATTACTATGGTAAGTACATTATGGTTAGGAGCTGATTGTGATGGTGATGGTGTATCTAATGGTACAGAGCTTGGCGATGGAACAGACGCATTAGACCCTTGTAGTTATTTAGTTACTAATCAAGATATAAATATTGTTACTTCTGAATGGAATAATGCTGATTGTGATGGTGATGGTGTAACTAATGGTGATGAGATAATTGACGGAACAGATTTATTAAATGCATGTGATTATGATCTTGCAAGTGTAACTTTAGCTGCAACTAGTACAGTAGATTGTGATGGTGATGGCGTAACAGATGCAGATGAAATAGCATCAGGAACAGATCCAAGCGATGCTTGTGATTATAACTTAGTAGACATAACTGTAGCAGTAACCAGTACAGTAGATTGTGATGGTGATGGCGTAACAGATGCAGATGAAATAGCATCAGGTACAGATACAAATGATGCTTGTGATTATAATTTAGGAGACATAACAGTCGCAGTAACAAGTACAGTGGATTGTGATGGTGATGGTGTAACTGATGGTGATGAGATAAACGGGCCAGATGGTGATCCAACCACACCAGATGGAACAAATCCAACTGATCCATGTGATTATGATGTAGCAAGTATTACAGTAGTAGTAACAAGTACAGTAGATTGTGATGGTGATGGTGTTATTGATGCAGATGAAATTACAGATGGTACAGATCCAAACGATCCATGTGATTTCAATACGGGAAGCATAACGGTAATCCCTTCAGGAGATTACTTAAATTCTGATTGTGATGGTGATGGTGTTTCAAATGGAGACGAGATAGCAACAGGTACAGATCCAAATGATCCATGTGATTATGATTCATCTGTTCAAAATTCAACTATTCTTTCTGTTCAATGGTTAGGATTAGATTGTGATGGCGATGGTGTATCAAATGGTACTGAACTTGCAGACGGAACAGACCCACTAGATCCTTGTGATTATTTAGTTAATAGTCAAGATTTAAATATTCTTACGTCTGCATGGAATAATGCAGATTGTGATGGGGATGGTGTAACTAATGGGGATGAATTACTAGATGCAACAGATCCAAACGATCCATGCGACTTTGTAGTAGGAAGTCAAACATTAGCAACTTCAGTTGATTTTATGGCTGCAGATTGTGATGGGGATGGAGTAACTAATGACGATGAAATACTAGATGGAACAGATCCAAATGAACCTTGTGATTTCATAACTACTAGTATAACTGTTTTAGCTAGTGATGAATGGAATGAATTAGATTGTGATGGAGATGGTGTTACCAATGAAGATGAACTAATTGATGGTACAGGTCCATTAGATCCTTGTCAATTCGATCTTGATAATGTTACGCTTAATCAAAATCAAGCTTGGGATGTCTTAGATTGTGATGGAGATGGAGTAGTTAATGGAGATGAAATCGATGACGGAACAGATCCATTAGATCTATGTAGCTTTATTTTAGAGAGTCAAACAGTTAGTCCAAGTCAAGAATGGTTAGATGCAGATTGTGATGGAGACGGAACACCAAATGGTAACGACAATGATACTGATGATCCATGTATATTTGATTTAGATAATATCGATTTGACTTCTATTTCTGATGATATTGCATTCTCTGATTGTGATGGTGATGGAGTAACAAATATAGACGAGATTGATCCTGATGGTGATGGAATTGTTGGACCAAACGGAACAGATGCTAACGATCCTTGCGACTTTAATTTAGAAGTTCAAAGTATAGAGCCAAGTCAAGACTGGGATAATTTAGATTGTGATGGTGATGGTGTTGATAATGGGACAGAAGTTATTGATGGAACAGATCCAACTGATTCTTGTGATTTTGACTTCGAAAGTCAAGATATTAGCATAGTTAGTGACAATTGGTTGAATTCTGATTGTGATTGTGACGGAGATGGAGACGGATTTACTAATGGAGAAGAATTATCTGATAATAATGATAATGGAATACCTGATTATGCAGAGTGTAATAATGGTAATCCTGATGCTGAAGATGGTTTAAATATCTTTGATATTATGACACCTAATGGGGATGGAGATAATGATGTATTTGTAATTAGTGGTATTGAAAATTATCCAAATAATACATTACAGATTTATAACCGTTGGGGAGTTGAAGTATATAATGTAGATGGCTACGGTCAAGGTAATAATTTCTTTAGAGGTATTTCTGAAGGTAGAGTTACTGTTAAAAGGGACGAAAAACTTCCTGTAGGAACATACTATTATGTATTGACATATATTGACAATGATGGTAATTCTGAACAAAAAGCTGGACCATTATATATTAATAGAAAATAAATTATCAAATACCAGTAACTTATAATTAGAGTTACTGGTTTAAACTTATACAAAAATGAAAAATTATTGCATAGTTATTTTAGCCGTAATGGGATTAGGATTTTATTCTAATCAAAGTTATGCGCAACAAGATGCTCAATACACTCAATACATGTATAACACACTTAGTGTTAACCCAGCTTATGCTGGTTCTAGAGATGTATTAAGTTTTGTTGGTTTATATAGGACGCAATGGGTCGGTTTAGACGGGGCGCCAGACACCTTTACAGCATCATTACACTCACCAGTAGGAGAAAAGGTTGGAGTAGGTCTTAATATTACACAAGATGAAATATTTATTACTAGTGAAACTTATATTGACTTATCATTTAGTTACACCTTAGACTTGGCAAATGATGCTAAGTTAGCATTAGGGCTAAAAGCTGGAGGACACTTTTTAAATATAGATACCAATAAGTTAAATACTGGAGCTTTCAATCAAGGCGATTCTGATACGGAGATAAATGTGGATAATAAATTTTCTCCACAATTTGGACTAGGACTTTATTATTATACAGACACCTTTTACTTAGGTTTAAGTGCTCCCAATATTTTGGAGACAGAGCATTTTGATGAAAATGCAGCAAATAATAACTCTTTTGCAACAGCAAAGGAAAAGGTTAATTTTTATATTATGGCAGGAAAAATATTTGACTTAACTCCAGATATTAAATTTAAACCGTCCACATTATTTAAAGTTGTTGATGGAGCACCATTACAAGTCGATTTATCTGCTAGCGTTTTATTAAAAGAAAAACTAACTTTAGGTCTTGCTTACAGATGGAATGCTGCAATGAGTGCTATGGCTGGTTTTCAAGTTTCAGATCAGATTATGCTTGGTATTGCATATGATAGAGAAACGACAGAATTGCAACAATTTAATGACGGATCTTATGAAGTGTTTTTAAGATTTGAATTGTTCAAAAGAAATAACCGTATGATTTCTCCAAGATTCTTCTAACCCCAAAAACAATTACTATGAGAAATAAAATTACATTATATATTACCTTATTTTTTCTTTCAATAAATGTTTTATTGGCTCAAGAGAAAAAAGAAGTCACAGAAGGGAATAAAGAGTTTGATAAATTAGCCTATATAGAGGCAAGAGAATCCTACTTAAAAGCAGCTAGTGATGGCGTTAATTCCGATCAACTATTAAAAAACTTAGGGGATTCTTATTATTTTAATGCTGATTATAAAAATGCAGCTAAATGGTATGGACAATTATTTGAGTCATCAGATAATATTGAACCAGAATATATCTATCGTTATGCACTGTCTTTAAAAAGTGATGAAAAGTATTTGGCTTCAGATAATGTAATGGAGAAATTTAATGAGACTAAAGGGGAAGACTACCGTGCTAATTTATTTGTAAATGAAAGAAATTATTTAGAAGAAATAGAATTGCAGTCTGGACGTTTTGAACTTATTAACGTACATTTTAATTCTAAATTATCAGATTTTGCACCTTCATTTTATCAAGGGACATTAATTTATTCATCTAATAGAAATGCAAGAGGGTTTTCTAAAAGAGTTCATGACTGGAATGAACAGCCTTTTTTAGACCTTTATAAACTCAATGATACGGATGGTTCAAAACCAAGTAGTTCTAAATTTAGTAGTGAAATAAACTCTATTTATCATGAGTCTACTGCCGTTTTTACTAAGGATGATTTAACCATGTATTTTACAAGAAACAATTATACAGATGAAGATTATAAGCAGGATGAAGAAGGTACCAATAGATTAAAATTATATAGAGCAAAACGAGCGGATAAGAACAGTACGGATTGGGATGTTCAAGAATTACCATTTAACAGTGATCAATATTCAGTGGCGCATCCAGCATTAAGTCCTGATGGAAAAACACTTTATTTTGCTAGTGATATGCCGGGGTCAAAAGGATTTTCTGATTTGTATAAAGTGGAAGTAAACAATGGTGCTTTCGGAGAAATTAAAAATCTTGGAGACAAAATTAATACAGAAGGGAGAGAGACTTTTCCATTTATTAGTAAAGATAATAAATTATATTTTGCATCAGATGGGCACGTTGGTTTAGGGGGCTTGGATATTTTTGTTTCAGATTTAAAGGATAATAAAATTGGTGATGTTTTTAATTTAGGAAGACCTGTAAACGGACCAGATGATGATTTTACTTTTATTATTAATAACATAACTGGTATTGGGTATTTTGCTTCAAATAGAGCTGGAGGTGTTGGAGATGATGATATTTATAGTTTTAAAAGTATAAAACCATTAATTACTAAATGCGAACAATCTATCAATGGGATTGTGTTAGATGTTAAAGATGACCAACCAATAGCCAATGCTGTTGTGTACCTGTTGAATGAAAATAATAAAATTATAGATGAAAAGACGTCTAGAATAGATGGTAGTTTTAGCTTTACTTTAGATTGTTCTCAAACGTATTCTATTAGGTCTACTAAAGAAGCGTATAGCCCTGCCGAAAAAGTGTTTAATACACCAAATAGGACAGGTGTTGTAGAGCGTGCTTTATTTATGAAAAAACAAGATGTGCTTCCTGCTCCATTAGGAACGGATATTGCACCTTTGTTAGGTATAAATATTATTTACTTTGATTTAGATAAAGCTTATATAAGACAAGATGCAGAAGTCGAATTGCGTAAAATAATTGATTTCTTAAATGTGTACTCTAATGTTAATATTGATGTGAGATCGCATACGGATAGTCGTAATACAAGTGAGTATAATCTTGATTTATCTAATAGAAGAGCTAAATCAACGATAGACTATCTAGTTACTGTTGGTGGTATTAATAGCGCAAGACTAACAGGTCAAGGGTATGGAGAAACACAATTGCGAAATAGATGTAGTGACGGTACGCCTTGTAGTGAGTCTGAACATCAATTAAACAGAAGAAGTGAATTTATTATAGTAAAATAAATAATATGTTTATATATAAAAAAAAGCCTTCCAATTGGAAGGCTTTTTTTATAAGCTAGTGTTAATTTAATTTTCTGTGTCAGTTGCCTCTTGAGGTGATAGAGCATTTTTAGCAAGTAGAGCCATATTAAATCGAGGCTCAATAGCTAAAGCTTTATCTAATAATAAAACGGCAGCAGTTTTGTTTGTGTCTTTATTCTCATTAAACTTGATTAAAGCATCCAAATAATAGAAAGCAGATTTTAAAGGAACTTTATAAGGTTGTTGTGTTTCGTAAAAACTTTTACCTTGGTTGTCTTTTACATTAGCTAATCCTAAGTCGATATACTTTTTTGCTTCTGTAAGCTTATTCATATTTAGGTTGATTTCAGCGAGCTCATAAGCGACTTGTGCATTTTGATATTTATCATAAATCGTTTTGAAAAAAGGATAAGAACCTTCTGCGTTTCCTAAAGATTTTAATGATACAGCCTTTACTTCTAAAGCCATATCAGAATCGGTAGCTTTTTGCTCTATACCAATAGTGTTTAACGCTTGGTTAAATTTCCCTTCGTTTAGATAAATATAAGCTAGAGTGTCTTTTCTTGCTTCAGATGGTTTTAAAACATTAAGATGCGTTATGGCATTAATAATACCTTGAGCATCACCTTGCGTCTTCATTTGTTTGTAATACGCCTCGTAATGCTTTGTCAAATCATCATTGGATTGAGCAATAGCTCCAAAACTGAAACTAAAAAGGGCTAAATAAAGTATCTTTTTCATGGTTATAATTTTAATTACGTCAAAATTATGAAATTATTTCATGTTTTGTATTAAAGGGTTATTAATTAATGAGTTGATTTTATTTGACTGTAATGGTCTTTTTTATCACCACCGCATCATTTAAAATAAAGGGTTTTGGAATCATACTCTCACTTCTTTTTGGGATACTAAACAAGTCGTTATCTAGCAAGTCAAAAGAGGCTTCAAATAATTGTAATTGAGTCGTTTGGTTTTTAGGAACGCTTATAAGCATGTCTAGCATTTCATTTTTACTAACAAAAAAGCTAAACAGTCTATTGTGCTTTCTGTTTTTAAAGACTAAAGAATCTCCTTCAGAACGATAAGCATCAATACCATTAATCTTGAAAGATTTATAGTGGTTTGTCGAATCTGAAAATAGTTCCATACGTTGTACATTACGCTGTGGCATGATGCAAATATTAAAATAACGAGTCTCACCAATGATTGTGTCGTTAGAGACTTCAATTTTTGGCATAGGAATAGCTTTTACAGGCGCATGACTGGTATAAGTAAAACCTGAGGCATACTTACTGCCAAATGTATTTTTATTTAAATCAGAGGCTTCTTTAGGTGTTTCTCCAATAAAGTTTTTAGTATAGTTATCCAATACAGTATCGTAAGTAGCCCAAAGTGCAGTATTGTCATCGGCATTAAGGGTGTAAACTAAACTATTAGGTTTTGGAGTGTCTGGTGTAAATGCTGAATTAAGATGTGCTATGAAAAAGGCAATCATTCCGAAGAAAAAGAAGAGGTAACTCCATCTTTTTTTATGCTTTAAAAACCCAAAAACGGTTAGGCATAATCCAAAGATTAGTACGGTAAAAATCGCGCTAACCACTAACATTTTTAAACCTAAGCCTACAGGAAACATTTTAATAAAAGGAGATAAGATAAATAAGCTGGGAGTACATAAGAATGCCATTCCAATTACGTTGGGTTGCTTTTTTCTTAGTAAAATATAAAACGCTATTAAACTAAAATAAACAGGAATTATAAAAAAACTAGCACCTTCCAATTTTAAAGCAACTGCAGCACAGATTAATAACCAAAACGTTAAGGGTGCAATCATTACACTAGCTGTATTAGTAGTTTTATAAACGTTATTATAAAACAAAAAGCTAATCGCTAAACTTAACAATACAAAAAACCAGATGTAACTATGTCCATTGTAGGTGAAACCATGGAGTAGTTCTCCGTATTCAGGATACAAAATAGTTATAAGTCGCCAGCCAAAAACACCTAATACCCCACTAAAAACTAAGCTTAGTATAAAGGCTAAAAATCCTTTACCGATTGCTTTTGATTGTAGTTTTTTATGTCTAAATCCATAAATAATAAGACTAATAAAAATAACAGTAGCTAGTATTAGCATGGGGAGTATCCAGCTAAAAGGATAAATTACAGTTTTAAAAAATGGAACATTAAAGTAAATATAGTCCTCGTTACTTTTTACATCTGCTAAATTGGCTTGACTAAAATGTTGTAATAAAGGCATGATATAACTGCCTTGATGTTCCAAGGTGTTTCGGTCTAAACGCTCGTAATTATCCATTTCTGTGTGATAATCAAAATGGTCGTCTATAAAAGCAAAGTTGAAACCTTCTATATCTCCATCACGTCTAAAAACGGTTAAGTCTGTATCATTTGGCAGCATTTTGTATATGCTGTAGGCTAGGGAGTTGGCGACAGGGAATTTAGGATTTGCAGCAACAAAACCTTTCATTAGGTTCGCATTTCCGCCATTAGTTTCGATAAGCATATAACTTGGGCCTCCGCTTCCTCTAGCTTCAAAATTTAAAACTAAACCGATATCTTTTGCCCATTGGTGTTGGTTAACAAACAAATCGGCACCATTTAAACCTAATTCTTCAGCATCTGTAATACCAATGATAATATCGTTTTTTGGAGATTTACCTTCTGCTAGAAAAGCACGTAAACCTTCTAAAATGGTAACCACGCCAGAGCCAGCGTCACTAGCGCCTATAGAACTATGTGGGTTACTATCGTAATGCGTTAATAGCATTAATGCTTTAGTATTTGCAGTTCCTTTTATTCTAGCAAGTATATTTATTGGTTTTGCCAAATTACCCCATTTACTTATGGTATACCCTTCTTGAAGTTGGGTTTCTAATCCTAATTTTTCTAATTCTGAAACAATATAGTGTCTAACCTTTGTGTGCGCTTCGCTACCGGTGTAATGTGGTTTTTTAGAGATTTCGGCCAGTTGTATCAAGGCGCGGTCCGTCGAGAATTGATGTAACGGCGTCTCTAGACCAGAAATTTTATTCGGTAATAAAGCATCAAAACTGGCGTAAACAGCAAGAATAATTATAAGGATAGCAATTGCTTTTTTTAACATTTTAAGGGTAGTTAATTAGTTGATATAAAAGTAATAAAATATTGCGTGTGTTAATGGTTTAGGTTAAATGCTTTAAAATCAGTAACTTTAAGTAAAATAAAATAATAGATATGGGAATTAAAAGTTTTGAAGGACCAAGAAAAGGACAACAACAAGCAGAAAATAATCAATCTTTAAAGGTTAGTGATTATATGACAAGAGATTTAATAACTTTTAAAGCGACACAAAGTGTGGAAGAGGTGATTGATACGCTGATAAAGTATAAAATTTCTGGAGGACCGGTGGTCAACGAGAAAAATGAATTAATTGGTATTATATCTGAAGGGGATTGTATCAAACAAATTAGTGATAGCAGATATTATAACATGCCAACGCAAAACAATAGTGTAGCGCAACATATGGCTAAAAATGTAGAAACTATAGATGGTAATCTTAATGTCTTTGATGCTGCTAATCGCTTTTTGGAATCTAAACGTAGGCGTTTTCCAATAGTAGAAGACGGGAAATTGGTGGGTCAAATTAGCCAAAAAGATATATTAAAAGCAGCTATGCAATTAAAAGGACATAACTGGAAATAGTATGTGTTAAGCACGACCAAATTTTGGTCGTAATGCATCAGGACTGTCGGTAATTAAAATTTTATCTTTCGGTTTAGCCGTAAGTGAGGCGATACGCGAGTAATTGTACTCCTTTACAGGATTTTCTAGTTTTATCCATTTAACATGGCCCGCTACAGTTACAGGCTCTCCAACTTCTAAAATTGCTTCGCTACAACGTAGTTGCTTGTTAAAACCGAAGATGGTTTCTGATTTAATATTATAGTAATCTAGAATCGCTTTAAATTCTGGGGTTGGATCGTTGAAAGTTCCTGAACTAGTGTTTCTATCTGTAACCAAATAGTCATAATAATTGTTTCTATTTACCGTGGGTAGTATAATAAGGCGTTCTCCTGTTTGTTCTACAAAAAAGTCTTGAATTACCTTTTGGTCAACGATTGTTTCCCAACGCGAACTTTTACCTGAGCTTACCTTTTTTTCGATTTTAATTTTATAATATACACATTTACGTTTGCTTAATGGTGCAATTAACGGTGTTTCAATATTCAGGGCAAGACCTTCAATTTTTGCAAATTTGTTATTTTGTAAACTACCAATGCGACTAAAAGACACTTGTTTTAAACGTCTTAAGATTTTTGTTTTGGAGCTAAAATAATAGTTTAAAAAAACGATAGCTGCTACAGCTAAGCCAAATAGTGAAAAAATAATGGAAGTTATCATTGTAAAAGAAGCATTACGGTTGGTTAACTGTTAGTATATAAAAGTAAAGATTAGTTACAGCTTGTGTGCTCCAGATTTTAAAGCGTACAATGCAAAAGAAGCCAGCCAATGCGCACCAGCATATTCTCCCGAATCCATTTTATCATAACTAGCATTAAAATGTGTATTAGCTAAGGCCATCATCTTTTGGTTGTCTAATATCAAGCCCATTTCATACAAACACCAAGCGCGACTAAAATTTAAACCGTCTAGATGTGCCATTTTACCATCCGTTTTATCAACCACTTCTACAGTGTTTATAAATTGTGAAGGGTTGTGTCTAAAATTAGGTAAAAAGGCATCTAGCCATTTGATATATTCGGTTTTTGGTAACACTTTAGCCATAAGTGAGGCTTCCTGTAAACAAGGCGATAAAAAATCAAAACCTCCAGGCTCCCAAGTTATCGGGCAACCTTCATCTTGTAAATAAAACACTTTGGCTTTGTCAATAATTACCTGTTCTAATTTTGGGCTATATTTTTTAGCATAATCCAATGCCAAACTCATCCCAAAAGCAGTATTTGGATGTTCCCCAACGCGAATAGGGTAATTTAATTTATTAAAAAAAGCAATGCATTTTTTCTCAATAAGTGCTGTTAAAGGCGCTAGATTTTTTGAAAGTTGTTGGCCTTCCGGCGTGTCCCATTCTTTTAAGCTTTCGGCTAATTTAAGTAGCCAAGCCCAACCGTAAGTACGTTCAAATGTTTTGTTGTATTGGTCATCAAAATAGTCAATTTCTTTTAAAATATTAGATTCTGTTAAGGTTGCTTTCAGCTTAGCTAAAACAGCATCTCTAGATTCAAAATCCGGAAAATCTTTTAAAATAGTAACTAAAGTCCAATGTCCATGTACAGAACTGTGCCAATCAAAACAACCATAAAAAGCAGGGTGTAACTGCTGTGGTGTTTTTAAATACGTGCCATCTCCTAAAACCTGATTTAGTTTGTTAGGATATTCTTGATCCACACAATCGTAGGCAAAATGATATAAATAGGTTGCTTTTTTTCTGTCAAGCGGAATTGGAGTTACGTCTGATACAACGTCACCTTTATTTACGTCAAGATGAGTTGTGGTCGCCACGTTATTGTTTTTATTATTACAGCTGAAGCTAAACACTAGCAGTATAAGTATTAGTTTTTTCATAGTATTATTGACGTTTTACAAGTGCATAAAAATCGTTGTCTAAAGGTAAGTAACCTTGGTCATAGACAAAGTAGTAAATAGTACCAGCTTTTGTGGTGTAAATACTTGTAAAATAATTAAAATCGAAACCTTTGGCTTCTAATTTAGTTTTGGATGTTTTTGTTTTTTGATCAGGATTTAGGCTTTCTAAAATGCGCCAATTTTTGCGTAACCGGTTATTAATATTACGGATTAAGTTTTTACCATCCTTATTAACTTTATTGTTATGTGCATTACGGCATCCGTCACTACAGAATTTTTTATCTATACGACCAACTATTTTATCTCCACATTCTGGACAAGCTTTATTCATGATTGTTTATAAATTAGGGTTTTTAATGGCGTACCAACGTAATTGTACGGCCTCTTCGGGATAGTAAAAATATTCAATATAATCTAAGCCTATTTTTAACAGGGCGTTGTGTGACGCTTCATTTTTTATTTCGGTTAAACCGAAAATAGTATCTAACTTCAGGGTTTCAAAACCGTAATTAACAGCTGCTTTTCCAGATTCCGTAGCGTAACCCTTATTCCAATATTTTGGTATAAGCCGATACCCAACGTCGTAAAAATTAGTACGATTGTTAAAGGTGTAATCGTCAATAAGTCTTAAGCCAGACCAGCCAATAAAATCGCCTGACTGTTTTTCTATAACTGCTAATCTGCAAATGCCATGCGCTTTATATTTTTGTTTGCACGTGGTAATGTAGTCTAAACATTGGGCTTTATTGGTTACGGGTTTGTTTCCTAGGTATTTGTGGACTAGGGGATCAGAATCTAAGGTAAATAACCCATCAACATCTTGGACTTCAAACTCGCGAAGTATTAACCGTTCTGTTTCTATGTAAATACTCATACTTATTTTTTTAGAGCTAAATTTTATTTTCTAAATTATCAATTCAAAATATATTCTAGTTTCTGAGTGATAGAAAATGATGGTGTAAATAACTGTTTCATAAATAGTTAAATTAAAAAGGAAAGATACATAATTTCCGATTACAAACGACAACAAACGTTTACAACCGACATTAAATGCGTAACTACCGATTACTATTTGGTTACTCAATCATCTTTGCAGTGTTGAATGGAACTAATGAAATTCAATATGATTAAAACCTTATCTTATGAATACGTTAAGAAACAAAGTACAGTTAATTGGAAACCTTGGACAAGATCCTGAAATTATTAATTTAGAATCTGGTAAAAAGTTAGCAAGATTTACATTAGCCACAAACGAAAGTTATAAAAACGCAAAAGGAGAGAAAATTACAGATACACAATGGCATCAAATTGTGGCCTGGGGAAAAACGGCGGACATTATAGAAAAATATGTTATTAAAGGAAAAGAAGTGGCCATAGACGGAAAGCTAACCACCAGGAGTTGGGAAGATAAAGATGGTATGAAACGGTATACGACTGAGGTACTTTGTAATGAATTATTACTGTTGAGGAAGTAGATTTATAGTAGTATTAAAATTATAAAATTGTTTTAGAATAACTTTTAAAAGCACTCATTAATTTGAGTGCTTTTATTGTTTAAAACCTATTTCTTTATTGAGGAGTGTTGCTAGTCTTTTTTTTTGGAAGCCTAAATTCAATAGGATGTTTTCTTTTGGTATCTAGGATTACTTAGATAGACTTATTTTTTTTGTTAGATTTTTATAATAGTAGATAAATGAGATTTGTAAAAATAAGTGACTAAAAAATATGTATTAATTGTAGTTAGAGTTTTCGGAGGTACAAATAAAGCAGGTATAGAAGAAATTTAAAACACGAAAACCAAGCAAAATTGTACAAATTAAAATGGATAATTTTCGAATAAATAGCATTGTTATGTTTAAATTTTTAATTTAGGCAGTACCATTTAATATTAACAATTTATGCATAGAATTTACTCGTCTTTTTGTCTTCTTTTTTTTACCATTTGTGTAAATAGTTGTAAAACAAGGTTTGTTTATAATCCTATAATAGAAAAGCAAAATAAAATATCAACAAAACAATTTATTGACGACAACTTAAAAGTTTGGCATCATAAAGATATTATTGATGACTCTATTGCAGGGACAAGTCTTAATAAAGCATATGATTTAATCTTAAAAAATAAAGAAGGAAAAGAAATTATTGTTGCAATAATTGATATGCAAATAGATATTAATCACGATGATTTAAAAAACAGTATTTGGATAAATAAAAAAGAGATTTTTAATAATAAAATAGATGATGATAAGAATGGCTATATTGATGATTTAAATGGTTGGAATTTTTTAGGAAACGAAAATGGAAAAAGTGCCAAGTTTGTTAATTATGAATATACACGTATTTTAAAAAAATACACTCCTATTTTTAATAATTCAGAATATAAAACGGACTTAGATTCATCGCTTTATGTTCTTTATAGAAAAGCTAAAAAGAAGCACGCAGAACGTTATGCTTATGCGATTGAGGATACTAACTTTATAAAAGTAGAATACAAAGACAAAAAAGATGCAGAGAAAACATTGTCGAAGTATTTTAAAGATAAGACATATTCTATTAAAGATTTAGATAGCTTAAAACAGCTTCACCCTATAGATTCTGTTTTACAAATGCATATTTCATGGGTAGATTATTATATAAAAAATGATTTTACTGATGATTATTTTGAAGACTATAAACTTAAAGGGGTAGAACGACTTAATAAATTATTAAATGTAGATTATAATGATCGGGTATTAATTGGTGATGATTCTGACAATTTAAGCGATACTAAATATGGAAATTCAATAGTAAATAGTGATGTTGGTTTTTTTGATCATGGAACACTTATGGCTGGAATAATTGCTGCAAATCGAAATAATGATATAGGAACGAAAGGTGTTTCTAGCAATATTAAAATTATGCCAATTTGTGTTGCTTCTTTTGGAGATGAACATGATAAAGACATTGCATTAGCTATCCGTTACGCTGTTGATAATGGTGCAAAAGTCATTAATATGAGCTTTGGAAAAGAGTTTTCTTTATATAAAAATTGGGTTTTTGATGCTTTTAAATATGCTGAGAAGAATGATGTGCTTATTATTTCTTCAGCTGGTAACTCTAGTTATAACTTAAATGTTTTTAATGAGGTCTATCCTAATGATAATGTAGATAACGGAGATGAGGTTTCAGATAATTTTTTAATGGTTGGAGCTTCCAATTACTCAGCAAATGAAAACCTATTTGTTGCTATTTCTAATTATGGAAACATTGATGTAGATGTTTTTGCGCCAGGAAATGATATATTTACGACGTCATCAAAGAAAAAAAAATATAAATCTGTTAGAGGCACTTCTGCTGCGGCGGCTATAACATCAGGAATTGCGGCACTAATTTATTCATATTATCCAAGTCTTACTGCTTCACAAGTAAAACACATTATTATGGACAGTGGGGTAGAGTATACTTTTCCGGTCAAACTAACAAAAAACGATACTATGAAAACTCCTTTTAATCAGCTATCAAAATCCGGGAAAATTGTAAATGCTTACAATGCTTTAATTATGGCGGATAGTATTTCCAAAAAATAAAACAAACTAATTAATCATTTTTGAAAACCATTAGAGTAGTACCATTACTCTTACTAAATGAGTTAAACCATCTCAATTTTTGAATTTGGATGTTATTCTCCCTGTCTTAATACCAAAATGTTGTTACTTTGAATTTATGTTATTTATTTGAAGATATATAACAAATAAAAAAATACGCCTTGAAAGTTCAGAATTTCAAATATGAAGACCCTTAAAAAAGTTTGGAACTATTTGATGGTAGTGATATAACTGTTAGTAAATCAGAAGAGCCTAAATGCATAAAAAAACACTCAAGTTTATCAAGGAAAAAAATAAGGTTTACTTGAGATTTATTAAAAAAAACAATTAGAAATTTATAATGAATAAAATTTATATTTTACTTATACCTTTTTTCTTTACTCAATGCAAAGAAAACAATTTTACACGTGTATCAATACAGGAAAAAGTAAATCCTAGCATTGAATTATCTGAAAAAAAATTCAGAAATTGGCATCATAAAGATATTATTGATGACTCTATTCCAGGGACAAGTCTTGATAAAGCATATGATTTAATCTTAAAAGATAAAGAAGGAAAAGAGATCATTGTGGCTCTTATTGATACCTCAATAGATATTAATCATGAGGATTTAAGTAGTAGTATCTGGACAAATAGCAATGAAGTACCAAATAATAATATTGATGATGATGATAATGGTTATATAGATGATCTGCATGGCTGGAATTTTATTGGGAATAAAAAAGGGGAAAATACTTTATTTGTAAATTATGAAATTACAAGAATTTTAAAAAAATACAATTCTTCTTTTTTAAACAATGAAATAAAAGATTCTTTATTATATAGGACATATAAAACTGCTAAAAAAAGATATGCTGAACGATTTTTGTCTGCTAAGGATGATAGTATATACATCAATAACGTTGCTAATTGGAAAAACGAATCCAGAGTCTTTTTAAGCTCTTACTTTAAAGATAGTAATTACACCATTAAACAATTAGATAGTTTAAAACAGGTACATGGTACTGATTCTATATTACAATTTAATGCTGTACGAATGAGTAATTTTATAAAGTATGCTCCCGATGAAAAGATTAAAATCAGTACAATACAAGCTAATGAGCGTTTGGTTAAATTATTAAACACGTCGTATAATGACAGAATTATAATTAATGACAATCCAGAGGACTTATCTGATACCAATTATGGAAATAACATAGTCAATCAAGATCTTTATTTCTTAGAACATGGCACATTTATGGTGGGCTTGATTGGTGCTAAAAGAAATAATGAAATAGGAATAGATGGTTTTTCTAATAATATACAAATAATGGCATTATCTATATCTTCAAATGGAGATGAACATGATAAAGATATAGCATTGGCAATTCGATATGCTGTAGATAATGGTGCTAAAGTTATTAATATGAGTATTGGTAAAGAATTTTCGCTATACAAAGAATGGGTTTTCGAGGCTTTAAAATATGCTGAAGAAAAAGATGTATTAGTCGTTTCTGGAGCTGGAAATTCAAGTTATAATTTAAATATTTTTAATGACTATTATCCAAATGATAATATTAATAATGGTAAGGAAGTATCTGATAATTTTATTAAGGTAGGGGCTTCAACCTATGAGCCAAATGAAAACCTGTTTGCTGTATTCTCTAATTATGGAAATATAGATATTGATGTATTTGCACCTGGAACAAAAATCTATACCACTACTCCTGCGGAGGAAAAGTATAAATTTGTGTCAGGTGGTACTTCAGCTTCTTGCGCAATAACAACAGGTGTCGCTGCCTTGGTTAGATCTTATTACCCAAGTCTTACTGCTTCACAAGTAAAACACATTATTATGGACAGTGGGGTAGAGTATACTTTTCCGGTCAAACTAACAAAAAACGATACTATAAAAACTCCTTTTAATCAGCTATCAAAATCCGGGAAAATTGTAAATGCTTACAATGCTTTAATTGTGGCGGATAGCATTTCCAAAAAATAAAACAAACTAATTAATTATTTGTAAGATCTAGTCATTTTTTAACCTGAATATGGTGCTTAATAACAACATAAGAAGTAATTGTTTTGCAAATAAATGAAAAGAAGTAGCAATAACCATGAAGCGCTACACGACTGAAGTCCTCTATAAGAAGTTATTACTGTTGGGGAAGTAGTAGTTTATAATATTATTTTAAACATAAAAAAGGTTCGCATTAATTGCGAACCTTTTTTATTATAAATGTTGTCTTAGTCAACTGCATCTTCTACATCATCTGCGACGTTTTCTACTGCGTCTCCTACTTTTTCTCCTGTTGATTTTTCTTCTCTACATCCTGTTAGCGTAATCGCTAAACTAAACATAACTAGAAAAGTATATGCTAATTTTTTCATGTTGGTCGTGTTTTAAGATTTGTCTTTTATTTTAATGTCATCCTCAGTGATTTTTACCTTTTTATCTTCGGTTTCCATCTTGATTTTGTCATCTTTTATTTTTATTTCTGTACCGTCATCCTCTTTCATTTCCCGAATGACTTCTTCTTTTTCTGTTTGCTCTCTGCAAGCCACAAAGGATGTAGATAAAAACACTAGTGTCAATACGGTATATAGTATCTTTTTCATGATTGTTGGTTTTTAAAAGGTTAGATTATCCTATAATATCCTCTAGTCTTTTTACGGTACTTAATGCAGATCTTACAGTGGTCAACTGAGATTCAATAATGGTCTTAATTTCAGAGTCTTCATTAAATTGCTCTAATTTTTCTTCATATTCGCTAAGACTTGCTTTTTCCCCTCTGATACATTCTTCTAATAGCGCTTCATCTGTTTCAGAAGATAAAGTAGATTTTACGTTAATCCATCCTCTGTGTAAATCTGCAGTTATAGTTCCTGATGTTTTAGGCTCTGCATTGTGTTTTCTTATTTGAAAATCTAACTCGGTTGCAAACGTATTACGTTGTAATGCCTTTTGTTGCATCCAGTTTTTTAAAGGCGCATTTTCTGTTTTTTGCATCACTTGTTTATAACCAGCTTCTGCATCGTAGTTTTTTTGAAGTAAGTCTTGTAAAGTATTAACTAATGCGTTATTGTCTTTTGTCGTTTTCATGATTTTTAGTTTTTGATGTGTTAATAATTAATTGGGATTGTTTTAGAATCTATAGCGTATCCCTAAGGCTATATCAAAATCAACATCGTCACTATAAGCATCATCAAATCCTAATTCTGGTCTAAAATCTAATGATAATTGTAATGGAATATCAAAATTGTACTCGATACCAATGTCTCCAGCGACTAAAGCAAAAGTACCATCATCATTTCCTGAATCGTAAGATCCAAATCCGGCACCTGCACCAACATACCAGTTAAAGCTGTCATCTATTGGCATAACCCATTGGTATAACCCAACGAGTTTAAATACGTCTAAGTTATCGGAGTCTCTCCAACCTAAATCCAACTCTAATCTGTTGTTATCGTTTAAATGTCTTTGGTATGATATTTCTCCACCTAGTCCATCGTTATCACCAAGTCTTAAACCTAATGCGTTTTTAGAAATATCTTGAGCATTTACTGTAAATGCTGTAATTGTAATGGCTAGTATTGAGAATATTATTTTTTTCATATGTATTTTTTTTGTTTAGTGTTTGTATTCAATATTTAATGATAGTTAGACGCCTTTTCCGCCTATTAGTCTTAGTAGTATTGCTATTACAGCAATGACTAGAAGTATGTGAATTAGTCCACTTGCGCTGTACACAAAAAATCCTAGTGCCCAACCTATTACAAGTATTACTGCGATGATATATAGTAGTCCTCTCATGATGTTTTATGGTTTTAGGTTAATATTTTTATTTGATTGATTTAAAAGATTCAATGATTTTGGTTTTTGGGACTTCTAAATTTCCCATTAGTTTTACCATTGTTGTGGCTTGACTTAAAGATCTGGCAACACCTGTTGCATACCCACGATCTGTAATAACACCCCAAGTGTAAACACGGTCTGCATTTTTCGGGTCATTTAAATTGATACTAGTAATGTTTTTTTGTATGATATTTGACGTTTTAGACAACGTGGCAATTTGACTATTTGCTTCTTCTAAATTGTCTGCTGTACCTGTAAAGACACCTGTAGATGTTTTTACGGTCCATTGATAAATTTGTGGATTATCTACCTTTTCTTTTGGAGTCTTGTTATTATCTAATAAGTGGGTGTCTAGTAAATCTAATTCTGCAGCATTAACAAATAATGTGCTTGTTGCGATAAGTATTAGTGTAAATATTGATGTTTTCATAATAATTGTTTTTAAAGTTATTTTAACTGTTAGTAATTAGATTATTTATAATCCGTTTTGTTTTTTTTAATGTCTCTTCTATTTTAGAGTCCGCTTTACCAATCAATGTTTTAAAATCTGGACTATTGGTCGTTTTTGATAGTTTATCTAATAAAAACAACTGGTTGTCTATTTTAGACTCTAGCTTTTTTAAGGTTTTAATTTTATATTCTTGAGTATCGCTATCTAAAGGTTGCTTAATTGTTATTTCGGAATAGTTTGGTATTGATATTAACTTATCCGAGGCTACTTCATGAAAATCTTCTGCAATCTCTAAATGTGTCTGTTCTATTTTTTTTGCTAATGCAACATTAGGTGCTTTACTTATTATATGTTGTAATGCTTTACTTAATTTAATGACATCTTGATTGTCTTTAGATAACATTAATAATAGCTTAGCTTCATTTTTATTGGTACTTATGGTTTGATTGGTTTGTTCTGTCTTTTTCTTTTCTTGATGTTTGTTTGTGATCAACTCATCACAAGAAATAAAGCTTAAAGCAATCAGTAATACTGTACAGAAGATCAAAACGGTTACTCTTCTATTTTTTAAATATTTCATTGTCTCACTTATAATTTTTGATGTTACAAAGATGCAACCGATGTCTTGTTTTGATGTTACATCATTTTTTATATTAGTTATAGAATTCTCATTTCTGTTTCATTCGTTAGTAATTACACTGCAAAGGTGGCGCATAAGAGCAGTTTTTCTGTTACATCATTTTCATAGAGCGTTATAAAATTTCAATATTGATTTACATTTTCGCATAAAAAAAGCCTTACTAAAAAGTAAGGCTGGAGATAAAAGGTGTTAATGTATTTAGTCGATGGGTAAATAAACTGTAAATATGGCGCCTTTACCCGGTTGTCCACTAGCGGTAATATAGCCTTTATGGTTCTCTACGATTTTTTTACATATGGATAAGCCTATACCTGTGCCAGAATATTCGTCTTTATTATGTAATCGGCTAAATAATGTAAAAATTTGTTCTGCATATTGGTTGTCAAAACCAATACCATTATCTGTAAATACTATTTTGTGATAAAATGGTTTTTTCGGTTTTATGATATGGTCTTCTTTTTCTGCTTCAACAATCTGATGTGTAATAGTTATTTTAGGCGTTTGTCGTTCAATTTTATATTTAATTGAATTCCCTAATAAATTGACAAACAACTGTTGTATTTGAAAAGGAATGACGGTCATTGTCGGAAATGCATCCGATGTGATTTCGGCATGTTCTGTAGAAATAACCTCTGCTAAATCTTGTTTTGCAGCTTCCAGTAAGAGATTGACGTTAGAGTCTTCAAAAACTTTATCGGCTTTATTTGATCTAGAGAACTGAAGTAAATCGTCAATTAACGAGCGCATTCTAGTTGCGGCATTTTGTATTCTGTTAATATATTTTAATCCTTTTTCAGATAATTTTTCTGCTTCTTCATCTTCTAGACGAGATAGAAACGTTTGAATTTTCCGTAAGGGTTCTTGTAAATCGTGACTGGCAACATAATTAAAAGAAGAGAGTTCTTTATTGTTTCGTTCAAGCTCTGCGTTACGTTCTTCTAAGACTCTAAAACTTGTAATCTCGTCAGTAATATCTGCTGTTGTACCCAGTAAAACGGTTTCATCATCCTCGTTCACTAAAGACTTACCATAAGCTTTAAGATGCTTTATGTTTCCGTTTTTGTGTATAACTCTATAATAGATATAAGGGAGTTCTACGTTTTCGCGCATTTGCTCGACTTGCTGCTTTAGTTGGTCGACATCTTCTGGATGCACGTACTTCATAAAGTTGTCTATGGTCGATTCAAAAGATTGTGGTTGTTCTCCTAAAAGTCTATATAAATTGTCAGAATAGGTAAACGTATCGGTTTGTACATTATAGGTCCAACTACCATGTTTACTTACAATTTCGGACTGATTGGTAGATTCTTTAAAAATTTCTAATTCCTCATTTGTCGCTTTTAGGCGTTTTATGTTTTTATAAATATTATTATAAGCCGCATACATCAGTATTAGCGAACATAATAAAAGAGAAAATAATAACAAAGGTGTTGCCATTAAGTCGCTTTTATAGGCGTCGTTTCGTTTGTTTAATAAGTTGTTTTGTAATGTAATAACGCCTTTAATTTTATCTCTGATACTATCCATTAACACTTTTCCATGCCTGAAATTTGAAATAAAATTAGGATCGTCAATATCGTTTTTTGGAAGTGATCGGTAAGAGGTTTGAAAGGCTAATAGTCTTTTGTTGATAAGGACGTTTAGGTCTATTAAATTGTCTTTTAATTCACTATTATCTGTGGTTAACGCTTTAAGCTCTGCAAAACTGTTGTTTATTTTGTTTCTTCCAACGATATAAGGTTCTAAAAAAATAGAATCGTTTGTAATGATATAACCACGTTGCCCCGTTTCGGCATCTTTAAGATTGGATAGTATTTGTTCTAATTCGACATTAACTTTGTAAGTGTGCGTTATCATTTCGGAAGACTTTGTTACTTCCGTAATACTTCTATAAGTTAAGGCGCCAACAACAAGAATAACAAATGCACTTATATATAGCATTGTTCTTAAAAAGGAAATGTTATTTGATAATGTTTTGATCATAGTTTAAAAACGTAATAGAAAGTTTTCTTTGTTCATACTATTGGTATGGTATTGCCAATTGATTGTCACGACTTCTGCTAATACTTTTTTAAGCGTTTTAAAATCGCTAGGCTTTTTAATATAAATATTAGCGCCTTGTATAAAGGTGTTTTCAATATCTTCTTCGGAAGCTGAGGTCGAGTAAATGGCGATTGCAATATCCTTGAATTTCTGGTCTTGTTTGATTTCTTTCAAACATTCTAACCCTGATTTTCTGGGCATATTTAAATCCAAAAATAAGACGTTAGGTAACACCGCATCGTCACTATTTAAGTAATCCATTAGGTAGACGCCATCGTTATACGTTTTAACTCTGGTGGTTATTTTTATGTCGTCAAAGGCATCAGTAAAAAATAATCTATCATCTTCGTCATCATCTGCCAACATTATGTTTATATACTCTTCTTGCATGTCTCTTACTGGTTATTTTGTTGATTTAATTCTCTTCTTTTGGCAATAATTCGTTGAAACGCGGACGGTGTAATACCTGTCGTGTTTTTAAATTGTGTGCTTAAATGAGCAACACTAGAATAGTTTAGCCTAAAAGCGATTTCTGTTAAACTAAACTCTTGTTTTATGATTAGTTGTTTTGCAAATTCTATTTTTTGAAGAATTATAAAGTGTTCAATAGAGGTATAAGTGACTTCAGAAAATAAGTTAGAAAGATACCCGTAGCTGTGCTCTAAAGTTTCGGCTAAATAAACTGAACTTTTTACATTAACCACCGTGTCTTCATTAAAGACCATATCAATAATGGTGTCCTTAATTTTCTGGACCAAAATGCTTTTTTGATTTTCTACAATGTCTATTTGATACTTACTTAAAGCAGCTTCTAGTGCTGCTTGTTTGTCTTTGCTTAGTTTTTCTAAAACCTCGATTTCTCCAAAACCAATGGTTTTGTATTTGACGTCGTTATCTTTTAGTGTTTGTTCTAAAACAATTTGGCAAATGGCATTAAAATCGAATTTAAAAAACAGGGTCATACTTTATATTTAGTTACAAAATAAAGATAATATAAATATATATATCAAATGGCTATTTTATTAAAGTCTAGTGATAATCTTAATGATTTTGGCACTATTAGAAATAGTATATTTAGTGGTGTTTTTGGTGCCCTTTTCATCTAGAATAAATGAAGTATTCTCTGATGTTATAACAATCTTTTGATTAGAAGCGATAGACACTTTATAGTTTGGGATTTTTACCTTGATATTAAAATAGTCATCATTAATAGCTAGTCCTAATACGGATGTAGCGTTGGCTTTCTCCATTTTAGGTGTTGATTTTATTACTGGTAGTTGACTAACTATTGTGACATCATTATTAGTCGATAAGATTAACAAAGGCGTTATACAAATCATGACTATTATTAAAAGCAGTTTATTAGGTTTCATGTCTTCGGTTTTAAAAATACTACTCTACTATCTATATTAACAACCAACCACGATCAGGATACTAAAACCCTTAAACCTAGATTTCGAGTAGTATTGTATTAATTAATATTGTACTGCAAAATTAATAAGACAATCTATTTACGGTGTTACATAATTATGGAGGGATGTTACATGATTCTGTAAATAATATCATAATTGCTTTGGTGATATCCTTTTTAGCTAGGTATTATTTAGGTGGTATTGATTAGATGGAGCAATCAATTAGGAATGAGTGGTACTGATAAACAGATCAATAGATTACAGGTTTTATTGGATGATTTAGAATCCAACTCCAAAATTATTTACGGATTACATATCACGCATGTCTCTATAATGTCTTGTTTTATCCAATATAGAAAAGAAAAGCACATCCATTTTGTAGATGGCATAAAAGGTGTTTATACAAGTGCAGTCATGGCATTAAAAGAAAAACTCAAAAGAAAAATTAACTAACCCGTAATCTAGAAAAGTAAAAGTCTTGCTTGGTTGTTAAAAGTTTGTTTTTTAACGTGTTTAGCAAGTTGTAAGACGATTTAGATAGTATGCCGGATTTCATTTCTTTATTAACTTCATTCAAAAAATAGGCATTAAGTTTTAAGCATTCGTTAATGATAACGTCATCTTCATTTTTATAAAAAAGGCTTTTAACTTTTAGTAAACTGTATTTTAATTTTATAGCAGCATTATTCTGTTCTTGCTGCGTACTATTTAAAGTGTTTAAAATGGATATGGATTCCTGTTTAAAGGAGACCGTATAATTAATATGGTCTTCAATCCAGGATTTTAGTACGTCGTTTGTAGTCTTAGATAGTAAATAAACATAAGATAATTCTATTGTATTACTAACCGTAAGCAAATGCTTTATGGCATTACTACCAACGTCGTATTTTATTATATTATCCATCTTAATGCGTTTATTTGAGTCAAAGTTATGCAAATAACGTGCCTAGAATTTTATAAGATTTTTAATAAGTGTTATACAATTTTACTTTTTCTTCAAAACCATATACACAGGAAAGTGATCGCTGTAGCCTCCTTTGTAATGTTCTTCGATTTACTATTTGGTTGGGAGCGGATTATGTAGCAACCCATTAGTAATGTTAAAAACCCTATATAATTAAAGATGAAACAGAGATAGTCCAAGTTCGAGCAGGAGCAGATGATAATAAAGATTAATACTATTTTTATACTAGTTATCTCAAGAGCAACTAGGAAAGACATTGTTTTGCAATTGGTAAACCAAAAAGTGTTGCCGTGAGAGGTACTCCAAAACCTGTTTTTGTGTTGGAAGATGAGATGTATTTGGATAGGTGAAAGTATAATGTTAATACTAGATTAAACACTTGAAATAAAAGCAAGAGTAAGATATAGACGGACATTTGAGTAAGCAACGCTAGGTGGTTTATATGTCCTTTTTGATAATCCTCAATCTGCCATTGCGGAACGTCAGTTTGTCGCTTGGTATTACAAAGATGAGTGTCTGGACTCGTGAGTTATTTTTTGATTAGAAATAGTCTTTTAATAAAAAAGCAGCAGAATTAAATAATAACTATTACTTTTAAAATTCAAGTTTAAAGCTCCAGGAGTGAGCTGAAAAGTCATATCACTAAGTAAGTTTAATTTTGTTTATAATAATATGAAATATTTTAAAATTTTAGTTGTCACTTTATTTTTTTTGACGAGCAATCTCTATGCTCAAAAGGTGTCCATTACTTATAATGTGACGAGTAATGCTAGTGATGAGATTCTTTCTCTCTCAGCAAAATATAATTTATACATTAACGGATCTACATCTGCTTATTATAGTAATAATGATGATTCAAAGAAATATGAAGATCAATTATTTATTGTAGATACAGACAAAATAGGCGGTTTTAAAGAGGTGAACATCGCAGACAATTATACAGGATATTTAGTGCAGGATTTATTTTACAAAGATTATAATGAGAGTACCCTTATTTATAATGAATTAATAGGAACAAAAAAAGTAATTATAAAAGAGAATATCAATCTTGTAGATTGGACGATAGAGTCGGACTCAAAAAAGACCATTTTAGAATACGAGTGTCTAAAGGCAACAGGTACATTTAGAGGTCGGGAGTATGAAGCCTATTTTGCTCCAGCATTATCACAACGCGGTGGACCTTGGAAGTTTGACGGGCTGCCAGGCGTAATACTTTCTGTAAGAAGTTTAGATGGGTATTATGTTATAGAGCCTCTTGAGATTGTTAAAAATACCACTGATATTAGTGAAATATCAAATGTTTATAACAAAGAAAAACTTATCAGTTGGGATACTTATAAAAGTAATTTTAAGAAATGGATGGTCAAACAGTTAAAAAAAATAAAGTCTCGATCTGAGTCTGGAGAGAATGGATCTATTGAAATTACTGATAGAGTTGAAGATCTAGAGATCGGTAAGTTATCTTTTTAAATGGCTATAAAAAATTACTATATACTCTTAATTGTTTTTTTTCTAATTAAGGTTTCAACTGTAAGTGGTCAGACCTTAAAAGGGACTATTACAGATAAGAATAATATACCTATTAGTGTTGCAAACATTCTTATAAAGAAGGATTCTTTAACTATTTCTGAATATACGTTACCTTCTGCTGGGGTCTATGAGATTAGCTTGAAGAAAGATTATCTTGATAAGATTATTATAGAAGTCGATGCTTATGGTTATAAAAAGCAACAGAAAATAATTACTAATCCAGAAAGAACTAAATTTTATACTGTAAACTTTACACTAGAAGATTATGAAGAAAGTCTAGAAGAAGTGATTATCACAGCTCCTAAAAAAGCAATAACTATTAAAAAAGATACGATAAGCTATAATCTAAGTTCTTATCTATCTGGAGAGGAGGTGAAGGTGAAAGACATTTTGAAAAAATTACCAGGAATCACAGTAAATGAAGATTCTGGAGCTATTAAGTTTAAGGGGAAAGAGATAGAAGCTCTTTTATTAGGAGGAGATGATTTATTCGGGAGTAATTATACACTGGGGTCTAAAAATATAAATGCTAGTGTAATAGCTCAAGTACAAGCTATCGAAAATTATTCTGAAAATGCCCTTCTTAAGGTTATAGAAGATGGAGAGAAAGTTGCTATTAACCTAGTACTTAAAAAAGGTAAATTTGACTTTTCTGGAAATATCGACACGGGACTAGGTTTTTTTGAAGATCTAGATCTAGCTCATTTTACAAACGCAACCTTGTTAGGGGTTACTAAAGGCTATAAATCTTTTGCAACCATAGGGTCTAATAATCTGGGAACAAATAATTCTCCGTTTGACCATTTTAGTTCTCAAAAAAACACAGAACAACTCAGAGAAGTAGATTATTTTGCAGAAAAAGTGATACCTACCACCCGATTTTCTAATTTTTTAAGTGATAATAGAGTAAATATTAATAACCAGTTATTTGGAAACTATAATGCTATTTTTAAAGTCAATAAAAAGATTGATTTAAAAACAAATCTATATTATTTAAGTGATCATTTAAAAAATAATCAGTTTATAGAAAACAACTTTGATTTTGAAAATGAACGTTTTACTACAATAGATAGTATTTCATATTCTAATAAGCCTAGACAATACAGAGGCGATCTAGAATTAAAATACAAAACCTCCAATACAGCGTTGTTAACCTATAATTTTAGAGCGCGACAAGAAGATGGTAGAAGTGCCTCAGATATAAGGTCTAATAATAATAATAATAATTCTTTTAAGACCATATTAAATTCAGATGACTTTTTTATTCTCAATGAATTGAATTATATAAAGCGCCTGTCGGGTAAAAAAGCAATTCAATTTTTAGTATATCAGTCTAGTAATAAAATCGATCAAGGGTATGGCATCACGCCTTCTTTTTTATCTGATAGTGATTTTAATTTACAAAATGTAACTCTTGATAAAAAGCGCTTAGGAGGAGAAGTATCACTGTTAGGAAGTTCAAAAAATGGGAGTAATTACGCGTTGTTTGTTAAAGCTAAAAGTATAGGGCACAACCTAAGCTCTGATCTATTAGATAGTACTCAAGATGATATTAATAATTTAAGTCAAAATGATCTGAATTATTCAAAAAAGAAAATAGAACAGAGCGGCTATTATAATTTTAATTTTAAAAGATTCCGAATCATTCCGGAATATTCGGTAGGTATTCTACAAAATAATATAGAAAACAGAGCTCCTTTAAATGATCAAAATCAAACTAATTTAGTGCTAAAAAACGCATTAAAATTAAGGTGTAAAATTAATAGGATTAGTTTTTTACAAAGCTCTGTATCTTACGAAACAGATAACAAAATCGAAAGTTATCTTTTTTCAAATACTATTTTAATTAATAATAGAACCTTACTTACTAATACGCCAGATCTAGACGTACAAGAGACCTTAAGTGCAGGTTTACTATATTATTTTTACAATTTAGAAACAGAAAATTCTTTAAATGTTGCTCTTAATTATAATAGAAGTAAGAATAGTTTTTTTGTTAACTCCTTTATAGATCAAAACACAACGCGTATCAACTATATTTTCTTACCAGAAAGTCAAGATGATTTTAGTGCAACCGTTAATGGGGCACTATTCGTTCCGTTTGCAGATACTTTTGTAGAGTTTAATAGTAATGCCTCTATTTTTAATTATAAAAACTTAGTAAATAATTCATTATTAAGGGATAATGTAAGTAAGATTGCCGGTCTAGGCGTAAATCTTAGAACAGCTTTTTTATCGTCTCTAAATTTTAGAAACAATTTTAATTTTCAATACTCAGATACAAAAACTAGCGATGGAAGTTTATTTATTAATAGATCCCTTCGCAACTCGTTTAGTACTTTATTTAAGTGTAACGACGCGTTTTTTTTTAAGTTAACATCAGATGTTTTTTTACCTTCTTTTTCTAATGATAATGCGTTTTATAATTTCATAGATTTCTCTGTTAAATATACTCCAAAAGGTAAAAAATATAGTTTTGAATTAGTGTCTAATAACATACTCAATGAGATTAATTTTGAACAAGTCCAAGTGTCTGATTTTGGAACTAATATTCAAAGAACAAGCTTACTTCCTTCTTATACCTTTTTAGCTTTTAGCTATGCTTTTTAAATAGTCTAGTAATGTTTAAATGTTTAATAAAATGTAGATTTTGTAGAATGTGGAGAATATACAGATAAAGCACTTACAAGAAATGCTGATACTCCTCTTTTTGAAAAAGAAGCCCCTCAGACAAGGGTTTCTTTTATCTGTGGAGTAACAGAAAGTCAAGTGACAGTGTTTAAACACCAATAATTGCTAATATAAATTACAAACAAGGTTTTTACTAAGATATACAATTTTACTTTTTCTTCAAAACCATATATACCGGAAAGTGATCGCTGTAGCCTCCTTTGTAGGTTTTCCCAACATATGTTCTGTAGGGCGTGCCTTTATAACGTCCTTCTGCTTGCTTTAAAAACTCAGCATCGTAAATGTCTGCTTTTACATATCTAAGAGTCTTGGATTTGCTTTCAAAAAAGTTAGGTGTAAATAATATTTGGTCAAACAAATCCCATTCAGAATTATGACTGGTGGTCCCTCTGTCAATTGATAATAAGGTTTCCATTGGGTTAAACAAGCCTTGATTAGCCATTAGTAATTCAATACTTTTATTGGAAGGATTATCATTAAAATCACCCATAACAACTATTCTAGCATTGGGTATGTTGTCCTTTAGTGTCGCAATAATGGATTGTAAGTTATTGGATGCTGCTATACGCTTATGCTCAGTTTCATTATTACCAGTGCGACGTGACGGCCAATGATTAATTAAAAAATGAATAGGTTCACCTAAAAACAATCCCGATACTAATAAAATATCTCTGGTGTGGTCTGCTGATCCGTCATGGTCTTTAAAACTAAAAGTGAACACATCGGAACTGGTTACTGTAAATTTTTTGCTATCGTAGATAAAAGCGACATCAATACCACGTTCGTCTTTACTATCGTAATGCACAAACTTATAAGGATACTCTTTAAGATGTTTAGACGTAATTAAGTCGTTTAAAACAGCTTCATTTTCTACTTCTGCCAAACCAATAATAGCGGGATGTGCATTTGTTTCCTTTCTACCAATGTTAGAAATAGCATAACCAATTTTACGTAGCTTATTATTATAACGTTTAATAGTCCAACGCTTTTCAGAGGTTGGATTAAAATCTTTATCACGTGTTAAATCATCTTTATAGATATCAAATAAGTTTTCAATATTATAAAAGGCAAACGTGTGTTTTTTAGTTTTTGACTTAAAGAGGTTGAAATTCAATAGTATAAATTTAGTTGGCTAAAAATAGCGAATTTATTATGGATACAATTGTGTAACTTTGTAGTATAATTATTTATATGTTAGAAAAAAAAGATATATCGCTTGAAAAAGCAGTTTTAATAGGTGTTGTAACTAAGGCGCAAAACGAAGAAAAATCTAAAGAGTATTTAGACGAACTTGAGTTTTTGACGTTTACAGCAGGTGGTGAGGTCAAAAAACGCTTCACTCAAAAAATGGAAATGCCTAACCCTAAAACTTACATAGGGACTGGTAAAATGGAAGAGGTAAGACAGTATATTGAAGACAATCATATTGGGACTGCTATTTTTGATGACGAGTTATCGTCGTCGCAAGAGCGTAACATTAGTAAAATTCTAAACGTAAAAGTTTTAGACCGTACCAATTTAATATTAGACATCTTTGCGCAACGTGCACAAACGAGCTATGCTAGGACTCAAGTTGAGTTAGCGCAATGCGAATATCTATTACCTAGACTTAGAGGAATGTGGACGCACCTGGAGCGTCAAAAAGGGGGTATTGGTATGCGTGGACCTGGAGAGACAGAAATTGAAACTGATAGACGTATCGTACGGGACAGAATATCTTTACTTAAAGATAAGATTAAGACTATTGATAAGCAAATGTCTGTGCAACGTGGTAATCGTGGTAAAATGGTTAGAGTAGCGTTAGTTGGATATACCAATGTCGGTAAATCTACTTTAATGAACACCGTTAGTAAGTCAGAAGTGTTTGCAGAAAACAAATTATTTGCAACCTTGGATACTACGGTTAGAAAAGTGGTTATTCAAAATTTACCATTTTTATTAACCGATACCGTTGGGTTTATCCGTAAGCTACCAACACAGTTGGTTGACAGTTTTAAAAGTACATTAGACGAGGTTAGAGAAGCAGATTTATTATTGCACGTGGTTGATATTTCTCATCCTAATTTTGAAGATCATATTGAGTCTGTAAACAAGGTTTTAGGCGAAATTGATAGTGCCGACAAGCCAGTAATAATGGTGTTTAATAAAATAGATGCTTATGAAGCAAAACCTTTTGATGATACCGATTTAATTACAGAACGTACGGGCGAATATTATAGCCTTGCAGAATGGAAGAAAACCTGGATGAACAGAGTAGGGAAGGATAATGCTTTGTTTATATCGGCTTTAAACAAACAAAATTTAGAAGACTTTAAAAAACGAATCTATGATGAGGTAAGAGATATACACGTGACACGTTTCCCGTATAATAGTTTCTTGTATCCCGATTATGATTACGATAACCTAGAAGAGGAAGAGTAGTATCATTGTGGCGTTACCCTAAAAGGGTCAGGCTATCCGTTATATCTTTTTTGCGAGTTACTATTATCAACGTTTATATTTAAGTAAGCTGATGTCATTACTTCAGTTTTAGTATAGTAAAGATCACAAAAAAGGATGCCACTACTATCCTTAACGCATAAAAAAAGCACCTTGAAAAAGGTGCTTTTTTTTATTATGTATTGTAGGTTTTATTATATTTTGTAGTTTAAACCAACTAACCAGTAAGATTGTAATTTGTTATCTGCAGCTTGTAATAAAACATTTTGAGCATTAGCAGCTTCTTGTTTGTTGCTTCTTAAACCAAAGTCAAAACCAACACCAATCATTTTCCATAAGTTATAACCAAAACTGTTTATCCAAGTAAAATTAGATAAGTCTCCATCTTTATAAGATTGAAACGTAGAAAAGTTAGACTTAAAGCTAATTGCTCCAATTTGACGTGTATAGTCAGCCACTATTTTAGCACCTAAAGACGATTCAAATACAGCGTCGTTTTTAGCAAATACAAAGTTGTAGTTTAATGGGTGTGCAACAACTATTAAGTTTTCAATAGGAGTCCAAGTTAAACCAACCCCAACATCTAAATATCCAGGATCGTTAAAGTTATCTAAGATTGTAGTTCTATATTCTGCTAATCCAGATACCGCTAAGTTTTTAGCAATGTTTCTTCCGTATAAAGAAGAGATGTTAAAAACGTCAGTTGTAGCATTAAAATCTTCGCTATCCGTTGGATCGTTTTTATCGTCTAATTTTACCCATCCTAAGTTTACATTAAGATTGTTTCTCCAGAAAAAATCGTCTTCAATCAAGTTTGCAAAAGCATTTACTGTAATACCAATACTACCAGATGAGTTATCTGAGGCATCTTGAGAGTACCAGTTGCTAAATTCTGAAAGACTACCACCAATAGTACCAAAAGCACCTTTTCTCCATCCTGGAAGGGCATCTATTTGTGCTTGTAATGCATTAGCTTCTCCTTGTAAGGCATCGGCTGCAGCTTGTTTTTCTGCTTTCTGAGTATGTAACTCTTCTTTCGTTTGGGCATGCATTGAAATCATTCCAATTAAAAATGCACCTGCTACTAATATTTTTTTCATAAGTTTATGTTTAAAATCAATCGGTTGCAAATATACGGTTTAGTTCTAATTTTCAGCAAAATACAAAATAAGATAAACATTTAATAATCAGTGAGTTGAATTTTATTTAAACTTATTATCTTTTGAATAATGGCACAAAGGAACAGGCCTCTCCGTACATGATGGATTTAGCATATGGTTTTAGCTTGTTTGTCATCATAACATAAGCATTTATAGGTACTGGCAGGTTACTGCAACCTTTTATAATTACGGGTTTATCCTGGTATATTGTACCATCAATTGCTGTAATTACATCTTGATATATCGCAGTCTCTAAATCCTCAAGAGTTCCAATATGGCTCTTTTCGACGAACGGTTCTAAATTAACGGTCAACAACATAAAAGCCCAATCGGGTATGATGGCATCGGCACTGCAAGTGATAGCTACATATTGATTTTTGTACTGACTCCAGTCATGATTTTTAATGTAGTCTCTAAAATCTTTCTCTTTTAAAACCAGTTCTTGGAATAACCAATCTTTAATATCAAAACGCACACGCATGCCTTTTGGATAGTAATCCTCAAGATCAATAGTTACTAGTTTACTGTTCGCAACGCGATTAATAATGTCTTCAGCCATAATTTAAAAATAAGTAATATTATTGGTAACCTTCTGCTTGTAGTTTAAATAAGTCGGCATATAAGGACTGATTAGCCATTAATGCATCGTGTGTGCCCATTTCTAGTACGCGGCCTTCTTCTAGTACTAAAATTTTATCTGCTTGTCTTACGGTGCTAAATCTGTGAGAAATGATAATACTGGTCTTGTCTTTTGTTAAGCCAATAAAACGATCAAAGACTTCGCTTTCTGCTTTTGCATCTAATGCGGATGTCGGTTCGTCTAAAATCATGACCTTGGCATCTTTCATATAAGCGCGAGCTAACGCTATTTTTTGCCATTGTCCACCAGATAATTCCTGTCCTTTAGCAAAACGCTTACCAAGTTGTTGATCATAACCTTTTTTAAGTTCGGATACGACTTGATTGGCCAGACTTAGTTCGGCAGCGTTTTCAATTTTGTCTTGATTGTCTATTTGGCTAATATCACCAATAGCGATGTTTTCCCTAACGGTAAATTCATACTTAAAAAAGTCTTGAAAAATAACACCAAAAAACGCTTGATATTTTGCTTTATTAAATCGGTTAATATTAACACCATCTAATAGTATTTCGCCAGAAGTAGGGTCGTAAAAACGTAATAGTAATTTGGTTAAGGTTGTTTTTCCAGCACCATTTTGACCAACAAAGGCTAATTTTTCGCCTGCTTTAATTTTAAAGCTAATGCCTTTTAATATTTGGTTATCGGATTCAGGATAAGAAAACGTTACATTTTTAAATTCGAAACCTTCTGTGATAGTTTCCGGAATCGGCATGTCCTCGCTATGTTTTGGTTGGATCGAAATATCAATAAAATCAAAATAATCTTTTAGATATAAAGCACTTTCTGAAATACGAGTAAACTTGGAAAAGAACTCTTGTAAGTTTCTAGTTAATCTATTAAAAGCACCCGATAAAAAAGTTAATTCACCTAAGGTAATGACACCGGAAATGACACGGTAAATTATAAAGACATAAGCGCCATAGTAGCTTAAGGTTCCTAAAACATTAAACACAAAACCTAGGGCAGATCGTGTAATGGCTAAGGTTTTGTTGAGGTCGTAATATTCTTGTGATAAGTTTTTAAAACGATCGACTACAAAATCTGTTAGACCAAATAGTTTAATTTCTTTTGCTGTTTTATCGTTAGCTCCAATAAATCTAAGGTAGTCTAACTCTCTACGTTCGGCAGTCCAACCTCTGGCTAAAGAGTATTGCTTTTGGCTAAACCAAATTTCGTTTATAAAAGAGGGGATGATACTTAGTACTAATAATATAATAAGATAAGGTTCAAAGTATATTAAACCAGCAACTAGAGTCGCAATAGAAATTAAGCTTTGCACCTCGCCTAAAGCATTGGACATTAGTCCAACACGGCTAGTCGTTTGTGTTCTAGCACGTTCTAGTTTATCGTAAAATTCGGAATCTTCAAGTAAACTAATATCTATTTGATTCGTTTTTTTGATGATTCTGACAGACGATTCGATAGAGTAGGCGTCACCTAATAAACTATCGGTGAGTTGTATGGCACGACTGATTAGGTCAGAAAGTACAATTAAACCAAACTCAATACCAACGTAAGTCCAAAGTTGTGTTAAATCGGAAACCTCTAACTTGGTTTGTAGTATGATTTCATCAATAATTATTTTACCAATCCATAAAATAATGACTGGTAAAATAGCACCGATAAGTCTACAAAAGGCGGAGGTTAAAAACAGCTTTTTGTTGGTGTTCCAGATTTCTTTAAAAAAACGTGGAATAAAAATTAAAGCGCTGAAAGACTTTTTAAGATTGGTTTTGTTTCCTTCTTTTAACGATTTTGGTGCATGTCTAGCCATTTTGTTTTGACATTAAAGCATACCAAGCTCTAATTTAGCTTCTTCGCTCATTAAGTCTTGGGTCCATGGTGGATCAAAAGTAATTTCTACTTCAGCATCATTAACGTCATTTAAAGATTTTACTTTCTCTTCAACTTCTAATGGTAACGTTTCAGCTACTGGACAGTTTGGAGTTGTTAAGGTCATTAAGATTTTTACATCATAATCTTCATTTACAAAAACGTCATAAATCAATCCTAGTTCGTATATGTCTACTGGTATTTCTGGATCGTAAATAGTTTTTAAAACGTTTACTATTTTTTCTCCTAATTCTGCTGTATCTATAGTTGTATCGCTCATTTCTTTTCTTTTTCACTTCCTTTTATCAAGGAAATCTGTTTTTTAAATTCCGCTTTAGCGAATTATTTTAATTGTGTTTGGTAAGCGATGGCATATAACTTAATCTGCTTTATCATACTTACTAAACCATTGGCTCTAGTTGGTGATAAATGTTCCTTTAGTCCAATAGCATCAATAAAATCGGTATTGGCCTCTATAATATCCTTTGGATGTTGATTAGAAAACACGCGTATTAAAATTGCGATAATTCCTTTAGTTATAATAGCATCACTATCTGCAGTAAATGCAATTTGATCGTCGTTAAGTTCTGCATGAACCCATACTTTACTCTGACAGCCTTTAATTATATTGGAATCTGTTTTATATTCCGGTGCTATTAGAGGAAGTGATTTTCCTAAATCTATCATGTATTGGTAACGTTCTTCCCAGTCTTCAAACATGGAAAATTCATCAACAATCTCGTCTTGTATTTCTTTAATAGTCTGCATTGTTTCAATATAATTTCGGATACAAAATTAATCAATATCCGTTGATTTATCACTAAAGAAGTCTTAAAGATATTTTACGAAAGACTAGTCTTCTTTTTGTGTTGTTGGTTTAGCAAGCGTGAATAGAGTATTGACTAATTCTGCAATTGCGTTTGGTGGGTTTCCAGCATCAAAAGAAGGGGTGCTATATTGCGTTCCGTCCATTGTAATGGCTAAACTTGCTGCTGCTGCACCATCATATTGATGTGCCTTACTTGGCGGTTCTAATGTGTTTAAAGTCTTAACGTCTATGGCGTCTGTTAAAGTTTGTAATGTTGACCAATCCGTTTTGTTACACGCTTTAACGTTGGGTGTCTCACTTCTGTTAAATTGAGAGGAGATGGTGTTATGATTTATTTCTATTAAAGTGTAACTGCCTCGTGTTGCTGAAGCATATCTAAAAGACATAATCTTACCCTGTTTTTGCGCTGTTTTAGCCTTAGATGTTTTAGCGGCGCTAAGGAGTTGTTTGGTCTTATTTAACAAAACAATAGTATCTTCTTTTATAGTGTAATTAGTCGTGTTTGATAGTGCCTTTAAAAAAGTACGCTCCGTTGTATTGGCAGCGTCTTGACACATCATTTTAGTGGATGCTAATGGGCCAAATGACAATTGGTCTCGGGTAGCTGTATAAGTTCCTGAAAAAGTATTACATCCAGAAAAACCTGAAACGCGATTGGTGTCTTTGTCAAAAACAAGCGTTAATTTTTGTTCGGATGCCGCTTGTCCTTCTAGAGAAGTTACTATAAAGTTGCCGTGTATGGCTTGTGTGGTCATATCTTGAGACATATCTTTAGCTAAAGTGTTCGTGTTGTCTTTGGTTGCACCACAACTATTAAGTAGTATCGAGAAAAGTAGAATAGTAATTGTTTTCATAGTAATTACATTTGGTATTGGACTATAATATAACAAAAAAGAAGCCAAAGTACTACGACAACATCATTTTTGCTTTTTTAACCCCAGCTACTAAAGCATCAATTTCTGCTTTGGTATTGTAAAAAGCAAAGGACGCTCTTATAGTTCCTGGTATTTTAAAGAATGCCATAATAGGTTGTGCGCAATGATGTCCTGTACGAACAGCTATTCCCATTTTATCGAGTAGTGTACCAACATCATAAGGATGAATGCCTTCTAAATTAAATGAAATTACTGATGTTTTGTTTTTAGACGTTCCGTAAATTTTTAAACCTTCTATTTCTAGTAGTTTTTTTGTACCGTAATCTAGTAAGTCATGCTCGTAATCTGCAATAGCATCAAATCCTATGGCATTCATATAATCTAAAGCAGCAGCAAAAGCAATACCACCACAAATGTTAGGTGTCCCTGCTTCAAATTTATGTGGTAATCCAGCGTAGGTTGTTTTTTCAAAAGTAACTTGGTCGATCATTTCCCCACCGCCTTGATAGGGTTGCATTTTATTAAGCCATTCTTCTTTACCATATAACATTCCAACACCTGTTGGTCCGCATATTTTATGGGCAGACGTGACATAAAAATCAACATCCAACGCTTGTACATCGGGCTTGATGTGCGGACAAGCTTGGGCACCATCAATTAAAACAGCTGCACCAACTTGATGGGCTTGTTTAATAATAGTGTCAATAGGATTTATAGTTCCTAACGCGTTAGAAATATGATTGACAAAAACAAGTTTTGTGTTTTCCGAAAGTAAATTCGCATAGGCCGCCATATCTAACTCGCCTTCCAAGGTCATTGGAATAACTTTAAGAATAGCACCAGTCTTTTCACATAGCATTTGCCATGGCACGATATTACTATGATGCTCTAAAGCAGATACAATTAACTCATCTCCTTTTTTTATTATAGAAGCAAAACCATTGGCGACTAAGTTTATACTGTGTGTCGTACCAGCGGTAAAAATGATTTCATGCGCTTTTTTAGCATTAAAATGCTTCTGAATAGTATGCCTGGCAGCTTCATATTTATCTGTAGCTTCTTGACTTAAGGCATGAACGCCTCTATGGATATTTGCGTTGTAGTTACTATAGTAATTTACAATAACATCAATAACTTGTTGCGGTGTTTGTGATGTTGCTGCATTATCAAAATACACCAAGGGTTTACCATTTACTTGTCTATTTAGTATCGGAAAATCTTTACGTATTTTGGTAATATCTAGCATCATTAGGTGTAAATTAAAACGCGTTAGCTATAAATCTAAAAAGCGATATAAAAACGGTTGCAGCAAAAGCTGCAGCTGCCATAAAAGCAATAATAACATGGGATACTTTGATTGTTTTTTTTGCTAAAAAATTAATCAAAAATCTATAAATTAGTAAGGATACAATAAGTGTTAAATAGGTTAGTGATAAACCTACAAACGTCATTAGTATACCGTCAAAAAAACCACCTTTTGTAAAGTAAAAAATAGTACCTGTAACTAAAGCAATAGAAAAACAAATAGCTATTAACTTTAGAAAAGTTTTAGTTGAAATCTTTAAAACATCCATATTTTTTACAAGTCAAAACCAATATTAACGCCTAATTTGTTTGCTATAATTTTGGTGATACGTTGTTTTAATTCTGGAATTTTTACAGATTTTAAAACGTTATTACTAAACGCATACATTAGTAACCCTTTAGCTTCTTTTTCAGGAATACCTCTAGATTTCATGTAAAACAAAGCACTTTCGTCTAATTGTCCTATGGTACAACCATGCGAGCATTTTACATCATCTGCAAAAATTTCAAGTTGTGGTTTAGAGTTGATAGTGGCTTTATCACTTAGTAAAATATTATTGTTGGATTGAAACGCATTTGTTTTTTGCGCTTCCTTGTTAACAACAACTTTCCCATTAAAAACACCTGTCGCACTATCGTTAAAAATCCCCTTGTAATCTTGGTGACTTTCGCAGTTTGGTTCGATATGATGGACTAGAGTATTGTGATCGACATGTTGCTTATCACCAATAATGGTTACCCCGTTTAATGTAGAGTCCATATACTCTCCATTTTGGTAAAAGTTAAGATTGTTACGTGTTAGCTTTCCTCCAAAAGTAAAGGTATGCACAGAGACATGACTTTCGCGTTTTTGATCTACAAATGTACTGTCAATTAAAGATGCGTTTTTGTTGTCGTTTTGTACTTTGTAGTAATCTACAATGGCACGTTTGTTTGCAATAATCTCAGTCACGGAATTTGTTAATACAGGATTATCTGTAAGACTCTGGTGGCGTTCGATAATCTGGACGTGAGAGTTTTCGTCCACGACAATTAAGTTACGCGGTTGTACCATTAAGGCTGCTTCGCTTCCCGTTGAAAAATGTACGATTTCTATTGGTTTTGCAACCACTTTATTTTTAGGGATGTGTATGTAAGCACCCTCTTTTGAAAAGGCAGTATTTAAAGATGATAAACCATCTTTAGACGCTACTTTGTTAAAATAATTCTCAATAATTAATTGATATTTTGACTTATGTAATGCAGCAGACATTAAACATACATCAATACCATCATGTGTTGTTTCAGATAAGTTAGATGAATATTTTCCATCAATAAACACAATTTTGTAAGTGTCTATATCATCTAGAAAGTATTTTTTAACATCACTATATTCTAAAGCATTATCTTGTTTAGGAAACAGACTGTAGTCTTGTTTTAAAACACTGTTTAAAGACGTGTATTTCCAAGCTTCGTCCTTTTTGGTAGGAAAGCCATCTGTTTCAAACGTTTTTATTGCTTCACTTCTAATATCGTGAATTTTAGAATCGATATCAACATGATTTTCGAATGCTAAAAAGGACGATACTAATTTTTCTTTTAAACTCATATTCTTTTAAGTCTTCAGTAATCGGTCTTCGGTTTAGCACAAGGGCTAACCATGTCTTGTAATGATTACTGTGTTTTTATTTTGAAAGCTTTAAATTTTGGACGGATCAGTAAGCGTAGCCAGGGCAAACACGAATTGATTATTGCCTTTTTTTAAGCGTCTACTTCTTCTTTAATCCAGTCGTAACCTTTTTCTTCTAACTCGTGTGCTAATTCTTTTCCTCCAGATTTAACAATTTTTCCGTTATATAAAACGTGTACAAAATCTGGTACGATATAATCTAATAAACGTTGGTAATGCGTAATTACTATAACAGCATTGTCCTCGCTTTTTAGCTTGTTAACGCCATTTGCAACGATACGTAAAGCATCAATATCTAGTCCTGAATCAGTTTCGTCAAGAATAGCTAATTTAGGCTCTAACATCGCCATTTGGAAAATCTCATTACGTTTCTTTTCTCCTCCAGAAAAACCTTCGTTTAAAGAACGTGATAAAAACTTACGGTCAATTTCTAAAAGCTCTGCTTTTTCACGAATTAGTTTAAGCATTTCTTTTGCAGGCATATCCTCTAAACCTTTTGCTTTTCTAGTTTCGTTAATTGCTGTTTTAATAAAATTAGTAACGCTAACTCCAGGTATTTCTACTGGATACTGGAATGATAAAAACACACCTTTATGTGCGCGTTCTTCAGCTGCTAAATCTTCAAGATCTTCTCCTTCTAAAACAATAGTACCTTCTGTGACTTCGTATTCTTCTTTTCCTGCAATTACAGAAGCTAACGTACTTTTTCCAGAACCGTTTGGTCCCATTATAGCATGTACTTCTCCTGCTTTTACTTCAAGATTAATTCCTCTTAAAATGGATTTATCTTCAATGTTTGCGTGTAGGTTGTTTATCTTTAACATATTACTTATTTTCCTAGTTTGATAACGTCGTTTTTATTCTGAGCTAAAGCAGTTACGCTTATAACTTTATTTATTTTTAGTTTGTATGGCCAGCCTTCTTCATTGTCTCCTTTCGGAATCAATTCGCCTAAAACCTCAACTTGTACCATGTCTGTTGGTTCTTTTTGAAAGGCTTTAGCTTGATTTGCGATTTCGGTAACCTTATCATTTAAAACGACACCATGAATGGCATTGCCAACCTGAAATACAGCAGCATCTGCATAATATACAAAGTCTCCTGTAAATGGTTTTCCTTGATCAGTTTTACAACTCACAAAAGCGATAAATAATAATAGAGTGACTAGTTTTTTCATATTGAATAGTGTGTTTAGCCTACAGAGCCTTCTAAAGAAATTTCCAATAATTTTTGTGCCTCTACAGCAAATTCCATTGGTAGCTTATTTAAGACGTCTTTACTAAAACCATTAACAATTAAAGCAATTGCTTTTTCTGTTTCTATACCACGTTGGTTACAGTAAAAAATTTGGTCTTCACCAATTTTACTTGTCGTTGCTTCGTGTTCTACCTGGGCCGTTTTGTTTTTAGCTTCAATGTAAGGGAAGGTGTGTGCACCACATTCGTTACCCATTAGTAAACTATCACACTGAGAGAAGTTTCTTGCATTATCTGCGCGACTTCCAATGTGTACTAAGCCACGATATGAGTTTTGAGAATGTCCAGCAGAAATCCCTTTGGAAATAATGGTTGATTTGGTGTTTTTACCCAAATGAATCATTTTTGTTCCAGTATCTGCTTGTTGGTAGTTATTGGTTACTGCAATAGAATAAAATTCGCCTACAGAGTTATCTCCTTTTAAGATACAAGACGGGTATTTCCAAGTTACGGCACTACCTGTTTCTACTTGTGTCCAAGATATTTTTGCGTTTTTCTCGCATAACCCACGTTTGGTTACAAAGTTATAAACACCACCTTTACCTTCAGCATTTCCTGGATACCAGTTTTGAACGGTACTATATTTAATTTCAGCATCATCTAAAGCAATAAGCTCTACAACTGCGGCGTGTAATTGGTTTTCGTCACGACTTGGCGCAGTACAACCTTCTAGGTAAGATACATAACTTCCTTCGTCAGCAACTAATAATGTGCGTTCAAATTGACCTGTTCCCCCTTGGTTGATTCTAAAATAGGTTGATAATTCCATTGGGCATTTTACGCCTTTAGGAATATAACAAAATGAACCATCACTAAATACAGCCGAATTTAAAGCGGCATAAAAATTATCTGTAGTTGGAACAATCGTCCCAATATATTTTCTTACTAATTCAGGATGTTCTTTTATTGCTTCAGAAATAGGCATAAAAATGATGCCTTTTTCTGCTAATGTTTTTTTGAAAGTGGTAGCAACAGACACTGAATCGACCACAATATCCATTGCGACGTTATTCATTTTCTTTTGCTCATCAACAGAGATTCCTAATTTTTTATACATCGCTAATAGATCTGGATCTACATCGTCTAATGTTTTGTTAGGATCTACAGCTACGGGAGCAGAGTAGTAAGCAATCGCTTGAAAATCTGGTTTAGTATAACGTACATTGGCCCATTCAGGTTCTTCCATAGTTTTCCAAACTTTGAAAGCTTCTAGTCGCCATTCTGTCATCCATTCTGGCTCTTCTTTTTTCATAGAAATAGCACGAACGATATCTTCGTTTAGACCAATAGGGAATGTTTCAGATTCTATATCTGTAAAAAAACCATATTCATATTCTTTGGTTTTTAATTCTTCTCTAAGGTCGTCCTCTGTATACTTTGACATATTTTGTCTTTAAGTTTAATTATAATGAAAATGATTCGCCACACCCGCAAGTTCGGTTGGCATTAGGATTATTAAACACAAAACCTGTTCCGTTTAATCCACCTGAATATTCTAAAGTTGTACCTATTAGGTATAGAAAACTTTTTTTGTCAACAATAATTTTTACATTATTATCTTCAAAGACCTTGTCTTCGTCTTCTTTTGTTTTGTCAAATTTTAAATCATAAGACAAACCAGAACAACCACCACTTTTTACACCTACGCGAACGTAGTCTATGCTTGGGTTAAAGCCGTCATCAGTCATTAGTTCAATGACTTTCTTTTTAGCTGTGTCAGAAACTTTTATCATACCTGTTAATTAGATTTTATCTAAATAGATTACAAAGATACAACAACAGTCGCTTTTTTCCATAGCAACTAACATTATATTAGTATATGGTTTTATAGGTTTTTCTTATTGTTGAATAAAGGCAGGATTACTAATAAAAGTAGGGTCAGAAAGTGTGAGTAAAAAGGCTTTTAAATCGGCCTTGTCTTGGGGCGTTAATTGGACGCCTCCAAGGGCTACTTTTTTCATTAAAGAATCAATCGTGTCAGAGTCTTGAAGTCCCGTACTATAGTGTTCTATGACGTCCTCTAAGGTTGCAAATCGCCCATCATGCATATAGGGTGCGGTATAAGCTAGGTTGCGTAAGGAAGGAGATCTAAATTTACCATTGTCATTTGGATTTCCAGTAATGACACCTAATCCTAAATCTGAAAACACAGCATCTAGCCCATTGTTATGAAATTGGTTATCCGTCCAGAGCGGATTATTTGGATTGCCATGACAATGAAAACAATCACCTCTAGTTTCGTCCATAAAGACGTCTAGTCCATTTTGTTCTTGAGGGGTTAATGTCAATTCTCCGTTTGAAAACTTATCAAATTTTGAGTCGCCAGAAATCAAGGTGCGTTCAAATTGTGCAATAGCTTTGGTAGTAAGTTGTTTTGTAATGGTTGCTGTGCCAAAAGCTTGTTTAAATAAGGTGGGGTAGTCTACATCAGCATTAAGTCTAGCCTCGACAGATTCCCAGCTATCATTTCCTAATTCGTTAGGATGTACAACGGGATCTAAAGCTTGGTTTTCTAGTCCTAAAGCACGTCCGTCCCAAAAATATTTGTCATCAAAGTTCCATGCTAAATTAAATAAAGGCATGCTGTTTCTGGTTCCTGAAACACCAGTAATACCAACGCTAAATTGATTAGCGTCTGTAAAGGCTTGTGCTGGTGAGTGGCAACTGGCGCAGGCTTTAGTGTTGTCTGCTGACAAAAGCGTGTCATAAAACAAGCGTTTTCCTAAAGCAACACCTTCAACGGTTAGTTTGTTGTTTATAGGAATTACAGGGGCTATAAGTTTAGTTTGAAAAAGACTAGGTATTTCTAATTGATACGGAATAGGGACATAGGCTTCTGCTGTAGAGTCTTCGTCTGAAGAACAGCTAAAAAGAAATAGGCAAATGACGCTATAAGTTAACCAGGATTTCATTGTTTATTCGCTTATTGTTCCAATACTAAAAACACTCATTATATTTTGTTGCATCATTTTCTGAGCATCGTAATTTGGCATTAATGGGGTGTCTAAAACATTTAAATCCCAAGTGTTTGGATTTGTAAATAATTCGGCGATATCCATTGTGATTTCAATAGTCGTATCATTAGATATTGCAAGTACTGTGTCGAAAGTTATGACTGCAAAATTTTGTTCGAAAACGCCATCACTTACTTTTGCTGTTCCGTTATGAAAGTTAAAAGGCGATGGGCTTGCAGTATCTACATTATACATTCCGTCAAATTGTAGGAAGTGATAACCACCACCTAAGGCTTCCGGCCAGTTCCAATTAGCACTGTTTAGGTCGGGATATGATCCATCAATATTATCGACTTCGTCAAAACCCCAAACAAAACTTAAGGTATAAGTTCCTGAAGGAATATTGTTAGTTTCTGGCGTAAAATTGTAGGTGTCTTCATCGGATAAATCGGTTAATTTATGTCCCTCCAAGGTGTATGTTTCTCCTGCAAGGTTTGTTAATGTAAAACGCGACGTTAGGTATCTTATACGGTCTATGTTTATAACTTCACCGTTTGCATTGGTAACAAGTTCAGTCTCTAGGTTGGCGCTATTTATGGTAGTCTCTTCCCATTGGTGAGTAAAATTAAACGTTACTTTGGGTGTTATAACGGCGTTGTCGTCATTGTCTTCGTTGCAAGTAAAAAGGACTAAAGCTAAAGCTATGAGTGAAACAATTTTTTTCATGTCTTTTATTTATTTGATTTCAATTAGTAATAAATCGGTGAATCCTTTGTTTTCTGTTAGGTCTACATCGTTACTGCTAGATTCTCCTACAGCTATTATTGTCCCGTTATTTAATGTGGTAATGCCATAGAGGAAATCGACATTAGTACCACCAACAGCTTGTTGCCATTTTAAGGCACCGTTACTGTCAATTTTAAAAATCCAACCATCATTTTGACCCTGATTTTCTGTCAGGTTTCCAGAAGCACTTCTCGAGCTTCCGCTTAATACAAAACCATTATCATTGGTGGTTGAAATGGCGCGACCAACATCAAAATCTTCACCGCCATAAGTTTTTTCCCAAAGTAATTCGCCTGTAGGCGAAATTTTAATAACCCAAACATCGGCAGCTCCAAAATTAGAGCTAACATCGGTGTCTTGTCCTCGCGTATCCCCAATAATAAGATAATTGCCATCTCCAGATTTTATTATAGCTCTGGCTTCGTCAATTTCAGTAGATCCATAAGATTTTTCCCATTCTGAAACACCAGTACTTGATACTTTAACAATCCAAAAATCGTAAGAGCCAATATTGTTTGATATATCAGTGTCTACACTATCTGAAGAGCCAATCATTAAAAACCCATTGTCATTGGTTTGAACAACATCATAGGCAGTGTCTGAAAAGAACCCTCCAAAATATTTACTCCATATTATGGTTCCTGATTGGTCTAATTTAAGCCCCCAGTAATCCCCTCCTGCATGTTGGGTTTGGCTAAGTCTTGTGTTACCTGCTCCGGCAGAAGCCGTGACATCTAGGACGCCTGTTATAAAATAACCGCCATCAGAGGTTTGTGTAATGGAATGTCCGGTGTCAATACCAGAATAACCATAGGTTTTTTCCCAAACTAATTGACCTTGTGGGTCTAATTTTATAACCCAAAAATCTTCTTGGCCGTTATTGTTAGTAACATCACCATCATTACTGTAAGTAAATCCGATAATAGCATAACCGCCATCTTCTGTCTGAATAATGTCATGTCCTCTTTCGTCATTAGTGCCGCCAAATGTTTTAGTCCATTCTAAAGTTATATTTGCGTCGTATTTTAAAACCCAAACATCATAACTTTCATTACTTTTAGTCGTAACATCACCATCCATGGATTGTGTAAATCCTAGAATTATAAAACCACCATCGGTTGTTTTTTTAACAGCCTGACCACTTTCATTTTTAGAACCACCTAAAGTGCTAACGTTTTCCAAAACACCTTGAGATGTATTGGGTAGTGTTGGTTCTGTTTCTGATAGTGTTTCCTTTTTACAGGACGAAAGCATTAGGCATAGGCTAGCTAAAAGTGTCGCTGTAGTATTCTTTAATGTAAACATGCGTATTAATTGCTTTTAGTAAACTGACTGACGTGATTAACCATGAAAAAGCAGAGGGCTCTAGAGTATAGAGTTCTCGCTTTTTATTTGTTGATGACTAGTTTTTTAGTCGTAGCGTTATTAATTTTTATCAGGTATATTCCGTTAGATAAATGTTCTGTTGGTAAAACGAAACTTGCCGTATTAATATTGTTTTTAGAAAAGAGCTTCTTACCTATGACGTTAAAAATTTGAACTGAAGTTATTGTTTGTCCTGTCGCTGCTTTTAGTTTAGAATTTGATTTAGTAGGGTTTGGTGCTAGTGTAAAAGCGGTGTCTAATTCGAAATTTTCTGTACTTAAAGGGTTGTTGCTTTCTCGTAAAACAAATAGGCCTCTTTCTATATCACTAACAATAATATTCCCACTTTCAAAATAAGGATAGATACTCCAAGCGCCATTAAAGTTAGCACTGTTACTTGCAGGGTAAGTGTCAAAATAACCAATTTCGGAGCCTGCGTTATTAGAAGAGGTAAGTGTTGGGATGTCTAAAACACGCATTCCAGCTCTGTAGTTGGCTAAATAGAATTGATCACCTTTAACATAGCCATTATGGTCTATTGCTGCTATTGGTGCTTCGTAAGTTGAGGATAATACTGGATTGTCTAAGTCTAGCATGTCAAAGACGAACGTTCGTGTTCCAAAACCGAAATTTTGCTCGTCGGTTTCATCTCCAAAAATAAAATATCTGTGATCGTCTGTAAACCAGCCTTGGTGTGCATAGCCTGGATTTGGGTATGTTATTTCAGAAATAAATTGCGGGTTACTTTTATCAGTAACATCAAGTAATACTACTCTGTCATTAGATCCACCGTTACTAGCTAGTAATATTTCTCTTCCAATATAACTTGAAACTCCTGTTACCGTTGGACTAGTCGCATTATTATCTGTACCGTTATAGGTGATAACTTGTGCATCGTGTGTATATCCTTTTCCTGAGTAACTACCAACAACTGTTGGTAATAATGAGGTAGAAATGTCTACAAATATTGGTCCACCACTGGCTGCTCCACAACCTACCAAATAGGCAATACCTTCAGATTCGTTAATAACAATATTATGACAACTTCCTATAGAGATGCCGTTATCACCGCTAAAAACAATGACATTTCCATCTGATGGATCACTAGTATAAGTCAGGTCTGGATTTACTCCATCACGTAGAGTTGTTAAATCAAACACTTGCATACCGTGACTTCCAACACCATCTGCTACGATATAAGCGTGGTTGTTGTATACTTTTACGTCTCTCCAGAAAGAGGTGTTTCCGTTTGCCGTTTCAATACGTCCTAAAAATATAGGATTTAAAGGATCACTGATGTCAACAAAGGCAGTACTGTTTGTCGTACCGACTATAGCGTATTCTTTATTGTCTAATGGGTCGGTCCAACCCCAAATATCACTTCCTTCTTCGGTTCCTAATGCTGTTGCTAAGGTGCTAATAGGGACGCGTGACAACAAATCATAACCATCACATGGGTAACTTGTTGTTACACCATCTATTATGTGTGTCGCTAAGCCATTAACACAAGGGGTTTGTGCTAAGGTTAATTGACTGCTGGTTAATAATAAGAGGAAAAGTAGTTTTTTATACATGCTAAATAGGTTAAGTGATTCTTAATAGAATACAACAAATTTAGTAGAAATACTAATAAATCGCATTTAACAGGTGTTAAAATGCTGAATTTATAATGAGTATGAATTGTTTTGTTGAATAATAAACAATTTAAAGCCTTTTAGATGAACTATTAAATAATGCTTAGTATTTTTGCAGTATGATAGAAGACAAAAATCAACAACGTACAGACTTAAGCCAATTAGGAGAATTTGGGTTAATAGATCATTTAGCAAAAAACTTTAAGATTACGCAGCAATCCACTATTAAAGCTATGGGGGATGATGCTGCTGTTTTAGAATTTGGAGATAATAGAGTGGTTGTTAGTACTGATTTTTTAGTAGAAGGGGTACATTTTGATTTGGGCTATATGCCATTAAAGCATTTGGGATATAAAGCAGTGATTGTTAATTTGTCTGATGTGTACGCGATGAATGCGGAAGCAACACAAGTTACGGTGTCTATTGCCGTGTCTAATCGTTTTCCTTTGGAAGCTATTGAAGAGTTATATGCTGGAATACAAACGGCTTGCGAACTTTATAATGTAGATTTAGTCGGAGGAGATACAACCTCTTCAACATCGGGTTTAATTATTTCTGTAACAGCAATTGGACAAGTTAAATCAGGAGATGAGGTGTATAGAAGCGGCGCGAAACCTAACGATTTGTTAGTGGTTACCGGAGATTTAGGAGGCGCTTATTTAGGATTGCAAGTTTTAGAGCGTGAAAAAGAAGTCTTTAAAGTAAATCCAAATAGCCAACCAGATTTAGATGCTTATACTTATATTATTGAGCGTCAATTAAAGCCTGAAGCTAGAAAAGATATTATTAAATTATTACAAGATTTAGAGGTTAAGCCGACGTCTATGATTGATATTAGTGATGGCTTATCTTCAGAGATTTTGCATTTATGTAAAGAAAGTAAAGTCGGTTGTGATTTGTATGAAGACAAATTGCCTTTAGATCCTCAAGTTATTTCGACTAGTGAGGAGTTTAAAATGGACAGTACAACGATCGCTTTAAGTGGTGGTGAAGATTATGAGTTATTAATGACGATATCTCAAGACGATTTTCCTAAAATAAAGGCTAACCCAAATTTGACTGTTATTGGTTTTATTACAGATGAAGCTTCTGGTGCACACTTAGTCACTAGAGGTGATCAAAAGATACAACTTACTGCGCAAGGATGGAATAGTTTTAATAAAGACTAAATAGACTAAGAAGTCATTTTTAATAGTGGTTTTTTTAATTCCTGATTAGCGTAACGTGTTTGTTTACTTTGGTGAATCTGCTGTAATACGGTATTAATTTCTCTGTACTTAGGTGTTAATTCTGTTAAGGCGCCATTACTGTTGGTGGTCATTTCTTTTTTACAATGGCTACATTGGTACTCGTAAACGTGATGCGTTATTTGTTTGCTAACGGAGAATTTGTGGCCAAAAATGGAACAAAATAATTTTCCTTTTCTGGACGGCTTGTGCTGTACTTTATTCATGACTAGTTATGTGTTAGATTTCATACATGTGGTTATGTTGTTTAAAATCTGATATATAGCGAAATCCGAATGTAGAAAAAAAAACGCAACAAGTCGTCAAAAGACCCGTTTATTCGACGAAGCGCATTACGTTTTGTAGGAATTCTTCTTTATTTTCTATATGAGACATGTGCCCGCCCTCTAAAACGTTGATAGTTATGTCTTTTAGTTTTTCTAAGTGCTGTAAATCCGTCTTGGATAAAATGGGATCGTTTTTACCTGCAATAATTAATTTTTTGCAGGTTAAGTTTTTTAAAATCACAGTACTATCTGCTCTTAATTTCATGCCTTCTTGTGTGGCAACATAACCCTGAAGTGGTGTTTTTAAAGCTTCGGTTTTAATCTGCTCAATCTCTTTTTCAAAACGTAGCCTGTTGTCTTCGTAAAATAAATTACTAATAGACATGCTTACTAGATTACTGTAATTGGTTTTGGCAACGCTTATCGCTCTATCTCGGAGTACGATCCGTTCTTTACTGTCTGCAAAAGGTGTCGAGTTCATTAAGCACAATCCTTCTACGACATCTGGCCTTTTTTCGGCGAAAGCCAAAGCAACATAACCACCAAGGGAATGCCCAATTAGCGTTGTTTTGTCAATATTTAAATTAACAAGGACGGCATTTACAGCCTCTGCTAAGTCTTGCATAGTATGGACATAACCCAAACAATCCGTTAAACCATGACCTAATAAGTCAATAGTTATGACTTGGTGTGTTTTTTCTAGTAAGGCAACGGTATCGGCCCACATCGTACTGTTTTCTAAAAACCCGTGTAATAATGTCACAGTTTTGCCTTGTCCGGAAGTTGTGTAGGCAATGGAAATGCCTTTATAGGTTAAAATCATAGTTTGCAAAGATAGGATTTGTGCTGTTTTTAGTAAGTTGTTTTGTGTAACTATTTACTATATTTGAGAACCTATATTGTAAATTATTAAAATTATGAGATTAAAATCTATCCTTTATACTATTGCTTGTTTTAGTTGTGCGACATTATCCGCACAAGTTGAAGATGCTAAACTAGATCAACTTATAGAAAACACTTTAAAAACGTTTGAGGTGCCTGGGATTTCTGTCGGGGTTATTAAGGATGGCCATGTGGTTTATGCTAAAGGTCATGGTGTACGTGCATTATCCAATAAAAAGGAGATGGACAATAATACTTTAGTCGGTATCGCGTCTAATAGTAAAGGGTTTACGTGTTTTGCATTGGCCATGATGGTGGATGCTGGTAAATTAAATTGGGATGATAAAGTCAGACAACATATTCCGGAGTTTAAATTAAAGGATGCTTGGGTGACAGAACAGTTTACGGTTAGAGATCTAGTAACGCACCGTAGCGGAATGGGATTAGGCGCAGGAGATTTAATGTTTTTTCCGGAAGCAGATTTTAAAGTAGCGGATGTTATAAATAATGTAGGATACTTAGAAGCAGAAAGTTCTTTTAGAAGTCAGTTTGCATATAATAACAACATGTTTATTATTGCAGGAGAAGTTTTAAAACGAGTGAGCGGATTATCTTGGGAAGCTTTTATTGAAACTAAAATCATGGCACCTGTTGGGATGACTAACAGTGTGGCCTCTTATAATCGAGTGACTGATAGATCTAATATTATTGAAGCACATACGCTTGCAGATGGTAAGCTAGTACAAATACCACACGATTGGAGTCCAACAGCTAATCCAGCAGGAGGAATTATGAGTAATGTGGATGATATGTTAGTTTGGGCTCAGTTTTTAATGAATGATGCTGTGACTGCTAAAGGCGAACGTTTATTGTCAGAAGCAAAATTCCACGAGTTATGGCAATTGCAAACTCCGCTTAAAGTCAGTAAAAATGATAGTTACGACTCTAATTTTAAAGGCTATGGCTTAGGTTGGTTTTTGACGGATGTTAAAGGAGGGCATAAACAAGTGTATCATACAGGAGGATTATTGGGTACGGTAACACAGTTTACTATGATTCCAGATTTGGATTTAGCTATAGTCGTGTTGACTAATCAAATGAATGGGTCTGCCTTTAATACCATTACCAATACTATTAAAGATAGCTATTTAGGATACGAAGATCGTAAGTGGCTAGCCAAGTTGGGACGTAATAATAAAGAATGGTACCAGTATAACGACAGTTTAAAAACCGCTGTTTTTGCGCAAGTGTCTAAAATGAAAAATAGCACTGCGATTCCAAAAGCGAGTACTATGGTCGGGACGTATAAGGATGTTTGGTTTGGAAAGGTTAGCCTATCGCAAAGCGGACAAGAACTACGACTAGCTTCAGAAAAATCTCCAACTTTAAAAGGAAGTCTGTTACCTTACAACGCAACGACTTTTATTGTAAAATGGGATAACAGAAGTTATGATGCGGATTGCTTTGTGCAATTTGTGTTTAATGAAAAAGGACAAGCCGTTAGCGCCACTTTAAAACCTATTGCGCCGGTTACGGATTTTAGCTTTGATTTTGAAGACTTAAAATTAATTAAACAAGACTAATTTTGAATAAAACAAAAGACCTTCTAATAACAAGCTTCGCTTTGTTTTCTCTGTTTTTTGGAGCAGGAAATTTATTATTACCACCTTTATTAGGCTATAATGCTGGCGAAAATTGGTTTTGGGTAACGCTAGGGTTTATCATTACAGCGGTAGCGATACCAATTATTGGTATTTATGCACACGCCAAATTACAAGGGACTTTGTATGACTTTGGTAAAAAAGTATCACCAACGTTTAGTTTTATTTACTGTATACTAATTTATTTAATTGCGGTTGCTATTCCGTCACCGCGTACGGCATCGGCAACGCATGAGATTGCCATACATCCTAACTTTGGGACCTCACCGTTATTAACCAGTAGTATCTACTTTATTTTAGTGTTGGTTTTTGCTTTAAACCGTTCTAAAATATTAAATATTATAGGGAAATACCTGACGCCATTTATTGTTATTATTTTATTGATGGTTATAGGGATTGGATTATATTCCACACAAATGATCACTAATCCGACGACTATGGATACGCCAATTGTTAGTGGGATTTTAGAGGGGTATCAGACCTTTGATGCGATTGCTGCAGTGGTGGTTGGTGCGGTTATTATTATCTCTATTAATTTAAAAACAGATGCTTCGTTTGAGGCTAAAAAGGATTTAATTAAAAAATCAGGGCTTATTGCAGGCCTAGGATTATTTATTATATACGCCGGTTTAATTGCTGTTGGAGCCTCATACGGAGGAGAAATAGATATCAATAGTACTTTAAATAGTGATATGCAACGGGCTAATTTATTAACAGGAATTAGTGTTAAGGCTTTGGGGAGTTTTGGGTATGCCGTATTAAGTGTGCTAATTGCATTGGCTTGTTTTACGACAGCAGTCGGTATTGTTACTGGTACCGCAGATTATTTTAAAGGCCTAATCAATGACTCGCAAAGGGTTTATGTTATTACTGCAGTAGTGGCGAGTGTTTTTGGGGTTGTGGTTGGACAATTAGATTTTAATACTATTATTGTCGTGGCGTTACCAGTGTTATTGTTTATTTATCCAATAACTATTGTGTTAATTTTATTAAATGCGATACCAAATAAATACGCGCCTAGTGTAGTGTTTAGAGTGGTGGTAATGGTAACGTTTGTGTTTAGTATTCCTGATGTATTGGGGTTTTTAAGTCCGTCAGAAGGCTTGACAAAAGTAATTGCGATAATCCCGTTTGCAAAACACAGTTTAGGTTGGGTGTTACCCGCAGCTATTGGTTTTATTGGTGCTAATTTGATTTCAAAAAAGGCTTGATATTTTAAATTTTAGTTATTAATTTTGTATAATAACTTAAAATTGAGGTCATGAAAAAATTAGTATTAACACTCGCGTTTATTTGTATTTGTGTGGTCGCTTTTGCTCAAAATCAACCAACGGTTGGTGACGCGTTAGTAGTGCAAACACCGTCAGGAGAATCGTATAATCATATCGATTTTCCAAGATTGAATATATTAGTCAAACGTGGTAAACTAGCAAGTTATAGTCCTGTTATTGACAATACAGTTATCGTGGAAGAGGTGATCACTAAAGATAATGCGACCTATGTGATTATTAAAAAGAAGGATGGTACCAAATTTTTCGGGTTTCAGGCGTCTGCTGAGGTAAATTATGAAAAAGCTTTAGCGTCAGGAGAATTAACTGTAGTAACACCTTAATTCTTCAAGTTTTTAATCACAGAAAATGCTTTATCCACCACGTGGTCTTCTACCAAGATGGTAAATTCGTTGGTAGTTGATACCACTTCATAAATCGGAATATTTTCCCAAGCCAAACGCTTAAATATCTGATAGTATAATCCTGATATTTTGGAGTTGTCTTGTGGTAAGCGCACGCTTATTGCGGACAAACCTTCTTGCAGACCAATTTGATTTTCAGTAGAAAAACATTTTAAAACCACTTTTTTTTCCGAGCTAGATATGATGATGTTACTCTCGTAAATCCCTCTTGTAAACGCGTAAAAAATATCTTTGTTTGTCTCAACTTGTTCTAAAACCTTAGTATGACTCTGTATTAAGGTTTCTGAGTTTTGAAACGTAAAATCACTTAAGTTAGAGCGCACGGTAATATCCCCCAGTTTTTGTAGTGTACTTTTTAGTTTTAAGGAGTGTCGTAATGTGTTTGGTGTATTGTATCGGCGTAAAGCCATCATAATCGCACCAGATTTAACAGGTTTACGTAACATGGTACTTATAGGAGCATTTAACTCTTCCGCTAAAGCAGAATAGTTAATAATACTCCTAGATAAGGCTTCTTCCAAGAAGGGTTGTGTTATTAGTATGTCTTCAACACAAGCGGCAATCGTTTTCATTCTGTTAACTATTTAACAATTTGTGTAAAAATAGTCTAATTTTTTCAATTTTATGGTAGTCAGACCGTTGGTAACTAGTTTTGTTTTATAAAATTGAAATAATATGTTGGTATTAAAATTTGGAGGGACGTCTGTTGGATCAATAGAAAACATGATTAATGTAAAAAAAATCATTACTGATGGACAGAAAAAAGTAGTGGTATTGTCAGCTATGTCGGGCACAACCAATGCGCTAGTCAAAATTTCGGAGTACATTAAAAGCGGACATCCAGAAGATGCCTTAATTGTTATTGATGCGCTAAGAAATACCTACAACAAAACTATAAAAGCATTTATTACCAACCAAGAGCTGTACAAAACCGTTTTTGTGTATGTTAATGCTGTGTTTAATACGTTAGAGGCTTTGGTTAACAAGCCTTATGACGTGTTATTGTATAATCAGATTGTCGCTCAAGGCGAATTATTGTCCACGTTTATCTTTAGTCATTATTTACAACAAGAAGGGGTGAGCGCATCGTTATTACCAGCTTTAGAGTTTATGCGTATTGATAAAACGAACGAACCTGATAACTTTTATATTCAGCAGAATTTAAATAGAATCATTGCCGAAACCCCTAAGTCGGAGATTTATATCACACAAGGATTTATTAGTCGTGATGCCGATGGTAATATTGCTAATTTACAACGCGGCGGAAGTGATTATACAGCGACCATCATTGGGGCTGTTTTAAAAGCGGACGAAGTACAGATCTGGACAGATATTGATGGGTTTCATAATAACGATCCTAGATTTGTAGAGCATACCAAAGCGATTTCTAATTTGTCTTTTGACGAGTCTGCAGAGCTGGCTTATTTTGGAGCCAAAATCTTGCATCCACAAACAGTCATGCCTGTTAGTGTTTTTGATATTCCGGTGCGCTTAAAAAACACCATGGCACCAGACGCGCATGGGACTTTGATTACCAATCAAGTGCATGGTGAAGGGATTAAAGCCATTGCGGCTAAAGATGGGATTACGGCAATAAAAATCAAGTCGGTTAGAATGTTATTGGCCCATGGGTTTTTAAAGAAAGTCTTTGAGATTTTTGAACGTTATGAAACGGCTATAGACATGATTACGACATCAGAAATTGCGGTGTCGTTAACCATTGATAATACAACACATTTAGACGCTATTGTTGACGAGCTTAATAAGTTTGCAGTGGTAGAGGTGGATGATTATATGAGTATTGTTTGCTTAGTGGGACATGCTATAATTTTTCATGCCGATACCCCAAATTTATTTCAGATTTTACAAGATGTTAGCGTTCGTATGATTTCTTACGGTGGTAGTAATAATAATATTTCGTTGTTAATAAACACTAGCGATAAAGTAGAAACGTTGCAGAAGTTACAACGCTATGTGTTTGAGAGTGGTAGTGTGTTAGTTTAAAGTAGAGAAAGCGAGTGTTTAAACTCGCTTTTTTTAGGTCTCATTTAGATTAAAAGTAATGGTTAGATCCTATTATAAAAGTCTGTTAGGCTATAATTTTTATGTATGAACGCTCTAATTTAAGTTCATTTTTTACGCCATTAATGTATTCAAAACTAGAGGCACGTAATAAGTCGTCTGTGGTATTAAATAAATCAAACTTATAATCTAAAGTAGTCACTTTTGTACTATTTGTATTAAAATGCGAGGCTATATCGGCGATATTATAAACGTATTCCCAACTTAAATTTTGTCCTTTATTATTGACAATTATTAAAGTAATCATAGCAATGGGAGCTTGTCGTTTGGGTAAGGTTTTGCCTTTCCAGTACTTTTTGTGTAAGACATAGCGGTCGCCATTAGTGGTAATTACGCTAATAGAATTGATTTTTTTTGTTAGCCCTGTAATGCTATGTTTAATCTGTAGTTTTTGTTTTCTAATTACTGCTAAGCTATCCGATGTGTCCGTTTGGGGTGGCGATGGCTTGGGGTTTATAACTATTTTTTCAACCGCCAAGGTTTTAAGTTCTTGTGTGGAGAGGTCTTTAGTGGTTATAGGTGTGCAAACCCCATCAAAAAAAGTAATGTCTTTATCCCAAGTTCCTAATTGTAGACTAATAGCGCCTTTACTGAACAGTATTAAATTTATAGTATCGTAATTTTGAGATCTTGTTAAAGGGTAAAATAAACCCCAACCCATATAACGTCTAATGCTTTGTTTAGAGAATTTAAATAAACCCCGATACAGTTGTTGTTCTTTTGCCGAAAAATAGACCAGCTCTAATCCATTGGGTAATCCAGTCCGAAGGTAGTCCCGACGCTCCCAGTATTTTTTTTTGTCGTTTATTCTATTGTTGTTAAATAGATGAGATTTGCTCATAAACCCCGTTTCGTAGACGTATGGTTTTGTGTTTAATAATGCAATAGAAATGATGTCCACCTCTAATTGCTGGTCTTCTTGTAGGTAAAATGGTTTCCAATGGTATTGCTCATAGTATTTGATATAGATATACACTAAGGCTATACTACCCAAAAACAAGAGTGTATTTATAGAGGTTAATAGTCCTCTACTTAATAAGGGCGCAATAATATACCGGTTTGTTAGATAAGCAATAATAAAAGGTCCTAAAGCAAACATGAGGAGGCAAGTAATAAGGCTACTTAAATTATAAGATTTACCCCACCGTAATAAAGCACCACCAAGCACGGATAGTATGCCACCAATTATAAAAAATAGAACAAAGCATACGGTGGTATAAGAGGGACTTGAAAAATTGAGAATTAGTAACGCAATACCAGTCATTGCAACACCAATACTAGAATATATTTTTGTAATTTCTGAATCCATTAAATTTTGAACGTTGTAATAGTTTGACAATTTAAAGAAGATTCTTGGATTTAGTTTCTAATCCGTTTTTTATTTAATAAACAAGGCAGTAGTGTTGTGCTTTAGTACGGTAGGTTTAGTAGTGGTTAGAAACGCTGCTATTTGTAATTTTAAGCTCGTTTTATGATGGTTTAATCGGTTGTTGTACGGATTCAGCTCTTTTATCTTAAAAGTCCTATCATTTGTCCAATACCAATCCCAAAGTAGGAGCTGTGTTTGTTTAAAATGACCAATGGTGACAAGGTTAAGCCATAAAAGCTGGTCAAAGGGAATTCTATTTTAGGATTTATCACCAAGCTTACGGTATTTTGCTTGTTATAGTGCCACGTATAATTCCCGGTAAAAAAGCGATCGTTATTTTCTTGCCAATTTTGGGGTGTTGTTACAATAGTGTAGCCTAAACCAACAGATAGGTTTGCTCTAATGGTGCCGCTTGGATTTAGATTGTAAATTTTACCAATACCCATTTGATAATTTTCAATTTGATCGTAAGGATTGTCAAATCCTAAAGCAAATACTCCAGTTACTCCAGAGCTGTAATTGTCTGGTTGCGATTTTGGTGTTCTTATCGTTCCGGTATAACCAAGTTTAAGGGAGTAGCTATCGTCAATAATATAATTTAAGTTTAAGTCCAACCCAATGTAATTTCCTAAGGTTAATTCGCCAGTTGTATAAATAGCAGAGTCTGTAAAAAATTGCGCCTTCGCACTAGTGATACTAATAAAACTAATTATTAGTGCAATTATGTACTGTTTTATTGGTTGCTTTTTGTCGTGGATAGTTTTTTATGGTTTTTTGCTTATTCGGGACTATATTTGGCGCATTAGTAAGCTTTTGCTTGAGTGCGGAACGTTGTAAAAAGTAAGCTTATGATGAAAGGTAGTGGTGGTTTCAATAGGTTTTGGTTAATAGCGGTTGTTTCTATGTAATAGATGTTGAGGTGTTGAAAAGGTTGCGTGTGAAAGTGAAACATAGTCCAAATAAATAATTTGGTTTAATTGAAGTCAATGATTAGGTCTAAGTTTAGTAACACTATTTTTTAATTCATTGATGTGCCTAGTTTAACTTTTTTATTACTGCTATTTCCTAGTTCCATGATTTTTATTGTTTCAGAAACGTTTACTTTCTTATCTGCACGAATTATAAAAGAAGAAGCATCAAAACCTAATGTACCTAACGAATCTATCTTTTGAATAATTGAGTCAAACATCACTTGATTATTATTCAGATAATAATGACCATCTGTATCAATTCTAATGTCAATATTTTTTAAATTATCAGCAGATTGTATCTCTTTTTCGGGTATTTCTAAATTGATTTCCGATGGTTTTGTCTTGACTTTGCAAGCTGTAAGACTGATAATTAAAGTAATGTATATAAAAATTCGTCTCATTCTTTTTTAAATATTGTCTACAACTTGTTTGTGGATGATTAGTTGCGGGGTAAGTACGAAAGTTAGCAAATAAAAACCGATTAGCGCTTGTAAATACAACAAAGCATGTAAAGCAATTTATGAGCGATTAGTGGTCAAAGGAAAAAGTAAAAAATTAGGCTTAATAGCGGTTTGTAATAAGCTATTAAAACAGGCATTTGCTATTGCTAAATCAGGGTTAGTATTTGATAAAGAATATAAAAGTACGTTAGTGAAAAAATTAATGACATTTTACTTGTTTTTAAACACAGTACTTTGTTGCCAGCAGTACTTATTTATTCCTGATGATTAAATAATTAACAAATGCTGAACAAGCAATTAGCATAAATCGAGCTTCCTCAAGCTCTGGTGTAATATCATCATCTAACAATCCGTGTCTAATTCCTCCATTTTCTGACGTATATCCATAAATTGCACTAAATCCAGATTTAAGGCTTTTTGGTATTGGTTTCTGTTTGTCTAAAATTTTTAATGCTTGTCCTAAAGTGGTATTTTCATTTCCAATAATTATATTACATAAAGATTCAACAGCTGAAATGGATTCCTTAATTGAATTTCTGTAATCTGGTTTTCTTTTATCAGTAAGTAGTTTAAGGGAACTTTCAATGTGAATTATTACAGGTCTATATTTAATTCCAGAATTTAAGGCTTTTTCGATTTCATTTACCTCTTCTGTAGAATCTATTTCTAAAAGTGAAAGTCCGACAAAACGAAATCCAGATAGTTCTCTTTCTAAATATGGATTACACACTCTCACAAAATCTTCTCCGAATACGTCTGCGCAAAATTCCAAATATTCATAAACCTCATACCATTTAGCGTCAAAAAACCATTTGCGGATAAAACTATAAGAATCTTCACTATAAATTCTTCTATCTACTATGTTTAGATTGTCAATAGGTTTTTTGAAAAAATCTCTCCATAAAACGCGAAAAAACTCTGCTAAATCTGAAAGTCCGGAACCATAAGGTGCATTATTAGAAAGTTTACCAAATGTTTCATCACAAATTACTGACCAAAGAGTATTACGTAAATCTTCAGGGATTTGTTCTTTAGGAATGGTTGTTTTAGGTTTAAATAATCCTAATCTTTCAGAAAATTTCAATTTCATTTACTTGGTTTTTCGTATTGCTGGCAACGTTTATGTATAAGAATAGTGCGGTTTTGTGTGCGAGGATTTTCCGCAGGAAAATCAGACGTAACAAAAGTGCACGGACTCTCGATTAAGCACTAAATTAAGCATTATTTTTATACGGTGTGTGTGCCCAGCATGGGCATCTTTTAATTTACCTAAAGGTAAATAATTAATCTAGAGGGTGCAAGTCCCTTATGCGCAGGAGTAACGTCTTTAAGCATTAGTAAGTCGCAAGGGTGAAAACCGTGAGGTTTTATCTGAAGGAAGCGAGACTACAAAACTCGGTACTGACGAACAGAAATCGTATACAGAGGCATAGTTATTCGGGTAAGCAAGCACATCATTGTAACGCCCAAATAGTACCAAAAGGATAATTATGTAGATACGGCAGTGATTGAGAGAAAGAAGATGCCATTACCTGGGGAGGTCTCTAAAGTTACGAGTTGACTATTTGGAGAAGTCAGCAGAAGTCATAGTACTTACAGGACACGAGTTGGGAAAACCCCATAGGTCTCACAAGTAAGGAAGGACAGAACATTAAATTAAGTTGTAATTCGACTAGGATGCTTAGCTAGCCTAGTTTTAGAGCAACAGGAGTACACGTATTATTAACCCTATGATTGAAAACGTATTAGCAGCAACAAACCTTTATAAAGCAACACGACAAGTGGAGCGCAATAAGGGTGCGAGCGGTATAGATGGTATGAAAACAACGAAGCTTTCTAAATATATATTAGAAAACCGTTCAATAGTACTATCCACCATTCGAGAAAACCGCTATACTCCAAAACCAATATTAGGGGTAACTATTCCAAAAGGACAAGGTAAAACTAGACTTTTAGGAATACCCACGGTAGTAGATAGATGGCTACAACAGGCGGTAAGTCAATAATTAATGGTTTATTACGAATATGATTTTGAACCCGTTAGTTACGGTTTCCGTCCACAAAAGAACATCCAAAAAGCAGTACTACAAGCTCAAACGTATATCAATTCAGGTTACCAAGATATTGTAGATATTGATTTAGAAGGATTCTTTGATCAAGTCGACCATTGTATTTTACTGCAACTTATTTACCACAAGGTAAAATGTCCAACCACCTTACGGTTAATCCGAAAATGGCTAAGAGTTCCCATTTTAATAAATGGCACACTCAAAAAGCGCAGAAAAGGAATCCCGCAAGGCAGTCCAATCAGTCCTTTATTATCTAACATTGTGCTAGATGTATTGGACAAAGAAATGAAAAGTATGGGCTTGCGCTATGTCCGCTATGCTGACGATTTTAGCGTTTACGCTAAAAGTAAAAGTGAGGCGAAACAAATAGGGAACAAACTGTTTGTCTTTTTAAGAGACAGACTTAAATTGCCTATAAATAAAGCCAAAAGTGGCCTGCGTAGACCTGTGAATTTTGAGTTACTCGGACATGGTTTTGTACCCGTTTATAAAAAGGGTGTGAAAGGACAATATGCATTAGTGGTAGCTAAGAACAGTTGGGCAAAGTTTAAACGTAATCTAAAAATTATCACCAAGAAAACCAAACCGATGTCGTTATTAGAACGCCTTGCACGGCTTAATCAAGTCTGCCGAGGCTGGATGACTAATTATCGCTTAACAAACATCTATGCAAAAAGTAAAAAGCTAGACGAATGGTTAAGAATTAAGCGAAGCAAAACACGAATTCAAAAAACAAAAATAGAATACATGAGTAAATCGATTACGTTATTGTATTTGGCACGATTGGAAGAAAATAGAACGCAAGCGTAAAAACTTGATTCAATTAGGTGTAGAGACAGGACAAGCTTATGCTTGGAGTAGAACTAGAATGGGAGGCTGGGCAGTAGCTCAAAGTCCTATTTTAAAGACTACTATCACAACTTCAAGGCTTAAACGAAAAGGGTATAAACCTTTGTTAGATTATATTAATAATACGCAAACTTCAATTTGGTGAACCGCCGTATACGTTCCTGAGTGCTATTGCTAGTAGCAATAGATACGAAAGGACTAACGTAGTTGCGTACGTGCGGTGGTGTGAGAGGCGCACTCCGGCTATTTTAGTCGGAGCCGTCTACTCGATTGTGGTTAGTTTTTATTGTTTTATAAGCTGCATGTTTAAAGGCATTTTGTAAATATTTACTTGTTGACCTGTAACATAATCATAAGATTTATCAATTTCATTACTCCAATTTAATTTTTCTATACCCAAATTGTTTTCATACTCAATTGTTAAATCTGAAGCGTCAATGTCATCAAGGAAATTAGGTTCAACAATACTCAAATGATAACGATTAATAGAAACTGGTAATTCTGTAACATTATCAGAAGAGTCATATAGATGTTTTACATAAAAACCACCAGCAATTATAGTTTTACCATAACTGGTAGTATATGTATTATATTGTTCTACACCATTAATGGTTAATTTGAATTCTGCGGTTAATTCATCTTCTGTACAATTATGTATTGAACTAACATTCTCATTTTTTGTAAAAGTAATCTCAAAAACAGTATTGTTCATTGTATTTTCATACTTCCATGTACCTAAAAATTTATCAAGTTCATTATTTATATCTTTAAAATATACATCACGAACTAAAAAATTTGTAGAATATTGCGTTTCTAATGGAACAACAGTTTGCGCTATGTTAGTTATGGTAAATAATAAGATAATGCTATTTATAATTATATTTTTCATTTGTGTAAGTTTTAAAGTTTAATCCAATTAATTATTTCACCTGCGGTATTATATACTGCTACATAAATAGATAAGCCAGGAAAATTCTCTGTTATATAATTGGCAATCGCTGTTTCTTGTAATGTATTTACATTTGGAGAAGATGGATTGATTTCTAAGATTATTTTTCCTAACTCTTGAGCAATCACTTTTCTTTCTTTTCCCTCTTTCGAAAAATCTCCATCTAAATTAACAATGCTTTGTTCATCGTTTGTTCTTATAGCATAGGTTTTACCATTATTACCTTTAGAAACCACAAAATTAGTAACTTGATTAATTTCTGGTGAAGTAGTTGGATTTGTTTCTGCTATTTTTTTTACCATTATAATATGCTCTGCAATATCTGTACCACTAGGTACTTTGCGTATAGGTTTAGGAGGAGAACTATCATCTAAATCTGGATGAAAATGAGCGCCAATTAATGTGTTATTTTGTAAAGCAGGAAAACTTAAAGAATTAGATTTCTTTTTTGTTGGTGATTCTTCATTGAAATTATCGTCAGAATAAGTTGATGTGTCATTTATATCACTTCCTGTATAAACAAATCTTTTTCCATCTTCTTGAGTTGAATATCCCATATTGTTTTTAAGCCTACTAAGTTCTGTTTTTACTTTAGGAATGTTTACTACTTCATTTAGACTAATAATATGTTGATCGTTTTGAATTGGATCTCTAGGAGGAGGTAAAGGTGTTGTTTCATCATTCCAGCAATTACCATCATTGTCTAAAATACAATTTTCTCCGTCAGCTGGTGGGTTTCCGTTATTGTCGTTATTGTTTCCAGAACTTCCGTCAGAAGTTCCACCACCACTTCCAGTATTCCCTCCATCTACAGGAAAACTAATGCCTCCGCCAGATCCAGAATCTCCTTGATCAATAGTCGCCGGACAAGGACTATAAACTACGCTTATAAGAAGGTCAAAACAAGCAGTACAATCACAATCATCTGGGCAATCAATTTCTACCCATTCCCAATCCATTCCTGTGGCGCATTGATTTGATCCTCTTAAAGAAAACGTGCTATTAATATCATTTATTGAAAACAGATTATTTTCATATACTTCAACTTGACCGACAAAAGGTTGTGATGTGTCTTGCAACCAATTATCAGACGGAATATACTCAAAAATTCTTGTAGAGCGAATGTTATTAAATTCATCCATTGCTACTACTAAATTATAAAATTCATTTCCTGTATCGTTGCTTTCTATTTTGAAAGTATAAAAAGCAGCATTTTCTGTATCAACTACTGCTATTTCGTCTGTTAGTAAATTAAGGATTGTCAGAGTTCTCAAGTCTTTGTTGCAAACCATCTATTTTTGGCTTATTAATATCAAAAATGGTACTTAATGCAGTATAGCTTTCACTATTACCAATTCTAGTGTTTAGTTCATTCAAAGAAATTAGTTTTAATTTCTTTTCCTGTGATATTTCTTGTAAATCGTTGATTGATTCCTCTTGGCAAGCAAAAATGGTAAGAGATATTCCAAACAGGAATATTCCAAGTTTCAGATAATTTTTAAGTTTTTGTTTTCTCATAAGTACAAAATCGTTTTAAAGTTAGTAAAATAGTTGGCTGGTTAGCCGGAAAATTAACCACAACTCGTTATATGGAGACCTTTGTTCCACATATCCCGTAAATATTGTGGGATATCCGCAACTTTAGTTCCTGTTTTTATATTTGAAAAGCGAAGCTATAATTTATAAAGTAGTTTGACAATACTTAGAATTACGCATTCTTATCATAACAAACTAGTTACCCAAAGTTAGAGGATCCGATTATGGTTTAATTACGGGAATCCTCATTTGGGTAAAATAAAGGCATAAAAAAAACACAAACCTAAGCTTGTGTTTTGTTGAAATATGTAATAGTTTTTGCTGTTAACTTGTTATGGGTTTTTAGTATACTTATGAGATCGTCATAGCATCGTTTAACTTAGTTTGTATTCTCAAACGCACTTATCTCAGTTTTTATTCGAATCAGTTCTTTTTCTGCTGGAATTTTATTAGCTATAGCTTTAATTACCAAAGAACTATTAGTATTGGTTTGAGCAATAATTTCATAATATAGTTTTTTATTTTGCTTTAATTGGATTTGTTTAATATCAGAAATAGGAATGCTTTCATTGACTTTTAAAAACCCAAATGGCAAGCAGTAAATTCCTTTTATAATTTCTCCATTTTTTAAAGCTAGTACTTGGGAAGTATTTAGAGCATTAAGAATTATATATAAAATCAATAGTCGGAAAAGGAAAGGTAGTAATTGAATAGGATCTGTTTTCCAAAACTCAAACAATTCAAAGTCTGGTAATCCAGTAAATACACCTAGTCCAATCAATATCATTAGAAAAATGGGGTGGATTAATTCGTTTTTATGTAAGATGTTTGTCATGAGTTTCTGATTAAACACTAAGCTTGCTATGGGCTATTATTAAATGTTTTTTCTATGTGCTAAAATAGGCTTAATTTCCATATCACGTTTTTCAGTGTGTTTAAAGTAAATAGGGTTGTAGGCTGCTATATTCCACAATCATTACTGGTTTTTAAATAATTTATGGCCTTTAAATCACCAAGTTTAGCTGCTAGTTTTACATCTTCACAAAACCCATCTAGATCTCCTTTTTCTTTTTTGGCATCAGCGCGACTTCTTATCGCATTATAGTATTTTGGGAATAAGTCTATTGCTTTGGAATAATTTTCAATAGCTAAATCATATTCTTTTTGAGAAAAATAAGTATAACCAAGGTTTTGATAGGCTAGATAATTTTTAGAATCGCTGTTAATTGCTACTTTAAAATGGGCGATAGCTTCATCAAATTTATTTTGTTCTAAATAGACTTTCCCTAAATTTGTTAATGGTAACGTCCAATTTGGCTTTAACTCTAAAGCTTTTTTAAAATCAACCTCTGCTTTTGCATACGCTTTAGTTGTAAAATACATCATTCCCCTGTCAAATAAAGCCCATTCAAATTCAGGATTTAGTTCTAGAACTTTAGTAAAATCTAAAATAGCTTTATCATACTCTCCTAAACGGTCATAAGTAGCGCCTCGGTAATAATAAATGGCGAGTTCATTTGGATATAGCTTTGCACTTTTGTTAAAATCTTTAAGTGCTGATTTGTAATCTTGGATTTCTTTATATAACAGCGCTCTATTGTAATAGTATTTGACATTAGTAGAGTCGTTTTTTATAAATAGTGATTGCATCCTAATTTTTGACCTTACGAAGGCATAATTTGAAGTGTGAATTGCAGTTCCTGTAATTTCAGGTATTTGGCTGAACGTAAGAAGTGGAATTAAATAAAGGATGCTATAGATTGTCTTCATAGTATTTTTATAGTGTACAAAATTTTTGTAAAGCAGTAGTGGTGTGGTTAAGCAACTAAATTAGTAAATAAATAACAGATAGTATAGTCCGCAGGAATGTTAGTAATTTGGTCGGAATCATGCGGTTAGTTGTGCGGGTGTTGTCGTCCGTTTTCTATTCGCATAAAAAATTATAATCGTCAACTGATTCAATGATATCATTCAATTTGTATAATTCATTTTCTAAATAATTTACTATTTTATTGCAATAGGAACATATTTGTAATATACAGTGGCAAACGCTTCATCTCCAAAGATTACTTCTTTTACTGTTTCATATTCCTATTTTGTTGTTTTAGATTTTCTCTTGTTTTTGTATTTGAAATCTGTACTTCCAATGGATATTAAACGAGCAGAGTGTTTTGGGAATTTGACCAAACCTCTAAACGTAGCACCATTTTCTTTATTATTTTTGCTAGTTATTAGTTTTAGACTTTGTTGACAGAAGAGTATTGGTCATAACAGTAACGCTTCCTGAGATAACAATAATTAATGCTGGATATATTGATACTTGGGGATTTGAATGAAAAAATGTAGTGACTGTATAAGCTAGAGCAATTATTATAATGGCAAATAATAGAATCTTAAATTTTTTAAGGTTTATACTTAAAAATATACTTACCACAAAGCTTAAGGTTAACAGTGTTTTTATCCCATAGAGAAGAATATGGTCGATGTTTTGAATGTTAGATCGGTAGGACGTGCTGTTTTGTGTTTGACTGGCGATTTCTCTGGTGATATCAATAGGTGAGTTTAGGAGTAGGCAGAATGCTAAAAGTAGAAAAATAATAACAGAAGAGCCTTTCCATCTTTTAACATCATTTTCTTTGATTTTTTTTAGAATTGACTTTGGATTTTCTTGACCGCTTTTTATCGCATTAATTAATAATTGTGCACTTGAAAAAGGAGTGTCCGAAGCTATTTTGTAAAGGCTAAACGTTATAATACCAATAATAGCAAACAGAAGTGATACTGGTGAATTTGCCGTCATGGAGGTCATTAAAAATAACACGAAAAGTATGATTATTATTGTTTTTACATGTTTATTGATATACCCTCTGTTGATAATGGTATTTGTACCTATAAAAAGCAAGGTGATCATCAAAAATGGTTTAAATACCCACTCGTTTAATCTGAAAATATCACCGCTGGACCTAAACCTATAATTAAAACTGCCAAAAGTCCCTTTTATACTAAATCCTATAAATATGGCAAGTGCTACCATTATAACTCCCAAAATAGTACCACGCCATTCTGATTTAAAAGCGTAGTTGTCAAATTCTGTTTTTATTTCATTTTCGGAGTACCCTTTTTTAAGAAGGTTTTCCATGATTTCGTATCTGTTTTTAGTGACATATTCAAAATGTTTGATGTCTTTTAGTAGTTGTTCGTTCATTGATTTATGGTATTTGATAATGAGGTGTTAGATTTATAAAGGGCATTTACTTGGGAGATAAGCATTTGTAAAAAAAATGTTTACCAGGTTTTAAGTTCTGAATTGAGCAATAGTAGCATCCAAACCAAGCTCTCCATAATCGGCTAAAATTAGTAATTCCTTGATTAGAGTTTCAATTTTAATATTTAATACAAAAAGTGTTTTAGTAGGAGAAAGAACAGTGGTAAATATATATTTAATGGCTTTACTTGTATATTCTTTTTTACAATCTTGGAATTTTTGGTTGATGTATATATTAGATTTTTCCATGTCGCTTTGATTAATAAAGTCAATGACATCAGATAGTGGTTTATAATCTTTGCTTTCTGTTTTTACAAACTCATTAATTAAATGATCAATGTCAAGATTATTTTGGATTTTTTTCATTAAAACAAGGATTGCTATAATGGTTTCAAAGAGTAACAACTCATTACCCTCAATATTAGGGTTGTCATTGTATTTAGTGAAAGTTGTAGTGATTTTTTTATTATGTTTTTGTTCTACAACTATCTTTTTAGTGTAATCTTTGTTTTTAACTTCAATTGTTTGATATTCTTTAGATCTTGTTTCTTCTGTATTACGAGGTGTTTCTCTCAATATTTTTGTTAGATCAGAATAAATATTTTCGATTAAAGCTTTTTGTTCATCTAGTAACACATGTGTTTTATTGTGATTGGTGTCAATGAGGTATAAGTTTTGGCCTTTAACAAAAGATGTGGTTTTTTCAATGTTTTTAAGATCAGTAATATTCATTTTTTTGAAATCATTTTTCAAGAAAATATTATAATAATCGCTAAACCTGATGGGACCACTATTTACCCTTTGGTGATAAAGTATTTGGTTATTTTTAATTTCAAATTGAACAATCTCTTCATTTTTTTTGTAGAAATAAAAGCCTAAAATTAAAGTAAGGATGAAAATGATGATAAAAAAAAGATAGGACGTTAAAAAAAATCCAATGCACATCATTATTGAGGACACAAAATAAATATATGAGGTCCTTTTCATTTTTTTATTACTGAAATAATATTTCTTATTCATGGTGATTAGGTTGTGATACGCTATTGATAATAGTTATTTTACGTCGTGTTCAAATTTAAAAGATTGATTGCCATTAGTGACAACAATAGTATGTACCCCTTTTTGTAAAGCTAAGGTGCTTTTTTTTGTTTTGCTTTCCACTTCTGCGATGTCAATAGGAATAGCCGTTTGGATATCATCTCCTTTTTTGAAAGCTAAAATCATAATTGGATAGTCAATTTCAATATCAAATAGTGGTACCGAAACATGTTTGTTTTCATTATTAAAAAGCCAATTTGGTCTGTTGTCAATATAGGTTGTTTTAGGATGAAATATAGCAATATCGGCCCATCCATTTCCCCGTTCATATCTTAATGGATTGTGCTCTTGGTCAATAAGTACAGAAGATTCTTCAATGTTTAGAGCTTTATATAATGGGCGATTAAATTCAGGTTTACTTCTTTCGGCGTAGTAGGTTTGATTAATCGTTAAGGGATTTATTCCTGTGTATTCGGTCAATCGTCCAGCCATTGCTTTTTCCCAGTAACTATGAGTTCCCTCAAGTACATGATCATAACCACAGTGAATTAAAAACTTTTCGTTTGGTTTCGATTCTATTACTTTTTGAATGTTTTTGGCTTGATCTATTTCTCTTGGTTTTCCACTTTCGTTGCCTGTAGTCTCATAAGCAAATATAGTATAACCAATATCTAAGGCGGTTCTAATTAAGTTTCCAAATTGCGGATCTTTTGAATAATAACCAGTTTTTTCAATGGGATATTTTCGATTGTTTAGAGCTTCATTTAGACTATCATTATTTGTTAATGTTTCTAGACCTAGATTTGTATACCCATTATGATACAGGTCTTTAAGAAGTGTTTTTGTAAAAACACGGTGCAACGAATTGTGATGTGCTTCGTTTATTATGACTATTTGATTGTCCTTTGCTTTTTCAATGATGTAATCGGAGGCTTTAACGATTTTATATTTTGAGTGTATTGAATCTATTTGTTCTTGCGAGAAGTTTTTTTCTTTTCCTCCCATCAAATCCCAATGTATTAAGGCATTTTTATAATCTCCTTTTAAGGCGAAATCTGTGCCTGATTGCTGATAGTCTTTAGTGAGGGAGGCTCCGTTTTCAATATCTGATGAAAATTTATAATTAGTATTGAAATCAATTTTTTCGATGCTTCTTTTTTCTTTTTGACAAGCGTTAAATAAAAGAACAATTGTTATCAAGTAGGCTATTTTTTTCATAATTATTGGTATGGTTTAGGTTGTGGTTAGTAGCGGTGTTTAAGACTGTAATTAATGGCATAAAGTTCCGTTTGTATTGTACGCTTTTGAAGTAGTGTTGGGGCAAGTTTAATTTGATTAATGACTAATAGTTTTAGTCAAGTTTTTAGTTTTCAAAAACAGAATACGCCGTGATTTTCCATGTCCCTCTTTCTTTTAAAAACGTACCACTACAACTGATACCTTCAATTTTATAATGTAGTTTGAAGTCAATCATTTTTGATTTGATTTTTATGATATCAATAAAGACAAAGTCTTTAATGCCTTCCTTTTCTATTTCTGACGGTGATAGTATGCGCACCTTATGTTTGAATTTATAAAGCGTAAAGTTTTTTTTAATTAACGCTGTTTCCATAAGTTTTACTGGTAACTTTTCTTTTAATTCAGGATGAAAAATCCATTGTAGTTTAGTTAGATTCAATATTTGTTGAACAATCCATTCTATTTGATTGTCTTCAGGTTTTATTAATTCTGTTTGCGTGTGTTTTGCGTTAGTTTCAGAATTGTTTTCCACTTCTGTTTTTCCTACAGGTTTGCAGGAAAATAGAAGAGAAAGTGTTACTATAATGCTGACTTTTTTTTTGAATGTTATCAATTTATATAAAGTGTTGGTAATCGTTTTTATTTCCAAAATTGCCACCATTTTTTAGGTGTTATAACAATTGTTTTGTGATTCTCAATTTTGATCTCTTGGGGTTCCGTTCTGTCTTCGTGCTTTTTTGCTTTACCAAAAACATATCTTGTTGCTTTTTCATCAGGTTCAATGTCCCAAAATCTTTTCCCTAGGACAGCTTCCAATTGATTCCAAATAATTTCGGAAGCATCTTCAGAATTAGCTTCTACGTCAAGTTTTTGGCCTTCATCTTCCATTTTTTCTCCATTTACCTCCATAATGGATCGTTTTTCGACACTATTCTCGGAATACTTTATATTAAATGCCATTGCTGTTTCAGAAAGTGCGAAAGTCAACGTGTTATTTGTTTTTAGCCCCCAGGATGCTGTGCACATATCCATACTAAGAAATAGTAACGTTCCTTTTTCTGAGAAATAAACATCGCAAATACCGTCATCAGTCCAATTTGAAGATGCTGTTTCAAAATCTATTTCAGATTGCTTTTCAAGCGTCCAACCTAGTTGTTTTTGTAAATCTTCAAATTCACTTTCATAATTTTTGTTTATTGCTAATCCTGATAAGTTAAATCCCATAGTTATGTCTTGTTTTAAGTAACTAAATTTTATTCTTTGAGTTCTTTTTTAAACAATGCTACTAATATAGTTCTGTCCGCTTCGTTTTTTAATATATTTTGTAACCATATTTGTGGTTGTTCCGTTGCGCTTTTGTATCCCATGGCTTTATATTTTTTGAACTCCGAAAAGTCATACCAGTTTTTTTTTAGAATGTGTTGAAGCGCATACACGGCCATTTCCCCGTTTGTTGTTGCAAAAAAGGGGCACGTGTGGACTTTTGTTGTTGTCGTGTCAGAAAATTTGGTGATTAGAAACTCGGTCAATTCTCCTTTATCATTATTTGAGAAATTCCCCCATTCTGTTTCGCTAAAAACCAGTGTAGGGATGTTTCTTTTAGGTAGTTTGTAATATTGTCCACTACCTAAACAACCTCTTTTTTCAAAAACCATTGTATGCCATAATTCGGGAATGGATTGCGTTTGGGGTGTTGTCTTTAATTCTGTTTTTTGAACTAAAGTAAGGTCTGTTTTTACTTTTGGTTGGTTTAATTTAGAATTAGATTGGTTTTTGCATGAGATGACCATTACAATCAGAAGGACTATGTTTAGTGTGTATTTCATTTAAGGTTGTTTTGTACATTAAAAATAATTTTATCTTATTTTTAGTTATGATTGGTGTTTCTTAACTTATTAATTTAGTTCAAGTCTCAAAACCTAGAGAACTTATATTCATTTTGAGTGTCATTGTCTTTTAACGGTATGATAGATGTACCATCAGTATTGGTTGTTTCTACAAACGTTGTGTTTCCTGTATTTATGTTTTGCATAAAAACATTGGTATACGCAATTGGCGCATTGTTTTTAGTCACATTGTATCGTTTCTAAAGTTATCTATATTTAGTAATTAAACAACGTTAAGTGCTCCATTTTAAAATCAATCACACGAATCTACAATTAACAATGCGAACATGCAATACCTGAAATTTCTTTTTTATTGAAAACATTTATTTGGAAAATGTCTTTTTAAAATACGGGTTTACAATACACAAACTTAAGCCTGTGTTCGGTATTAAATCAGTATGCTTTTATTTTCAAAATTGTTACCTGTCGTTTAGTAATCTAAAATTTAGATGTCATAGCGTTTTGTTTTTCTTTTTTTGTGTTATTGAAAATACATTTACTTAATTTTTAGCTTCTAGTAAGTTGTTCTTAGTCTAGATTATTTGAACTGTTTTAAAGCTTTTAAGTCATAAGTATAGTATGTAATTAATCAAAAAAAGCGGAATACCAAAGAATAGGTATTCCGCTTTAAGCGTTTTAAATTTTAGTCTATTGTTAATAGTGTTTTATGAATACTATTTTTTCACAAATAGGGCCTGTTTTTTAGATTTTGTACCTGTAATTATTATAACATAGGTTCCTGACGTGATTTTAGATATATTTAATTTTAACAATGTACTATCCTCTTTTTGATCGAGTAATAGTTTGCCTTGTAAATCATAAACCTTAACTGATACAAGGTTTTCATTTTTAGCACTTATAAAAATATGGCCGTCTACTGCAGGATTAGGAAAAAGTTTAAGATTAGTACTCGAATCGTCATTAATTTTAATGGTCTCATTACGTTGACTGCTGCGCAGTATATTACAAGCAGGAGCAGTGGTATCGTTACTAAAGTATAACGTAAAACTGTTAGTTTTGGATACCATAACAAAATTACCATTATCTGATGTTACCCAGTAGTCGCCATCTAAATTGGGAATTAAACTATTACTAATAGACAGCTCAGGATTTGCATTTTGAAACTGGAAGGTAATCTTAGGTTTTAAATTTATGTAATAATCTGGAATACCATTATCTGTGAGTATTGAAAATTGATATAACCCGTTGTATTCTGATATCCAATTGATAGTAAATGTTCTTAAATTGGTTAACGAAGGTCCGCCAGTCCCTAACACATAAACGTTAGAAAATTGTTTAGCGTTAAAATTTTCTAAACCATTTTGCGAAGGAGTATTAAAATTACAAGATTGAGACGGGTTTTGTTCCGCTATTACGGTTAACGTAAATTGCGTTTCACTTGAAGCCCCCTCATTATCTGTTGCGACAGCTTTAAAAATATAAGTGCCTTCTAAAAGACCATTAAGTTCTTCTGTGTTTGGAGATTCAGAATGTCCCCATTTATATGTAGTAGTATTTATTTGCCTAACTAAATTGTTATCTACAAATAGTTTTACATTGTCGATAGTGCCATCAGTATCATTGGCTATAACTTCAATTTGTAAATTATAACCTTCTATTAAGGTGATGTCATTAACAGGAGATCGAAAGTTTAACGTTGGTGCTTCATTGGTGCCATCAACAGGTATACAGGGTTCTATATTCCATACGGGACAAGATGGAGTAACAACATTTTCTGTACCATCACTTATTGGGAAATCTAGAGAACTAGGGTTTCTAATATTATCCCAAACATGTGTTTGTTCTGGAGATCCTTGCGTTTTACGAGCGGTTGAAATTTCTGAAGCTCTATTACCAAGATTAAATGTATTGTTGAATATCGCATTTCTGTAACCTGTATTAAAACCAGTACCTCTGTCTAAAAAATCTATTCCAGTATTTATTACACTAGAACCATCAACATTAAAGGTATTTCCGTATACAAAGCCATAGGCTCCTTTTAAATCAATAAAGGCATCCGCACTATTTATTCCTGTTATTCCTGATATCCCTTCAGCAGAGAAGATGCAATTTCTTATAATGGTATTCATTGTGCCTTCTTTAATGTCTACGCCTTCCGCAGTTACATTAGGTCCTATGACACAGTTTTCAATAGTATTATCGTTACAAGCGCTTTGGTAAGTATCGTGTTGTGCTTTATCCGACCCTACATACAAACCTTCACCAAAACCAGGTTGAGTTCTACCAGTGTTGTATATATTACAACTAGTCACTATATTATTACTAGAACCATCACGTAAGTGTATTGCTTCTTCTCCAATATCATGCACAACCAAGTTTTGTAATGTGCTATGATTAGAATTATCAAGTACAATACCTTTAGAGCCTGTTGTAAACGCTATGTCTTTAATGGCCCAATAATCACCTTCAATACTTAAAAGGTAGCCATCGGTGTAATCTAATCCCTTAAATACAGGAGGATTTGCAGCGCTAGCTCCTCTTAGAATAATAGGGTTTGCACTGTTTCCGTTAGCACTACCATAGAGGTAAACATTATGATTAAAAGCACCATTTATCTTGTCTTCAAAATTGTAAGTTCCAGAAGCAATTATAATTTCATCTCCAGCTTGTGCTGTTTCCATTGCATTTCTAATACATTCTATGGTGTTACATTGTGATGTTGTAGGACCTGTAGTGGTCGGTGTGTCCCAGTTTTGGATAATATTTTTTACAATCTGTCCTGAAGTAGTGAGCTGATCGTTAAGTAAACCCGATATACCTTGACCTGCTTGAACAACCGATCCTGTTTCTGGAAATGCTTTGTCACTTAAAGACCAGTTAGCATGACTGATCCCTCTTTCTTTTAAAAAAGACATCCATGTGTTAGTATTTTCAAGGTCCGGAGCTCCTTGTCCAGTGTTTAAAATAGTTCCCCACTCGGTAACAAATAAAGCAACATTATTATCTAAAGCAGTCTGTGCTACATTTCTTAAGTTATCATGTGGTGTATAAGCAGCGTAAAAATGTAACGTATACGCGACGTTATTATCAATGATTGGATTTGCAGAAGCGACATCAACTTCTTGAGAGTAATTACTAGTCCCTACAATTATTAAATTATCAGGATCTTTGGAACGAATTCCTGCAATTACTTGCTCGGCATAATTTTTAATGACAGGCCAACTTTGATTTATAGGTTCGTTATAAATTTCGTACATCACATTAGGTGTATCTCCATAAAGGTCTGCCATTCTAGTAAAAAAGGCAACAGCTTCATCGGTGTATAACTCTGCTTCGTGAGTATGCCAATCTATTATGACATATATACCATTAGCAATAGCGGCGTCAATAACTTTTCTGATTTTAGTTTCTTGTGCCTGAGGACTATCAATATAGCCTGTTCCGCCATCCCAGTTTTCTTTTACGCCCATGGCTATTCTAATAAGAGAGCTATTCCAGTTTTCCACAAGAAAATCTATGGTTTCTGCATTATAATAGTCGGAGGTATCTCCGGCATTACTCCAAAAGAGACTGTTTCCTGCGAGACTTGTAATTTCTCCAGAAGCATTTAGGATACGATTTCCGTTAACTTGTAATCGACCATGCCTCTCTACTGGAGATTGTGCTATAACATTTAAAGAGAATAGCGCTAGAAGCAAAGGTAGGTACATTAATTTTCTAAAAAGGGGCTGTTTTTTTTTCATAATTTTGTTAATTGGTTTAAGGATAATATTTAAGGGTTATACGCTTCTAACTATTGTTTTGGATTATCTGAATATTTCAAAAAAAGGTTTTACCTATTGATTTAGAGTGATATACGATTTAATATGTTGGCTGTTATGTGGTTGCACCCTGTAATTGTATCTACTATAATTTTATTATCATCTGCATTGGTATTTTATACTTCTTTTAGATTAGTGTCTACAGAGTTGTCTGTGCTATTATGTAAAGGCAATGTCAAGGTTTGTTAATTCGGAACGATGGCCACACTAGTAATTATAATGCGTAAAACGATTTGTTTTAGCAATGACTAGTTATTAAAGGGTGAAGTTTGTCGTTGTAGATTATATAACGGAAATTCCGTTTAGTAGAAAAAGTGCATAAAAAAAACACAAACCTAAGTTTGTGTTTTTTTATTTAATTACAATGTTGATCTAAGTGTTATTTCTTACTCGCCATAAAACCCAATGATAAATACGGTTTAGTTATTATTGATGGTCTCCCAGATGTTGGTCAAGTCGTTTGTAATACTAGTAATGGTTTTGTCTTGAAGATAGTCTAAGAAAAGCGCGATGTCGTCCTTAAAAATCGCATCGATATAACTTTTTTTAGATTGATTTGCAACCGATAAAGCCTTTGAGGTGTACTGTATTTCTTCTTTTAGTTTTTGCGCGAATAATTGATTGTTTTCTTGGACAAAATTGGATAATCCGTTGTCAAGCAGTTGTTCAATATCTTCAGTACCGTGTTGCCCATGACAACTAAACAGTCTAGAAATTGCTAAGCTTAATGTCGCTTCGCACCAACCATATTGCTCTATAATAGTGCTAATATCTCCCGACTGATCGACTTCATGGTCTAAGTCACAGGTTCTTAAAAACGTAATGTATTCTGGGATCCATTTAATGTCTTTAGTAACCAATGCCAAAATAGCACATGTGCCTGCAGGTGTTTCATCATCCAACCAAATTCGACTATCATATTCTCCGTGATCTGTTGCCTTGGTGTATGCTATTATTTGTGATGCTAATCCGTCGTGTTTGATTACTTCGTCAAAAAAATCGTAACAATCAATTGTATTTATAATGTTTTGGTTGGCATCTAGATGTATTATGGTATAATTAAACTCGTAGACTTTTTGTTCCTTTTTGACAGCGGTAACAGTGGTGATAAGTGTAGAGAGTATAGACTGTGTATCTGGTGCTTCTAAAAAAGCAGTGTTTGAGCTTTTATTTAATATCGTCTCTTTTGCTGGGGCATCGGTGCCATTTACTGTGATGCTTATTTTAATAGTGTGCATTAATTTTATTTAGATTAAAGGATGGCACAAAAATAATGAAGTAATCTTGTTTTTAGTAGGCTATATTCAGTGAAAAAAGGTGCTGATTGCTGTTGTTATTGATAATGATAGGATTTTTGCTTTTAATGCGTATTAAGTCTGTTTTTTAAGGCATTTAGAAAATTTAAAGCAGCGTCTTGTTTTAATTTGTTTTTACTGTTTAACTGTTTTCGGAATAATTGGTAGTTACTATTAACAAACAGGAGGTCATTATCAGTTATAAAATAAGATAATAATTTGGGGCGATTTAGTGTTGTATTTGTAAAATTAGGAACATATTTTTTGTCCGTCGTATTATATTGGTAAGTGACTTTGGTGACGTCATTATTAAACGCTACTGTATTGTTTGTGGTGTCTGTTAATTGGTTTTCATATTTAAATTGAAACACTAAAGGATTCGTGTTTGTAATTGTAGCTTCAATCTTATAAGACCGGGATCCCCAAGGGGCTTGAAGATTACTGTTGTTAATTTCTGTTAATACAGGACGGATGTGGTCTTTGTTGTAACTGTAAAAGTTGAATTGATTCCACCAAATACCCGAGCCACTTAGGTAATTTACGGTGTAATAAAATATGGTATTATCATACTTGCTTTTAAAATGTTTGATTTCTAGTCCATAACGATGAAATATACGGTGCTTGGCTATAATCGTATTAGATTTAAAAAAATAGACAGTAGTATCCCATAGGAGCGAGTCTCCGATTATAATTGCAAATTCATTATAATCCTTTTCGTTTTTATCAAAGGAATAATAAGTAATAGGCAGTCGATCGTTATTTATTGTGTTACTATCAAAAGTTGTTGCATTAAAAAGCTGTTTGGCGAGCGCGATCTCAATACTGCCATTTTGTACTACTGTTTTTAATGTTTCAAAGTCTAATCCGTTTAATGTGTGATGTAATTTTGTTTGGTTATTTAATGTCGAATCAACCAGGTTGCTCATTTTTTTAGTCCAACGATTGGAGTCTATATGACCAATACTATCTAGTAAAAAAGAGAGTTCTTGTTTTGAGTATGTAATGGGATTTATATCTGTTTGACTATAACTTACTGTTAGATTAAGGATTAGGATACAGGATAATAAGTGTTTCATTTACGCTGTTATTTTTAAGGCTTAATCTATATGGTATTTAGAAACTAAAATTGTAACGCTTTCATCAAATTTAAACGTTATTAATCTAAACGTGTATCCTGTTAGGTATTCTGGTATAACCGTGTCTTGCGGGTAAGTTACATCTTGGAGGAAGCGCTTAATAAAACGGAAGGCTGTAGTTGTGTTATCCGTAACAAGTTGTAAGTCTGCTCTGGCATAGGACGGTTGTTCTTGATACACACGTTTGGTTACAAACTCCGTTAGCGTTAGTGCTGTTTTATTATCTAGGGTTACTGTTTGCCCAAGGTTTATTGTGATTAACTTTCCGTTTTTAAGTTGTTTGGTGATTTGTTTTTGATGAGCTTTTAAAGCTAGAGCATCAACAATAAAAGTGTTTGTAATGGATGCATATTCTGGATCGGTGTGTTGTAGTACCACATTGTCTTTTTTAAACACTATAGTATTATCGATTTTACTGACAGTATATTTTAGTAATGTTGGAGGTAAGCCAATGTGTTCTGTAACAATCGTCGACCATTGTATTGCACTACTATCGGTGTGCTTAAAATTAATTATTTTCCCTGAACTGATATATTTAAAATGTGTTATCGTGTAATTGCGATTTGATAAAACAGTAGTGTCTATATGTACAGAAGTGCCCTGTTTTGTAGTGTCGACGTTGGTTTTAACTGTGACAAAAGCATCCGATAATGTGTTGATTATTGTCTGGGATTGTACTTTACAGGAGGATATAGTCATGCAGCATAAAAGTATAATAGTATTTTTCATTTATCAAAAGTAGCCAATGGAACACAGATAAAACTCACTGTTTTCCGTGGTTATTTTGAGATTAACGTGTTAATTGTAATACTATGAGGTTGTTATGATTGACTGTATGCCTTTTATTTGTAGAAAGGGGAACCATAAACATTAGGGAGATGTTCTTTCCTAATGTAATCTTTGATCTAGTATGGTACCCCTAATAAAATTTTCATTGTGACGTAACATCGTCTAAAGGTTTAATCTGTTTTACGCCCGATTCCAATGCTTTATTTTTTTATAAATTTAAAAGTATGTTTATTATCAAGCTTTAACATGTATAAACCATTTGTTAAGTTTTGAATGTTTATGGTGTTGGTATTAGCAGTAAAACCGTTGGATACTTTAGCCCCTAAGACATTATATATTTGATAGTTTACGGTTTTGGTAAGCCCAGAAATGGTAATTAATTCAGTAGCAAGATTAGGGTATGAATTTGTTTTATTTATGTGTGTTCTGTTAGGGTATTCCCTAATCGTAATATTCGATGTGGTATACAGTGGTGTCTATTTGGTTTGTTGTTAAGTCCTTGTGGATTTCGCTAATTATATTGCCACTATTATCGTAAGTGTATTTGACAACTTTTGTTGGTCTACTTTTATTAAAAATCAGGTGTTCTGCACTATTTTTATTAATGTAGTTCCGCTTTTCTTCCGTATCCAACACGCCGTTTTTATATGTTTTTACCTCTGTCTTATTATTGGCGCTGTCATATAAATAGGAGATAGTATAATTGGTGTTTTCTCCGTAATAATTACTATAGTTTTGCTCTGTTTTTGTTTCTAAATTGTCGCTATTAAAGGTGTGATTGATGTCTTGAACCAGTTTTTGATTGTTTGAATACACTTTTTCGCTAATTAGGTTGTTGGCAGCGTCATATTTAAAAAAGCTAGACAGTGTGTCTTGTTCTGTGATTAAGGCACTGTAGATTTTGTTTTTATTGTCGTCAAATTTTTCGATTTCTGAGATAGTAGGAATCGTGTTTTCAAATTGATGTATCTCCGTGGTATTACCTTTATATAAATAGTGTCTGATTTTTAAGATGCTATCATTAGGGAAATGGCTGGTAATTTTGTTTAATGTATTGTTTTTGTAATCATAGGTTTCGTTAATCCAAACATTACCATAAAAATTATAAATGTGCCTTTCTATTAAAAAGCCAATCTCATTAAAATTGTCATTAAAAGAAATAGTTTTGACACTATCCTTAACAACATAACCGGTTCTGCTTTTTATTCTTCCTTTTAGATTCAGTTTTTCAGTATCTGTATAAAACGCTTTAACCTGTTCTCTTTTATGTTCTTTACAAGCATAGGTGATAAGAAGTAATAGAACAATGGTTTTTGTCATGATATTTGTTTTTCTTAGAAATGGCATTTTGGTTTTAAATAAAAATAAATTGTAATGTCCTTTTTTAGACGTTTGTAGTCTAGTATAATGGGGGAGCAAAATTATTAGTATTCATAAGTATAAAACACCCTGTATTCAGTGAAATATTGAAAAGCTACGTCTTAGAATGTAGCTTTGGTGTAAGCTTTTGATAAACGTTACACTTGTTAAATCGTAGGTTTAACTTAGGCTTAGTGTCGGTTTTAAAACTAATGATAGGTGTGAAACATTAGTTTTTTTATCACTATTTTTAATGTGAAGCATTATTTTGACTTGGTGTTTTGTGGGTAGAAGCTAATGGTTTTAAAATAGCATGCCATAGCCTTTAAACGACGATTGGGAGCTACTTTGAATGTGTCAAGGCAGCTCCCAATCTTACCTGTAATTAGTAGTCTTTTGTTGCGGTGTCGTGTGACTTAAGTCACATTAGTCGTTATAATGTAATAGGTTTAATGCTTTTAATTTTAATCTTGAACACTTTTTTTAGGTTGAAAAACGTATTATAATTTATAACCTAATGACACTTGAAAGACGCTGTTTTTAATGTCTGGGTTTTCTGCGACAGTTGTGATACCATAATTATAACGGACTTGTGCTAATAGATTTGTGGTGATCGCGTATCCAAAACCTACATTAAATCCAAAATCAAAGCTTGATGCATCGGTGTTGGCATCAGGAATTGAGCTATCATTAAATTCGGCTTTGTCATTAATTAAAAACGAGAATTGAGGTCCAGCATCTACACTAAATTTTTCAGATAAGTAATATTTTGCCAGTATTGGAATTGCTAAGTAATCGACTTTGACTTTTATTACATTTCCAGCCTCAGAGCCTTGTCTAGAATATAATAATTCTGGCTGAATTGAAATTGTTTCGTTCAGTTCAAACTCGGCAAATCCACCAACATGAAAATTAAAAAGATTATTTCTGTCGGCATCACCGCCTGTAAAATTGGTGACGTTAAGTCCTGTTTTTATTCCATAACCTGCATGTTGTGCTTTTGCTGAATGCGCTAATCCTAAAACAGTAATAACTGAGAGTAATAGTAATTTTTTCATAATTGATATGTTTTTAGTTTGCAGGGGTATTTCAAAAGCTGTGCCAAGTTAAATAGCTAACTGGTGGTCTCTGTTTGTTATATTGTGGTAAACGCTGTGTTTTCGGTAGTAATAAACTATTGTTTAAGTTTACTAACAATGAAAATATTTTTTTCAATAGCTTTGATAATTGTGTTTTCTGAAAAATGACCAATAATTTCAACCTCAGTATTGTTTTTGAATAGTTCTTCAGTATATTTTTTGCCGTCTTTGAATTTTACTTTAGGTTTTGATAACGCAAATACTGTAATGTCTTCTACAGAAATTGTGACTTCGCCAGTGTCATCTTTTAATAAAAAAGGCTGACAAATAAATTGATTAGAATCAGTTGAGTATCTTCCTCTAAAATTTTTTGACTTGCGTTTAAAAGTTTCTGTTTTAAGGTGATAACCGATGCATTTTTTTTCTTTTAATTTTGAATATAAGGGGTCTACATATACTGCTGTACCTTTAATTTTTACCAAACCTTCTTTAAGTAAGCTTATTTTAGTGTAGGGTAGTTGATTCCGTATTTTTTTTAATTTTTCAGATTTAATTATAACTATAGTAAGAATATACATTAGAATAATTAAAATAGTTAAGATGCTTCCAACAATAAAACCGCAATAGTCTATTAAGGATATTAAAATTACGCCTAGTACGATTAGGGGTAATATATTAGTAAAATTCTTCATAAATAAATAGTGCTGTGTACTAAGGTGTTTTATATGTATTGAAAGTTGTTTTCAATTGTTTTGACAAATTGGTATTGTGGTTAGTCAGACTTATGCGTCTTTTATGCTTTGCTTTAGAAATCTCTTTCTTTTTTTCGCCTGACTTGGTGATAGAGCCAGCTCCTTTGTAATCAAGATGTATATTTTCCTCAATTCCATCTTTTATATGCTGTTTTACTTTTTCTAATGACCTACAACTCGTTATATAATCACGAAAGTTCCTGATACCGCACGAATAAACGATGATATAAATACTTTTAGTTTTTTGCAATAGCACGAAATTACAATTAACATTGGAGTCTTGCAATACGTAGAATTACGTGTATTTATTAAAAATCAAATGGTTAAGCGAAGGTGGTAGAATTTAATAATGATCTTATTTGTGTACTGTTCATATTAGTAACATAAGGGTATAAAAAAAACACAAACTAGAATTTGTGTTTTTTTTATGTGAGGTCATTCGATAACAAATGACCTATCTATCGTCGTCTTTTATTACGACGCTAGGATTAATCTTTACTGTAGCCATCGCCAAGTTGAAGACTTAATATAATACCATGTGTATTTCCAAAAGTTGTGTTTTTACTCGCTAGATTGTAAGTGTATATCGCACGTAAGTTATTAAACAGATAGACGCCTGCTAAAAAGTTTATAGAATTGCTAGTTCTGTACCCTGTTCCTATTTCTAGCTTGTTTTTAAAACTAAGCGAAACATTAAAATCGGCTTGTAGTGGTGCACCATCTTCGTGTTTTAGTAAGATGTTTGGCTTTATCATAAAGTCTTCAAAACGATTATTATAAATACGGTATCCAAAATAACCGTAATACGGACTGTTTAATACTAAATTACTATCCGATGCTAGACTGTCTCCCATAACATTTGGTGTAGAGAACCCGACATAAAATGACGCGTGATTAAATAGAAAACTAAAACCTATCGTTGGTATTGTTGCGTTTATATCTTGTGAGAATTTAGGATCGTCTAAGATTCCTAATTCAGTTAAGTTACTTTGATACTGCTGTAATCCAGCGGTGATACCAAAAGATAAAACCCCTGCATCATACAATTGCCAATACGGTCTATTGCTTTTAAAATCGAAAAATATTTTATAAGAATAGGCAGCGAAAAAAGAGGTAGAGGTAGTCACGCCTATTTGATCGCGTGTGATACCAGCACCAATTCCTATTTTGTTTCTATTTAGCGAACCGTGTCCGCTAAATGAAAAACTCTTCGGGCTACCTTCAAATTGATTGAAAAAGCCGGTATTACTCAATGTGAATTCTGTGTTTTCTGTTAACCCAGCGTATGCTGGGTTAATAATAAAAGGGTTATAATTATACTCCGAAAATGTAGGGGTTTGCTGTGCTTTTAAGCAGTAGGTAAACCCTATAATTATGGCAAGTGTGATTGTTTTTTTTGTAATATTCATTGCTTTGGGTTATCTTTTTATAATTACGAATCCTTTTAATTTGTCGAAATTATGTGGGCCATCTATATCAAATTGAAAGAAGTAAGTCCCTTCTGGTAATACATCTGCACCCATTTTAGTCTTTTTATTGGCTATACCTCTAAAGACATTAGTGGTGTTATTATAATTTTCAATTTGAAAGACCATATCTCCCCAACGGTTAAAAATAGTAACGGTGTTGTTTGGGTTCATTTCTATTCCTTCAATATGCCAGAAGTCATTAATACCATCGTTATCTGGAGAGAAACCATATTTAACATCATTTTTTGGAATTGTTAATGTGGTAAACACACTTTCTGTACAATCCTGCGCCTCACCGTCAATGTTGTAAGGTGTAACAGTTACGTAGTACGATTGGTTTTGAAGTAAGTCTTCAATTAAAGTATATGAGGTTGCGTTGCCTACATCTTGGTTATTTACAATGTCAGTTCCTCCTGATGTAGAACCTATAGAGATGGTGTAACCATCAGCAGTAGCAACAAACTCCCAGTCAATACTAGTGTCTAAAGCAACGTCAGTCTCATTATGGATTGGATTAATTAATGTTGTACAAGTCGGTGGGTATAGTAATGTTTCTGTAGCAAAGATTGCTTCAGTACATCCCGTGGCATTCCCTACCGCGTTGTACGGTGTAATCGTCACAAATATGTTTGACGTTTCTGGTAAGTACGAGACTAGGTTGTAAGTGATGACGTTTCCAACGTCCTCGTTGTCTAAAATATCAGTACCACCAGATGTTGTTCCCGCAGAAATAATATAACCAGTCGCATCTGTTGCAGCAGTCCAGCTTAAGTCTGTAGTAATGTCTACGTCTGTAGCGTTGTTTAACGGTGTCGTTAAAGTCGTACAGTTCGGCGGTGTTGGTAATGTTTCTGTCGTAAATGATTCCTCAGTACATCCTGTCGCATTACCTATCGCATTATACGGTGTAATGGTTACATATATAATTGCTGTTTCAGGTAAATCAGACGCTAAGTTGTAAGTGATGACGTTTCCAATGTCCTCGTTGTCTAAAATATCAGTACCACCAGATGTTGTTCCCACAGAAATGATATAACCAGTCGCGTCTGTTGCAGCGTTCCAGCTTAAATCCGTAGTAATGTCTACATCTGTAGCGTTGTTTAACGGTGTCGTTAAAGTCGTACAGTTAGGAGGTGTTGGTAATGTTTCTGTTGTAAACGATTCCTCAGCACATCCTGTCGCATTACCTACTGCGTTATACGGCGTAATAGTTACATATATCGTTGACGTTTCAGGTAAATCAGACGCTAAATTGTAAGTGATGACGTTTCCAACATCTTCGTTATCTAAAATATCAGTACCACCAGTCGTTGTTCCTACAGAAATGATATAACCAGTCGCATCGGTTGCAGCAGTCCAACTTAAGTCCGTAGTAATGTCTACTTCCGTAGCGTTGTTTAACGGTGTCGTTAAAGTCGTACAGTTAGGAGGTGTTGGTAATGTTTCTGTAGTAAACGATTCCTCAGCACATCCTGTCGCATTACCTATGGCATTATACGGTGTGATCGTTACATATAGCGTTGCTGTTTCAGGTAAATCAGACGCTAGGTTGTACGTGATGACGTTTCCAACATCTTCGTTATCTAAAATATCAGTTCCACCTGTAGTTGTTCCTACAGAAATGATATAACCAGTCGCATCTGTTGCAACGTTCCAACTTAAATCCGTAGTTATATCTACGTCTGTAGCGTTGTTTAACGGTGTCGTTAAAGTCGTACAGTTGGGAGGTGTTGGTAATGTTTCTGTTGTAAACGATTCCTCAATACATCCTGTGGCGTTACCTACCGCGTTATACGGTGTAATCGTTACATATAGCGTTGCCGTTTCAGGTAAATCAGACGCTAGGTTGTAAGTGATGACGTTTCCAACATCTTCGTTATCTAAAATATCAGTACCACCTGTAGTTGTTCCTACGGAAATGATATAACCAGTTGCATCTGTTGCAGCAGTCCAACTTAAATCCGTAGTTATATCTACGTCTGTAGCGTTGTTTAACGGTGTCGTTAAAGTCGTACAGTTGGGAGGTGTTGGTAATGTTTCTGTAGTAAACGATTCCTCAATACATCCTGTGGCGTTACCTACCGCGTTATACGGTGTAATCGTTACATAGATCGTTGACGTTTCAGGTAAATCAGACGCTAGGTTGTAAGTGATGACGTTTCCAACATCTTCGTTATCTAAAATATCAGTTCCCCCCGTAGTTGTTCCCACAGAAATGATATAACCAGTGGTATCGGTTGCAGCAGTCCAACTTAAGTCAGAAGTAATGTCTACGTCTGTAGCGTTGTTTAACGGTGTCGTTAAAGTCGTACAATTAGGAGGTGTTGGTAATGTTTCTGTAGTAAATGATTCCTCAGAACATCCTGTGGCATTACCTACGGCGTTATACGGTGTAATGGTTACATATATAATTGATGTTTCAGGTAAATCTGATGCTAAGTCGTAAGTGATGACGTTTCCAACATCTTCGTTGTCTAAAATATCCGTTCCACCTGTAGTTGTTCCTACAGAAATGATATATCCAGTCGCATCTGTTGCAGCAGTCCAACTTAAATCCGTAGTAATGTCTACGTCTGTAGCGTTGTTTAACGGTGTCGTTAAAGTCGTACAGTTAGGAGGTGTTGGTAATGTTTCTGTAGTAAACGATTCCTCCGTACATCCCGTAGCATTACCTACGGCGTTATATGGTGTAATGGTTACATATAGCGTTGCTGTTTCAGGTAAATCAGACGCTAGGTTGTAAATGATGACGTTTCCAACATCTTCGTTATCTAAAATATCAGTTCCCCCCGTAGTTGTTCCCACAGAAATGATATAACCAGTGGTATCGGTTGCAGCAGTCCAGCTTAAATCCGTAGTAATGTCTACGTCCGTAGCGTTGTTTAACGGTGTCGTTAAAGTCGTACAATTAGGAGGTGTTGGTAATGTTTCTGTAGTAAATGATTCCTCAGCACATCCTGTCGCATTACCTACTGCGTTATACGGTGTAATGGTTACATAGATCGTTGACGTTTCAGGTAAATCAGATGCTAGGTTGTAAGTGATGACGTTTCCAACATCTTCGTTATCTAAAATATCAGTACCACCAGATGTTGTTCCTACAGAAATTATATAACCAGTCGCATCGGTTGCAGCAGTCCAACTTAAGTCCGTAGTAATGTCTACGTCTGTAGCGTTGTTTAACGGTGTAGTAAGTGTTGTACAGTTGGGAGGTGTTGGTAATGTTTCTGTAGTAAATGATTCCTCAGAACATCCTGTCGCGCTAGCTACCGCATTGTAAGGTGCAATCGTTACAAATATGGTAGACGTTTCAGGTAAATCTGATGCTAAGTTGTAAGTGATGACGTTCCCAACATCTGTAAGTGCAAGAATATCAGTGCCGCCTGTGGTTGTTCCTACAGAAATTGTATATCCAGTGGCTTCTGTTATAGCAGTCCAGCTTAAGTCCGTCGTAATGTCTACGTCTGTAGCATTATTTAATGGAGCAGTCAGAGTGGTACAATTTGGAGGGTCTGTAGATGCAGAGTCTCCTGTTCTAAAACTTTCTTCAGTACAACCTATAGCATCACCAACCGCGTTGTATGGTGTGATGTTTACAAAAATTAAACGATTAGTACCTAAGTTATCGGGAAGATCGTAAGTGGTTACATTTCCAACATCAATACTATTAAGAATTTCAATACCACCACCAGTAGTACCTACTGAAAGTAAGTAACCTGTGGCATTAGGTACGGCATTCCAGCTAAAATCAGTATCTATTGAGACATCTGTAGTGCCATTTAAAGGTAATGTTAAGCTGGTACACTCTGGAGCAACAGGAATAGTTTCTGTGGTGAAACTCTCTTCGGCACATGTTATGGCATCTCCAATAGTGTTATATGGCGTTATTTGCACATAAATTATTGTGTTTTCAGGAAGGTCTGTAGTTAATTGATAGGCTGTTACATTAGCAACATCAATGTCATTTAGTATATCACTACCTCCTGACGTTGTTCCTACTGTAATTCTATAACCATCTGCATTGGCAATTGGTTCCCATTCTAAATCAGTGTCTACAGGTATATCTATACTCCCATGTAATGGTAATGTTAAGGTTGTACAATCTGGAACTGTTGCGATGCTATTGTTAGTAATAGTGAAACTTTCCATTGTACAGGCTAACGGCTCTCCTTCATCATTAAAAGGAATAATCGTAACTTCTACAAGTTCACCTCCTGAAAAATCTGTCAAAAATTGATACGATGTTTCTGTAACTATTTCATTATCTACTAATAAGATGTTTCCAGGTTGTGTTACGACTGTTAATGTATAGCCTCTAGCATAAAGAGCGCGTTCCCAAGTAAGATTTGTATTAACAGGAACATCGATGTCTCCATTTGCAGGCGAAATTAATTGAGTACAAGTTGGTATTGGACAGTCTAAAATATCTCCTGTAAATGTCCATCCATAAGTATCAATCATAGATTGCCTTTGTACTTCGGCATCACAATACAGTAAGGTTTGGGCACCAAGGTTTATATTGTAATTTAAGACTAGCTCAGACCAAGCAATTAAAGTCTCATCATAATTTTCTCTAGATAATGCGGTGTAATCAAGCATGTATTGCATATCGGTAACATGGCTAACATCCCAAGCAGATAATGGTTGGTTAAAAGCTGTAGCATTACTAAACATGTATTTCATGTTTGTGGTTCCAATAATCCAATCGTCTAAATTTTGATCGAAAGCGGTTGCGTTTCTAAACATAGAAATCATATTAGAAACATTAGTGACTCTCCAGCTATTAAGTGTTTGATTAAAGGCTATGGCGTCATAAAACATTTCTTCCATAGTAATAACCCCTCTTACATTCCAACCGTCGATAGTTTCATTAAAAACGCTAGCGCCTCTAAACATCTCTTCCATAGTTCTTACAGAAGCCACGTTCCATGAGTTCATGGTTTGATTGTAACTGATGGCATTTTTAAACATCGCTTCCATTGTGGCAACAAAAGACACATTCCAAATGTCTATGTTTTGATTAAAAGCAGAGGCGCCACTAAACATTTCGGCCATAGTTAAGACTTCTCCGGTGTTCCAATTGTTTAATGTTTGATTAAAAACAATAGCATTTTTAAACATGCTTTCCATATTGGTTACAGAAGCTACGGTCCAGTCATTAATTGGTGAGTTAAAAGCGCTTGCGTTTTCAAACATAGAAGGCATTAAAGTAACAGAGCTTACAGTCCAGTCGTTTAAGTCTTGGTTAAATACCAGGGCTTTTTCAAACATAGAAGTCATGTTGGCAACAGCACTAACGTCCCAAAGGTTTAATGGTTGATTAAAGGCTTCTGCGCTTTCAAACATAGAGGTCATATCTACTACAGAATTGACGTCCCACCCATTTAATGGCTTGTTAAAGGCTTTAGCACTCTCAAATGTTGATGCCATATTTATAACATTGGTTACGTTCCAGGCGCTAATATTTTGATTAAATGTTATCGCACTTTCAAACATAGATTGCATGTTAGTTACCGCAATTGGAACCCAATTATCTAAAGGCATATTGAAGTTTGTCGCACTTTGAAACATAGAACTCATGTCGGTAACGGCAGTGACATTCCAGCTATTAATATTTTGATTGAATGCTGTTGCATTTTCAAACATAGAAGACATGTTGGTCACATTGTTAACAGTCCAAATATCTATTGGTTGATCAAAAACGGGTGCGTTGTTAAACATCGATTCCATGTCGGTTACAGAAGTCACATCCCAACCGAGTAGTGGTTGGTTGAATAAACTAGCTCTATTAAACATCTGTCTCATGGTGGTTACGGCACTCACGTCCCAGCTATTGATATTTTGGTTAAATGCATTAGAATATGAAAACATTCCGGACATATTTGTAACATTACTTGTAATCCAATTGTCTAATGGTTGATCAAAATCGCTTGCACTAGAAAACATAGATGACATATTGGTCACGTTGGAAACATCCCAATCATTTAAAGGCTGGTTAAAATCACTTGCACTTTGAAACATACTAGACATATCTTCTATGTTACTAACATCCCAATCGTTTATATCGCCATTAAAAAGACTAGCTGATCCAAACATACGATACGCAGTTGTGACCTGCGATAAGTCTGGTTTATCAGTTGCATTGTATTCCATGTTCGAACATCCGTAGAAAGCATCTTTCATAGATTGCCATTGCTGGGTCCCCCATTGGTCTATCGATAGTAGTTTTTTACTGTCAGAAAAATAAGAAGAATAATAATGCGCAGGATAATCACCAATAATACTGATAGTGTAAATACCAGGAACAAGGTAAGTATGTGTAATATCTCCTGTGACATTATTGTTAAATTGATTGTCTCCCCAATCTATAGAGTAGTTATAAGTTAAATAATCTGGATATCCAGAATTAGTATCTATTTCAAGTTGATTGGCATCACTAGTGTAACTTTGTGCTATGGATGTGTCAATGGTAAGTTTAAAAGCGGTCGGGTCGTTTACCCAACTAGATATAACGGTAAAACTTTCTTCTGTACACCCTATGGCATCCCCATCAGTAGTATTGTATGGTACTATGGTAATATAAACCGTGTCCCCAGGAGTTAAGTCTGATGTAAGGTCTAAACTAGTTACGTTACCGACGTCTAGATTAGTCTCCGTAGCAGTAATAGTTCCTCCGTTTTCTATTCTATAGCTAATTTTATAGCCTGTAGCTCCAGGAACGGCTTCCCAAGTTAAATTAGTATTGGCAGGGACGTTAGTATCCCCATTAGCAGGAGAGACTAAAGACGTACAAAGCACAAATGAACAGTTAATAATATCGTCATTGATGGTCCAGCTAGAATTATCTATTAGGTTTTGTCGTTCCTCTCTACTATCGCAATAGTTTAATCCTTGAGCACCAAGCGTCACGTTATCTCTTACCGGTTGTAATTCCCAACTGATTAATGTGTTATCATAATTAGTTTGAGACAAACCAGAATTATCTAGCATGTCAGACATGTTTGATACATTATTTATGTTCCAAGAGGACAAACTTTGATCAAATGTAGCCGCATTTCCAAACATGGAAGACATATTGGTTACACTAGAAGTATCCCAGCTGTTTAGAGGTTGATTAAAAACTGTAACAACGTTATAGGTATAAAACATGTATGACATGTTGGTTACAGCTGAAGTCTGCCAGCCATTTAATGGTTGATTAAATGTTAGTGCTCTATTAAACATAGAACTCATGTTTCTAACTTTGCTAACATCCCAAATGTCTAGCGGTTGATTAAAGGCGTCGGCCGAATAGAACATAGAGTTCATATCAGTAACATTACTAACATCCCAACCTGTAATAGCTTGATTAAAAGCATTAGCATATTGAAACATCGCACTCATATTAGTGACATTGCTAACAATCCAACCTGTAATATCTTGATTAAATACATAAGCACTTTCAAACATAGAAGACATTTTAGTAACATTACTAACATCCCAAACCGTAATGTCCTCATTAAAACGAGAGGCGCTTTCAAACATTGATTCCATATTTGTAACCGCAGTAACAATCCAACTATTTAAGGGTTGATTAAAATATTTGTTATCTCTAAACATGAAACTCATGTTGGTTACATTACTAACGTCCCAATTGTTTATTGGTTGGTTGAATGTCGTAGTCCAATAATACCCGTCAAACATATGAGACATATTGGTCACATTGCTAACAATCCAATCGTTTAGAGGTTGGTTAAAGACTGTGTTTCTATAAAACATATAAGACATGTCTTCTACATTACTCACATTCCAAATTTCTATAGGTTGATTAAAACCCGAATAAGCAAACATATTAGACATAGTGGTCACATTATTAACCAACCAACTACTTAAAGGTGAGTTAAAAGCGCTAGCATTATAAAACGTGTAAGACATATCTGTGACTCTAGTAACTTCCCAACCATTTATATTTTGATTAAAAGACGCAGCATAATGAAACATTTTGGACATAGTTGTTACCTGTGCTGTATTCCAATTGTCTAGAGGTTCGTTAAAGCTTGATGTGTTGTAGAATGTTTCTGACATATCGATAACACTTCCTGTATTCCACAAATCTAAAGGTCTGTTAAAGGTCGTAGCGCCATAAAATAGACCTGAAAGATCTGTAATAGAGCTTACATCCCAATGGTTTATAATACCGTTAAAAGATTCGGCATTTTTAAACATGTTTTTAAGCGTGGTTACTTGTGATAAATCAGGAGCACCTATGGCGTCAAAATTTAAATTTTCACAACCATAAAAAGCATTTTCCATAGTTTGCCATTGGATGTTACCCCAATTTAAAATCTCTATAATTTTTAATTTATCACCTTGATTATTAAAATATATAGACGGGAAAGTTCCATCAATAGTTATAGTGTAGGTGTTTGGAGTCGCATAGGTATGGGTAATATCACCTGTAACTCCCGTGTCCGTTTGTCCGTCTCCCCAATCTACATTATAATTATAGGTGTATGCTGGATTTGTTGGTATTTCAATTTCGTTAATTGCAGAAGTCCCTGTGTCTGTATTCGACGTATTCCAAAGCGATGAGAATTCGGTTTGTGAAAAGGAAGTAAGGCTTAAAAATAGAAAAAGTAGGGTAATCGTATATTTCATGAAATAAAATTTTAAAAAAGCGGCAAAATTAATTTTAAATTTTGAGAGCAAGGGCTTAGTGTTTTGATTTTTTGATTAAAAACAGTCCGTTTGTTTGAAAGCAATTGGTTTATGGTGATTGATTAGATGCTGACATTTAAATCTAACAGGTTTGGTTTTGTTTTATCCCCAACCGTATTTGTCCTCGTCTAATATAAATTGACTCATTAATCTTATAAATAGGCCTCCTGTACCGAAAGCTATTTTATCTTGCTCCGGAAAAGCCTCATTATCTTCAACAGCTAAACCATGGTCCGCGATTATTATAACCGGTTCTCCTAAAACATTTTTGTGTTGGTGATCCCAGATAATCCAATTTTGACCAGCATCACAAAAGCCTTGATGCCTTTCTTCATCACCTTCAAGTTCTTCCATCATAAATTCTGAAGAAGGCGCGTCTCCATCATACCCATAAAAGTCTATATAATCAGGGACGCCATCACCAAAAATTATTGTGTTATGCATTTGAACTACCGTTTTATAAGAGTCTGGTATTGTAAAAGGCGTGTCTTTAAAATCGCCTTGATAAGGCGCGCCAAAAGTTATGGTAACTTCGTCTTCATCCTCGTTTTCGAAAGTTATCTTTAGAGCTTCATCATAGTGTATCGCTACAATTTTAGTGGCAATTGTTTTTAGTATTTCAAGGCATGGCGTGGTTAAAGCCCATGGTTTAAAATAAGTGATAAACGCGGTCTTCAACTCAGATTCTTGTAATAGGGATAATTCTTTTGGTGTCATATTTATAGTATAGCGTGTTTCAAAATGCAAAGGTCTTGTTCCTTAGAGAATTTTAATACCCTGAATTCAGTGAAAAATGCAATGGTTAAGATTTTAGTAGTATATCTGTTGCTTTTTTTGAGCATAGTCGCTTTAGTTTAAAAAGAATAGATCGTCAATAACTGTGCTTTGTCTTAAAATAATGCTCTAAGTTTTTAAATAGACCCTATGTTGTAGACGTTAGTGCTTCCTGTTCATACTGCTGGATTAACTGATTTTAACCCTTTATATGTTATGATGATTAAAAAAGAGTAGATGCCCTCTGAACTTTATCAAACAACAACATTATAATACCTGTTGTTTATGTTATATCGAATGATTTTACTTTTTTGCTCTAAAAACAGTGGGTCAAAGTGGGTTTTCTTAAAATAAGGCGTTATTTTTAATTAAATTATAAATTATCACCCTTAAAATTATCAAATTATGAAATTAATGAATGTCATTAAAGGAGTCATAACGTTAGTTATACTCTTTTCATTTAGTAGCATACATGCACAGCGCATTTATGTTTCGAAAACAGGAAATGATGCCAATCCCGGCACGGTATCTCAACCTTTTAAAACAATAGCAAAAGCATCTGCAATAGCTAATCCGGGAAATACTATTGTTATTGGAGAAGGTACTTATGAAGAAACTATAAAGCCTTTAAGGTCAGGAACCCCAGGAAATCCAATTGTTTATACGTCTAAGCAAGGGGAGAAAGTCATTATTTCAGCTATGGAAGCCTTAAGCGGGTGGACCTCTGATGGAGGAAGTGTTTGGAAAACCACTGTTAATTGGAATTTAGAGCAGCGTAACTTTGTAACCCGAGGTGCTACTGTATTAGATTTAGCCAGATGGCCAAATAATACGGATGGTGATCGTTTTACATTAAATTCATTACGTAATGAGGGCGGAAGTCAAGATGAGGTCTCTATAAATGCTTTTTTAACAGATGGAGACATTCCAAATTGGCAATGGTCAAATGGAGGGTCTATTATGTTTTATGGAGACCGTCCAGGGTCAGGATGGACAACATGGAGAGCATGGATAAAAAGTCAATCTTCTGGTAGAGTAACTTTTGATGCGGTTAAAAATCAAAATTGGATTATAGGATCACATCCTCCAGGCGATTTTGGAGATTATTATTTAGAAGGAATAAAAGAAGCTCTAGATTATCAAAATGAATGGTATTTTGACGCTAGCGCAAATTCTCTTTTTGTGCAACTACCAGGAGGTGTAAAACCTCAAGATGGTGAGGTGCAGATGGCAAGAAGAGCGGTGACTGCCAATTTAGAAAATCGTGATTATATACATATTGAAAACCTTGCTTTATTTGGAGGGAATGTTCTTATAAAAGGAACAGGTAATAAATTGAAAGGCGTAAAGGTTTTATATGGAAGTATGACAAGAGGTATTACTCCTAACTTTAATTCTGGTATTAATGCAGTAGATGTTAAAGGAGGTTCTGTAAACACCATTATAGAAAATTCTGAAATAGGTTTTGGAGATGCTACAGGGATTTGGGATTCAGGAAATGCTACCATAATCAGGAATAATTATATTCACGATTTTGACTTTTTAGGTTCTTATGATGCGCCAATAATGGCACGAGGAGGAAAGAATTCTAAGATTTTACGTAATAATATTTCTCGTGGCGGTAGAGATGGTATTCAAATAGTAAATAAAAATTCTGAAGTTGCTTGGAATGATATCTCTCGTAGTAATCTTATCGCTGATGACTGTGCTTTACTTTACACCATTAATAAAGGTCTAAATATGGATATTCATCACAATTGGTTTCATGACGCGGAAGGTAGAGGCGAATTAAAGAAAGCTGCAGGGATTTATTTAGACAATGATGCTGAAAATGTTCGTATATATCGTAATGTCGTTTGGAATGTCGAGTGGACAAATATTCAAATTAATTGGAATGGAAAAGATATTGATATTTTTAATAATACGTTAGTCAAAGCAGATGGAGGTACCATGGGAGCTTGGCATAAAGCAGGTACAGCATTTACTAATGTTAAAGTATGGAATAATATTACGGATACTTATAGAACCGACCAAGGTGGGAATCAAGAAACAGAAGGAACTTGGGAGCCGCAGTCTAATAAGCAAAATAATCTTGTAGATCAAACCTCTTTTGTGAATTTTAACGCGAATAACTATAGGCTAAATAATGGAACTGTTGCAGTAGATGCAGGTAGAGTTATAAGTGGTTATACGGATAGTTTTATCGGAGTAGCTCCAGATGTAGGGGCTTATGAAGTTGGAGATAATTGGGTACCCGGACCAAACTGGGATATTAACCAAGGACCTACAGGTGTTTGTTATGATTTACCAGGTGAAAATTGTAGTACTACAGGAGGAGAGGATAGTGTTAGACCGGATGCTAACTTAGCTGATGGAGTATACTATATTCAAAACACGACTAATGAGATGAAAATTAACAGTCCCAATGGACGTCGTGTAAATATTGCGGCTACTTCAGAAAATAGTGCAAAATGGCAAATTACCAAAGTCGGCACGTATTACACGATTAAAAATCTTAGAAATAATGAATTCTTAGAAGTCCCTTATGCGGCTTGTAATATAAACGAAAAGGCAGAGAATCTTAATGTTAATTTAGGGACGTGGACATCAGTTGGTGGAAATCATCAAAAATGGGGGATTACTAAAGTCAATGAGGATTATTTTTTAGAACCTTTACATTGTGAAAAGGTTGTGGATAGAAATAATGGTAATACCATGCATTTATGGCCATACGTAGCGGGCAATACAAATCAAAATTGGAAAATTATTAGGGTAGAGGATGCTTGTTCTGCTAATATGGCTATTTCTAATTTAGAGCGTACAGTTGCAACTAATACGTCCATTACAGTGACCTTTGATACATTTGATGGCGTAAATACGTATGAAGTTAGAGCTTGGCCTAAAGGTCAGTTTGCAGGAAATGTTAATACTCCAACAGCAGCAGCATATAAAACTGGTAATTTCTCTCCAATAACTATTGACGGATTAACGGCAGGTACTGAATACACAGTGGTTATACGTGCTATTTGTGTGACAGGAGGCACATCAGAATTAACACAAATTGATGCTGTTACCTCTGGACCATGTACTGTAAATGCTGATATGACTTCAGTAAAAAAAGTGAGTGATACGAACCAATCTATTTCAATAGGATTTAATCAGTTTACGGGTAATAATACGTATGAGTTAAGAGTTTGGCCTAAAGGACAGTTTACCGGAAACATAAATAGTCCGAGTGCAACGTCCTATGCAAGTGGGACTTCATCGCCAATAACAATCAACGGTTTAGCATCAGGTACTGAGTATACGCTGGTTTTACGTGCTATTTGTTCACAAGGTGGTACATCAAAGTTAATAACAATAAATAGTGCTACATCTAGTTCTGTTTCCAGAATTGATACTACTATTGAAGACCAAGAAGATACAATTGTTTTATATCCAACACCAATTAAAGAAGGTGCGTTAACTATTTATTTAGGACACTCTAAAACATCAAAAGTAAGTATTCTTGATTTGCAAGGTAATACTGTATATCGCACCGAAACAAATGAACAACATCTTAAAATAGATCGCTCATTATTTGGAAATTCTGGGTTTTATTTTGTTAGGATTGAACAACAAGGTGTTGTTACAACTAAAAAAATACTAGTAAACTAAAAATATTTAGAGGTCAGTAGTTAAATTCATGCCTTTAGGGTTGATAAAAGGGGGGTGCTAAATCTTTTTAAAGGCCAGAACTTTCTTGAGTTTTCAGAACGGTTTAAAACCGATGGAGATTGAAAGTAATAAAGGCATGAATTTATAATATAGTAGATAGATGGTGATTCATTAAGTAAGCTTCAGGATGGTAACTACTCGATATTTAACGTTTAATACAGTTTCGTTTTTATCCAATTCAACACCATTTATAAATATAGCATAAGCTTCTTCTATTATGCTTGGGTCTTTACCAAGCAAGTTTTAATATTTCACCTTAAAAAACATTTAAAGTTTGTACAAAAGCGAGCAAAAAGTGAAGGAAAGGCACTTGGGGTTTTGTTTTTTGAAATAAGAGCACTTTATAAGGCTATAAACTTCCATTTAAGCATATCAAAAACAAGATTGAATCTAATAAATAATAAAAATTGAACCTCTTAAAAAGACTTAATTTACTCAATCTATTAAACTAGTATGGGGTGAAATGGTTATCGGTGTTAGCAACAGTATTCTATCCGTCAATCAGTATTTCAGTTGCTTTTAAATCAGACATTGTCATTGTAATTGTATGATTTAAATCGTGTTCCGTTTCAAAAGCTATTTCCCAAGATTTAGGGTCATTCTCGCATCTTGATAAAAAAAGATAGACCGCATTAAATTCTTTTCGGAAATCGGTTATCTTAAAATCTTCTTTCCAGTTTTGGAATTCTTTTTCAATTAATGGCTTTACTGAAGAGATTATTTTGTCATAATCAGATTCAATTTTTCGAAAGAAATCTTTCTGTAATTCTGTCGGTCCAGTTTCATTACCCTCAATTCCAATTTCTATAATGTCATCAGTTGGTTTAAAGTGTTTTCTGCATTCAAAATAGCTTTTAAGTGGTTTCTTTTTGTTCTCAATAAAAATCATTTTCCCAAAAAACGCATTATCTATTTTAATCGTCTTTCCAAAAATAAATTCAATTATTCCCATATCTGTTTACCAATCTCTAGTTGCAATTAATTCTTCAGTATCAGCTTCAAATCCATAAGATTTAGAGATGAACTCAAAATCCATTGCGATACATTCTCTTGCAACAGTTTCTATTTCACTATCATTTTCGTAAAATTCTTCTTGTAGGTCGTTAAATTCATCCGTTGCTTTATGAGTCAAAGCATATAGTTTTTTAAGAGTTTTTGGCTTTTCAGTTTCTATTTTATTGCATAAAGCAATTAGAATGTCTTTGCCTTTATCAACAAGGTTATTTGGGAAATATTGGTCTTCATACATTTCTTTTAAAAATGAATACTCAACCATTTTTTTAGTCGTTAATTCCATTTGATTTATGTTTTTTTTATTTTGTTGGCAGTATTTATTATGTGAAGTCAATATGTAATCTATGTTTTTTACATTTTTGGCATTGAAAGAGATACGCTCCCAAATCACTACTTTCTCTTGTAAATCCTTCGGTAAACCATTCTAGGGGTAATTCAAGTTTTTCAATGTCTTCTTTTACTTCATTTAAAACAGGTGTAATCATTTCACTTGTTGCATAACCAATGAATGCAGAAGGTTCGTTACAATGTGATAACCATATTTCCTGTTGGCAGGATGAGTAACTTGGCGTTTTCGAGCAAATTTCAGTAAGCAGTTCTATCGGGATTGTTGGTTTTGGGTCATTAGGATCTGGTGACACACCTTCTATTGCGCAATAACTATTAAATTCGCCGTCATATTTCTCAGCAGCTTTGCCATTTGCAATACACCAAGGGCATATGTAGTCAGGCTTATTAATGCTGTAAAATGAACTGTTATATTTCAGACTTCTTTTCTCTGCACATATTGAACATATTCCGTCAATTTCATCAAATAAATCTAATTCGTAAGCATTCGGACTGTATTTAAATTTCGGAAGTTCCATCTCTTATAAGTGTTTTTTAATGTCTAGCCCTAAAATAGGGTTACAGTTTAAAATTGAATTTAGACTGATAATTTATATACCATATTTGGTGTTTTATAATCTAAAGATAAATGTAATCTTACTTCGTTGTATAGATTAATTGGATTTTTTACAGCGCTTTTGCATGGCTTATGCTAATGTATTTGTTATGATTGGAAGACACTAGAGCGTAAGCGTAAAAACGAGATTCCATTAGGTAAACCGGCATATACGTTTCTGAGTGCTATTGCTAGTAGTAATAGTTTCGAAAGGACAAACGTGGTTACATACGTACGTTGGTGTGAAAGGCGCACTCCGACTATTTTAGTCGAAGCCGTCTACTCGATTGTACTTTCGTGCTTTTATTTTTCGTTTAAAATTGAATGTATTTGTTCCGCAATAATTTTAGATTTAAAGGGTTCCAAATGGATTCCGAAAGCTTGACTCATAACAGTATTTATTATTTTATTTATCTGCTCAACTGTATTTGTCTTTTTTACATGCCGCAGTATATCAGTCGCTTCAGTGTCATAGTTATTCAAGTCGGTTATCTTAACGGATTGTTTTCCTAACGGATTCCATTCCGTTAATAAAACTTTTACTTTGTTTATGTGTTCTTTATTCATTTTATGTTGGTTACGAATTGCGATCGAGCTTTTCCGTCAATTTTTAAATTTCTATTGGAACAGTATATTTTTAATTTATCCAAATCGACTATAAAATCGTTTACAATAAAACCTTTGGAAATCAAACCGTGCTTTGTTTTTAAAAAGGATTTGTGCCAATCATTCCAAGAGTCATGCATTGCATCTTTATCGTCAATCATTTTTAAGAATTTTTTCCAATCTTTTCTGCGATAATATGCTAAGTTTAATTCCATAATAAATTTTTATCTTGTTTTTGGGCATGAAGCACAACGTTTTATGTATAAGAATAGTGCGGTTTTGTGTGCGAGAATTTTCCGCAGGAAAATCAGACGTTACAAAAACGCACGGACTCTAGATTAAGCACTAAACCAAGCTTCATTTTTATAGTGTGTTAGGTGCAGTTTTTATTTTTTTTAGTCCAATCCATTCGTGTTCAATATCTTTCATTAATAATGCATTATCAAATTTGACAGAACCTTTCGGGAAAATACTTTCATTCTCAAAAAAGCTTGATTTTACATTCTCAACTTCCAAAAGTGATACTTTCCAATTATATGCTTTTAATTGAAGTCCATCAAAGTTATTTTTGTCAGGCGAATATCCAATAGAACCATTTTCAAAGAATTCAGAAATACATTCTAAATTTTCAAATACACTTTCAGTATTCCAAGAGTTTGTTTCTTTTGCTTTTATTGATAGTGAAGTTTTGTCATCGCTTATAAAACCGACTTCGTAGTTTCCGTCTTTTTCATTTACTCTAAAATTTGCTAAATGGTGAATTCCAGGAAATATAGTTCCACCAGCTAAAGAATTTAATTTAGAAGAAGTATCTCTTCTTAGAATGTAAACTCCTTCTTTTTGCTTTCCATTTTCAGTCCATTCAACTGCAATTCTATGAGCTCCATTTTCAGAGGAAATTCCGATTTGTTTCGGCAAACCTTTCGGTCTGATTTCTTTTAATCTGATCAAACAGATTCCCGCAATTCCTTTTCCGTTTACTAATTTAGGCTTGAAAGGTTTTGGTAAATAATTTTCCAAGACTTCTTTATCAATTTGGTAATTGATTAAAATCCGTCTGTCTATTATTCCTTTTATTTTCGGTATTTTCATTTGAGTGAGCAAATTGCACCTAACAACGTTTAGTATAAGAAAGCGTAGGGTAGGTGATAAGGACTATGTTGCGCGTTTATTACTTAGCTAAAGTTAACGCTTTTTTAGATACTATGTTGTAATTAGTATTTAATCGGAAAACCCAATTATTTTCATATCGTTTCCAGAAATTTCTACGCTCACTAAACCTCCTTCACCTTTTGAATCTCCTTCTAATAAAATTATCTTAATTATTAAAACATTAATTGGAATACATTTTTCTATAATTTCATATTTGGAATAAACTATCTCTGAAGAAATTTTAGGCATAATGCGCTTACCTTTATTTTCAATTACTTTATTATAAAGTGCCTTCAATTCATCTTTTGAATTCAAAATCTTTATTCTATCAAGCGCAAAGGGGATTTTTGATATGGCAATCAACGAATCAATATTTTCTCCTTCGGTCAAAAGCGTAACCCATTTTTCAGCTATATTCTTAGCTGTTTTTTGTTGTTCAATTGTCTGAGGAATAGAATCATTCTGAGCACTCGACTTACAAATAAAAGTGAATAAGAGAATAGAAGTTAAAATTATTTTATTCATATTTTTTTTATTATTTACAACGGTTTTTGGTATGTTTTGTAGCGTATTTTAAGCAACTAATTAGGTACATGGTTGTCGATTATTAAAGTCTGCGAGAAGCAAACAATAGATTGTATACGGGTTATCATCAGTTTTTTAATCACACCCTCCGCAACTACTACATCCGCTATCGCAAGAAGAACAGCTAGAAGAGTCAAATTCAGAGTTAAAAGAATTTAAAGTAGCATCAAAATCATCAAAATAGGAGTCAAACATATACTGATCTTCGAAAAAACCAATGTATAACCACCAATCACTATCTGTATTATAAGTGTCATTGTATAATACTTTTTGTTGATTTAATAATTCCTTATCAATTGTTTTTAAAAGTTGAAAATCTAAATTCTCAAGTAAGAATATATTTCCACCAATGCTTAATAATAGTTCTATCCCTTTTTTCTTATCTTCATGGAGCAGGTGGTTGATATTGTTGTCAATAGTATTTAAATAGTTTGATATCCCTTTTTTTAATTTTACTCCTTTAGCTGTTAGTTTATTTATCCTAAATAAATTTAACAGAGATGTTTGTTTAAAATAAGGATTTATTTCAATGTTGCTTCTTATTAGTTTTTTATAACACCAACTCCCGTTTGAATTATCGTAAGCCATTTTTATAAAATTCTTAAATAGTATTTGCAGTGATCTATTTTTATTAAATGGACTTAAATAAATTAATTCGTGATTTTTAGGTTTGTATTTTTTGAAGTTTTTACCTGAAGTAACATAGGTGTAAGTCCTAATGTGTTTATCTCTAGGATGTGGTTTTTGATGGACTTCTTTAATTTTAATTATTTTTTTTAAAAGTAAATCTATAAAAGTAAGTTTCATCAAATCTTTAAACTCAACAAAAAAACCATCTTGAATTAACAGTGTTTCTGCGGGTGTTATTTTGGATAGTATTTTCATTATTTTTTAAAACGTAGTTTAGGTATTATCCAATTTCTCTTTCTGTTAACTCGTGTAAAATGAATCTCTTTAAATCTAGTTTCAACATCTATCCAAATGTCTTTGGGAGGTTTCTCACTAAATAGCGATGTATAAAACTCAAGTGTTCTTAAATATTGTTCTTTAAATAACGTTTTTTCCTCTGAACCTTTTGTAGGTCCGTGATGAATATTTTTATTTATGGTGTATTTACAAAGTTGAATCCAATACGACTCTGTGTAAAGTAAATGGAGATGCCAAACTTGGTCGATTTGGTCTGACGGTGTTTGAGGGAAATCGGAAATAGCAATTAGAAAAATAAATTTTTTGTACTCCAATATAGTTCTCAGTGAATATTCCATTGACCAACCATTTTCTCTTGCTAATCTATCAGTAAAAGTAAAAGAAGAATCTATGTCGTCAATTTCGAAGTTTTGAATTTTATTCCATATTTCGTTTTGTTCATCAGTCATTTTTGGTCATTGGTTGTAACGATTAGTCTAAGATGCGTAATGTAGAGCATAAGCGTTACATTACGAGTTATTGCTTCGTCAAATTTACATATATAGCTTTAAAATTTTTCTAAATGCCCAATTGAAAATTTGGCGACCTTTATAACGAAATCAAAACTTTTAAATTATACCTAAACGGGTTATATTATTTACACGGTGTGTATGCTCAGCATGGGTATCTTTTTATTGACCGAAAGGTAAATAATTAATCCAGAGGGCGCAAGTCCCTTATGCGCAGAAGTAACCTTCGGCTACGCTCAGGACAGGCTTATTGAAGCATTAGTAAGTCGCAAGAGTGAAAGTCCTTTGGTGTGATGATTTACGAACCGCCGTATACGTTTCTGAGTGCTATTGTTAATAATAATAGAGACGAAAGGATCAACGTAGTGCACGTACGGTGGTGTGAGAGACGCACTCCGACTATTTTAGTTGGAGCCGTCTACTCGATTGTGGTTAGTTTTTATTGTTTGGTTAAAGTGTACTCTCCATATGGTAAACTAAATCCAGTTTCGTCTGATAACTCACCTGTATTTTCATCTAGTACAATACCATTGCCACTTAGCATGAACCAGACTTTTAATTTTTCAATTCCATTATCAAAATAGCGCCTGATCACAAACTGATCACTTAAACCTGTTAGGTGTCTTTTAGATGGCTCGTTTATAGCCATAACCATTCTTTTTTCATCTACTGCACATTCATCACATTGAGGGTAAGTGTTTGGCCACATTAATGAGTAAGCATATAAATTATAGTCAGAATCTCCAATCAATTCTTGATCAATATTTTCAAGAGTATTAACTTTTTCAATTCCATTTTCGATATATTGATACTCTCCAATTAGTTCGTCAATAAAATAATTAGCTAAATAACCTTCAATATTGATCATTGTTCTTTTTCTAAATACTATTTTTAAAGAGTCATTTCCATTTGTAAATAACCAAGTACCAACATATTGATTATGTACACTATCTACATCTTTGTAATAAGCATTTTCTACATTTTTAGTATTACCTTGATAAAGAGGAATAATCGGATTTTGAGCTTTAACTAATGTTGTTAGTAATAATAGAGTTAATGTTATATAAATTGTTTTCATTGTTGTATTTTTTTTAAATTATTATTCGCAAGGTTGCTCAATTGGTGAGCCTAAAGTTGGACTTACAGGATTTAAGTCGTGAACTAATTCTGACCAACTAGATAAATCCTCATTTGCTTTATATAGGCCAATACCCATATTAAAAGATTTAAAAGTATCTAGTAGGTCTTTTTCCATTTACTGCTCATAACAACAGAAAAGCTGTCCAATTTTTAATTTTTATAGCATATGTACCTTGTGGAACAGTAAGTTCAATTTGGTGAACCGCCGTTTATGCTCCTGAGTGCTATTGCTAGTCGCAATAGATACAGAAAGGATCAACGTAGTTGCGCACGTACGGTGGTGTGAGAGCGCACTCCGACTATTTTAGTTGGAGCCGTCTACTCGATTGTAAATAGTTTTTTACATTGGCGCATTAATCAAAGCAACAAAGTCAGGATTATGTGTTTCCTTTAGACTCTTTAGAATACCAATAATTATATATAAATTCATTAAATTCCTTAAAATATCGTCTTTAAAATAGTCGTCAGTTTTAGGCTTAGAAAATTCTATTTTAATATTCCTTTCCGCAACTTTAGATATCTTAACTAAAGCCTCATTTAATGTATAGATATCAGTCCAGTTCTCGTATTCTGAATATTTGTCAAGATATCCATAATCTCCTTGCTCATTAATTCCAGAGCCAATTGCGCAAAAAGTTACAGGAGGTTTCTCTTCAATTGATTTATAATAGTCAAGCGTGTCATCTGCTGATTCTTGAAAATTATTAGGTCTCAAAGCCTTTTCCTCATTTTTAGATAATCGTAAGGCATTAATTAAGTTTTCGGGTGGAGAAGTTTTTTGAATATGGTTTTCAATAAATTTACTCCCTTTTGTTAGCCAATTTGCTAATTCAGAATGTTCTTCAGCGTAAATAGGTTGACTAAATTGAACTTTATCATTTTTTTTAATATATATTCCTAAAACTCCCATTTTTCTTGTTTTCGTTTAAATTATTTACAACGTTTAGTATAAGAAAGCGTAGGGCAGATGATAAGCACCTTCGTTTCGGTTTATTACTTAGCTAAATATAAATATTTTGTTTTTATCTTTTCTAATATAAACGCCATCTTTTATCTTTCAGATTTTTTAATTTTTATAACTTTTTTTACATAATTAATCGTGTCTCCTTTTATTATATAATCTAATTTTTCAGAATCGATGTATTCCGCAATTTGCTTTTCAGTCAGTTTGTTTTCAGAATGCAGTTTGTAAATTTCATCGACGAATAGTTCTAAATTTTGTGCATATTCTTTTGCAACTATTTTAGAAGTAGGATTGTTTTTTAAAAACAGTTCTCTTTCTTTTTTTGGTAAGTCGGTTGTTAAGTATACTTCATCCTCCGAAATAGTAGATAACATTGTAGAACTGACTTTTCTTTTTCCATTGCAGTAAGCACACTTTCCAGGTTTCCAAAATAATTGCTTATTTAATCTTTCGATATCATTTAAATCTACATTTCCTTTTCCTAGACATCGAGGACATTTAGTGTCGTTTTTATTTTTAAAAAACTTATCGAATATTGACATTGAACTATGGTGTTTCTTAATTAAAGCTAACCGTTCCATATATGTTGTCGTAGCATCCCAAAGGGTGCTATGCACTATACACATCGTGTGTGCTCAGCATGGGTGTCTTTTTATTGACCGAAAGGTAAATAATTAATCCAGAGGATACAAGTCCCTTATGCGTAGGAGTAATCCTTCGGCTACGCTCGGGATTATTGAAGCATTAGTAAGTTGCAAGGGTGAAAAGCCGTGAGATTTTATCTGTAGGCAATGTAGTTGCTTACGTACGGTGGTGTGAGAGGCGCACTCCGACTATATTAGTCGAAGCCGTCTACTTGATTGTGCATAGTTATTTCACTAACTTATTTCTTTCTTTTCTCGGATTTGTTTTTCAGACAATTCCTTTTTTACAGTTTTATTTTTCAATTCAGGATTTTTACTTGTCAATTCTTCTATTAATTCTTGCACAGGTCTTTTTGGTATCTCTAATACTGTATATTCCTCTTCAAAAATTATTTTGTATGTTTCCTTAAATTTAGATTCTTTTCGTAATTCAGAGAATAATGGCCAAGTTTTATAATTTTCTTTGTCTACTTCTCCATTTTTGCCAATTTTAGACATTAATTTATAGCAGTTTTCGAAATCTTCTGTTAACACCAAATGTGCTAATTTGAAATCATCACTACTTGCGCTCCAATCCATCGAACCAATAATTAATTTTGCTTTTTCCTTTTCGTTTTGTAAGTACTTTGATAGAGATTGATTAATAACAAAGACATTTTTTAATGAATCATTAAAGTGATTTTTTTGATTGCAACCAAACTCCAATAAAATATCGGCTAATTTAAAATGTTCAGAACTTAATAAATCAAAACAAGTATCATTTAGACTTCTATCCGCATTTTTAATATCATCTGGTAATAATTTTCTCCAAATAGTATGTGTCAACTTTGTTGCCAATTCATATAAACATTTATAAGCAGAAATAAAATATTCGATTTTTGTGTCTAACCTTTCATTTAATTTTGCTTCTCCAATTTCGCAGTTATTGTCCCTACAAACCTTTAAGTATTGGCTTGACACAATTCCGTCACAATGAACAAACAGATTTCTTCTTTGAGTTATTTCTATAAATGTTGACCAAACTGGAAGATTTTTTCTTAAAGGGATATTTATTTTTTTTTCAAGATAATCAAATTGTTCAATATGATTTTTTCTTAAAATGCTTTCAATTTCTTTTTCGATAATATATTCTTTAGCATCTTCAATAGATTCAAATTTCACTAATTCAGAAAACGTTAATTCTCTTTCTGATTGATTGATATATTCAGGTCTAATTTTAAATAATTCTCTCAATAGTTTATTTAAGAATGCATCATATTGAGATATTAAAGAGACAAACAAACTTTCGGGTATAATTTTAGATGCAAGTTCTGAAATTTCAAAATTCTTTGATAAAGTTTCAAATATCTTCGATTCTTCATGTTTTATAGATATTGATTTCTTTCCATCTTCGTCTTCAAATTCATTAACATTATTTTTTAGAAAATTCTGAAACTTTTCTATTGCTTTTTTTTGATAAGGATCAAGTAAAAGCATTGTCATTGGTAAAGTATCTTTAATAGAATCTAAATGTCTTAAAAATCGATGTAGGTTGTCATTTAATCCTTTTCCATTCATATTTATAGCGTTTTTTTTAATTACACCTAACTAGTCATATACCAACTAAAGCACTCAATAGCCCAAAAATAAAGGGATAGCCGCACTTTTGTTACTAGCTTCAGTTTTGAGAAGCTAAGCTACAACTAGTTATACAATCTCACAATACGTAGAACTACGTATTTTTTAGACGATGACTAGCGGCTCCAAGTTAGGGTTTTTAATTTGTGGGGTATTACGGGATTCCTCATTATGGTAAATTAAAGGCATAAAAAAACACAAACCGAGGCTTGTGTTTTTTTATAATCTATTTTTTGTCATGTTAGTGTTCCTCGTCATTCGGGGCGAGGGTGTTGTCCAATTGCTTTAATAACAGATAGACTACATCTTGGTTTCCTTCGGTTTGTCTTCTAGCCCAAAAAGAATAGACATAAAACACTCTGTTTCCAATATAAGAATAACTTTCTGGGTAAGTGGTATAGTTTTCATCGGATAAAATGTCGGTTACGGTAGCACTTGCTAAGTCTTCATTTGCGATGCGTTCGGTTTCTTCTAGTTGACTATAATCGTCAGTCGTATCGTATAACCTTGATTTTAATGTATTAAAATGGTACTGAGCGTTTTCGTTATTTTCTATTTCATTATATGCTGTTATTAGCCCTTTGACAATAGCTGCTATCCCAGAGTCTTTATATATGGTGTTATGTTTAAATAGGTCATATATTTTAAGTTTGTCGTTGTCTGTTAACAATGTGTTTATGCTTTCTGTACTGCGGTCCACGGTATTCCAAAGGTGATTGATCATACCTATTTTGGATTGTACGTAATTAGTGTTGTCCTTTGAGGTATACGGAAAACTGTATTCCCAAACCTGTGTCATAATATTGTTTCGGTCTAGTTGCAGTTCGTCTATAATCGTTTTAACTAGTTGGTCTTTATGCAATAGAAAGGGAGAATCTGTAAAAAGGAAATTGATATATTCCATTTTAACACAGTCTGTTGGTATCTTAGACTTAGTATCTTCTAATAGCCTTGTTTGACTTATAAGCTGGTTAGATAAGACATGTATTACAGAGTCTTTTTTGGAAAGAAGTGTGGTCAGGGAGTCTTTTACGCGGGTATTGTCGTTTTTTTGTGTATTGGTATTGGTTTGTTGGCAAGCACATACTAGTGTGAAAAGGGCACATAATATTGTGTTTTGTACAGTTTTAAAGGTCATAGTATTGTTTTGGTTTTTGATTGTATGGTTTGTATGGCGACGGGTTGCGTCTGCGCGAAATTACATGTTTTTTATAATATGATCGGGTGGTCTTTTTGTAATTGGTTACTAGTCTAGATAAATCTCGTTAGATTTTCTGTATTCAGAAGGGCGTTTGCCCATAACCTTACTAAACGTGTTACTAAAGGTTGGGAGACTACTATAGCCAACCATATTGGCGATTTGAGAAATGTTATAATCAGAGTTTGCTAAATATTCTAAAGATTTAAATATTCTTAGTTGGGTGTAATACTTAATAAAAGACATCCCTAAATCTTTTTTAAATAGTCGGTATAAGGACTTGTCTGTCATGCTAAAGTTGGACGCTAGTTTTGGTAGTAGATGTTCTTGGTCAATTTTATCAGACAGGTAGTTAGTAATGCTTATTAATCTGCTATCCGTAGGATGTGGTAATTCTAAAGCAAGCGATTGTGACACGCTTTGCTCTAAAAGTGTTTTAAAGGCATGTACAATAGGGTATTTGTTTTTTTGAGATTTGTTAATATCACCATTCCAGTTTTTAGTGAATAGTAATAGCTCCATTAATAGGGTATTGATATGGTAGATGCCTTCTGTTTTATAAAACTCGGTAGCCTTAGCTTTTATAGGAAAATATAAGTTTCGCATAATTACTTTTGGCGAACTTGGGTAAATAGCATGTTTTACTCCTGATGGAATCCACATATAATGTCTTGCCGGTAAATAATACATTCTGGTATTGGTTTTGACATGGACAACACCACCTTCGGTATATAAAAATTGACCTTTGTCGTGACTATGGGGTTCTATAAAAGATTTACCCATGGCATTATGATAACAAAATATGCTTTTCGGAATTTTATCAACTTCTGTTAAATAGTACTTATTGTCCATGGATAAGGGCTGTGATTAGTTATAATGCACTAAATTAATAAAACATTGTCTTTTTTTAATAAAAAGACACTAAATATCTTGCATAAATTGCCACTGTATTTTATTAAATAAGCAATAGGACCGCTATTTTTAATTAAATACTAAATTTTTTAACCCTAAAATTATAAAATAGTCATATCATGGAGAGAATACAATACGCCCCTTATATAGATAAAGTGCAATCGGCAGAAGATGCTGCTTCATTAATTGAAAATCATGCTGTTTTAGGCGTTAGTGGATTTACAAAGGCAGGAGATAGTAAAGCTGTTTTACCTATGGTAGCGCAAAGAGCAAAGTATGAGGATTTAAAAGTGACGCTATTAAGTGGTGCGTCATTGGGTTATGATACGGACGCTGATTTGGCTAAATATGGTGCTTTACATAAACGCATGCCGTTTCAAGCAGATGCGACTTTAAGAAAACATATTAATAATCATGATGTCCTATATGTAGATCAGCATTTGGGACAGACCGCTGATATGCTTCAAAAAATAGATGCGTTTAAAATAGATGTGGCTATTATTGAGGCGGTTTCGATAACTAAAGACGGCTATATTGTGCCAACGACATCAGTTGGGAATTCCCCTATATTTGCAGATAAGGCAGATAAGATTATTATTGAAATTAATAGGAGTTTCCCAATAAGTTTTTTAGGGTTACATGATATTAAGGTGTTAAAAAAACAACCCAACCGAGACATTATTCCGGTGCTTACGTCGGAGACCAGAATTGGAGATCCGTTTATTAAAATAGACCCTAGTAAAGTGGTGGCTATTGTGTATACTAATAAGCCGGATGCGCCTGCTGTTATTTCTGATCCTGATGACAAAACAAAAGCCATTTCAAATCATATTCTTGAGTTTTTAGGTAAAGAGGTGGACGAAGGCCGTTTGACAGAATCGTTGTTGCCATTACAAGCTGGTATTGGTAAAACAGCAAATGCTATTTTGGCTGGTTTTGCAACTAGTCGCTTTAAAAATCTAACGATGTATTCTGAAGTGCTTCAAGATAGCACGTTTGATCTTTTTGATTCAGGAAAATTACTGTTTGCTTCGGCATCTTCCATTACCGTGACACAAAAATGTTCTGATAAAATATTTAAGGACTTCGAAAAATATAAAAGTAAGTTGGTATTGCGTCCGCAGAATATTAGCAATGCAGCTGAGGTCATTAGTCGTTTAGGAATTATTGGAATTAATACGGCAATTGAGTTTGATATCTACGGAAACGTAAATTCGACACATATTACCGGAACAAAAATGATGAATGGGATTGGCGGTTCTGGTGATTTTGCCAGAAACGGGTACTTAAGCATCTTTGCGTGTCCTTCTATGTCTAAAGGCGGTAGTATTTCTCATATTGTGCCTATGGTGTCGCATACAGATCATACGGAGCATGACGTGGATGTTTTAGTCACGGAGCAAGGATTAGCAGATGTTAGAGGTTTGGCACCTATCGAGCGCGCAAAGCTGATTATTAATAATTGTGTGCATCCAGAATACAGAGCGCAATTATTAAGTTATTTTGATAATGCTTATCGTTTGGGCGGACAAACGCCACACATACTTAAAGAGGCCTTTAGTTGGCACACACAGTTTAAAACGCATGGCACAATGCATATTAATACATATGCTAATTGTGATGTTTAGTTAGTTAGAGAGAAAAAAGCGAGCTGTTTAGCTCGCTTTTTTTGTTTGAAATAGATCGTTGTAATATTGTTGATTGCCGTTAATTAACTACTGACATGTAATTGCGCTAAACGTGTCAAGTGCTGTCGCTTCGTTTTCTGTGTATAATGTAGGCTGAAACAGTAAAAATTTATCGATAGCATGCCCTTTTGAACGTCCAGAAATTTCCATTGTGTAGATACCTGGCGTATCAAATTGAACATAAATGTCATGGGAATCGTTATCAGAGGTTTTAGCTTGCCATTTAAAATCTAAATCGTTACCACTACGATATATTTTAAACCAACCATCGGAAGACGATCCATTTGGAATTGGTGTTTTTCCTACGCCATTAGGATAAACAATATGGTCTGTACTTGATTTTAATCCGTAAAAATCGCTGGCATCGGCAAATCTTAACCAAGTGTCATTAGCTTCAGTTGAGTTGGTGCCTTCTTTTACAGCAGATCTCCAGATAAATCTGTAAGTTCCTACGGTGTTGATTTGTAATTGATAAGTCGATAAATTACTACCAGGTGCGTTGTTTTGTGCTTCGTTAATTAGGTAGCCTGTTCCTGTTGCGTTAGAGGTGTCATTAATTAACGCCCAAGTAGACGCAAATACAGTGTTTTCACACTCGACTAAAAGTAAAGCGTTTTGTTCGTTAAAAATATAATTAGCAACATCTGTACAGTTTGTGTTTGTGTTGCTGTCTGGTTCGTTAGGTGTTGTTGGGCTATCATCGGAATCTTTTGAGCAAGCTGCCGAAGTCATGACTATAAAACAGTACAAAAAGTAGCGTTGTATTTTTGAGGGAGTAAACATAATAATTTGGTTTGATTTTGGTTTGAAAGTAATACGTGTAAAAATAGGATTAAAAAATGTTATTAAAACAGCTTTTTTTAGTAGAAAAAAAGGCTATTGTTTTTGATTCAATTAGAGGGGTGTAGCCTAATTGTTGTTGTTTAGAATGTTAAAATTGAGGCCCAGTTTAAAATAAACAGCGTAATGCAAGTCAGCCCCATGCTGTACAATACAGTACCTTCCCAATAGGCTAGTCTTGTAGATCCGAGTTTCCATAGTTTGGTGCTGTATTCTTTTTTGATATCCCCGCTAGTTAGCTTCCAGAAAAGAAATGTAAATACGCAGAAAATAAGAACGGCTATGATTACGATGGTCGTTTTTTCCATTTGTGAAACGTTTTATGTTGTTATTGGTTATTGATAGTAAATATTAGGCTAAGATAATCATTTATTTTATGTGTTGGTTTGATTTTTAATACGTGGTTAGATTCTGTGTTAATTTACAACAAAAAATTCATATTTTTTTTATATTTTTATTTTTCAAAACGGCTTCGAGCTAGTTTCTAAAGGGCAGTTTCTATTTCTAATAGAGTTGCTCTTTTTTGTTGCTCATAATTTTGAATAAAACCTTCTTTATTTTTATAAACGACGTAAATTAATTCTAATAATTTTCTTTGAACAGCAATCAGTCCTTTCATTTTCACACCACTTTTAGCCGTTAATCTCAAATATAATTCTTTATGGGTTTTATTATATTTTACTGCAGATAATGATGGTAAATGCATCGCTTTTCTCAAATTACGATTTCCTTTTTTTGATATCCTTGTTTTAGACCTTATAGATGTTCCAGATTGTTTTTCTTTTATATCTAAACCTGCATAACTGGTGATTTGTTTTTTATTTCTAATCAGTTCAAATCCATTTGTTTCTGCTATAACAATTACCGCTGTTAGCATCCCTACACCAGGAATTGTGCAAATATTTTTTAATTCTTTTTTTAATTGAGTATCCTTATTTACTATATTTTGAATTTCTATCTTAATCTCCTTTTCTTGTTGGTTAAGAAATTCAATTCTAGTTTTTAAACGCTTTAAACTACTTTTATTAGGTTCTGCTTCAGTTTTTTCTGCATGCAGTTGGTTCTTCACAATTACGCGTTCATCTACTATTTGGCTTCGCTCTCTGGTAAGTTGCTGTAGCTCTTTGTATACTTTTTTTGGTTTCGTCCAACACTCTAATTTTCGTTCTAAACCAAATTGACAAATGGCTTGTGATGCTGTTTTGTCAGTAATGGTTCTTACATTAAGAGTTCTCATATAATTACTAATCTTATTTGGTAATACGATAGTTAAATTACATTTTTTTTTATCTAAATAATACGCGAATTTTTGATGATAAACACCTGTTGCTTCCATTACAAACTGTAGCTTTATCTCTTTATTTATAATTGGATCTAGCCATTTGAGTAAGGCAGCAAAACCTATTTTATTATTTTTAAAGACTTTGTAAGCATAAAGATCTAACGTGAAATCATTATACATTTTTCCTAGAGTTACTACTAGTTCTTTTTGAGCTACGTCAATACCCAAGACTTGTTTTAAGATTTGTTTCATTTTACATGGTTTTTAATAGCATATAAAGTGAGTATCTTTCCTCGTTTTTTCTCCTAGTGGATATTCTGGATATAACTATTTATAATTATTCCTTACATTCTGTTCAAACTCTAAAAGATATAAAAAAAGTGAGGTGATTTCTAACCAACAATATACTTTTAGAGTTATTTAGTTGCGTGCGTACTCTCACTTTTTTCACTTTATTCTTGCTAAATTTATATATGAATTAACTTCCTTTACAAACATAGGAGTAGCACGTGATTATATAAACAAAAGCTGAATAGAAATGTGCTATGATGGTCTTTGCTATATGTGATTAAGAATAAAATTGTATTCTGGCTAAATTCGAGTTGTTATTGTTAAATGTGTTTTTTTCGAGTGTCGCAATCTATTTCTTATACTATTTTGAGGTCGTGTTTACTTTTAAACGTAATATTGAGGGCATAAAAAAAACGAGCTATGTGCTCGCTTTCTTTTGTGTTAGTATGTAATTTTATTTATTCATTAAGCTCTCAATTTCCTCAATTTCGATTGGGATGTTGCGCATTAAATTAAATGGTGCTCCAGATTTTTGGATAACCACATCGTCTTCTAGTCTAATACCAAAACCTTCCTCAGGGATATAAATTCCTGGTTCTACAGTAAACACATTGTTGGCTTGCATTGGCTCGGTTAAAATACCGTAATCATGTGTGTCTAATCCCATGTGGTGAGACGTCCCGTGCATAAAGTATTTTTTATAAGCTGGCCAATCTGGGTTTTCGTTAGCAACGTCTGCTTTGTCTATTAAACCAAGACCTAGTAATTCGCTGGTCATTAATTTACCAACTTCAATATGGTAGTCTGCCCAAATGGTTCCAGGAACTAATAGTTTAGTCGCTTCATTCTTTACTCTTAAAACCGCATTGTAAACGGCTTTTTGTCTGTCGTTATATCTACCAGAGACAGGGATAGTACGGGTCATATCGCTAGCGTAATTAGCATATTCCGCACCAGCGTCAATTAAAATTAAATCACCAGCCTTACAGTCTTGGTTATTTTCTATGTAATGTAGTACGTTAGCGTTGTTTCCGGACCCCACGATTGGTGTATAGGCAAAACCTTTAGAACGGTTGTTTAAAAACTCGTGCATAAATTCGGCTTCAATGTTATATTCCATAACGCCGGGTTTTGTAAAGCCTAAAACGCGTCTAAATCCTTTTTCTGTAATATCACACGCTTTTTGGATTAGATCTAATTCTATTTGATCTTTTACAGAACGTAAACGTTGTAATATAGGATTGCTTTTAGCAACACGATGCGCAGGATATTTGTCTTTTATCCATTTTGTAAAGCGGTCTTCTCTAGTTTCTGTCTCGACATTAGCTCTATAATGCTCGTTGGTGTTGATGTAAACGGTTTCGGCTTGTGTCATCATTTCAAACACAACTTTTTCTAAATCTTGTAACCAGTATACGGTTTTGATCCCGCTAGTGGTTAAAGCAGCTGCTTTAGTAAGTTTTTCACCTTCCCAAACGGCAATATGTGCATTGGTTTCTTTTAAAAATAAAACTTCGCGATTTTTAGGATTGGGGCAATCAGGGAATAACACTAAAATGCTTTCTTCTTGGTCAACACCACTTAAATAAAAGATATCTCTGTGTTGTTGGAAAGGTAATGTGCTATCGGCGCTAATAGGGTAAATATCGTTAGAGTTAAAAAAAGCAATGCTTTTTGGTTTCATTTGAGCCGCAAAATTTTTACGATTTTTAACAAAAAGTGCTGCGTCTATTTGGTGGTATTTCATAGGAAAAATATGTTTTTGTATTTCCACAAATGGTACTGAGTTTTTTTTTTCAGAAAAGTGGGAATTTTATTAGAGTTGAAATTCTACTTCAAAAATAAGAACTTTAAAATACATAACTTATAAAAGCGTCTTAAAATGTGCCCCTGTTTAACTAATTAACTTTGTCCTTTTTACTTTTATCAGTATCTTGAAAACTTATAAATGACAACCATGAATTTTAGATTTATTTTATCCCTTTTTATTGTGTGCTCCGTTAGTGCGCAACAATCCTTATTAACAGAAAAAGCAGACCTACAAGCTAACGCGATAGTAAAAAATATACCCTTTACAAATATCGGGCCTACTGTTATGAGTGGTCGTGTGGTGGATTTGGCGGTTAATCCTGATAATCCAACCGAATTTTATGTGGGTTATGCATCAGGAGGGGTGTGGCATACCATTAATAACGGAACAACATTTACGCCTATTTTAGATAGTGCTCAAACGCAAAATGTTGGAACTATTGCTGTCGATTGGAAAACCAGAACGCTATGGGTTGGTACAGGAGAAAATAATGCTTCGCGATCGTCTTACGCTGGTATTGGGATGCTTAAATCCAATGATAATGGTCAAAATTGGGAGTTTGTAGGTTTGCCTAATTCCCAGCATATCGGTCGTATTTTGATTAATCCAAATAATGTTAATGAAGTGACTGTTGGTGTAACTGGTGCATTGTATTCTAAATCGGAAGACCGAGGGGTTTATAAAACTAAAGATGGTGGAAAAACTTGGGTTAAAACGTTATACATTGATGATGTTAGCGGAATCATTGATATGCAACAGGCGCCAAACGATTTTAATAGACTATATGCGACGTCTTGGACTAAGGATAGAAAGGCGTGGAATTTTGATGGTAGCGGAAATAACTCTGCGATTTATAAAAGTACGGATGCCGGAGATACATGGGTAAAAGTGTCGACAGAAGCAAGTGGGTTTCCTACAGGTAGTGGCGTTGGTCGTATAGGATTGGCAGTTTACGATAATAATATTATTTATGCGATACATGATAGTCAGTTTAGACGTCCGTCAAGCGGAAATAAAGACAAAAGAAACGGGTTGCAAAAGGATGATTTTAAGACCATGAGTACTACGGATTTTTTAGATCTAGAGGATAAAAAATTGAATGCCTTTTTAAGAATGAATGGCTTTCAAGAAAAATATAGAGCGGCTAACGTAAAACAAATGGTGCGTAGCGGTAATGTTAAGCCGGCTGATTTGGCGCATTATTTAGAAGATGCTAATTCAATGTTGTTTGACACACCAGTGATTGGTGCTGAGGTTTATAAAAGTAATGATGGTGGACAAACTTGGCGTAAGACGCATGATGATTATTTAGATGATTTGTATTATAGTTATGGGTATTATTTTGGACACATACATGTGTCTCCAGTAGATCAAAATGCTGTTTATGTGTACGGCGTGCCTATTTTAAAATCTAAAGATGGCGGAAAAACATTTACATCGATTAGTGCAGAAAATGTGCATGCAGACCATCATGCGCTTTGGATTAATCCAAAAAATCCTGAACATTTAGTGAATGGGAATGATGGTGGTGTTAATATCACTTATGATGATGGGTCAAATTGGACTAAAAACAACTCGCCATCAGTAGGGCAATTTTATGCCATTAATATAGATAATCAAAAACCATATCGCGTGTATGGTGGTTTGCAAGATAATGGTGTTTGGGTTGGTGCGCATGATGCTAAAGAAGATAAAAGTTGGCAACAAAGTGGTGATTATCCATGGAAAAGTATAATGGGAGGCGATGGTATGCAGATTGAGATTGATAATCGTAATCCAGATATTGTGTACACAGGGTATCAGTTTGGTAACTATTTTAGATTAAATCGTGATACTGGTGATCAAACCTATATTCAGCCTAAACACGAATTAGGAGAGAAGCCCTATCGTTTTAACTGGCAAACACCAATCCATTTATCACGACACAATCAAGATATTTTATATTTAGGAGGTAATAAGTTAATGCGGTCTTTAGATCAGGGTAATACTTGGCAAGCCATTAGTGGCGATTTAACGCAAGGCGGAAAACAAGGTAACGTGGCTTATGGTACGATCGCGACTATTAGCGAGTCGCCGTTTGAGTTTGGGTTGTTGTATGTGGGTAGTGACGATGGGTTGATACACGTGTCTAAAAATCAAGGCGCTACTTGGGAGGTTATTTCTACTAATTTACCTAAGGATTTATGGGTCACGCGCGTGGTGGCTTCCAAGCATAAAAAGGAACGTGTGTATGCTACTTTAAATGGATACCGTTTTGATGACTTTGCAACGTATGTTTATAAAAGTGATGATTATGGCCAAACATGGACGTCTATTAGTTCAAATATTCCAAAGTCGCCTGTAAATGTTATTATTGAAGATCAGGTCAAAGAGACTATCTTGTATTTAGGAACGGATAATGGGGTCTATGTTAGTTTTGATACCGGAGGGACATGGCATGCGTTTTCAAAAAACTTGCCAGCAGTGGCTGTGCATGATATAAAAATGCAAGAGGAGACTAACGATTTGCTTTTAGGGACACACGGTAGAGGGATTTACAAAACCAATGTTACGCCATTACAAGAATTTGATTTTGGAGTGGTTTCGAGTAATGCTATGACTATTTTTGATTTGGATGCGATTAGGTATTATAAACGTTGGGGAAATTCGTGGAGTAAATGGATGGCACCATTTGAGCCAAGTACAACGATTACATTGTTTAGTGCTACTTCTGGTCAAAAAGAGGTTAAAATAATGTCTGAAAATAATAAAGAGATACAAGGGTTTTCAGTTGCTATAGATAAAGGGTTTAATTTTATTACGTACGACTTGACGATTAGTGAAAAAGGAAGAAAGGCTTTAATGAAGGAGAACACCACTATCGATATCAATAAAGCTAAAAATGATAACTATTATATCCCTAAAGGGAAATACACGGTTAAAATTGATGGTGTTTCAAAGGGATTTGAAGTAGAATAATGAATAAAGTGTAACAATTGTAAATAGTGTGACTCTTTTATATTAAAGCACTATTATGAAACCATTCGCTATTGTTATACTTATTCTTTTTATAACGGCAACAAGTTGTAAGAAACAAGTCGTCATCCCAGAAGAGTCGTATACGGCAATGGTTGAGGCTGCTTATCAGTTGTCGGTAGATAAGGATTCTTTAATTCAGGTAGAAGCTTTGGAGATGTATGAAACTGCTTTTACTAAGTTTCCTGATAGTATTACGGACTATTCTATTTATGAAGCAAGCGTTGTTGCGAGTCAGATTAAAACTTTTGATAAGGCTTTTAGTTATCTTGAGCACACCGCTAAATTGGTGGAAGATGAAATGGGTTTTCCAGGTTGGGATTATATTTTAGGCGAATATGCTGACGAGGACTACAAAAATCTAATGCAAGATAGTCGATGGCTGGCGTTATATGAGACTGCTTTAAATGATAGGAAACAGTTTTTTGAACGATTGAAGGCAGAAGAAAGAGAGTTTTTTAACACTAGAAAAAATGAAGACACGTCTATTTTGGAGGCTGAAGAGCTCTATCACCATCTTAAAACGTCTAATAATTACTTGCCAAAGAAACAACAGGATTATTCTATTGCGTTTAAAATAAATGATACCACAAGCACGTCTTATTTTGTGCATTTGCCAAAGTCATATACACCTAGTAAAAAATATACAGTCTTGTTTTATTTACATGGCGCTGTGCGGGGCAATGCGTTATCTGTTTTTGAAACAAAGCTTAATTTAATGTATGATAATAAACGATACACTAAAAGGGCTGATGCTAACAATGTTATTTTGGTATTCCCTAAAGGTAATAAGGACTTTAATTGGATGCTTAAGGATGACGGGTTTTTTATGGTGCCCGAAATTGTGAAGCAACTTAAAATGGCATTAAATATTGACGATAACAAAGTGTTTGTCTCAGGGCATTCTAATGGGGCGACGGGGTCTTTTTCTTACCTAATGAAACAGCCGACTGCTTTTGCAGGATTTTATGGTTTTAATACCTATCCAAAAGTGTTTACAGGTGGTACGTTTATTAAAAATGTGCTGTCGCGGTCTTTTATTAACTTTTCTACGGATCAAGATTACTATTATCCACCCAATGCAAATGATAGTCTCAATGTATTAATGGCTGATTTAAAAGCCGATTATAAAGACCATCGTTATAATGGTTTTCCACATTGGTTTCCGGCATTTGAAGAGTCCGAGCCAGCGTACGATATTTTGTTTGATGATGTGTTGCATCGCAAAAGACAGCCGTTTCCGAAAAAAAGTGGAATGGGAGTTTGATGATGACGCTTACGGGACTATGGATTGGATTAGTAATGCTAAGCTAGATACGGCTAAAGCTAAAGCGTCTTGGCACAAAACAATGAATTTTGACATTGTAAAGTGGTTAAAATTAGATAAAAAGGATAGTGTGGTGACAGTGGATGTGGCTCAGAAAGCATTTGATTTTCCGAGAGCATCAGGTAAGATTGTTACTGATTATGAGGCTAATCAGTTTACCGTGACGACGTCTAGAATTGGTGCGTTTTCTATAGCTATTTCGCCAGAAATGGTTGATTTAAACGCGCCTGTTAGGGTTGTTTTGAATGGAGCATTAGTTTTTGATAAAGTGTTAACTTATGATAAGCAATTTATGTTAGAACAATGGCATGCTAACCGAGATCGATCGCAGTTGTGGGTTAATTATATTCATGTTAATGTCGAGTAAACACTAGTTACTTAAACCCATTCTAAATAGTACAAATAGGTTTTAAAATTTGTTAATATATCGCTTGTGGCTTATCTTTGTGAGACAAATAATTAACTTCAACTATAATGAGCGGAATTTTAAATTCTTCAATAGGAAGAAAGTTTGCGATGGCACTTTCGGCATTCTTTCTAATGTTTTTTTTACTTCAACATTTTTCAATAAACATACTTTCGGTATTTAGTCCAGAGACTTTTAACGAGGTGTCTCACTTTATGGGGACCTTTCCGTTAGTGCAATATGCATTACAACCCGTTTTGATTTTCGGTGTTGTGTTTCACTTTGTAATGGGATTTGTTTTAGAAATTAAAAACAACAAAGCAAGACAAATCAGTTATGCCAAAAACAATGGCGGTGCAAATTCTTCTTGGATGAGCAGAAACATGATTTGGAGCGGATTAGCTATTTTAGCATTCGTTTGTCTTCACTTTTACGATTTCTGGTTTCCAGAATTAAATACCAAGTTTATTGTTGGTGATATGTCAGGTCTTGTAGATCCGAACAACGCAGATAGCGGGTTTAGATACTACGAAGAGCTACAACACAAATTTGTGGATCTATGGAGAGTAATACTTTATGTGGTTGCATTTGTGTTCTTAGCCTTACACTTATTACACGGTTTTGATTCGGCTTTTCAGTCGGTTGGAGCAAATAACAAATACACAAAAGGATTAAAAAGATTTAGTAAAATTTACGCAATCGGGATTCCATTAGGATTCATTTTTATTGCTGTGTTTCACTTTTTAAACCACTAAAAAATATAGTTACTATGAGTTTAGATTCAAAAGTACCTCAAGGTCCAATTAAAGATAAGTGGACGGATTATAAAAATCATATCGACTTAGTAAACCCTGCTAACAAACGTAACATTGATGTTATTGTGGTTGGTACTGGATTAGCGGGTGGATCGGCTGCTGCAACTTTAGCAGAGCTAGGATATAATGTAAAAGCATTTTGCTTTCAAGATTCTCCAAGACGTGCGCATTCAATTGCAGCACAAGGAGGAATTAACGCAGCAAAAAATTACCAAGGTGATGGTGACTCAACTTACAGATTGTTTTACGATACTGTAAAAGGAGGAGATTACCGTTCTCGTGAAGCAAACGTGTACCGTTTGGCTGAGGTATCTGCAAATATAATTGACCAATGCGTTGCTCAAGGGGTTCCTTTTGCACGTGAGTATGGTGGATTATTGGATAACCGTTCGTTTGGTGGTGTATTAGTATCACGTACTTTTTACGCAGCTGGACAAACAGGACAACAATTATTATTAGGAGCGTATTCTGCCATGAACCGTCAAATTGGTCGTGGTAAAATCAAAATGTACAACCGTCACGAAATGTTAGACGTTGTTAAGGTTGACGGAAAAGCGCGTGGTATTATAACCCGTAACTTAATTACTGGAGAAATTGAAAGACATTCAGCTCACGCTGTAGTTCTTGGAACTGGTGGTTATGGTAACGTATTTTTCTTATCAACTAACGCGATGGGAAGTAATGTAACAGCAGCATGGAAAGCACACAAACGTGGGGCTTACTTTGCTAACCCTTGTTACACACAAATTCACCCAACATGTATTCCCGTTTCTGGAGATCATCAGTCTAAACTAACGTTAATGTCTGAGTCTTTACGTAATGATGGACGTATTTGGGTACCAAAACACATGAAAGATGTTGAGGCTATTAAATCTGGGACATTAAAGCCTAGAGAATTAGCTGAAGAAGATAGAGATTACTACCTAGAGCGTCGTTATCCTGCATTCGGAAACTTAGTCCCTCGTGATGTTGCCTCTCGTGCAGCAAAAGAACGTTGTGATGCTGGTTTTGGAGTAAATGCTACTGGAGAAGCTGTATTCTTAGATTTTGCTTCTGCAATTCAACGTTACGGTAAAGAAACTGCTCACGTTAAAGGTTTAGACGAAAATGATGCTGTCCTTGTTAAAAAATTAGGACAAGAAGTCATCAAAAATAAATACGGAAACTTATTCCAAATGTATGAGAAGATCGTAGATCAAGATCCATACAACACACCAATGATGATTTATCCAGCGGTACACTACACTATGGGTGGTGTTTGGGTAGATTATAACTTAATGACAACTGTTCCTGGTTTATACTGTATTGGAGAAGCTAACTTCTCTGACCATGGAGCCAACAGACTTGGTGCTTCGGCATTAATGCAAGGGTTAGCGGATGGTTATTTTGTATTACCGTATACTATTGGTGACTACTTATCTAACGATATCCGTACGGGAGCAATTTCTACGGACACAAAAGAGTTTGAAGAGGCTGAAAAAGAAGTACGTGAGAAACTAGAGTTCTTCGTAACTAATAAAGGGTCTCATTCTGTAGATTATTTCCATAAGAAATTAGGGAAAATCATGTGGAACAAAGTAGGGATGTCTAGAAATGTAAAAGGATTAACAGAAGCAATTTCTGAAATCAAAGCATTAAGAGATCAATTCTGGAAAGAAGTTAAAGTGCCTGGAACTAATGAAGAGTTTAACGAAGAGCTTGCCAAAGCTGGTCGTGTAGCTGACTTCTTGGAGTTAGGAGAGTTATTTGCTAAAGATGCACTAAACAGAGAAGAATCTTGTGGAGGTCACTTTAGAGAGGATTCTGTGGAGTTAGACGGAGAGCAAAAAGGAGAAGCATTACGTAATGACAAAGATTTTGCATACGTATCTGCTTGGGAGTACAAAGGAGAACCTAGTGATGCTGTTTTACATAAAGAGGAACTAGAGTTTAAGGATATCGAATTAAAACAAAGAAGTTATAAATAAGGAGAGCTATGATGAATTTAACACTTAAGATTTGGCGTCAAAAAAACGCAAGTGATAAAGGGAAAATGGTAGACTATAAAGTTACCGATATCTCACCAGATATGTCTTTCCTTGAAATGTTAGATGTTTTAAACGAACAACTAATTAATAATGATGAAGAGCCCGTAGCCTTTGATCACGATTGTCGTGAGGGTATTTGCGGAATGTGTTCTTTATACATTAACGGAGAAGCACATGGACCTGATCGTGGTGTAACAACCTGTCAGTTACACATGCGTATGTTTAAAGATGGAGATACAATTACTATCGAGCCATTTAGAGCAACCGCTTTTCCTGTAGTAAAAGATTTAGTAGTGGACAGAGGTGCTTTTGATCGTATCCAACATGCTGGAGGATTTATTTCTGTAAATACATCTGGAAATACTATTGATGCGAATACAATACCAGTAAATAAGCATGATGCAGATGATGCTTTTTCTGCAGCAACTTGTATTGGTTGTGGGGCTTGTGTAGCCTCTTGTAAAAACTCATCAGCAATGTTATTTGTTGGTGCTAAAGTTTCTCAATTTGCCTTATTGCCACAAGGTAAAATTGAAGCTACAGATCGTGTGTTAAACATGGTTAAGCAAATGGACGAAGAAGGTTTTGGTAACTGTACTAACACTGGAGCTTGTGAGGTGGAATGTCCTAAAGGAATTTCTTTAGAGAATATTGCACGTATGAATCGTGAGTATTTATCTGCAAGTTTAAAAGGATAAAATAATCTTTTAAAATTATATTATAAATCCGAAGCTACTTAAGCTTCGGATTTTTTTTGTTTAAAAAACGGTGCTTCTTTTTCTTTCAAAATTTCCATTTTTAAACTACTTATATATAGGATTCTATACTAATTAAAATCAATGTAATTCATTACTAGCAACAATAAATAATTTTTCACGGAAAACAGGGAGAAATAAATTATTGTAAAATTTTAATTTAGCAGAGGAAATAAATTTATAACTGGTTTAAAATATTTTAAAATTATGAGTGAAGATCTCAGAATGACCATTGTTGCATTGATAATTTTAACACTATTAACGTCTGGTATTCAGTGGTTGTTAATACGGTTTACACATTGGTCTATAGCATTAATAATTAGTGCTCTTTTAGCCTTTTTTATTTCGTTTTTATATGTGTCTATTAGTCACGCAACTCCAAATGGCGCGGGTTATAACATACGTTTTTCAGAATATATTCCCCCTACAATTATAATATTTGCTGCATTTACTGTTAGTTTTTGTTTGGTAAGTTATTTAAGTAAGATCAATATTCATAAAATAGGTTATATAGTAGCCATAAGTCTACTGTTTTTAATGATTATTACTTTTTTTATATCCGTTACTAATGCTAATAAACTTGGTGAGGGTTATGCATCGGAGCTCTGCGTAATAGAAGTCATCAATGAAACCGGTAACCCACCTGTAATGTATCATATTAATTTTAGAAACAACGAGAATAACTATGATTTAGGAATTGACATGAAAAAAAACAACGATGTAAATGCATTACGGAATGAAAATGACATCAGATATTTTCCAATTTTCACCAACGAAATAGAATTTGTTTTTATTTCCAATACATCAGCTCTTTTTTTTAGTCAAAAATTTCCGTTTGATTATCGTATATATCGGGAAGATAAGATTGACTTACAAGACACACGCATACACTTAAAAATAATATTAAAAAGCAATAGTAAAGTCGCTATATACCTTAATGAAAATTTAGTGATAGAATACCAATTAGAAGAATTAGAAAATAATTAAATAGGATAACTTAAAGCTTAATTATTTGTCAACATCAAAAAATTATAAAAATAAACCCATGAAATACGCGCTTATATATAAGGACGATAAGTCTAATAAATTTTGGAACATTGAAGTATTAGGTAATGCATATACTGTAACTTATGGAAAAACGGGAACCAAAGGGACTTCTAAAACTAAAACACATGACGATGTAGAAACCTGTATTAAAGAAGCGAATAAAGTAACCCTGCAAAAACGAAAAAAAGGGTATGTTGATGCTGATGTTACACTGTCAACGACTCCAATAGCTGCAGATGATAAAGCAGAAGCGCTTAGAGAGGAAAAGACGCTAGTACAAAATAGTAATACTCAAATTGAAGATTTTGAAAATGGGGTTAAAATTATAGAAGACCTTATTGAAAGAAATGAGCTAATGGCTGCTATGGAGTATTCAAAGCAGTTACATGCTTTAAATTTATCAGACGAAGAAGTGATGATGGCTAATCACTTGTCAGGTAAAATAGCGTTTAAGAAGCATGATTTAATAGCAGCGGAACAGTACTTTTTAAAAGGAGGAGCGCAGTCTTATTATGTATTAGCTAAACTATATACCCAAAATAGGGAGTATGCGAATGCTTTTTTGTATTACGAAAAAAAGGGGACTTACAAAGCCCTTTTTAAAGCCGGGAGTATTGCAAAGGTTCAAGGCTTAAGGGACGCGGCTTATAAATATTTAAAAGAAGCTATTACAATTGGAGAAGCAAATGTAAAGAGCACGCTTTGGAAAGCATATTTGAAACTAGGTGCCTTGTATCATACTGAAGATATAAAACTTGCTGAAGACTTTTATTTGAAGGCTATTGCTTTTGAAAATTCAGGAACAAAGGCGTTTAATAATTTAGGGGTATTATATATCAATAATAATAGGTTTGAAGAGGCTTTAAAAGTATTAAATAAAGCGATTGTAAGGTTTCCTGAGCATAGTACAGCCTATTTCAACACATGTTGTTTATATGCGTTACAAAACCAATTAGACGAGGCTAATGTCTGGTTGGAAAAAGCCTTGTATTATGGTTTTGATAGATATAAAGTAAAAGAAGATAGTGATTTAAAGGAGCTGATAAAAACACCAGTTTATAAAGAACTGATGGCAAGGTATAGTTTTGAAAATCGCTATTTACATCATTATAAAAGTAAAATACTACAAGAACATCCTGAGGTGATTGAGGATATTTCATTTTATAAAATGCCAATAGAAAAGGGCTTTGAAGAGGTTTTAAAGAAAGCAATTAATGTCACCCAGTTCAGTTTTGATGGTGCATTAAAAACGTTTCCAACAGTCATTACTAAATTTAAAAAATTAGAAAAGGTAAAACTTACTAATAATTCAATTCAAGATTTTCCTGAGGAATTTTTAAAGATGGATATAGATTGTGTGAGTTTAGAATTGAAATTTTTAAAAGAGTTTCCTGTAGCATTAGGTCGGTTGAAAAATTTAGAATACTTTCAATTAGGTAGCTTTAAATTTCAAGAAATACCTAAAGACATTGCGCGTTTTTCAGATCTAATAACACTTACTATAAAACATGCTAAAGTACTTACCAGCATTCATCGCGAAATAGGGAGTTTGTCTAACTTATGTGTTTTAGAAATTAGAGACACTACTTTAACTCATTTACCTGTTGAAATAGCAGAACTAAAAAAACTAAGTGAGTTAACACTTTCTGAAAACCCAAATATAAAATACTTGCCAGAAGAAATTTTTACGATGCCTAGTTTAGATAGGATTATTTTGCATAAAAATGGGTTTCCTAGTACAGAAGCAACAAAATTATTTGAAGAAGGGAAACAACGTAGGATGGAAAAAAGAATCATGGGCGTTTTTCTTGCTATTTTACAAGATAATGATGCTTATGTTGAAAAAAACGCAACGTTTAAAGACTTTTTATTAGCACTTAATTCGTCGGTAAGTATGCTTCGAAATAAAGTTTTATTACGACTTAATAAACAAGACCTAACGGTTGATTTGGATGCTAATTCTGAGGTTTTGGTTTTAGGGAAGTTTGATAAAAGTATTACCGCTGTAAAAAATGAAGTTAAAGACATGGGGTATGCTGTAGCTAAAAAATGGAGCGCAAAAACAACCCACATTTTAATTGGTGAAAAACCAGGAGACAAACTTATTCCTTTATTAGATAAAACGGTCTGTTGGGTTACAGAAAAACAGATAAGACCTGAAGATACTAAAAAAAGCACGCCTGCTGTAGCGCTTAATGAGATGATGACGCAGCAAATAAAAACCTTATTAGATAGTACAGATGACACCAACTTAACCATGGCAATTGAAATGATTGAAGCGACGCAATCTGCCAATGTGTTTGCAATGCGTTTATTTTTAAATTATCAGTATTCTTCAGATAAAGACAATAAGAAAAATATACTTGCTCTTATAAAGGGAGTAGAGGATGAAATACTAGTAACTCTATTTGCCAAAAAATATGGATTTAAAACTGCTTCAGAGAAAAAAGTAAAAGAGTATATACAAAAGATTCCAAAATTGGCAGGTTTTAATGAAGTAGAATTTGCAAATACTATTTTTGTTTTGAGTGGTAAAGGGGTTGATTATCTTCTAGAAAATGGAACATCAGAACAAAAAAGTAAGGTTTTAAATACTTTGGTAGCGGATGGGGTTTTAGATTTTGGTTACGATTGTGATATAAGAACCTTGCCTGAGGAAATAGGTGAATTAGAGGCGCTTACTAAGTTAGATTTATCGCACCTTAAATTAAAAGAATTCCCTGTGTTTTTGACAAAACTTGTAAGTTTAGAAAACATTTGCTTAGTTAAAACGCGTCTTAAAACATTACCTAAGGAAATAGCAAACCTTAAAAATCTTACTAAAATAGACTTAAATTCTTGTTCCTTTAAAAAATTCCCGAAAGAAGTGTATCAATTAAAGAACACAGAATATTTATCGTTTGATAAAGGTCATTCAGATTCTAGCCAAGCCATATCAGTGATACCAGAAGGTATTTCTAATTTAAAAAAACTACGAATATTAAAATTTGATAGAAACCCTATTACTTTACTGCCTAATGATATTGGTGAGTTAGATGCTTTAGAATACTTGGGGTTAATGTCTAATGACATTAGCAATCTGCCTGAAAGCTTTGGGGATTTAAAATCCTTAAAAAAATTAAATATTACATGTTTTAATGAAGAAAACCCATATGATTGTTCGGGTATTTTAGCAAAAATAAAGACGTTAGAAGAGTTAACGATATCTACAAGTCAATTTAATGTGTATGAAAATTTATCCAAAATGACGTCCCTGAAAAAATTAGTGATTTCTGGTAGTCGTGATTTAAAAGCTAAAGATTGGGTTGCAGAAGGAAAAAAACGATTACCTAACTGTGAGGTCGGTACTTTGTATAATTATGTTTATTAAATATGAAAGATTTAATTATAAAAAACAGTAATGCTATAGATTGCTCTGTTTTTAATACTGCAGACCTTGAAAAATTAACGATACAAGCGTCTACTGTAGCGATACCGTCTGAAATAGGGAGGTTAACCAACTTAAAAGAATTAAGGTTAATAGATAACACCTTAACAAATTTGCCAAAGGAATTATTTGATTTAGATAAAACTTTTATCTTTTTTGAAAACAACAAACCCGAAGCTATACAAGAAGTAGGTTTGTTGTTTTTTGATTTTCAATGGAAAAAAATAACAAAAGAACAGGCTATAATTTATCTTTTTCTTTTACAAAACGATACGGATAGCATTACCAAAAACGATATTAGTAGGTTATATGACGCTTTAGATTATCGTATTGAATCTGTACGTAAAAATGCACAACAACTACTTAATAAGTGGTTACCTTTAAAAAGTATTGAAGAAAACGCTGTTATTGCTATCTTAGGGAAGTTTGATGTTTTGTCATTAAATGATATTGCACATCGTTTAGATAATCTATCTGTAAACTATGAAACAAAAATAACATCCAAAACAACACATGTTATTTTATGCAACGAACCAAACTTGGATACTGTAAAATTAACGGAATCAAAATCAATAATTAGTACCGAGCAAAATTTTTTAGCATGGTTAAATAAAACAGATGTTCAGTTTTTGTCCAAAAAAAATGAAGAGAATGAAGATGCTTTAGAAAATGTATCAGAAATGTTATTGAGTAATAATTCTGAAAATATCGAATTGGCAATACAAATGATGAAGACACATGGGGTATCTAAAAGACTATTGGGGGATCTCTTTATCTTTTTTAATAGAGATAATAATAACCAAAAGTATTACAGGAAAGCTAAAAACCTGTTCAAGAAAAATGCCCCAAAAGAATTATTAACGTTCTTAGGAGGGAATCATGGAAGTAATTATGAGATTTATCCTTGTAATGAGGCATTTTATGCTTTTTTAAAAGAGACACAAGTTATGGATACAATGCAAATTGCCTTTGCATTGTGTAAAGACCTGTATTATTCAATGTCTAAAGAGTTGAAAAAAGGGGAGGAAGCTTTAACAGCGCTCATAAAAAATGGCATACTAGATATAACTCCGTTGCATAAAATACCTGAAGAACTTAAAGAGCTTAAAGGGTTTTCAACATTAATATGTAGAAACCATTTTAATAAAGGGAGTGCCTTTCCAGATTGGTTTTCTCAGTTGCCTATAGCGCGTCTTGATTTATATGATCAAGGCATAGATTTACCAGAAAACTTTCGTGAATTTAAAAACTTAACACATTTATGTTTGCCTACATATTTGGAGGCATTTCCGAGTGTTATAACACAAATACCAACTTTGGAAGTGTTAGAAATGAGTATGACACAATTTGAACGCGTTCCTGAAGAAATAAAAGCGTTAAGTAAGCTTCGTAAAATTATGGTTTTTAGGGAGTGGGATGATAAGTTTGAGGAAATTAAAGAACAGAAAAAAAACTTTTTCCCAACAAATTGTAATATTACAAGAGTCGAAAACAAATACAGGTAAACTATTATGACAACCAACCAACATCAATACATATATTACGGCACAAAGACCAATACTGTTGAAATTGAAAAATTTGTACTTCATACACTGGATATAAATAAACAAGCTAAGGCTTCTAATCGCAAAAAAACACCCGTATGCATATGGGGGAAACATGGTATAGGAAAAACAGAATTAGTAGAAAGTATTGCCAAAGAACACGGTTATAAATTCACATACATTGCTCCAGCACAATTTGAAGAAATGGGTGATTTATTAGGGATGCCCAAAATTGTAGATAATGAAACGATTACTGTACCTCCATCTTGGGTGCCTACTGTAGATCAACCAGGTATTCTTTTAATTGATGATGTAAATAGAGCAGATGATCGGATTTTAAGAGGCATCATGCAATTGCTTCAAAATCATGAATTAGCGAGTTGGAAGTTGCCAGAACAGTGGCATATTATTTTAACAGCCAATCCTGATGGTGGTGATTATTCTGTGACCCCTATGGATGATGCTATGTTAACACGGATGCTTCATATTACAGCCGAATTTGATTTACAGGCTTGGGCTGAATGGGCTCTTAAAAATGGTGTTGATCAACGAGGGGTTAATTTTGTGCTGACCTATCCAGAAATTGTAACCGGTCAGCGTACAACTCCACGTTCTTTAGTTCAATTTTTTACTTCAATTGCCAGTATTAAAGATTTAAAAAAAGAACTTCCTTTGGTAAGAATGTTAGCTGATTCTTGTTTAGATAGTAATGCCAGTGCTGCTTTTATTTCTTTTGTACAGCAAAATCAAAGTAAATTAATAAGTCCGGAAGAAATTATAAATACAAAAAAATTCGCTAAAGATGTTGAAGCACATCTTAACGAATTAGTTATAGCAGAACACCGAATAGATATTCTTGCTACACTTTGTACTCGTTTAACATTATATCTTAAATCATTAGAAAAAAAATGTTCTAAAGCACAATTAGAAAATGTAAAACTGTTTCTTAAAATGGAAATTATACCCAATGATATTCGTTTGTCTATGTTGGGCGATTTAACCAAAACAACCTCAGTAAAATCTATTTTATTAGACCCAGCATTAAGTAAGTTATTATTACAAAAAATGTAAATGGATATAATACAAGACATCTCTAAAACGACTATTAAACTTATCATTCAAGACCCTTTTTATGGGCACTTTTTTACACATATATTAAGAAAAAGTAATCCTAAAATAAAAACGGCAAGTATAACTTTGACAGAGACGGGTAGTGTTCTTTTAGAAGTAAATGAAGATTATTGGAAAACCTTGTCTATTGATTTAAAAATTGGTTGCATTAAACATCAAATACTGCACATTGTATTCAAACATATTTATGCAATAAAAAAATATGGGAATGCAAAATTATTTCATATCGCGGCTGACCTTGTGGTTAATCAATATTTAAAAAGCACACAGTTGCATGAGCGTGCGATAGTACTAGATGATTTTCCTTTTTTAAACTTAAAAATAAAAGAGTCTGTTGGTTATTATTATAAGCGTTTACAAGAGGTGTATCCTTTAAATTCAACAACATCTTCTAGTACAGGAGATACATTTGAAAAAACAACACTATTAGAAGAGCATAAGGGCTGGTCTGCTTTTCAACAACAGAGCGGTGCTGAAAAGCAGATAACGGCAGAGAAATTAGATACTTATGCGCAAATGAGTGCAAAAAGATTAAAAACTACAGATTTCGGTAATCTTCCAGGTGAATTAATTTCGTACTTAACTGAGGTTGAAAAAAGATTAAATCCTGTTGTTAACTGGAAAAGAGTACTTCGTCTTTATATGCAAAATAGTAGAAAAACATATTTAAAAACGACGTTAAAAAAGCCGTCTCGAAGATATGGCACATTACCAGGTATAAAAATAAAACAAAAACAAAAAATTTTAATTGCTATTGATACGTCCGGTAGTATTGATGAGAATGATTTGAGTAGTTTTTTTTCAGAAGTATATTATGTTTGGAAGCAAAGCCCTGATATCCGAATTGTTTTATGTGATACCGAAATACATGAGCAATATCCTTATAAAGGGATACTTCCTGCTATTGTTGGCGGTGGTGGAGGTACCAACTTTAATCCACCAATTCAATTTTCTAATACCTATCGACCAGATGTATTATTGTATTTTACAGATGGACATGCGCTAGCTCCAAATATAAAAAGTCGTACGCCTATTATTTGGATTATTAGTTCCGACGGACTTTCTAAATCCGATCCAGCATGGGAAGCACTGCCGGGACGAAAAGTTAAGTTGTCTTTAAGTTAATTGGCATGCTTTTAAGATGTGTTTTGTTGAAAAGGGACTATAAACCGACGTGTTAAATAGATCGTTTTATTACAGGTGTTTTGTTAAATTAAAGCAATAGTAGTGCGGTTTAAATAAATAAAAACCCGAGCAATAAGCTTGTTTTTTTTTCTTAATTTTACTTCTTGTTATTTTTAATATGAAAAGATTCTACCCTCTATATTTATTGGTACTAAGTACCACGCTTATTAGTTGTAAAACACAAACTGCCGAAGCGCCAAAAAAAGTCGATAAAACAGTTGCTTTAGGACAGTATTCGTTTTCGACAGCGGCGTTACTCGAAGATGTTAAAACCTTGTCGTCTGATGCTTTTGAAGGTCGCAGAACTGGAACGAAAGGCGCAGAATTAACCAGAGATTATATTATCAATCGCTTTACAAAATTAGGAGTTAAACCTTTAGTGTCTAATTATATTCAGGCTTTTACTTTTGAGACAAGTAAAAAATATGAAGCAGCTAATGTTTTAGGTGTTATTGAAGGGACTTTAAAAAATGATAAGTATATTGTGTTGTCTGCGCATTACGATCATGAAGGCATTAAAGGTGGTAAAATTTATAATGGGGCAGATGATGATGCTTCTGGTATTAGTGCGTTGTTCGCTTTCGCGGAATCTTTTGCCGAGAACCCTCCAAAACATAATGTGATTTTAGCGGCATTTGATGCTGAAGAATTAGGTTTAAAAGGGGCGTATCATTTTGTAGAAGATAATGCTGTGCAAAAACGAAACGTAGTACTTAATTTAAATATGGATATGATTAGTAGAAGCGAGGATAAGCAGTTATTTGCTGTTGGGTCTCGTTACTATCCCATTTTAAAACCAACACTTGAAAATTTTGAAGCTATAGGAGGTGTCGCATTAGTAATAGATCATGAAGGGATAACCAAAGCAGAAGATTGGACGTTTTCAAGTGATCATGCAGCATTTCATAAAGCTGAAATTCCATTTGTCTATTTTGGAGTTGCTGACCATGAAGATTATCACGAGCCTACAGATGATTTTGAAAATATTAATCAACAGTTTTACAAAGATGCAGTGCAAACTATAATTACTGTGTTTAATCAATTTGATAATTTAGATTTATAATATAAATGACAGATTCTAATTCTTATTACAGTGCTAATATCGCTAATTATACAGCAGAGGTTTCAAAACTGTATAAACAATTAACCTCTTTAAGTGTTGCAAGGCTTTTAGTTTTTGTAGCAACAGCAGTTGGTGGTTATTTTACCTTTGGGTCTTGGCCTTTATTTGCAGGTGTTTTAGTTGCGGGGGCTATTGGTTTTGTTTTTTTATTGTCAAAATATACGACAATCAAGGCGACGTATAATTTAAAAAAAGAATTAGTAACTATTAATAAAGAGGAATTAAAGATTAATTCTGGAGATTTTTTTGATCGTGAGGGGGGACTTCAGTTTCAAGATCCAAACCATAATTATGCGTTAGATATTGATTTGTTTGGAAGAGGTAGTTTTTACCAATTTATAAACAGAACAACTATTGATGATGGTTCTCAAGCTTTAGCTAATAGTTTAAAGGCAAATGCTACAGAGGCTATCGTGTTAAGACAAGAGGCGATTAAAGAGTTAGCTTCTAAAGCAGATTGGAGACAACAATTTCAAGCAAATGCAGGACTAATTAAAGTTGAGACTAAAGCCACAACCATCCTTGAGTTTTTAAAATCACACCAACCTATTTTACCTCAATTTTTTAAAACGATACCTTTAATTATTTCAGTTTTAACTCTGATTATTTTCGGTTTAGCTATCGCGAAATTAATCCCTATCGCTATCACTGGTTATTGGTTGTTGGTAGGCTTAGTTATTACAGGGCGTTATGTCAAAAAAATAAATGTGTTATCTGCAAATACAGATAAAATGCGTGATACTTTCAGACAATACGCGGTGCTATTAAGTGCTATTGAAAATGAAACTTTTACTGCTCCATTATTATTGGAGAAACAAGCTCAAATTCAACTTAAAGACAAAAAAGCCTCTCAAATTTTAAAAGAACTCTCTAAGGCTATGGATGCTTTGGATAATAGAAGTAATTTAATTTCGGCGCTATTTGGGAATGGGTATTTTTTAACTGATATCAAAAACACCTACGCGATAGAGCAGTGGTTGGAAAATTATAGTGATATCGTAGAGGATTGGTTTGAAGTAGTCGCGTTTTTTGATGCTTATAATAGTTTAGGTAACTATAGTTTTAATCATCAACAGTATGTTTTTCCTCAAATAGTGGCTAAAAACAGTGATACAAGCGTAACGGGATTAGGGCATCCTTTATTAAAATCAGAAAAGCGTGTCGATAATGATTTTGAAATAAAAAATCAGCAATTCTTTATTATTACAGGCGCCAATATGGCTGGTAAAAGTACCTTTTTACGTACCGTCTCTTTGCATATAGTTATGGCTAATGTTGGACTGCCGGTGTGTGCAAACTCATCCGTATATAGTCCAGTAAAATTGATTACAAGTATGCGTACAAGCGATTCGCTAACGGATGATAGTAGTTACTTCTTTTCGGAATTAACGCGCTTAAAGTATATCGTAGACGCCATTAAAAAGGATAATTATTTTATTATTTTAGATGAAATCTTAAAAGGGACCAATAGTACAGATAAAGCTATTGGGTCACGTAAGTTTGTAGAAAAGTTAGTGGCAAGTCATGCAACTGGTATAATTGCGACACATGATTTGAGTTTATGTGAAATTGAAGACCATTTAAAAGAAGTTAAAAACTACTATTTTGATGCGCAAATCATTGCTGATGAGCTGTATTTTGATTATACCTTTAAAAAAGGAATTTGTCAGAATATGAATGCGAGTTTCTTATTGAAGAAGATGGAGATTGTATAGGTTTTTGTAAACAAGTCTGTAAAGTCAGTCGTTACAAGGTGTTTTTTTGGGAGGTTAATCTATTAACCTAATTATGATTGGAGAGACCTTACATACTCTTGCTGGTAGATTTGATTTTATTTGAATTTCAAATAGTTGTATTTGACTACCTCTTTTTGCTTTGAGAATATCTGTGATTAAAACGGAGGACTTTATTTTATTTCCGATTACTTTTTTTGTAGGCCTGCCTGGTAGTTTTATTTTAAAACTAATAATTTCAGTTTGTAATCCATCTATTAACAACTCGGGAAAATTGTAAGACACAACACCTTTACTTAATTCCTTTCTTGTCAGTTTTAGTTCGCATTTTTTGCAATGTTTTCCGTTAAACTGGCTAATTCCAGAACTAATGTTTCTTATTTCAAATGTTTTTGATGTTGTAAAAGGGGTTCCGTTTAAGGCTTTACCTGTGACGGTAATCGTTATTTTTTTTCCTGTTCTAGGTGCTAGTTTGTAATTGCCTAAATCATCAATTTTTATTAATCCTTCACCTACAGCTTGATAAGGTAAATTGTTTTCTATTGTGATGTGTATTGGATTTAAGATGCCTCGATAAACAATGTCTTGATCATTAAATGTGCTAACGATTTCTATTTTTGGTGAGGCAATAGCAATAATATAATTGTTTTTGAGGACACTACTAATAGAACACCATAAGATCAGTAGTACTGTAGAAGTGAATTTCATTAATATGCTATGTTTTAGGAATGACTAATGCTTCACTAAAAATCCACTTTTTAATTAAATTAGCATTGGTTGTGATTTCAGCAAACACGTATAAATTAGATTGAAAACAGGGCGAGGTTTCAGCCAACTCAATGACCACTTTATCATCGCAATAACTAGAGTGTAAAAAGTAAATCTCCTTGTCTTTTATTAAAACATACCCGACATGATTGTCTAGTCCAACAAAGTAAATTCCGTTTTTATAGACTTGATTTAGTTTGTCTTTTAATGTGTTAAAACTAAGCTTTGAGTATATTTTTAGTTCGTTTTTTGGTTGCAATGCGATAGCTTCTTGTAATCCCGCTTGCTGTGCCATTTTATATCTATTTACTTTAAAATCTAAATGCTTTAAAGTGGTTGACACAAAATAACCACACGCAATTAAACCATCATTCGGGGTGTTGGTGTAGCCATTAAAATCCCAAGTAGTACCATACCAATGTGGTGTTATAACATTAATTAATTTATCATAAAGGTAGTGGGAGGCTGAGTCTATTGCTTTTTTGTTATCAGTATTGTATAGGGATTTAAAGTAACTTTTATCTGCGCTAATGCGGGACTTTAAAAGCGTATAGTTTCCGTTGGCTTTAAAATTAATACCCAGTGTAACACTGTCTAAACCTGTTTTGCTTATCTTATTCTTAATAGGTATGTTTTTAATCGTATTTATTGAGACTTCAGGTTTTACAGTCGTTTGTTTGTTCTCAATGTCTTTACAATTAAGTAACAGAATAAAAAAGGCTAGAAAAAAAAGATGAGTTTTAATAATTTGTAGATTTAGTTGGTTTAATATAAACTATTTAATTCCTATTTTATTTCGTTTTTATGAAAAAACAATATTACTTAAAACAAGTGGACTAGAATTGTCTATAAAGTTTATGTTGTATTAAAAACGAATAATTTTGGGAGGTGATAAAATAACATTTGGTTCATATGAAGGTTTTAGTCGGAAGCTACTTGTCAATGCTTTTGTTATTTGTGAAGCAATTAAGGTTAAAGTGAAATAATTTTTGATATGGAGACGGTTAATAAAACAAGCTGGGAATCTACTTTAAATATACCAGAAGGACAATGTACAGTAATAGATTAAAAAGTTTAGTTCTAATAGTAAGTCTATTTTTTATATGCTGTAAAAGTGATATGGAAAACCATAATATAAAAGTCGAGTTAGTTGTAGTTAATAGTTCAAAATTAAAAGGAAGCGTTACTATTAGCAATCAATCTGATACAGTGATTTCGGTTAATCAGTTTGACTGGGAAACGGCAACATTAAGTTTGGAACTTGAGAAAATTAGTAATAATCGTAATACAATAATACCTTTACTTGCGCCACCTGTTCCTCCAAGTAATTTAAAGGACTATGAGGTGAGTTTAAAACGTAAAGAACAACTTCAGTTTGATATTATAGGTTTAGACATTATATCAAATAATTTACGAGAAGAACTTATAAGAGTGCGTTGTAAAGGTTTTTATAAACGAGCGCAAGAGGATACATTTTATAAAATTAAATCAAATTGGGTAATCTTACAACCAAATAAAAAAGAATAGAGGGTATTAATTCTCTAGAACCCCTATTTTAGAAATCATGTCTAAAGCATTTTTATCTTCAGGTTTTAATTCTAAAACTTTGTTGTAATTTTTTAAAGCGTCAGGATAGTTTTTGGTTGTGAAAAAAGCTTCACCTAAACTGTCAAAAGTGTTTGGGTTGGTAGGGAATAACTTTGTGTTTAAATCAAAAACATAAATTGCTTTGTCGTATTGTTTATCTTTTAAATGCCAGTAACCTAAAGTATTTAGTTCTTTACTTCCTGCTGAGTATTCTGGAAAATAGGTTAAAAAGTTAGATTCTAATTTAACTAAATCTTCTATTGATTTTTCATTTAAGTTGTAAAACGTAATATTAGCCACGTAGTACTTAGCAAAATAACGTTGATTAGTGACTATTTTTTCGATGTCGCGTTCAAAAGTTTCAACAGGATGTTCCACTATCCTATTAATTTCTTTTCCGTCTTTATAAAAAATAAAAGTTGGAACACGGTGGATGTTAAACCCTTTTTCTTCGCCGTTAGGTCCTTTTTTGTAGCTGTCTTTGGTGTTGTCTAGAGCAAAGACCTCTAAATTATCCATATTAAAATCGGCCAATTCTAATACATTGTAAAAACGCGGTACTTCTTTTTTGCTATCACCACACCAAGTTCCTAAAAAGGCTTTAATGGTATAATTGTTTAGTGAGTCTTTGAAGGTGTTTATTAATTTCTCGTTGGCTATGTATTCGTCATAATTTTTATTAAACCAATCTTTATAAGCGTCTTTTAAAAGCCCATCTTTATTAATTTGTCCTAATAATTTTGCTTGTCCTTTGTCATCCAAAACTTCAGTGTTTATTGTTTGAGCGATTGAGGAGTTAAGCGTTATTAGAACAAGGGCAATGGATATAAATAATTTCATAAAAATTGTTTTTGATTGAGATATTCAAATCTAATTTTAATCTTACTCAATTAGTAATTATTTAAACCAACAACAGACTTAAGCTTATCAACAACCTATTTTATGCAGTTTGCATTACTTTTGATGGCTTTTGTACTTTGTTTTTGATGGTTTTAAGTTTTTGGGTTACTTTCAGCCTATATTATGATAGATTTAAAAAAACAGACCTCACAAATATTAGTGCACATTCTATTTTGGATGCTATTTATATTTGTGTCTTTATTTATGTTCTCTCGCTATTATTGGGCTGAGAATCCATTTTTACAGTACTTATCCATTTTAGGAGTTATAGTCTATGTTAACCATTTTGTGCTTTTACCTTTTTTTGTAAAACGAAAATGGTATATGTTTTACGGCGCTCTGTTTATTGCTATTTCATTTTTTGCTACACGATTGTATTGTGATGTTTTTGCACAATGTGGGTGTTCTATAATGAAATGTTTAAGCGATTACTTATGGCAAACCTTGGTGCCATTAATTTTCTTTTCTTTTATATGGATGTTGTTTCGGTTTTTGGATGAACAAAGACTTAAAGAAGATATGATAAAACAACATGCAGAAATGGAGTTGAAATTTTTGAAATCTCAAATTAATCCACATGTGTTATTTAATAATTTGAATACGATTTATTCCTATTCTATAGAGAAGCCCAGCGAAACACCAGAGCTTATTTTAATGTTATCTGATAATTTAAAACATGTTTTGTATGATAGTAATGCAGCGTTTGTTGATTTAGAAAAAGAACTTCATTTTCTAGATAATTATATTAAATTCCAAAAGATTAGAACAGAAGGTGTTAAACATATCGAGTATACTACTAATGTAATATCAGGTTATAGTAAAATTGGACCATTATTGTTAATTACTATTATTGAAAATGCGTTTAAACATAGTACACTACATAGTACTATAGTCATACAGCTTACGGAAAAAGATAACACGTTAGTTTGTACTTGTATTAACGCATTTGAACATAATAATATAGATAATACCGACTCTAAAATTGGATTTAAAAATCTAAAAAAACGATTGGATTTGTTGTACCCAAATAAGCATCAGTTGCATATTGAGAAGACGGACCAATTTAAAGTAATTTTAACCTTAGATCTATCATGACTTGTATCATTATTGAGGACGAAATACCTGCACAGAATTTGCTTAAAAACTATTTAAGTAAATTACCAAATATGGAATTGTTAGGCACATTTCAATCGGCTATCCAGGCGCATAACTACTTTAAAACAAGTACTGCGGATGTTGTGTTTTTAGATGTGAATTTACCAGATATATCAGGTATAGATTTTATTAAAAGCGTAAAGAATCCACCGTCCATTATAATGACGACTGCTTATCCCGATTACGCAGTGAGCTGTTTTGAGCTAGATACTATTGTGGATTATTTAGTAAAACCTTTTGGGTTTGATCGTTTTTTAAAAGCAATTAATAAAGTCGAAAGTAGATTAGATACAAATAGTGATACCAAGAATATGGTAGAGGAATCTATCTTTTTGAATGTCGATAAAACGCTTCATAAAATAGTGCTTAACGATATTTTGTATTTAGAATCTGATCGAAACTATGTTACGGTGGTGACTAAAACACAAAAATTGTCCTATATAGATTCGCTTAAGAATTGGATTGAAAAATTACCAGAACAATGCTTTATTCAAATTCATAAATCTTATATAATTAATACTAATTATGTGAGTAAAATTTCAGGTAATGAAATTTATATGGATGCACAACGCTTGCCTATCGGAAGGAGTTTTAAGTCTTGTTTGCTTAAAAAGCTGAGAATAATTTGTTAATATATGTTAATTTATTGCAAATTCTAAGTACTTTTAGAGCCTAATTAAAAACTTAAACATGAAAACATTTCAATTATTTTTTACATTATTTTTTCTGGTTGTGGTTAATAGCGTTACAGCTCAAGAAGTCAGTTTTGATAATCAAGTTTATGTCGTTTATAAAAAAGCGATCATTTTAAATGGTGAAGAAGTTACTAAGGACTTAACAAAAGAACAACAAGAAGGGATTTTTGATTTAGCAAAAGTCAAAAATTTCGAGATTGATGCTCTTGAAAAAAAGAAAGAAGAAGCTGCTAAGGAAGAGGAAAAAGCTATTAAGGAAGAAGAAGCTTCATCTGATAAGAAAGAAAAAGAAGCAGAGAAAGAAGCAGAGAAAGAGGCTAAGAAAAAAGAAAAGCAAGCGGAAAAAGAGCGCAAAGAACAAGAGAAGTCCGCTGAGGAAGCAGTTAAGGAAAAGGAAGAACAAGCTAAAGCTGAAGCGAAGGCGATTGCAGAAAAAGAAAAGGAAGCAAAAGAAGCTGTTAAACAAAAAGAAAAGGAAGCTAAAGCCAAAGAAAAAGAGGAGAAGGCACGAGAAAAAGAACGTAAAGAAGCCGAAAAAGCTAAAGAAAAAGAAGAGAAAGCAGTTGATAAGAAAGAGAAAGCAACAAAGGATGTTGAAAAAGCAACTGAGAAACTAGAAAAAGACACTCAAAAATTTGAAAAGTTAAAAGCAAAAGGAGAATTGTCTCCTAATGACATTGAAAAATGGAATGAAAAACTTGAAAAATTAAAGGAAAAAGTGGTGGATTCTAAGGAGAAATTAGGTAAGCTTTAATTTGAATACACAGTTACATATTGCAATTATTCAGTCTAATTTGGTTTGGGAGAATCCCATCCAAAATAGACTGAATTTTATGCAAAAAATTGAAGGGTTAGATAATACTGTTGATCTTATCATATTGCCAGAAATGTTTACTTCTGGTTTTACAATGTCTCCACAGGTTGTGGCTGAAGCAATGGATGGTGATACTATCCAATGGATGCTAGCATTGGCTAATCGTAAAGGGGTTGCAATTGTTGGTAGTTTGGTAATTAAGGAAAATAATAATTATTATAATCGTTTAGTTTTTGTGCACCCAAATGGTGTTGTAGATAGTTACGACAAGCGTCATACGTTTACCTTAGCAGGAGAGGATAAGGTCTATACAAAAGGAGAAGCGCAATTAATTGTAAATTACAAAGGGTTTAAAATTAAGCCCCTAGTTTGTTACGATTTACGTTTTCCTGTTTGGTCTAGGCTATCCGATAATTATGATGTTTTGTTATATGTAGCCAATTGGCCGACAAAGCGTATTTTAGCCTGGGATACTTTATTGCAAGCAAGAGCTATTGAAAACATGAGTTATTGTATTGGGGTAAACAGAGTTGGATTGGATGCTAATAAGTATCAATATCCAGGACATTCTCAAGCCTATAACGCTTTAGGGGAGAAGCTAATACGTCTAAAACCAAATATGGAAGACATTGCGTTAGTTACTTTAAGTAAGTCACATGTTGAAACGACTAGAAATAAGTTAAGATTTTTAGATGATAAAGACTTGTTTAGTCTAGAGTAAAATCAATAATCACTTCCCATCCAGATCTTATCTCTTCAACTTTTTCTGTATAGCTGACACGCTCTGCTTGTGTTTGCTTAAGGAAATTTCCAGGATCGTATTTTTCGTTTTTATTAGAGTCAAAAATAACTCTGACGTAATATTCTCCCGGTTTTAAATAAAAGAAATCTATTGGAGCTGCTTTTGTAGCATATTCCTCGTATTTGACGTCTCCTGTTTTATTAACGAATTGTACAATTAAAGGGTATTCTGCATTTTTAATATTGATTCTAGCATTACCAAGTCCTGCCTCTTTTTCGGTTCTTAAACTGTAGTTTAAGGTGTCGTTAGTGGTGCTGAAAAAGTCAGTAACTGTATTTGGTAGTAACTGCACTTTATAAACATTATCTTCTGTTTTGTCAAAAACAACTTCTATAGTGTTTTGTAATGTGTCGAACTTAGTTGTAAACACTACGTTTGTAGAGTCTTTGTCTAAGATGTTTATTTTAGTTTTATCAAATTTAGTGATTGGAATATTCGCCGAAATTTTTAAAGGCTCAAAAAAGTCGATATTACCACTTGGATTAGCTTTTAGTAGTAAAGAGTCTCTCTTGTTGTCTTTTATCCTAACCGTAAACGTATCAATAATAGTTTTATTTGTAACCTTAAATATTAGAGAGTCTACTTCTAATTTTGGTTTGTAATAATAGTTTAAAGTGTCTGTTTTTTCATCTTTAAAATAGCTGTATTCATAGTCTGATGGGGCGTCGGAGAGTAAGTCAATAGCCATGCTTTTGTAGTCTTCACCTTGAAAACCAAATGCTATTTTTTCGCCAGAAATTAACCTGGGACTTTCAGCTTTGTAATCTAATGTTTCTTTAAATAGTTTTAATTTATAAAAAGCAGTTGTGTCATTGGATACGGTTATAAAATCCTTGTAAAACCCTATTTCGTCAGAACTTTGCTCAAATTTGTTATTAGAGTTGTTATCTTTTATGGCAACAAGTTTATAAAGCCCTGCTTTTAAATTTTCAATTTTAAAATTAGTGGTGCTGTCTAAAGTGTTAGTAATGTATTTTGGATTTTCTTTATAGACAATGGAATCTGTGTAAGTGGAGTCCGCTTCATATAAGTGCACCGAAATAAAAGGATCTGTTTGTCTTTTGATGGCATCCATTACACTTCCTTTTACGGATAACGAATCGATATGGCTCCCCGTGGAAAAGACATATCTGTAATAAGGGTAAGGATTTTCTTCGTTGTTGTCTACAATGCTATTTCCAAAATTAATAGCGTAGGTTGTATTGGGTTGTAATGTGTCAGAAATTTTTATCGTCACATATTTACTAGCTGTTCCTAAAGGTGTGATATCAGGAGTCTCCTTCATTGGTGGAGATATAACTAGTTGTTTGGTTAGGTCTTTGGTTTTAACATACTCATCAAAATAAATTCTAATCTCTTTACTATTAAAGTTTGTAGAATAGTTTTCTGGAATTGTTTTAAGGATAACAGGTGGCGTTATATCCTTCTCTCCACCGGACACATTTCCTCTATTTGCACAATTAATAAAAGTCAGTGCTAAAACACTATAAAAACAAAAATTTAAGAGACGGTTTTGCATATAATTTTGAATGAAGTTACAAATTAACAACATATTTATCTTTTAACGAAAAATGGGCTACGCTATTGCTATTGCGGCAACACTTATTTTTACGTTTTTAGCTTTATTTAATTCTAAAATACAGGCTTCTAATGTATTTCCAGTGGTAATAATATCATCGACCAACAGGATATGTTTGTTTTCAAGTTTATGTAGGTGTGTAATAGTAAAGGTTTCGTTGTTTAATTGCCATCTTTCAAGTCTTGTTTTGCTGGCTTGAGATGAAGTACTAGTGGTTATTTTGGTGAGTAAATCTTCTGAGTATTCAATTTCTAAGGCTTTGGCTATATTTTGACCGAATTTAGTAACTTGATTGTAGCCTCTTTTTTTTAATTTTTTAGGATGTAAGGGCACAGGGATTATAAGATCTACTGTTTTGTAGTCGTCACAAGTTCTAAGTTCTTCTCCTAGCCATTGTCCGAAAAAGTCACTAACGGCTTCATTTTTTCCGTATTTTAATTGATGAAGTAGGTATTGAACGGTTCCTTTTTTTTCGAAACGTAATAATGCTGTTGCTGCTTCAATTTTAACCCGACCATAGAAGACGTTTTTTACGAATGGATCAATGTTCTGGTGATAATTGGTTGTTGGTAAAATGTGTCTGCAGTCTGTGCATAAAAAGACTTCGTTATCGGATAAGTGGGTTTTACAAGCATTACAGACCTTGGGGAAAAACAGATTAATTAATGCTTCTAAGCTCATAAAATAATGGTTTTATGTGTTTTGAATAAATAGCCGATAATCTGTTTTGAAAGCATCATTATTAGCTTTGACCGAAATTTTAATCAAGTTATCGAAAAATTCTTATATATAGATATATTAGTAATAGTTTTGCATCAAATATTAAACTTAAATGATTGTAAGGTCCCAAGTCTATAGTCTAAGGTTAGTTATTGTTGCACTTTCAACATTACTATGTGCTTTAGGTTATTACAGTTATACTAATTATACTTCTTTAAACGAGTATCATGAATTCTTATTGAATGAGAATGCTTCAGTGGAAGCAGAGCTTAATCAAATGGTGATGAATTATGATATGTTGGAGGTCGATAATAGAGATTTGCAGGCGAGATTAGATGATTCTAAAATTAGAATTTCTCGTATTTTAGATTCTGTTAAGTATTTAAAGCCAGATGTGTATCTTGTGTCTCATTATAAGAAACAATTAGAGATTTTAAAAGACGAAAACAATAAAATATACCTTTTAGTAGAGCAGTTAAATGCAGAGAATGTGTTTTTGAAAGAAGAAGCTATTCGCGTTAATACGGAGCTAGATCAAACTATTTATGTTTCTAAATCTTTGAAAACCGAGAATTCTACATTGTCTAGGATCAATGATAAGTTTAAGCGTCAAATAAATAAAGCAAAAGCTTTAAGTGTTAAAAATGTGCTGACAGAAGGTGTTAGACGTGTTACAAATAGTGGTAGAATTAAAAGTACAGTATCGGCAAGACGCGCTAGAAAAATAAATGTGTGTTTTACAATTCCAGAAAATAAATTTGCAGCTAAAGGAAAAAAAGAATTATACATTCAAATTTTAGATCCTTCTAATAATGTAGTAGGAGATCGAGGTGTTATAAATGTTGGAGAACAGTCTTTGATTTTTAGCGAGCAGTTAGTTGTAGATTATGATAATGTTAGTTTGCAAGAATGCGTTTTTATAGAGCCTTTACCAGGTGAGCCTTTCCAAAAAGGAGTCTATTTTGTGTCGATTTATAATAAAAACACGTTAATAGGAAAAACGAGTATGGAGCTTAAATAAGAGTTTAGTCGAAGGTTACATGTCTAGCTAGAAGGGTTTTATTGAAATTGTTTTTTATCCAATTATTTTAGTTTAACATTTTTTTTGCCCCTTTATCGATTTTAAATACATTCTTAACTATTTATTCAATAGTTTTATCGTGAAATTAATTGAATAATGATAGTTATCCCGCATACTTACAACTATAGATTAATAATTGGTTCTTTGGTTATTGCTTTTGTAGTCTTAGGCTCGTATAGTTATTTGAACTATGATAAGTTGGAAGATTATACCTCTTACGTTGCTCAAGAAAAGAAACTTTTAGAAAATGAATTGTCAGAAATGATAACGCGTTATGATAAAGTTCAAGTTGATAGTGAGGCGTTAAGTATTATGTTAGAGCAATCTAAATTTAAAATAGCACGTATATTAGATTCTGTAAAAACATTACAACCAAGTGCTGCGTTATTAGATTTATATCGTTCAAAAATCAAGGGTTTACATAAAGAAAAAGAGAAGGTGCTAGGTTTGGTGTCCAAGCTTAAAAAAGAAAATGAGCGCTTAGCTTTAAAAGGGGAGAAAGTAGAACAAGATCTTTTAATTGTTAAAGATGTAAGCAGTACTTTAAAAGTTAAGAATAAAGGTTTAACTTCTGTTAATAATAAACTGTCTAAAAAAATAAAAGACGCTAGTCATCTAGAAATAGAAGAGTTAAATGCAAAGGCGGTTAAACGGATAACAAGAAAACGAATTGTAAGTACAGATAAATCGCATAAAGCAAACAAGCTTCATGTGGAGTTTACGGTTTCTAAAAATAAATTTGTAGAAGAAGGAGAAAAAGATATTTACATACAAATATTAAATCCTAATAATAATGTTATTGCCGATGAAGGCGTCGTTTCATTTGGTAAACAATCTTTAATTTATAGTAAAAAAATCAAGTTAGATTATAAAAATGAAGATGTCAACCTTGACGCAATTATCATTGCGGATGTAGACCAACCTTTAACAGAAGGTGTTTATTTTGTAAATATTTTTTATGATAACACTAGGCTTGGAACTACCTCAATAACACTGAAATAGCTTTATTTTTATTGTAAATAAGAACATTATATGCGTAATGGTTTTATTTTTGCCAATACGTGAATAAATAAATATCTTATATTCGTTTAAATTATCTCTAAAACGCTCTTTTTTTGAACAAAATTAATTTTTTAAAAGAATCACTTAAAAGTTTAAAAACGTCTGGGACACTATTTCCTAGTTCTAGATTTTTAGCCTCAAAATTATTAAAAGGGATAGATTTTAGTACCGCTAAATTAATCGTTGAGTTTGGGCCTGGAAATGGTGTGATTACAAAAGAAATCTTGAAAAGATTGCAACCAGAGGCAACGCTTATTACTTTCGAAATAAATGATACTTTTTACAAAGCATTATTAAAAATAGAAGATCCTAGATTAATCGTTTCAAATCAATCTGCAGATCAAGTTTTAGACGTCATAAAACAACATGGTTTTGAATCTACAGACTATATTGTGTCTAGTTTACCTTTAACTAATATTCCAAAGCCCATTACAGAGGTTATATTGGATAGTGCATTTAAATGTCTAAATTCTAAAGGTTATTTCTTTCAGTTCCAATATAGTTTAACCTACTATGCAGCTTTAAAAGAAAAATTTAACGATAATGTTACTTTAGGCTTCGAGCCTTTAAACGCTCCGCCAGCTTTTGTTTACACTTGTCAAAAAGACTAATCGTTTTTTGGTTGTACACTTTTATTTATCGTTTATCTTTGTAGTATTATGGCAAACAACGACGATCAATTTAAAAAAGTAATCTCTCACGCAAAGGAGTATGGTTACGTGTTCCAAAGTAGTGAGATCTACGATGGACTAAGTGCGGTTTATGATTACGCACAAAACGGAGCAGAATTAAAGAAAAATATACGTGACTATTGGTGGAAAGCGATGGTGCAACTAAATGATAATATTGTAGGTATTGATGCTGCGATATTTATGCATCCAACCACTTGGAAAGCCTCAGGACACGTTGATGCTTTTAGTGATCCACTTATAGATAATAAAGATTCTAATAAACGCTACAGAGCAGATGTTTTAGTGGAAGACTACTGTCTTAAAATTGAAACTAAAATAGATAAAGAAGTTGCAAAAGCAGCAAAACGTTTTGGTGATGCTTTTAATAAAGAAGAATTTTTAGCAACTAACGGAAGAGTTGTAGGTTATCAAGAAAAAATCGATACTATTTTAAAACGTTTAGGTAAATCTTTAGAAGCTGAAGATTTAGCAGATGTTAAAGCATTAATTGAAGAGTTAGAAATAGCTTGTCCTTTAAGTGGAAGTAGAAACTGGACAGAGGTTAAACAGTTTAATTTGATGTTTGGTACTAAGTTAGGAGCAAGTGCAGAACATGCAATGGATTTATACTTACGTCCAGAAACAGCGCAAGGTATTTTTGTAAACTTCTTGAATGTACAGAAGACAGGACGAATGAAGATCCCGTTTGGTATTGCACAAACAGGTAAGGCATTTAGAAATGAGATTGTTGCAAGACAATTTATTTTTAGAATGCGTGAGTTTGAACAAATGGAGATGCAATTTTTTATTAAGCCAGGATCTCAAAAAGAATGGTTTGAGTATTGGAAAGAAAATAGAATGAAATGGCATAATTCACTTGGCCTAGGTGCTGATAACTACCGTTTTCATGATCATGAAAAATTAGCACACTATGCTGATGCAGCTACTGATATTGAGTTTAAGTTTCCATTTGGTTTTAAAGAATTAGAAGGAATACACTCACGTACAGATTTTGATTTAAAACAACATGAAGAATTTTCAGGTAAAAAATTACAATATTTTGATCATGAAGACAATGCAAGCTATACACCATTCGTCTTAGAAACCTCAATTGGTTTAGATCGTATGTTTTTAGCCGTATTCTCAAACTCTTTAATGGAAGAGGATCTTGGCGATGGAAAAACAAGGACGGTTTTAAAACTGCCAGCAGTTTTAGCACCTACAAAAGCAGCAATATTTCCATTATTAGCAAAGGATGGTTTACCGGAGGTTGCAAAACAGATTGTTGAAGATTTGAAATGGGACTTTAATGTCATTTACGAAGAGAAAGATACTGTTGGTAAGCGTTACAGACGTCAGGATGCTAATGGTACTCCATTTTGTATTACTGTAGATCACCAGACTTTAGAAGATGATACCGTTACGATTAGACATAGAGATACTATGGAACAACATCGTGTTCAGATTTCTGAGCTTAAAGGTATTATTAATAAAGAGGTCGATGTCAAAGAGTGGTTAAAAAAAATGTAACAATGCATTGCTTTAAAAGAAGGAATTAACAAATACCAGAAAGACCCAAACTTTTAAGTTTGGGTCTTTCTTTTTACTTAGCATTACTGGTGTTATCGGTAGGAAATGAACGTTAGACTAAATGGTCATTATAGCCTAGTAAACGCAAAGCATTCAAAACAACCATTATGGTGGAGCCTTCATGAAATACTACAGCGACTCCAATATTGGTTAATCCAAGAATTGTAACAGGAACAAGTATAGCTACAACACCTAAGCTTATAAAAATATTCTCTTTTATAATGCGTTTAGACGCTCTGCTTAATCCAATAACAAAAGGTAGGCTTTCTATTTTATCAGACATTAACGCAACGTCTGCAGTTTCTAAAGCGACATCGCTTCCAGCTGCTCCCATAGCAACACTAACGGTGCTTAACGCCATTGCTGGCGCATCATTGACACCATCTCCAATCATGGCGATTTTTCCGTCGGTTTCTAATAAATCTTTAATAGCTTCGACTTTATCTTCTGGTAATAAATCTCCTTTTGTTTCTGTTAAGCCTATTTGTTTTGCAATGGCATCACCAACATTTTGATGATCTCCGGTTAGCATAATCATCCGTTTGATACCAATTGCTTTTAGCTTTTTTAATGTGCTTTCTGCGGTTTGTCTTGGCGTATCCATAACGCTAATAATACCTATCACTTCGTTTTTTAAAGCAACCAACATAACGGTATGTCCATGTTGCAAAAGACTATCCATTTTTTTAATTACAGAATCTTCTACAGTAATGGCTTCATCTAGCATTAATTTTAGATTACCAATAAGCACTTTGGAGTTGTTATAAGAGGCAGTAATTCCTTTTCCTTGTATGGCTTTAATATTTTTAGCAATGCCTTTAAAGCGTATGTTATGTAGCTTTTCAATAGCCTTTGCTATTGCTTTTGCTAGTGGGTGATTGCTTAAACTTTCTACTTCTAAAACAATTTGTAGAAATTCATTTTCATCAACATTGTTTAAAGCAATCACATTGGTTAATTTTGGCTTTCCTTCGGTTAACGTTCCTGTTTTATCAAACGCAATTGTGGTAATGCTTCCTAAATCTTCTAACGCTTTTCCACCTTTAATTAACACCCCTTTTTGTGCTGCTCTTGCAATTCCGCTAAGGACTGCACTTGGTGTAGATATTGCCAAAGCACAAGGACTTGCTGCTACCAAAACGGTTATGGCTCTGTATAGGCTTTCGTTAAACGTTTCATCTATAATTAGGTAAGCAAAGCAGAGCAATCCAACCACTATGATTACTATTGGGGCATACCATTTTTCGAACTTTTTGGTTAGGCGTTGGGTTGGCGATTTTTGGGTTTCCACTTCATTCACCATTTTAATTAAACGTGCTACTGTTGAGTCTTGACTTAGTTTTAAAACATGTACTTCAATAGTGCTATCTCCATTTATGGTTCCTGTAAACGCAATATGAATTTTATCGATGTGTTTAAATTCCGGTAAATTATCTAAAGTTGCGATTGCTGTTTTGTCAACAGGCATACTTTCTCCCGTAATGGGGGCTTGATTAATGCTACTGTTTCCAGATATGATTACACCATCTACAGCAATTTTAGTATTTGGTTTTACAACAATAATATCATCAATTTTTAAATTTTCAATAGGAGTTTCAATAAGCTGATTTCCATTTTTTAGTAATGCTGTTTTTGGAGATAAATCGCTTAAAGCTTCTATAGATTTTTTAGCTTTATTCATCGCGTAATGTTCTAGCGCATGACCTAAGCTAAATAAAAACAGAAGTAAAGCACCTTCTGTCCAACTGCCAATGTATGCGGCGCCTATAGCAGCTGCAATCATTAAAAAATCGATGTCAAATTGGCCTTTCGGTATTTTTTTTAACGCTTCAATAAAAATGAAATAACCACCAAAAATGAATGAAACGATGTAGCTTATTATTGACGCCCAAATAGGTGCATCGGTTAGTTTTTCAATAGTAAATCCAGTTACTAAAAAAATACCGCAAAGTATAGCAAAATAGAGTTCTGTTTTTTTACCAAAAATCAAATTAGGACTGTGGTTGTGTCCGCTGTTATTATGGTTTTCCATAGTAGTTGTTTTAAGTCTTAATTAATGATTATGGCCACCGTCACTTTCATTTAATAGCATACTATTTCCTTTTATTAGAATTTGTTTGTCTTTTAAAAGGCTAGCGTTTAAAATTTCAACAGTGTTTTCTGTTTGTTTTCCAAGCTCTAATTTAACTTTTTCTAAATGAAACTCGTCTCCATGTGCTTCTTCTAAAACTAAAACATAAAAGTCATTTCCAACTTCAATAATAGCTTCTTTAGGCAGTCCAATACTTTTGATGCTATCAATAATAATATCAGCATCAACAAACATCCCAACAATAAAATGCTCTTTGTCATTATCTACGTGTCCATGTACTTTTACGCGTCTAGTTTGCTCGTCAATAGTGGTTCCAACAAGATGGACTTCTGCTTCAAAGGTTTTGTCCGAAGCTTCTGGAATTTTGAATAGAATTTTTTGATCTTTCTTAATTTGCATAATGTCTTTTTCGAAGACCGATAACTCTAAGTGAATATGGTCAATATCTACAATTTCCATGATAACATCGCTAGGCGAAACATAGGTTCCGTTGCTGACATTAACCTTTGTAACGTGACCAGAAATTGGGGCGTATAAATTTATAGTCGAAGTTATGTGTCCTTGTTCTACACTACTCGGATTAATATTTAACATTTGTAATTTTTTACGCAGTCCATTATAATGGGCACGGTTACTTTTGTACGCGCTTTCAGCTTTTAAGTAGTTTTTTTCGGAAGTGATTTTTTCTTCAAACAATGTTTTTTGTCTGTTGAATTCAGATTTTAAGTAATTTAATTGTTCTGAAACTTCTAAATAATTTTGCTGCAGTTCAACAAATTCTGGATTTTTTAGAGTGACTAATAATTGTCCTTTTTTTACTTGATCCCCGATTAATAATGGTGTTTTTGTAATATAACCACCGCTAAAAGTCGTGATGCTTGATTTGTTGTGTGGCGGTACATCTATCATTCCGTTTACTTTTACGGTTTCATTAAAAGCATATTTCGCTAACGTTCCAAATGCCATTTTTTCGCCTTCAAACTGTGCTTTTGTAATGGTTATTTCGTCATTATGTGATTCTGTTTCAGGCGTGCTTTCTGCTGTTTTTTCTGAATTTCCACAGGCTACTAAAACCAGTGAAAATAATAGGATATATATCTTGTTCATCTCTTTATAGTGTTAAGTGATTGATGGTAATTACGGTTTGGTTGTATTGATTTAATTGTTCTAAATAGCTAAGCTGAATATCTTTTGCGGTTTCTAAACTTTGGATGTATTGAAAGAAATCGATCTCACCTTCTTTAAAAGTTCTATTTGCTGTTTTTATTATTTCTTCGGACAGCGTTTGTCCTTGCGTTTCGTAATAATTAATAGCATCTTCATATTGTTGAAGCTTTGCCCGTAACGATTGATATTCTGCATTTATTTTAGCTTGATAATCTTGTTTTTGTTCTACAATAATGTCTTGTGCAATTTTTGAAGCTTTAATTTTTGAACGTTGACCGCCAAATAAAACAGGAATTTTAAGACCTAGTTGATAGCCTTTAATATTATCGTTTAGAGTACTGTTTGTACCTTGAAAGTATTCCGCATTTAAATCTGGAAGTAAACTTTGTTTTTCTAATTTAGTTTGTGCTTTTTGATAATTAATAGCCGCGTCAAAAACGGATAATCCTACATTTTGATTAGCAGATAATTGTTTTATTTCTAGCTTTTGAAGCAAACCGTCATCAGTAGTAATAGAATCTACTTGCACCATTTTTTTTAGCTGTTCGTTATATAAGGTCACCTCTTGAAGGGATTGTTTATATAGTGTTTCCAACTGTTTCTGTTTGGACTGTGCTGTTATCATTTCCAGATAATTAGTTTCGCCTAACTCAAAACGACGCTTTGCTTTTTGTGCAAAATCGTGATATAAGCTATCTAAATACTTATAATTTTTGGCTTTGTTTTTAGCATAACTTAACTGGTAATAATTAGCGTACACTTGTTTTTTTAATTGCTGTATTTGTAAACTAAAATTAGCTTCTTGTAAACTTACTTTAGACTCGTTTACTTTCTTTTGAGCAAAATATACCGTTGGAAATTTAAAGTCTTGAGAGATGCCAAAAACTTTAAGAGGCTCATTGTTAACTGCTAAATTACTTTCGTCATAATTATAATAAACGCTCGTTTTATCAAACGTAAAAGCTGAGCCAACTAGAGCGTTAGATTTGTCAATTTTTAAGTTTTCAGCTTTTAAATTCGCATTATTCTCAATTGCTAATGCTATCGTTTGTTCAATATTTAATGGTTTGTTTTGTGCTTGAATACTAATAGTTAATAGCAAGATAACCACAGAAATAATAGTTTTCTTATTCATTTTAAGCGTTTTTTTTTCTTCGTACCAAGCATATAAAACAGGTAATACCACTAAGGTTAATAAGGTTGCAGTTACTAAACCACCAATAACAACCGTTGCTAAAGGGCGTTGTACTTCTGCACCTGCATTTGTAGAAATAGCCATAGGTAAAAAGCCTAAAGCAGCAGCTGCGGCTGTAAGTAAAACGGGGCGTAAACGTTCTGTGGTTCCTTTTTTTATACGTTGGTTTATGTTACTAAAACCTTCCGCTTTAAGTTCTTTAAAATGCTCGATTAATACAATTCCGTTTAGTACTGCAATTCCAAATAATGCAATAAAACCAACGCCTGCAGATATGCTAAATGGTAAATCTCTAGCCCATAATAATAGTATACCACCAACTGCGGATAACGGAATTGCAGAATAGACGATTAGTGCTTCTTTTACGGAGTTAAATGCAAAATAGAGTAGTATAAAAATTAAAACTAAAGCCAATGGAACGGCTAATAACAAACGGTCTTTTGCACTTTGAAGGTTTTCAAATTGCCCGCCATACGTAATACTGTAACCAACAGGTAGCTTTAACTTACTGTCTATAATGTTTTGCACGTCATTTACTACAGATTGTAAATCTCTGTTTCTAACATTTATACCAACTACAATGCGACGTTTAGTGTCGTCTCTAGATATTTGGGCAGGACCAGTTGTATAGGTTATTTCTGCTAATTCGCTAAGCGGAATTTTATTGCCGTTAGGGGTGTCGATGTATAGGTTTTCTAGACTTCCTATATCTTTTCTGTTGTTTTCTTTTAAACGTAGGACCAAGTCGAAACGTTTTTCGCCTTCAAAAACACTTCCAGCTGTTTTTCCAGCAAATCCCATAGAGATAACATCATTTAAATCTGATATATTAAGTCCATATCGTGCAATTTTACTTCTGTTGAATTTTACACTCATTTGAGGTAAGCCTTCTACTTTTTCAACCGAAAGATCTACAGCTCCTTCAACGTTTTCAATAAATTCTTTGATTTCATTTGCTTTGCTTGCTAATATCGATAAGTCATCACCAAAAATTTTAATGGCTATATCTGCACGAACTCCAGTAACAAGCTCGTTAAATCGCATTTCTATAGGTTGTGTAAATTCAACTTCCATACCTGGAATTACGGTTAAAGCTTCTTTAAATTTATCTGCTAACGCGTCTTTGTTTTTAGCAGAAGTCCATTCGTCTTTAGGTTTAAGCTTTATAATTACATCACTTTGCTCCATGGACATGGGGTCTGTTGGTACTTCTGCAGCTCCGATTCTACTGACTACTTGGTCTACTTCAGGGAAGTTGTCTAGTAGGATTTGTTCTATTCTAGTAGTGATTTCTATGGTTTTGCCTAGTGACGTTCCTGTTTTTAAAACCGGCTGAATAACAAAATCACCTTCATCTAAAGTGGGTATAAATTCGCCACCCATTCTACTAAAAACATAAATACTAGAGGTTAGTAATAATGCTGATAACACAACAACTATTCTTTTATTAGACAATGCCCAATTAATAATAGGTTGGTAGGCTTTATTTAAAAAAGTCATTAATCTAACCGACATGTTTTTTGCAGACTGTGTACTAGGTTTTAAAAACAAGGATGAGACTGCGGGAACATAGGTTAAGCATAAAATCATGGCGCCAATTAAAGCAAAGCTGAACGTCATTGCCATAGGCTTAAACATTTTTCCTTCAATACCACTTAAAGACAGAATTGGAATAAACACGATTAAGATTATTAATTGACCAAAAATCGCTGAATTCATCATTTTTGAAGCGCTTTTTAGTGTTATTTGGTCAATTTCTGCTTGTTTTTCGGTTTTATTAATTTCAGAAAGATGCGATGCTTTGGACATGATTTGAAACGCAATAAATTCCACGATAATAACTGCGCCATCAATGATAATTCCAAAATCGATAGCACCTAAACTCATTAAGTTAGCATCTACTCCAAATTGACGCATCAATATAATGGCAAACATTAAGCTTAACGGGATAACAGAAGCTACGACCAAACCTGAGCGCCAATTACCAAGTAGTAAGACGACCACGAAAATAACGATTAGCGATCCCAGTATTAGGTTTTCGGCAACGGTGAATGTTGTTTTTGCAATCAGTTCGCTTCGTTCTAAAAAGCCATTTATATACACACCTTCTGGTAATGTGCTCTGTATGGATGCGACACGTTTTTTAACAGTATCAATAACTTCTTTAGAGTTGCCATCTTTAAGCATCATGATTTGTCCTAATACTTTTTCGCCTTCACCATTTCCTGTAATGGCTCCAAAACGTGTGGCGCTTCCAAAGCCAACAGTACCCACGTCTTTTATGTATATTGGTGAGCCATCATTTTTAACAACACTATTTTCTATATCTTCTAGTGAGCCAACTAGACCTTCGCCACGAATAAAAAAAGCTTTGTCATTTTTTTCAATATAACCACCACCAGAAACACTGTTGTTTTTTTCTAAAGCTTCGTAAATTTCTGCAATAGAAATGTTCATGGCAGTAAGCTTGTTGGGATTTATAGCAACCTCATATTGCTTTAAAAATCCGCCCCAAGTATTCACTTCAACTACGCCAGGAATTCCGGACAATTGACGCTTTACAATCCAATCTTGGATGGTACGTAGATCCATTGTGCTGTATTGGTCTTTGTAGCCCGGTTTGACATCTAATATGTATTGGTAAATCTCGCCCAACCCAGTGGTTATAGGTCCCATTTCGGGTGTGCCAAAACCTTCTGGGATTTGTTCGGAAGCCGATTTAATTTTTTCGGCAATAAGCTGTCTAGGTAAAAAGGTTTCCATGTCGTCATTAAAAACGATGGTTACCACAGATAGTCCAAACTTTGAAACAGAACGAATCTCTTCTACTCCAGGTAAATTAGCCATTTCTAACTCTACAGGATAGGTTATAAATTGCTCTACATCTTGCGTAGATAAGTTTTGCGATGTTGTAATAACCTGTACTTGGTTATTGGTAATATCTGGCACTGCGCCAATTGGTATTTTAGTTAACGAAAAAATACCAAAGCCTATAATAAAGGCTGTAAATAGAAATATGATCAGCTTATTTTTTAAGCTGAATCTTATGATGTTTTCTAACATAATTCATAAAAATTAAGAAATAATAAATACCTGTTTGAAGCAAACAGGGTTAAGATCTAAATTGAATTATGCGTGCTTGGGCGGCTGAAAAACAGAAGTTTTTTCAGAGTCTGTTATAGTTTCGTTGTAGTGAAAGTTAAAAGGGATTTCAATAAATTCGTACTGGTTAAGTTCAAAATTATTTGCAATACTTATAAAAGAGGTGTTGATGTGCGTACACATGTGATGATTATCCTTAAACGGAAGGTCTTTGTGTTCTTTATGATCATTATCATGCGTATCTCTAGCATCTCCATAATGTTCTGCTAAAAACTGAAAAAACGTATCACCATACATTTCTTCATGAAATTCGGCATGTTCTAACAACACACTAAACTTAGAAATATCTTCCAAGTTTATGTTGAAACTCTGAACGAGAATCAAAAGTGAATAAGTGATTGCTAAAATTTTGCTCATAATTATATACAAATTTACACAATTAGAAGTGTCAATAGGTAACAAAGGTTACAAATGTCTTAAAAATAAGCTTTTAGTTGTACGTTTCCGGTATGGATCGTTTTGCTAGTTTCGGTCTTACGTCCAAAATAAGTTAGGTTTAAATCTAAAAATTTGGTTAGTTTTTTTTGCGCTAGTAAGGTCCAAGTAAAGTTTTTTCCGGGTTGTAAACCGTCTAGCATTTGGAAAGCAACAGGGCTGTTGGCATTACCTTCAAAAGTGTTATTAAAAACATTGAATTCGCCAGAAATGGCACCGACTTGGGCGTTGTCTTTAGGTGAAAGCGCAAAAGATAGACCATATTTTTGTTGTTTTAAGGTCTCTAGATTGTTGATGGTATTGTCTTTGTTTGTAAATTGATAAAAGACATCAAACTGCACATTGTCGTTTAGTAAATAGGATAATTTAGGATTCAATTTATTAGTGTCAATGTCAAAGTTTTTACTGCTAAAATTTTCGCTATTACTAAATTGTTGCTCTAAAGCAGAGGTCAAAGTCACTAGCCAACTATTTCTAATTTTATGGATAAAATTTAACTGATGACTTTTAAGATTGTTTTCAATAAATCCAAAGCTTAGCGTGTTTTCGCTACTATTCCATAAATAGGTGTAAGACGTGGTGTAGCGTTGTTTCCCGCGATTAAAAAATAACACATTTCTAAAATTAAGCGTTAGTCCTAGTTGGTTGTCTTCGCCTTGCTTGAATGGATTTAAGTCGAAGTCATTATCGTTACGTATAATTTTTCGGTCTATTAGATAGCTACTTTGATTATAAAATTTGGAGAGTACTTGTTTTGTTTTGCTCTTAGAGTTCACCCAATCTATAGGATTTAGGGTAACGGTTTGACTTAATCTATTTTGATGTGTTTTAATAAAAACTTGATTAGGTAATAAGACTCTAATATATTCACCTTGATCTTGGAATTGTGCTATTTCAAACTCTTCTAATTCTTGGATGCTATTTTCGTTATAGTCAATCCATGTGTAGGCACCTTGACCGGGCTCGACTTGCACATAAGTAAAGTCTTGTTGTGGTAAGGTTCCGGAATTAGTTTCGAAAGCGGTGTTCCAAATAATACCATTTTTTAGAAAACGTTGATTAAATAATAGGCGAGAGTTTAATGAGTTTTCATTTGCTTGCTCTTGGTCTTCATTTTTTAAAGTTCTGTAATTAACATATAAAGACAGGTTAGTTTTTTCGTTTTTAAGCAATCGCGAATCCAAGTAATACGTGTTAGAGCTATTGACACGCTCTAGTTTGCCGTTACGCAAGCTGTCATTGACTCTATATTTGTAACCAACTTCCGCATAAATATTGGTGCTGTCTCCAATACCAGTAAAAGCTTCGTAAGCAGTAAAACGTTGTGTTAAGTCTGTAAATTGCTGTGTTTGGTTAATACGTTCTTTATTTTCTTCAGCAGAAAAACCAGTTCCAATCCATTGTTTTTTTAAAGTGTATATGGCTTTGTTATACGTTCTAAAAAATTTAGAGGAGTTATCGCTGCCATCAGCTTTTAATATATTGGTGTTAGTTGATAATCGTAAATTACCCATATTAAAATTTGCTAAAACATTGTGTTTGCTTCCGGAAAAATTTTCGGAATAATCTAAATGTTGAAAGCTATAATTAATATAACCTTTTTTATGATGAAAACTTTGCAGGCCAACCGATACTAATGTTTGGTCACCAAAGTTTGTGTTTAGCAGGTTAGAATTGGTTTGACTTAAATTCCAATCACGGTTAAACTCTGGCGCATATAAACGTTGTATGGTTTTAAAGTTTTGCTGAATATAATCTGCATCCAAAACCGCATTTAAATTCCATAGACTATCGTTTTTTATAATGTTTTGTTGGACGTTTAGTTTACCTGCAAAACCAGTGTTGTTAGCGTCATCTGCACTAGAGAATAAGTTAAGATCATTTTTACTGGCTGCCAGTTCAAAACCAACGCTAGTTTTTTTAGTTGGTTTGTAAGCCCCGTTTAGTGTTGCTATTTGCAATAATGTAGGCGCTACCAATTGGACAATCGGAGCGTAGTTACCTTGTTTTATGCCTGCGATAGGCGCGGTAAATTGATAGATGTTATTTATGGCATTACTAGACGTTAGCGTGTAATCCCCTTCATTGTCTCCAACTAATGTAAAAGTGACACCAAATAGGGTGTCGTCCGGATTGTTAGAAAACACATAAATATCTTCCCCATTAAAAACCTCTTTTTTGTATAAGATCCGATTTTCATTATAGGTTTCTGGTACCTCAGAAGCTGTTACCATTTGTTGCGTGTTATCTCCTGCATTACTTAAAATTAAGACTTGGGCTTCAGATAGATTTTGCTGTAATGGGTTGTTTTTAGAGTCGTTTTCGGAATAAACAGAGACGCCTAGTTTAAGTTTTTCACTGTCATGAGTCCCGCCACCATAGGCTACAATTCTAGAGTAGTTTCTTTCTGAGTACTGAAAATCTATACTCATTCTCATTTCTGAAGTAACAGGGTAGGTTGGGGTGAAGATAATTTCACCTGCATTATAATCAATGATATAGTCTTCGTTCTCACCACGTTTTAGTGCAACACCATTAACAAAAACAGTTTCGCTTCCGGAGACAATTAATACAAACAACTCTCCGTTGGGACCTTGTAATTTATAAGGACCTTGATTACCTTCTTGCGCAGTAAATTGGAAATTTGAAAATTGACCACGTACAATAGCACCTGATGCAAATACATTAGTTTCTTGGTCGTCGTCTCCAAACTTGGCTTTAACTTGTAAACCTTGCACACGTTTTGTAAATGATGCAAAGTAGGATTGATTGTTTATCAAATCTATATCACCTGCCCGGATGGCCCAATCATCAGAAAATAGTTCTAAAAACACTTGGTCAAACTCATCTAAACGCTGAGAATAACCGGTTTCTTGTAACGGGATATTAGCATCTTGGATACTTGCTCTAAGGGATACTTTGTCGCTTAGTTTTCCGGTAATTTGTAAATCAAGTTCGCTGTTTAAAACTGAGTTTTGATTGTTTCCAATGGTGACCCCACGACTAATACTTCCTGAAGTTGTTAATCCATCAAAAGGTGTGTATGTTTTATTGGTATTGGGTTGTGTTAGTTTAATAAGTTTATTAATATTATCTGTATTTTCTACAATCACACTTTTATCAAATTGTGTGTAGGTTCTAGTTAAAAATTCAGGATAATTTTGATAGTTAATAATTATAGAATCGGTTGTTATCGGTTTTATTAAGGTAAGTATGGATTTACCAAAATCAACAGTGTAATAGCTAGAGTCTATTATTGCACCAGTTGTAGTTTCAATTTTAAAACCAGTAGTATTAATACTGACGCTGTCAATTTGGATGGTTTTGTTGGTAGCAACAGTCTTTCGGTTTAACCCGTTAGTCTGTTCTTGCGCAAACGCAAAAATTCCGAAGAAAAACAAAAAACAGCTAATGGTAAGTTTCATCTCTATTTATAACAACAATAGTACTATATTATTTTGTTAATATTTTTTCAGTAAAAGTGAAGTGATTTATCTTGTAAAAGTAAAGCATTATTTAATTTAGCCGAAACAAATGTTTTAAGCATTAAACAAGCTTGGTAAAAAGGTTGTTTTTTTAACTATAATCAATAGCAAACATTATGTGAGCTATTAAAACAATTATTAAACACGCATGAAAATTATCTCATATAACGTCAACGGAATTAGGGCAGCAATCAATAAAGGGTTTATCGAATGGCTACAAAGCGCAGATCCAGATGTGATTTGTTTGCAAGAGATAAAAGCAATGGAGGAGCAGTTGGATTTAGAGTTGTTTAAAGAGGCGGGTTACCATTATAATTACTGGTTTAGTGCTCAGAAAAAAGGCTATAGCGGTGTCGCTGTATTGTGTAAAACAGAACCTAATCATATAGAATATGGTACAGGAATAGAATCTATGGATTTTGAAGGTAGAAATATTCGTGTAGATTATGATGGACTGTCTGTAATGAGCATGTATTTGCCTTCCGGGACTAACGCAGCGCGATTAGAACATAAGTTTGATTATATGGATTTAATCCAAAAATATTTAAATAAGCTAACGGATACGTTACCCAATCTAGTGGTTTGTGGAGACTATAATATATGTCATGAAGCTATTGATATCCATAACCCCAAAATGAAAGGTGTTTCTGGATTTTTACCAGAAGAGCGCGAGTGGTTAGGTCATTTTATAGATTCTGGATTTACAGACTCGTTTAGATTTTTACATCCGGAGCGTCAAGAATATTCTTGGTGGAGTTACCGTGCAAATTCTAGAGCCAATAACAAAGGATGGCGTTTAGATTATGCAATGGTAAGTCAACCTTTACAACAAAAAATAGAAAGGGCAGTTATACTACCAGAAGCGAAACACAGTGATCATTGCCCTATTTTAGTAGAAATCAATTTATAACCCCAAATAGTAATTAGTAAAATGAAAAACAGAATAACAGTAATCCTATTAGTACTTATTGTAACCAGTTGCGTGTCGCCAAAAGTGTATAAAGAGTTAGAAAGTAAATACGCGACTTTAAAACAGGAAAATAGAACTTTAAGAGATGAAAATGGTGAGTTGCTAAAAACAAAAAATGAAGCAGCAAATGACTTAGCAGAATTACAAACAAAGTATGACGAAGCTGTAAAGCGTCGTGACCAATTAGAATCTGACTATGCCGTGACTAAAAGTAAGTACGATACGCTAAAAGCATCTTATGATGCCTTAGATGCTAATAGTAGTTCTGCAATTGCGGCAAACACTCAAAAAAATAGAGAGTTGTTAGCGCAATTAGAAACAAAAGAACAGGCTTTAGCTACAGAAAATGCAAGATTAGAACAACTTAAAAAAGAGTTAGAGTCTCGATCGCAACGTGTGGCAGATTTAGAAAGTATTATTGCGTCTAAAGAAGCAGAAATGACAGCCCTTAAAAATGCAATCTCAAGTGCACTTACGGATTTTGAAGGTAAAGGGTTAACGGTAGAGCAACGTAACGGTAAAGTATACGTGTCTATGGAAAATAAATTATTGTTTCAATCTGGTAGCTGGGCAGTCGGTACACAAGGTCGTAAAGCGGTTAAACAATTGGGTACCGTGTTAGGAGATAATCCAGAAATTTCTGTTCTAATAGAAGGACATACGGACAATGCGCCGTACCCAGCAAAAGGAAATATTAGTAATAACTGGGATTTATCCACAAAACGTGCGACAGCAATTGTGTCTATATTACAAGAAAATGGTAATATAAAAGCAGATAATTTAACTGCTGCTGGTCGTGGCGAATTTGCCCCTATCGCACCAAATACAACCGCAGAAGGGAAGGCTAAAAACCGTCGTATTGAAGTGATTTTAACTCCAAAACTAGATAAGATTAACAATCTTTTAAATAATTAATTAGGGCGTTACCGCAAGGGTCGGGCTATCCGTTATATCTTTTTTTGCCATAGATGGCAGCAAAAAAAGGATGCCACTACTATCCCTAACGCAAACCTTAATACACATTAGACCTTTAGTTACTAATAATAATAACTAAAGGTCTTTTTTATATTTGTTGAATATCCTAAATTTTCAAATCGATGAAATACACAACATTACCAAACACAGGTATTAAAGTCAGTAAAATTTGCTTGGGTACCATGACCTTTGGTAACCAAAATACAGAAGCAGAAGGACATGCACAGTTAAACTACGCAGTAGAGCAAGGTGTTAATTTTATTGATACAGCAGAATTGTATCCCGTACCAGCAACAGCAGAGACATCAGGTAGGACAAGTGAAATTATTGGGACTTGGCTTAAACATCAAAAACGAGAAGCGCTTGTTATCGCTTCTAAAATTGCGGGTACAGGAGATTATACGGCACATATACGTACAACAGGATTTACAGCAGAGTCTATTAGAGAAGCAGTTGATCTAGAATTAAAAAGACTACAAACAGATTATATAGATCTGTATCAACTGCATTGGCCAGAACGTGAAACCAACACTTTTGGTGTTAGAGATTATAATCATAATCCAAATGATCCATGGACGGATAATTTTAGAGAAGTGCTAGAGGCTTTGGATCAAATAAAAAAAGAAGGTAAAATTAGACAAATAGGGCTGTCAAATGAAAAAGCATGGGGAACGATGCGCTATCTAGAAGAGGCTAAAAATAACAACCTGCCAAGACCAGTAACTATCCAAAATGCATACTCTCTTTTAAATCGTGTTTTTGAAGGCGATATGGCTGAGGTGTCTATCAGAGAAAATATTGGATTGTTAGTTTATTCTCCTATGGCATTTGGTGTGCTTTCTGGAAAATATATTAAAGGAATAGAGGGTGAAAAGGCGCGTTTACACTTGTTTCCAAGATTTGCTAGATACAGTAGTGAGCAGTCTACAGAAGCTACAAAACAGTATTTAGAATTAGCAGAAGCTAATAATATGACACTCGCTCAAATGTCACTTTCTTTTGTCAATATGCGTGATTTTGTGACTAGTAATATTATTGGGGCAACCACTATAAAACAGCTTAAAGAGAATATTGATTCTATAAATTTAACATTAAATAAAGAATTAATGCAAGAAATAGATAAGATACATGCAGGAATTCCAAATCCAGCTACTTGAGGAATGTAAGGTTTTACTGTTAAATCATTGTAAAATTAGTGTTATTTAACGATGAATATTGCATTTAGTCTATAATAGTATTTTTAACAGTTTTTAAACGCCGTTTTTTTTTAGTTTAGGTCTCTAATTAACTAACGACTTCTTATAAAATGAAAAAAACTACGTTCATTTTAGCTGTGCTACTATTGTTTATAGGCTGGCAAGCTAATTCACAAATTTATTTACAAGAAGGTTTTGATACTTCAATTCCTGCCACTTGGACAATAACAGATGCAGGAGATGCAACAGGTGATTCCTGGGTTTCTGGACAACAAGGTGCTGGAGACTCTCTTAATGGAACTAATGCCGCTTTAGTAGATAGTGATGCTGCTGGTAGTGGTACTCTTTTATTTGAGACGTTAACTTCTCCAGTTTTTGATTCGTCTTCAGCTTCAGCTTTATTTTTAGATTTTGATCAATACTTTAATAATCTTGGTTCAGATTCAGCAATTGTTGAGGTTTGGGATGGAACTGCTTGGGTTGTTGTATTGACGCAAACAGCTGATGCTGGTGATTTTAATGCGCCTGACCAGCAGCATATAGACATAACAGCATACGCTAATTCTGCAATGCAAGTTAGATTTATTTATGATGACGCTAATAGTTGGGCATGGTATTGGTTAATAGACAATGTTGCTGTTTATAATGCTACTTGTCCTAATCCTTCAGCATTAAATATAGATGCTTTTACGTCTACCTCTGTAGAGGTGTCATGGACATTAGGAGGGGCTGAAGCAGCATGGGAGATTGCAGTGCAACCTTTAGGGACAGGTATTCCTACTGGAGCAGGTGCTTCAACTACAACAAATACGGGATACACAGATAGTACATTATCGGCATCAACAGATTATGAAGTATATGTCAGAGCAGATTGTGGTGGTGATACAAGTATTTGGACAGGTCCTATTACTTTTACTACAGCATGTGCTGTATTTACACCAGATTATTTTCAAGATTTTACAACAATTCCAGTAAGTTGTTGGGATGTAGCAAATAATGGAGATGCTACAACTGGTCCAACAGATATTGGGACATCTACATGGAGTAATGATGGATTTCTTAATAATGGAACGACAGGGGCATATAAGATAAATTTATATCAAGCAGTAAGAAGCGATTGGCTTTTAAGTCCTATTTTTGACTTAACAGGAGTGTCTTATCAAGTAGAATTTGATTTTGGAGTTATGATGTTTGCTAGTAGCACAATAGCTGGTGTTTTGGGATCTGATGATACTGTCGAGTTATTGATTACTACAGATAATGGAGCAACGTGGACTGTTTTAGAAACCTTTGACGCAACCTCAGTAATTCCTGCAAATGGAGTGCATGTTGTACAAGATTTAACAGCATATTCAGGTATGACCGCTCAGTTTGGAATTAGAGCTTCGGAAGGAGTCGTTGACGATGGTACAGATAATGATGTGTTTGTCGATAATTTTCAAGTAAGAGCAATACCTTCTTGTCTAGAACCATTGGCTATAGTAGCAACGGTTACTGGAGATACAACTGCAGATATTACATGGGATGCCGGAGATATAGAAACAGAATGGCAAATTTGGATACAAACAGCTGGAACAGGAGTACCAACAACAGATGGGGTTGTTACTACTTTAAATGCGCCATATCCGGCAACAGGATTAACACCAAGTACGTCTTACGAAGTGTATGTTAAAGCAAATTGTGGTGCTGATGGCTATAGTTCGTGGGTAGGACCAGTTAACTTTACTACTTTTAATACACCGCCACCAGTTCCAGTAGGAGTAACTTGTGCAACAGGAAATTCAACATTTATTTTTACTGAAGGTTTTGGTACAGTTCCTGATACAGATCCTTTGGGATGGACGGGTACAGGATTTAATGGTGATAATGGTGATTGGAGAATTACTAATCCAAGTGAAAACTCGGGAGGAACTGGACCAAATGTGAGTTGGGATGGTAATGTAGGAGTACATTTAGAATATGAATCATCAGGGAATGCAACGGATATTGCATCAGCAATTTCGCCTGCAATAGATTTGTCTTCAGCACTAGATGGAGCAGAATTATCTTTTTATATGCATGCTTTTGGTGAAGATATAGGAACTCTTAATGTCGGAGTGAGTACGTCTGCAACAGGACCTTTTACAACAGTGTATACATGGATAGGGGATTATCAGGCTACGGCAGATGATGCTTGGATCCCAATAGGGGTTAATTTAGATGCTTATTTAGGTCAAGTGGTATATATAGAATATAGTTATGGAGGTGCCGGTACAAGTTTTGAAGGTGATTTAGCTTTAGATCAAATACGAGTGGAGTCTTGTGGTACGTTTTGTATTGCACCGAGTGGTATTACTGCTACAAGTATAGCAGAGTATTCAGCAGATATTTCTTGGACACCAAGTGGTACTGAAACAGAATGGGTTTATGTACTGCAATTAGCAGGAACTGGAGTGCCAACTTCAGGTACTACGGTGACTACTGCAGCAATACCTGAATCAGGATTAAGTTCTGGTACGGATTATGAAGTGTATGTACAAGCAGTATGTGGTGTAGATTCAAGTACGTGGGCTGGACCGTATAATTTTTCAACATTAGTAGAGTTTAATTTTGTTTTAGATTGTGCAACAGATGGGCCGCAAACTATAGATTATTGTTATGATGATAATGATACTAATGTTTTTACATTTACTTCAACAGACGGTACACCTCTTAATTTAACAATTAACGCAGGACAAGTTGAAAATAACATTGATGAGGTTGTTATATTGGATTCCGACGGAGTTACTAACTTAAATGCGGCAAACCCTTATGGTACAGATGGTCAATTAACAGGTTTAACATTCCAATCTACAGGAGATACAATTTATTTTGCTGTCGAATCAGATTTCAGTGGTAGTTGTGCAAGTAATTCAACGTATACTTCAATTAATTTTACAGTAACCTGTGCAACTTGTATTAATCCAAGAGCAACGTTTGTTGTTGTTGACGATTGTGCAAATGGTGATCAATTTTTAGTAGATGTTGATGTTACGTCATTAGGCGACGCAACTTCTCTTTTAATAGAAGATAACCAAGGTACTAGTCCAGTAGGTGTTAGTGCTACAGGTATCCAGCAATTTGGACCGTATCCTTTTGATACAGATATTATTCTTACAGTATCGAATGTAGATGATGCTAGTTGTGTTATTACTAGTAGTACAATATCTTTATCAGCGTGTCCTCCAAGTAATGATAACCCATGTAATGCAACAGTCGCTTTAGTTAATAATGGAGAGGCTTGTATTGATGTAAACACAGGAACTTTAGTAGAAGCGACAGATTCGGGTCTACCTGGAGGTTCTTGTTCAACAAGTGCGGACGATGATGTTTGGTATCAATTTACAGCATTAGGAGAGCAACAAATAATTCAAATTTCAAATGTTGCTGGAGGATTTAACGTGGATCATGCACTTTATGAGGTAGGTGTAGATTGTAACGATTTAACACAATTATATTGTACTACAGACGATTCAAGTCTAACACCGACATTAACAGTAGGTAATGTCTATTATATTAGAGTATTCTCTGCAGAGACAACAGCAACAACTATAACTTTTGATTTATGTATTCAGACTTTAGGTGTGCCAACGTATTGTACAGAGGCTTTACCAATTTGTGCAGATCCAACAATTTTTTATCCAAGTATAGTGGGAGATCAAGTAGCTCCTTCTTATATTGATTACGATTGTTTAGGAAGTCAGCCAGATCCGCAATGGAATACAATTCAATTTGACGATCCCGGAGATTATGTATTTCAACTAGCACAAACAAATGCTGCTGGTGTAGGATTAGATATTGATTTTATTATTTGGGGACCATTTCCGGGTCAGGAAGCAGGGTGTTTTGAATTATTACCAACAAGTATAGCAGATTGTAGTTATTCAGGAACAGCTACAGAGACTATTACGTTAACTGGTGTTCCAGCTGATTCTATTTATATAATCTTAATTACTAATTTCTCACAAGAGGATGGAACATATGTGTTTACACAAGAATCAGGACCAATAGATGGAACTAATTGTGATGTTGTTTGTGAGGTTGCTTTAGATTATGATGGCATTGCAATAGAACAAGGTATCTCTGCTCCAGAAGGATCAAGTGATGCGATTAATTTATGTGGATACGACGCTGTAACATTAACAGCTACTACGGCTTATGCAGTAGATTCTATTGATTGGTATGTAAACGGAATTTATCAAGATGGCGTTACTACATCTACTATTGTTGCAACCGAATCTGGAACGTACCAAGCTGTCGTAGGTGGAGGTATTTGTGACGATTTTACATCTTCGTTATTAACGACTATCAATTTTTATGAATCGGCTACGGCTGATCAAGCATCAGATATGGAATCCTGTGAAAATGCTTCTGGAAATGGCGAATTTGATTTAGAGTCTCAAACAGCAACAATATTAGGGGCGCAAAATTCTAGTGATTTTGTAGTTACTTATTATGCTGCTTTGTCAGATGCTCAAGCAGGTACAGCAGCGTTAACTTCTCCTTACATGGGAACAGATGGAGCTACTATTTATGTTAGAGTAGAGCATGTTAATGCCGTAGGATCTAATTCTGGTTGTGCATCTACTAATACAAGCTTTAATTTGGTTTTAGAGTCTTGTGTTTTTCCACAAGGTATTTCTCCAAATGGAGATGGTATTAATGATCGCTTTGATTTAAGTAATTTTGATGTTCAAAATATAGAGATTTTTAACCGTAATGGTCGTATAGTATATTCTAAAGCTAATTATACTAATGAGTGGGAAGGGCAATCTGATAATGGAGATCTGCTTCCGGTAGGAACATATTACTATGTTGTCAAATATAAAGGATCGGAAGAAAAAGCCGCTTGGGTATACATAAATAGATAAACTAACTAGAAAACCAATAAGATAACAGATGAAAAAATTAGTATATATCGTATTCCTAGTGTTTATAGGTGTACAAGCCCAACAAGATCCGCAATACACACAATACATGTATAACATGAATGTGGTAAACCCGGCTTACGCTGGATCGACAGAAGGTGTTTCGATAGGAGCGCTTTATAGAAGTCAGTGGGTTGGTTTAGAAGGAGCTCCAACAACAGGGACGTTAGCTATACATTCTCCGGTAGGAAAAAATGTAGGTTTAGGTTTGTCTTTAATTAGTGACGAAGTGGGCCCTGTAACAGAGACAAATGCGTATGTTGATTTTTCTTATACGATACCAGTAGGAACTGAGACTAAGTTGGCCTTTGGTTTGAAGGCAGGAGCCACGTTTCATGATATTGGATTAGCAGGGTTAGAGTTAGTAGACCCTAATGATCCATTCTTTTCTCAAAATATAAATGAAACTACACCAAATATTGGAGCAGGTTTATATTTTTATAAACCAAGTAAGTTTTATATCTCAGCGTCGATGCCAAATATTTTAAGTTCAGTGCATTTGGATGCTAATGGGTATAAAATAGGATCAGAAACGCAACACTTTTTTGGTGCGGCGGGATATGTGTTTGACTTGTCAGAAAACTTTAAGTTAAAACCACACGCTTTAGCTAAAGTGGCATTTGACGCACCAGTAAGTTTTGATGTTAATTTAAATTTATTCATGTACGACTTTGTTGAGGTAGGTGCAGGTTACCGTATAGATGATTCTTTTAGCGGAATGATTAACTTTTTAGTTGCTCCAAATTTAAGAATAGGTTATGCCTATGACACAATCCAATCTCAATTAGATGTGGTTACTAATTCTTCTCATGAGATTTTTATCAACTTTGATATTAATCTTCCAAGTAAAGTATCACGTTCACCACGTTATTTCTAATCCACTAAGCTAACCAAGACAATGAAAAAAATACAATTATTTATAATAACACTTGTAACTTTGAGTAGCTTCAATATGACTGCTCAAAATGACAATACTAAAAGTGCTGATAAGCATTTTGAAAAATTAGAATTTGTAGCAGCAGCCAAAGATTATGCTAAACTTGTAGAAAAGGGAGAAGCAGATGCTTACGTTTATAAACGTTTGGCAGAAGCTAATTATAATACTTTTAATACTGTTGAAGCAGAAAAGTGGTACGCTAAGGCTTTAGAAACTGACTCAAGTGCAGATATGCTTTTCAAGTATTCTGAAATGTTAAAAGCAAATGGTAAATACGAGGCTTCAAATGCGCAAATGAACATTTTTGCTACTAAATATGGTACTGATGATAGAGCGATTGCTTTTAATGCAAATCCAAATTATTTGGATGATATCTTGAAATCAGAGGAAAAATTCACTGTTAAGAATTTGGATTTTAATACAGCAGCTTCGGATTTTGGAGGAACTTTTAAAGATGGTAAGTTATATTTTACTTCTGCTAGAAATGATTCAAGACGTACCTATGGATGGAATGGGCAACCGTATTTAGATGTATATGAACTAACTGTTTCTGAAGATGGTAGTTTTTCTGAAGCTAATGCCTTAAGTGGGAAGATAAATACAAAGTACCACGAAGGGATTGCGTCTATTAGTCCTGATGGTAGTACTATGTATTTCTCACGTGAGAGTTTTTTCGAAAACATGTATGAGAAATCAGAAACGGGAAATACTAAAATTAGTGTACTACAATTGTTTAAAGCAACAAAAAGCGAAGGATCTTGGGGTGGTGTTGAAGCTTTAAATATTAATACAAACACCTATTCTGTAAAAAATCCATCAGTAAGTAAGGATGGAAGTACCTTGTATTTTGCATCAGATATGCCAGGAGGATTTGGGTTGTATGATATCTACAAAGCAAGTATTGGGTCTAACGGAATGCTCGGAACTCCGGAAAATCTAGGAAGTAAAATAAATACGTCAGGACAAGAGATGTTTCCTTTTGCTGGAGATGATGCTTATTTGTATTTTTCTTCTAATGGTCATTTAGGACTTGGTAATTTAGATGTCTTTTATACTGAGTATTCAGGAAATCGTGTTTTGAAAAATATCGGTGCTCCTATAAATAGTAAGGCTGATGATTTTGCCTTTACTATTTATGAAGATAAAAATGGGTTTGTCTCTTCCAATCGTGGTGGAGGTAAAGGAAGTGATGATATATATGCAATTAGAGAAATCAAACCTTTATGTGATGTAAACATGATTGTGAGTGTTGAGAACGCAGAAACAGGTGAAAAGGTAGCTAATGCTTCTGTAACATTATATGATTTTAAAGGGACTGTGTTAGCAACCCAAAATACAAATGCAGAAGGTGTTACTACATTTAAAACAGATTGTGATATTGAAACGAGTTTAAAAGTTACAAAGGAAGAGTTTGAAGATAATGCTGTAACAGTAGAGGCTACAAAGGATGAAAATAAAACAGTGTCTGTAGACTTAACTCCAATAAAGAAAATTATTATTGCGGATAAAGTTGTGTTAGATCCTATTTACTTCGAGTTTAATAAAGCTGATATTACACCTCAAGGAGCTGCAGAGTTAGATCGATTAGTGTCTGTAATGACTAAATACCCAGAAATGATTATTTATGCAACATCACATACTGATAATAGAGGTAAGGCAGGTTACAATATGAGTTTATCTGACAGAAGAGCTAAATCTACTGTTGCTTATGTTGTGTCTAAAGGCATTGCTGTGACTAGAATTACAGGTGAAGGAAAAGGTGAAACGGAGCCTTTAGCTGATTGTGGATCTAGTTGTACAGAAGAGCAACATCAATTAAACAGGCGTTCTGAGTTTACTATTGTAAGCGGAGGACCTGGAAATTAAGAAAACAACCATTTAACCAATAACCAAAATGTTAACCAAGAAAGCCACATCATATTAGATGTGGCTTTTTTTTTAGTTTTAAATTAATTGTAGTTGGGATTCTCAATATAATTAGAGATGAGATAGTGTTGTGTGGTGTTTAGTATTAATAGGTATTGGTTTACGCATTAAGGATAGTAGTGGCATCCTTTTTAGGATTGAAGGTGTTATGCTGTTGTCGTATAGAAAAAACACGTAATTAGTCGTGTTTATTATTGCTAGAATTGTTGTATAAAAAGATATAACGGATAGCCTGACCCTTTGGGTAATGCCATTCTAATTAGTTTGTAATAGGCACAAAAAAAAGCCTCACTAAATAAATAGTGAGGCTTTTTGTTATTTAATTTGTTTACCATTTTGATCATTAAAATGATATTCAAGGTATGTGTAAGCATCTCTTGGTTGTATCTTTACCCATTTTTTGTGTTCAAAAAACCATTTTGAACGAATAGATGGAAAGCCTTTTGTTAAGAAGGCTGCTATAAAAGGATGTGTGTTTAAAGTCACCTTTTTGTAGTCTTTTTTTAAAATTTGTTCTAAGTCATGAGTTATTTTAGGCACTATATTAATAGGTGCTTCGACTTCTTCTCCTTTAAAACCATTAGGGTTGTCCTCTCGGGTTTTAATGTTCATTTCTGGTCGTACTCTTTGACGTGTTATCTGAATCAATCCAAACTTACTAGGAGGTAATATTTTGTGTTTGGCACGATCATCTTTCATCTCATCACGTAGATGATTAAAAAGCTTTTTCCTGTGTTCTGCAGTGTTTAAATCTATAAAATCTACGACAATAATTCCACCCATGTCCCGAAGTCTTAATTGTCTTGCAACTTCTGTTGCAGAGATTAGATTAACTTCTAATGCGGTGTCTTCTTGCGAGTTTGCTTTGTTAGATCTATTACCACTATTTACATCTACGACGTGTAGTGCTTCTGTATGCTCTATAACAAGGTATGCACCTTTAGACATAGAGACAGTTTTACCAAAAGCGGTCTTGATTTGTCTTTCTATTCCAAATTTTTCAAATATTGGAATGGTAGACGACTGATGTAATTTAACTATTGACTCTTTTTTTGGTGCAATTTGTTGCACATATTCTTTTACTTGTTCATATAAGGCATCATCATCTACATGAATTCCGGTAAAGGAGTCATTAAATATATCTCTTAACATTGAAGAGGCTTTATTTAATTCGCCCAAAACCTTGGCAGGATGATTTGCTTTATATAATTTTTTACACATTGCTGTCCAACGACTAAGCAAGGTTTGTAAATCTTTGTCTAGTTCGGCTACTTTTTTGCCTTCTGCTACTGTACGTACAATAACACCAAAACCTGGGGGAGTTATACTCCTTACCAAACGTTTTAAACGCTCTTTTTCTTCTTTACTTTCTATCTTTTGAGAGATTGAAATTCGGTCAGAAAAAGGCACTAAAACAATATATCTACCAGCTATGGATAGCTCGGAGCTTATCCTTGGGCCTTTTGTAGATATAGGTTCTTTTACTATTTGTACTAAAATAGACTGATTTGATTTTAAGACATCACTAATTTTTCCGTCTTTATCAATATCTTTTTCAAATGGGTAATTTTTTAAAGAAAAATCTTTTAGTTTACCTGTGCTTACACTTTTTGTGAATTTTAAAAGGGAAGACATTTTAGGGCCTAAATCGTGATAGTGCAAAAAGGCATCTTTCTCGTAACCAACATTAACAAATGCGGCATTTAGGCCTGGAACAGCTTTTCTTACTTTGGCAATAAACACATCACCAACTGCAAAGTTGTTCCCGTCTTCTTCTTTATGTAATTCAATTAATTTTCCATCTTTTAATAAGGCAAAATCAACAGCTTCTGGACTAGATCTAATAATTAATTCTTTATCCATTTAGGTTAATTTTTATCCATACAATAAAGTACAGATGGATTATACATTGTATTTTAACTTATAAAAAGCTAAAATATTTCACAGGATTTTTTAAATCCGGCAGAGTTTAATAATTACGCAAGGTTGTACGTATTATAAATAAACTCAATTTCAAAGAACGATAATTTTTTAAACCAAAAAAGTAGTTTTTTAAAACTACTTTTTTGAATTACTTTTTCTTCTTGTGACGGTTAGCGCGTCTACGTTTTTTACGCTTATGCGTAGCAACCTTGTGTCTTTTACGTTTTTTACCACTTGGCATACGGTGAATGTTTTTAAATTAATAATTCGGTTATAATATTGTTTACTTTACGTCTACGTTAGTTTTTACACCCTCTACAAAAACTTTTGCAGGTTTAAACGCTGGGATATTGTGAGCAGGAATCTTGATAGTCGTATTTTTTGAAATATTTCTCCCTGTCTTTTCTGCTCTTGTTTTAATAATGAAGCTACCAAAACCTCTAAGGTATACATTGTCGCCTCCTTCTAAAGATGTTTTAACCTCTTCCATGAAAGTCTCTACAGTTGCCTGTACATCTCCTTTTTCAATTCCTAGTTTTTCAGAAATCTTTGCTACTAAATCAGCTTTAGTCATTTTCTTTTCTTATTTGCGTTATTAATTTTTCTAAGGGTTGGCAAATATAGTCATTTATTATTCAATATTTCAAACCTAATTCATTAAAATTTAATGTGATAAACTTTACTTTTGCTTTTCTTACTTTTTTCTCATAAATGAATGTCTCAAAACAACTAATTAATTGGTACACAGATAATAAACGAGATTTGCCTTGGCGCAACTCTACAAACCCTTATTTTATTTGGCTTTCCGAAATCATATTACAACAGACACAAGTCGTCCAAGGACTACCTTATTACCATTCTTTTACCACTAATTTTCCGACTGTTTTTGATTTAGCTAACGCAGAAGAGCAGGAGGTGTTAAAATTGTGGCAAGGACTAGGATATTATTCTCGAGCTAGAAATTTACATGCTTCGGCTAAATATATAGTCAATGAGTTAGAAGGACATTTTCCAGATACTTTTGACGAGATCCTTAAATTAAAAGGTGTTGGCGATTATACTGCAAGCGCAATTGCTTCTATTTGTTTTAATCAAGTCACCGCTGTCGTAGACGGTAACGTGTACAGGGCGCTATCTAGAATTTATGGCATAGATACTCCTATTAATACGGGGAAAGGATTTAAAGAGTTTAAAGCATTAGCGCAACAACTAATAGATGTAAAGCAGCCCGCCACTTTTAATCAGGCTATAATGGAGTTTGGCGCACGCTTGTGTAAGCCTAAAAATGCTGATTGTGATACTTGTCCTTTTAATACTAAGTGTGTGGCATTGCAAAAAAACAGGGTTGGTGATTTACCAGTCAAGCTGAAAACCGCAAAGGTTACCAAAAAGTATTTTAATTTTATAGTGGTAGTCTCTCAAGATCACAAAACGATTTTAGAACAAAGACAAGGTAGTGGAATCTGGCAAAATTTATATCAATTTCCGTTAATCGAAACTTTAAAAGAAACCACACATAGTAGTATTGAGAAAGAAATTAGTAAGCTTGAGGTTTTAAACGATACGTCTTTTGAGTTGTCTTTATATAATGAAAAGGTAATCGTGCATAAATTATCACATCAACATTTATATACTAAATTTTGGGTTGTAACTACCGTTGCTAGTTTGCCACAAGGTATTTCTATTGATGCAATACAAGATTATCCAGTGCCAATATTAATTGGAAATTTTATAGAAAATTTTAATTTTTAAACAAGAACAGCTAACGCTTCAATATTTTTTATTAAATTTATTTACATTGACGCTTAAAGCTGTAATTTTGTAGCAGTAAAAAAACAATATTTATGTCAGGAACACTTAATAAAGTTATGCTAATTGGGCATTTAGGAGATGAAGTAAAGATGCACTACTTTGAAGGTGGTGGTTGTGTTGGACGTTTTCCATTGGCAACTAACGAGACCTATACTAGCAAGCAAACTAACGAGCGTGTTACCAATACAGATTGGCATAATATAGTAGTCCGTAATAAAGCGGCTGAAATTTGCGAAAAGTACTTAACCAAAGGTGACAAAGTCTATGTCGAAGGACGTATAAAAAACAGAAAATGGCAAGATGACTCTGGTAACGACCGTTATAGTACAGAGATACAAGTGTCCGATTTTAGATTTTTAAGTACCAAACGTGATCCGGAAGCGGCACCTCCAGAATCAAGTACACAACAACAAACAAAACCAAACACAGAAAAACCTGCGACGTCTAAACCAGTATCTAGTGATGACGATCTCCCGTTTTAATAACTAATTATGGACCCTGAACCCTCGAGTTTTATAGCTTTAATAATTTCCGACAATATTAATGTTGCACTTGGTTTTGTGCTTTTAATAGTTCTTTTAATATGTTCTGCAATGATTTCTGGAGCGGAAGTCGCTTTGTTTTCATTAACCAAATCAGATTTGGAAGACGAAGCATTACAAAGTAAAAAGCAACTACAGATAATATCAAAATTATTGATTAGACCAAAAAAATTATTAGCGACCATATTGGTCGCTAATAACTTTATAAACATTGGGATTGTAATACTATTTGCCTTTTTAGGTAATTATATATTCGCAAGTGTTGCATCTCCTGTGGTTAAGTTTGTTTTGGAAGTTGTAGTTATTACTTTTTTAATCTTATTGTTTGGAGAGATATTACCAAAAATATATGCGAGTCGTAATAACTTAAAATTTGCAACGTTTATGGCGTATCCTTTACGTCTTTTGGATGTGTTATTTTCGCCTTTAAGTCTTCCAATGCGCAGTATTACTTTAGGAATACATAGTAAATTAGGGAAACAAAAATCTAATATTAGTGTCGATCAATTGTCTCAAGCTCTAGAGCTGACCAGTGAGCATGATACCACTAAAGAAGAACAAAAAATACTACAAGGTATCGTTAGCTTTGGTAATACAGATACTAAGCAAGTTATGCAACCGCGTATTGATGTGTTTGCGCTAAATGTAGAGCAGAAGTATAGTGATATTATACCCGAAATTATAGATAATGGTTATTCTAGAATTCCTGTATATAAGGATAATATGGATACTATTATTGGTGTTCTTTATGTTAAAGATTTATTACCCTTTATTGATAAGAAAACTTTTGATTGGACCAGTTTATTACGGGAGCCATTTTTTGTGCCTGAAAATAAAAAATTAGATGATTTAATGGCCGAGTTTCAAGAAAAGAAAGTGCACTTAGCAATGGTAGTGGATGAGTATGGAGGGACTTCTGGCTTAGTATCTCTAGAAGATATTATTGAAGAAATTGTAGGAGATATTAGTGACGAATTTGATGACGAAGATTTAGTGTACTCCAAACTAGATGATAAAAATTATGTTTTTGAAGGGAAAACTGCATTAAAGGATTTTTATAAAATTATAAAGATAACAGACGATAGTGTTTTTGAAGATTATAAAGGTGAAGCAGAAACTCTTGCTGGCTTTATTTTAGAAAACTCTGGAGGGTTTCCAAAACGAAACAGTAAAATAAATTATGGAAAATACGTTTTTACTATAGAAGCTTTAGATAAAAAACGAATTAAACGTGTCAAAGTGACATTGCCTTAAATCCAAAACATAATAGCCACTATAATAGTGTCTGAGTAATATTTTTATGAAAAATACAATAGTACTTCTTATCGTTTTTATTACACTAGCTAGTTGTGGGAATGACCCTGTGCCAAAACCAAACGCTTATTTACGCTTAGAGTATCCTCAAGCAGAATATGACGTGTATAATAAAAACTTACCTTTTACTTTTGACAGAAACCTACAAAGTGATACTATACGATTTAAGCCTTTAAAAGATGATGTAGAAAGCTTTGGGTTAAATATAGAGTATAAGAAGCTTAAGGGGACAATCTACTTAACGTATAAGGCTATTGATGGTGAAGCGCGTTTAATTCAATATCTTAAAAACGCACAAAATTTTACTCAGGAACATACTAAAAAAGCAGATGCAATAAGTGAAGACCTTTGGGAAAACCCGGAGAATAATGTTTACGGAATGTTTTATGAAGTCGGAGGTAATGCAGCATCGCAATCACAGTTTTATGTAACTGATAGTGTTAATCACTTCTTGACAGGATCGTTATATTTTTACGCAAAACCTAATTACGACTCTATTTTACCAGCAGCAAACTACTTGCAGAAAGATATTAAACGTATCATGGAGAGTGTCCAATGGGAGCAAAACAATTAACTGTCACAAATGTGATTTTTAATTGTTTATACTGTTTTTATTTTTTGTGTCTGATACATTTTAACGTCTCTTGAAAGATTAATTAATGCGTCATATTGTTTAAGTCAATGTCTTAATTTCGTACAACTTTTGTTATAAATTCGCGTTCATTTGATCTAATTTTTAAGAGATAAGTACCAGGTGATAATTCTGATAAGTCAATGGTTGATTCGGGTATAATGGATTTAATATAACGCCCTGTTATATCATATATAGTAATATTATCTATGTTTTTGATCTCAGTGTGTATTAAACCATTGGTTGGATTAGGGTAAACAACAATACCTTCGGAAAGAAGGGCTTCGTTGTTAGTCGAAAGTGTACTACTAAATTCAAAAGCACCTATGTCATAACTTATTCCCATTGGTCTTGTGTTTCCGTTAATATCATCTGTAACAACTGTGCTGACTTGGTTTGTGCCTGTATCAATAGCTTGTGATTCCGCAAGTAAGTTGAAATCATTTGATGACGGGTTAACAAATATTGAATTTATGGGATTGGCTAATAAAGAATTTGTGTCAAGACCTAGTGCTTGCCATGCAGCTAGGCTAATTGCCGATCCATCCCCATTATCACTCATTTTATCATTAAGTATATTGTTGTCACTAGCAAACATTGCGGTATCATTTAAAGCAATACAGCCTCTCCAGGCGTGTTGATTAATGATGATGTTGTTATAGATTTCGGTATTTATATTTGCGCCATTTTGAACAAGTATTCCCCATCGTCCATCCGAGGGAACAATAATGGTATTATTATATATTTTAGCACCATTAGTTACAATAGCACCATCTTGTTGAAAAAGCGCAATGCCTTGTGCAAAATGGTTATTGTAAATAAGGTTGTTGTAGACTGTTGGGTTTTGTAGTCCATCCATATTTATTCCAGCAGAACTATTGTTATCATGAATAGTGTTACCGTAGATTAAAGCATCGCTAATTATACCATCGCCTCCAGCAGATAAATCGCCATTCATATGGATTCCAGTATTATTGTTACCATAGCACTCGTTAAACCTAATTATAGGTCTATCAGAACTATTGGAGACATAAATACCATGCTCGTCGATTGAGTTGGTACAAACATTATATTCAATTAAAATATCGTCTGTAAATCCTGTAAATATTCCTCGCTCAGCATTATTATCACAGGCACAATTTCTAATAATACAATTATCAGAAACCACTACTCGTATTCCGTTACCATTTCCGGGCATATCATTTACAATAAAGTTATCGATAGTAATATAATCCGCATTTTCAATGTTAATCCCATCGTTTCTGATTGGACCACTTTGATTTATCAATACACTATTTCCTGTTCCGATAAAAACTATCGGATTTGTAGCTGTGCCATTTACATTTCTTAAATCAAAACCGACATAGATACCATCTTCTACAAAGACCGTGTCGCCCGCAATTACAAGATCTGCAGCATGCTGTAGTGTTAAAAAAGCAGCACTTAGACTTAAGCCTGTGTTTGTATTAGAACCAGAGTTTGATACATAGTAATTGGTGGCGTTTAAACCAAAACTTGACAGTACTGTTAGAAGTAGTAGTAAAGCGCGATGGGAGATATTCATTTTGTTGTGTTTTTATAATTCGACTAGAAACCAGGGACATATTTAATTTTCACTGATAATTTGTAACCTATATTTAGTGTTTTATGGTCTAAAGATAAATGTAATATCATTCGGTTGTATGAGATAAATGTGTTTTTTAGACTGATTTTAAATTAATATATTTGGTATAGATTGCTATAACACATTTTTTTATTCTGGTAAATAAATAATAAACTCGGTTCCCTGTCCCAATTGACTTTCGATTTTAATTGACCCTCCTAGCTTTTCAATTAGAGTTTTAACTATTGCTAAGCCTAATCCGTGGGAGCTTTCTCCATCAGTTGGGCGTGCAGAGAGTTTTTGAAACATTTTAAATACTAATTTTTGATCAGCTTCAGATATCCCTGGCCCAGAATCTTTGAAAGATATGGCTATTAGACCATTGCTAGAGTTTACGGATAAATCAATTGCACTTCCTTTATTTGAAAACTTAATAGCGTTGGTCATTAAGTTATCGAAAATACGAGCTATCAATTTTTTGTCCGTATGAATTATTAGTGATGCTGTATTAATGTGTTTTCTAAGGGTTTGCTCTTTTTCTTTTAACCTAAAGATGTAGCCTTTGTCCCATTCTTCTATAAATTCCGAAAGATTGAAATCTTCAGATTCAATTCTTTTTTCTGGATGATTTACATCACTCATAAAAAGTAAATCTGTAATTAAGCTATTACCAGTTTTGACAGATTCATTAATATACTCAATATATGTTTTTTGTTCTTCATCTAAATTTTCATTATCTTCTAATAATTGACTAAGACCATAAATGTTGTTGAGAGGGCCACGAAGGTCATGAGCAATAATACCTAGGATTCCATCTTTTTCCCTATGTAATTCTTCCAGTTCCTTGTTATTCTCTACTAGTTCTTTTGTTTGTTTGAAGACTTCTTTTTGTAGTTTGGCTTCTTTGATTTTCAATCCTTTTATCCGTAAAGAATAGCTGCTGAAAATAGACCCAATAATTATTAAAATGCTAAGTATTCTAAACCATAGTGTTTTCCACCAAGGCGGTTTTATGTTAATCGTTAATGCTGTTTCTTTTTCATTCCAAACACCTTCATCGTTGGAGCCTTTTATTTTTAAAACGTATGTTTTTGGGTCTAGATTTGTAAACGTTAGATCATGTTTACTGCCATGCTGAATCCATTTGTCATTAAATCCTTCTAAATTGTATTGGTATTTATTCATTTTAGAATTAGTAAATTCTAATGCTGAAAATTCAAAGGTTAAATTGTTTTGATTGTACTCTAAATCTATCTCGTTTAATTCTGAAATATTTTGATCAAATGAAGTTGATTGATTGTTTATCTTTATGTCGGTAAATACAACTTCAGGGGGATATGTATTGGTTTTTAGATCATTTGGATTGAAAATCGTGAATCCAGTGGTCCCGCCAACTACTAAAGTCCCATTTAGTCCTTGAGAGTGACCTCCCATATCTAGAATATTATTTCCGGGTATTGTAATATTTTTGAATTGCATACTAAGTGGGTTAATTCGGGACAACCCATTAGGAGTTGTTAGCCAAATATTACCATCACTACCTGATAGGATGCCATATATAATATCACTGGGAGGGCCATCATTTATTCCATATTTTTCAAATTTTTCAGATTTAGGATCAAATATCGCTAAGCCACTTCTGGTACCAATCCATATTTTATTATCACTATCACGGAACAGAGAACGGATTTTATTACCAATAATACAATTATCACAGCCTTCTTTATATTCCCATAATTTAAATTTAAGTGTATGTGTATTAAGAAGAATCAATCCCCTATTACTACCAATCCATACTTCTGATTCAGATTGTTTTAATATACAGTTTACGTATAAGTTAAGTAGGGTTTTGTTTTTATTATTTTTTGGATATACGGTTTTAAATTTACTTGTAACGGTATTGTATGCTAGGATGCCTGTTCCTATGGTGCCTAACCATAAAATACCATCTTCGGGTTCGTATATAATCTCAATATGTCTTATTTTATTGGCCAAAGGATTATTTAAAAAATCCTTTGCTAGCATAAATCGATCTTGTTTTTGATTATAGCGATAAAGTGCGCCACCTTGAGTACCTACCCATAAATCATTACTTTTGGAACGGTAAATTGCGCGGATTTTTGGTTTTTTAGCATCTGCTTTGTAATTAAAGTCTTTTATGTAATTTTTAAATAAATTAGACGCAGGGTTAAATCGACTTAGGCCGTTACTGGTTCCTATCCATAGGGTACAGTCTGCATCTTGTAGCATTGCTCTTACGTCATTATTGACTAACGAGTTGGTGTTTTTTGCGTCATTTTCCCAATGTTTAAAGACTAGATTTTTTAAATTGAACTTGTTCATTCCATCTCCTCTAGTCGCTATCCAAATGTTTTTTGACTTATCAACAAGTACATCTTGTACTAAATTATTACCTATTTTATAATCGGAGTTTTCATCAGACTTATAAATAGATATTTTTTTGGTATTTAATTTATAATGTATTAAACCATTACCGTTTGTGCATAGCCAGATGTCTCCCTGATTATCTTTATAAAGATTCCATATGTAAACATCTTCTATAAAACGTCTATGGTTGCTGTTGTTTAATGCTATTTTTTCATACGCTTCTGTCAATGTATTTAATAATATTAGACCATTGTCTGTACCAACCCATAGTATCCCTTTTGAAAAAACTAGATCATGTATAAAATTGGAGGGTAATCGGTTTTCTCCAGAGTATTTTAAATGCGGAGTGGTAAATTTACCGCTTGCCGGAGTAAAGTAATAAAGACCATAAAATTCATCTCCAATCCAAAGGTTTCCTTTATTGTCCTCCACGATACTTTTTATGGAGTATTTACAGGTTTGACATTTATTAGGTTGTAGCCAGCTTTTAAAAGTCATTGTCGAGCGATCTAATAAATTCAAACCGTTTTTTGTGCCTACCCAAAACCTTGACTGACGGTCTTCGTATATTTGGAGTATTACATCATTACTAATTGAAGTTGAATCATTTTTTTTATGTTTAAAGCGAGTTATAACACCTGTAGTTGTGTCGTAAAGATTTAATCCTCCACCGCTTGTTCCAATCCAAATATTTCCATTAGAGTCTTCTAATAGGCTAGTGATTAAATTATCTGAAATCGTATTGCTATTATTAGCATCATATTTGAATACTGTAGATTGATACCCATCATACCGATTCAATCCATTGTTGGTGCCTATCCAAATAAACCCTTTTGAATCCTGAATGACATTATTGGGGTAATTAGAAGATAGGCCATTGTCGATCCCGATTTTTTCTAAATACCGAGCATTAGACTGAGCATAAAAGCTTGGTATTATAAATAAATAGAATATTGATATAAAAAATAGTCTAGCTAAGGGATGCTGCATTTATCAATTGTTTTTACTTTACCAAATTAGTGAAATATTAATAAAACAAACGGTAAAAATTATTTTAAGAAATGTATGGTAATTGTTGTGTCCTGAAACAGGACTGATGCTATATTATATTTAGCTTGTTTACTTATAGTTTAGATCTAATGTTTTATGATTTAACTGTAAGTGTAACCTTTTGGCATTTTACTTTTTTTTAACACAGTACTTTGTTACCACACGTTTTTATTTAATTTCTTTTAAAATATAATCTTCTTTTTTATTTCCAAATATCGATATATAAATTTCATTTCCGATTTGTTTTTTCAGAATAAAAGGTGCGTAATTTTCGGTAAATAAAATATCAAAACCATTATGATTTATTCGTTCCCACATAAAATGGTTGGAATCTCCGAATTTCCAAGAATTGCTGATATAAACAGAGTCATTTATAAATTGGATTGTATCAGTCCACTTTCTGAAATTCCTGATGATTTTTTTTCCAGTAAATTTTATTTCGGGTGACTTATTCTTTAAAGAATCTACCAACCTCTTATAAACTCTATTCTGATTATAATTTTTAAATACAATACTGTCTTTTGTTAATGGGTCAATTATTTCTGAATCATAGTACTCATTTCCAGCAATTACAAAGTATTCATCTCCAAAATTAACTAAACTTTGCCCTGTTAGTTCAAATTCCGAAGTTCTTTCATTTTCGTAATTGTCGTATTTAAATTCTTTAAAATTAAAAGTTCCGTTATCGAATGTAATCAATTGGTTAAAAGGAAAACCTCCAACAACATAATCTTTAATTGAATCATTATCAGAAAATTTATAGGATGATATCCAAGTTCCATTCAACTTTTTTTCATTCTGACAAGAGGTCAAAACAAAAGCCAAAATCAGTATGTTGAGCAGTTTTTTCAAATGTGTGGTAACGTTAAGTATAAGAATTGTTGCGGTTTTGTAAGCGATAATTTTCCTGCTGAAAATCAGACGTAGTAAAAGAGCAACTACCTTTGTTTAAGTCTAAAACAGCAATTATTTTTATACCATGTGTGTGCCCAGCATGGGCATCTTTTAATTTACCTGAAGGTAAATAATTAATCTAGAGGGTGCAAGTCCCTTATGCGCAGGAGTAACGTCTTGAAGCATTAGTAAGTCGCAAGGGTGAAAACCGTGAGGTTTTATCTGAAGGAAGCGAGACTACAAAACTCGGTACTGACGAACAGAAATCGTATACAGAGGCATAGTTATTCGGGTAAGCAAGCACATCATTGTAACGCCCAAATAGTACCAAAAGGATAATTATGTAGATACGGCAGTGATTGAGAGAAAGAAGATGCCATTACCTGGGGAGATCTCCAAAGTTACGAGTTGATTATATGGAGAAGTCAGCAGAGGTCATAGTACTTACAGGACACGAGTTGAGGCAATACCTCAGAAGGTCTCACAAGTAAGGAAGGACTGAACGTAATTCTCTTCAAAATTCGCATAGGAGCACTAGTGGTAGCCTATGCCTAAATTAGAAGATAGTGTCAAGGGTGAAAAGAGCTTTGGCGTGATGATTTACGAACCGCCGTATACGAGACCCGTATGTTCGGTGGTGTGAGAGGCGCACTCCGGCTATTTTAGTCGGAGCCGTCTACTCGATTAGGCATCTGGCTTTTATTTCTTTTTAACTCTCAATTTTTCAACTTCTCCAATTGAAAGCCCTGTTGATAATGCAATTGTTTCGTTATCAACTCCATTTCTTTTAAATTCTTTTGCTATTTCAACGGTTTTCTTTTTATTGGCAATTTCAGTAGCCTCTTTTTTAAACCTCTGTTCTAATACATATTTAGGAACATACTTTGTGCTTTTTTTCAATTCGTCTAAAAGTCCAGTATCAGCAAAACTCAAATAACTTTTATCGGAAATTATCAAATGGTCAAGAACCTCTGTGTCCACAATAATTCCGACTTGAATCAATCTGTCAGATACATTTTTATCTCCTTCAGATGGTTTTAATTCTCCACTTGGGTGATTATGACATAAAATTATTTTTACAGCCCTTTTTTGCAATGCAAAGCTAAAGACCTCCATGGGTTCAGCTAATGTTTTATTTACGGTTCCTAAGCTAACGAGTTCTATAAAAAGAATGCGATTGTTGTTTGCCAATCCAATAACCCAAAAATGTTCTCTGTTTTGGTCAATTTTGTTTTCTCGAAGTAAAACCTTTTGCATAATTCCGTATATGTCATCGGAATTCAGGATTTTGATTTTTTCTTCTTCTGTTAGTTTTATATCCATAACGTAAAAGTAGGATTTTTTGAAATATAACTTGACTCTTAATTTTTAGTAGCGTTTTTTATTTTCTAACATTTCTAATCTTTTTTGTAATTCTAGAAATTTAGTAGCCAGAAGGTTTAAAGATTTATTTTCTTCTTTAAGTGTTTGAATTTCTTTTTGTTGTTGGATTGTGTAAAGGGTTAACTCCTCAATTTTTTTAAGAAGCTTCATATCCATTTCAGCTTGCATAATCCCATTTTGTTCAAATTCTTTAGCTGATGGGATTTCTGGTAGATGACTGTTTTCTTTGATGAATTTTTCTACTTCTTCTATGCTTCTAAGATTATAGTCATTTTTGAAAACATAATCAGGAGCAGGAACATTTAAGTCTATTTTTACTTCCTCTGCATGGATGTTTCCTTTTACAGTAAGTTTCATATCCGGATTAGTAGTTCCAATTCCTACATCTCCGGTACTATGGTTTGTAGTAGATATTGAACTATAACTAGGCTGGTCTAATAAAAGCTCTCCAGAAGAATCATTAACCAGTGGATTTCCCATTACGATAGAAGGAGAGCCTATGACCTTCTTTAGATCAACTCTTACACCTCTATGAGGAGATAAGTTAGCGGTTAAATGAACTATTGAATTAGATATTTTACGTATTCGTAGCTGTATGTTTGCAGTTGATTTTTCCTGTATTATTCCATAAGTAAGATTAGGAGAAAATTTTACGTAAGCTGTGAATTCAGATAAAGTAGGGTAGTTGTAACCCCAATTTCCATTATAATCAGTAACAGTTCCAGTTAAACCTATTCCATCATAACTACCAATACTTCCTGCGTCAATTATTGCTACGATTCTTTCTCCAGAGTTTGAACCTGTATTATCAACAATCCATTCAAATTCTTGTGAATATGAATCTAAGGATATGATAATTGATAAAATTAATAATGTAAATTCAATTTTTTTCATAATATATTTTTGTTTTAAAGTCTATACATTCATTTTTTTAGCTTGTGCCTAACGTTGTTCTTTACTTTATACTCATTATAAAAGTAGTTATTACTTTTACTAGGAAACAAGAGGAGAACTAGAACGTTGTTTAGAATAATAGTTCCATTATACGTATAAGTCCTCTTGTCTTTCTTAGGTTGCTTTAGGACCATTTGGAATACCAGGAATCACTTCCTACTAAAGGTGATAGTCATAGCAACATTTATTAATCATTCCTCTTTGAGTAGGAACAATATTTAAAAATATGAAAAAATATGTAGATGTTATCGGTATTGATGTATCTAAATTAACAATTGATGCACATATTCATAATAGAGGCATTCATCGTGTGTTTTCGAATACTTCAAAAGGTTACAAAGCACTATTATCTTGGGTCGAAAAGTACCTTGGTAAAGACCTCTATTTTTTCTGTTTTGAGAATACAGGTCATTACTCTACAAATCTTAGTGTTTATTTATCAGAAAACAACATAGATTATGTAGAAGAAAGTCCTTTGACCATTAAACGATCTTCCGGAATTGTTAGAGGAAAAACAGATCAGCTTGATTCCGCAATGATTGCGAGATATGCATGGCTTTACAAAGAAGAGTTGACTCTAAGTAGTCCAAAAGCGCAAGATATTCAAGAGTTAGGACGTTTGTTATCCTTTAGAGAACAGCTAGTACGAGACCGTACAGGTAAGATGAGTAGTCTTAAAGAAATGCAGACTTTGCTTAGTAGTCCATCGACTGATGATTGTTGTATAATTGTCAAAAAGATGATTCATTATCTTACAAAACAAATTACAACACTTGAGCAAAGTATTAAAAAACTAATACGAAGTGATGAGTTATTGGAAAAGAATTATCAGCTTTTAAATACCTTAAAAGGGGTTGGTTTAATATTATCTTGTCAATTGTTATACCACACGAACAATTTTAAGCGGTTTGATAGTTGGCGTCAGTTTTCAAGTTATTGTGGTGTAGCTCCTTTTGCGCACAGTTCAGGAACCAGTATTTACCGGAAAAACAGAATTCATAAGATAGGAGACCGGAAAATGAAAACACTGTTAACACTTGCCAGTGTTAGCGCAATACAGTGCGATAAAGAATTAAAACAGTATTACGAGAAAAAAGTTGCAGAAGGTAAACCAAAACTGGTGGCTTTAAATAATGTTAGAAATAAGATTTTGTCAAGAGCTTTCGCAGTGGTAAAAAGAGGAACACCTTATGTCGAATTACAAAAATTTGCAGCATAATAAAAAGGTCTTTAAATAATTAGGTTTTGACCTTGGAATACGTGTATGGTTAGATTCTGTGTTAATTTACAACAAAAAATTCATATTTTTTTTATATTTTTATTTTTCAAAACGGCTTCGAGCTAGTTTCTAAAGGGCAGTTTCTATTTCTAATAGAGTTGCTCTTTTTTGTTGCTCATAATTTTGAATAAAACCTTCTTTATTTTTATAAACGACGTAAATTAATTCTAATAATTTTCTTTGAACAGCAATCAGTCCTTTCATTTTCACACCACTTTTAGCCGTTAATCTCAAATATAATTCTTTATGGGTTTTATTATATTTTACTGCAGATAATGATGGTAAATGCATCGCTTTTCTCAAATTACGATTTCCTTTTTTTGATATCCTTGTTTTAGACCTTATAGATGTTCCAGATTGTTTTTCTTTTATATCTAAACCTGCATAACTGGTGATTTGTTTTTTATTTCTAATCAGTTCAAATCCATTTGTTTCTGCTATAACAATTACCGCTGTTAGCATCCCTACACCAGGAATTGTGCAAATATTTTTTAATTCTTTTTTTAATTGAGTATCCTTATTTACTATATTTTGAATTTCTATCTTAATCTCCTTTTCTTGTTGGTTAAGAAATTCAATTCTAGTTTTTAAACGCTTTAAACTACTTTTATTAGGTTCTGCTTCAGTTTTTTCTGCATGCAGTTGGTTCTTCACAATTACGCGTTCATCTACTATTTGGCTTCGCTCTCTGGTAAGTTGCTGTAGCTCTTTGTATACTTTTTTTGGTTTCGTCCAACACTCTAATTTTCGTTCTAAACCAAATTGACAAATGGCTTGTGATGCTGTTTTGTCAGTAATGGTTCTTACATTAAGAGTTCTCATATAATTACTAATCTTATTTGGTAATACGATAGTTAAATTACATTTTTTTTATCTAAATAATACGCGAATTTTTGATGATAAACACCTGTTGCTTCCATTACAAACTGTAGCTTTATCTCTTTATTTATAATTGGATCTAGCCATTTGAGTAAGGCAGCAAAACCTATTTTATTATTTTTAAAGACTTTGTAAGCATAAAGATCTAACGTGAAATCATTATACATTTTTCCCAGAGTTACTACTAATTCTTTTTGAGCTACGTCAACACCCAAGACTTGTTTTAAGATTTGTTTCATTTTACATGGTTTTTAATAGCATATAAAGTGAGTATCTTTCCTCGTTTTTTCTCCTAGTGGATATTCTGGATATAACTATTTATAATTATTCCTTACATTCTGTTCAAACTCTAAAAGATATAAAAAAAGTGAGGTGATTTCTAACCAACAATATACTTTTAGAGTTATTTAGTTGCGTGCGTACTCTCACTTTTTTCACTTTATTCTTGCTAAATTTATATATGAATTAACTTCCTTTACAAACATAGGAGTTGCGTGAATATTTCGCAGGAATATTCGCAAGTAGAGAATAATAAAGCAATTAATTATACACGGGTTATATGCTGTTTAATCAGTAGTTTATTCAATTTCACAGATATCATAACATAATTTTTTTTCACAAGTACAGCTTTCAATCTAATTTGGCTCTTAAAAATTAATAGAATCTTTTATTGTAATTAGTACAAATTCTATTTTATTACAATTTACCTTGTCTTTCTTTTAAAAGAAAAAATCAGTAAACCTAACAACAGTATTGCACCAACAATTAAATAATATTTTAAATAACTACTAGTTTCTGTGGTGATATTAAAAGATGAAGTAGTGTTGTCTGTAATTGCTTCTTCCTTTTTTCCGTCTTTGTTTAAATACCAATGATAGTTTTTTTGAGAGTTACTCTGTTCAAACATCATGGTGTTTGAAACTTTACTAATATCTGAACCCTCGAATATTAATGTGTAACGTGTGGCATGGTTATGTTCTTCATTATTCTTTTCAAGAACAACTTTTAATAAATGTAATTGTTTGTCTTTTGTGTCAAAAATTTTTAAATTCTCTTTGGTGTAACGTAAAAATATGTCATTAATATCTTCTATTGTTTTAGCATTATTATAATTAGAATCGAATGCAATTAAGGCATTTCGAATACTCCATGAAAATTCAGCATGAATTATAGTTTGAGTACCCTCTGTTGTAATATCAAAATAAGCTATATCAGAATCATGTGCATACGTAAAAGGTATACACATGACAAAGAATAAACATGATAAATATAATTTATACATATTTGATTTGTTTTTTAAGATTTTTTTAATTTCCTGGCCCTTGTTGGAAGTCGTCAGAAGGTGTTCCTCTAAAGTACCTTGGGATACTTGGAAAAGAATCACCATCAGTCAATATATAATAAAACGTGCCATCAGGAAACTCAGGAGTTACACCTGTTCTTCCATTTGCCTCATCAAGAGTTCCAAGCCCATCAACATACTCGTAATCTGCGGAATATGCACCATTATACTCAGAACAAGGTGCCGATACACCATCTCCAGGTCTATCTCCTGTTAATAACTCATAACTTGAGGTCATTTCTATAACAGCAGAGCTACTATCATCAGCATCAGTATATGCGTATTTATAATAAATAGGGTATCCATCAGCTGCCCATCCAACTTGTACCATTTCAGTTCCGTCTGCATCTGCAACTAAATCATATAATGTTGGTGTACCATGATGATGATATTTACCTGTAGGTTGAACATGTGAGAAGTTACAGTCTAAACCTATAGGAACATTTAATGCTTCTAAATTCCAATCCCAATTTACATCAGGATCCATAACTCCAAGATCACTATGTGGCCAAGGTTCAGCTGCAATAGGGTCTAATTCAACACCATCTAATAAGACACCAAAAATATATTCAGGACCATTATCGCCCTCTAGCGAAATTAAATTTCCTGTAAGTTCAGGATCTGTAGTTATTGTATAAGTTTCATTCTGTTCGGTAATATCTCCATTAATGAAGGTCCCTACTAAATGATCAGGAATACTATTAGATGTGATAACCCTATCAGATCCATTAATACTAATTGTTACAGACGAATCAAAAGCTAATTGTGTATCACAAACACCACTTCCTTCTGCCAAGTCTTGTTGAACACAATCAGTTGTGTTTGTATCTGTATCTGTATCTGTATCCGAGTCATCATCAGAATTACAAGATGTCATACTTAAAAATATCACAAAAAATGATAAAACTAAGGTAATAGAGCGGATTGATATTGGTTTAATTTTCATAAGTTTATTTTTTAATTATACATATTATTCTTTTAGATGTCCTTTCTCTAAAGAACTTGTGCAAGTTAGTTTTTTTACATTTTACGAGGTTTTCGTTTTTAAAATAGCATATAACTAGTTGTATGGTGACTAAAGTAGTAAATATCCCTCAATTTTCACGGGATATGCGGAACTTTTGTTCCTGATTTTGGTTTTTCCTTAATAATTCTACAGCATTATCTAACGGGCTTTTTATGTCTAATAAATCTTTTCTGGCTAGATTATGTAGATCATGGTAGTTTCGGGTCTGCTATGTCCTAATAATTCTTGTATATGGCGTAAACCTACACCTTGCTCTAGTAAATGTCTGGCATAGCTGTGTCTTAATGTGTGAGGTGTTACAATGTAGTTGATTTTGGCAAGTCTGCTTGATTTGTGTAAAAATTTACGAACACTGCTAGCGGTATATTTTCCTCCTTTTGGACCTTCTCTTAAATAGAGTTTTGGTTTATAGGTCACCAAATAGTTTTCTAATAACGGGAGTATGCTTTTTGCTATGCTCACAAATCGATCCTTGCGTCCTTTGGCGTCTTTGATTAATATTTGATGTCTTTGGATGTGTAAGTGTTCTATTTTTAAATGTATTAGTTCGCTTATCCTTAATCCTCCCGAATAAAAAATGGCTAGGATTATACGGTGTTTTATGTTTTTTGTAATAATAGTATCATTTCTTGATAGGATAATATTACGGGCAATTTTTTAGATTTTTTTGGTCTTGCTAATGTTATCTCGTTAATTTCTATTCTAGGATAAAATACAATAAACAGTTTTAGGGCGCTTATAAATTGACGTTGTGTGCTGATGCTATAATTCCTTTTTATGTAAATGGTTTCAATAAATAGCTCTACATCCCGATTGATTAGTGTCTCGGTATTTTTCTCGTTATGATATTCTATAAAATCGGCTATTAATTGTGTATAGGTGTCAATTGTGCTTGCACTGTATCTTTTTTCTTTTAAGTATTTATAAAAATTATTTAAGATCAACCTATTGTCTTTGCTTAACTTTCTTATTCTTTTATCAGGATATTGATGTAGTGGCATACTAGTGTCAAATACATCTTTAGCATTTATTGGGGTTAAATCTTCAAATTCTGAAAACAATAATTTTAAGTTTTCTGGATTATTTTTAATGTACCAGCTTTTTAATGTTTGACTCCAATGTGTTTTCGGGATTTTTCTTAAAACAGCTATTATTGTATTGTTGTATTTGAAGCTTATTTTTATTTGATGCGTTTTTTTGAAGTAGATACGCGATAGTGTTACTTCCGGAAGCTTGGACATGTTGCATTGATTTATTTTACTAAAAAAAATAAAATAAATTGGCACAAAAAAAAGCATCGACTATGCGATGCTTTGTATTTAGTTGTTTTTTGTGCTTTTAAACGTTAACATGGGGTCTGTACGACCTATTTTGCTACAATTTACTTGATGTGTAGTGCGTAGTCGTTATTTTATCGTAGTAAATGCTTCTACGGTGTGCATATCTTTTACTTTGTAAGTGTCCGCTACGCTTGTTACTGTAGTTTCTAAAGCGGCTTTAGTGACTATAGCTTCGTCATATTCTACCATAGCTAATTCGCGTTCAAAGTCTACAGTAGCAGATTTTACACCTTCCATTTTAGCCATTTTTTTCTCGATAGTTTTTGCGCAACCCATGGCACAAGTCATCCCTTCAATTTTAAATTCGGCTTTAGCCAGTTTCGCATTAGGGTTTATAGCTTTTTTTACTGCGACTTTTGTTGTGTTTGCAGCTGCTGGTGCTGTCTTTACTTCTGGATTAGAATCGTTTTTACAACTAACTGCAAATACGCTTACTAAAACTAGTACTAGTATGTGTTTAAATATTTTCATTTTGTATTGTATTTATTTATAATAATATAGATACAAAACTACTAATTTATATGCTTTATTGCCTTTAAAAATCGATTTTTGTACACTAAAACAATGCTATGCAGAGTAACAGTTCTAAAAAATGGGTGTATTTACTGGTTTTGTCCTTGATTTGGGGTACCTCATTTATTTTAATTAAAAAGGCGCTGTTAGGTTTAAGTGCTTATCAGTTAGGTGCTTTACGGACCTTAATTACGGGTTTGTTTTTGTTTGCAGTAGGTTATAAAAAGATAAAAACGATTAAAAAAGAGCATTGGAAATGGGTCGCGATATCTGGTGTTTTTGGATCGTTTATTCCTGCTTTTTTCTTTGCTATTGCTGAAACCGAAATTGATAGTGCTGTAGTATCTGTTTTGAATAGTTTAGTGCCATTAAATACGGTTTTGCTTGGTGCTGCTGTGTTTAAAATAGCAAGTAGTACTAGACAAGTTATTGGCGTGATAATTGGTTTTATTGGGACGTCTATTTTGATTTTGGAAGGCGCGGATTTAAATCCGAATCAAAATTATTTGTATGCTGGTTTTGTAATTGTATCTACAGTTATGTATGCGGTTAATGTAAATATTATTAAACGGTATTTACAAGAAGTGAAACCTTTGGCGATAGCGGTTGGTAATTACGTGGTTATTTTTATTCCTGCAGTATTAGTACTGATTTTTACTGATTTTTTTAATCTTAATAATTTTGATATCCCAGTTTTTAATAAAGCAATTGGTTACGTGGTTATCCTTGCTTTTTTTGGGACGGCTTTGGCTAAGGTGTTATTTAATACATTGGTGCAAATGTCTACGCCTGTTTTTGCGTCTTCTGTAACTTATATTATGCCAATTGTTGCTTTAACGTGGGGTTCATTGGATGGAGAAAGCTTTAGTTGGACACAGGGTGTTGGAACACTTATTATATTAATAGGGGTGTATTTAGCTAACAGAAAGACAAAAAAAAACCAAAGCGTTTAAGCTTCGGTTTTTTTAAAATTAAAGGTAATGCGTATTAGTTAAAATCTGCATCTGTAACACCTTCGTTTACTTTTACATTTTTAATATTCATAGACATGGTTTGTGGTCCTGCTATGATTGTTCTAGCGTAAGGGAATTTAACCCCGTTTACTTCAGAATAGTTATCATATTTAACAGTTGTTGTCATGTCTTGACCTTGAGTTGAAACTGTGCTTTCTTCTTGTACAAGTAAGTTTGTTGCAACATCGTAATATCGGAAAGACGCAGCGTCTCCTGTCATAACTTTTACTTTGTAGCTGTCTGCACCATCAATATCTACAATACTTTCTAAGGTTACATTAGCTATGTCGTATTTAGTTTCTGGAAACATAGTAACCTTAGTTTTTTTCTCTGCTATTTGAGTGTCTAATAAAGGTCTTTTTTGACCTCCTTGTTCATTATAACCGCTAGTCCCATTCCATTTAGCCTTCATGACAATCATACCTTGTGAAGTGACTTCCATAGACTCTTTGTTATCTTTTGTTGCCTTTAATTCTACAGTGAATGCTGGGGCGCCTGGGATAACAAAGTCACCATCCATTTTTACAGTGTTTACCTTGTTGATGTTGTTAACTCCTCCAATTGCTGTGATATAGTCATCTAAAACAGATTTAGCTGTAACACCGGCAGGTATTGGTTTAGAGAATTCTGGTTTAGCAACCGAATTAGCAAATTTATCGTAGTATTTAATTGGAATTCCTGTTTTTTCTAATCCAGAAATTACCTCGCTACCTTTTCCAACAATGATTATCCTAGCATTTTCTGGTTTAAAATATTTGTTAGCAACGCGTTGCACGTCCTCTGCTGTTACTGCATTTATTTTAGCTAAATACGTTTTGTAAAAATCACTAGGTAATTTGTTTAGTTTGATGTTTAAAGCATATCTAGCAATTGTTTGAGGGCTTTCTAAAGCTAATACAAAATCACCAACATACTTGGCTTTTGCATTTTTTAATGCTTCTGCTGAGACAGGTTCGTTTTTAATCCTTTTAATTTCTTTTAAAGTTTCTATAACAGTACTATCTGTAACCATGTTTCTAACAGCTGTGCTAGCGGTAAATCTAGAGGCGCCATAACGTGATGTTCCTATGCCTGAGCGGGCACCATAAGTCCAGCCATTAGCTTCACGTAAATTCATGTTTAAGTAACTACTAAATCCACCACCTAATATTTTGTTTGCAATTAATACGGCGTGGTAGTCAGGGTCGTTCATCTCTAACTTGACATTGTTAGTTAAAGTTACGTTTGACTGTACTGCATTTGGCATGTCCACAAAGTCAATTTGTGTGCTAGCAACGTTGGGATTAGGTGTTACTAAATTTGTAGTAAAGTCAATCCCTTTGTCCCATTTTTTGAAATTCTTTTTAACTTGCTTTTCAACCGTTTTAAAATCCACATCACCAATAATTACTAAATAGGCATTATTAGGGTTGAAGTATTTTTGGTAAAACGCACGAACATTATCTAATGTAATATTGTTTACTGTTTCTGCTGTGATAAACTCCCCGTAAGGGTGTTTTGATCCGTAAGATAAGGCGCCTCCAACGCGACTTGCTACTGCATCAACACTTTTTTCGTTACTTTTTATACCCTCTAAAACACGAGCTTTTTCTTTGTCAAATTCTTCAGCTGAAAATAAAGGATTAATAGCCGCATCTGCCATTAGCTCTAAAATACGGTCTGAGTATTTTGATAATCCACTAGCGTAAGCGCCGTCAGAGCTAAAACCAAGTCTAGCGCCTAGAAAGTCGATTTCTTCGTTAAATACGTCTTTAGTTATGGAAGTCGTTCCGTTACCTAACATAGCGCCTAGCATTGCAGATGTTCCTGCTTTGTCACCTTCTGTGATAGGTTGGTTGTCTATGGTTAAAGAGTAAGATACTCTTGGTAATTTATGGTTCTCTACAATTAGGACTTTAAGTCCGTTTTTTAATTCAAATTCACCAGGTATTTCCAGTGTAATTGCTGGAGCTGGACCTGGTTTTGGTTGTTTAGATCTGTCAATTTGAGCTGATGCCGAAATTGATATAAACAATACCGCTAATAAGGCTGTTATTTTTGTTTTCATATCTATTTAAAATTTCTTTTTAGTTTTCGTCTTTTTTAGGTAAGTAATCTAAAACAACACGTTGGTTTGGGTTTAAATACTTTTTAGCAACAGCTTGAATATCCTCTCTAGTCGCTGTTCTGTATATGTCTATTTCAGAGTTTATTAAATCAATGTTATCATATAACATATAGTTTGTTGCTAATGATACAGCAATACCCTCTACACTTGAGTTTGAATTTACAAATTGATTTTCAAATTTATTTTGTAGTTTTTGAAAATCTTTTTCAGAAATTAATTCAGTTTGAAGTTTTACAACTTCTTCATCCATTTCGGCTAGTAGTGTCTCTAATGATACTTCTCCTAATGGAAGACCAAAAAGAATATAAATACCGCCGTCTTTTTGTGGTACGTTTAAGGCACCTGTTTGAAGTGCTAATTTTTTTTCATCTACTAATTTTTTGTATAATTTAGACGATTTACCATCACTTAAGTAAGTGGATATCATATTTAAAATGTAAGAGTCACGCTCGGCAAATCCAGGTGTTCTGTAGCCAGCCATAATACCAGGTATTTGAATGTTAGCGTCATAAAATGTATCTTTGATAGTCTCGGTGATTGGTTGTTCTTTTGGGAAATTTCTAACAGGTATTGTGCCTTCAGGGATTTCTTCAAAATAAACTTTAGATAGTCTTTTAGCTTCAGTAACATCAATGTCTCCAGCAATTACTAAAACAGCATTATTAGGTGTGTACCATTTTTTGAAGTAGTCTTGAAACTCTTCTAATGTAGAATTATCTAAGTCTGACATCTCACCAATATTTTTATTCTTATAAGGATGAACTTTAAATAAATTCTCGCTTATGGCAAATAAAAACTGACGATAAGGTGCATTATCATAACGTAATCTTTTTTCTTCTTTTACAACTTCATTTTGTGTGTCCACCCCTACTTGATCAATTACTGGGTGAAGCATACGCTCTGATTCCATCCATAATCCTAACTCCAAATTGTTTGATGGAAACACTTCGTAATAATATGTTCTGTCTAAAGAGGTATTTGCATTATTACTTCCTCCATTAGAAGCTACGATTTTGAACCATTCACCGCGATCAATGTTTTGGGTGCCCTCAAATAATAAGTGCTCGAAAAAGTGAGCAAATCCTGTTCTTAGGCCTGTTTCTGGGGTGCCTCCTAAATCTTTACCACCAACGTCATACATTACGCCTACGGTTACTACTGGAGCGGAATTGTCTTGATGTAAGATAACGTGTAAACCGTTATCTAAATCAAACTCTTCGTACTTAACCTCTTGTGCGGTAGCGGTAAAACCAGCTAAAAGCAAAGCAGCTAATGAGAATAAACTTTTTTTCATGTTTTGATTATTTAATTTATCAGTTTAAGTATTAGTATACCATTGTAGGTTTTTGTTACAACAGTTATTACAAAAATAGCAATAGAAACTAGCTTTTAATGGTTAAAGTGCTAAAAATTAACATCAAATTATAAAAATTTTGTTTTGTTTTTGCGAAATTTAAAAGGATTATTAACCAATAAAATTAGTATAATATGAAAAATGTCACACTTCCAATACGTTTCGGAATAGTTATAAGCGCCTCTTTAATGGCGTACTTTTTATTTTTAGCATTGTTTAATTTACACACTAATGCCATTTTTAGTTTAGGTAATGGTTTAATTACTGCTTTTGGTATTTATGAAGTTATTAAATATTACAAATTAAAAGTTGGTAAGCAATTTACGTACGCTAATGGTTTTAAACAGGGGGTAATTGCGGGGTTTGTTGCGACTTTTATTTTTACCGCTTTTTTTCTGTTGTACGCTACAGAAATCAATCCTTTATTTTTAGCACAGTTATTAGAGGTTTTTGAAGGGCAATATAATGTAGGAGCAGGAATGGTTAGTTTTGTCGTTGCTATAATGGGCTTTAGCACAACGGTTGTACTAACTTTAACGTTTATGCAATTGTTTAAAGATAGCCGAAATACACCAAATGCAGAAGGGAAAAGGGATGGAGAAATCACTTTAAGGAAGGTGTCTTAACTCATTAATTTGATGTGTTTCAAACGGTTGAATATTTTATGGATTAAAAATATTACTAGTAAGTACACAAAACGTTTGTATATTAATTAATTAGAAGTATATTTGCATCCGTTTTCGCAGGAAAATGAGATTATTTTATATAAATTAATTAATAAAAACGTTACGCTATGTACGCAATTGTAGAGATAGCAGGGCATCAATTTAAAGTTGAAAAAGACCAAAAAGTTTTTGTTAACCGTTTAGCAACAGAAGAAGGACAAAACGTATCATTTGATAATGTTCTTTTAATTGCAGATGGTTCTAACATAACTGTAGGCGCCCCAGCTATAGGCGGAGCACAAGTAAGTGCAAAAGTCTTAAAGCACCTTCAAGGTGATAAAGTTATTGTTTTCAAAAAGAAAAGAAGAAAAGGTTACCGTAAGAAAAACGGACACAGACAAGCCTTAACTGAAATTGTTATTGAAAGTATAGTAGCTTCAGGAGCTAAGCCAGCAGCGAAAGCTGAGAAAGCTGCTCCGAAAAAAGAAACTAAAAAAGTAGAAGCTAAAGCTGCACCTAAAAAGGCTGCTAAGGCAACTGGAAAAGCTGACGACTTGAAAAAAGTTGAAGGTATTGGACCAAAAATTGCTGAAACATTAGTGGAAGCAGGAATCGCTACTTTTGCTGAATTAGCTAAAACTGATGCAGCTAAAATTTCTGAAATCATTGCAGGTGTTCGTGGTAATCACGTAACTGACACATGGCCAGCACAAGCGCAATTAGCTGCTGATGGTAAGTGGGATGAGTTAAAGAAATGGCAAGACGAATTAGATGGTGGTAAAGCGTAATTGCTAAACTACTTAAGTATAACAAATAACACCTTAAGATCATGGCTCACAAAAAAGGAGTTGGTAGTTCGAAGAATGGTAGAGAATCAGAATCAAAACGTTTAGGCGTTAAGATATTTGGTGGACAAGCTGCTATTGCTGGAAATATCATATTAAGACAACGTGGTAATACGCATCACCCAGCGGAGAACGTATACCAAGGAAAAGATCATACTTTACACGCTAGAGTTGATGGTTTAGTAAAATTCACAAAGAAAAGAGACAACAAGTCTTACGTTTCTATTGAGCCTTTCCAGGCTTAAGAATTTTAGATCCAAAAATTTTGAAAAACCCTTTCCTTTTGGAGAGGGTTTTTTTGTTTGTAATAAAACTAATTGTTTTTCGTTACGTTATTATGAAAAACCTACTGCTATTCTTAATTGTAATTCCTTTTTTATCTTACTCTAAAATAGAGCAAACTCCTAAAACTATTCATGTTTTTGTAGCGCTTTGCGATAATGTTAATCAAGGTATTGTTCCTGTTCCGGCTAAATTAGGAAATGGGCAAGACGCCAGAAACAATCTGTATTGGGGAGCAATGTATGGTGTTAAAGCTTATTTTAAGAGGAGTAAGGATTGGGAAGTATTAACTACTGTGGCAAATCCAACGGAACTTATTGTAGAACGGGTATTGTTTAAGCATAAAACAACAAATACCTATCTATTGGCGGATGCTTATAACGGAAAGTATATAAAACAGGCAACTATTAATTTTTTAGAATCTAATGCAGGTAATAATAGTTTGAAAATAAGCAGTAATCAAACGAAGTTATGCTTTGGTGGTGATGCTGATTTGTTAGCCTATGTTGGTCATGATGGTTTAATGGAATTTGATATAGAAGGTGATTTTGAAGGTAAAGACACAAGTGCAAAGGATACTATTATTTTAGCTTGTGTAAGTAAAGCCTATTTTAAATCGTATCTAAATTTGACCAAAGCTAATCCATTAGTTTGGACTACTGGTTTAATGGCGCCTGAGGCCTATACTTTAAAATCGAGTATCGATGGATGGATCTTAAATGAATCGGATTTACAGATCAGAGAACGCGCAGCACAAGCATATCATAAATATCAGAAATGTGGTATCCGAGGAGCAAGAAAATTATTAGTAACCGGATATTGACTACTTATTTATAATGTCATTTATAATCTTTAAATGATGGTTGGTGTGCATCACAAGAAAACGAGAGACTCTTTTTTTCTTAATATGACCAAATAGTGGATGCTTAAAAAAAGCGTTCTTATTTAGACTAGCAATAGTCTCAACATTAGTTTTTGCGAGTTGCATTTGAGAAATGATATCTTCTTTTGTGATTACTTCTGGAGGTTTAACATGTTCTGGCGCTTTAGCTTTTCCCCTTGGAAAGAAGCCGAGTGCAAAGAATAGCTTTCCTAAAAGACTAAAATTATTTTTATATAAACTAGGATCAGATTTTTGAAGGGCAATACAAACATTATTAATAACCTTTAGGCTATGGTATATATGCCAAGCGACATTGCTTTTTGATACTTTTGGATTAGAAACAGTATGGTTTTTAATCGCTAACTCTAATGTGTCTAGTGTTTTATTTACAGTGTGTAAACTCATAAAAATTGTATTTAAAACGTTGAAGATAGATATTTAAAACTTATAATATATAAAGTAACTGTTTCCCGTGTTAGGATTCTTTTGGTTTCTAACATTTGCGATAACGATTGATGCGGCATCCTTTTTTATTTTTCTTAAAAAAGATATAGCGGAAAGCGTGGTTGGTTTTTGCTTTTTCTGCCAAAAACAAATTGCCGAAAAAATAAAAATCCCAAACATTGCTGCTTGGGATTTTTAGTACTATAGATTCTAATTAATAAAATTACATGTGGCTAAAAAGCGCTATGCAATAGTATTGCAATTAGTAACGGTAATGTTCTGGTTTGTATGGTCCTTCAACCTTTACACCAATATAATCAGCTTGGTATTCGGCAAGTTCTGTTAACTCAACACCAATTTTAGCTAAATGTAATTTTGCTACTTTTTCATCTAAATACTTTGGTAACATGTACACATCATTTTTGTATGCTGCGCTGTTTTTCCAAAGTTCGATTTGTGCTAACGTTTGGTTAGTAAATGAGTTACTCATTACAAAACTAGGGTGTCCTGTTGCACAACCTAAGTTTACTAAACGTCCTTCTGCTAAAAGAATAATATCTTTTCCATCAATAGTGTATTTGTCAACTTGAGGCTTGATAGTATCTTTTGTGTTACCATGCTTTTCGTTTAACCAACCTACTTGGATTTCGTTATCAAAGTGACCAATATTACAAACGATTACCTTGTCTTTCATTGCTTCAAAATGCTCTGCACGTACAATATCTTTGTTTCCTGTAGTTGTAATGATAATATCACTATTACCAACAACAGTTTCCAGTTTTTTAACTTCAAAACCGTCCATTGCAGCTTGTAAAGCACAAATTGGGTCAATTTCTGTTACGGTTACAATACTACCAGCACCTTTAAAAGAAGCAGAAGTACCTTTACCAACATCACCGTATCCACAAACAGTAACACGTTTACCTGCTAACATAATATCTGTTGCACGACGTATAGCATCTACAGCAGATTCTTTACAGCCGTATTTGTTGTCAAATTTAGATTTAGTTACAGAGTCGTTTACGTTAATAGCTGGCATTGTTAATGTACCATTTTTAACACGCTCGTATAATCTGTGAACTCCAGTTGTAGTTTCTTCAGATAATCCTTTAATTCCTGCAGATAATTCTGGGTATTTGTCTAACACCATGTTAGTTAAATCTCCACCATCATCTAAAATCATATTTAATGGTTGTCTGTCTTCGCCAAAAAATAAAGTTTGTTCGATACACCAATCAAATTCTTCCTCAGTCATATCTTTCCAAGCGTACACAGCAGTTCCTGCATCTGCGATAGCAGCAGCAGCCTGATCTTGTGTAGAGAAAATGTTACAAGAACTCCAAGTAACTTCTGCTCCTAAGGCTTGTAATGTTTCAATTAAAACAGCAGTTTGTATCGTCATGTGTAAACATCCAGCAATACGTGCTCCTTTTAAAGGCTGCTCGTTTTTATACTCTTCACGTAAACTCATTAAACCTGGCATCTCTGCTTCAGCTAAAATAATTTCTTTTCTTCCCCAAGCCGCAAGCGACATGTCCTTTACCTTATTAGGTACGTAAGCAACGTTTTTTGTACTCATATTATTTATCTCTTTTTTTTATAAATGAAACACCTTTGGGAATTAGTAGTTAAAATGGTTAAATTCGCTTAACAAAAACCGATAACTCGCCTTAGGCGATGCAAAGATAACTAATAGATTCTAGAATATTAAATGCCTCTATATAAAACCATTACTCCTAATTCACAAACTACTGTTAAAATCTGGAAGATTGACGAGTCTTACGACCATTTAATCAAGGGCTTAGATTTGAAACCAGAGAGTTTAACTCGTGTTTTAGGTATGAAAAGCGAGCTACACCAACGTGGATTTTTAAGTGTACGTCACTTATTAAAAGCATTTGGTTATAGCGATCAAGATTTATTTTACGATGCCAATGGTAAGCCGCATTTAAAAGATGGAAAACAGATCTCTATTACGCATAGTTTTACGTTTTCTGGTGTCATTATAAGTGATCATGAAGTGGGTATAGATATTGAACGACAACGAGATAAAATAGCGGTTATCGCTAAAAAATTTGTAGCCTATGAGTTTGCGTATTTAGATAAACATAAGTCTGATTATATTAGTCGACTAACTGTTATCTGGGGAATTAAAGAATCGTTGTACAAACTATTTGCAACACCAGGTATGCTTTTTCGAGAACATTTTTTTGTGATTCCTTTTACGATGAATGATTCAGAAACCATGTGTTGGATTGATTACAAAGGATTAAAAAAGAGATACACAGCCAATTATCTAGAGTTTGAAGGATTTACTTGTGCTTATGTTATAGAATAATGACAGTTTACAACGACATACTTTCTGCGAAAGCGGCAAAAAAAAGACTATTAGCAATCTTAATAGATCCTGATAAGTTTGATGTTAATTTAATATCGCAATTTGTCAATAAAATAAGCGAATCAATAATCACTCATATTTTTGTAGGGGGAAGTACAGTGGAAGTAGAAGTGACACAAAAATTAGTGTCAGCTTTAAAACCATTAACTAAATTACCAATAGTGTTATTTCCTGGAGATGTGACTCAGATCTCTAAGGATGCGGATGCGATTTTATTTTTGTCATTAATTTCTGGACGTAATCCAAAGTATTTAATCGAGAAACAAATTGAAGCAGTCTCTATTTTAAAGCAGACTAACTTAGAAGTGATCCCGACAGGTTATATATTAATTGAGAATGGTAAAAAAACGGCAGTCCAAAGGGTAACTAATACATTGCCAATACCAACAGCTTTGCAAAGCCTTGTTGCAGATACTGCAAAAGCCGGAGAGCTATTGGGTAAAAAGCTAATTTACCTTGAGGCTGGTAGTGGTGCTTTATTTCCGGTACCTTTGGATATGATTAGTTTTGTCAATCAAGATTTAAAGATTCCGTTAATAGTAGGTGGTGGTATAAGGACCATACAACAGTTAGGTGATGCTTATATGGCTGGGGCTGACCTTGTTGTAATTGGTACCGCTTTTGAAAATAATATAGATTTTTTTAACGAATTAAAACGATAAGAATGAATATTTCAGTAGACTTAACATTGTCCCCTTTAAGTAACGATTATGAACAACATGTTATTGATTTTATTAAAGCATTAAGAGCCTCTGATTTTAAAGTTTTAGAAAATCCTTTAAGTACTCAAATTTTTGGAGAATTTGACCAATTAATGCCTTTTTTAAATGAAAAAATTAAAGCCTCTTTTGAAAATCAAGACATGTGTGTGTTAACAATCAAAGTAGTGAAAACGGATAGAAGCGATTATGAACCAAGTTTTTAATTTCTTTTTTGGGCAATATTTTGAGTACGACACTGTTGATATTGTATTAGAAATTATTGCAGTCGTTTTTGGGTTTTTATCCGTATGGTACTCTAAAGAAAATAAAATTTGGGTGTTTCCAACAGGTATGATTAGCACCATGATTTTTGTCTACCTATTGTTAAAATGGGGATTGTTAGGAGATATGATGATAAACGCTTATTATTTTATAATGAGTGTCTATGGTTGGTATATATGGACCTTAAAGGTAGATAAAAACCATGTGACACCTGTCGCTAGAATGACAACAAAGGAAAAGACCCTGAGTGTGCTTATTTTTATAGGAACCTTATTTTTTGTTTACTTTGTATACCAATGGTTTGATAAATGGACTAGTTGGGTGGCTTATGTTGATACGATAACAACTGCTATCTTTTTTGTAGGGATGTGGTTAATGGCGAGACGAAAGATAGAAAATTGGATTTTTTGGATAATTGGAGATATAATCTCAGTGCCTTTGTATTTTTATAAAGGGTTTACGTTTACATCTTTTCAATATTTAGGATTTACAATAATTGCCATTTATGGATATTTAGCATGGAAAAAATACTTACGCAACAACCCGCAAAGTGTATAAAAATTGTACTGTTCGGACCTGAATCTACGGGGAAAACAACATTGTCAAAACAATTAGCATTACATTATCATTCGGTTTGGGTGCCAGAATACGCAAGAGATTATCTTCAAAATAAATGGGATAATGAAAGAAAAATTTGCGAACCTAAGGATTTGTTGCCCATAGCTATGGGACAAATGACCTTGGAAAATGAGTTGGCGAAAAAAACAGACTCTGTATTGATTTGTGATACAGACTTATTGGAATATAAAGTCTATTCTGAAGCTTATTATTCTGGGATGTGTGATTCTGTACTTGAAAAATATGCGCTAGAAAACTCTTACGATTTATACTTTTTAACGTATATTGATACGCCTTGGGAGGCGGACGACCTGCGTGATAAACCTGAAGAACGGGAAGCTATGTTTAACGAGTTTGAATCGGCTTTAATAAAATATAAAAGACCATATGTTTTATTAAAAGGTGATAAAAAGGCAAGATTGGAGTTAGCAATAAAACATATAGATTTATTATTAGTAAATTTTAATGATGGAATTTAACCAAATAGACACGGATTTTATCAATCAAAAAGGATTGACTCTAAAAAAAGTAGAGCAGCAATTACAGTTGTTAAATAGGGGGCTTCCCTATATTAATTTGGAAAGAGCAGCGACTATTGATGACGGGATTTTTCAATTTTCTTATGAAAAAGCTTCTGAGTTAATCAGTAATTATGATTCCAAAAAAGAACAATTAAAGATTGTTAAGTTTGTGCCGGCTTCTGGTGCAGCAACTAGAATGTTTAAGTTTTTATTTGATTTTTTGAAGGCTTATAAGCCTAAAAAAGAAAGTATAAATGCATACATCAATAAAAATAAAGCGTCTGAATTATCCTTATTCTTTATTGGATTAGAGAAGTTGCCATTTTATAAACTTGTCATCCAATATTTAGAAGAGAATAGTAAAATTGATAAAAAATCTAGTAACGATCAGAAACTGTTTGCTTTTATTAAAGCAGTTTTGGAGGAGGAGCAATTATATTTCAGTGATTTTCCTAAAGGATTGTTGCCATTTCATAAGTATAAAAATCACTTAGCGAGTGCTTTTGAAGAGCATTTGTTTGAAGCCGCATTGTACGCGTCTGTCAAAGGTAAAGCATCACTTCACTTTACGATATCTGAGAAACATAACGATAAGTTTAAAGAAGAGTTTGAAAGAATTCAACAAATTGTGGAGCAAAAAACTAATACAGCATTTGATATTTCATTTTCTTATCAAAAAGAAGCAACAGATACTATTGCTGTTACGATAAAAAATGAAATTGTACGAGAAGATAATAATCAGTTGTACTTTAGACCTTCAGGGCACGGTGCGCTACTTGAAAATTTAAACGAGTTTAATGCAGACTTAATCTTTATTAAAAATATTGATAATGTTGTTGTGTATGAATATGAAACAGAAGTTGCTAAATCTAAAAAAATGCTTGCAGGTTTATTAATTGACATAAAAGAAAAAGCATTTGAGTTTGCGAAAATATTAGATAAAAGCGAAGTGTCTGATAAAGATATTTTGGAAATAGCCGAGTTTTTAATCACCAAAATGAATGTTGTTATCTCTCCTGAGTTTGAAAAATATTCAAAACAATATCAAATTGAGTATTTAAAAAATAAGTTAGATAGGCCAATTCGTATTTGTGGGATGGTTAAAAATGAAGGAGAACCAGGAGGAGGACCTTTTTGGGTTAAAGACGAAGGGGCAAACTTGTCTCTTCAAATTGTGGAGTCAGCACAAATTAATAAAAAATCAAAAAATCAAAAAAATATTCTTAAGCAAGCAACACATTTTAATCCCGTGGATTTAGTCTGTAGTATAAAAAATTATAAAGGAGAGGTTTATGATTTACAGAAGTTTGTAGATCCGCAGACAGCATTTATTACCACTAAAACTAAGGGGAGTAAATTAATTAAAGCTTTAGAATTACCAGGGCTTTGGAATGGAAGTATGTCTAATTGGAATACTATTTTTGTCGAAGTGCCATTAGTGACTTTTAACCCTGTTAAGACGGTTAATGACTTATTAAAACCAACGCATCAAGTGTCGTAAAATGCTAAACAAGTTTGCTTTAGAAAAGGAATTTAAATTAAAAGGTATTAGAAGCTCTGGTAGCGGAGGGCAACATGTAAATAAAGTAGCGACTAAAGTAGAGCTTAGTTTTGATATTTTGGAGTCTTTAGTATTAAGCGAAGATCAAAAAGGACTAATTCAAGTAAAATTGGTAAATAGGTTAACTAAAGCTTCCGTTTTAATATTACAATGTGGAGAAAGTCGAAGCCAATTAAAAAATAAAAGTATCGTTATAAAACGAGCGTTTTCAATTTTAGAGGGTGCTTTGAAGGTTCAGGCGAAGCGTAAACCAACCAAAATTCCAAGGGCAGTCATCAGAAAGCGTCTAAAAAACAAAAAAATTAACGCAGATCGGAAAATAAATAGGAGAAAACCTAATCTTGATTAACGCATGATTTTGCAAGGTTAATCTTGGATTTACAGATTTATATTACATCCTATTTCTGGTAGATTAAAAAAAATGTAATTGATATTTCATAAATCAATAATTCTAATCTACCTTTGTAACGTTCTCAAAAAAGGGGTGCCTATATCGGCTGAGATCATACCCATTGAACCTAGAACAGGTAATGCTGTTTAGGAATTTTAGACACACTTTTGTGTTATTGTAGTATGCTAAGATTATCTTGGTGTAGTATGAAAAGTATTCAATTTTAATAGTAAAGAATAATCACCTCTTTTTATTCGATTAACATGTAATCGTAGTGAAAAATTTATTTCCTTTTCTAACACTTCTAGTGTTATCTGTTTGTGCTAATGCACAGCAAAACAATGTTGAAGTGGATTCGACAAAAATCACAACACTTGACGAGGTGCTTATCCAATCTATTCGTGTAAAAGACCAAGCGCCAATTACACATTCTAACGTGTCCAAGGCTGATTTAGAGGCGCGTAATTTGGGTCAAGATATTCCGATATTATTAAACTTCCTACCATCGGTGGTAACAACAAGTGATGCGGGAGCAGGGGTTGGGTATACAGGTATTCGTGTGCGTGGAATAAGTTCACAATCAACTAACATTACTATAAACGGGATTCCATATAACGATTCTGAAAGCTTAGGTACTTTTTGGGTGAACTTAGGGGATTTTACATCGTCTGTAGAAAGTTTACAGCTACAACGGGGTGTTGGTACATCAACTAATGGTTCCGGTGCTTTTGGTGCAAGTATAAACGTATTAACAGATGCAGTTACAAAAGAGGCTAGTGGTGAGGTATCTAACAGTTTTGGAAGTTATAATACCCGAAAGCATACCGTAAAATATAGCACAGGTTTATTGAATGATCATATAGAGATTTCGGGTAGATTATCTCAAATTAACTCTGATGGTTATATAGACAGAGCGATTTCAGATTTAAAATCTTATTTTCTTCAAGGTGTTTATATTGATGATAATACGCAAATAAAAGCGGTTACTTTTGGTGGAAAAGAAGTGACATATCAAGCTTGGAATGGTATTGATAGTACGCAACTTAAAGAAGATAGAACTTTTAACCCTTCTGGAGAATATGAAGATCAAAACGGGAATACACAATATTATGATAATGAGGTTGATGATTATAAGCAGGACCATTATCAATTGCATTGGAATGAAAGGATTAATAATAACTGGTCTACAAACTTAGGCTTGAATTATACAAAAGGGTCTGGTTATTTTGAACAATATAAGGATAATGAAGATTTCTCTACCTACGGTTTTGAAGAGCTTACTATTGGAGGAGAAACAATAAATAAGACAGATGTTATTCGTAGACGTTGGTTGGATAACGATTTTTACGTATTAAATGCTAATGTTACTTATCAAAATGAAAAACTAAATTTAAGTACTGGTTTGTTTTATAGTTCTTATCATGGTGATCATTTTGGAGAAGTTATCTGGTCGCAATATGCTAGTAATTCCGAAATCAGAGCACATTATTACGATAGCGATGGTGATAAATATGATTTTAGTGCTTTTACAAAAGCAACCTATCAGTTAAATGATAAGTTAAGTTTGTTTGCAGATTTACAATTTAGAAGTGTGTATTATGATACAAGTGGTATGAGTTCTGATTTAGTTGTTTTTGAAATAGACAAAACATACAGCTTTTTCAATCCAAAAGCAGGAATTTCTTTTAATGCAAATCCAAGAAATAATTTTTACTTTTCTTATGCCAGAGCAAACAGAGAAGCGAGTAGAGGTGATTTTGAAAGTAACCCAGATATAAAACCAGAACAATTAAATGATTTTGAATTAGGATGGAGGTATAAAAATCAAAATTTAATTTTAAATATTAATGGGTATTATATGTTTTATAATGAGCAATTGGTGTTAACAGGAGCGATTGACGATGTTGGTACATTTATTAGAAGTAATTCAGGTAAAAGCTCGCGTTTAGGAGTAGAGTTAGAAGCTGTAGTAAAGTTAAGTAATCAACTTTCGATACAGCCAAATGTAACTTTTAGTACCAATAAAACTGAAGAAACTATAATTTCTAGAGATGGTGGACTTGTAGATTTAGGGAAAACAAACATTTCTTTTTCTCCTGATGTAGTAGCGTCAAATGCTATCGTGTTTAAACCAATTGATAATTTACAACTATCTTTTTTAAGTAAATATGTGGGAGAGCAATTTATGGGTAATACGGACTCGGATGTTTCAAAATTAGAAAGTTATTTTGTAAATGATTTTAATATTTCTTATAAGATTAAGATGAATAAAATATTTAAATCGATTGTGTTATCAGGGTTAGTAAATAACATATTTGGAGAGAAGTATGTGTCTAACGGATATTATTACACCTATGACGATACTTGGTCTGATCCAAGTGCAACAACAACTATAGAGGGTGCAGGGTATTACCCACAAGCAACCACTAACTTTTTAGTAGGAGCTACCTTAAAATTTTAATCACTAATTTTTAATCAACCGTTAAAAGCACCTCTATATTGGAGGTGCTTTTTTAATTGTTATACACTCTTATAACGGGACCATTAACTTCCACAAAGTAAGGCTTTAGGCTATATTGTCCTGTTGTTCCATCAAAAGGAGCACCATTCACGATGTTATAACTATTATCATCGTCACAATTACAAGTCGCTGAAATGCCTTCTACATTTAAAGAAGAACAATTGGAAGGTGCATGATTAGGATCTGTAATTTCAAAAGCAACATATTGATTATTACCTGCGCTATATATAACAATGCCATTGTACCCAAATCCGTTTAAGACCAGGTGACTACTAGGGAATTGTAGATCGTTATACTGCGGTAAAGTTGTGTTTATGGAGTTTAAAGTGTCAAAAGAAATATTTGGTATAAAATTGTTATTGTTATCGTTGTCATCATTTTTTTGACAAGACAAAACTAAAATAGAGCAGAAAATAATTGTGAATAAAGGCTTTAACATAAAAAGTTTAATAGTTTTTTAGCAATGCAATTTACAACAATTACAATGTTGAATTAATTATTTTGTATATTTGTAACACTAAATCTCGTGTCGACGAGATTTTTGTGTTTAGCGCTAAATTGTTTTAGCGTCTTTTTATTTAAACGAAATAAATATGAGTAAAGTATCTTATTATACAGCAGAAGGATTAAAAAAGTTGCGTGCGGAGTTAAAGCAGCTTAAAGATGTCGAACGTGTTAAAGCATCCAGAGCTATTGCGGAAGCAAGAGATAAAGGTGATTTGAGTGAAAACGCGGAGTACGATGCAGCTAAAGAGGCGCAAGGTATGTTAGAAATGCGTATTTCTAAATTAGAAGATCAAATGGCAGGAGCTCGTGTTATTGACGAATCCCAAATGGACGCTTCAAAAATATTAGTGTTGTCAAAAGTGAAAATCAAAAACCAAACTAATGGTATGGAAATGAACTATACTTTAGTTGCAGATGGTGAAGCGGATTTAGCTTCTGGAAAAATATCTGTAAATAGTCCAATTGGTCAAGGGCTGTTGGGTAAAACTGTTGGTGATGTTGCCGAAATACAAGTGCCAAATGGGACAATAAAATTTGATATTATTGAAATTAGCAGATAATAGCTCTATTTTAAATTTTCGCTATAGCGGAAATAATGAATAATATAATAATTTAAAGATTCCTGTTTATTCTGATATAAATTTCAGTTTAGCAGGAATCTTTTTTTATCTTTAATTTTTAAACCGAAACAAATATGGCTTCTATTTTTACAAAAATAGTCAATGGAGATATCCCGTGTTACAAAGTAGCAGAAACAGATCAGTTCTTGGCATTTTTGGATGTTAATCCAAATGCAAAAGGACACACACTATGTATTCCTAAAAAAGAAGTTAATAAAGTGTTTGATCTAGACGAAGAAACTTACATTGGTTTAATGCGATTTTCTAGAACAGTAGCCATAGCTTTAGAGAAGACAGTGCCTTGTAAACGTGTAGGGTTAAGTGTTATTGGTTTAGAAGTACCTCATGTACACGTGCATTTAATTCCGTTAAACACAATGGAGGATGCTAGGTTTATTAATAAAGTATCTTTGGAAAAAGAAGTGTTTGAGACGTTAGCCAAAGCAATTAACGCTAACTTATAAACGTTTTTAGTTTATAAGTAGTAAAGCTGCTATTGCAACAATTATAATAATGGCAGCTGTAATTATAATCCAGAATAAGCTTTTGTATTTTTTAGAGGCCTTTTTAGGTTGGAAAGCTTTCATTTGGTAGTCGTAAACGCGCTCAATAGCATCAGTCCATCGTCCTGGATAGATGGGGGTATTGCAGACAGTGCAATTCATTTCGGTATTAACCTCTTGCGTGACACTTTTATAAAAAGAAGTTTCAATAAAAAGTTGTTTAAAAGTCAATTGCAAGCCTTTGGTGCTAAAACACTCAGGGCAATTGTTATTTAAATCAATTGTTTTTATTGTTATTAATTTTTCTGACATCTATATTGTTTTTAAGCTAATTTGCATAGTTGTTCCTTTTCCTTTTTCTGAGTTTAAAACTTTTATGCGCCCATTGTGAAAATCTTCAACAATCCTTTTTGCTAGGGACAATCCAAGTCCCCAACCACGTTTTTTTGTTGTGTAACCAGGCTCAAAGATAGTATTAAATTCGTTTTTATTAATCCCTTTTCCACTATCTGTTACAGTAATTTTTACTTGTTCTTCAAGTTGACAGATAGTCAGCTGTAAATCACCTTTGCCCTTCATAGCATCAATAGCATTTTTAACTAAGTTTTCAATGGTCCAACCATATAATTGCTTGTTTAAATTGACGTAAATAGGGTATTCTGGAGTGTCGATATTAAAATTAACTAACTTAGAGGATCTTGTTTTTAAATAATCATACGCTTCTCTAGTTTCTTCTATAATGTCTAATTTTTCTAAGGTTGGTAGTGACCCAATTTTACTAAATCGCTCGGTTATCGTTTGTAAGCGGTGAATGTCTTTTTCGATTTCTATTATATAGTCTGGATTGGTATCTTCCATTTTTAAAATCTCGGTCCAACCCATTAAAGACGACAAAGGGGTTCCAATTTGATGCGCGGTTTCTTTAGCCATTCCGGACCATAATTTATTCTGAGTTGCAATTTTGGAACTTCGATAAAAAAAGTATACGACTGCAGCAAATAAGACAATAATTAATAAAAGAGCTAAAGGATAGTATTTTAACTTGTTTAATAAAGGAGAATTACCATAGTATAATGTAGAGAGGACTTTGTTATTGTATTTAATTTCAATCGGGTTATTTTCGTTTTTAAATTGTTCTATTAAAAGCTTTAAATAATTTTCGTTTTTAGCTTTTTTTTCATCTATATTTCTATGATCTAAACCGCCTTCCGCAAATTGGATAATCATGGGTGTCGTTGTATTGCTTTCTAAGATTTGCAATGGTAAGTTTCCCATTGTACCGTTTAAGTCTATGGTTTCTGCAATATCTTTTTGGGCAAAAGACCAATTCTGCATTTTAACACGTTCTTCAGCTTTAAATTTTTGAAAAAACACATAGGTATTCCATAAAATTAAAGAGATGATAGCAAACGAGGCAATAATAATAATCCAGCGGATAAGCTGGCGATGTTTTGTAAAAAACATGATGTTAATTTTTGTTGTTAATATAATGCAATTCTGTTAATAATATTGTGGAGGTTGACTAGTAATTACCTTTTAGTTGGTTCTTAGATTATGTATTTTTGTGTAAATTAAATTGTCAACTATGTTATCTTTTACTCCTCAAGAATTTTCGACTGCTAAATTACATGGGTATTTACTTAGCGCTGTGGCTCCTAGGCCAATTGCCTTTGCAAGTACAATAGATGCCGATGGTAATCCAAACTTGTCACCGTTTAGTTTTTTTAATGTTTTTAGTGCCAATCCACCTATTTTAATTTTTTCGCCAGCAAGACGTGTTCGAGACAATACAACAAAGCATACCTTGCATAATGCAGAGATAACTAAGGAGGTTGTAATTAATGTTGTTAATTATGACATTGTACAACAGATGTCCTTAAGTAGTACAGAATATGCAGAAGGTGTTAACGAGTTTGATAAGGCTGGTTTAACGATGCTTAAATCAGATTTAGTAAAACCATTCAGGGTTGCAGAAAGTCCTGTGCAAATGGAGTGTAAGGTTAACGAGATTGTAAAGTTAGGAACGGAAGGAGGAGCAGGAAATTTAATAATCTGTGAAGTGGTAAAAATGCATGTTTCTGAAGCTGTTTTAGATGAAAACGGGGCAATTGACCAAAATAAATTGGACTTAGTATCAAGAGCAGGAGGTAGCTATTATAGTCGCGCTAAATCTGGTTTTTTCGAAATACCAAAACCGCTATCGACATTAGGAATAGGTGTTGATGCTTTGCCAAAAGAGATCAGAGAAAGTGCTGTTTTAACAGGGAATGATTTGGGACTTTTAGGGAATGTTGAAAACTTACCTGAGGAAAAAAGCATTTTGGCTTTTAAAAACCAACATAATTTAAGTTCTTTGTCGACTGATAAAAAACATCAAAAGGCAAAAGACTTTTTGAGTTTTAATGATGTGGAAAGTGCCTGGAAAGTATTATTATCGTAAATTAACGATATCAGATTAGACGAATATTTAATAATTATATAGAAAATGGAAGTACAAGGGAAAGTTAAGTTAGTAGGAGAAACACAAAGTTTTGGTAGCAACGGGTTTAGAAAAAGAGAGTTAGTAGTAACTACAGAAGAACAATATCCACAACATATTTTAGTAGAGTTTGTTCAAGATAAATGTGATTTATTAAACAATTACCAGGTAGGACAAGATGTTAAGGTAAACATCAATTTACGTGGTAGAGAATGGGTTAATCCTCAAGGAGAAACTAAATATTTTAACTCGATCCAAGGATGGAGAATTGAAGGAGTACAAGCTGGAGCAGCACCTCAAGGTATGCCAGAAGTGCCACCAGCACAAGCTTTTGAGCCTGCTAAAGATGTTAAATCTGAAGATCACGACGATTTACCATTCTAGTATGATCGGTTCTGTTTAAACAGAATGCTTATAAATATAACCTCAATACATCATGCTATTGAGGTTTTTTTATTTTATACCTTTATCTTTTTTGCTTTGTATTTATGCAATAGCTTATAATGCACGTTATATATGGACTTTTTAAATAACAACAATAGCTTTCCTGATGTATCCAAAGCAACCGAAGACGGTTTATTGGCGGTTGGGGGAGACTTAAGTGCGGTACGTTTATTGTCAGCTTATAAAAAAGGTGTTTTCCCTTGGTTTGAAGACGATAACACTATTTTATGGTGGTCTCCGGACCCTAGATTTGTATTGTTTCCTGAAGATTTAAAGGTCTCTAAAAGTATGAGGCAAGTATTGCGTAATTCTGATTTTGAAGTCACGGTTAATAAGGACTTTGCAGCTGTGATTAAAGCTTGCGCGGCTTCTAAAAGACCGGGGCAAGATGATACTTGGATTACTAAAGGAATGATAGAAGCATACACGAAACTTAACGCACTAGGGTATGCAAAATCTATTGAGGTTTGGCTAGATAACGCATTAGTTGGTGGTTTGTATGGTGTCGATTTGGGTAATGGTGTTTTTTGTGGAGAGAGTATGTTTACAAAGGTTAGTAATGCGAGTAAAGTAGGCTTTATTAGTTTTGTTCAAAATACAGATTACAAACTTATAGATTGCCAGGTGTATACTAACCATTTGGAGAGTTTAGGAGCCATTGATATTTCTCGAGATCAGTTTTTGGGATATTTAGGTTAGACTTGGTTATACCTGAAGCAACCAGTTTCATGGTCGTTAACCATTCCAACAGCTTGCATAAAGGCGTATATAACGGTTGAGCCTACAAACTTAAAACCTCGTTTTTTTAAATCTTTACTTAATGCATCACTTAAAGGTGTGTTTGCAGGGGCGTCTTTATAGTATTCAACTTTATTTTTGATTGGTTTTTCATTTACATAAGCCCATAAATAAGTGCTAAAACTTCCAAACTCTTGTTGGATGTCCATAAATAATTGGGCATTGGTAATTGTTGCATTGACCTTTAACTTATTTCTGATAATACCAGCATTTTGGAGTAATTCAGCTTTTTTCGTGTCATTATATTTTGCTATTTTTTTATAATCAAATTGATCAAAAGCATCAAAAAAATTATTGCGTTTGCGTAAAATGGTAATCCAGCTCAAACCGGCTTGAAAGGTTTCTAAAATTAAAAACTCGAAAAGTGTGGCATCATCGTAGACAGGGGTTCCCCATTCTTGATCATGATACGCCTCGTAAAGCGTGTCTCCAACACACCATCCACATTTATGTTTTGTCATTGTAAGGTTTTTTTTATAATCTCTACTAATGTAACAACAGTAACTTAAAAATCATAATAGTTACTGTATTTTTATACAATGGAAACAACAACACACTCAGACATTAAACAAATTATAAAGGATAGCTTAACAAAAAGTATGAGTTATGCCGAGTATAGAACTTTAGTTTCGACTTTAGTCGAAAGCAATTCTAACACAGGAAACGAAGTTACTGAAGCTTTAGCAAATTATACCATGCTAAATGATAGACGTATGAAGCGTTGGGATAAAACGGTTAAGATAGATGAAGGGGTAACAGACTCCATTAAAAATAAAACATTAAACCAAACATGGGTTATCATTACCGAAAGTTGGTGTGGAGATGCTGCGCATGTTATGCCAGTAATTAATAAGATAGCATCACTAAATGGCGGTATTAGCTTTAGAGTGGTCTTAAGAGATCAAAATGAACTATTGATGGATCAGTTTTTAACCAATGGTTCAAGGTCTATTGCTAAGTTAATTGTTCTGGATAATGCAAGTGAAGAGGTTATAGCAACTTACGGCCCAAGACCAACTACAGCTACTGCTTTGGTTAATGATTATAAGGCAAAACATGGTGGTTTAACACCAGAGTTTAAAGAAGAATTACAAAAATGGTATAATAAAGATAAAGGACAAACCGTTATTGCCGACTTAGTTCCTTTATTAGGTTAAAAAAAATAGTTGATTTAATTCAACCACTTTAATTTTAGTTTAAGGACTTTAGTCTTATTGGGTAGAATTAAGTAAAACAAACGCTCCTCTTATTTGTTTAAGAGGAGCGTTTGTTTTATCCTTCATTGAAAGATAGGAAAACATGTTTTTATAGAATTATAAAACTGAGTTGTATTTTTATTTTCCTTTAAACTCAAAAGTAATAGACCCTGTTTGTTTAGGTTTTGACGAGTTATCAAACTTGGCTTCTTTTGCGTATTCTAAAGCATGTTCTTTTAGGCAAGCATTTTTTGAAGTAGACGATTTACTGATAGCGGCATTAATAACAGTTCCGTTATTATTTACAGTAATATTTACCACTATTTTACCTTTAGCATCACATAAGTAAATTGGGATGGGTAAAGATTTATCTGTTCTTCCTTCTAAAGAGTAGTAAATAGAACTGTTGGTGTTTGCAAGGTTACTTTGTTTTGTGCTTTTACTTTGAGAACTTTTATTCAAGATGTCATTAACACTATTAAAATCAGTTAACGTTTTTTCTGAAATTGACGAATTACCAGTGGTTTTTTCAGAAGATTCTTCTTCTTCAATACTATTTTTATAAGTTTCTAATTTAGGATTGCTATAGTCTTCCGGAGGCGCAATGGGCTTATAGGCGTCTGCGTAATGTTCGAAATTTTCAGATTTATTAAAGGCTTTGTTTGTTGATTGGCTACTTTCTTGGAGCGCAAGATCTTCTTCTGTTATATCTTCTACATCGTCGGGCATAACCTCTGCAACCATCTCAATCTCATACCCAGTTTCGCCTTTGTCAGAATTCATTTTAAGAGCCGTCATATTTATCAAGGACAGGATTAAAGTCCCTGTAATTAATAAAGTAATAGCTAGCGCTTTTTGAGAATTGTTAAGTGTCATTTAAGATGGTATCAAATAAATATAAAGGTGTCCAGAGTGTTAGTATGTTATATACGTCTGCTAACCTTGTAAAGGTTGTAAATTAATCTTTTTTCGAGAGTTTTTTGATAAAATCGTCTATGGAAAGCCCGTCTTTAACATCAAAATCGCCAATTTTAGTGCGACGTAAAGCTGATAAGTGACCACCAGAATTTAGCGCTTTTCCAAAATCGTTTGCTAAAGATCGGATATAAGTTCCTTTACTACAAACCGCTCTAAAGTCTATATTAAGGCCGTCAATTTTGGTAATCTCAAATTGCTCGATAGTTATTTTTCTAGATTTGATGTCTACAGTTTCTCCAGCTCTTGCGTATTCATATAATCGCTTACCATCTTTTTTAAGTGCGGAAAATATCGGAGGAAATTGATCAATCTCTCCAATAAATTGTTGGGTAGTATCGTGTATTAGTTGCGTTGTGATATGAGCAGTTTCAAAAGTATCATTAATTTCGGTTTCTAAATCGTAAGACGGTGTTGTGCTACCTAATACAATAGTCCCTGTGTATTCCTTAATTTGACCTTGAAAAGAATCGATTTGTTTAGTCATCTTACCAGTACAAATGACTAATAATCCTGTTGCTAAAGGATCTAAAGTTCCTGCATGGCCAACCTTAATTTTTTTTATATTGAAAGCTTGACGTATTTCCCAGCGTAATTTATTTACAGCCTGAAAAGAAGTCCATTGTAAAGGTTTGTCTATTAATAATACTTGTCCAGCTTGATAGTCGTCTCCAGTCATTTGTTTAGTTTGTAAAAGAAAAAATGATAGCAATTACTCCAACAATAGCGCAGTAAATAGCAAAATATGATAATTTACTTTTTTTAACTAGACTAATCATCCAAGTACAAGCAAATAGACCTGCAACAAAAGCGGCAATAAAGCCTGCTGACATTGCAGTTATGTTTTGACTTTCAAAACTAAGATCACCTCCTAAAATATCTTTAGCTATTTTTCCAAAAATTAATGGGACTACCATTAAAAAAGAAAAGCGAGCCGCTTTTGTTTTATCGTTTCCTAATAGTACAGAGGTCGATATAGTCGCGCCGCTTCTGGAAATACCAGGCAACATTGCTATTGCTTGAGAGATGCCAATTATAAAAGCATTTTTAAAAGAGACATTTTTTGTTGTATTTTTAGCTTTGTCAGCAAAAAAGAGAAGGACAGCTGTAACTAATAACATGCAACCTACTAATAGGATACTACCTCCAAATAGTTGTTCTAGTTGGTCTTCAAAAAACAAACCTACTAAAACAGCAGGAAGCATTGATACTATAATTTTTGTTACAAACTTGGTGTCATCATTCCATTTAAAAGAAAATAATCCTTTTAGAATTTCTAAAATATCTTTTCTAAAAATAACAATAGTACTAAGTGCTGTTGCAAAGTGAAGTACTACTGTAAACAAAAGGCTTTCTTCAGGTATACTGTTATCACCTAAAATAGCTTTACCTAATTCTAAGTGACCACTTGAAGATACAGGAAGAAACTCGGTTAATCCCTGTATAATACCTAATATAATTGAGTCGATAATATCCATGCGACAAAAGTATTAAAATACTATGACCAATTGATAATTTGGAGTTTAAATTTAATAAGGAAACTCTGTTAAGAGTTATTGATATGTGTTTAGTCCTTTTTTGGACTTGACAGGATAGCATATACCTGCACACCAAAACCAATAATAACCAAAGCTGGAGCAAGACGTATACGTCTCCAGCTAAAAATAGCATCACTAAAGACATTAGGGTCATCACTACCACCACCAGACATCAAAATAAATCCTAGAGCAATACTACCTAAGCCAATAAACATAAATTTATAATTATGCTTACCAAATAAAGGTTGTGGGCTTACAATAAGCTTTTCGTTTTTAGTTTTTTGTCTCAATGTATTGATGGTGTTAAGTTATTACAAATTTAAACTTTTTAAGTTAATCGTTAATAAATTTAATGTGTTGTTTTTTTACAAGTGCTTTTTCTACTTGTGCAACTTTAGTTTCAAATTTAGGTGTAGATGTTGCTATATAAGCAACAATAGCGACCATACCTATAAATACAAATGTGATTCGTTTCATAATCGTTAGTTTTAGATTAAATAATCAGTTAGAGTATTAATTGGTCAATAGCGAATTGTTTTATTGGTTGAGTAAATATAATGTGGTTAAGTGTAAAGTAATGTTAATGATTTAGTTAAACAATGTTAAGTTAATACAGTTGGTCTGTTTTTAGATTCAAAAAACGCTGCGTCGCAAAATGAGTGCTTATCCATGTAATAATAATACCTAATAAGAAGATTATTAAAAATAACCCTCCAATTAATATTGGGCTTTGGCGTAAATTTAATTCAGGAAAAGCTTTGTCGACGTAAAATACAATAAATCCTAAACCTATTAAGGCTATAATTGCACCTAAAACACCAAGTTTAATACTTTTCCAAACAAAAGGGCGACGTATAAAGCGTTTGGTTGCACCCACCATTTGCATAGTTTTAATAGTAAATCGTTTGGCATAAACAGATAATCTAATGGAGCTATTAATAAGTAACACTGCGATTAAAGTAAAAATGGCACTTAGCAATAAGACCCAAAAGCTTATTTTCTTTACGCGGCTATTCATTAAGGTGACTAAGTCTTTGTCGTACCTAACCTCGTCAACAAAGCCTTTTTCTAAAGCCGTTTCTGCTAATTCTTCTAATTTTTCAGAAGTTACAAAATCAGCTTTTAAGTTAACATCAATATTATTCTGTAAAGGATTAAAACCTAAAAAAGCCATAAAATCTTCGCCGTTTTCCGCTTTCATAGACTCGGCAGCTTGCTCTTTAGAGATATAAACAGTCGATTTTACGTAATCGGCCAACGCTAAACTTTTTTCTAGCTGTTTAACTTCGACTTCTTTGGCATTATCTTTTAAATAGATAGTAACCGTTACTTGTTCTTTAAACAAGTCTGCAACCTTTTTAGCATTTAGTACTAAAAGGCCTAGTATACCTAGTAAAAATAATACTAAAGCAATACTTAATACTACGGAAAAGTAGGATGAAATTAATCTACGTTTTTGATATCTTTCAAAAGAAGAGCTCATAAATTGATGTTAGTTTATAATGTAAAAATATAAAAGAAAAACGAAACCTATTCATATAATCTATAATTACAACGTCAAACTTTTAATAGTCTTATAATAAGTTTAAATTTGTTGCTTAATTAAGCGGAAAAACACAAAAATGCAATACCATTTTAACGACATCGAAGCCAAATGGCAAAAATATTGGGCAGAAAACCAAACGTTCAAAGCCTCAAATAATAGCGACAAACCTAAATATTATGTTTTAGACATGTTTCCTTATCCTTCTGGAGCGGGATTACACGTAGGACACCCATTAGGTTATATTGCTAGTGATATTTATGCCCGTTACAAACGTCATAAAGGTTTTAATGTATTGCATCCACAAGGTTATGATAGTTTTGGTTTGCCTGCGGAGCAATATGCTATCCAAACGGGTCAACATCCTAGAAACACTACTGAAATTAATATTGATGGTTGTTTAGATGCAAAAGGAAATATCCTAAAAAAGTATGTAAATGAAGATGGAAGTATTAAAGATACTGCACTTATAGAAAAAGGTAAGGGGCTTAGTATCAATGATAGTAACTATCAAGAAAATATAATTAAAGGATATAGACGACAATTAGATCAAATTGGTTTTTCTTTTGACTGGAGTCGTGAGGTCCGTACATCAACACCCGAATATTACAAATGGACACAATGGATTTTTATTCAATTATTTGAATCGTGGTATAATAACGATTCTAATAAGGCTGAAGACATTTCGACCTTAGTAGCTAAATTTTCTGCTGAAGGAAATGCTAAAGTCAATGCCGTTTGTGATGATACTATCGAGTCTTTTTCTGCGGAACAATGGAACGCTTTTGATTCTAAAAAACAACAAGAAATATTGTTACAGTATAGACTAACGTATTTAGCCGAAACAGAAGTAAACTGGTGTCCTGCTTTAGGAACCGTTTTAGCAAATGACGAAATCGTAAATGGTGTATCAGAACGTGGTGGTCATCCTGTAATGCGTAAAAAAATGACGCAATGGAGTATGCGTATTTCTGCTTACGCAGAACGTTTGCTGCAGGGATTAGACACTATAGATTGGACAGATTCGCTTAAAGAAAGCCAACGTAACTGGATTGGAAAATCTGTTGGAGCATCAGTGACTTTTAATGTTGTTCCAAATGTCACTCTGAGCGCAATCGAAGAGTCTCTAAAAATAGAAGTCTTCACAACAAGACCTGACACCATTTTTGGAGTTAGTTTTATGACATTGGCTCCAGAGCATGAGTTAGTGCAAACCATTACTACACCAGAACAAAAAGCTGAGGTTGAGGCTTATATTTTAGCAACCGCAAAACGTAGCGAACGCGATCGTATGGCAGATGTAAAAACCATTTCTGGTGCATTTACAGGCGCTTATGCAGAACATCCTTTTAGTAAAGAGCCCATTCCGATTTGGATTGGAGATTATGTTTTAGCAGGTTACGGTACAGGAGCAGTAATGTCTGTTCCTTGTGGTGATCAACGTGATTACGATTTTGCAAAGCACTTTAATATCGCCATTCCAAATGTATTTGAAGGGGCTGATATATCTGAAGAAGCTTTCGCCTCTAAAGATAATGTGGTAATTGCAAATAGTGATTTCCTTAACGGAATGAGCTACAAAAAAGCATCAAAACGTGCTATTTACGATTTGGAGCAAATGGGACAAGGTGAAGGAAAAACAAATTACAGATTACGTGATGCTGTGTTTTCTAGACAACGGTATTGGGGAGAACCTTTTCCAGTATACTACGTCAACGGAATGCCACAAATGATTGATAAAGCGCATTTACCAATTACATTACCTGAAGTAGAAAAATATTTACCAACCGAAACTGGAGAGCCACCATTAGGTCGTGCAGATGTTTGGGCTTGGGACACCAATACAAATACAGTGGTACCAAATGTCAACCTGAGCGCAGTCGAAGGTGAGGATAACGGGATTTACCCATTAGAACTAAACACCATGCCAGGTTGGGCAGGAAGCTCATGGTATTTCTTTAGTTATATGGAAGAAAAAGCCAAAAGAGGTGAAGACTTTGCTAGTCAAGATGCACTTAACTATTGGGAAAATGTAGATTTATATATTGGCGGTAGTGAGCATGCCACAGGACATTTATTATACTCCCGTTTTTGGACTAAGTTTTTAAAGGATAGAGCATTTGTTGGAGTAGATGAGCCTTTCAAAAAGTTGATCAATCAAGGAATGATACTTGGGACTAGTGCTTTTGTTTATGGGATTTGGTTAGAAGTAAATTACACTTCTAATAGTATGCAAAGTGATGTAAATGCTTTAAGTAAACCAAGACCCGTATCTCTAGCTATTCCTAAAGAAATGTACGATGATTATATTCAAAATAATAGAAGAGATGAACTTATTGAAGTATGGGTTCAAAAGAAAATTGAATCAATTATAACTGAATATAAATTTGATAGTAATAAAGGAGAAGTGGTTACAAAACTAACTCCTACAGTTATGTATGTTGATGTGAATTTAGTAGATGCATCAAATGAAATTAACCCAGAAGAATTTAAAAAATCAATGGATCTTTATAGAGATGTTGAATTTTTAAAAGATGATGTTTATAAAGTCGGTCGAGAAGTCGAAAAAATGTCTAAATCTAAATACAACGTGGTCAATCCAGATCAAATTGTAGAAGATTACGGAGCAGACAGTTTACGTTTATACGAAATGTTTTTAGGACCATTAGAGCAAGCTAAACCTTGGAATACAGCAGGGATTACAGGTGTACATGGTTTCTTAAAAAAACTATGGAAATTATATGTTGGAGAAGCTGGGGTAATTGTAAATGATGCATCACCAACAAAAGACAACTTAAAAACGTTACATAAAACCATTAAAAAGGTACAGGAAGATATTGAGAATTTCTCTTTTAATACGTCTGTGTCTACATTTATGATTGCTGTTAACGAGTTGACTGCTCAAAAATGTACAAGTAAAGCTGTCTTAGAACCTTTATTGGTTTTATTATCGCCTTATGCACCACATATTACGGAAGAATTATATAGTCAATTAGGTAATGATGGCTCAATTGCTACTGTACCATTTCCAATATTTGAGGCAAGTCATTTAGTCGAAAGTAGTAAGAATTACCCGATTTCGTTTAATGGAAAAATGCGTTTTACGTTGGAGTTACCAATGGATATGTCTAAAGACGAAATTGAAAAAGCAGTTATGGCTAATGAAAAAACCATTGCGCAATTGGATGGACGTACACCTAAAAAGATAATTGTAGTGCCAGGTAAAATTGTAAATATAGTTGGGTAATTAGGAGGCAAACGTCATTGCGAGGCACGAAGCAATCTCTTGATTGAGATAACTAATTAAGATAATTAATAGAACAAGATAATAGCCGCAAGAGTAATCAGTTCTCGTCAGTTCGAGAGGAATACTTTTTTAGCATTTTGTATCGAGAACTATTGTTATAAGGACATCTCGATACAATTTGTTCGTGCCTCACAAACCACTCGATGTGACGTTATGTTTATCGTTATGTTAACTTGGTCGTTTTGGTAAGTAGCGAAGTAATATATTAAAGTCTATATTAGATTGTGTAGAACAAGATAATAGCCGCAAGAGTAATCAGTTCTCGTCAGTTCGAGAGGAATACTTTTTTAGCATTTTGTATCGAGAACTATTTTAAGGGCATCTCGATACAATTTGCTCGTGCCTCACAAACCACTCGATGTGACGTTATGTTTATCGTTATGTTAACTTGGTCGTTTTGGTAAGTAGCGAAGTAATATATTAAAGTCTATATTAGATTGTGTAGAACAAGATAATAGCCGTAAGAGTAATCAGTTCTCGTCAGTTCGAGTGAAATGCTTTTTTTTAGCATTTTGTATCGAGAACTATTGTCTTAAGGACATCTGGATACAATTTGCTCGTGCCTCACAAACCACTCGATGTGACGTTATGTTTATCGTTATGTTAGCTTGGTCGTTTTGGTAAGTAGCGAAGTTATATATCAAAGTTTATATTTGATTCAGTAAGACAAGATAATAGCCGTAAGCGTAATCAGTTCTCGTCAGTTCGAGTGAAATGCTTTTTCAGCATTTTGTATCGAGAACTATTGTTTTAAGGACATCTGGATACAATTTGCTCGTGCCTCACAAACCACTCGATGTGACGTTATGTTTATCGTTATGTTAGCTTGGTCGTTTTGGTAAGTAGCGAAGTTATATATCAAAGTCTATATTAGATTGAGTAGATCAAGATAATAGCCGCAAGTGTAATCAGTTCTCGTCAGTTTGAGTGAAATGCTTTTTTAGCATTTTATTATATCGAGTAACAACATAGTAATACAATTTCAAAACAATAAAAATCCAGAAATCATGAAAAATATAAGTTTAGTTTTAGCCTTGTTTTTATGCTTAGCATGTAACAAAAAAGAAGAAGTAAAGGTTGTCGAAATTTCTTGTGGTCAGTGCCAGTTTGGCTTAACCTCTGAGGATGGTTGCAGTCTAGCTGTTAGATTGGATGACAAAGCGTATTTTGTTGATGGTGCAGCTATTGATGATTTTGGAGATGCGCACGCAGAAGGTACTGGTTTTTGCGAAGTGATTAGAAAAGCTGAGGTCACTGGAGTAGTAATGGATAATCGTTTTAAAGCAAATAGTGTTAAAATGTTAGACTAGATTTTTATTTGACCGTCATTACGAGGAACGAAGTAATCTTATAAATCGAAGAGGGGAAATATCTCGACACAATTTGCTTGTGCCTCACAAACCACTCGATGTGATGTTGTATTTATCGTTATGTTAGCTTGGTCGTTTTGGTAAGTAGCGATGTAATAACTTAAAGTGTATATTAGATTGAGTAGAACTAGATAACAGAAGTAAGAGTAATCAGTTCTCGTCAGTTCGAGTGAAATGCTTTTTCGGCATTTTGTATCGAGAACTATTGTTTTAAGGATATCTCGATACAATTAGCTCGTGCCTCACAAACCACTCGATGTGATGTTGTGTTTATCGTTATGTTGGTTTGGTAGTTATGGTAAGTATCGATGTAATATATTAAAGTCTATATTAGATTCAGTAAGACAAGATAATAGCCGCAAGTGTAATCAGTTCTCGTCAGTTCAAGTGAAATGCTTTTTCGGCATTTTGTATCGAGAACTATTGTTTTAAGGACATCTCGATACAATTTGCTCGTGCCTCACAAACCACTCGATGTGACGTTATGTTTATCGTTATGTTAGATTGGGAGTTATGGTAAGTAGTGATGTAATATCTTAAACTCTATATTAGACTGAGTAGAACAAGATAATAGCCGTAAGAGTAATCAATTCTCGTCAGTTCGAGTGAAATGCTTTTTCAGCATTTTGTATCGAGAACTATTGTTTTAAGGACATCTCAATAAAATTCACTACTGCCGAAAATTAAAAAGAACCAAGTCTGAAAAAAAAAAATTATGAAAAAGAAACTCATCTTACTACTTTTTCCTATTATAACGTGGTCACAATCTTATGTTGGTCATGTTGGTGATTTACCTATTCATTTAGAATTAGATATCGATGAAGATGATAATAATGATGGTTCAGGACAAAGGGTAGATGGCTTTTATTTTTACGATTCTAAACTAATTAGTATTCCGTTAAGAGGTGTTTTTAGTCAGGATACTATTACGGTCGTTGATGGTTGGTTCTATTCTGAAGATAAGGTTGGTGACGCCAAAGAGGTGTTTAGACTGCAAAAAACAGAGACTCAATTAACTGGTGTATTACAACTAAAAAAAGAAGAGTATGCTGTTGTTTTAACCAAAACAGAACAAGATCCCATTACTAGTTTTAGAAACCCAAAACTAACTTTTAAAAAAGATAGCGTCAGTATTTATCAAGACAAACAGTTGGTTTGGTTTCATGAGCGGTTTTCTAAGACGCAATTATTTAGATTGGGTAATGGATATACCAAAGCACAGAGAACCGTGTTTAACTCTATTTTAGACACGCTACATCTTGAAGATGCACAAGGTATGTTGGATTGTAGTTCTTTTAAATTATCAACAGTTATTAATCGTATTGATGATCACTTTATAAGCTTCACAAAATACTATAGAGTTTATTGCGGTGGTGCACATCCATCCTATGGAGGTATTGGCTATACTTTTGACTTAACAACACTTCAGGAGGTTGATAGTATTGAAACATTATATCCTGATGTTGATTTTTTTCAAGTATTGAAAACTAAGTATTTTGATTCAACTGACGAGTATCAAGATGATTGTGAAGTATTTGTAGACGAGTCCAATTGGCAATATAAACGATGGAATTTGACTGCAGAAGGAGTTTTGTTAACGCCGAATTACCCACACGTTATGAATGCTTGCGAAGAAGATTACTTTTTAAGTTATGATGAAATCAAGAACTAATAAACAATTGCATTTCAAAAGTAGATATAATAAAAAATGACAGTCAATTTAATTAAATCGACTGTCATTTTAAGCATTAAAAGAATTGAAAATTAAAAGTTACTCAAATAAATGGAAGTTACTTATTCTTTTTCTGATGGTGCTTTTTTGACCTCTTTTATAGGTTGAGGTAATGTTTTAAAATAGTCCTCAAAGGCTTTAAAATTATAAGGCTTATTGATTATTTTTTTGTGCTTATCTAAAACAAAATAACTTGGTGTTGCCTTGACATTATAGTTGTTTCCTATTGGGTTGTCCCATTTTCCTTCACCAAAAACATGATAGAATTCTGGGAATTTATAGGTCATATCTTTCCATCTGTAACGGTCTTCATCTAAGGCAATAGCTACAACCTTTAATTGGTTTTTATCTAGAGTTTTAGCTAATTTGTGTAGCTCAGGGATCTCCTCTAAACAGTGGGAACAGGTAGTGCTCCAAAAAACGACTAGATAGTTGTTAGCTTCTTCTAACTCATGCATCTTTTTTGTAGTAGCTTCACCTTCTTCATCGTAAATAATAATTTCAAAATCAGGTCCGATATTACCAACGGATGCATTTTTAAAGTAATTTAGATCGTTAACCAGTTCGGTATCGTTGGCCGCTTTTGCAATAGCTAATAAATAAGCGTTGGCAATGTGGTTAGCTACAGGCTCATCTTCTTCAATTGCAAATTGGGACCATAAAATTTCTAATAGAATTTTCTTTACTTTAGGATTGTTTCCAATGGCTTTTTCTACTGTATTAATATTAGTGATGTAGGATGCGTTTTTGTCATCGTTATCAACAAAATTAAAGACGTAATTTAAGGTCGCTTCAATTAGAAAATTCGAATTTTGAAGTATCGGATTACCAAAATTGATATGCTTAAAATAGTTGTTTTTAGCATTTTCTGTAAAGGTCTTAGCATCGATTAAATTTTCTGGAATATAAGGTTGACTGGCAGTTATAAAATTAAGGACTAATTTACCTTCAGCTGCTTTTTCAAATTCAGATTGCGTTGTTTTAAGAATTTCAATAATTTTTTTAAAATCTCTTTGTTTTTTACCTCCGGAAGTATAAAATGCATTTAGACTCTGACCAATCATAGACATACTATTGTTGTATGATATCCATAATTTGTTTTCGTCAGAGGTGACAAACTCTAAACCTTTTTCTAAATCAAAGGTCAACTCTATATCTTCATTATTATATAGAAGGTCAAAATTGTACTCATCTTGAGGTTGCGCATAAACAATACGGTAGGTTCCTGGTGCTTGATTTTTTTTCAGATTGAATACAAAACTCCCATCTTCTGAAATATCGGTATTATCCACAAAAATTGAGGTATCTGCTGTAACGTGATATAAAAACGCGAACTTAAATTGTTCTGCTGGAGTAAAAGTTCCTTTTATTGTGTTTTGTGCCACGATAAAATTGGGCAATATAGCTAATAAAAAAAATATTTTTTTATACATTATTTATGGGTTTTCTTTTATAATTTCAAAAACTATTCCAAAATTGGATTTAAGGCGTTTAGGGCCTTTTTTACTGTTTTAATGTTGTCAAAGGTAAGTAATAAACGTAAGCCATTTCTAGTCTGTTTTTCTTTCATTTTACAAGCCTGAGGGTGGGATTGCACGTATTTTAAAAGTTTGGTGAAATTAGGGCTTTGGTAAAAACTACTTTGTTGGTCATTTATAAAGTAACTAATAAGCTTACCTTGCTTCATTATTACTTTTTCCATACCTAATTTAGTCGCGATCCATTTAATGCGTACACTATTAATTAAGTCTATAACTTGGATTGGTAATTCTCCAAAACGGTCTAAAAGTTGTGTTTCAAATACTGCTAATTCAGCTTCAGTTTTGAAGTTGTTTAATTGTGTATAAAGGTTTAAACGCTCAGCAATATTATTAACATAGTCGTCAGGAAATAAAAGCTCAAAATCGGTGTCTATTGTAATATCTTTAACGTATTCTTTGTTTTCTAAAGGTTCGTTATAAAGGTCTTTAAATTCGTTTTCTTTAAGCTCTTCAATCGCCTCGTTTAATATTTTTTGGTAAGTATCAAAACCGATTTCGTTAATAAATCCGCTTTGCTCACCTCCCAATAAATCTCCGGCACCACGGATTTCTAAATCTTTCATGGCAATATTAAATCCACTACCTAGTTCTGTAAATTGTTCTAAAGCTTGGATACGTTTTCTAGCATCGTCGGTCATTGCCGAGTATTCTGGTGTTATAAAATAACAGAATGCTTTTTTGTTACTTCGTCCAACACGTCCGCGCATTTGGTGTAAGTCACTTAATCCAAAATTATTAGCGTTATTGATAAAAATAGTATTGGCATTTGGGACGTCTAATCCACTCTCTATAATGGTAGTACTAACTAAAACATCAAAATCACCATCCATAAAGCCTAGCATTAAGCTTTCTAGTTTTTTACCTTCTAATTGTCCATGTCCAATACCGATTTTTGCATCTGGTACTAAACGCTGTATCATACCAGCAACTTCTTTAATGTTTTCTATACGATTATGAATAAAAAAGATCTGGCCACCACGTTCTATTTCATAACTTACAGCATCCCTAATAGCTTCTTCTGTAAATCGTATAACATTACTTTCTATAGGATAACGATTTGGTGGAGGCGTGGTGATCACCGATAAATCTCTAGCCGCCATTAAGCTAAACTGTAATGTTCTTGGTATTGGTGTGGCCGTAAGCGTTAAAACGTCTACATTATCTTTTAAGGTTTTTAGCTTTTCTTTAACGGCAACTCCAAACTTTTGCTCTTCGTCAACAATTAGTAATCCTAAGTCTTTAAATTTCACATTTTTACTTGCTAGTTGATGCGTACCTATGATGATGTCTACATGTCCTTTTTCTAGCTTTTCTAAGGTTTCTTTTTTCTGTTTAGCTGTTCTAAAGCGGTTGACATAATCCACCGTTACAGGAAAGTCTTTTAAACGTTCTGAAAAAGTTTTATGATGTTGAAACGCTAATATGGTTGTCGGCACTAAAACAGCAACCTGTTTACCATTATCAACAGCTTTAAAGGCGGCACGTATCGCAACTTCTGTTTTTCCAAAACCAACATCACCACAAATTAAGCGATCCATTGGACGCTCACTTTCCATATCGACTTTTATGTCTGCTGTTGCGGTAATTTGGTCGGGAGTATCTTCATAAATAAAAGAAGCTTCTAATTCGTGTTGTAAATAGCTGTCCTGTTTATATTGGTATCCTTTCTCTAGCTTACGTTTAGCATATAGTTTAATTAAGTTGAAAGCAACGTGCTTAACTCTAGATTTTGTTTTTTCTTTAAGAGTTTTCCAAGCTTTACTACCTAGTTTATAAACTTTTGGTGGTTTACCATCTTTACCATTAAATTTAGTTATTTTATGAAGAGAGTGTATGCTTAAATATAAGACGTCGCGCTCTCCGTAAACCAATTTTATAGCTTCTTGTTTTTTACCTTCGACATCTATTTTTTGAAGTCCACCAAATTTTCCAATTCCATGATCTATATGTGTTACATAGTCTCCAATATCAAGATTAGTTAAGTCTTTTAAGGTGATGGCTTGCTTTTTAGCGTAACCATTTTTTACATGAAATTTATGATAGCGTTCAAAAATTTGGTGATCGGTATAAACGACTAATTTATTGTCATGATCGACAAATCCTTGGTATAATGACAATGTTATTGTTTGGTAATGTACATCTTGTTCGACATCGTCAAAAATATCATGAAAACGTTTTGCTTGTTGCTCGCTAACACAAGCAATATAATTGGTGTAATCGTTATTGTGATTACTGTTTAAATTGTCTATTAATAAATTAAACTGCTTGTTAAAAGCAGGTTGAGGCGAGGTGTTGTGTTGTATGGTTTCGGTAGTGTTAAAAACGGTATCTGTACCAAACTCTACTAAAGTAAAGTCTAGCAGTTGTTTTTTAAGTTCGGCAGCATTACAGAATAACTCTGATGGTTTTGCGTGTTTTATGTCAGGATTGAGGTTTACAAAAGCAGCAATTGCTTTATCAAAAAAGTCATCAATCCTATCAAAAGTTAAATCGAAGTTTTTACCAAAAACGACAGTTTTTTGGGCGATATATTTTAAAAAACTTTGCCTGGACTCGTCCATTAGCTTATTAGCAACGTTGGGAATAACGCTAATTTTTTTTATCTGTTCTGTTGATAATTGCGTTTCGACATCAAACGTTCTAATACTGTCTACTTCGTCTCCAAAAAACTCGATGCGATAGGGGTCGTCATGAGAAAAAGAAAAGACATCCACAATTCCACCGCGTACAGAAAATTCTCCTGGCTCTGTAACAAAATCGACACGTTTAAATTTATATTCAAACAGAATTTCGTTAACAAAATCGATAGATAAACTATCGTTTACTGTAATTTTTAGGGTATTGCGTTCTAGTTCTTTTCTGGTGACTACTTTTTCAAATAATGCATCAGGATAAGTAACTATTATTGCTGGTTTTTTACGTGAATTAATACGGTTTAAGACCTCAGAACGTAATAATACATTTGCATTATCAGTTTCTTCTATTTGATAAGGTCTACGATAACTCCCTGGATAAAAGAGGACGTCTGTTTTATTTACTAGTTGCTCTAAATCGTTGAGGTAAAAGGCAGCTTCTTCTTTATCATTAAAAATAAGTAAAAAAGGAAGGTCGCTATTTTTAAACGTTTGTGTTATAGCGTACGATAGGGAAGAGCCTACTAAACCTTTTAAATGCGTCTTACTTTGGGTTTGGGCTATAGCAGTATGAAGTTTTTGCAATTGCAAAGACTTTAAATAGGTCTGCGAGATTACGGTTTTACTCACTTAACTTTAGTTTATGCAAATATAAGCAATGCTTAAAATATTAGCTTTTAGATTTGTAAAATTTAACTTTTTAGTAGTATTGTTTAGCAGATGCGTTAAGGATGGAGTGGTTTGTTTGAGCTCCTCGCAGAGAGCGAGCCGCGAGAGCCTGTTATTTAACACCTATTAAAAGGTGTTAAGTAAACGCCCAAAAAAATAAACTTTTAATTTTAAAAGGTGTGGGGTTTAACTATATTTGCAGTCTAAAATTAAACAAAAAAGTATGTCATTTTCAGATTTATTCGATAGTGGATTTAAAAAGCGTAATGAAGATCATTTTGCTGCAATAGTACGTGTAGCCATGAGTGATGGTGTGATTAGTGAGGCTGAGAAAGCGTTTTTGGATCGTTTAGCACGTAATTTAGATATTAGTGAAGACGAGTATAAGCAGATATTGGTTGATTATAAAGAACACCCAATTAATCCGCCAACAAGTTACGATCAACGTTTAGAACGTTTATACGATTTATCAAGAATGGTATGGGCAGATCATATTGAAGGACCTAAGCAGACGGCTATTTTAGAGCGTTTGTGTGTTGGTTTAGGGTTTAAATCTAGTAATGCACAATATGTAACGCATAAAGCTTTAGAGTTGGTGCATGAAGGTGTTGATTTGGATACGTTTACTGATGAGATTAAAACAATGAACAGATAATACCTCTGTTTTATGATATAAAAAAAGCGAACTATTAAGTTCGCTTTTTTTTATTTTAAGTATTCTTCAATTTTTGTTATTAGTGTCTCCTCATCAAATGGCTTTTTTATGACGTCATTTATGCCTGCTTTTTTATACCGTTTTAAATCGTCTTTAAAAACCCTAGCCGTTAATGCTATTACAGGTACTTTTTTATGTTCACGCTCTGGCATTTGTCTGATCAGTTTGGTGATCTGGTCACCATAACTATTAGGAAGTTTAATGTCCATTAGGACTAAATCAAACTCTGAATTTTCTATTCTAGGAATCACATCTTCTCCGCGTGTTACAATATCCAAAAAGTAATTACCTCTAGACGCTAATATTTTTAAAATAGAGAGTTGTGTGATTTCTGAATCGTCAACTAATAGGATGCTGTATTTTTTGTCAGATTTTGGTTTTATAACCTTGTTTTTCTTTTTAGTTTCTAATTTGTAGTTATGGTCTAACTTAAAATTAATATTTGTAGAGAATGCACTACCTTCTCCTAAAGTCGAGTCTACATTAATAACACTATGTGATAAACTGACTAAGTGTTTTGCAATGGCTAATCCTAGTCCAGCTCCTTTGTTATAAGATTGGCTTGTGTTAAGTTGTGTGAAGCTGGTAAAAATATCGTCTACATTATCTTTATCCATTCCTATCCCTGTGTCTACAATTTGAAAGTGGATGTTGGCTTTTTGTGCTCTTATTTGATTTAATGAGACGTTAAAGGTTACTGTTCCTACTTCTGTAAATTTGATAGCATTTTCTAGTAAATTACTAAGGACTTGTCTCAGTCTTAACGTGTCACCACCAATTACTGCTGGTAGATTATCATTAAAATTAGTAATTAGTTCAATGCCTTTTTGTTCGGCTTTGATTTTAAAAAGGTGTTCTATGTCTTCTAATAATTCTCTTAAATCAAAAGGTTCAATGACAAGTTCTAACTTTCCAGCTTCAATTTTAGAGATGTCTAATATATCCTCAATTAATTGCTTTAGATAACTTGAAGACGAGTCAATTACTTTTAAATAATTAAGTTGTTCTTCATTTAAATTAGTCTTTTTTAAGATGTCCGAAAAGGTTAAAACACCAGTTAAAGGATCTCTTAATTCGTGACTAAAGTTTGCGATAAAAGCATTTTTAAACACTTCTTTTTCTTGAAGGTATTCGTTTTTTAATTCTAGAATTTGCGAATTTATTACAGATTCATTTCTTACTTGAGCAGTCGTTTGGTAATTATCGTAATGTACTGTTAGGTCTAAAATAACCACTAGAGCTGGTTTTTTGCCATCAAATGTTTTTACAATAATATCTGTAATTATTGTTTCGTTTTTTTGATTGGTCAAATGTATACAAGAGAAAACGTGTTTTTGGTTTTCTTCCTGAAGCGCAACATGTATGCTTTCAAAAAAGGGGTGAATGTTTGATATGTTTTCACCAACTATATTAGTAAAAATAATATCGTCAGATTCTTTTACAGTTCCATCTAAATCAATAACAATGTACTGATTTACAGATTGGCAATATTCTTTTTTGTAGTGCTCTAGCATTTGTTTTGGCTTATTTGGTTACGGCTTCTGCTAATTTAGTAAAAACATCCTCAACATTTTTACCTGACTTTGCACTTGTGTAAAAATCGACAAAACGTCCAAAAACATCTTTGTTTTGCTTAATAAATTCGTTTGTGACTAAATCTTTTTTGTTACCAATAACTTTTATTGGTGTTTTTGGGTAGCGGTCTTTAATATAATCTAAGTCAGATTCTAATTGTTCGTAGGTTGCTGGTCTAGTCATGTCAAACACATATAAAAAACCATTTGTACCAAGTAGGTAAGACGGTCTTGTATTTGATATGTCATCGTTTCCTTCTAAATCCCAAATGACTAGTGTAATGTCGTCATTAGTTTTAGGTAGTGTAATTTCTTTTTTTAAGACATGTACACCAATGGTTACTTTATAATCTTCACTAAAAGTGTCTTGTACAAATCGTCTTATTAAAGAAGATTTCCCTACACCAAAGTGACCAATTAGAACTATTTTTTTAGATATTTTCATTTTCAAAGTAATCTTTTAGTTTAGTGCTGAAAACCTCACTATTATTTAAATCTGTTTTGTTTATTACATTTTGTGCAAAATCTAAGAGCTTATCTTCAAGTTTGCTTCTAAATGTTGCGGTAAATGCACCTGATATTGCTACTGCAATATAATAATTTGAAAAATTTTGTAGATGTATATGGTAATTTTCATATTCGATATATTCTAGATTTTGAATACCTATAGTGAAAGCATCTTCCGCAAAACTTTTTATAGCGGTTAGCATTCCTGCCACTGTATCTTGATCTATAGTATTTGTTTTGGAGTACTCTGAGACAATTAAACCTGAGCCACTCTCAATGACCATGATTTGTTCAATTTTAGATTTAAATTGATCTTGAATTAATAAATCTCCTTCTGAAACTCCTGATTTTTTAGACCTAAATTTTCTTTTAAAACTTTTAAAGGAAAACGTGTTGTTGACACTGTTGTTAATGTTTTCAGAGAGTACTTGTATTTCTTTTTGGACGTATCGTTTTATTAACTTTCCAATAATAGGGAATAAGGCTTCAACAATGGCATCCTGAGAGTTTTTAATTTCCGATTTTAATGTTTCGGTAATTGTTGGTCCTAAGGTTTTAGGCATGTCCTTAATAAACGTTTCTAGTTTTTTGTCTAGAATAGGGTCTATATGTTCCGATAAATTATTTTGCTTAGTGATTAAATCTTCAAGCGTCTTAATTTTTTCTTCTAATGATGTCACATACTCATGCTCATCTTTAAGTAAGATGTCTCTAAGGCTTTTTAATTTATCGTCTTGATTCATTTGCAAATCAAGGTTTTACTGACTTATTTTTTCGCCTAATTTTGTAAAGAGTTCGCCTAATAATTTTCGGTCTACTTTTTTCTCGTTTAATACATCTGCTTTGTCTTCAAAGCTGTTTTCAAGCTCAGTAATTCTAATATTGATATCCGTACTTAGGTTATCAATGTTTTGAAGTATTTCAGACTTCACATCATCCATCAGTGCTTCCAATTCTTGCTTTTTGGTAAGAATATCTTGTTTTAGTGTTTCAAACTCGCTATCATAAGCTTGCATGTTTTCACCAAAAATAAGCTGTTTGATGGCGTCAATTTTTGAAGTCGCGTCCGTAGATGATTGCACAGTTTGGTCCTTTATTTTGTCTGTATTTGCCATTAGGATAGTTTATATGTCAAAAGTAGCAAAAAAATGGACACTATGGTATTTAATCGGTGTTTTGCATGAATTCTTCTGCTTTTAAGACCATGTTTTTACTTCCACAGAAAAAAGGTACTCTTTGGTGGAGTTCAGAAGGTTCAATATCCATAATGCGTTTAAAGCCATCACTTGCTCTTCCATTGGCTTGTTCTGCAAGATAGGCCATAGGATTACACTCGTAAAGTAAACGTAATTTACCGTCTTGATTTTTGGAGCTTTTAGGGTACATATAGATACCTCCTTTAATCATATTTCGATGAAAATCTGAAACTAAAGAGCCAATGTATCTTGAGGTATAAGGTCTATCCTCTTCCTCCATTTGGCAGTATTTTATGTAGTTTTTTACGCCTTGAGGAAAATGTGTGTAATTACCTTCGTTTACAGAATAAATATTTCCGTCTTCTGGGAATTGCATTTCTGGATGCGATAAGTAAAAGGTCCCTATTGCAGGATTTAAAGTAAAGCCATTAACACCATGACCTGTAGTGTAAACCAGCATGGTCGAAGTCCCGTACACAACATAACCAGCTGCTACTTGTTGGTTACCTGGTTGTAAAAAATCCTCAATAGTAACAGGTGTTCCTACAGGGGTAACACGTCTATAAATAGAAAAAATAGTACCAACAGAGACGTTAACATCAATATTTGAAGACCCATCTAAAGGATCTATTAAAACAATATATTTGTTTTGATTGTTGTCATCTTGGCTATTAATGGTGATAAAATCATCTTCTTCTTCACTAGCAATACCACAAACAATGTTACGATTAGTAAGCGTTTGAATAAATTTATCGTTAGCGTAAACATCTAATTTTTGTTGGTCTTCACCTTGGATGTTTGTATCTCCTGCTGCGCCAATAATATCAACTAATCCCGCTTTGTTAACTTCATGGTTTACAACCTTGGCAGCTAGACGGATAGAGTTTATTAAACGAGATAGTTCTCCAGAAGTATATTTGAAAGACGCTTGGTTTTCAATAATAAATTCTCCTAAAGTTTGATTTTTCTTGGACATGGGTAGTAGTTGTGTTTATTTTCACAAATATCGTATTTTTTAGTAATTATAACGTTGTAGTTTGCCATATTTTGGTTTAACAAAAATTCTTAAAGTATATTTGGTTAAATTTAATATCTATGGACTATACTATTCGTTTTGCTGAAAAAAAGGATGTTTCAGCTATTTTAGGCTTGATACAAGAGCTTGCCGTTTTTGAAAAAGAGCCTGATGCGGTTATTGTAACTGAGGCAGATTTATTAGAAAATGGTTTTGGAAAACAACCATTGTTCACTTGTTTTGTTGCTGAAAAGGACAATACAATCGTAGCGATTGCTTTAATTTATATTCGTTTTTCTACCTGGAAAGGTAAAACAGTACATCTTGAAGATTTAATTGTTAGTCATGATTACAGAGGAGAAGGTCTAGGAACTTTATTATTAGATGAAGTTATTAAATATGGTTATAGTTTAGGGGTTAAGCGTATTTGCTGGGAAGTTTTAGATTGGAATGAACCAGCGATTAAGTTTTACGAAAGTAAAGGCGCTACACTTTTAAAAGATTGGTATTTAGTACAAATGGATGAATCCAGTATTAGACAATATATCGAAAATTTATAAATGAGAGTATTTAAGTTTGGAGGTGCTTCTGTTAAAGATGCTAAAGGGGTAAAGAATTTAATTTCGGTATTAGAACAAGTAGGACATGAAAAGACGATAATAGTTGTCTCTGCAATGGGTAAAATGACTAATGCTTTGGAATTAGTGGTTGGTGCTTATTTTGATGATAAAAAAGAGTTAAATAGTACTATTCAGGGTATTGTCGACTATCATAAGGATATTATGATTGCTCTTTTTAATAATAGTAATCATCATGTTTTTAAAATAACTGAAGATTTATTTGAAGAGCTTAGAAATTTTTTAAAGACAAATAAATCTCCCGATTATAGTTTTGTTTATGATCAAGTTATTGGTTTTGGAGAATTATTGTCCACATTAATTATTAGTCAATATTTGGTTTTTAAAGGTTTTAACAACCATTGGCTAGATGTTAGGCAGTTAATTAAAACAGATAGTTATTACAGAAATGCTAATGTTAACTGGGAAGAAACTCAACAATTAGTTACTAAACATATAGATTCGAAAAAGCTTAATATAACTCAAGGGTTTTTAGGTAGCGATGCTAATAATTTCACAACGACCTTAGGTCGAGAAGGAAGTGATTATACTGCCGCTATTTTGGCGTATTGTTTAAATGCTGATAGTGTGACTATTTGGAAAGACGTCCCGGGTGTTTTAAATGCAGATCCAAGACATTTTAAAAACACACAATTACTTAATTCTATTTCGTATACTGAAGCTATTGAATTAGCCTTTTATGGTGCTTCTGTTATTCATCCTAAAACGTTGCAACCTTTGCAACGCAAAGAAATTCCGTTATACGTTAAGTCTTTTTTAAATCCTCAAGGGGAAGGGACAGTGGTCAATAAAACGTTCGGTTTACTACCTAAAGTACCTTGCTTTATTGTTAAGAAAAATCAAGTTTTATTATCGTTGTCTACATTAGATTTTTCTTATATCGTTGAGGATAATATTAGTAAAATCTTTAATTTGCTATCCAAATACAAAATGAAGGTTAGTGTTATACAGAATTCTGCCATTAGTTTTTCTGTTTGCTTTGATGATAATTATAATAATTTAGAAACTTTATTATTGCAATTAAAAGCTAATTTTAAATTGACTTGTAATACCGGTGTTTCTCTATATACCATAAGGCATTACGATGATAAGTCAGTAGAAGAATTGGAAGCAGGAAAAACAGTTTTATTAAAACAAATGTTCCAAGAGACATTACAAATAGTAACTAAATAAATCTAATGAATTACATTTGTGAATTCTAATATGAATAAAAATAAATGGGATTAGTCACAGCAAAAGAAGTTTCAAGCGCTATAAAGCTCAGTAAATACGGGTTTTTGGGGACATTTGTTGGTTGGATACTAATGAAAGTATTGAAAATTTCGAGCTTAAATAATGTCTATAATCGTAACAAACATTTGTCACATTTAGAGTTTTTGAATGGAATTTTAGATGAATTTCAAATTAAATTCGAAATTCCTGAAGAAGATTTAAAGCGATTACCAAAAGATGGCGCTTATATTACCGTTTCTAACCATCCATTGGGAGGTATTGATGGTATTTTACTTTTAAAATTAATGCTTGAACAGCGCGAAGATTTTAAAATAATAGCTAATTTTTTATTACATCGTATAGAGCCAATGAAGCCTTATATAATGCCTGTTAACCCTTTTGAAGACAGGAAGGATGTAAAATCTAGCTTAACAGGGTTTAAGGGCTCTATTTCTCACTTGAGAGATGGACATCCATTGGGGATTTTTCCTGCAGGAGAGGTGTCTACTTATAGAGATGGTAAATTAGTGGTTGATAAACCTTGGGAAGAGGCAGCTATGAAGTTAGTTAAAAAAGCTAATGTTCCTGTTGTTCCAATATATTTTCATGCACAAAATAGTAAGTTGTTTTATAAGTTGTCAAAAATTAGTGACATTTTTAGAACGGCTAAATTGCCTTCCGAATTGTTTACACAAAAACGTCGGGTTATTAAGGTTAGGATAGGGAAACCAATTTCTGTTAAAAGTCAAGGAGAACATGAATCTCTAGCAGATTTCTCAGAATTTATTAGAAGAAAAACATATATGTTGTCTAATGCTTTTCAACCTAAGGAGAAGATTATAGATACTATTTCTTCTAGCTTAAAATCTCCAAAATCGGTAAAAGCACCTAAGCAAATTGTAACTCCCGTTAGCCAGGAGGCTATGATAAAGGAGGTTGATACATTACGAGAGCAAGATTGTAAATTATTGACAAGTAAAAATTATGAGGTCTTTTTATCTACTGCAGCAGATATGCCAAACTTGCTACGCGAGATTGGACGATTGAGAGAGATTACTTTTAGAGCAGTTGGAGAAGGGACAAATGAACCTATTGATTTGGATGAATTTGATAATTATTACCACCATTTATTTTTATGGGATAGTGAAGCTAATGTTTTAGCAGGAGCATATAGAATGGGATTAGGGTCTCAAATATTTGCTAATTATGGTATTAATGGCTTTTATCTACAAGATTTATTTGGTTTTGAACCTGAATTATATAAAATGATGAGCGAGTCCATTGAAATGGGACGTGCCTTTATAATTAAGGAATACCAACAAAAACCAATGCCTTTATTTTTATTATGGAAAGGTATTGTGCATACAACATTACGTCATCCTGAACATAAGTATTTAATTGGAGGGGTTAGTATTAGTAATCAGTTTTCAGAATTCTCTAAGTCTTTAATGATTGAATTTATGAAATCTCATTATTATGATCCGTACGTCGCTCAATATGTTCACCCTAAAAAAGAATTTAAAGTAAAACTTAAAGATGCTGATAAAGACTTTGTTTTTGACGCTACAGAGGCTGATTTAAATAAATTTGATAAGATTATTGATGAGATTGAGCCAGGTGCTTTAAGATTGCCAGTATTGCTTAAAAAGTATATTAAACAAAATGCACGCTTAGTCGCTTTTAATGTAGACCCATTATTTAATAATGCGGTGGATGGTTTAATGTATATCAAGATTGCAGACTTGCCTGAAAGTACAGTTAGACCCGTGATGGAGGAGTTTCAAGCGGAATTAGAACGTAAGTTTACTGAGCAGAATGGAGAGACTTTAATTTAACATAGTTTTTTATGAAAAAAATAATCTTCCTATTTTTAGTTTTAACATTTAGTTCTGTTCAAGCGCAAGTAATAAAGGGAGTTGTAACGTCTATAGAAACAAGTAACTCATTAGAAAGTGTTGAAGTTTATTTTAATAATACTACGATAGGTGTTTTAACAAATATAAAAGGAGAATTTGAAATACCTTATTATAAAGATTTAAAAACACCTTTGATTATTTCTTATTTAGGGTATCAAAAATTCTATTTACAAAGTTATAAGCCTGGAATTGTCTATGATATTAAATTGGAAGAAGAAGTTAGTGCTTTAGATGAAGTTGTCATTTTGTCAAATGATAAATGGGCCAGAAAGACTAAGTTAAAGTATTTTAAGGATCAATTCTTGGGGAAAACATTAAATGGAAAGTCTTGTGTAATACTTAATGAGGAGGATATAAGACTTAGATTCATAGAGAGTAGTATGGAGTTAGTGGCAAGTGCTTCAAAACCTATTATAATTGAAAATAGAAGACTAAATTATTCAATTGAATACGATTTACAAGACTTTACTATTAATTTTGAAAAAGAAGCGGTTAATCGTAATGTGTTGTCAACTGCAGTTCTGACAAGAGATGATATTCTAAATAATAATAAAGAGCAGCTAAATTCTGGTTATTCCGTCAAATCTGTGTTTTTTAATGGTATTGTTCTTTTTAAGGATATTAAAAAGTCTGATAGTAAAGTTTTCAAGAGAAGACTAAGGGCTTACAAAGGCTCTAGTTTGCATTTCTTGAGATCATTATCTGAAGGTCTTTTAGAAAAAGAGAATTTTAAAATTATTCGTAATGAAATGTTAGTTGAAGTAGAGGATGCTGTAACTATAAATTCTTTAGAAAATCAAGGCTTAAAGGAGGTTACTTTAAGTGATTCCTTTTATATTAAATACAATGATAAAGAATTGTCATTTATTCAACCCTTGTTAAAATCCTTTAAGATTGATGTAATGGGAAATTATACACCCGTAAATAGTATTATTTTTGGAGGTAGAATGAGTGACGAAAGGCTAGGTGATACTTTACCGTTAGATTATATTCTTAATTAAATGGACAGACTGCTGTTCAAGAATAATTACTACTACCGTAATTTGATTGAGAGTTAACATAAAGTATTTGTGTTTATATTGATCTTTTTTTTTTGAATTTAATTTTTTAACGAAAACTAGACTGAAATAACGTTTGTAATTGCTACTCTGGAGAAGGTTTATGTTGTTTTTTAGATTTATAAGAATCTAATTCTTGGAAATCAACGTATGTTAATATGAGTGTTCTGATTTTTATCGGTTGTATCTCAGGGAACAATAATATATTTATTAGAAGTCATTTGTATTTTTGGTGCTTGTTCTTTTAAATTAAATTTTATTTTCATGACAAGTAATGTAAGCAGTTTTATGCCAGATTATGTTCCTTCTGCGCATTTTTTTAAGATATTCATCGTGTTTGTTTCATTAGTTTTTTTACAAGGGTGTGATTCTGAAAATAATGTACCTGAAACCACAGAAGAGGAGGTTGTGGTAATAGAAGAACCGGAAGAGCAAATCGGAGATGAAACTAATATTATTTCTTATTACAACGATCTTATCGTTTTCCATTTTACAGAATCTTATACGACTGGCCAATATGCTAATGGTGATTATTGGGTGTACAATAATGGGAACGATGTTGTCATTTCGGATATAACGCCTGTTTCACAAAATAATGGAGGACGTATCATTAATGGTGCGATGATAAATCCAGAAAACAGTGAAAACCAAGGTTATGACAGTGAAAGTAGAGATATGGGGTATGATAACACTCTTAATATTGATCCAGGTAACACAAATGTAAATTTAGTGGTTTCGGCAGGTAGTTCTATAATAAAATCCATTTCTACAGCTTCAGCCGAAGGAAGACCTATTATTAGTGATGCGGCTATATTAACGGTAGTTGATGAAATCCCGGTAGAAGGCGCGTTTAGACCACCATATACAGGTACAGATAAAACAGCTATTGCAACCATTAGCGATCTTGATTATAATGCTTTAGGTTCTTATGCACGATTGGGATTAGAGCCAGATATTGAAGACGTTTCACATTATTATGATAAAGTATGGTTAGAGCATAATACAGCGTGGACTTCAAGAGATATTCATCCCGCAAATCATATGCCCGCTTATGGTAGAGACCTTGCTAATAAATCAGCAATAGGATTAATACTTTTACAATTAGACTACTCCAATGAGGAAAAAGAACATCTTTTAATTAATTTGGTGCAATATGGGATAGATATATATGGTTTAACGCGTACTGGTACACATTGGAATAATAGTGGAGGACATAATTTAGGTAGAAAGATGCCACTTTTACTAGCGGCTAAAGTGTTAAATAATACTGATATGCTAAGTCATGCAGATAAAGAACAACATTTTATCTTTCAAGATGATCAGCAACACTTTTATGTTAGTACTGCAGAAGTTGCTATGACACATAGCGATGCTTGGGATCCTGATGATAGAGCGCTACCTATTCCTTATGAAGTAAGTGATATTGGAATGGCTGAATGGGGAATTCATCATGCCGATGAGCCAGATGAAGACAATGCAAATTGGGGAGCTACTTATAGAGGTGTTGTCGGGTATGCCCAAACAAAGCATATTTTTGCTGCCAGACTTATGGGTGTGGAAGTCGAATGGAATTGGCCCGCTGTTTTTGATTATACGGATCGCTTTTATGATGTAGAGTGGGAAGAAGGTTTTGACCCCTATTTTGTAGCATTATGGGAGGCTTATCGTTAGTTGTTTTCTATTTTCTATTTTCTGTTTTTTTTTTTTCGAATGTTTTACAATTTCGGTTGATAGTAACAACTAGAGGTTTCTGTAATTAATACATTTCTTGTTAACGAAATGAAATGAAATGAAACGGAATGGAGTAGTGGAAATCCTTTTGGGCTGTATTATAAAATGAACGAATAGAATCTGCCTGAATAATTTCAGATTAGTAAAGTACTGCTTAATTTAGTTGGTATTTTTGTAATAAAAGAATAGAGTTATTAATCACATGATTAATAAACCTTACAATGGAACATCCTAATTTGCAAGATTTGCCACGTTGTATTTTGTTATATAGTTAGGATAGAATGACATTATAGAAATTCTGATTTATACAATTGATCAATGATTCGTTTTATAAGTGAAAAAATCAAAAGGATATAGCAGTGTAGGTAAAAAGTAAACTTCTTTATTTTTGTTTTAAGATTAAAAGGTTATAAAGTGCATGTTCATTTTGATATGTGGAAAAATAATCCAAATAACGCGTTTCGTTACCGTTTAATATTACATTATAAACTTTTTTAGGTTTTATTAAAGTCTAAGTTCAAGTAATAAGTGCAATACGAATATTTAAAACTACAGGATTTTATACTAGTAGTTTTAAATTAATATTTATATTCGTCTTGCATGAAAAATTATTACAAGTAAGACTAAACCAAACAGATATAGACTCAATTTTGTAGGTCAATAAAAATGCTATATCAAGAGAGTTAAAACGAAATGATGAAAAACGAGGTAGATCAACTGGTGTCCATAAAGTGGAAAAGGCACAATTGGTACGTAGTTTTACGGAGCAGAATGAATAACAAATTAGTAATATTATTTACTTTATTTGTTAATTCTATAGGATTTGCACAGACCTTTACGGGTACAATATTAGATGCAGACACAAATTACCCTTTACCTAACGTATCGGTTTATTTTGATGGGACTACAATAGGTGTCATCACAGACTTGGAGGGTGTATTTAGTATAACTTCTAAACAAAACATGACAGTCCCTTTAGTGGTCAGTTCTATAGGGTATGAAAGTCAAATTATTGATAAACTCATCCTTCAAACCAGTCCTATAATAAAATTAAAACCTGAAGCTAACAATCTAGAAGAGGTTATTGTTTCTGATGATGATTGGTCAAGAGCAAAAAAAATGGGTTATTTTAAACGTGAGTTTATAGGACATTCAATCTATAGTAAAGATTGTAAAATTACTAACCTTGATAAGGTTAAACTTAAATATAGTAAAGTAGACCAGACCATGTATGCCATGGCAGATCAACCAATAATTATAATCAATAAGTATTTAGGGTATAAAGTAGAGTATAATCTTGTTGATTTTGAAATAGTATTCAAAACCCCACCTTCTGGTTTAAACACTGTTAGTAAAGTGCTTTACAGCGGAACAAGTGTTTTTTCTGAATTGAGTAAAAAGAAGATTAAAAAACGCTACATCCAAAATCGAAGCTTTGTTTATAAAACGTCTTTATTATATTTTATGCGTAGTTTGGCTAAAAACACACTTAGACAAAATGGTTTTAGATTGTTTAAGAGAGAAAGCGCGGATGACTCAGATCCATTGTTTGAAACGACACAAAAATCTGTTTTTAGAACGGTTAAAAGAAAGAATAATTTAACAGAAGTGGCTTTTTTTGATTCTAAAAAAGTAGTGGTTAGTTTTGATAACTTAGATCAAGCTTTTCTGCTGCCAAATGCAGAAAACAGGCTGTTTTATATAGATGATTTTGGTATACATTCTCCTGTAAACAGTTTACTATTTGGAGGTGTATTTGGTAGTAATAGAATGGTATCTATGTTACCAATTAATTATAATTTAGATTAAACGATTACTTATTACAATTGACCTGAGTCTTAACAAAAAAATCATTGACTACACGTCTGCATTCGTTTAGTTGTTCTAGATCTATAGAGTAAAAAAGGTTTTTACCTTGTACCTTTTGTTTAAGCAAACCTATTTTCCTAATCTCACCTAAGTGTTGGGATATGGTGGGTTGTGATAATCCTGTGCTTTTCACCAAAGCGTTACAATTACAATCTTTGTTTTCGCTTATATGTTGGATCATTGCTATTCTGGCAGGATGCCCTAAAACTTTAGTGAAATTAGCGACTTGATTTTGAGAAGTATTAAACAATTGTCTTTTTGAAAACCCCATAGTGATACGTGTAATTTAATTATATTAGAACATGATATTGCAATATCACAATTTTAAAAATACATAAAAAACCAAAATCAATACCGATTTTGGTTTTAAATTTTTTGATTTAAAATTATTTACCAAATAGCCTTTGGAAAAAAGTCTTAGTCTTTTTGGTGGTTTCTTCAATAACTTCTTTAGCGTCCTCCGCCAAATCTTCTAATTTATCTCCAGCGTCGTCAGCAAATTTAGAAGCCTTTTCTTTGGTGTCGTCCATAAATTCTTTAGCATCGTCGTTATAAAACTCCGTGGCTTTAGCCTTTACTTTTTCGTAGGTTTCTTTAGCATCATCAGATAACTCGTCAAATTTTTCTCCTGCTTCTTTCGCTATCTTTGATGCTTTTTCTTTAGCGTCATCCATAAACTCTTTGGCATCTTCATTGTAGAATTCGGTTGCTTTGGCTTTAGCCTTTTCAAATGTTTCTTTAGCTTCCGTTTTGATATCTTCAAACTTAGCTTCTGCTTTATCTAGTACCTCTGACGTTTTATCTTTTGAAGTATTCGTAGTGTCGTTGGTTGCTTCTTTTGCGTCTGTGGCATTTGATTCAACTGATTCTTCTAAATTATTTACAGTTTGTTCAGCGTCGTTCTCTATCTTTTTAAGGTCTTCACTCATGGGGTTTGTTGTTAGTTAGTAGATTACTAATATATTACATTTCTAAATAACTATTTTAAAAATATTTTGTCGATTGGCTCCCAAAGTTCAATTTTGTTACCGTCGTTATCTAGTATCCAACCAAATTTCCCATAATCATATTCTTCAATTTCACCCAGAACAGTCACTCCTTCTTCTTTTAATACTTTTATTAATTCTTTAAGATTTTCTACACGATAGTTAAACATAAAATCTTTTTTCGAAGGTTCAAAATGTTTGGAATCTTCAGGAAATGGACTCCATTGTGTAGAGCAATCATTGCCGTCTTTATCCTTCCACCAAAAGGTAGAACCGTAATCGTCTGTATTAAAACCTAAATGTTTGTTATACCAATCTTTTGAGGCTTTTGGGTCTTTTGTTTTAAAAAATAGACCTCCGATTCCTGTGACGCGTTTTTTCATTTTTTTAAATTTAATGTAGATTCATAAATTGTTATCCACTCTTTAATACTCATTTTACCTAATAATTGTGCGATCAAAACATAAGGAATGTCATCTGTTTTTTTTAATCGGATACAACTTTTACCCATGTCTAGTTTGTATTTACAGTGTTTTGGGTATTCTGTTACAAACCAATCATAAAGTTCTTCTTTTGCATATAAACCAGAATGGTAAATGACAATACAGTTTTTTTGAGACGCAACATTTATAAACGGTAAAGGCGGAAATGGTTTACAATGGTAACCCGAGGGGTAAATGGACTTTGGAACAAAATAAGCTAACATACCATAAGCCATACCAGACTCTAGTCCTTGGGGCATATGTTTTAGTATTACATTATGTAATTTGATAATAGCTACTTTTCTATCAGGAGGAAGTTGTGCTATATAATCTTCAGGAGTAGTTGCTAATGCGTTCATTTTAGTTAGTTTAGAGTTATAAGGCTAACAAAATTTTGTTTTGATTTTATCGACGATAGTTTGCGCTAATTTTTCTTTACTTTGAATAGTCCAGCCGGCCACATGTGGTGATAGTACTACTTGGTCAGACTGTATGAGGTATTTAAAAGCCTCGGGCATGTTGTTGTCACTAAACAAGTTTTCGAAAGATGATTTCTCGTATTCTAAAACGTCTAAACCTGCTCCTAATATTTGTCCTGATTTTAAGGCAGAGACTAGGTCTGAGGTGACCACACTTTTGCCACGTGCTGTATTTATTAGCCAAAATGGTTTCTTAAACCCGTTTATTAGGTTTTTATTGACCATTTTTATAGTAGATTCTGTTTCTGGAGTATGTAGACTTAATACCTCTGCTTTTTCTTGAAGTTCTGATAGGCTTACTTGCTTAGCGTTCTCATCTCCTACATTAGGTTTGAGATCATAGCATAAAACAGTAACATCAAAACCACGTAGTTTTTTTGCAAATGCTTTTCCCATATTACCATAGCCGATTAGTCCAACGGTTTTCCCGTCTAGTTCTAAGCCTCTGTTGTCTTCACGTAGCCATTTGCCTTCTCGAACCTCTTTGTCGGCTTTATTTAGCTTGTTAAATAGCGATAGAAGCATTGCTAGACTGTGTTCTCCAACGGCATTGCGATTGCCTTCTGGAGCTGCGATTAATGTTATGCCTTTACTTTTGGCGTAGTCACAATCGATGTTTTCTAATCCGGCACCGACACGTCCTATAAATTTCAAATTTGTGGCGGCATCTAAAAATGCAGCATCAATACTAAAGCGACTTCTGATTATAAAACCATCATATTCGTTGATTTTGTTTTCAATGTCTGCTTTAGACGATGTAAAATCTTCATGGTTTGTATAACCTAGGTCATTAAGCTGATTTATTAGTAACGGATGGTTGGAGTCTAGATGAAGTATTTTCATTTTATGAGGTATGTTGTTATTTAAATTTTTGGATAGTTGGTCTGCGTTAATTCGTGTTTTACATTGCCAGTATGAGCGGTGTTTAGTTTTTCGAATAGTAAGACGTGGACTTCCTCATTGTTTTTTGTAGTGGGATTATGTTCTACTCCTTTAGGAACGACTATAATTTCTCCGGCGTTAACAATTTCTGTTCGGTCTCTAAATTGCATATAAAGTGTCCCTTTAATGACCTGAAAAAGTTCGTCTTCATTATCATGGCTGTGCCAAACAAATTCGCCTTTAAGCTTGGCTAACAATACTTGCATATCGTCTACGATAGCTATTTGATGCGGTTGCCAGTTATCTGTAAACTTAGATAGTTTTTGAGTAATGTCTAGTGCTTTCATAGCTTAAAAGTAGTGTTTTTAAGCGTTAGTGGTAGAAATGGCATCCTTTTTTTTGCTGCCATAAATGGCAAAAAAAAGATATAATGGATGGCACGACCTTTAGGTAACGCCCAAATGATATTAAAACCCTAAGATGGATTTTGCTATTAGAAAATAGAGTAGTATCCCAAAGACATCATTACTTGTGGTAATAAATGGACCGGTTGCAACTGCTGGGTCGATGCCTCTTTTATCTAAAAATATAGGGATAAATGTACCTATTAATGCAGCCATAATAATTACAGCAACTAGTGCAATGGCTATTGTTATAGAGATTAAATAGGGGGTTTTAAAAATAAAATGGGTGACTACTATTGCAATTAAGGCAATTGCTAAACCATTAACTAATCCTAATATAGCTTCTTTAAAAAGACGTTTTATAATGTTGCCATCGATACTGTTATTAGCTAATCCTTGCACTACAATTGCAGAGGATTGGACACCAACATTTCCGGCTGTGGCTTGTATTAATGGTACAAAACTTAGTAAGATTATAAATTCGCCCATGGAGCCATTAAAACCTTCGATTATACTTGCCGCTCCAAGGCCGCCAAACATACCAATAAGTAACCATGGTAGTCTCGCTTTTGTAAGTTTTAGGATACTATCGTCAGCTTCTACATCTTGTGATATACCGGCTGCCATTTGATAATCTTTATCTGCTTCTTCACGGATAACATCTACAATGTCATCAATGGTAATACGTCCTAATAGGGTTTTGTTTTGGTCAACAACAGGAATGGCTTCTAGATCATACTTTTGCATAACTTTTGCCACTTCTTCCGCATCTTCTTCCACATAAACGTAATCTACATTGGAATTAGATAATTCGGCTATCTTTTGTTCGCTTTTAGCAGTTAATAGATCTTTTAAAGATAAACGACCTAATAATTTTTCTTGTTGATCAACGACATATATAGAGTGCACGCGACTTACATTTTGTGCTTGACCACGGATACGACGTAGGCATTCTGCAACGGTCCAGGTTTCATAAACTTTGACAAGCTCCTTGGCCATTAACCCTCCTGCGGTGTCCTCGTCATACGCTAAAAGTTCTTGGATTTCGGCCCTGTGTTCTTTATCTTCTATTTGCGAAATGACTTCTGCTTGACGGGCTTCAGGTAATTCTGCAATAATATCTGCTGCATCATCGGTATCTAGCTCTTCAATCTCTTCCGCTATTTCTTTTGCAGATAAGTTTTTTAAGACTTTTTCTCGATTATCCTCGTCCAATTCCATAAGAACATCAGACGTGGTTTCTGAATCAAGAAGCTTAATAACATACATCGCTTCGTCTAAGTTGACTTCATCAAGAATTTCGGCAATATCTGCGTAATGAAATTCTTCTAAAAGTAGCTTAAGGTCATCATCGTTTTTTTGTTCGATAAGTAGCTCTACGCGCTCGATAAGCTCGTCTGTAAGCTGAAACTGTATGTTTTGATTGTCTTCCACTAGATTATTTGTCGTTTTCTATTAAGCTAGTTAACTCTAAAAATTGTGTAACACTAAGCTGTTCTGGTCGCTGGTCAAAGATAGCGTTTGCTTTTAGATTATCTGACAATTCAAATGTTTTTAAACTGTTACGCATGGTTTTGCGACGTTGTTGAAATGCTTGTTTAACCACTCTGAAAAATAATTTTTCGTCACATGGTAAACTGTAGTCGGCTTTTCTTGTTAATCGCAAGACCCCAGATTCTACTCTTGGTGGTGGATTAAAAACGGTAGGCGGTACAGTGAATAAATACTCTGCATCATAAAAGGCCTGAGTTAAAACGGATAGAATACCGTAAACCTTACTGCCTTCTTTAGAGCAAATACGTTGTGCTACTTCTTTTTGAAACATACCAGAAAATTCTGGTATTTGATCGCGTAGTTCTAAAGTTTTAAAGACTATTTGTGTTGAAATATTATAAGGGAAGTTTCCTATGATAGCAAAAGGTTGATCCTTAAATGTTTCGGTGATATCGTACTTTAAAAAATCTTTTTCAATAATCCTGTCGGCTAAAGTAAGATAGTTGTTTTTAAGGTACTCTACACTGTCTGTGTCTATTTCTATAGCGTAAGTCGTAATCGGTTTATCAAGTAAGTATTTTGTTAAAACACCCATTCCTGGACCAATTTCTAAGACGTTTTTATAACCATTTAAGGTCAATGAATCCGCAATGTCTCTAGCAATACCTTCGTCTTCTAAAAAGTGTTGTCCTAAGAATTTTTTTGCTTTAACCTGATGGTTATTTGGTTTGTATTTTGCCATAAAAGGGAGTGTTTTTCAGCTTGAGCTGAATTATTTGAACGTTACAGAATACTCATCAACAATTTGAAGCTCTGTTCTAAAAGCTAACATTTTGTCGGCAAACTTCTTTGAAGCTTCGTTTCTTAAGGTGTCTGCGTCTTCCTTGTAATAGGCATCTAAAGCTTCTCTTGAATATGATTTATATTGGATAGAATAGGTTTGTCCGCCCATGTCTTCCTCTACTAGAACTTTGGTTAAGGTCGCTTTTTCAAATTTACCAGTCGCTAGTACTTTAGGAATGTGTTCCTTTATCCAGATTAACCACTCGTCATGAGCGCTTTCGTCTATATTTACAGTGACGTTATATATGTACATTTTTTTATGTTTAATGTATTCCTAAATTTATACGGAATGCTAATTACAGTAAAGTTTTTGCAAATAACACAAGTTCTACATCATCCTCAAAGGGTTTTACCCTTTTTTCATAAGTTAATCCTAATTTTTCTATTAATTTTATGGATCCAGCGTTATGTTCTGATGTTATTGCGGCTATTTTAGGGATTTTGAATACATCTTTAGCCAATTGCAGTATTAATTTTGAAGATTCTAGCCCGTAACCTTGGCCTTCATATTGAGGAAGCATTGCAAAACCAATATCAGGAAGTTCTAGAGTGTCGCGTTGTGTTATACCACTTGTTCCAATAGGGGTGTTGTTTTCCGATTTTAAGAGCAATTTGTAAAAACCGTAACCTAGAGTTTCGTAGTTTTTTAAATGGCCATTAGTAATCCGTTCTTCTGCCTGCGCTACGGTTTTTACATTACGGTCGCCTACAAACTTTTTGAATTTAGGTGTGTTTATTAATTCTAAAAAGAAAGGTGCATCTGCAATAGTGAATTTTGAAATGATTAATCGTTCGGTTTCAGCTACTATCATATTTTTGTTAATTTAATGTATCACCACGAAGTGCTCTAAACTTTTTTCTGGCGTCTACAGCATAAATACTGTCGGGATGATTAAATAATAGTTCTTCGTATAATTTTTGAGCGTTTTCAGAATCTGTTAAATGAGTGACTGATAGTTCAGCTAGATTATATAGTGCATTATCTAGTAAAATGCTGTCTTTGAAGTCATTTATAATACGTAAATAATTTGCTTTGGCACTAAGGTAGTCTTGTCTTTTGTCAAATAACAAGGCTTGTTTTAATAGTGCTTGTGGTATGATAACTTCTGTTTTATGATCTTTTAAAATACTGTCTAAAACTAAAATAGCAGCATCATTTTTGTTCTGAAAGGCTAATAAATCTGCTTTCGCGTATTTTGTTAAAGCGACTTGTAATGAGTCTTCCGCTCTATTATCGCTAATCAATAGTTTTAAGTCTAAAGCATCATTTGCGGTTAGTTGTGAGGTGGACGATTTTAGAATTTTTAGTTGAGATTCTGCCCATTTAAAATCACCTTTATAATAACTTGCTTTTGCGATTCTAAATCTAGCATCTTGTGCTAGTGTGCTGTTTTTTAAATTGCGTTCTATTTGTGTGTAATAGATTAAAGCTTGATTAAATTTTTCTTGTAATACCAATATGTCACCTAGCTCTAATTTAGCTTTAGCTAATTCTGATTTATATAGATTATATTTTAAAGTATTTTTTAATAATGAAATAGCTTTGTCTTGGTCATCTAAGTAAAAGGCGAGGAAATGCGCATAACTAATTTGTAAATCTAAAGTTTGCGGTGTTTTCCCGTAGGTGTCAAAGATAGTATTATAGATTAGGTCAATTTCTGCATAGTTTTCGGGGTGTGCAATTTTAGTTTTTATTTCTAATACTTTTAAATGCGCTGATAATTTTGTGCCTATTTCTTGAGTGTTCTCAATAATAAAATTGAATATTTTTATGGCGTCTTCATATTGTTTTTGATTCTCTACGATTAAAGCTAACTCAATCATACGTCTTAAACTGGTTAGTTTTCTTTTGTAGATTGCTTTCTCTTGTATAAATGCTTTGTTGTAGTCTTTTTGTTGAATGAATAACCAACTTAGCATTTCATTCCACATTAAATCTTGAGATTCTTGTGTTTTTTTGAGTAGAATTTTTCTTAAATAAACATTGTTTTTATTGTTGGTGTCTTCAGATATAAATTCGCTAACATTTCTTTTAATTGTATTTAAGTAGGAGGTATTGTCTTGCACAAAATCTATATAGCTACTAAACATTTTTTCGACTTCACCTTGCTCTCCATATATACGTGCTAATTGCATATTGTAATTAACTGATGATTTTAGTGCCATTGCTTTGTTATAAGTTATTATGGCTTGGTCTAAAAGAGAGTGTGTTTCAAAAGCGCGTCCAACGCGATAGGCGTTATTGGGGTTGTCGTCCAGAGTGGCAATGGCTTGCGTGTAATATTTTTTTGCGTTAATACTATCTTTTTGTAATTGATAATTATGACCTAGTTCTACTAATAATTCTGGGTCTTCTTTTTCTTGAAGCGCTTCTAGTAATCTTGTTTCAGCATCGGTGTAACGTTCTAATAGTTTTTCTATTTCTACAATTTTAAAGAAATAGTTGCTGTTTTTTTTGTTTTTACTATGTAGTTTTTTGTAGCTAATTAATGCCTTTTCAAACTGACCGTCAGAAAAATACCCGCGTGCAAATAAATCTTCTTGTGCACTAAGAGCCAAAGAAAATGAAAATAGTAAGAGTAGTAATAAGCGTTTAAACATCATAATTGTAAAGATACCAAATAGAGAAGTTAGTAAATGTAAATATTATGCAAAAAAAAATGCCTGAACAAAGTTCAGGCATTAAGCCAATCTAATAAATGTGCTATTAATCATATATATTCAATATAAGATTCAATTACTTGATTGGGGTATCTAGGTAATTTATATTTTATTGTTTTGCCTGCGCTATCGTATCTTTACTACTGTTAGTTTGGTCTGTGTTTTTATCTAAAACTTTTACCATAACAGTTAAAAGGACTGCGAAAATCAAGAGTCTTGCAATAGTTTTCATAATTAGTAGGTTGTTGGGATAACAAATTAAAGTTTTTTTTATCTATTAACAAAGGAAAACAGATAAAAGAACGTTAAACAACGTTTTTTTTAACGTTTAATCGGTTATTTTACACAAAACACTAAGATAAATCCTACATGCTATTAGTTAATGTATTCAAAACCAGTATAAGGAATTAAAACGTCAGGTATTTTTATACCATCTTCCGTTTGATAATTTTCTAAAATACCAGCTAATACTCTTGGTAACGCTAGAGAACTACCGTTTAAGGTGTGTGCTAATTCGTTTTTACCATCACTGTTTTTAAATCGCAGTTTTAAACGGTTAGCTTGAAAAGTTTCAAAATTTGAAACACTTGAGATTTCTAACCAACGGTCTTGCGCTGTAGAAAAGACTTCAAAATCAAAAGTTAAAGCAGAAGTAAACCCAGTATCACCACCACAAAGTCTTAAGATTCTGAAAGGTAATTTTAATTCGTTAAGTATTGCTTTTACATGATCAACCATACCGTCTAATGCTTTGTACGAATTGTCAGGATGTTCTACGCGTAAAATTTCTACTTTATCAAATTGGTGTAAACGATTTAATCCACGCACGTGTGCACCATAACTACCAGCTTCTACTCTAAAGCACGGTGTGTAGGTTGTCAAACACTTAGGTAAGTCTTTTTCGTCTATTAAGTCATTTCTAAAAATGTTTGTAGCCGGTACTTCTCCTGTTGGAATTAAATATAAACTAGGAGTAACATTTGTGGCGTGATACATTTGTCCATCTTTATCTGGTAATTGACCAGTAGCAAAGGCTGATGCTTCATTAACTAAATGTGGTACTTGCACCTCTTGGTAACCCGCAGCGGTATTTTTGTCTAAAAAGTAAGCAATTAAAGCACGTTGTAATCTAGCGCCTTTACCTTTGTAAACAGGAAAACCTGCACCAGCGATTTTTGTACCTAACTCAAAATCTATAATGTCATATTTTTTAGCTAATTCCCAGTGTGGTAATGCGCCATTATGTAATTTAGGAATCTCACCTTCAGAAAACACCTCTTCGTTATCCGCTTCGCTGTTACCCTTAGGTACAGACGCATGTGGGATATTTGGTATTTTGTAAAGTGCTTGGTTTAAAGCTTCGGCAGTCGTTGTTAACTGGTCGTTTAATTCCTTAGATTCTTCCTTAAAATCAGCTGTTTTCTTTTTTAAAGCATTTGCTTTTTCGGCTTGACCGGATTTATATAAAATACCAATTTCTTTAGAGATAGCATTGGATTCTGCTAGTATTGCATCTAATTTAGTTTGTAAAGCACGACGCTCTTCATCTAAATTTATCACCTCTTCAATCATTGCAGTAGCATCAATATTTCTGACTGCAAGTCTGCTGATTACTAAATCTTTGTTTTCTCTAATAAATGGTACTTGTAACATAGGTTTTGTTTTGGTTGTTATCTAAAGGTCAGGTGTTTTTTGTTATATCTTTTTAAACAAGGTAGTAACACATGTTTATATTTTTTTTGATATAAGAAAGTAAACCTTAACGCTAAAGGGTAACTTCAAATTATAAGTTGTAAAAGTAGTAAGATTTTGTGTAGATAGAAATAAATTATTTATCTAATTGCGATGGTAATAGCCATTGGCTGTGATTAAATGTATTCCACTGGATTGTGGTCAAATCTATTTGAGGATTAACCAAAGTTGTAAATGGTCTGCCATTAACGCTAGCCTTACAGTTTACATATACAGATACATCTTTACCTTTGGCTTTAAACTCTTTTTTTAAATGTTGTGCAAATTGCCAAATAACATCTGGTTTTGTGGCAATCATACGTTTTTGTTTTTTAGACAAATAATCATTAAGGTTTATAATAGTTGTTTTGTTAGTGTTTTTGTCAACAACTTTATAGGTTGCAAATCCTGATTTTGATCTAAGCATCATACGCCATGATAAACGGTGCCCTTCTTCAGTCCACAGGACGTTATCGTCAATAAAATGATGTCTAATAGGTAGGATAACTTGAATGGCTATATAAATACTGGCTACTGTAATAAGATAAGGCTTGTAGTTCAAAACCTTAATTTCGGCTTGACTGTAATACGTTTTGCTTTTTAAAAAGATATTTTTCACTGTTTCTGGCTCGAAGAAGAACAATGAAAAAGCTAATGCTAAATAAGGAAATATGCCAACACCAAATACAATGGAATTAAATAAGTGAAAAAATATGGACCCTATAAAAGCAAGTTTTCTTGTGGGTTTGAACAGTAGAAAAGGAATGATTAGGGCATCATATAGGATTCCGCCATAACCTACTAGATATGGAAAAAAAGGATGTTGTAAGCCACTGCCTATAATAGGATAGTTTTCTTTGCCTTGCATGAGTTGTTTTGGAACGGTTAAATCTAACCAGTCTGGGTAAAACTTGGCAACAGATGCGTAGGTGTACATTATAAAAAGTTGGATAACAAATATCCACTTACACCAGCTAGGCATGCTTATTTTTTTGATACTTGGGTTTAACTTGGCATCTACGGAGGCATAGGTGTTAGCTGGTAGAAACAGCATTATTGTGCTTAATAAACACAATAAATAGTAATGATTGTTGTAGGATGCTTTTTGCATTAGGTAGGTGCAAGTCCACATGGTGGTAAAGGCAATTATGCTTAGCCTGTATTTATAACCAACCATTATAAGTAACCCAAAAAGTCCCATTATGGAGTAGTAAACGTACATCCAATAACCAGGTAATGGCTGTAAAAAGTCTAAGCCTATAAAATTAAAGGTGAATTTAGGGTCTATTAAAGTGTATTTTACCCACCCTGTAAAAATGGCACCAACGGATTCTAAAAAACAAAGTAGACCAAAAATAATTCTAAAAACTATTAATGCACTATTATCAATGCGTTTAAAAAGAAAGGTGTTAAGCATATTGTTTTAAGAATTCTTGAGCTTGAATTTTGTCTTTGTCTAATTGTTTTGTTAACTTTTCTAAACCATCAAATTTTTGTTCGTCTCTAAGTCTTTGTAATAGTTCTATACTTAGCTTTTTGCCGTAAAGCGATTGGTTGTAATTAAAAAAATGAGTTTCAATAGTTTGAGATTGCCCATTCACTGTTGGATTATTTCCAATATTCATCATTCCAAATTGTACCCTGTCGTCAATTAAAGCTTTAACGACATAAACACCCTGTTTCGGAATTAGTTTGTATGATTCTTCAATGTGTAAGTTAGCGGTTGGGTAGTCTATAGTTTTGCCTAAACCTTTTCCTTTTATAATAGTTCCAGTTAGCATAAAATGATAGCCTAAATAGCTATTAGCTGTTTTTATGTCACCTTCGGTTAAAGCGCTTCTTATTTTTGTAGATGATATGGCGACATCGTCAATGTCTTGCATTGATATTTCTTCAACTTCAAAATCAAAATTAATTCCAAATTGTTTTAAATCCTCAATATTGGCATTTCTGTTACGACCAAAATGATGGTCATAACCAATGATAACATACTTGGATTTTAGCTGATTTACTATAATGTCTTCCACATAAACTTCTGCTGTTAGTCTAGAAAAGTCTTTAGTAAATTTTTTAACAACAAGATTGGTAATCCCAAAACGTTTTAAAAGCTGTTCTTTTTCGCTAATCGTATTGATAAGTTTAATGTTGGCGTCTTTTTGTAGCACCATTCTAGGGTGTGGGAAAAAAGTTAGTAAAGACGGCTTTAAATCTTTGATAGTAGCAACTTCAACTAATCGTTTTATGATTTTTTGGTGTCCAATATGTACACCGTCAAATGTGCCTATGGTTAGTACGGTATGTTGCTTCTGATTTGTTTTCAATGAGTCGTTGTTATTTTACAAAAGTAAAAAAGCCAATTGAATAAAATCAATTGGCTTTTAAGTTATTTAAAAATACTTTTTTATTTCTTAATAAAAGGTAGTGTTATTGAATTACCCGTTTTTGAGATTTTAATAAAATACATACCGTTACTAAACGGTGTAGTATCTATTGTTAAGTCTTGGCTATTATTAATTTGACCTTTAGTAACTAACTGTCCAAGCATGTTATAAACTTGATACGCATCTGGTAAATCCTTGTTATCTACTTTTATGGTTAAAGCACTAACAGTAGGATTAGGATAAATTGAAAGTGAATTAGCTAATTCGAAGTCTCCAACAGATAGAAAAACGGTTTGTTTACCAAAAAAAATAGTTCCAGTTAATCCGTTTGTGAACGTTGCAGCAAGCCTAAAGTCTGAATAAATTGGTCGTTTTTTGACTTGCGGAAGTGTTTGGATACGCGGTAATGCGTGCGTATGGTTTGTTTTTATTAGTTGTGCTTCTTAATATATTTATATTTTTTATGTGATATACATGGATGATCACAGGAGTATTAAAACAGTATGAGTTATTATTATTATTATTATTAATGAATTTATTTGCTTTGGTTTTATCAAATTATCAAATTTAGTAAGGTATTCAGCTTTGAAAACTTGAATAGTTCTTTTGTTATGTTTCTTTTCGTTTGGGACAGTAATTTATGTGGATTATAAGAATGAGTCTGTTAACTTTAAGAAGTTAGGTGTGTTTTTTTTATATATTTAACAATATTCTTATTATTTTAGTGGAAATTTTACACTATCTATATCATGAAAAAACTATTACTCAATTTTTTAGGCGCATTAACCATGTTTGTGTGCACGTTGTCATATGCTCAACAGGACTATTGGATTAAATCATCCGAAAGTAAAGTTGTAGGTCTTGAAAAAGTTCGCCGAGCATCTTTTCCTTCAGATTATCAGATTTTTTCTTTAAATGTGGATAAGCTTAAACAAGCTATTGTTAATGCACCTGTTAGAGGAGAGAATTTAGGGAAGTCAAATGTATTTGCTTATTTTCCCAATACTGAGGGGGAATTAGAACGTTTTAGTGTGTCGGAAGCGCCAATTATGGAGCCGGAATTAGCGGCTAAAAATCCGATGATAAAGACCTATAAGGCTGTAGGTGTAGATGATCCAACAGCGACTATGCGTTTTAGTTTAACGCAATTTGGGTTGCATACAATGTCGCTATCTGGAAACAGAGGATCTTTATTTATTGATCCATATACTAAAACAAACGATTTTTATATTGTTTATGAGAGAAGTGCTTTAGGGCAAGATTTACAAGGTTTTGAATGTTTAACAGATCAAAATGTTGAATTAAGATCATTGAAAAATGAGACTTCGGATAGGAGGGCGGATACAGATGATATGCAATTACGTACATATCGTTTAGCACAGTCCTGTAATGGAGAATATGGAGCAATATTTGCGGGAACAGGAACGGATGCTCAAAAAAAGCAGAATATACAGGCTCAAATGGCTATTACTATTAACAGGGTAAATGAAGTTTATGAAAGAGATTTGGCAATTACTTTAGTTTTTATAAATCGTAATGATGAATTAATATATTATGATGCTGCTACGGATCCATGGAATGCAGAGTTTAATACTAAAACACAAGAAACAATTTCAACGACATTAAATGATGAAAGTCTGTATGATATTGGACATAATTTTAATACCTCTGGAGGAGGTAGTGCTGGTTGTTTAGGTTGTGTGTGTTTAGATGGGGCTGCACCTTACGGGGGTAATCAAAAAGGTAGAGGATATACAGGTAGACCTAATCCAACGGGAGATCCATTTGATATCGATTATGTAGCACATGAAATGGGGCATCAATTTGATGGATATCATACCATGAATACATGTAGTCGTTCAGGTAATGGTACAACAGAAGTTGAGCCAGCATCAGGTAGTTCTATTATGGGATATGCTGGTATTTGTACGACTAACGTACAGTCAAATAGTGATGCTCATTTTAATTATGTAAATATTAGGGATATATCTGAAAATATTCAACCAGGAGGAACTAGTGATTGTGGTGCAACTATGGCACTGACTAATCAGCCTCCAGTTGCGGATGCAGGTGATAATTATTCTATACCGCCAAGTACAGCTTTCGTGCTAAGAGGATCTGCTACAGATCCAGATGGATTAGCTAGTTTAACTTATAATTGGGCTCCAAATGATGCATCTCAAGCACCAACAGACGGAGCGCCACAACCGAATTGGACAACAGGACCAATGTATAGATCTATAAATCCTACGGCATCACCAGATCGATTTATGCCTAGTTATAGTGATGTTGTTGCAGGAAATTTGACGCCAACATGGGAGGTCACTCCAGCAGTAGCTAGAACTATGAATTTTTCTTTTATAGTGAGAGATAATGCAAGTGGTTTTGCTAATGGTATTGGTCAGACTGACGCCGATTTAATGGCTGTTAATGTCGTGGGAGATCAGCCTTTTACTATTGTTTCTCCACCGGCTTGGGGTTCTGGAAGTAATCAGACACTAACTTGGAACGTTGGGATATCAAATGGAGCAATTATTAATTGCCAAACAGTTAATATCAAATTTTCTACGGATGGAGGTTTAACTTTTCCAACAACCTTGGCTTCTGGTGTAGCAAATGATGGTTCTGAAACAATTGTGGTTCCTACAATTGCAGACACAAATAATGCAAGAATAATGGTAGAAGCTGCAGATAATATTTTTTATGCTTTATCAGATGTGTTTCCAATCAGTAACACGCCCTCTTTTGTTCTAAATAATACTTCTGGTTCTCAAATTATTTGTACTGCAGATGCAATAGATTATACTATTGAAATGTTTACGGTAAATGGGTTTTCAGAAACGACTAATTTTACAGCTGCTTTTAGTCCTGCTTTACCTGTAACAGCTGTATTTTCACCAGCGAGTTTAAATGCAGATGGTAGTACTGTTGTTAGTGTTTCTGGTTTAGCGGGAGCAACAGCAGGAGATTATGTCATCACGGTAACAGGTGTTTCTGCGAGTCAAACTAAGGCTGTAGATTTACCGTTAACTATTATCGATGGGATATGCGCTTCAGTTGCTACTACAACCTATGATACAGGTACAACTCTAGTTCAGTTTGGGGATATTGATAATGCATCAGCAAAACCAGCAGGTTACAGTGATTATAGAGTTAGCCCTACAGCAACTCAGGTTACAGATGTACTTACGGGATCCACTTATCCAATTACAGTGAATCAAAATACTGACGGGGCTTACACGTGTGTCACTAGTGTTTGGATCGATTGGAATCAAAATTGTATTTTTGAATCTGACGAAACTTATGATTTAGGTAGTGCAAATGGGGTTGCAGATGGGCCAGCAAGTAATTCAGGGCTTAGTGTTATGGTGCCTACGGATGCGGTCTTAGGAGCGACGACTATGCGTGTCACTACTAAGTATTCATCAGCGTCTGGTTCTTGTGAAAATGGACATGATGCGGAAGTTGAAGATTACACTGTAAATGTAACGGAATCATTATCTACTTCTGATTTTGAAAACATCAGCAATTTTAATGTTTATCCTAATCCAAATAACGGAGAATTTGTTATTGCTATAAAGAATAATAACTTAAATAGTAATTTAAATGTTATTGTTTATGATGTAAGAGGTAGACGTGTTTACACAAATTCTTTTGCAAATTCAAATGATTTTAATCAAACGATCAAGTTAGATAATGTCGAATCTGGATTGTACTTACTGAAGGTAACAGATGGTAGATCTACAATAACTAAGAAATTATTAGTTAGATAGAAGAGTGTTTATCACATAATAAAAAAAGGAAGCTATTTTAGCTTCCTTTTTTTATTTACCATTATAAGTATTCATGGTATTATTTATTCCTGCCGTTCCAAAAGATTTTATAACTTCTGCTGCTTTTTCTAAGCGTTCTGGTAGTTTTTTGTTTTCTTCCTCTTCCCATTCTCCTAATACGTAGTCCACTTGTCTTCCTGTGCTAAATGCATCGCTAATCCCAAATCTAAAACGATTGTATTTAGTGGTGTTTAATTTGTCTTGAGTGTCTTTTAATCCATTGTGACCACCATCACTTCCTTTTGTTTTTATTCTTAAGCTTCCAAAAGGTAGATTTAAGTCATCTGTAATGACAAGTAGGTTTTCTAATGGGATTTTTTCTTTAGTTAACCAATATAATATAGCCTTTCCACTTAAATTCATGTAAGTGCTAGGTTTGAGAAGTATAAATGTGCGCCCTTTAAATCTAAAAGTAGCAAGGTCTCCTAGTTTTTGAGTTTCGAAAGTTACGTCTTCTTTTTCGACTAAAAAGTCCAATATTTTAAAGCCTATGTTATGACGTGTATGGTGATACTTTGTTCCAATATTTCCTAAGCCAACAATTAGAAATTTTTTCATAGGGTCTTGTTCTTCAATAGTGACCGCCTTATTAATTTTAAAAAAGTTAATAATCCAATCAAACATAATGTGTGTTTATTTTTTTTGTAAAAATAAAAAAAGCATCCTGAATTAACAGAATGCTTTTTTTATTATTTGAATAAAGATATTATTCTTGAGTCGCTTCTGCTGCATCTGCACCTTCTGCTTCTCCTTCTTCATCATCTTCGTCTACTGTAATTGCTGCTCTAGAACGTCTTACTAAACATACAACCGTATTATCAGGATGCATAAAAGTAAAATCATCAGTAGCTAAAGCGGTAATGTAAAGTTTATTTCCAATCTTAAGATCTTCAATATTTACATCTATAAAATCAGGTAAGTTTCCTGGTACAGCTTTAACTCTTAAGCTACGTGTATTTTTACGTAAAACACCACCATTTCTAACACCACGAGGGTTTCCAATAAAGTTTAATGGAATATCCATAGTTACTTCTTTGTCAGCAAATGTTTGGTAGAAATCTACGTGTAAGATTCTATCTGTTACAGGGTGAAATTGGATATCTTGTAAGATAGCATCAAATTTTTCACCACTTTCTAACTCAATAACAACTGTATGCGCATTTGGTGTGTATACAAGTTTTGAGAAGGCTAATTCTGCTGCTGAGAAATGCACTTGGTTGTCTCCTCCGTATAATACGCAAGGAACCTGACCAGCATTACGTAAGGCTTGTGTTACTTTTTTGCCCACGCTTTCTCTTTTGGATCCGTTGATTGTAATTGACTTCATTTTTATTTATATTTAATTATTTGAATTCTAATTTTATTTTGCTAACTAAGTATTACATTAAAAACTTAGAGCTAATCGATTTATTATAATGTACGTTTTGCATTACCTCTGCAAATAAATCGGCACAACTTAATACTTTTATTTTTTTGCTTTCTTGTCTAAGAGGAATAGAGTCGGTAACTATTAGTTCTTCCAATTTAGAATCCTCTATACGTTGATAAGCATCTCCTGATAAAATTGGATGTGTACAGATAGCTCTTACACTAAGTGCGCCACGCTCCATCATTAAATCAGCTGCTTTTGTTAATGTTCCAGCAGTGTCTACCATATCATCAACTAAAACTACATTTTTACCAGTTACATCTCCAATTAATTCCATGTGAGAAATAACATTGGCTTTAGCACGTTGTTTATAACATATCACGACATCACTTTCTAATGCTTTAGAATAGGCATATGCACGTTTTGATCCTCCCATGTCAGGAGAGGCAATTGTTAGGTTGTCAAGATTCAATTCTTTTAAGTATGGTAAAAAGATCGTTGAGGCAAATAAATGATCAACAGGCTTTTCGAAAAAACCTTGTATTTGATCAGCATGTAAATCCATGGTTACAATTCTAGTCGCACCAGCTGTTTCCAACATTTTAGCTACTAATTTTGCAGCAATGGGTACTCTCGGTTTGTCTTTACGGTCTTGTCTAGCCCAACCAAAGTAAGGTAATACAGCAGTAATGTGTCTTGCAGATGCGCGTTTTGCTGCATCAATCATTAACAACATTTCCATTAAATTTTCAGAACTTGGATTAGTTGATCCAATAATGAAAATACGTGCTCCTCTAATAGATTCTTCATATGATGGTTGGAATTCTCCATCACTATAAGTCGAAGTAATTACTTTACCTAAATCAGACCCGTAAGCAGCAGCAATTTTCTTTGCTAAAGCTTTACTTTGCGTAATTGAAAATATTTTAGCTTCTGGCTTTGTATTTGGCATTGTTAATCTGTTGTTAGGTAGGTTTTTACACTACGTTATTTTTAATGAGGTGCAAATTTACTATAATTTTTCATGTTTAGATGATATTAGCGGCGATTTTTAAAGGATTTGTCCAAAATATATTTATTTTTGTAAAATCAAAATTGCTCAAGTGGCGGAATTGGTAGACGCGTCGGATTCAAAATCCGATTCTTCGGAGTGCGGGTTCGATTCCCGCCTTGAGTACAAATACAACCTTCAATCTTATAAAAGTTGAAGGTTTTTTGTTTTTGAAACTTTTATTTAGAAGAATCTCTTATCACTATATCGGTCTCAACAGTTTCAGTTGTGGTGGTGGTAATTTTGTTTTTAAGTTTGTTTATTAGCAAAGTGGCTGCTTTTTCTCCTATAATTTCACCATGTTGACTAATAGTGGTTAATCGTGGGTTTGAATGTCTCGCTAGAATTCCGTTAGAAAATGCTAAGACAGATACATCTTGTGGTATTTTTATTCTTTTTTCTTGTGCCATTTTTAAAGCAGCAATTGCAACAGATTCATTTGAGGCAATTAAGGCATCAAATGTATGGTCGAATAAAGGTTTTACAACTGCTTCATGATTTTTATAATACATTTCATGTGTTGTAATAATGATGTCGTCATCCTTGTCAAGGTTATTGTTTTTTAAACCAGCTAAGTAGCCTTCGTATCTTAGTTTACCAACACTTAAGTCCATGTTTGCACCAACAAAGGCTATTTTTTTACAACCTTTATTTTTTAAGTAATTAACGGCATTTACAGAGGCCATAAAGTCGTTTGTAATAACCTTGTCGCAATTAATGTCCTCTACAACGCGGTCGAACATGACTAAGGGGATTTCTTTTTCAATACATGAACTAAAATGACTATAGTCTTTTTGTGTTTCTGTTTCTTCTGCAACAGATAGTATGAAACCATCAACAACACCGGTAGACAGCATTTGTATAGTTTCTATTTCTTTTTGTAGAGACTCATTGGATATACAAGTGATAATTTTATAGCCTTTTTGTGTTGCTATTTTTTCTATACCTTTTAAAACTTGCGCGAAATAATAATTAAGCATATTAGGAATAATGATACCAATTGTTTTAGTCCGTTGGTTTTTTAAACTTAGTGCATTAAAATTTGGGGTGTAGTTTATTTCTTTTGCGTATGCTTTGATATCCTCTGCGGTAGCTTTACTTATTTCTGGGCTATCGTTTAGTGCTTTCGAAACGGTCGAAATGGAAACACTAAAGTGAATAGCAATGTCTTTTAATGTGATTTTTTTCATAGCTTTAATTATAAATAGACTTCTAGCAATTGGCAAGAAGTGGAAGATAAAGAAATGTTTTTAATAGTTGCAGGGAGTAATATAGTTTCTCCTTTTTTTAGAGTAAAGGTTTCGTTTTTCCACTCTATAGTTATACTTCCGTCGACGCAAATGTAAATAATAAAAGAATCTAAGGATGAATAGTCTTTTTTAAAAACGCCTTCAACTTGTAAGAAGTTTGTTTTAAAATAGGGGGAATGCACCAAAGTGTTAGATTCGTTTTTGACTGTTTTATAGTTGGTTTTGTATTTCTTATGCACAGAAAAATCAATAACATCTTTAGCTAGTTCTGTGTGTAATTCTCTTTTTAAGCCTGTGTTTTCTTCTATCCTGTCGTAATCATATATGCGATAGGTGATATCAGAAGTTTGTTGTATTTCAGCAAGTAATACGCCGGAGCCAATGGCATGGACCAGTCCTGTTGGTATATGAAATGTGTCACCTTTACTTACTAGTTCGTGATGCATCACTTCTAGTATAGTGTTATTTTTTAGATATGTTTCATATTCATTGGTGGTGATTTCTTTTTTAAACCCAACAATTAATTCTGCTTCTTTTTCAGCCTGCATAACATACCACATCTCATTTTTTCCAAATGAGTTATGACGTTTTTGTGAAATAGCATTACTTGGATGTACTTGTATCGATAACGGTGTTTTGGCATCAATAAATTTAATTAATAATGGAAAATTGTTGCCAAAATCGTTGTAAACAGATTCTCCTAAGAAATCGCTTTTGTATTGTTTGATCAGTTGTTTTAGTGTAAACCCTTTTAAAGGCCCTTCTAAAACTGTATTTTCATCATTTTTGACATCAGAAATCTCCCAAGATTCACCAATGTTTTTGTCGGTAAAATTTTTACCAAGTTCGGTCTTTAGTTTTTCACCTCCCCATAATTTATGTTTATAAATGGGTTGGAATTTTAAAGGGTATAATTTCATTTAAATAATATAATTCTGGGTTCAAATTTACCAAACTATCATTATACTTTATAGTTTTTTGCGAAATCCTTTTTTTTAACATCCAAAAATGATTTGAGTTTGCAAAGCATTTTTGTTTTTATGTATCTTTACGGCAACCCTAAAACTTAAATATTTATGCTTCAAGACTTTTGGATACATGTGCAATATGGTATTAATCATGTATTAGATATTAATGCTTATGATCATGTTTTGTTTTTAATAGTTTTAGCTGTTCCTTATCTTTTTAATGATTGGAAGCGTGTATTTTTGTTGGTAACCATGTTTACCGTCGGGCATACTATTTCTTTAGTATTAGCAAGCTATGGGATGGTAAAAATAGATGGTAATTTAATCGAGTTTCTAATACCAATTACCATTTTTATTGTAGCGATTTATAATGTGTTTACTGCGGGAAAAACAGCTAAAAGTCAGAAAATAGGCCTATTATTTGTTTCTACATTGTTTTTTGGATTGGTTCACGGATTTGGTTTTGCAAGAGAATTTAGAATGAGCCTGGATAAAGGAGATAGCAAATTACTTAGATTGGTCGAGTTTGCTTTAGGTATTGAAATAGCACAAATTATAATTGTTTTTATAATTCTTTTCTTAGGTTACATTTTTCAAACAGTATTTAGGTTCTCTAAACGTGATTGGGTTATGGTAATTTCTGCGATAGTCATTGGATTGGTCATTCCGATGCTTCTAAATAGTCCTTTTTTAAATTAATTTTCACTAAAGTTTTCATAAAACTTGTTATTTAGAATTGTAATTGAAATATGAAGCGAGTATCTTCGTTAGTATTCAAACGTGTCTTTGGGCGTGTTTTCATTTCTATTTAACTAAATATGTCACAACAAAAACAACTAAAATACGATAAAGCTTATCTAAGAATTGCTACGGAATGGGGAAAATTATCTTCTTGTAAGCGTAGGCAAGTTGGTGCTTTAATAGTCAAGGATAGGATGATAATATCCGATGGTTATAATGGTACGCCTAGTGGTTTTGAGAATTTTTGTGAAGATGATGAGGGCTATACAAAATGGTATGTATTACATGCTGAGGCAAATGCAATTTTAAAAGTTGCCTCTTCCACCCAATCGTGCAAAGGTGCTACATTGTATATCACGATGTCGCCTTGTAAAGACTGTAGTAAATTAATACATCAGGCGGGTATTATCCGTGTGGTATATAATCAAGGTTATAAAGATGATTCTGGTCTTAAATTTTTAGAGAAAGCAGGCATAGAATTGCAATTAATTCAAGAATTAGAAGAGTAATGACTAAAACCAAAATATATTTTCCATTTATCATTGGTGCCGCAATAGCGGCAGGGATTTTTATTGGAGGTAAGTTGAATTTTGGAGACACATCGGATAAGTTATTTACATCTAATAGTAAAAAAGATAAGTTAAATAGACTTATTGATTACATTGATTACGAGTATGTTGAAGAGGTTAATACCGATAGTATCGTTGATGTAACGGTTAATGGTATTTTGAATAATTTAGATCCCCATTCTGTATATATTCCTAAAGAAGATATGCAAAAGGTTACCGAGAATATGAAAGGTAAGTTTGTGGGGATTGGGATAAATTTTTACACGTTTAAAGATACAATTACCGTTATCAAAACGATCGAAAACGGGCCAAGTGCGCTGGTAGGGATTGTAGGTGGTGATAGGATTGTATCAGCTAATGGAGAGTCGCTTTTGGGTGGTGGATATAATAATGATACACTTGTCGATAAACTTAAAGGGGAGCGTTATTCTAAGTTGTTACTAAAAGTGTTTAGAAAAGGAGAACCTAGATTGTTGACCTTTAATGTCACAAGAGACGAGGTGGCTATTAAAAGTGTAGATGCCGCTTATATGCTGACTGATAATTTGGGGTATATAAAAATTAATCGTTTTGCTGAAAGTACTTATAAGGAGTTTAAAAAAGCTTTAGTAAAATTAAAAGAAGAAGGTGCTACTGATTTGGCGTTGGATTTGAGAGGGAATCCTGGTGGGTTTTTGGAGATCGCTGTAAATATTATAGACGAATTTTTAGAAGACGATAAGTTAATTGTATATACAAGAAATAAAAAAGGTAAAGAAGATCGTAGTTACGCAACAAAAAAAGGTGATTTTGAAAAAGGCCATGTTTATGTTATGATTGACGAGAATTCGGCTTCTGCTTCAGAGATTGTTGCTGGTGCCTTACAAGATAATGATAAAGGGACGATCGTTGGAAGGCGGTCTTATGGAAAGGGTTTAGTACAGCGTGAAATGACTTTAGGAGATGGAAGCGCAGTGCGTTTAACGGTTTCTAAATATTATACACCAACAGGTCGTTCTATTCAACGGTCTTACGCAAGTGGTAATACCGATTATTACGATGATTTTGCAGATCGTTTAAATAGAGGGGAGTTATTGGATGAGAAAAAAATAGAAGTGTCCGACTCTTTAAAGTTTACTACGCCAAAAGGAAAAGTCGTGTATGGTGGAGGGGGTATAATTCCTGATGTTTTTGTACCGTATGATACACAAATGCAAAATGAAACGTTGACTTTTTTAGAAAGAAGGGGCTATTTGAATAATTTTATTTTTGAGGAATTAGAGAAAGAACGAGAAGCTTATAATGATATGTCGAGAGAAGAGTTTTTTGAAAACTTTACAGTGAGCGATGACGTTGTAAGCGCTTTAGAAGACTTTTTGAAGCTGAAAACAAGGTCAAATATTGTTTTTGTTGCCTATAAGGATGAGGTTAAGTATTATTTAAAAGCGACTTTGGGAGAGCAATTGTATGGTTTTGGTGCTTATTATAAAATATTAAATAAACATGATGTTATGATCGATAAGGTTGTGGAGCTAAGCCAGTCATCCAATAATTAATGTTTATCATGTATTTTGGTATGCTTTCCGTTATTCCAAAGAGTTAAGATATCTGTAGCAACATGTGCTCCGCTTCCAGAAGCAATAGCAAATTGGCTTCTCCAACCAGCTAAGGTTCCAGCAACATATAGATTGTCTTTAATTAAGTGATCGGTGTTCTCTAGCCAAATTCTGTCTTTTTCTATAGCAGCTTTTGGGTGTGCTTTGATGTAACTTTCTAGTCCTTTTATATTCAGTAAATTAGTATAGCCTACAGCTATAACCACACGTTTTGAAATGTAAGTTGTTTTGTTAGTAGTGACTTTAAATCCAAATTCAGAATCTGTAATTTCTTCGACTTTTTCATTGTCAATTTGTATGACTTTTGGATACAAATTAGCTAATTGGAGTTTTCCATCGTTTAAAATATTTTTTCCTAAAGTGCCAGGTTTTAGTCCTAAAACGTTATTAAACAGTGCGTTTTGTAAATGTGAGGTTTTTTGATGAGTAATTATGGCAACCTTTTTACCATCAGCAAATGGTTTGCTTAATCCAGATCCTAAAACTAAAGCGCAAGATAAGCCAGCTGCGCCACCGCCAATTATTAAAGTATCAAATGACATTAACGTCTCGTTTTAGCTTCTATTTTTTTAGAAATTCTTAAAATTTGTACTAATGCAATAGCGCAAAGTGACGCCAAAATAGTGATCAATGCAACAATACTTTCTTTGTCAAATAGTGCTGAGAAATTAAGTTGTGTAGCATTGTAAATAATTAAAGCGGCCGCTAAAAAGGTTATAATATATATGAATGATTTCATGATTATTTTTTTTGTAAAAATACAAAAATTAGGCTAAAAGAACTTTGATATTGTCTGTAAACAGTTTTACAGCTATGGCTAACAATATGACACCAAATACTTTTCTGATAATGTTTATTCCGTTTTGTCCAATCAAGCGCTCTATGCGTCTAGATGTTTTTAGGACAAAATAAATAACAAGTACGTTAAGTATAACGGCTATAATGATGTTTTTGATGTCGTATTCTGCACGTAAAGATAATAAGGTTGTTAAGCTTCCCGGTCCTGCAATTAATGGAAAAGCTAAAGGAAATACAGAAGCTGTTATTGGGTTGGTTTCTTCCTCTTTATATAAGGTAATGCCTAATATCATTTCTAACGCAATAAAAAATAAAATAAAAGAACCCGCTACCGCAAAAGAGCTGACATTAATACCAATTAGTTCAAGTATGCTGTTTCCTAAAAAAAGGAAAGCAATTAATATGGTTCCAGCAATAATAGACGCTTTTTCACTTTGTATATGTCCTACTTTTTTGCGTAAATCAATGATTATTGGAATGTTACCAACAATGTCGATGACAGCAAAAAGAACCATGAATACCGTAAATATTTCTTTAAAATTTATAGTCATGATTTTATAATTTAAATTATCTTAAAATTTTCGGCAAAAGTAGGCTTAATTCATTGAAGTACAATATTAAACTGATAGTTAGTTTCTTGTTTTTAGATAAATGTGTCCTACTTTGGCTAGATGCTTTATCTTTGTTCAAAAATAATTAAGATATAGTATGTTTCAATTAGGTAAAACAATAGTGTCTGAAGCAATAATAGAAAAAGACTTTGTCTGCAACTTGTCTGCATGCAAGGGGGCGTGTTGTGTTGAAGGAGATGCAGGTGCGCCTTTAAGTAAAGAGGAGTCACAGATTTTAAAAGATATTTACCCTAAGGTGAAACCTTATTTGCGTGATGAGGGGATTGCAGCTATTGAGGCGCAAGGGACCTCTATTGTTACTGGTTTTGGAGATCTTGAAACACCTTTAGTTAATGGGGCAGAATGTGCTTATGTTATTTTTGACGATAAAAAAACAGCGCTTTGTGCTATAGAACAAGTCTATAACGATGGTGAGGTGGATTGGAAAAAACCAGTTTCTTGTCATTTGTACCCAATTAGAGTTAAGGAGTATACTGAGTTTTCTGCAGTTAATTATGATAAATGGGACATTTGTGACGATGCCTGTTCTTTGGGTAAAGAATTGCAAGTGCCAGTTTATAAATTTGTAAAAGAAGCTTTAATTAGAAAATTTGGGGAAGATTGGTATACCGAATTAGAGAAAGTTGCTAGTAAAATGTCGAGGTAATAGAGGGTGTTTTTGTCTTTACTATATAACTAAAAAAAAGAGGTGATTAATGTCTTATTTGCCGTCTGTTTCTTGTTTTGTAAAGTAAATCTGACGTTGAGATTGAGGGCTGTTATTTTCTAATTTAATAATTGTTTTTATTAAGGCAGCTAATCAATAAATATTTCACGTGTAAATTCATAAAATATAATCATTTTAATATGTTTAGGTTCGTTAAAATGACTGTTTTGTGAATTTTTGACTTGTATATGTTGCTGACCTTTAGAGGTGTGAGCGGGAATTCTTACTATAAAACTTTCTTTATGTTTAAGCGTCAGTATATTGCGAATTTCTAAAAATTAGCATAAAAAAGGAGTTATAAATTAGTGAATTTTTTTGTTATTTCAGACTTTTTTTTCGTTTAATTTTCGGAATAAAAATTTATTAAAAACTAAATAATTCCACAACATCAGCAACCACCACTTGTAGCACCACATTTCAACAATCAATGTTAAAAACTTTGAGAAAATTTAGGACAAACTACCTTTTAAAATCATAGATTATTTACAATCTTTGTTGGTCCCAAGTTACGGCAAGAAATCGCAAACTTAAATCATAGATAAACCCAATATAATGTCACAAGAAGTAGAGCCAATTTTAGCAGAGAATAAAGATAGATTCGTGATTTTTCCAATCCAACACCATGATTTATGGGAGTGGTATAAAAAATCTATGGCTAGTATTTGGACTGCTGAAGAGATTGATTTACATCAGGATATTTCAGATTGGACGGAGAAGTTAACAGATGATGAGCGTTACTTTATCAAACACGTGCTCGCTTTTTTTGCAGCAAGTGATGGAATTGTTAACGAAAATTTAGCTGAAAACTTTGTAAACGAAGTACAGTATAGTGAGGCAAAATTCTTTTATGGTTTCCAAATTATGATGGAAAACATACATAGTGAAACATATTCTTTATTAATTGATACTTACGTTAAGGACGAAAAAGAAAAAAATGGGTTGTTTAATGCAATCGAAACTTTTCCTGCTATTAAGAAAAAAGCAGATTGGGCACTTAAATGGATTGAATCTCCAAGTTTCGCGGAACGTTTAATTGCGTTTGCAGCAGTAGAGGGGATTTTCTTTTCAGGATCATTTTGTTCTATCTTTTGGTTAAAAAAACGTGGTATTATGCCCGGTTTAACGTTTTCTAACGAATTAATATCTCGTGACGAAGGAATGCATTGTGATTTTGCAGTGCATCTACACGAAAATCACTTGGTTAATAAAGTACCAAAAGAACGTATTAAAGAAATTATTATTGATGCTTTAAACATTGAAAGAGAGTTTATAACAGAGTCTCTTCCTGTAAGTTTAATTGGTATGAATGCTAATTTAATGACGCAATATCTTGAGTTTGTAACAGATAGTCTTTTAGATGACTTAGGTTGCGATAAGGTATATAATACCGCTAATCCATTCGATTTTATGGAGATGATTTCACTTCAAGGTAAAACCAATTTCTTTGAGAAAAGAGTGGGGGACTACCAAAAAGCAGGAGTTATGAATAAAGAAGTCGATGAAGATAAATATAATATGGATTTCGATTTTTAGTATCGACATCTAATCGTAAACAATTTTTATTGGAATACTAAGTTGTATTAGCATGGTATGTAGTGCTTGGCAATCTTTTGCCCCAATCCTAAATAAATTAATTAATCCCTAAATAATTAAGGTGTTGAAAAACAGCTTAGTCTATAGTTTAGACCAATAAGTTAACTCTTATTCTGAATGGTGATTCAGGATAGAAATTAAAATATGTAAAGTATGTATGTAATCAAAAGAGACGGAAGAAAGGAACAGATAATGTTCGATAAAATAACAGCCAGAGTGCGTAAATTGTGCTATGGTTTAAATGAACTTGTAGATCCTTTAAAAGTGGCCATGCGTGTTATTGAAGGATTATATGATGGAGTAACTACTAGTGAGTTAGATAATTTAGCAGCAGAAGTTGCGGCAACAATGACGACATCTCATCCTGATTATGCACGTTTAGCAGCACGTATCTCAGTATCAAACCTTCACAAAAACACTAAAAAGACGTTTAGTGAAGTGATGCATGATTTGTATGTATATGTAAATCCAAGAACAGATAAGGAAGCGCCCTTATTGTCAGATGAGGTTTACAAAGTGATTATGGATAATAAAGAGAAATTAGACTCTACTATTATATATAATCGTGATTTTAGTTATGACTATTTTGGGTTCAAAACCTTAGAGCGTTCGTACTTATTAAAACTTAATGGGAAAATTGCCGAAAGACCACAGCATATGTTAATGCGTGTGTCTATTGGAATCCATTTAAACGATCTAGACTCGGCGATAGAAACATACGAGCTGATGTCTAAAAAATACTTCACACACGCTACGCCAACCCTTTTTAATTCAGGAACACCAAAACCACAAATGTCATCTTGCTTTTTATTAGCCATGCAAGACGATAGTATTGATGGGATATATGATACCTTAAAACAAACTGCTAAAATATCACAATCTGCCGGAGGTATTGGATTGTCTATTCATAATGTACGTGCTACAGGAAGTTATATTGCAGGAACAAATGGGACTAGTAATGGTATTGTACCAATGCTAAAAGTCTTTAATGATACGGCACGTTACGTAGATCAAGGAGGAGGAAAACGTAAAGGAAGTTTTGCGATGTATATCGAACCTTGGCATGCAGATATCTTTAGTTTCTTAGATTTAAAGAAAAATACAGGAGCAGAAGAGCTACGTGCACGTGATTTGTTTTATGCGATGTGGATGCCAGATTTATTTATGGCGCGTGTGCAGGAAAATGCAGAATGGACGTTAATGTGTCCAAACGAATGTCCTGGTTTAGCAGATGTACATAGTGAAGAATTTGAAGCACTATATACTAAGTACGAAGCAGAAGGAAAAGGGCGTAAGTCGATAAAAGCACGTGAACTTTGGGAGAAAATATTAGAATCTCAAATTGAAACTGGAACACCTTATATGTTGTATAAAGATGCAGCAAACCGTAAGTCTAACCAGAAAAATTTAGGTACGATTAAGTCGTCAAACTTATGTACTGAGATTATGGAGTATACCTCTAAAGATGAGGTTGCGGTATGTAATTTAGCATCTATTGCTTTGCCAATGTTTATTAAAAATGGCGAGTTTGATCATAAAGAATTATTTAGAATCACGAAGCGTGTGACTAAAAACTTAAACAGGGTTATTGATCGTAATTATTACCCTGTGATAGAAGCAGAAAATTCTAACATGCGTCACAGACCAATCGGTTTAGGTGTGCAAGGTTTAGCTGATGCTTTTATTAAATTACGTATGCCTTTTACTAGTGATGAAGCAAAATCATTAAACCAAGATATTTTTGAAACACTGTACTATGCTGCATTAACAGCTAGTATGGAAGAAGCAAAAGTAGATGGACCGTACCAAACGTATGAAGGATCTCCAATTAGTCAAGGTCAATTTCAACATAATTTATGGAATATCCAAGAAGATACTTTAAGTGGTCGTTGGGATTGGGATAAATTAAGAAAAGAGGTTAAAAAACATGGCGTACGTAACTCACTGTTAGTGGCACCAATGCCAACAGCATCGACTAGTCAGATATTAGGGAATAACGAGTGTTTTGAGCCTTACACGTCTAACATTTATACGCGTCGTGTATTATCAGGAGAGTTTATTGTAGTAAACAAGCATTTATTAGAAGATTTAGTAGACTTAGGATTATGGAATGATGATCTTAAAAATGAAATCATGAGAGCTAATGGTTCTGTGCAAGACGTCGCTATTATTCCTCAAGATATAAAGGAGTTATATAAAACAGTATGGGAGTTAAGCATGAAAGACATTATTGATATGTCTAGACAACGTGGTTACTTTATAGATCAATCACAATCGCTTAACTTATTCTTGGAAGGTGCAACTATGGCTAAACTGACTTCAATGCATTTTTACGCATGGAAAAGTGGTTTAAAAACAGGAATGTACTACTTAAGATCTAAGAGTGCTGTAGACGCAAAGAAAATGACGGTTACAAAACAAAAGAAAGCCGAACCAGTTGCCGTTAAAGCAACCGTTGAAGTTATAGAGAACGATGGTGTTGCTCAAAAACAACAAAAAGCAGCTGATACAGCAGTTAAGTTGGCTAATACTTCTAGTAGTGTAGAAGGAGAAGCAATGACACCAGAAGAAATGAAAGCATTAATTGCTCAAGCTAAAGAAGCGGAAGGTGATGATTGCCTAATGTGTGGTTCTTAAAAAGAATGGATAAGATTGCTGAGCTTATCTAAATTAAAGTGTTATAATCTAAAAAAGTGCCTTGATAATTTCAGGGTACTTTTTTTAGGGCCTTTTCGAAATGACAAAAAAGAGTTTAACTACCTGTTTACTAGTTGTTTGTTTTGCGTTTATTGGTTTAATAGGATAAGAGAAATTAATTTTTTAAATAAAGTATGAGGTAAAGAAAAGACATAAAAAAAGACATATTAGAAATATGCCTCTTGGTAACTTTTTTAAAATTTGGCGTCGGACCCGATTTTTAAATTAGTAATAGAAATTGAGATAACCTCATCTCCTATTTATTTTCCAAAGAAACAAAATTAGATTCTTCTTACCAAGTTAAATATTTCTATAAACCCAAAATCATCTCTTAGATAGCATAATATATGTGTTTAAGTCGATGAAATAGTTATTAACTAATTCTAGAGCTTATTAACAACTAGAATTATAAAAAAGTAGAATATGTATAATTTTGTAATTTATAGAGTGGCACTCTTAAATAAAGCCAAAGAAGAGCAAGTATTAAGTCGTTTTAATGGAGAAACTGATTTTTTGAAAATTTGTAATCAATTTTATAGTGCTTATCAGAAGCGGAATGCTGTTTATTTCGATAAACAAGGGAAGAAAAGAGCTTTTTCAATAACTTCGAATATTGAATGTAATGACAAGGAAAGGAGTGTATTTGCCTATTTAGATTCAGCTTATAGTGGTGAAAGTTTAGAAATACGAAGTCCATTAAATAGGTTAAACTATAGCGTTAGTAAAGAGGAGCTTCAGAGTAGAAAAGTGTTTTCATGCATCCATATTCCAGAAGGCTCAAAATTTGGGTATATAGTGTTTGAAAGTAAGGCGAATCATGGTGTAAAAGTGATTTTTGAAAGACAATTACAAAAATTTTTAAATGAATCTGGTTTTCAGGATTTTAGAGTACAAATAACACCTGGACTAAATTTTAATCATTTATCGAATATGATTGATAAAGGGACGCTTAAAAAAGTAAGATTGATTAATTATAAATACACAGAAGGTAGTCAATATAGTTTATGGAATGTTAAATCAGGTAATCAACATACTGAAGAATGGAAATCTACAAGTAAAACAAACAATGATGTTACTAAACATGAGTTAGGTCACTTATTTTTCTCAAATGTCAATAAGATTGAGAAGATTTCTTTTTTGGATGAATATCTAGTTGACGAAATTGCTTTTGAGATATGTCATAATGGCTCCTCTAAAACGTTTTATATCAAAGATAAATCTAAAATGAGATCTAATATTGATGTCTCTAAAAGGTTAAGTTTTGAAGGTGGGCAACCGACTTATTTGTCCCTGAAACGGGCGGCTTTGGATTTGATTGATGAAATGTTGGATAACAATCGTTTAAGTTTAAGTGAAGCAGCTTAATCTAAAAAAGCATCCAGAAATGGATGCTTTTTTTATTTAGGAAGGTTACAATACATTATAGCGCTAAGTAGTCATGTAGTCTTAATGAAAACGGTTAGTACAATTATATTGGGCTGTTTTGTGCACTCGGATTGAATAGTTAGCCTTTCTAGGTCTGACTTTGTTCTATTGCATAACACCGCCAATAATAGGCTTACCATTTAGATTGACGTTACTGTATGTTGTAAGTCATAATAACATTAGGTGCTTAGGTATCTAGTCCTTTTTGTTATCGATTACACTATAGCGTTGCTAGGGTGGGTTTCGAATCTTTTTAAAACAAAAAAAGCATCCATTTCTGGATGCTCTTGATATAAACTATTTTTCAGTTATTCTTGCTTTGATCCCATTAAAGCAAAAAACTTGTCAATATTTGGTAATAAAACGATACGTGTACGTCTGTTTCTAGAACGTCCTTCTTTAGTATCATTATCCGTAAGCGGTTGGTAGCTACTTCTTCCAGATGCAATTAATTTTTCTGGAGCAACATCAAACTCTTTTTGAAGCTTTCTAACGACAGAAGTTGCACGTAATACACTTAAGTCCCAGTTGTCAGTTACTTTTGCTGTACTTATTGTTCTAGCATCTGTATGACCTTCTATCATAACATCAATACTTGGCTCTGAATTGATAACATCAGCAAGTTTTTGTAAGATTTTGTCAGCTTTGTTGCTTATTCTATAACTTCCACTGTTAAATAACATTTTGTCAGAAATTGAAATCATAACAACAGTTTCATCAATACTGATTGCTATATCATCACTTTCGTCTAAATCTGTAGTATCTACAAAACGTTTTAAATTTAGTGATAAAGCAAGGTTCATAGAGTCTTCAAGAGTGGTGTAATATTGCATCACATCAGGACTTACTTTGCTTAAAGTTTCGCGCATCTCAACTTTCATTTTTTCAGAAACGACAGCTTTGTTACCAACTGCATCAAACTTAGTGTGATTTTCTTCTGTTAAAACACCTACTTCATCAGTAAGGTTGTTGATTTTTGAATTATACTCAGTTACTCTAGCTTCAATTTGCGAAAATTTAGTCTGTAAGTCTTCATTTTCGACTTGAGTCTTTTGTAATTGACTAGCTAATTCAGATTTTTGTTCTTCAAGTGCAACATATTTCTTTTTTGATACACAAGATGTAAGTAAAACTGCGGTAATTAGTACTATTGATATTTTTCTCATAAAGTAATTAATTTATTTAGTTACTGTATTTACGTCAATTAATATTATTTGGATGTTTTATATGTCATTTTTTTAAAATATCGGTACCTAAATACGTGTTGTTTTTGTTGTAGTACCAAGCACGTTGTTTAGGAATCAGTATGTTACTGACTTCTTCAGTTTCTGACAACAAAATATATTCTCCAGTGTCAGTTTTGAGCTTTCCGTTTGAATCGGTCTTGAAAAACTGATACACTTCCATCGCGTAGGTTTTAGGATTAAAATAAAAAAACCAGACATCACTACCTACACTTATATCATAAGATACTTGTAGTACTAAATATGATTGTCCTTTAAATTTTTTCAGTTCTACTTTTTGCTTTATAATCGTTCCTTCGTCTTTTAGCTTCATTGGTAAACCATAAAGATAGGTGTAGTAGTTTTTGTATAGGTTAGCTCTGTCACAGTTTAAATTATTTGCTTGAGTAATTGTGTCTGGTAGTTTTGATTGTCCATTAAAAACAACCTTACAGGTGTCTTTTAAAACTGTATACTCTGTAATTGTAGTGTCTTTTGTTGTTTTAAGATAGAAGGTCTCTTTTGGTAAATTGATAATAATTTGGCTATCTCTATTTGGACTTTTAGGGGTTTCCATAGTGACTAATAATGTGTCATTAAAGGTGTTCCAATTGTTGTAAGGATCATGATGGCTAATCGCTTTGTGTAATAAGTCATCACCGGTGATGGTTTGTGCAGATATGATATTAAAGCTAGTTAGTATAAGTAATAATAAGGTAAGATGTAATTGTTTCATGATTAATTAATTAAGGACTAAAAATACAAAAGAAACTATAGGTCGGTTTATTTTAATTAGGAGTGTTAGTTGATTTAAAACAAAAAACCATCAGTAAGACTGATGGTTTTTTATAGGTAATATAATTTTTAATTTATTACGATTCTTCAATAGAAGCTGGTGTTACAGAGCTATCATGTGCGTTATGATATTCTTCTAGAAGATTCATTGTTGCACTTAATAAATCTTTAGTTTCTGATAATAAATTAAAGTATAATGTGGTGTTTTTTGGACTAGATTCTTCTGTTCTAGTGCGTTCTACTTGTTTTAGTATTTTAGAAGATACAAGTTCCATGATTTCTTTTTTTCTTCCTAAGATGTCTCCAATTTGCTCGAAAGAACCAGAATTAAATGCATTTTGTACATTGTTAAATAAAAGGTCAAAACGACTATCAATTTCTTTTAACTCTTTAATTTGACTGAATTTTAGCTTCTTGTGATTGTTGTTCACATGCTTATGACTCATTTTAGTGATGTAGTCTAAAGATTGTGTCATATCTTGAAGATATCCTAATATGTTGATGTAAAAATTACTCGCGTTTAAACTAGATTCGTCTAAATTTTTAATAAAATAGAAGATATTATCTCTAAGTGAATCTACTTCATCAGATAATTTAATGACTTGTTTTTTATTCTTCTTTAAAAGCACGCTGTCTTGTTTGGCTAAACCGTTGATAGCATTGGTGTAAATTTTGTTTCCTCTTTTTACAACATTGGCAATATTTTTTGCACTTTCGTGAATGACACCTTGAACAGAGCTACTCTCTGAATCTGTTAAACTATCTTCTGCTATAGTCTTATTAGACGATTCTTTATGCGCTAAAAAGTTTCTTACTAATAAAATAGCGGTTAATAATAATAAGATTGGAGCCATTACTTTCGGATTCCAGTTTATTAAAAATACAACTGTTCCTGCAGCAAAAAAGGCTCCAAAAGCAGTTCCAAACCAACCACCAATAACATTTAGTACACCAGCAACTCTGTATACAGCACTTTCACGACCCCAAGCACGATCGGCAAAAGATGTCCCCATAGCGACCATAAAAGTCACATACGTTGTAGATAAAGGTAATTTCATAGAAGTCGCAACAGAGATTAATACTCCAGCAACCATTAAGTTTACAGAGGCTCTAATCATATCAAAAGCTGGTAGGTCTTTGCTTTGTGATTTTGTTAGGGCTTTTCCTGTTGGCTTTTCAAAACTTCTTCCTATTTTTTCTTGTGTAGATTTTGGTATAATAGCACTAAAATAATCTGATAGCGCAGAGGTTCCTTTAACGATACCTCTTGATAGCATGTTTGGTTCAAATTTTTCGTGTGTATCACCTTGGCTGGATAGGCTTAGTTCTGTTTCAGCAACCGTTTTTGCCTTTTTAGAAAACCATAAGGTTAGTACCATGATGGCCCCAGCAATAAATAGTAATAATGGCTCGGCTGGTACTTTCTTATCTAGTACAGCCATTGAGAAATCTGCAGGTAATGTTCCAAAAGTAGAAAAAGCATGTTGCATGGCTTCAAAAGAATGGTAGGCAGCCATAGGGACACCAATAAAGTTAACTAAGTCATTTCCTGAAAAGGCTAATGCTAGTCCAAATGTACCGACTGCAATTACAATGATAAGGACACTTTTATTAGTTAGTTTTTGGAAGGCATAAGAAAATAATGTCCATAGCACTATACTGGCGAGTATAATGTAAAGTTCGTTACCATCAATGACACCACTTATATTCTTATAGTATGGTGTTCCTTTTAATCCTTTTAGGAAGATAAAATAGGTTATGGCAGCTAATGAGACACCACCAAATATAGCACCAAAGTATTTTGATTTATTTTCGTATTGAAACGTAAATATTAAACGCGAGACCCATTGCACTAAAGCTCCAATGGTAAACGCTATAAAAACAGACATGACTATACCTGATATTATTTCTATGGCTTTTTCCGTGTTTATATACTTGCCTAAATCCGCAAAAGTTTGACTGTCTGATGCGCTAATTTTAATTAAAGACATCACTACAGCTGCACCTAATAAGTTAAATACAATAGATACTGTTGTCGATGTTGGTAAACCTAAAGTGTTAAAAAAGTCTAATAGTAAAATATCGGTAATCATAACAGCCATGAAGATGTACATAATCTCTTCAAAGTTAAACATGGTCGGTACAAAAATTCCTTTTCTTGCAACTTCCATCATTCCGCTTGAAAACACGGCTCCAATAAAAATACCTAAACTCGCCACTATCATGATAGTACGCATAGAAATGGCTTTGGAGCCAATAGCAGAGTTTAAGAAGTTGATAGCATCATTACTGACTCCAACAACAATATCAACTACCGCTAATACGATGATGGCAATCAACATAAATAAATAAATATTATCCATAAGTTTTAATTAAAATAAGTTTGCAAATATCTTTACTGTTTTCGATTGCAATGTTATGACAATGTTATGTTTTTTACTTAAAAATGGATATCAAATCCAAGTCTAAAGGTAATATTATCTTCGCTACCATTGACTGTTGTGTAGCTTAAATCTGTTTGTACTTTTAATTTATGTCCTACTATATATTTAGAACCACCTAAGGTGTATTGTTTTGTGGGAAGACTTCCTGTGATATCTTTATACGTTAAAGAGGTAAAACGACCGGCTATTTCATAATTAGTTTTAAATAAGTACCCTGCTTGAAAATTTACGGCGTGTCCTGTTAAAACTATATCTCCTGTTGGGGTGATACCATCACTATTTATTGCGATAGGTTGATCAGCATCTCTTTGTGCATATTCGCCCATAAAAGAAAAACCTTTGTATTTAAACATGGCATCTGCAAATAGTGTGGTGACGTTAGTTTCATATAATGTACCATCGCTTTTAAACATGTAGTCGCCTAAACCACTGCGTTCTCTAACAGCATTTTGGTTGTAGTTGTAAGTAAACCCAACCATTAATTTAGGGCTTACTTCCCGTTTTAAATCTGCTTGAACATAATCGCCTTTAGACTTAAAGTTCCCTAGAGGTAAAAATTCTAATCGTCCAGTGTATTGTAAACCACCTTCGTTACCTTCAGAAACGTTGCGACCTTCTCCTTGAGAAATGGCTATTTTTTCACGCATCAAAAACCCTCCTCCTAAATTAGATTTATGTCTAAGTTGGAGACCTAAATCGCGATCAAGATTAAAACGACTGTTTAGTAATGAACGGTCTATAAGTTGAAGGTTTGCAGAGGACACTACACGTTCTACGTTTCCTGGTAATTTTGTTTGTCCCGCCCAGAGTTCAAAATTTTCTGCAAAATGCCACATGACAACAGCATCGAGAATAATTCGAGGGGTGTTTCTATTAAAGTCATTAGCACCAGAAATATCTCTGTTGGATAATCCTAACTCTATTTTGTATTTTAATTTTGGATTGTATGCAAAACCATCAAATTTTAGACGTGCGCGACGGACTATAAAATTGTGTTCTGGGTTAGTGTACTGCGAACCGTCATGATCCCAGGAAGATACCGATCTAACTTGAAAACGAGGCGCGAATCTGACGCTAAAAGAACTGTCTTTTGCAGTAAAGTTAATTAAACCTTTGCCAAAAGAGGTGTCACTAATTTCTTGGGCATTTACAGAGAATGTGATGCACAGTAAAAGTGCAATACTTAGAGTAAGTTTCATGTAATCGTTTATTAGTTTTTGTCGCTGCAAATAACTAAAACTGATGTTAACTTAATGTTTCCTAAATATTATTGTTTTATGATTTTTTTAACAAAAAAAGACTGCTTCGGCCAAAAGCAGTCCCACTAGAAATCATAATAATGTAGTCGACAAAAACTAATAGATTATATGATATACTAATTGTGTTGTCTTAAGACAGTAACAAATATGGTGATGTAAAGTGATTTTAATATTATGCTAATATTATCTAATTATTAAGGATTTTGATTGCGGATAAATAATCTAAAAGACTGTATAATAACCGATTAAAAAGTCAATGTTAATTTAATGTTATGTAAATGTTGCATAATTGTTATCTAATCTGTATCTTTGAGATATAATGTTAAAACCCATAATTATGAAGAAATCAATTTTAGTTTCAATTGCTTTTTTATTTACTGTGGTTTCTTTTGCTCAAAACAAAAGAGATTTAAAGCTTAATGAAAACACTAATTTAATAGACGTTGTTTATTATCACGACAATGGAGCTGTAAGCCAAACAGGTGCTTATACTACAGATGGTAAATTGCAAGGTGAATGGTTAAGTTTTGATGCAGAAGGCAAAAAACAAGTTTCAGCAAATTATGATAATGGTAAAAAAGTCGGCAAGTGGTTCTTTTGGAATGATACCACTCTTAAAGAAGTAGATTATAGTAATAATAAAATTGCTAATGTTAGCGAGTGGGAAGTTAAAAACTCAGTAGCAACCAGGAATTAGATTATTAAACAAAAAAAAAGCCTTGCAATTGCAAGGCTTTTTTTTTGTTATTTTGGTTTTAGTTGATTGTCCAAACTGCTCCCCAAGTAGTGTAGTCAGTACCAGTAGCCGTGCCTTCTCCTGTAAAAAAGTCAGCATCTGTAAATGATACGGTTGTGTCGTTTTTGACTTTATCTGTTACGTCTACAAAAGTAACTCCAGTTACTTGTAGATCGTCACTTACAACACCGTTACCAGTATCTAAATCGTCTAAGTCAAAACCTTCACCGTATCCAGTAATCATAATATTACTAAATATACCTTGTGTTCCAGCTCTTAATCTTACCGCTTCAGAAGAGTTAGCAGATCCTGCTCCAACAATAGTTACATTGTTTACTGTTGGCTTAGAGAATATACCCGTTGCATTACTAAAATCTGTATTGTAACCATCTGCTTCAATCGCTTTATCATCAGAAGCTCTGTTTGAGATATACACGTTGTTTAAAGTTCCAGAGAAACCTTCTGTCCAGTCTACAGAATCATCTTCTGCATTGATAACTGAAATGTAACTAGCGTTAACTGTACCTCCGAAAAACTCGATACCATCATCTTTTCCAGCGTAAGCTTGAATGTAATTTACAGACGTTGCATTTCCAACACCGTAAAAAGAAAATCCATTATTTTCAGATTGTCCATCAGCAGCACCACCAGAATACTCTACACGTACATAACTTAAAGAACCAGAATTATCATTGGCAGTATTACCACCATAAGGTAAACTAGCAATTTCTGAAGTAGCCGTGTTTGTTCCTGTAACAGAATTTATTGGTGCTTTACCTAATAAAATTAATCCACCCCAATCTCCAGCAGCAGGACTTGAAGCGTCAGAAGTAAATACTATAGGGCAATCTGCAGTACCATTTGCTATTATTTTAGCACCTTGAGATATTGCGATGTAGACATCAGCTCCAGAAGATAATGCCTTAATAGTCATGCAAGGAGGAATCGTTAATGTTGTACCACTAGTCATAATTAAAGACCCATTAAGTTTATACGTATTGTTTGCATCTAAAGTTAAGTCTTCAGTATACGTACCAGATAAGAAAATAGTAGCAGGGTCTGTTGTGCCTCCTCCAGAGGTGTTGTTTGTTACGCTATTGTCATTGATTACAATATCAGACGTGTCGTCTGTAGAGCATGAGAATACCATAGATACTAATGCTAAGCCTAAAATTATTTGTTTTTTCATTGTTTTTTGTTTTAGTTGTATTTTTTAATTTTGTTTAGTTTATTAAAATTTATATTTAAGTTGTAATCCTATATTTAGTCCTCTTTTATAATCCGTTACTCCTTTGCCGTTAGCTGAAACAACCAAAACTTCTCCTTGGTTTTGATCTTCTCTTACGTATTGTATTGTTGGGTTTAGTAAGTTTTTAGCACTAAAGTTGATTTCAAAATTATCACCGATGGTGTTTTTCCAGATGAAGTCTAATGTTGGAACGCTTTTTTCAACAATGTTTCCTAGATCTCCAGATCCTAAAGCGTCGATTCTGTCTGAGAAATAAGAGAATACTAAGTTTGCAACAGGTTTGTAGTTGTCAAAAACTGGAGAGTAGCTGATATCTGTATTTAAAATAAATGGAGAAGCACCTTGTAATTCGTCTTCCGTTTTATTAAAAGCTAGATCAAATGTTCCATCTATAGTTGTATATAAATCTTGTTGTGTGTGCATGTAAGTCGCATTAACACCAAAAGATAGATTAGTGTTATCGTTGTCATCGACTAAGATATTTTTTCTTAATTCGACTTCGACACCATATACTGTTGCTTTGTCACCTGTTCTTACATAGCGTTGTGTTCCTGTCGCATCTCCTACAACGACTAAGTTAATTGGGTCTTCAATCTGTTTTGTAAATGCCCCTAGAGATAAGACTTCACTTCGGCTAAAAAACCATTCGTATTTTAAGTCTAAGTTTAAAACATTAGAATAACCAAGAACATCTGGATTCCCTCCAATACGTGTGGATACATCTTCGTATACAAATGGTGCTATTTCTTTAAACTCAGGAGTCGAAACCGTTTTACTTGCTGAGAATCTAAGATTTTGATCTTCGGTTAGGCTGTATTTGATGTTAATGCTTGGTAGTACAAAAGTCTCTTTAGATGTTTTAGAGTCTTCTCCGTTATTACCTAAGTTAATAACATTGTAATCGATACTTTGTTCAAAGCTTTCTAATCTTACGCCAGGTACAAATAGCCATTTTTCTCCAACTTTAATTTCTGCGTCAACATAACCTGCGTAAATATTTAACGCTCCGTTATAGGTGTTTTCATTAAGTCCAGGTCTGTTGGTGTTAGATAATGTAGGGTATGGTTTTAAAACTTTGATTTCATATAATCCAGAATCACCAGTATTTAAATTTAAGTTGCTTAAGTTAAATACTGAGTCGAAGTTATTGACATCTGTAATTTGATAACCATTTTCCACAATATCGTAACCATATCTGACATTATTAAATTGTCTTGTTTTATTACGACCATTATATCCAAAGTTTAATTTTAGATTATCATTAAGTGTATAAGCTAGATTTACGCGTCCATTATATTCATCGTCCTCAATTTTTTGGAAGTAGCGTTGGTTATCAAAAACCACATTACTGTAAAATGTTGGGTTTGTTGTTGGATCGTTGTCTAAAGCATAATCGTAGTTTTCTACACTAAAACGTTTTCTGTCTGGTTGGTCAGAGAATACTTTGTTGTAGCCAACCCCCCAGTCTAACTCAAAATCGCCAGATTTGTGGTTTCCTATTAATTGGTTTACAAACATTTTTGTTTGGTCAAACTGTATATTTTGTTGGTAAAATCCTTTGTCAGTATTAAGAATAGCATCTCTGTTTCTACCGTTTCCGTCTGTACCAAAATAACCGACTTCGTCTGAAGAGCTGTTAATGAATATAGAGTTAAAACTTAAACGGTTGTCGCTATCTATCTTATAATTTAAGTTAGCCATAGCAGTTGTGGTTGTAGAGTATTCATATTCCTCTGCAGCTTCAAATGCTTTTTTCTCTACAGTCGAAAAATCTACAGATTTACCTTCTCTATATTCGTAATTATTTTCAAAACCTCCAGTTAAGAAGAAACTTAACTTAGATCCATTTTCAAAATTGATAGAACTACCTCCTGAGGCACCATAAGACACATTAATAGGGGTGTCTACACTTACTGGATCCACACCATGCGATAAAACAATAGCAAAAGGATTGTGTTCTCCTCTTCCATAAAATCCGAAGTAACCAGTACCTTCGCTTCTGACAAAATTTTTGTCAATAGCGTTAGTGTTTATACCTGTGCCAGAAAAAGCCTCTGCAAAAGATCCGCCTTTATGTTCTTTAGATGAAATATCTACATTACCTGCAGCGAAATCTCCATAAAATTGAGAGGCGTAAGCTTTGCTTATTGATACATTTTGAATAACGTCTGACGAAAATAAATTTAAATCAATATTCTTTTTGTTAACATCGTTAGATGGCAATGATAGACCATTCATGGTAGTATTTAAGTATCTGTCACCAAGCCCACGGACATATACATTACTAGAACCTTCTTGTTTAGAGACCCCAGATATTTTTGCAACCGCACCAGCAGCATCGCTGACCCCTTTTCTTGATAACTCTTCAGCTCCGATGATTTGTTTGATTTCTACTGCTTTTTTTTGTTCTAATAAAAGTGCCGTTTCACTTTCTCGTTTTGTTGTTACAGTTTCAAGTATAACTTCGTCTAAAGCGGCAGCACTAGCACTCATAATGACATTGATTTCTGTCACTTTGTTCGCTTGCACAGTTGCAGAGATCGTTTGTGTTTCGTAACCAACAAAACTAAACTCGACATTATACGTTCCTGGATTTAGGTCTGAGAATGTATATTGACCAGCATTGTCGGATGTTGTGCCTTTAGTGGTTCCTTTTAGTAATATGTTAGCATAAGCTAAAGATTCGTTGTTAAACTCTTTGTCTGTTAGAGTTCCAGAGATAGAACCTGTTTGAGCGAAAGTAATTGCGCTGAATAGAGTAAAAAATAGGTATGTAAGTTTTTTCATTTTGACTATTAAAATTCTTGATGCAAAGAAACCTCCATATTGTAAAGTCAAGGTTAACTAGAGATTAATAGTTGGTGACTAAAAAGTTAGCTAAAGGTTATCGGATAAGTTGAATTTTTGTGTTTGCAAAACATTAAGTTAACATTAGCAATTGCTTTTGGTTATCTTACAAATAGTTATCTTGCATTTCAAAATTTTGATTATGAATTGGGAACAGTTACTCTCTTTAAAACGCTTTGGCGATACTAATAAAAGATTAAGAAAAGAAGAAGATGAAACACGTCTAGGGTTTGAAGTTGATTATGATCGTGTTATCTTTTCTTCGGAGTTTAGAAGTCTACAGGACAAAACGCAAGTAATACCATTATCTAATACCGATTTTGTACATACTAGATTAACACACAGTTTAGAGGTTAGCGTTGTTGGACGCTCTTTAGGGAGAAAAGTAGGTCAGAAGATTTTAGAAAAGCACCCACAACTTCAAAACATTCATGGTTATTTACCAAATGACTTTGGTGCTATTGTAGCATCTGCTGCCTTGGCACATGATATTGGTAATCCGCCTTTTGGACATTCTGGCGAAAAAGCTATTGGCGAATTTTTTATTTCAGGAGAAGGACAACATTATAAAGAGCAGTTAACAGATAAGGAGTATCAGGATCTTTGCGATTTTGAAGGTAATGCCAATGGTTTTAAAATAGTGACACAGAGCAGAGCAGGACGTGAAGGTGGTCTGAGATTGACGTATGCAACATTAGGTGCTTTTACAAAGTATCCTAAAGAGTCCTTGCCTAAAAAACCAACAAAACATATAGCAGATAAGAAATATGGTTTTTTTCAAACAGAAAAAGAAGCTTTTAAAGATGTCGCAGAAGAATTAGGTTTGGTTAAGCGAGGTGATGGAGACGATATTAGTTTTTCTCGTCATCCATTAGCTTTTTTAGTTGAAGCTGCGGATGATATATGTTATACAATAATAGACTTTGAAGATGGGATTAACTTAGGGCTGATTCAAGAAGAATATGCTTTAGAGTATCTTATTAATTTAGTTAGACATTCAATTAATACTGAAAAATATCATAAACTTACTAATACAAAAGACAGAGTAAGTTACTTGAGGGCCTTAGCAATTAATACCTTAATTAATGAAGCGGTGTCTATTTTTATGGATAATGAAGAGGTTATTTTAAATGGGGAGTTTAGTATTGGTCTTTTAGATAAGAGTAAGTATGAAGCTCAAATTAATGATATTATCAAATTAAGTATTGATAAGGTGTATCAATCTAAAGATGTCGTAGATAAAGAAATTGCAGGGTATCAAATTTTAAATACTTTATTACAAACATATAGTAAGGCTGTGAATAATAATTATACTGGTAAGGTTTCTAATTACGATAAACTGATATTGAGGGGATTACCTTCGACTTCAGATTTTAATACAGATAGGCTATATGTTAGGTTACTTAATGTTTGTCATTTTGTGTCATTGATGAGTGATAGTCAGGCTATTATAGAATATAAGAAAATCAAAGGTTTTAGTTTATGATAGGTTTATAGCTGTAAAAATGAATTTTTAACAATAGAACTCTTAAAATTATATTAAAAACCACTATTTTTAATGTCTTAAAAAACATTAAATGAAAAAGAAAATTACTATCCTAATGTTATGTGTTTTAGGTTGTGTTGCTTTATTTACTTTATCTAGGAAGGATGATATTGAAATAACAGGACAGACAGAGACTAGAAACATACACAAACAAAACTTAGAAAACAGTCCGTTTAAAGATGTTCTTAAATTAAGTAAGCCTGAAAGAAGAGCTGCAGGCCTTACGCCTAATAAGTATTACGAACAAGAATGGGAGTTGACAATGAATCCTGTTTTAGGAAGACCCACCGCAGAAAATTTAAAACAAATTAAAGCTGACCAACAATTAAAGCGACAAACTTTTTTAACATCTGGTAGAGCGCCTGGTGATGGTGTTGATACCGATTGGTTAGAAAGGGGGCCAAATAATGTAGGAGGAAGAACAAGAGCTATAATGTTTGATCCTAACGATACAACTAACGAAACGCTTTTTGCAGGAGGAGTTAGTGGTGGTTTATGGAAAAATACAAATATTTCAAATGAAGATTCAAGTTGGATTAGAGTTGATATTGCAGGAAATTTAGCAGTTAGTTGTATTACTTATGATCCAAATAACACTAATATATTTTATTTAGGTACAGGAGAATCATATGTTTCAGGAGACGTTAATGGTGATGGTGTATGGAAGTCGGAAGATGCAGGAGTGTCTTGGACTAAAGTGTTTGGAGGCGTATCTGGTCCAACAACTTTTGAATCCGCTTCAAACATTACAATAAATTCACCTGCTAGTATCGCAGGAGATTTTTTGTCCTACCCAACAGTAGCTTTTGGTACAGAGACATTAGCAATATTAACTGGAGACTTAATTTTGGCGAATGATACCTCACTTGGTGATCCAGTTTTAGGATGTACCACCTTTGGAGGAGATGCTACAGGTAAAATAGCTGTAATTAGAAGAGGGGATTGTAACTTTGATGATAAAGTGAGATTTGCAGAAGATGCTGGTGCAATTGGAGTAATAATGATGAATAATGTTTCAGGAACACCTATTCCAATGGGTGGAGATGATGCAACAATTACAATACCATCCGTAATGATTTCTAAAGAGGATGGTGATTTACTTGAGGCAGCAATTTTATCAGGAGTAGCTAATGGGGCTTTGAATCCATCTACAGATACTTTTACTGGTAATTTAGTGCCAGGAATTCAATTTGTCAATGATATAAAGGTAAGAGATAATGCTGGGGTTTCAGAAGTGTTTGTAGCTGCAGGAGATAGTTTTTACAGCTCAGCAAATGCAACAACTTATTTGACAGGGCCTGAATTTGGATTATATAAATCTACTGATGAAGGAGTTAACTGGAGCGAGTTAAGTTTACCATTAACAGTAGATGGTAATAAACATTGTCCTAATGATATTGAAATTGGAGTGGATAATAAGCTATGGGTGTCTACAATTAATAGTACTATTTTTGGTGATGGAGGAGGAGAAGTATTGAGCTCTACAGATGGTAATACTTTTGCTATGAGTCATACTGTTGCTAATGCTTCTAGAACACAGATCGCTGTTTCTCAGTCTGACCCAGGTGTTCTTTATGTATTGGCTCAAGGTACTGGTACGGATCCTGTTATCATGGAGAAGACTGTTGATGGTTTTGTTAATACAACTTCAATGAGTCTTCCTGACGATGCCGATGCAGGTATCGATTCTAATGATTTTACAAGAGGTCAAGCCTATTATGATTTAATGTTAGAAGTCGATCCAAATAACGATCAAATCGTTTATGCTGGGGGTATTGATTTATTTAAATCTATAGATGCAGGAGTATCTTGGGGGCAATTCACACATTGGTATGGCGGTTTTGGTTATCAAGAGGTACATGCTGATCAACACGCAATGACTTTTGCTAATGGTTCATCAACAATAATGGCGTTTGGTAATGATGGAGGTGTGTATTACTCTGGTAATGCGAGTGCTCTTACAGAAAGTAGAAATAAGGATTTTAATACGTCTCAATTTTATACTGTTGGTGTAGCACCAACTACTGCATTTACAGGAGATTATTTTGCAGGTGGACTACAAGATAATGGAACACAATTATTTGAAAATGCTAATACAAGTCAAGCAGATGCTTCGGAGGAAGCCTATGGAGGAGATGGTGCTTATACCTTTTTTGATCAAGATGGAACAGATCAATATTTTGTAAGAAACTATGTTTATAATTCGGGCGTGAATGTCTATAACTTTGCAACAAATACAAACGTTGTTATTAATAATGAAATGGAGTCTAATGGTGCTTTTATTAATCCGCAAGCGCTAGATTCGAACTTAGATATTTTGTATTCTAATTATTCGTCAGGTGCAGACAATATTATTAGACGATACTCTGGGATTAAATCTCAAGGGACTTTAGAAGCAATAAGTTTAACAGATCCAGAGATGGACTCTACACCTACAGCATTTACAGTTTCTCCTTATACAACATCAGCTTCCACGCTTTTAGTTGGGACCGTTTTAGGAGATATATTTCTTGTAGAAAATGCAGATGGTGCAACACCAACGTTTACGGAGTTAGATTTGAGTAATGTTATTGTCGGTAGTATTTCTGATTTAGAATTTGGTGCATCTGAAGATGAAATATTTTTGACCATTCACAATTATGGTGTGCAAAGTATTTGGTATACTAATAATGGTGGTGCTGTTTGGCAAGAAAAAGAAGGGGATTTACCAGATATGCCAGTTAAAGCTATTTTACAAAACCCATTAAATACAAACGAAGTTATTGTAGGAACAGATTTAGGTGTTTGGTCTACTAATAATTTTGCAGATGCTAGTCCAAACTGGAGTCAAGCTTTTAATGGAATGACAAATGTTAAAGTAACAGATTTAGATTTACGAGATGATAACATGGTTTTTGCAGCAACTTATGGTCGCGGTATTTTCTCTGGAGAATTTGTACAGGATAGCAATGGGGATGAAGATGGTGATGGTGTATTAAATGGTGTAGATAATTGTGTTTATACGGCTAATACTGATCAAGCTGATGCAGACGGTGATGGTGTTGGGGATGTTTGTCAAGACACAGATAGTGATGGTGTTTTGGATAGTGAAGATAATTGTGTCAATACAGCTAATGCTGATCAAGCTGATGCAGATGGAAATGGTGTGGGAGATGTGTGTCAAGATGATGATGGTGATGGTGTGTTTGCAGATGTAGATAATTGTTTAGACATTGCTAATCCAGGCCAAGAAGACGTAAATGGTAATGGGATTGGAGATACTTGTGACACAAGTTATGCAAATGCAGATAATATTTCTTTAGAAATTATTTCAGAAACGTGTCAAGATCAAGACAATGGAATGGTAATCGTTCGTGTTAACGAAACTTTCGTAACGTATATTGCTACTGTTGTTGGTAATGGAGTGAATTTGTCAGAGGAATTTACGACAAGTTCATTCACTTTTGAAAATCTTGCAGTAGGTTCTTATACTGTTTGCGTAACAGTGGATGGTACAACTTATGAACAATGTTTTGAAATTAATATTGAAGAAGCAGATGTTATTGATTTACAAATTGTCAATAACAATAATGATTCTGGTATTACTTATATAGAAGTTAGTAGAGGTACCGCACCTTATACAGTTGTTTTTAACGGTGAAGTAGTACAAATTACTAGTACTCCTAATTTTGAATTAGAACTTATTGGTTCTGGTGAATTAGAAATTAAAACAGCAAAAGCTTGTGAGGGAACTTTTAAAACAGCAATTGAAAATACGTTTAATATAATAGCAAGTCCAAACCCAGTAATTAATAATCTTAAAATTACCTTACCAAACTCTGTTATTCAGTCAGAAATAGGAGTTCATGTTTTTGATGTCAATGGTAGATTGGTAATTGATAAAAATTATGTGAGAGGTGGAGCGAATTTCATTGAAGTGCCTTTTTCGAATTTAAATAAAGGAATTTATTTTATTAAATTAGATGTGGATACTTCAGAGGTTTTTAAAATTATAAAAAAATAAAAAAAAGATGAATAAGTTAATAAAAGTAATACCTATAGTATTATCCGCATTAGTGTTTGTGGCTTGTGGCGGAAGTGATGATGGAGGCGGTGAGGCTGCTCCTGTCCCTAATACAGCGCCAACAGCTGTATCAAACTTAGTTTACCCTAGTTCAGATTTATTATGTATCGAGACTACTATTTTATTTGAGTGGTCTGCTGCTACCGACGTTGATAATGATGTCGTAAATTATAGATTGACAGTAGCGCGAGATAGAAATCAAACTGATATTGTTGAGCAGATAACAACGACTAGTACGACAAAGGGAATAACGTTAGATTCGGCAACAGCTTATTATTGGAATGTCGTTGCGTTTGATGGCGAAGATGAAGCGGAAGCATCGCCAACCCTGGCCTTTTATACGGAGGGAGCAGGAGTTGTAAATTATGCGCCATTTGCGGCCTCTATAAATGCACCAGCATTAGATGTTTTTTTAGATTCAGGACTAACTACATTAGATTGGACTGGGAGTGATGTTGATACTAGTGATACGTTAACATACGATTTGTTTTTTGGAGAGACTGCTGATCCTGTTTTAGTGCAATCAGGTCTAACAACCTCTACCTTTGATGTTACAACAGTAGCTGCTACAACATATTATTGGAGAGTAGATACAACAGATGATAGTGATGTAAAAAGTATTGGACAAGTTTGGTCGTTTAGCACAAACTAAGAACATGTTAAGTTATAAATATAAATGGCAGACTAATTTTTTAGTCTGTCATTTTTTTTAGAAATAAACCCAAACTTATTGGGTCTAACCCCATAGATTCCTGTAACTCTAGGACAGTACCATGTTCTATAAATTGATCCGAAATACCTTTTCTAATCAACTTATTCTTATAGTTGTGTGTCGCTGAAAATTCAGCAATAGCACTACCAAAACCACCAATAATTGAAGCGTCTTCAATGGTGATTATAGTATCATGAGATTTAAAGACCTCATGAAGCATTGCTATGTCCAAAGGCTTTATAAAACGTAGGTCATAGTGTGAGAAAGCAGTCATGTCTTCCAATAAATCAAAAGCTTCCGTTATATTTTTAGCAATACTTCCTATAGATACTATTGCGATTTTAGTTCCTTTTTTAAGACGTTGACCTTTTCCTATTTCAATTTTAGAAAATGGTTGCTGCCAATCTAAAGTTGTACCACGTCCTCTAGGATATCTAATAGCGATAGGATGTTTTAATCCCAATTGTGCAGTATACATAATGTTTCGTAGCTCAATTTCATTTCTGGGAGCAAACAAGATGAGGTTTGGTATGCATCGTAAATAAGCGATGTCGTAAACACCATGATGTGTTGCGCCATCTTCTCCTACTAAACCGGCGCGATCTAAACAGAATATAACAGGCAGGTTTTGTAAAGCAACGTCATGTATAACTTGGTCGTAAGCACGTTGTAAAAAGGTGGAGTAGATATTGCAAAAAGGAATCATGCCTTGAGTGGCTAATCCAGCAGCAAAAGTAACCGCATGTTGTTCTGCAATACCGACATCAAAAGCACGCTCAGGCATTTGCTCCATCATATATTTTAAAGAACTACCTGTCGGCATGGCAGGAGTAATTCCAATAATTTTTTCGTTTTGTTTTGCTAACTCAACGATGGTGTGCCCAAAAACATCTTGATATTTAGGCGGTTGTTTTATGTCTGATTTTGGGTTTAGTTCCCCTGTGTCTTTATTAAATTTTCCAGGCGCATGGTAAGTAACTTGATTTTCTTCTGCTTGACGTAACCCTTTGCCTTTAGTTGTAATAACGTGCAGGAATTTTGGTCCTTTAACCTTTTTTAGTCGTTCAAGTTCTGAAATTAAAAGCGGTAAATCATGACCATCTATTGGTCCAGAATAATCAAAATTTAAAGCTTCAAAAATATTATCTTGCTTTTCTGTGCCTTTTTTTACATTAGTCAAATATTGTTTTAATGCACCAACACTTGGGTCAATACCAATAGCATTGTCGTTTAAAATAACTAAAAGGTTGGCATCTGTAACTCCTGCGTGATTTAAGCCTTCAAAAGCCATTCCGCTAGCAATAGAGGCATCTCCAATTACTGCAATATGTTGTGTGTCAAAATCGCCTTTTAAATTAGAAGCAATTGCCATACCTAAAGCTGCCGAAATAGAGGTAGAGGAGTGACCAACACCAAAAGTGTCAAACGGACTCTCTGATCTGTTAGGAAAACCACTTAGGCCTCCAATTTGTCTATTGCTTTCAAAATTATCGCGTCTACCGGTTAATATTTTATGCCCATAGGCTTGATGTCCAACGTCCCAAACGAGTTGGTCCTTTGGTGTGTTGAATACATAATGTAAAGCAATAGTTAATTCGATTACGCCAAGACTAGCACCTAAATGCCCTTCTTTAGTGGCGACGATATTGATAATGAAATCGCGTAACTGTTTAGCAATAACAGGCAAGTCGTCTTGTTTTAATAAGCGAAGTTGTTCTGGAGAATCAATGGTATGTAAGAGTTTGTTTTGCACTTAGCAAAAATACAAGATTTTATTCTTCTTCTGTATTAATTATTATGGGTAAAGCATATAGTGAAGCAACGGTTTGACCATCTTTTTTAGCAGGAATAAGTTTTGGTAGTTTTTGTATTACTCGAGCTGCTTCTAAGTCTAGAGATTTATGATGAGATTTGATCTTAATTATTTTTATTTCTCCATTTTTTTGAATTTCGAAATTTACATAAATGCGCTGCTTTCCTTTTAGTTCAAGATTAACCTTTGATGGTTTGATAAAATTGGTGTTTACAAATTGATTTAATTCTGATTCAAAACGTTTTCTACCATCTTCTTTTGATAGTGTATCCAGTGTTTCTTGAAATGCAGGGTATTGGTCAACATTGACTAAAGTGTAGGCTTTAGTAGTGGTGTGATCTATAATTGATATCTCTCCTTCAATATCTAAAGCGTGGGCTTCAGTTTTTGTTGAGTCTATTTTTACTGGGTAGGGAGGACTTACTAGTTCTCCAGTAGTTACCATATTGGCAATCATGACACCAGTAATAGGATGACGTGGTGTAGGAAGAATTGTTGCTGGTTTTAATATTTTCTTCTGACCACTAGTGCTATCTGTTTTTTTGGGAGGGGCTAAATCTCCTATTATATCAATAACTCTATTGTTTAAAGTGTCTACAACTTCAATACTATCAATCTTTTGTGGTGTTCCGTTTTTTGAAGAACAACTAAAAAGAGATGTTCCCATGATTATCAAAGTAGCTAAAAAGAAAGATTTATAAACACTATGTTTTTGATGAATTAGACTAAGTGGGATTCTTAAATTTATGGAATCCAATTGTGTTTGCTTAATATGCCCACAAATACGTTGGTCTTTGTTTTCTTGTAAAAAATCTTGAATTTGATAGCTGTCCATTTTAGTGAAATCGACAACCGTTTTGTTGCAAGATCCGCAAAAACGCCCTTTATCCTGCGTTGTCATAGTATCCCAACGCTCATGACAAGGTTTTGGTATTTTAATTGAATAATAGTTGGCCATCGTATCGGTTTTATTGATAGCATCAAAAGTCTTGCCGAATTGGTTGTAAGTAAGCGTTTTATAATAAAAAAAGGAAACTATTTGTAAAAAAATAATTTCCTTTAAAGATATTTTGTAGTCTGAAATTTACTCCATTCCCATAGCTTTTGCCACCTCTGGGCAAGAAACTGTAACTAAACCTTTCATTTTTTCTCCGAATGCTTTTTTTTCTTCAGCAGTCATTGCGTCTTCTTTCTTTTTCATTTCTCCATCTGGGTCGATACACTTTTGGAATTCTTCCATTGCTTTTGTGTATGCCGCGATATCCATTGAAGCAGGGTCTTCTTTCATTTTTTTTGTTAATTCAGCAATATCAGATGAACAGTCGCAAAAACGTTTTGCTGTTTCTTCTTCAGGTGTACCTGCGCAAGACATAATAGTTACTGCTATTCCTGCTAATAATAATTTGATTTTCATTTATTTGAAATTTAAGTTGGAATCAAATATATGATTTTCTTAATTAGTTGTAAGTTTGAAATTATGATAAATCCATTCGACGATACTTATTTTATGAAAAAAGCACTTCAGGAAGCGGAAGAAGCTTTTGATAAAGGCGAAATTCCGGTAGGTGCTGTAATTGTTATTAAAGACCGTATTATTGCTAGAGCGCATAATTTAACCGAGCTTTTAAATGATGTGACTGCACATGCCGAAATGCAAGCGATTACTGCTGCTGCTAATTTTTTAGGTGGTAAATATTTAAAAGATTGTACATTATATGTGACTTTAGAGCCTTGTCAAATGTGTGCTGGTGCTTTGTATTGGAGTCAGATTTCTAAAATTGTATATGGGGCAAGAGATGACGATCGAGGTTGTATTGCATTAAATACTAAACTACATCCTAAAACTAAAATGGAAGGTGGTGTCCTGGCAGAAGAAGCGTCAGCATTATTAAAACGTTTTTTTATCCAAAAACGAAACTTGAATTAGGAGACTGTTTTTTAGCATAGTGCATTAGGGATAGTAACGACATCCTTTTTGTTTTATAAAAAAAAACAAAAAGATACAGTGGATAGCGCGACGCTTTGTAGCGTTTTGCGGAAAAGAGTAATGCCCAAATGACTTGAATTATAGTTTACGTTTGTCGCCTTCTTTTTTACGCATGTCCTCTATTTTTTCTTTTGTTAAAATGTATTCATTAGCATCTCTATCTTTCCACCTGTGGTAAGTGAATAATGGAATAACCACAAAAAACAAACCTAGCACACCAAAACCTATTAATTTTTGTGCATAATCTACATTTAACCAATAGCCACAAATAATACTAGTAACTGAAGCGATAAAAGCAAGCGCGATAAGGTATTTCATTTTGATATGTTTTGTTTAGCAAATTTTAAAGTGCTAAATATTTTTTAAGATTTTGTAAAATTAATTAATTGTCGCCTGTAAGCGGTTAATAATTTAGATTTTGATATAAACCCAACATACTTTCCGTTTTGTACAACCGGTAAATTCCAAGCACTACTATCTTGAAATTTTTTCATGATATCTACCATTTTATCATGTTCTAGGTCAATTATTTCTGGCGGGTTTTGCATGACGTCCATGGCAAGAACTTCTTTATATAACGTTTGATCGAACATTATTGGACGAATATCATCTAATAAGATGATCCCTTTTAATGTTTTAAACTCTTCGTCAATGACAGGGAATATGTTTCGACTAGATTTCACAACTGCTTTATGTACAATTTGTCCTAAATCCATGGTTTGATAAATGGGAACAAAATTAGTCTCGATAACTTTATCAATATCCATTAAAGTTAGTACGGCGTGGTCTTTGTCATGTGTGATAAGTTCTCCTCTACGTCCTAATTCCATGGTATATACAGAATGCGAGTTGAAATATTTTGTGATACTAAATGAAATAGTAGCGGTTAACATTAACGGAATAAACAATTCGTATCCGCCTGTTACTTCTGCTATCAAGAAAATGGCTGTTAATGGAGCGTGTAATACCCCAGCCATTAATCCTGCCATTCCTACTAATGTAAAATTACTTTCTGAAACTTGATTTTTAAAGAAACCTATGTTGTTTATTATTTTTGCAATACAGTTTCCCATAATACTTCCCATAAATAGTGTCGGTGCAAAAATACCTCCAACACCTCCTGCGCCAAATGTAAGGGCGCTAGCAATAATTTTAAAAAAGACTAAGCCTGCTAATAATGCGATAACGACCCAAATGTTTGTAAGGTCCATTTGTAGGAAGTTGTTTTCTAGAGCTTTTTCCGGGTTTCCGGCAATTAGGTTGTTAATGACAGCAAAACCTTCTCCATATAAGGGCGGTATAAAATATACTAGAATTCCGATGCAAGATCCGCCAACTACTATTTTTTTGAAAGGTGAATTTAATCGGTCGAATAATTTTTGAATCCGTTCATAAATTTCTGTAAAATAGATAGAAGTTATTGCTGAACAAATACCTAAAACGGCATAGAAGGGGACATCTGAAATAGTAAACTTATCTTCTATTCTAAAAGGCAATAGTACATCACCTCCAAGAAAAAAGTAAGAGGTTAAAATAGCCGATAAAGACGCTAATAAAAGTGGCAGCATGGAGGCGATAGTTAAGTCTAAACTAAAGACCTCAATCGCGAAAATTATTGCTGCAATAGGGGCTTTAAATATGGAGGACAATGCACCTGCTGCTGCACAACCAATTAATAAACTTCTGGTTGTTTGGTTCATGTGAAACATTCGGGCAATGTTTGAGCTAATTGCAGCACCTGTTGCAACCGATGGGCCTTCTAACCCGACTGAGCCTCCAAAACCTATAGTAATGGGAGCTGTTAGAATCGAACCAAACATTTGATAACGTTTCATAATCCCTTTTCGTTTTGAAATAGAAAAAAGTGTCGAAGGAATCCCGTGACTTACTTTGCCTTTAACGACATATTTTATGACCAGATGCACAAGGGTAAATCCTACAATGGGAAATAAAAAATAAAATGCAGTATGATAGTATTTAACTAATCTACCTTCTAATAAATGTTGTATAAAATGCGTGAGATTTTTTAATACAACAGCGCCAATACCAGAAGTGAAACCAACCAGTATGCTAAGCATATATACAAATTGTCTTTGTGATATATGCTTAGCTCTCCAGATTAAAATACGTTTTAATATAGTATGTTTTGGCATACCCCAAAATTAGTCAAATCTATAGTATGTTTTATATTATTGTAAGGATTGTTTTAAGTCTTTTCCTAAATAAAAAATCCCACATTAAGTGGGGTTTTTTTATAAACAGTAAACTTGAAGGTACAAACTACAAATCAAGCTTTAAATTTAATTCTTTTAATTGCGCCTCGTCAATTGGAGCAGGGGCGTCAATCATGACGTCTCTACCAGAATTGTTTTTTGGGAACGCAATAAAATCTCTAATCGTTTCTTGACCTCCTAAAATAGAGACTAATCTATCAAGACCAAAAGCTAAACCACCATGTGGCGGTGCGCCATATTCAAAAGCATCCATTAAAAATCCAAATTGAGCTTTAGCTTCAGCTTCACTAAATCCTAAATGTTTAAGCATGATCGCTTGTGTCGCTTTATCGTGTATACGTATTGATCCACCACCAATTTCATTTCCGTTAAGGACTAAATCGTATGCATTTGCTTTTACTTCTCCCGGGTTAGTGTCTAATAATTCTATTTGACCTGGTTTAGGTGATGTAAATGGGTGGTGCATAGCGTGGTAATGCCCCGTTTCTTCATCCAGTTCTAATAAAGGGAAGTCAATGACCCATAATGGAGCAAATACTTTAGGATCACGTAAGCCTAAGCGTGTTGCTAATTCCATACGTAAAGCACTTAATTGTGCACGTACTTTATTAGTGTCTCCAGATAGCACACAGACTAAATCTCCTGCTTTTGCGCCAGTTTTTTCTGCCCATTTAGCTAAATCCTCTTGGTCGAAAAATTTATCTACAGATGATTTGAATGTCCCATCCTCGTTTACACGACAATAAATCATACCTAAAGCACCAACTTGTGGACGCTTTACCCAATCAATTAATTTATCTATTTCTTTACGGGTGTATGCGTTTCCGCCAGGAACAGCAATACCAACGACTAATTCTGCCGAGTTGAATACGCTAAATTCTTTGTGTTGTGCAACGTCATTTAATTCGCCAAACTCCATTCCAAATCTAATATCTGGTTTGTCGTTTCCGTATAAACGCATCGCATCGTCGTATAACATACGTGGGAATTTGTCAACTTCTACACCATTAACCTCTTTAAGTAAGTGGCGCGTCAGGTTTTCAAAAACGTTTAAAATATCTTCTTGCTCTACAAACGCCATTTCGCAGTCAATTTGCGTAAATTCTGGTTGTCTGTCTGCGCGTAAATCTTCGTCTCTAAAACATTTTACAATCTGGAAGTATTTGTCCATTCCACCAACCATAAGCAATTGCTTAAAAGTTTGAGGAGATTGTGGCAACGCGTAAAATTCACCTTCATTCATTCTAGAAGGTACTACAAAATCTCTAGCGCCTTCTGGAGTCGATTTGATTAAGTATGGTGTTTCAACTTCAATAAAGGCATTGTTTGACAAAAAGTTTCTGACTTCTTGCGTTACTTTAGCTCTAAAAATTAAGTTGTTTTTTACAGGATTACGTCTAATATCAAGGTAACGATATTTCATTCTAATATCTTCCCCACCATCGGTTTTGTCTTCGATAGTAAAAGGAGGAAGTAAAGATTCATTTAAAATAGTTAATTCTTTTACTAAAACTTCAATCTCACCTGTTGGGATATTTTTGTTTTTAGATTCACGTTCTATAACGGTACCTTTAATTTGAATAACAAATTCGCGACCAAGCTTTTGTGCTTGTTCTAGTATGACTTTAGATGTACGTTCCTCATCAAAAATAAGTTGCGTGATTCCGTAACGATCGCGAAGATCGACCCAAATCATAAATCCTTTGTCTCTTGATTTTTGAACCCAACCTGAAAGGGTTACTTCTGTATTTATATGTGATGCTGTTAACTCACCACAGTTGTGACTTCTGTACATAGTTATTTATTAGAAATGCAAAAGTAAAAAATCCGAAGTAAAGACTTCGGATTTTTTGTTTAAATCATTTGCACTATTTAGTTGAAATAGAAGATTACTCTTCAAACGTACTTTCAATTGCTATTATGTCTTCTTTTTCTTCAGATGAAAACTTATCTCTTAACCACATTTTGAATTTTACGGATAAGAAAAATAATATTGGTACCACAATTAAGGTTAAGAATGTTGCGATTAATAGACCATAAATAACAGTCCATGCTAATGGTCCCCAAAAGACAACGTTATCTCCTCCCATATATATGTTTGGATTAAAATCCGCAAAAAGAGTAAAGAAGTTAATGTTTAAGCCAATGGCCAATGGTATAAGACCAAATATGGTTGTAATTGCCGTAAGTAATACAGGTCTTAAACGCGCTTTACCCGCTTTAACAATACTTTCAAAAAGATCTTGGTTAGTTAGGTAGTCTTCCTTTTCTAAATCTAATTCGGCTTTCTTTCTATCAATAAGCAATTGTGCATAATCTAAAAGTACCACACCGTTATTTACTACAATTCCGGCTAGTGATATAATACCAACCATAGTCATCATGATAACAAAAGAACTTCCTGAAATTACTATACCACCAAAGACACCAATAAAACTAAGGAAAATAGCAATCATTATTATTGTTGGTTTTGAAACGGAGTTAAATTGGAATATCAATATAAAAAAGATTAAGCCTAGTCCTGTGAAAAAGGCACCAACAAGGAATAACATTTGCTTGTTTTGCTCTTCAATTTGACCAGTGTAATCAATTTTAATTCCGTTAGGTAAATCCTCATAACTTTTCATTTCGTTTTGAATCTGAGTTACAATGGCAGAGGCATCTGTGAAACCAGGTGATAATGCGGAATACACGGTAACTACTCGTCTTGTGTCTTTATGCTTAATAGCGCTAAAACCAGAGTTGTTTTCATATTGAATAACAGCAGAAATAGGAATGCTTTTTATTTGTCCTGTATTATCTCTAAACGTAATGTTTTGATTAAACAAGGCGCTTTTGTTGTATCTATTTTCTGCATTAAAACGAACGTAAATATCATAATCGTCACCATCTTCTTTATAGACACCCGCCTTAGATCCAAAGACAGAACTACGTAGTTGTTGCCCCACTTGTGCAGCACTTATACCTAATTCTCCAGCTTTTTCTCTGTCAATAGTAACACGCATGGTTGGCTTGTCCTTATTAACATCTATTTTAAGCTCGTCAATACCAGCAATACTTTTAGTATTAATAAACTCACGCATTGCTTCTGCAGTGTTAATAAGTTCATTATAGTCATTTCCTTCAATTTCAATATTAATGGGCGGTCCAACAGGTGGTCCGTTAACATCTTTTTCTACAGAAATTAATACACCAGGGTAAATACCAACTAAAGCCGCTTGTACTTTTTGACGTAGTAGCTCACTGTCTTCTCCTTTTCTAAATTTGTATTCACGCATAGAAGCGGTAACCTTAGCTTTGTGCGGCATTTCTGCAGCAGATCCACCATCTGTTTGCGGATTACCAGCACCTTCACCAACTTGGGATACCGTACTTTCTACAAGAAAGTTTTTACCTTTAGACATGTATAAGTCCTGATTAAGAACGGTAAAGACACGTTTTTCAATTTCTTTAGTAATACCGTTTGTTTTCTCGATAGCAGTCCCTTCAGGATATTCGATGTAGACAATAATCTGATTTGGTTTGTTGTCAGGAAAAAACTCAACTTTAGTTCTTTTAGCACTTAATGATATTCCAAAAGCGATAAAAGAAGCAATAAGTAATAAGAATGTACCAACACTTAAAACATAAGGTCTCCATCCAGATAAAGCACCGCGTAATTTACGTTCGTACCAGTTTTCTAGATTGACTAATGCTTTGTTTTGGAATGAATTGGCCCATTTTCTGATAAAGAAGCGGTAAGCCCAAAGCATGATTGCTGTAAATACCATAACAGTACCTAATCCTCTGTATGTACCACCAAATACAAGTATTAGAATACCAATACCCGCTACTATTATTGAAGTACGTATAATTTGTTTTAAAGGCATGTCTTTATCTTCTATAGTCATGAATTTAGAGACTAATACGGAGTTGAAAAAGATGGCAACAAATAAAGATGACCCTAGTACTACGGATAGTGTTATGGGTAAGATTTTCATGAATTCTCCCATAATTCCTGGCCATAAACCTAACGGAATAAAAGCCGCAACTGTTGTAGCTGTAGAGATGATAATAGGAAACGCAATTTCTCCAATACCTTTCTTGGCAGCTTCAATTCTGCCCATTCCTTCGTCTTCCATTAAACGGTATACGTTTTCGACCACCACAATACCATTATCAACCAACATACCAAGTCCCATAATAAGACCAAAAAGTACCATAGTGTTTAAACTTTGTCCAAGTAATTCTAATATCATAAGTGACATAAACATGGACATTGGTATTGCAAAACCAACAAATAGGGCATTTTTAAATCCTAAAAAGAACATTAAAACCGCAACGACTAGTATTACACCAAAAATAATGTTGTTTACTAAATCGTCTACTTGACCAATAGTTTTAGACGATTGGTCGTTAACAATATTTACCGTTAAATCTGGTGGGAATACATTAGCAATAGCATCTGCAACAATAACCTGAATTTGCTCTGCAGCAGCAACCATGTTTTTTCCAGCACGTTTTTTAACGTCTAACATCACTACAGGATGACCATACTCTCTAGCAAAGGTTGTTTTGTCTTCTTCTTTAAAAGAAACAGTTGCTAAATCTTTAAGATAAATAGATTTTCCTTTTTCAGATTTTACAACAAAATTTTCAAGTTCTGATGGTTTTTCAATTTCACCTAAAACTCTAATAGTACGTCGTTGTCCACTAGCTTTTAAATTACCTGCAGACATGGTAAGGTTTCCGTTGTTAATAGCACCAATAATATCGTTAAAAGTAACCTCGGCAGCCATCATTTTGTAAATGTCTACAGCAACTTCAACTTCTTTTTCTTGTGCACCACGGATGTCCGCTTTTTTAATTTCTTGTAAATCTTCAATTTCATCTTGAAGAAACTCAGCAAATTCTTTTAACTTTTGAATAGGGTAATCTCCTGAAATATTAATGTTCAAGATTGGCATTTCTTCCGAAAGGCTTAATTCAAAAACATCAGGTTCTACTTTAGCGCCATTAAAAGTTGGCCAGTCTTCTCCAGAAGTTTCAGTATCAATTTCATCCTTTACTTTTTGCTTAGCTTGATCGACCGTAATCCCATCATCAAACTCTACAATTAACATAGAGTAATCTTCTTGAGAGGTTGAGGTGATTTCGACCACATTACTAACCGTTTTCAGTTTGTCTTCTAAAGGGTCAGAGATTAGTTTTTCTATATCTTCTGCAGTGTTTCCTGGGTAAATAGAACTAACATAAATTTTAGTTTCATTAACTTCTGGGAAATTTTCTCTAGGCATGCTAAAGAATGAAGAAATCCCTAAATAAAAGATTACTGCAATCAGGACATACATTGTGGTCTTATTGTTAATCGCCCACGATGATAAACCAAATTCGGTATCGACTTGTTTTTTCTTTTTAGTCATATTGTTTGGTTTAGTAGTTTATTACCTTAACAGTTTGCCCGTCCTTTACACTACGTGCTCCTTCTAAAATTAATTCTGCGCCATTAGGGATACCGTGTAAAACTTCAATAACATCACCTTGTGTCTTTCCTGTTTTAATAATGACTTTGTTTACAGTCCCTTCATTATTCTCTTTTTTGTCTGAAACAATATACACGTACTGTTCACCTTCTGCATTTTCAGAAATAATACTTTGTGGTACTAAAATGGCTTTTTCGTTGGTGTAATCGTTAATTTTAAGTCTAGCCGTTAAGTTAGGTTTGATGCTTTTGTCTTTATTTGGCACACCAATTTCGACTTTAAAGGTTCTATTAGCTGGATTAATTACGTCTCCCGCTTGGCGAACTTTAGTGTCTATTGTTTTTCCTAAAACCGCAAATTCTACATTTACATTTTTACCTTTAATAACTGAAGAAACATAACTTTCTGGAACATCTGTTTCAATATACATATTGTCTAAGTTTACAATTTGCATAAGTGGCGTTTGTCCAGCACCAACAACACTACCTTTTTCTGTAATAACATCGTCAATCGTTCCGCTAAAAGGCGCTCTAACTGTCGTTTTGTTTAGTTGTTGTTGTATTTGATTGATTGCTTCTTGTTGAGATTGGTAAGATGATTGCGCTTGCAAAAACTGAATTTCGCTACCAATTTTTTGATCCCATAATCTTTTCTGACGTTCAAAAGTTGTTTTTGCTAAATCAGATTGTATTTTATATTGTGCTAATTGTTGACTTAATCCACCATCATCAATTTTTGCTAAAACTTGCCCTTTAGAAACACGTTGTCCTTCTTTAACATATACGTTAGTTAGTATACCGTTATATTCAGGTGTAATGATTAATAGATTTTTAGTCGTTACGTTACCTTGTAATTCTAAAACATGATTAAACACTTCTTCTTTAGCTTCAAAAGTGGTAATTAAGGGTGTGTTTTGTGTTTTATCTAATGTTTTAATTCTGTCGTCTAATAATTTTATTTTAGAGTGAATAGCATCCTGTGCTGTTACTAATTCTGCTCTTTTAGTTCGTATCTCTTTTAGATCGTTTTTTTCTAAAACTTTTTCGACTGTATTTTTTTTATCTCCATTGCAAGAGGCTAATAAAATAGCTAAAAAAGAGAGTGTTATTATATGTTTCATAAGTAGTGTTTTGTAAAGTTGATTAGTTAGTTGTGTTTAGTAAAGTCTCTAGTTCTGCTTTTTTTGTAATAACATCTAACATGGTTTGAAGTAATTCTTGTTGAGCAGTATATAATTGCGTTTGTGCTTGTCTTAAATCGAAACTTGAGCCAATACCTTCAAAAAATTTAGTTTGATTTTTTTGTTCGATTCGCTCAGCAAGCGTTAGGTTGTCTTTTTTATTTTGGTACTCCTCAATTGCAAATTGGTAATCACTTTTAGCAGAATGTATTTGTAGGTTTAGCATTTGTTCCGTTTCCGTAAGGTTTATTTCTGCTTTTTCTAAATTGATTTTTGCACGTTGCGTTGCTGCGCTTCTCATACCAGAACTAAAAATCGGGACATTTAAACTGACACCAAAGATAGAAGAGCCAAACCATTTTTCTCCTGTGTTTGTAAAGTTAAAGGACTCTCTGTTTCCCGCGTAAGCGCCATTAATAAAAGCATTTAAACTTGGTAAAGCTTTACTTTTTTCCAATTTTACTAATAACTCTTTTGATGTTTTATCGTTTTCAGCGATTTTGTAATCTATTGTGTTTTCTACATTATTATCAGTGTTTAATAATTCCAACTGAATATTTTGGAGTGTTAACGCATCTAGATTTTCAGTTAATACGGTTTGCTCGTCAATAGGTTTTCCAATAGTTAAGTTTAGCATTTGATAGGCTAAGACTTTTAGTCGATTAGTATTGTTTAATCTACTTTGAACACTAGATAGTGTGATTTTTAATTGTTCTACACTTTCTTCTTCTTCTAAACCGTTTTCAAAAATTTTAGTAATTTCATTTAGGTTTTTTTCTAAAACAATTATGTTTTTTTCTATGATAGAAACACTTTCTTCTGCTAAAAGGACATTTCCATAAGCATTGATAACGGCTTTTCTAACCTCTAAGTCTGTCTTTGTTTTTGCATTTTTAGAAATCTCTAAGTACACTTTTGCAGATTGTAAACCCACAATATAAGAACCGTCAAAAAGTAGTTGACTTAGGGTAGCAGTACCTGTTAATGTGTGTCTTGATCCAACTTGGATGATTTGATCTCCAAAAACAAACACATTTCGTTTTAATGCATTTTGATAATCTACTGCAGCACTAAGTTGAGGCAGACCAGTGGCGGTTGTTTCCCATTTTTGTTTGACAGCAGCATCAATATCTAGAGCAGCATTTTTTACAGATCTATTGTTTTCTAAAGCATAATCAATTGCTTCTTGTAAAGAAAACTCGGTTGGAGTAGTTTTTTGAGAATAAGCAAAAGTGCTAAGAATAAAACTAAAAATTATTAGTATGTTTCTCATTGATTTAGGATTGATGGTTAGTTATAAATTTGTTTAATGTTTGTAGCCCTTTATCATTACATATAGCTCTTAAATGGTATTCTAAGTAGCTTTCCATTAAGTAGTCCATTGTAAATAAATTTGAAGGGAAAATAGTTTCATCCTTAATACCAGACATACCATTAAAGTACATTCTAGAAATAAAGTCAACGTCAATATTTTCTCTAAATAATTTGGTGTCAACTCCTTTTTGGATGCTTTCTTTTACGGAAACATGCATTTTTTCGAATTGTTTCATGTGTAATTGTAAATGTATTTTCGGGTAGTATTTTTTTAGCTGAAATTGTGGTGATGTTTTTTCGTTTTTAAGATAATTCATAACAAACATCTTAATATCGTACAATTCCTCTATTGGATTATGTGATGCTTCGGAAATACAGTCTATACCATCACAAATATTATTGAACAGATTTAGTGTGGTCGCTTCAACTAATTTTGTTTTATTATCAAAATGCTGATATATTGTTTTTTTAGATATCCCTAGCTCATTGGCGATATCGTCCATTGTAACACTTTTAAAACCAAGTGTTAAAAACAGTTCTGCGGATTTATTTATAATTTTTTCTCTCATATTTGATTGCAAATATACAACAGGAAACTTTAAAAACAATTAAAGTTTCCAAAGTATTAATGATTTTTTAACATGGGAGTTTTGCTAGAGTTTAGTTTGTTAGTACTATTTACTTTATTTTTGTCTGATGCAAAATATTTTATCATACCAGTCTGCTTTTACAGATTATTTAAAAGGTTACTCGTCACCAAAAGAACCGGAAAATTTATATAGTCCTATTCATTATATATTAGGGTTAGGAGGTAAGCGTTTACGCCCCGTGCTAACTTTAATGACTGCGGATATTTTTGGTAGTGATTATAACAAAGCTTTAGATGCTGCTTTAAGTATTGAGGTGTTTCATAATTTTTCTTTAGTACATGATGATATTATGGATGATGCACCTTTAAGAAGAGGACAGCAAACAGTACATGAAAAATGGGACCTTAATACTGGTATTTTATCGGGAGATGCGATGTTGATTATGGCTTATCAGTTGTTTGAGAACTATAATCCAAATACATTTCAGGCATTAGCAAAGTTATTTAGTAAAACAGCTTTAGAGGTTTGCGAAGGTCAACAATACGATGTTGATTTTGAAACTCGAGATGATGTCACTATCCCAGAGTATTTAACAATGATTGAGTACAAAACAGCGGTTTTAGTGGGAGCAGCCATGAAAATGGGCGCTATTGTGGCAGAGACTTCAGAGGAAAATCAAAATAGTATCTATCAATTTGGTCGTTTATTAGGTATTGCTTTTCAATTACAAGACGATTATTTAGATGCTTTTGGTGATCCAGAAACATTTGGTAAACAGGTGGGAGGTGATATCATAGAAAATAAAAAAACGTACTTGTATTTAAAGGCTTTAGACTTTTTAGGAGCTAAAGATAAAATACAGTTGGAACAGTTGTTTTCTGTTCAATTAGATGATAATTCAGATAAGATAGAAACGGTAAAACAGTACTTTATTAGTTCGGGTTCTGCAAAAGCAACACAAGATGCTATAAAGGAATACACAGAAGAAGCCTTTAAAGTTTTAGATACACTTAGTATTGCTGAAGAGAAGAAACATTTACTAAAAGCTTTTGGAACTAATTTAATGACAAGAAGTGTGTAACTAATATGGAAACACCTTCAAATTTTAATCAATTAATAGAAGAAGCAAATGGGCTTCATCTTTATAAAAGTTTAGTAAAACAATTAAACAAAGATTTTTTGTACGCTAATATTGATTTAGATTTTGCTGAGGATATCTTACCAGCAAGTTTAAAGATCATGTTGCATGAAACGGTCTATAAACTGATTCAAGAAAAATTTGTAGAATACTTAAACCTCCTCTATATCATAGATGTTTCGGAAGAGGCTATTAAAAAATTGGATGGTAGTGATACGTTACAATTGGCTGATGAGGTTTCTTTTTTAATATTGAAAAGAGAATGGCAAAAGGTTTGGTTTAGACATAAATATTCTTAATAGGATAGAATAGTCCTATTTAAAAATATTAATTATCTTTGTGTAACTAATTAAAAAATATAATGTTTTCAAAAGCTTGCGAATACGGAATTAGAGCCTCGATTTTTATTGCTAAAAACTCGTTTGAAGGCAAACGCGTTAGCCCTAGGGAGATTGCAGCAGAAATTGATTCGCCTCAAGCTTTTACAGCTAAAATTTTACAGGCTTTAGTTAAAAATAACATTGTTAACTCTGTAAAAGGGGCATACGGTGGTTTTGAAATTGATAAAAAAGACATTGCATTAATTAAGTTATCTCAAGTGGTTGAAGCTATAGATGGCGATGCTGTTTATAGTGGTTGTGGTTTGGGCTTAAGTAAGTGTGACGAAAATCATCCTTGTCCGGTACATGATAAATTTAAGGTTATTAGAGATGGACTTAAAGTGATGTTAGAAACTACTAATTTAGAAGAATTGGCACTGGGTATAAAATCTGGAGTCTCGTTTTTAAAGACCTAAAAAAAATTTAAACACAAATAGGATAATTTTATCCGAAATAGAATTGATATGCAAACATTACATGAAAATAGTCAAAAAGAGATCGGGCAATTTGTAGCCGAAGATTTTAGAACAGCAGCGCTTTTTAATAAGTATAAAATAGATTTTTGTTGTAGAGGAAACAGAACGGTAGAGGAGGTCTGTACTAAAAATAATATTGATAGTAATTTATTGTTAGATGAATTGGATGCTATCATGCGAAGCACTACTGGTCAAAATATAGATTATCAATCTTGGCCTATAGATTTGTTAGTCGATTATATCCAAAAGAAACACCACCGTTATGTTGAAGAAAAAACACCTATATTACGTCAGTTTTTAGATAAATTATGCAAAGTACATGGTGCAAGTCATCCAGAATTATTTAAAATAAACGACTTGTTTACTGCGTCTGCTGGCGAATTAGCATCACACATGAAAAAAGAGGAATTTATCTTGTTTCCGTTTATAAAGAAAATGGTTAAAGTTAAATTAAGCAATGGTGTTTTACAAGCGCCGGCTTTTGGTAGTGTAGAGAGTCCTATTGCTATGATGATGCATGAGCATGATAATGAAGGTGTCCGATTTAGAGAAATAGCTAAATTAACAACAGATTATACGCCACCTGCAGATGCTTGTAATACCTATAAAGTAACGTATGCTATGTTAGATGAATTTGAAAAAGATTTACATCTACATATTCATTTAGAAAATAATATTTTATTTCCAAAAGCTAAAGCATTGGAAGCTCAGCTTGAGAACTAGTAGTCTAGTCTACTGTAACACGGAAAAAGCCCATAACACGTAATGTTATGGGCCTTTTTAATGGTGTTTGTTGAAATTAGAAAACTACGGATACATTCATATAAAAATTGCGTCCTTGTCTTTGTATGTTATTCCAATCTGCGTAGGTAGAATATGTCGTGTCCAAAATGTTTTCTAGACCATATTTTAGTATAAACTTGTTGGTGTCAAGGAAAAATACATGTCCTAAGTTGAGGTTTAAAACAGAGTATGACGGTGTTTCGTCTTCGCCATAAAAATTACTGTAATTACTTTGGTTTCCATTACCCTCTAATTGTAAAGCTGCATTAAAGGTTTTAATGTTATAGTTTAATTCAGCTAAATAAGAAAACGGCTTTATTAATGGTAAATTCTTGTTATTACTGCCTTTTCCATAATTGTAACCAACACTTGCATTTGCCGAGATGGTATTGCTGAATTTGTACGATGTATTGACATACACATCAAAAATAGAAGCGTTTGGTAACGCATTATAAACACGTACGCCATTGGCTCCAATAGTCATTGGACTTAATGTTGTGTCTATGTCTCCTATGATATAATCCATTAAATAGAAGTAAGACGATTCTAATCCAATAGTAAATTTGTTAAAATTATAATCAGCTTTAAAATTAGCTTCAATAGCTTTTTCGTTTTTTAAGGTTGGGTTTCCAATGTTATCATAATTATCAAAACTATTATATAAGAAAAAGCCATAACCTTCGCTAACAGAAGGCGCTCTTTCTCCGTAGCCTAATCCAAATGAATAGTTTGATTTTTCTTTTTTTAAATTATAATTTGAAGAAAAGCTAGTTAGAAATCGACTGTTGATAGCGTCTATTTCTGGGTAAAAAATCTGTAAACTTTCTAATCCAACCGCTTTTGCTATTTTGTTGCGGTGGTATCCTAATCTTAGTGATGCCGAAATTGTTTCTTGATTATTTAACGTATAGCTATCCTTTGCATATATACCAGTGTACAATGTTCTAATGTCTGGCCAAGTATACATAAACATAGCAGGTTGGTCAGAGTCGTTTGGATACATGGTCATTTCTGCTAAAGCCCGATTGTAAAACCCGTTAAAATTAAATGCTAATTGGTGTTTATTAACCTGTGCGGTTGCTTTGCTATAAAACCCATAGGTATCACTCCAACCTGGCATATCCATTCTAATTGGGACATCAGGACGTTTTGAGTCGTCCATTATATGTGTAATAGTATTAAAATATAGCTTGGTTTCTAAGGTTTTAATAAACGTAGAGTCGTTGCTGTAATTATGGGTTATAGATGTAATTAAAGCTTCAGCCAAAGATACATCCATTGGTAATGCGGGATAACCAACGTCTGTTGCTTTATCGTAAATTATGTGAGCATCAAAAGACTGGTTTTCGGATAGTTTGTAGCCTGTTTGAAGCGAGATATTAAATTTTTCGAATTGAGAATATAATATTTCCTTACTATTTCCGGTATCATAATTATCCGATTTACGGTAAATTCCGTCAGCATTAATATAAAATTTGTTTCCAGAATACTCTACGTCTAAACCTCCTGTTTTATAGTTTCCGTTAGTTTCATAACCTACATCAGCACTAGTTTTTAGACCAGATTCAAAGTATTTAGATTTTGGAATTTGTAAATCAATGTTTCCTCCAACACAATGTCCATTTTCTGTACCTTCTTGTCCTGATCCAACACTAACTTTTTCTAAGTTAGAGACATCTACGTAAGATGTAATCGGATCCATTTTATCTGTACAAGCACCAAATATTTGCATACCATCAATGGTAACACTTAAGCGATCACTTGTCATATTATTGATGGAAGGCTCCCAAGCATAATTACCACGTTTAATCATGGTTATTTTGTTTGATTTTTCTAGAAACTCATCAATACTGGATAATGTTTTTTCTTGACGGTAGTTACTTAGTTTTCGTCTCCCTAAAACAATAACCTCTTCTAATTTTGTAGTATCTTTTTTTGTAAAAGTGGTGTCTTCTTGAGCAAATGTAAATCCGCTAAAAAATAAGCTGATACTAAATATTATAAACTTTTTCATTAGTATTTTATTTAAACAGACACACTACAAACTAATGTGTCTGTTATCATTTTTGAAGTCGGTTTTGAGTTAAAACTCTAGCTCTAAGTATAATGAGCTTTGTGTGTTTTCTTCGGTAACATCTTCACCTTTTAAAACCTCATCGTTGGTGTTTAGTAGTTTTAAATTAAGTACCCAATAGCCGGTCATTGTTAATGCTAAATCAGCATTGTACATTTGTTCTGCACTGTTATAAGTTAAATCCGTGTTGTTAGGAGATGTGTGATTACCCATACCTGGCATTCTTGGATCTAGTGTTATTGTAAAGTCTTCTACCACTGGAAATGTCATCATGTTTTCCATTTTGAAAAGCCCAACTTTTAGATCGTTAATCGCAATTTTAGGATTGTTAGGCTCTACTAAAGCAACAATGTATCTGCTATCATCACTTCCCATAAAACTTGCAGAATTTTGATTGTCATTTTGCAGTACTGTAATCGCATCTGTAACAGTATAATCTATTCCGTTAATGGTGTAGTTTACTGTTAGAGACCATCCAGAGCCATCAAGATTAGTCATTTGGTAGATTATAAAACCATCGTAAACCGTATCTTTTCCTAACGTTTTGGTTATAGTAGATTTAGGTGAAGAATGTTCCATGGTTGGCATCTGCATCATTGGTATCCAAGATAAATTAGCATCTTCAACATAGCTGTTTGTTGTATTGTCAATAACTCTTAGGCTTATAGCGTTATAACCGGTTTTAAATTGACCAGTCGTATTAAATAACTCAATGGTATGAGTGTCATTAATTAGATCCTGAATTTTTGTTAGTCCAGTAACTTCGTTTGTGATTCGGGAGTCATCGTCGTCATTGTCTGAAGAACAAGAGACGTTTAATAATGCGATAAAAAGGATTGGAAATATATATTTAAGTTTCATTTTTTTTTCTTTTTTGTATTTAAAATTATGCTAAAAACTTCCTGCTAACGTCATAAAATGAGTTAGAATGAGAGTAAAATCAAAATGATTTTTAATCGAAAAAAATTAACTAAAATTTGGTGGAGGTGTGTCTATGTCTAGATACATTTTTGAGACTTTTAAATCAGAAAAATGAATATTTTGTTTTAATACGATTGGTTCTATTGGCTCTGTTTCCAAAGTAAAAATACTTGCAGGACAATACACATCTAGACTGATGCGCTTAGTCCCTTGTAATGGTATGTCAGGGTCAGACTCAGGGTTGTTTTCTGTAAGATCTTTACGTAATTGGCATTTTCCATTACACCCTTTTTGATCTTCTTTTTGGACGCAAAGTGTTTTTGCAATTTGGTCTTGATTTATCACAAAATCAGCAACAATAACCATAGTATTTATATTATTAGCTAATAATATAAATACTAAAACAAACGTGGTTATTTTTGCTGTTATAGCTGAAATCATAGTATAAATTTAGAAATTGTTATGTGATTTAAACATGATTATTGTCATAGAACCATTTAGGTTTATGATGAGTATTTGAAGCTTAGAAATCTTTCTTTTTAGATTTGTATATAATTCTAGAAACGGGTAATACAACCCAAACAGAAAGCATTACAAAGGATACTATTAATCCTACATTAGTCCCGAAAAATTGTTTGAAAACTGCGCCAGTATAGCCTAGTAAAGCAGAGATGTCTAGTTTTAAAAGTATTAAGGTTCTTGATAAATCTATAGGATTTAACATGGTGCCTATTAGTGATAGTTTATCTAAAGGATAGTCTTCAAACATAATAAGGGTCATTAAAAATAAGCCATCGTAAATTACTGCTAGAAATAACCAAAGTAAAATAGCATAACCAAACCCTTTAATCTTGTTCTCGTTAGATAGTGCAATATTAAAAGCTAATGCAGTAAAAATTAGAGTTAAAAATGTACCGGTAATTATTAATAATGAAAAATCCCAGATAGCACTACTTTGAAACAGTCCGTAAAACACAAACGGAATCCCTAATCCTAAAATTAAACTCATAGATAACGATAAAGCAACACCTAAATATTGTCCCATAAAAATGGAAGATCGTTTTAATGGTTGTGCTAATAATAGTTCCGTAAATTCTTTATTGTTGTAGTAATACATGACTCCAAAAATGGTTCCAATTAGTGGTACTAAAACAATGATAACATTCATTAATGTAATGACGGCTTTTGATAAGTCGTTATTTAAAAACAATAACACAATACCAAGTAGTAAATAAAATGCAAAGTAGACGTAACTCCAGCGACTACGCATTAAGTCGTAAAAACTATATTTTAATATTTTAAGCATGATTATCGGTTAATATAGACGCAATTGCATGCTCAAAATCGGGCTGCTGTGTCTTGGTTTTTAATTCTGAAATTGAGCCTTTAAAGTATATTTTACCTTCTAGGATAAATACAATTTCATCTGATATTTCTTCAACAAAACTCATAATGTGTGAGGTGATAAGTATTGTTTTTCCTTTGGCTTTTTCGGCTTTAATTAAATCTTTTAATCGTATTAATGATATTGGATCTAAACCAGTAGTGGGTTCGTCTAAAATAATTAATGGACTATTAAACATAAACGTTAATACTAGATTAACTTTTTGCTTTGTTCCTCCAGATAAATTACCTAGTTTTTTATCTAAAAAAGGGTCTAATTTAAACAGATCTATCAGACGTTGGTCTTCTGAAGTTGGTTTACGTAAATCCTTAATCATTTTGATTAATTCTTTTACTTTTAAATTACTGGGGAAGTTTGCTATTTGTGGTAGATAGTCAATTTTATGCCTGTATTCTGGATTTTTTTTAATGTTTTCTCCAAGGACGGTAATGTCACCTTTATTAGGGATTACCATGCCCAAAATGGCTTTAATCAATGTTGTTTTTCCTGAACCATTTGGTCCCAGTACAGCAAAAATTCCGCCTTCACTAATGCTTAAGTCTACACCACTTAATACTTGGTTTTTTCCGAACTTTTTATGTAAATTTTGAATGGTTACCATGTTATTTTTTTTATTAGTGGGTTATTGTCTAGTAAATTGTCTGGCGTAAATACTGGTGACACTTTTTCTGAAAAATCAATAATATCTATAAACATACTACGCAGTAAAATGATAGTTTCTGGTGTGCGATTCACGATGTAAGAAAACAGTTTTACAGGTCTGTAAGGAACGTCTCCAATACCATTTTTGTCTAAGTCATAACCGGTGTAATTACTCCAGTAATTTTTATCAAAAACATTATCGTTAACATTACTGTTGTAAGCAATGTCAAAGGAGTTGTATAAAAAATTGTTTTCCGTAAATGTATTAGTATAACAGGCGCCTTTTACTTTGATGGCCCATCCGTTATTTGAAAAATTATTGTGTTTATAAATAATACGGTTAGAACCCTCTATGTTGATTCCGATGGTATTGTCTTCAAAAGTATTACCTATGATTTCGGCATCATTTATTTCTTTTAAAAGCATGCCGTAAGAAGCTGTTCCCCAGTTTTCTTTAAAAAGATTATTGTACATTTTTATGCGCTTTGAAAACATAACAGCGACACCTGCACCATTATTTTCAAAGGTGTTGTCTTGGTAGATGTCATCGTTAGAAAACATAAAGTGTAAACCATAACGTACATTTAGGGTGCTCGTGTTGTTTTTGATAAGGCATCCGTCAGAAAATTCTAAATAAATGCCATCTCTAACATGCTCTACATAATTATGTTCAATTTGGATGTTTTTACTATACCATAATTGGATTCCGTTTCCGGAATTGTACTCTTTTACAGCATCACCAATAATTTTGTTATGATATATTTTGCCATCTCTTGATTTTTCAATGTAAATACCAAAAAATAATTTTTCAAGGACTAGATTCTGAATTACAAAATTTTTGCTATTTCTTACTCTAACAGCTGCATAATCTTCCGTATAACTTGTACCTACATTTATTATAAATAATCCATCAACTGTAACATTGTCTGCTTTTATGATGATGATCTCACCTTTAGATTCTCCATCAATCACAGGGTAGTTTTTACCAATAATAGTCAATGGTTTGTCTATAATAATAGCATGTTCTTTATACGTCCCTTTTTTTATAATAATAGTATCAAAGTCTTTTGCTTGACTTATAGCTTTCTTTACAGTGTTAATAGGGCATGTTTTACACACTTCAATAGTTTGTGCAATAGCGGTGTTAACCATAAATATGGCTAACAAAATAAGGCTTGAATATTTCATGTGCCTAGTTTTTTAAATGCGCTAATACTTGTGTCCAAGAATATAACTCACCGCCTTTCTCAGCTTTTATTTTTTCGGCTTCCCCCTTAGTTTTAAAAGCAGTCAAAAATGCGCCCATTGGGCTTGGAATACTTTTACTAATTAAAAAAGTGGCTTGTGTAGCATCGGTAAGAGCTTCTGGTTCTGAGAAATGATTCGTTAAGTATAATTCAATTTCTGAAGTATCAAATTCATCAAAATAATTAACCATACACTCGGTTGCATCAAATTTGTATGTTTTACCTTTTTTGGTAACAAACTCTGCAGCGTGCACTTTATCTACGATGGTCATTTTACAATAGTGACAGCCATCGCTACCATATGCTATGGCTTTTGGAGAGACATTACAACTTGTAAAAATAAGAGGTAATAAGACTGGTAAATAGTGTTTTAGTGTTTTCATTGTTTTAGTGTTTTGAAAATATAAAATTACTATGTTGTTTTCTTGACACTTGTTTTTCGGCCTAACCAAAAAGCAAAAAGTGTTAAGGACATACCTACAAACATTAGATATCCTCCTGTATGTGGTAAAGAAGTAACATCAAAGTTTAATAGTTTTTTAAAACCAATTAGTGGTGGTTTATATGACATTGGTGAGCCATCAGGATTGGTAACTTTTATAATAGCGTGTGGATCTAGATTACCACCGTAATCCACTAGCCAGTTATTAAAGTCATACATGCCCAATATACCTAGGACAGACATTAAAATAAACCACCCTAAAAAAAACTTGTAGCTTACTTTGTCTAAAAATCCTAAAATACCAATTATAATACCTAGAAGTGCCATTCCGAATATTACTTTTGGAAACATGGAGAACTCCCACATTTCGTCAGCTTTAGGTATAGTTTTCATACCTATGTAGTGATTTAATCCGTCAATGTTTTGTAAATCAAATTCTGATACGCCTTTAATACCATCAATATAAATATTCATCCCTAACGGATCTGGATATTGAGGTGCTCCAAGCATAATGTTCCATAACGGAAATTTAAAAAGCCCTAATAACAGTAATGAACCTATAATCATTATAATGCTAGCCTTTTTCATGATAAGTTGTATTTAATGTAGTAATCAGTGAGGTTTCTGTGTAAATAGAATAAAGTGTTTTAAAAAAGAAAGGCGAGAGCGAAAATTCAACTCTCGCCTTAATTAGAGAAATAAACACTAAAACAAAATCTCTCTAATTTTTAATATTAGTTATTCGATATCTTCACCTAGAGACCACTTAATTGGTGTGTCTGAATCAGCTGCAGAGACTCTTATGTAACCTTGCATTTCTTGGTGTAATGCAGAACAGAAATCTGTACAGTAAAATGGCCATACACCAACTTGTTTAGGTTCCCAAACAGATGTTTTTGTTTGTCCTGGCATTACTAGTAACTCTGAATTGTTTTGTCCTATTACCGCAAATCCGTGTGGGACATCAAAATCTTGCTCTAAGTTAGTTACGTGGAAGTATACTTTATCTCCAACTTTTATCCCTTCAATATTGTCAGGTGAGAAATGGCTTCTAATAGTTGTTAAGTAAATATGTACCTCTTTACCTTCTCTAACCACCTTAGTGTCTGCATCAGATTTTGCAGCATATGGATGCTTGTTATCTGCTAGTTTATAGATTTTTTGAGATTGCTCCTTTATAATACTTGCTTCCATTGCAGCAGCGTAATGTGGCTCTCCATGTGTTGGGAAATCTAATAATAGCTCCATTTTGTCTCCAGAGATATCATATAATTGTGCTGAGTGTTCCATCTCTGGACCCGTTGGTAGGTATCTGTCTTTAGTAATCTTATTCATGGCAAACATGTATTTACCTTGTGGTTTTCCAGAGTTTCCTCCAGGGATTGTTAAGTGACCAACAGAGTAATAAGTAGGTTTTCTATCGATAACTTCCCATGTTCCTAGTTTCCATTTTACAACTTCAGAAGAAATAAAGAATGTCGTATATGCATTTCCTTTTCCATCAAATTCAGTGTGTAATGGTCCTAATCCTGCTTGGTCTACAACGCCTGCTAACACATCTTCAAAGTTTAAAATAGGTATTCCGTAAGCTTCACCTGCAAATTTTTCATTTTTAATAGCATCTAACATTTTTGTAAATGAATGCACTGTTACGTTTGCCGATAATTTACCATTACCTACAATGTATTCTCCAGAAGGATCTACAGCACAACCATGAGGTGATTTTGGTGTTGGAATAAAATAAACAGCTCCAGGAACATCGATTGGGTTTACAACACGAACCTCTTTTTTCATTGTAGATGTCGCTGTATGTGTGTCCTCATCATATACATTATGTGCATAATTAGCAGGCATCATTGTTCCACCACCATTATTTACATACTCTTCAATTTTTTTCCAGTTAATAGCAGCAATAAAATCTTTATCATTTTGTGACGCATTAACTTCTAAAAGGGTATTAGCCTCTTCTGTATTATACGTTGTAAAGAAAAACCAACCATGAGATTTTCCACGTCCAGGGTGCGATAAATCGTAGTTAAAACCTGGCATTAGGATTTGGAATTTAATATCCATGTTACCAGTTTCTGGCGCTACGCTAATAAAAGATAAGGACCCTTTAAAGTTTCCTTTGTAGTCTTTAATTGGCATATCACGTTGTGGAATTGGTACAGAAAAACGTGTTCCTGCAACAACGTACTCTGTGTTTTCTGTTACAAAAGAAGAACTGTGATTACCTGCACTATTAGGTACTTCAATAATTTCTTCGGTTTCAAATGTGGTAAGACTAAGTCTTGCAATACGTGGCGTGTTGTTTTCATTTATAAATAACCAACGACCATCTAATTCTCCTTTTGATTGAGAGATATCTGGATGATGCGCATCTCCCCAAGGGATAAATCCGTGAGAGGTGTTTAACATTGGTTTTGTTTCTTCAGAATATCCATAACCAGAGGTTGGAAATTGAGAAAAGACAGGGATTTCTTTAAACATTCTACCAGAAGGTAGACCGTACACTGTTACGTTACCACTGTATCCACCTGATAGGAAGGCGTAATGCGAGTCGTACTCTCCAGGAGCAACATAGACGCGTTCGGCTACGTTACTAGCTAATGCACCAGATTTACCACCTGAGTTATTACCTTTGTTGCAACTCGTAAATCCTATTAGGATAACTAGCATTGCAATACTTGACGTTATTATATTTTTCATTGTTTAAGCTGTTTTAGTTAGTGTTTTTATTATTTTGTTGGTGTTAATAATACTTTATCTATGATGTGTACGATTCCGTTTCCGGCTTTTACATTACCTAGTATTTTGGCGCCACCAATCATTGGTTCTCCGTCGACTACTTCTACTTTTACATAGTCATTATTAGCTTGACCTAATTTTTTAAACTTCTTTATGAAATCCTTGGTGTCACATGGTATTTTAAAATATTTGCTAAAGCCGCTTTGTTTTCTGGCTTCAATAAATTTTCTACAGTGCCTTCTGGTAATGCTGCGAAAGCTGCGTTAGTTGGAGCAAAAACCATTAATGGTCCTGCATTAACTAAAGCATTTTCTAATTGTGCAGCTTGGACGGCAGCAACTAAAGTGGTGTGGTCTTAAGAGTCCATTGCTCTGCTTAAAACTGTTGTGCTTCCAGTGTCTTTAATAAAGGCTTGCCCGGTTCTGGCTTTACTGTCGCTTTTAGTTCCTGAATCTGTTGCTGTTTCACTCGTACCGTTAGTTTCGTTTTTGCACGCGTATAAGGTTAGCGCGATAGCAAAAACAAAGAGCAATTGTTTTATTAGTTTTATAATAGATTATTTAAGTGTTCTGAAATATTCTAGGACCGCTCTTGCTTCTTTTTCAGTAAGGCCTTGATTTGCCATAGGAGAACCATTAAATTCCATTAATAACTCTTTAGCTAACGGATCTTCTTTTACCATTTGCTCTGGATTTAAAATCATATTCATAATCCATTCTGGAGTACGACGACTTAATATTCCTGTTGGTGGTGGTCCTATAAATTTTTTGTTTGTTCTGTGACAAGCAGTACACATTTTTTTATAAACGTCAGCGCCAAGAGTAACCATTGTTTGATCTATTTCTGCTGCAAGTGTTACAGATTTTATAGGGCCGAGTCCTTTGTTTGTTAAGTCTATTTGTTTAGAAGGTGGTGTTTTTTCTGCTTTTGGTGCAGTCGTCTTTTCTGTCGTTTCCTTTTTCTTATAAGAAAATTCTTCTTTTTTCTTTTCTTCTTTACCACCACAACTAATTAGCATGGTTATAAATAATACGGTCATTAATTTTAGTGTTGTTTTCATAATATCTTAGTTTTATTCGACAAAAATACTGTCATAATAAAACTTATAATATGATATAAGTCATATTTAGGATAAAAATGTCTTAATTAAAAAAAAGAGCGTATCGTTCCATAAAAAAAACCTTCTTACAAGATTGTAAAAAGGTTTGGTTTTTAGGTTATGTGTTTTTTGTTTAAAAGAATACTCTTACAAAAGGGACCCAAGCATTAGCGTATATACTTTTAGTGTCGTCATAAAGAACATCGTAACGTATCCCAATGGTTATATTATTGGTAGTGTATCCTGCACCGATAAATAAAGAAGGGACCCAATAGGTGTCATCAATAAAAGCTGGGTTGTCAAAATTTCTATTCACATGATTTTGCTCAAATTCACCAGAAATCTGAATGTCTCTGATAGGCGTGTAGATTCCAATTATGCTTGCTCCTAGAATTGTCGATTTGTAAAAATTTTTACTCTTATTGTAGGTTGCATTCAAACCAACCCCTAGAGCAAATGATTCATCAAATTGGTAAATAGCGGTTGGCGCTAATGTTGCACTAAAAAAGTTGCTTCCGGTGCTTAATCCTAATCCACCACCAAAACGAACATTTTTCCAAAATTCACTTTTTTGCTGTGGTAAATTATCTTGTGCATTACCAAAAGTTACAAAAAAACAAGCAATCATTGATAATATGATAATTTTAGAGCTGTTAATTGATTTGATTTTCATAATAATTAATTTAGATGTTTTAGAATGTTATAAATATAATAAAACCATCTCTATATATAGTAAAAGTTGTATTTTTGATAAAATTTTGTTGAAGCGAACACGTCTTAAAGAAAATAATGGATAAATACTCCTTTTTAAACGCAGCACATACAGCATACTTTGCTGACTTATACGATCAATACTTAGAAAACCCTGACTCTGTAGAGCCTAGTTGGAGAGCCTTTTTTCAAGGTTACGACTTTGGTTCGGAAAATTACGGATTAGATGGAGAAATAGCAGAGGGTGTTTCCACCCAAATGCCTGAGCATGTTCAAAAAGAATTTCAAGTAGTAAAATTAATAGATGGTTATCGTAACAGAGGGCATTTATTTACTAAAACAAACCCGGTAAGGGATCGTCGTAAGTACGAGCCTAGTTTGGCATTGGAAAATTTTGGCTTGACACAAGCCGATTTGGACACCAATTTTAATGCTGGTGATATTTTAGGTATTGGTGCACAAACACTTAGAGAAATTATTAAACATTTAAATAGTATTTATTGCGATGCTATTGGAGTGGAATACATGTATATCAGAAAACCTGACGAAATACAGTGGATTCAGAGCAAATTAAATATAAACGACAATCAGCCTAATTTTTCTGGAGAGCAAAAAAAGCACATCCTAAAAAAATTAAATGAGGCCGTATCGTTTGAAAGTTTTCTACATACTAAATATGTAGGACAAAAACGGTTCTCTCTGGAAGGAGGGGAGTCTTTAATCCCAGGATTAGATGCCGTAATTGAAAAAGCAGCAGAACTTGGTGTTCAAGAATTTGTAATGGGAATGGCGCACAGAGGGCGTTTGAGTACCTTAACAAATATTTTTGGAAAGTCTGCAAAAGACATTTTTAGCGAGTTTGATGGAAAGGATTACGAGCAAGAAGTTTTTGATGGAGATGTCAAGTATCATTTAGGTTGGACTAGTAATCGTCAGACTAATAGTGGGAAAAAAATAAACCTAAGTATTGCACCAAACCCATCACACTTAGAGACGGTTGGAGCAGTTGTTGAAGGTATTGTTAGAGCAAAACAAGATAATTTTTATAGCGATAACTTTAGTAAAGTTTTACCAATCGTAGTTCACGGAGATGCAGCAATAGCAGGTCAAGGATTAGTGTACGAAGTGGTACAAATGGCACAGTTAGATGGTTATAAAACTAACGGGACAATTCACGTCGTTGTTAATAATCAAGTCGGATTTACAACTAACTATTTAGACGCTAGATCTAGTACGTATTGTACAGATATTGCTAAAGTAACGTTATCTCCAGTGTTACATGTTAATGCAGACGATGCAGAAGCAGTAGTGCATGCCATGTTATTTGCATTAGATTTTAGAATGAATTTTAAGCGTGACGTATTTATTGACCTTTTAGGATATAGAAAATACGGGCATAATGAAGGTGATGAACCAAGATTTACGCAGCCAAAATTATATAAAGCAATTTCTAAACATGCCAATCCAAGAGATATCTATGCTGCAAAATTAATTGAGCAAGGTATTATTGATAAAGATCATGTTAAGACATTAGAAAACGAGTACAAATCTAGTTTAGAAGAAAAGTTAGAAGATTCTCGTAAAGAAGATAAAACAGTCATCACTCCATTTATGGAGGACCAATGGAAAGATTTTACTCAGGTAGATGAAACTATTATGATGCAACCAATTGATACAACTACTTCTACTGAGAAGTTAGCAGCTATTACCAAAGTAATCTCTAACTTACCAAAAGATAAAAAGTTTATCAGAAAAATAGAACGTCTAATCAATGAGCGTCAAAATATGTTTGACGAAAACAGATTAGATTGGGCTATGGCAGAGCATTTAGCATACGGAACACTTTTAGACGAAGGTTATAATGTGCGTATGTCAGGTCAAGATGTAGAACGTGGTACGTTTTCTCACAGACACGCAGTTGTGAAAGTTGAGGATAGTGAAGAAGAAATTTTATTATTAAACCAAATAAATGATAAGCAAGGTCAATTTTATATCTATAACTCTTTACTTTCAGAGTATGGCGTAGTAGGATTTGATTATGGGTACGCTATGGCAAGTCCAAATACTTTAACTATTTGGGAAGCGCAGTTTGGAGATTTTAGTAATGGTGCTCAAATCATGCTAGATCAATATATTTCTGCTGGTGAAGATAAGTGGAAAACTCAAAACGGATTAGTCATGTTATTACCACATGGTTATGAAGGACAAGGAGCAGAGCACTCTTCCGCACGTATGGAACGTTATTTACAGTTGTGTGCAAAAGATAATATGTTTGTTGCAGATTGTACAACACCTGCTAACTTCTTTCACTTGTTAAGACGTCAAATGAAGGTCAACTTCCGTAAACCATTAATAGTGTTTACGCCAAAAAGTTTATTACGTCACCCAAAATGTGTTAGCACAGTAGATGAGTTTGCAAACGGAAGCTTCCAAACATTGATAGATGATGCCTCTGTAAAAGTGGATAAAGTTAAAACTCTTGTCTTTTTAACAGGTAAATTTTATTACGATTTAGACGAAGAGCGTGATAACTTAAATAGAGAAGACGTCGCTCTAGTTAGAATAGAACAATTATTTCCTTTACCAACGGAAGCTATCAAGGCTGTCTTAAGTAAATATAAAAATGCTGACGATATCGTTTGGGCGCAAGAGGAACCAAGAAACATGGGAGCTTATTCACATATGTTGATGAATTTAGATGAAGCAAGACATTTTAGACTAGCTTCTAGAAGACCTTATGGTGCACCAGCAGCAGGTAGCTCTGTGCGTTCTAAAAAACGTCATAAAGAAGTTATTGACTTTGTTTTTGATAAGACTAAAAATAACCAGCGTCAAGCTAAATAAGTATAAATATGAAAAAAATACTATTAATTTTATCACTTTTGATTAGTTCAATTGGGATTGCTCAAGACAGCGATAATTATAAACAGGCAACTTCTAGCTTTCAAAACCATTATAATAACGGTGATGTCGTTGGCTTATTTAATATGTTTGATGATGATTTTAAAAAAGTTTCAACTTTAGAGAAAACAAAGACTTTTTTTAAAAACGAAGTTGACATGAGTGCTTTGGGTAAAATAAAATCAATGGAATATACTAATACTTTTAAAAAAGGTAATAATTACATTGTTAATTTTGAAAACGGAGTTTATAATCTCTATATAAAGGTAGGGACAGATAATAAACTTGAATTTTTTGAAATGAATTCAGTAAACTAATAAACAATAACACAACAATATAAAATTACATTACGATGATTTTAGAAATGAAAGTGCCTTCTCCAGGCGAATCTATAACAGAAGTTGAAATAGCAGAATGGTTAGTTCAAGATGGTGATTATGTAGAAAAAGACCAACCAATAGCTGAGGTTGATAGTGATAAAGCAACATTAGAATTACCGGCAGAAGCTAGTGGGACTATTACGCTTAAAGCAGAAGAAGGTGATGCAGTTGCAGTTGGACAAGTGGTATGTTTAATAGATACAAGTGCAAAAGCTCCAGAAGGAGATGCACCAGCAAAAGCAGATAAAAAAGTGGAAGCAGCGCCAAAAGCTGAAACAAAAGTAGAAACTCCAAAGGCAGATACTTATGCTTCTGGAACAGCAAGTCCTGCAGCTAAAAAGGTTTTAGCAGAAAAAGGGATGGATACAAGTACTATTTCTGGGACAGGAAAAGATGGACGTGTCACTAAAGATGATGCCGTAAATGCTGTGCCATCAATGGGAACGCCAACAGGTGGAGACCGTAGTGCTTCAAATTCTAAAATGTCAATGTTACGTCGTAAAGTAGCAGAGCGTTTAGTAGAAGCTAAAAACACGACAGCAATGTTAACTACTTTTAACGAGGTAAACATGTCTCCTGTTTTTGCATTACGTAAAGAATATAAGGAAACTTTTAAGTCTAAACATGGTGTTGGTTTAGGGTTTATGTCATTTTTCTCATTAGCAGTTGTGCGTGCATTACAAATGTATCCTGCTGTTAATTCTATGATAGATGGTAAGGAAATGAAAACATTTAACTTCGTAGATATTAGTATAGCGGTTTCTGGACCAAAAGGATTAATGGTACCAGTTATCAGAAATGCTGAAAACTTAACCTTTAGAGGTGTCGAGTCAGAAGTTAAAAGATTAGCACTTAGAGCTAGAGATGGTCAAATCACTGTAGATGAAATGACAGGAGGTACTTTTACAATTACCAACGGAGGTGTTTTTGGTAGTATGTTATCTACTCCAATTATAAATCCACCTCAAAGTGGAATTTTAGGAATGCATAATATTATAGAACGCCCAATAGCTGTAGATGGAAAAGTAGAAATTCATCCTATGATGTATGTTGCATTATCTTATGACCACAGAATAATTGATGGTAAAGAAAGTGTAGGCTTTTTAGTCGCTATTAAAGAAGCATTAGAGAACCCAATTGAATTACTTATGGGTAATGACATTAAAAAAGCTTTAGAGCTTTAATAATCGTTTATATAAAATTAAAAGGGAGCAACTATGTTGCTCCCTTTTTTTGTGTTTATTTGTCAAAAAATATGACGACATTAAATGCGATAATAAGTAATGTTAGTATTACAAGACATGCAATGATGATCCTGTTTTGTTCCCTTGTTCTCTTTTCTAAATCCATACTGTAGTTTTAAATAAAAACTCTGCACCACTACAGTACAGAGTCTTCTTAAATAATTCTCCCTAAGAACTAATTTAATAGCACTGTAAAGGTATAAGATATATACGACCTGTGAAATACGTAGAACTACGTATTTTTATTTGGATATTGACCAAAAAAAAAGCTCCAAAACAGTTTAACGTTTTAGAGCTTTATCAATTCTCCCAAAATTGATTAATAGCACTGTAAAGGTATAAGATATATACGACCTGTGAAATACGTAGAACTACGTATTTTTATTTGGATATTGACCAAAAAAAAAGCTCCAAAACAGTTTAACGTTTTAGAGCTTTATCAATTCTCCCAAAATTGATTAATAGCATGGTAAAGGTAAAAGATATATATGACCTGTGAAATACGTAGAACTACGTATTTTTATTTGGATATTGACCAAAAAAAAGCTCCAAAACAGTTTAACGTTTTAGAGCTTCATTAATTCTCCCTAAGAACTAATTAATAGCATGGTAAAGGTATAAGATATATATGACCTGTGAAATACGTAGAACTACGTATTTTTATTTGGATATTGACCAAAAAAAAAGCTCCAAAACAGTTTAACGTTTTAGAGCTTCATTAATTCTCCCTAAGAACTAATTAATAGCATGGTAAAGGTAAAAGATTTATATGACCTGTGAAATACGTAGAACTACGTATTTTTATTTGGATATTGACCAAAAAAAAAGCTCCAAAACAGTTTAACGTTTTAGAGCTTTATCAATTCTCCCAAAATTGATTAATAGCATGGTAAAGGTAGAGGATATATATGACCTGTGAAATACGTAGAACTACGTATTTTTATTTGGATGTGCTCAAAAAAAAAGCTCCAAAACAGTTTAACGTTTTAGAGCTTTATCAATTCTCCCAAAATTGATTAATAGCATGGTAAAGGTAGAGGATATATATGACGTGTGAAATACGTAGAACTACGTATTTTTATTTGGATGTGCTCAAAAAAAAAAGCTCCAAAACAGTTTAACGTTTTAGAGCTTCATTAATTCTCCCTAAGAACTAATTAATAGCACCGTAAAGATAAATGATATATATGACCTGTGAAATACGTAGAACTACGTATTTTTTATAGGTATGGTGTGTGCAAAAAAAAGCGAGCTTATACAGCTATAACGATATATTGGCTATAATGTCTTTGTTCATATTTGCCCAAAGCATCAATTCGTTATGCGATTTTTTTAAGTCTAATTTTTTTACAATGTTACTTCTGTGCTTTTCTACTGTTCTAGGAGAGCTCATTAGTTGTTTAGCGATCTCGGTTGAGGTTAATTTTTCAGATAAAAATTTAACGACCTTGACTTCTGTTGGAGTTAGCATTTCTAAAAGGTTAGAGCTAGAGTAGGTGACTTTAGCGTTAAGGTAAGAGGCTATTTCTTCACTAAAATAAGCTTCTCCTTTTAATACATGTGCGATACAAGTCTCAATTTCTTCAACTGCAAATTCTTTTAAAATATATCCAAAGACATTATATGCTTTTGCTTTATCAAACAAGTGCTCTTCATTATCAAATGTAATTAGGATGATTTTAGTCTCTAGTTCATTTTTAAAACAAGCACCAGCAACTTCTAAGCCTGTCATTTTTGGCATTCTAATATCTAATAATGCTAAGTCTGGTTTAAGTTTAACAATTAAATTGTAAGCGGTTTGACCATCTTCCGCGCTACCTATTATATTAAAACCTTTAGAAGTAATAAAGTCAGAAAGTCCTCTTAACATTAAAGGGTGGTCATCTGCTATGACAATTGAAGTACTCATAAAATGATTGGTCTTTTGGAAGATTGATTGGTAGCTAAAATTAAATAAAAATTAGACATTAGACTAATTTTTTTAAGTACAAATATTTTTTATCGTAATCAATAATGCCTTTAACTTTTTTTAAAATATCAGCACCAATAATACCATCAACTGGTTGCGCGTCATGATTGATTAATGCTGTATTGACATGGCTTAAGTCGAATAAAACTAATGCCGCTTTCGCTATTTTTAATCGGCCAATTTTTAATGTATTGTTTTTGGAAACTTGGGTTTTCATGTTAGTTGCTCCAGCACCTGCAGCTAATACCTTTGAATCTTTTACTTTTTTTAAAGAAAATTTACTTGTAGCTTCAAAACCGACACAACTATTAGATGCACCTGTATCTAAGATAAATAAGCCTTTTACTCCATTTATTGAGGCTTTAATCTCAAAATGGTTGGTTTTAGTTAATTTTAATTTGACTCTGATGTAGTCCTTGGCAAATAAAAAGTCTTTAAGCGTGTTTTTCATTGTGACGTCTTCGTATTATAAACCATAAAAGTAAAGCAATAGCTAATCCAATAATAGTAAAAACAATATATTTTGAATAATTAGAAACTGTTATAGGGGTTAAATCGCCATAATAGGTGAAAGCACTCCAATAATACGGTGATTTCTTAATGTTTGAGATTTCTGGATTATTTAAGTAGTCTATTTTTGATAAATGATTAGCAATAAAAGCCGAATGTGTTTTGCTATAATTTTTGTAAAAGGAAGCCATCAATTTTGAGGTTGATAAGTCATTGATTTTCCAAAGTGAAAATAATAAGTTTTCTACACCAGCATATTGAAAACCTCTAGCCATATTCATGCTTCCTTCTCCTTTTTGAAGTTTTCCAATGCCCGTTTCGCAAGCACTTAACACGACTAGTTTGTTGCTTAGATTGACGCTATATAATTCATTTAAAAATAATTTTTCATCTATAAAATCGATGTTTGCAGGAACTCTAAATGTTCCGCTACTAGCATGTGTGGATAAATGTAATATACCATAGTTTTTTGCTTGAAGGAGTGCGTCTTTTTTAGTTGCATTATCATACATTAAAAATTTTGCATCAATATGTTTTGCAATACTTTCTGCCTCGTTTATGGAGTACGTTAATTTTGAATTACTGTTGTCAAATACCGGGAAAACACCTAAAACAGATGCGTCGTATTCAAAAGGGTGTGTGTTTAAATATAAAAATGCACTGGTATTATAAGCTAAAATCTGCTTTTTAGCTACAAAGGGCATTTTAGAATAACTTGTTGTTGATGTATTTAAGGATAAAAGACTTTCAAAAGGAATAAAATTTAAAAAACCATCTGGTATAATTACAACATTTTGATACGCAGAAGTATTTTTAAAATGTAATAATTGATACAGTTGAAAAGCATCGGTTGTAAATGCTGAGATATTATTATTTATTGCAGAAGAATTATCGAAGTAATTAATATAATCATTTATTGCATTATCTAAATCAGTTGTCTTTTTAATCTTTATAAAATCAATGGATTCCGCGGAAATTATAAATTGAAAAATAGCTGTATTTCCATAAAAGTATTCCGCTAGAATAGCCTTGTTTTTATCTAGTTTGTGCTTAAGTTTTTTGATTGAAATATTGGAAGTATTAGTCTTTGGGTATGCTTTATCTATTTTAATTTTTAATTGCTTTAAAGCAGAACTTGCAGTTGTGAGATCTTGGCTTAGTGTATTAATTTGATTAGCATCTTTCTGGTATTGTGCTTTAATCAAACTATTGGTTAAGCGTTCTTGTTTGCGTAATAGTGATTGTTCGTTAATTAATAAACTATCATTGCGGTGTAATTGTAATAATGTTTTTTTACTAATAGTTTCTTTTAAAATAGTGCTTTTGTTTTTTTCAGCGTAGGCAAAAGCCTGTATCGCAATAGTAGAGTCTTTAGTCGATTGATAGACGTCAAATAGTAAGTTTATACAAGATTCGCTTCGTCTTCTATTAGCCGTTAAGTGCAATAGTTTAGCGTCTTGAGAGGTTAGATTTTTAGTTAATAAATCAGAGACATAAAAGCTCAAGTTGTAATAGGCTAAAGCAGTATTGTAATTTGGTTGCATTTCTGCTAATAAATCAAATATATCTATAAATGTATTTTCGGGATATAAGTCTTCTTTTATTGGGAGTTGTTGCTGTTTAGTGTTTGGAAGTAATAATTTAATGGCACTCTTTAACGCTTTTAGGCTTGTTTCAAAATCATTTAATTTATAATGAAGTTGTGCATTTTTAACATGTAATTTAGCTAGATTTCTAGCGTTAATAGCACTGTTCTCCGAAGCTTTATCAATTAGTTTTGTGGAATATTTTAGGGCTTCTTCAAAATTTTTATTGTTTACAGCAATATTATATTTGGTCTCTAATGAAGTCACTTCATAAGAGTCTATTTGACTTTTTGTAGGGATATCTTTATTGCTGGTTATTTGTTTTAATGCGATTTGGCTATTGGTATTTATTTGAATTAGTTTTTGTTTCTGCACATTTGTAATACCTTTAATTTCTAAGCCTTTTTTTACAATTGATTTTGAAGATTCAAATTTTCCGACCGTGTAATATAGTTGTGCTAAATTAATGGCTCCACTAATTCTATGTTTGGCATTTTGTTGTTTTTCGGCTAGAAAAGTATATTGTTTAATCGTATTTTCTGCGTTAGTGTAATCACCAATTTTATTATATAAAACACCTAAAGGCTTTAGGCAGTATTCAGTAATGTCATATTCAAAAACGGTACTTAATTTTTGAGAATTATAAAGGTTTAAAGCGTCTTCATAAACACTAATAGCACTTGTTTGTTGATTTTTGCTATCTAGATAATTTGCTTTACTTACTAAGAAAAATAGATACGCAAAATAGTCGTCTTTTGTTTTACTATTAGATTTGAAATATGTTTCGTTTTTTAAGAAAGTGTTATACGTTTCAGATGTCCTTTTTGCATTAAATGTTTCGGTTGCAACGTAAATAGTTTCTTCTAGCTCTTGCGAAAGCAAATTCCCAAAGACCAAAAAGAATAATATGATAAGGTTATATTTCATTTAAAATAATCGAGGTATACTTTACTCGGGATAAGCTTGCTTTTGAGTTAAAATTTCCAAATTGCGTACAATTGCATGTAGTTATAATTCTCTTTAAAGTTAAAAACGTAACGCGCGCCAATGCTAGGACCAATTCTTGCAAAACCAGCTGTGGCTTCCACTAAAAATCCCGTTCTGAAGTTTGTAAAACTAGACGTTTCCGTAGTGTTCGTTGTGGTCGTCTCTAAATTAGGAACTTCAAATGTACCAGCTTCATCTTCAAAATAGGCGGTTGTTGCTGTTGTTTCACTTTTTTCGCTAAGAGAAAACATACCTTGTAGTCCAGCACCTAAACCAATATAATTATTGATGTTATATCGCGCTAAAACAGGAAGTTCCCAATCTACGTTGTTGTAGGTTTTAGAAGTGGTTTTACGTTCGTAATACGGAAAACCTACTGGTGTATTTTCAATTAAAGTATTGGTGAAATTGGATTGTCCGTCATAGCTATGAAAACTGTTTAAAAGCTCGACTTGCCAATACCATTTGTAAGATTTGTAAGGAGATAGTGTAGCACCAACAAAATAACTTTTAGAATTATCTAAATCTGAAAACGAATTATAACCTGCTTTTGCACCAATCGAAATTCCTGGTAAAAATCTGGTGGTAGAGTAGTTGGTTATAATCGGATCATTTTTGTCAAAAATGATAGCAGTACGCGATTTTGTCTTTTGCTTATGAAAGTCCTTTCCGAATTTAATGTTGTATTGTACAAACCCTTTAGTTGAGTCATAAACTTTTACGTTTTTTTGCTCGCTTCCGGGAAGGTAAATGTTTTTGAATGTAAAAATGGCTTGTTTTTCTGTATACGTGGTGTCCAAACAACTGTATGCAACCTCATATTTAGGACAGATTTTCACCTTTGGGTACATGTCTAAAACGGTAATGGAGGTTTTGTCAAACATATCGGGGATATCCGTTTCTAACCTAATTGTGTTTGCTGGACCTTCTCCATTATTTTGAAATCTAATTTTAAATTTAGGTGCTTTAAATCGAACTAATCTATAGTTTAAAAATGTTGCATTTGAAGACATTTTGTTTGGATCATGAGAGGTGACAATTTCCATCTCCATGTCTTTTACATTATGATTGTCATAATTTTCATCTGGAATATATATTCCTCTAACCGAAATGATAGCACTAGTATCTTTTAGCATTTCGGGGGTTGTTTTTAAAGTATAAAACACATTACGCTCTTCATTAGGTTGCATGTTGTTAAAGCTTAGTGTACTAGCGTTTTTGTAATTGGCTTTAGCGTCTTCGAGCGTTAGCGGTAAGTTTTGTCTTTCGGTTGAATCCTGTGGACTAAGATAAGCACGCAAGTTTTGAGTTTCCGCGGAAGCGTAAAATGCATTATTTTTAGGTTTGGAGATGTAAACTAAATTGTCATTTTCTATTTTAGTCTCACCATGATGTGTTCTGGTGTCTGTTAGTTGAAAGTTGTTATCGTTATAAATAGTTTCGTTATAAAATAAATACAATTGTCCATTGGTAGTATAGTCTTTTGTGTTTTTATATTTAAGAATTACCACTATTTCTTCTTCAGGCATCGGTTCGCGGTTACGTTGTAAATCAATAGCTTCTTCCATAGACGCTTGTTCCTGAAAAGTGTCATCTGCAGAATCTATTCTTATTTTTTTGGGTCTTGTTGTTGGAGGTTTGCCTGTGTCGTAGTTATTGGTAGCCCAAAGTCTCACTTCGTAATCGCCAGTATTTTTATAAACCTTTATTGGATTGTTTTCTTTACTGTAAGTCCCGTCTCCAAATTCCCAATAATTGGTATAAAATGCTTTTGGTGCTCCTGCAATCTGATTTAATATAGGTGCTTTTGGAGAGAATAATGTTTGATTACCACTAGTTTTATACTCTATTGTAGCGGACCGTCTTGTTGTGTCTATTACAGTATCTTGTCCAAAACTGAGTGTTGTAATACTTAAGGTAAAAATTATAGCGATAATAGTTTTCATTACGGTTTGGTTTAGAGATTAAATTTAGTGATAAAATTATTGATATAAGTTGACCAACCGACAAGAGGGGCGTTTTAATGAATGAACGACACATTTTAGGTCATATTTGAAATGGGGAAAAGCCAGAAAAATTAATTTCCAGCTTTTTTTAAATTCAAATAAGTTAATCGTTATGGTAAACCATTTATAAGAAGGGTTAATTCTGCTTCTGTGGCTACTATCGTTTCGCTATACTCAAAGGTGTAAGTTTGATCTTCTGTAATTGTGACACTTTTAATAGCGTATCTCCAGTTGTCATTATGTGCTGTAGCAAATATCATTTGACATTCTAACCCAATTGGTATTTGTCCGTAATGTTCCGTGAATAAACCAGTAACGGGGTCGTATTGATCTAAATTTGCTAAACCAGTATCTTCGCCGTCATAAGATAAGTATACATTTGAATTTAGATTGTCATAACCCTCAGGGACACTTACTAGTAGTGTTGTTTTTGGTCTTGGATCCGAATAAAAACGATCTACATTGTTCCATCCAAAGGAGGCAAAAAACACATTGTATAGTGTGCCGTCAAGAAAGACCCCGTTTTGACCTGCCGCATCGTTGTTTTCTTCCCATGTAAGATTTTCGTTTTCATCTATTGTCCCTTCCCAAAGTGTCATGTCGAAGTCATCTCCACCTGTTAAACTTGTAGGTATGGTTACTTGAAGTGGGCAATTAGTGTCTAAAAGGATACCGTTTTGTGTCGCTTCAATAAAAAATTCTCCTCCCGAAATTAATAGACTCTTATCACCATTTGGTAACACGCCCATAGTTGGTTTGTTGGTCGTTAACATACTGCCTTTATCAAAAAGTTCTGTATATTCTAGATCAACTTGGCCGGTTATAGCATTTCCATTTAATGTTAAGCAATTTCCGTCAATATGAATCTGTGATCCGTTTGTAGTTGTAAACATTATACTACCATCTTCTGCATTAAAATTAAAATTTTCCGTATGGTTTGCTAATGCCTGTTCTTTTATGTTTTTATATTCTTGGGGAGTAGCAACTTCAATTTCAGAATTGGAAGTTATGTCTTCATTGTTATCTTTTGGGTCGCAACTTGTAATTAACAGAGCGGTCATAAAAAGCGTTCCGAAAATTGTTTTTAAAGACGGGTTTATACCGTACTTATGAGTTAAATGGGTGTGTAAAGGTGAACAATTTTTCATAATTAATGTTTTAATTGGTTTATATTTTTTAGATAAACAGAGTGTTATTTTTATCACGCTGTTTTGTGTTGTTTATTACTGTTTTTGTGTTGTCAAATTCTGACTGTTACACTCTTATATCAAAACCATTTAAAATTTGTTACCCTTATTTTATTTAGTTTTTTTACATTCGTTGTAAACAAAGGGTTTATGAGTGCAAAAAAAATACACGAAGACCAGAAGTATGTTGACGGATTAGTGGCCAACAACTCCTTTATTATACAAGCTATATATGATAAGTTTGCACCTAAGGTGATTAATTATATAAAGCAGAATAGTGGTGATGTAGATAGTGCACAAGACATTATACAAGAAACGATTATAACAATTTATAATCAAGGGAGTCAAAAAAAATTACAGTTAACGTGTCCTTTTGATGCTTACTTTTTTTTACTATGTAAGCGTAAGTGGTTAAACTATTTAAAAAAAAATAATAAAAAGGAGGTAACAATTAACGAAGAGGTATTATCTAAGGATGACGACGCACAAGAATTGTCTTTTGAAACTTCTGTATTTGAAGGTAAACAAGTTTTGTTTAATGAGATGTTTCAAAAACTTGGTGATGCCTGCAAAGATTTACTGAAAGCTACATTTAAAATAAAATCGATGGAAGAAGTAGCCAAAAGTCTAAATGTAAGTTATGCTTACGCTAGAAAGAAAAAATCGCTGTGTATTGGGCAATTAACCAAGTTAGTGCAAGAGTCGCCAACATTTAATCAACTTAATCATTAGTGTTATGGAAGAACAAGATTACATCCTTTTTGAAAACTATTTATCAGACAATTTAAGCAAAGAGGAACATATTGCTTTTGAGGGAAGACTAAGTTCTGATCCTTTATTCAAAAAAACATTTGCAGTCTACAAAGAGTTTTCTGAAAATTTGGAATACGAAATAGGAAATGAGAGTAAAACTGCTGATTTTAAGGCTAATTTAGATAATATATCATTTCAATATTTTAATAAAGAAGACGTTAAAGCAGAAGCAGTACCGACTAAGAAATCGTTTAAATTGTATAAGTATGTAGTAGCTGCAAGTATTGCATTATTGATGGGGTTTTTTGTTTATAATCAATTTTCTGGAGGCGCTAGTTATTCCGATTTTAATACACATGAGACTGTAGATTTTGCGGTACGAAGTGGAGAAGGAAATGTTGGTTTGTTAATTAAAACAACTAAAGCTTTTAATGATAAAGACTATGAAAAAGCGAATACATATTTGGAAGAATTATTGGTCGCTGATCCTGAGAATATTGAATATAATTTTTATTATGCCATCACTAATATTGAGTTAGATAATTTCGCTAAAGCGGAAACTATTTTAATTTCAATTACAAAAGGAAGTTCTGCTTATAATAACAGAGCTAAATGGTATCTGGCATTAAGTAAGTTAAAACAAGATGAAAATGAAGCTTGTATTGCGATTTTAAAAATGATACCAGAAGATGCAGATGATTATGGTCAAGCCTTACGATTATTAAATAAACTTAATTAATAAACTAGTCCTTATATATAAGGTCCATAAAATACTTATCCAAAAGTCATCATAACCATGATGACTTTTTTATTTTTGTGCCATGATAATTACAGATACACACACACATTTATATAGTGACGCTTTTGATGAGGACAGGGAAGAAGTGATGCAACGCACATTAGATGCCGGCGTTTCTAGATTGTTTATTCCCGCAATAGATAGCACGTATACAGCAAGTATGCTACAATTGGAAAAAGATTATCCTAAACATGTTTTTTTAATGATGGGTTTACATCCAACACATGTTAAGGAGAATTACAAAGAAGAATTAGAGCATGTCGTAAAAATGTTGGCTTCTCATAAGTTTTATGCAGTAGGGGAGATAGGTATCGATTTATATTGGGATAAAAGCACATTAGCAATACAACAGGAAGCCTTTAGAGAACAAATTAAATTAGCAAAAGCGTATAAACTGCCCATAGTAATACACTGTCGAGAAGCTTTTGATGAGATTTTTGAAATTTTGGAAGAAGAGAAAGCTGATGATTTACGTGGAATTTTTCATTGTTTTTCGGGTACTTTAGAACAGGCGCACCAAGCCATCTCTTATAATATGAAACTTGGTATTGGTGGCGTTGCAACCTTTAAAAATGGAAAGATTGATCAGTTTTTAAAAGCAATAGATTTAAAACATATCGTTTTAGAAACAGATTCACCATATTTGGCACCTAAACCGTATAGAGGAAAGCGTAATGAAAGTAGCTATATTTTAAAGGTTGTTGAAAAGTTGTCAGAGATTTACGAAGTGTCAGAACAGAAAATTGCCGACATTACAACAGAGAATTCAAAAGCGGTATTTGGGATTTAACTCAAAGCTAAGTACTATATAATATGACTAAAATGATCCCGAATATACTCCTTATATATACAGGAGGAACTATAGGTATGATAAAGGACCCGGAAACTGGGACTTTACGTGCTTTTGACTTTGAAAACTTATTAGATCGTATTCCAGAGTTAAAACTGTTAGAGTGTACTATCGAAACCTATTCTTTTGAAGTGCCAATAGATTCTAGTAATATGAATCCGGAGTATTGGGTTCAGATAGCAGAAGTTATTGAGACTAATTATGAAGCTTTTGATGGGTTTGTTGTACTTCATGGAAGTGATACTATGAGTTATACAGCTTCGGCTTTAAGTTTTATGTTAGAACATTTAGCCAAACCTGTGATTTTTACAGGATCACAATTGCCTATTGGAGATTTGCGTACAGATGCTAAAGAAAATTTAATTACTTCAATTCAAATAGCATCTTTACAGCATTATAATAAACCAGTTATAAAAGAAGTTGGTTTGTATTTTGAATATAATTTGTACCGAGCTAACCGTACAACAAAAATAAATGCGGAACATTTTGAGGCTTTTGCAAGTTTAAATTACCCTGATCTAGCAGAAAGTGGCGTGCATTTAAAGGTGAATCATGAGATTTTATTTAAGCCTAACCCTAGAAAAAAACTTACAGTACATAAAAACTTGGATGCAAACATTGCTTTAGTCAAGTTATTTCCAGGTATTACAAAGCAAGTTTTAGAAGCTGTTTTTAATACAGAAGGATTAAAAGGTATTGTTTTAGAAACTTATGGTGCGGGAAACTGTAGTACCGAAGATTGGTTTTTAGAATTACTAAAAAAGACGGTCCAAAAAGGGATTCCTATTATCAATGTGACACAATGTTCGGGAGGAAGTGTCTTAATGGGGCAGTATGAAACTAGCGAAAAATTGAAAAGAATAGGATTAATATCAGGAAAAGACATCACGACAGAGGCTGCTTTGTGTAAATTGATGTATTTATTAGGAGAAAATATTTCTGCTAACTTATTCAAAACCATTTATGAAACGGCTTTAAGAGGAGAAATGTCTTAAAATTAACCCTTAAAATTTTAAGTTTAAGATATTTTTTTGTTATTTGCCCCATTGTAATTAGTGTTATTTACAGAGAGGTGGCCGAGTGGCTGAAGGCGCACGCTTGGAAAGCGTGTATGCGTTAATAGCGTATCGAGGGTTCGAATCCCTTTCTCTCTGCAAAAGGTTTGAAATGGATAGATGTTTATTTAAATGGTTTTTGTAACTATGATTGACGAACATCTTAAGTTTTATATTTTTTGTTAGCTTTTAAGAGTAAAAAGCAAAACTTTATGGTTTTACTTCAGCTCTTTTAGTTATTTTTATTTTTAATTACAATTTTTTTATATCTTTAACACTTTAACTAATAAAATTAAGAACAACAAAATGAAAAGATTTTTTTCTATCCTAGCCATAGCGTGTATCATGGCATTCGGAACTGCAAATGCAACTACTAACGTAGCAATGACGACTGCAACTACTGTAGTACTTACACAAGACGATTCAAATGCTGATGCTGCAACTGCAGAGGGCGAGAACTTAACGTTTCACCAAGAACTTAAAAAACGTTTTATTGAAGGTGGACCAGGTTTTATGGGTATTGTATTATTATGTTTAATTCTAGGTTTAGCAATTGCTATTGAGAGAATTATCTTTTTAAACTTATCTACAACTAACTCTAAAAAGTTAACTCAAGATGTTGAAGATGCTCTTCAATCAGGTGGTTTAGAAGCTGCTAAAGAAGTATGTCGTAACACAAAAGGACCTGTTGCCTCTATCTTTTACCAAGGTTTAGACAGAGCAGAAGGTGATTTAGACGATGCTGAAAAAGCTGTTGTAGCTTACGGTGGAGTACAAATGGGACAATTAGAGAAAAACGTATCTTGGATTTCTTTATTTATCGCATTAGCACCAATGTTAGGGTTCATGGGAACTGTAATTGGTATGATCCAAGCTTTCGATAAAATTGAAGCAGCAGGAGATATGCAACCATCATTAGTAGCAGGGGGTATTAAAGTAGCCTTATTAACTACCGTATTTGGACTTATTGTGGCAATTATATTACAAATTTTTTATAATTATATTATCGCTAAGATTGATAGTATTGTTAACGATATGGAAGATTCTTCTATTAACTTAATGGATATCTTATCTAAGTACAAGAAATAATTTACTCAATTACTAACTTTAAAAATTAAAGAATATGCACAAGATTTTAAAAATAGTTGCTTTAGTATTGAGTTTAGCTGGGATTGGTATTTTAGTAGGTATTATTTCTAAAGGAGATGAAGGTATAGAGATGGCGGCAGCAAACGGAGATACTGCTTTAGTTGATTATATGTCATATGTAGCTTACGCTATATTGGCTTTAGTTTTAATATTTGTAGTGATTTTTGTTATCAAAAATATCTTTACAGGAGGGAAATCTCTTAAAAACACTTTAATCGGTGTTGGAGCTTTCGTAGCTATTTTAGTGATAGCTTACGTAGTATCAGGAGGAGATGGCGTTTATAAATATAACGGATTAGTAGCTTCAGAAGGCGAATCTAAAATGGTAGGTGCAGGATTAATAGCATTTTACATTTTAGGAGCAGTAGCTATTGGAACGATGTTATTCTCAGGTATTAAAAAATTAATTAAATAATTATGGCAAAAAGATCAGCACCAGAAGTTAATGCAGGCTCTATGGCTGACATTGCCTTCTTATTATTAATATTCTTCTTAGTTACAACGACTATTGAAGTAGATTCTGGTATTAGTTCAAAACTACCACCGGATGAGATCATTGATCCTCCAATTATTAAGCAGAAAAATATCTTTACAGTTGAATTAAACAAAGACAATCAGATGTTGGTTGAGGGAGATTTAATGAAACCTAAGGATTTGAAAGCAGCAGCGTTAAAGTTTATTGATAACGGTGGAGGAAATAATGCAGCAGGGAAAAAATGTGATTATTGTAATGGAGCTAAAGACCCATCGTCTTCAGATCATCCAGAAAAAGCAATTATCTCAATTACCCACTCAAGAGCTACAGATTATAACACTTTTATAGTGGTTTACGATCAGTTAGTAAGTGCTTACACAGAATTAAGAGAGCGTTTAGCGCAAAGGCTATACAAACGTTCTTTTAAAGAAATGGAATTAACTTATGATGATTCAAAATCACCTCAGTTTAAAAGTGAAAAGTTAAAAGCTAAAATAGATGATATTAAGGATAAGTATCCTAGAATTATCTCTAAGGCAGAACCAAAATAATTTATTAAACTATGTCAAAATTTAAAAAAGAAGGCAGTAAAGAATTGCCGGCTATATCTACAGCATCATTACCTGATATTGTATTCATGCTATTATTCTTTTTTATGGTAGCAACCGTAATGAGAGACAGCAGTTTGAAAATTAAAAATAATTTACCTTCTGCAGCCGAAACTGAAAAGTTAGGTCAGAAAAATTTAATCATGTTTATATACGCTGGAAAGCCTAGTGATCAATATAAAAACATGGGAGAAGAGCCTAAGATTCAGTTAAACGATAAGTTTGCTGATTTGAAGGAAATTGCAGCTTTTGTGGCGGCCGAACGTGCTTCCAAGCGTGAAGCTGAAATACCACAATTAATTGCAGCTCTTAAAGTTGATAAAGAAACAAATATGGGTCTTATATCAGATATCGAGCAACAATTACGTAAAGTAGGACAATTGAAAATTAATTATACTACTAAAAAAGGTAGTGGACTTAAATAAAGATTACTCTTAATTTTATTACAAAAGGTGTTTTGATTTATCAAAACACCTTTTGTTTTTTGTACCTTTAATAGGTACTATTGTGATCTTTTAAATTATTCGTTTTATATTCCAAACAATTTATTGATTACACTCTTGGTCAACTATAAACATTACATTTAACAGATGAAATATTTACTAATTATATTCACCGTTTTATTTTGTGCACCTATTCTAATTGCACAAAAAGCTGAGGATAATAAAGGGGTTGTTGATTCCCTTTATAGAGAGGATCAGTTTTATTTGGGGATAACATATAACTTGTTAAGTAAAAAGCCTAGTGGAGTGTCTCAAAATGAATTTTCAAGTGGTTTACATTTTGGTGTTATACGTGATATGCCAATTAACAAGGAAAGAAATAAAGCTATCGGTGTTGGTTTAGGTTTATCCTTTAATGCTTATAATCAAAACCTTTTAATTAGCGAGGATAACAATGTAACAACGTTTTCAGTGTTAAATTCGGATGATGTTGAGTATTCTAAGAATAAGTTTTATACCTATATTGTCGAAATGCCAGTACAATTTAGATGGAGAACATCGTCGGCTACCGAATATAGTTTTTGGAGGATTTATACGGGTTTTAAAGCGGGCTATGTATTCTCTAACGGAACTAAATTTTTGGGTGACCCTAGTGATGTTAAATTGACTAATAGTGATGCTTTTAATAAGTTGCAGTATGGGTTAACATTTAGTGCGGGTTATAATACTTGGAATTTCTATTTGTATTATGGTCTTAATGATATGTTTGAAAATGCCGAAATAAGTGGGGAAGCACTTGATATGAGTGCAATCAAAGTGGGTTTGATGTTTTATATATTATAACCAATATTGTAATAGTATAAGTTGTGGTACTACGCCAATAAATAACCCTACTAATAATTCTTGAACAGTGTGTGCCTTTAGATATAACCTTGAGGTCGCTAGAGCGCCTGTAATTATAGCAAATAGCGCTAAACTTCCATTAATATTGATGCTAAAATGAATTGCAAAGGCAACAAAAAACATAAACACACCTCCTGTAGCTATTAGGTGTATGCTTGCCTTGAATTTTAATACGGCTAACAATAAGCACGTGAGATTTGATATTAGTACTCCAATAAAAAAGAAATAGAGCTCAGGTATTTGATTGTTAGGGAATACTCGGTACAGTATTAAAGCAAGGATTACACAATTAACTAGTAATGGTAGGATCCGTTCTTTGGTGGTTTTTAGTTGTAAAGATTCCGCCTTACCTAATGTTTTCAGTAGGAAATAGACCATAATGGGAAGTATTACGGACAATATGAATAGTGATATTATCTTAGCATAAACGAACTCTTCAGGGATAAATCTAGGCGATTTTTTGAAGTAGAAATGAACTGCCAATAAGGGCATTATAATAGGGTGAAAAACGACAGATATACTTTTAATTAGCCATTTCATTGTAATTATATATTGATAAAGTTTGGCAAGAAAATAATGTTGATGAATCTAAAAATATAATAGTATTATATTTTCTTACGCAATCTAGCTACAGGAATATCTAATTGCTCTCTATATTTTGCAACTGTACGACGAGCAATAGGATACCCTTTTTCTTTAAGTATAGTGGCTAATGCAGAATCCGTTAATGGTTTCTTTTTGCTTTCTTCTTCTATAACCGTTTCAAGAATTTTTTTGATTTCGCGAGTCGATACTTCTTCTCCTTGGTCATTAGTCATTGATTCTGAGAAAAATTCTTTAATTAATTTAGTCCCATAAGGGGTATCTACATATTTACTGTTAGCCACACGGGAGACTGTTGAAACATCCATTTCAATTTCGTCAGCGATGTCTTTAAGTATCATTGGTCTTAAATTACGCTCATCACCGGTTAAGAAGAACTCTTTCTGATAATTCATAATAGAGCTCATTGTTACAAATAAAGTCTGCTGACGTTGTTTAATAGCGTCTATAAACCATTTAGCGGCATCTAGTTTTTGCTTTATAAACATGACAGCGTCTTTTTGTGATTTAGACTTGTCTTTACTTTCTTTGTAACCTTTAAGCATATTATTATACTCTCTAGAGACATGTAGTTCTGGTGCATTACGCCCATTTAGTGTTAATTCTAATTGGCCATCGACTATTTTTATCGCAAAATCTGGGACAACATGTTCTACTATTCTGTTGTTTCCAGCATATGAACCTCCTGGTTTTGGGTTAAGACGTTCAACTTCATGAATAGCATCTTTAAGTTGAGTTTCAGTAATATCAAATTTTTGCATTAATTTCTTGTAATGCTTTTTGGTAAACTGGTCAAATGCTTTATCAATAATATCCATGGCTAATTGGACATCAGGTTGCTTTTCTTTTCTATGTAATTGTATACTTAAGCATTCTTGCAAGTTTCTAGCACCGACGCCTGCAGGATCTAGCTGGTGTACGATTTTAAGGACTCTAGAGACTTTTTCTTCATCGGTATAAACACTTTGTGTGAAGGCTAAGTCGTCTACAATATCACTTAGTTCTCTACGGATATAACCACTTTCATCTACACTACCTACTAAAAACTCAGCGATATCACGTTCGTCGTCTGACAAACGATAGGTGTTTAATTGATTAACTAAATGTTGCGTAAAAGAAGTACCGGCAGCGTAAGGCATTGTTTTGTCCTCATCATCTGCACTATAGTTATTCGTGTTTGTTCGATATTCAGGGATTTCGTCATCACTTAAATAGTCATCTACGTTAATATCTCCAGCATCTATGATGTCGTTATCGTCAAAATCGTCCTTAGTATTGTCTAGATCATTATCGAAGTCATCAACAATTTCTTCTTTCCCTGTATCTAATGCGGGATTTTCTTCTAACTCTTGCTTTAAACGTTGTTCAAATGCTTGTGTCGGCAACTGTATCAATTTCATTAATTGAATTTGTTGCGGCGACAACTTCTGCGATAATTTGAACTGTAAATATTGTTTAAGCATGGTTTGTTTTAGAATTAGGTTAAAAATAAAAAAAACAATCTACATTTTAGTAGATTGTTTTAATATATAAATTTGAATTTTAATAAACTCTTTTTTTACTTAAATTATTTTAGAGGAGTTTACTGTTTATTCGAAGCCTTAAAACTCTGCATTTTGAGGTGTTCTAGGGTAAGGTATTACGTCTCTAATATTACCCATTCCTGTTGCAAACATAACTAAACGTTCAAAACCAAGACCAAAACCAGAATGAACAGCTGTACCATATTTACGTAAATCTAGGTACCACCATAATTCTTCTTCAGAAATATCTAATACTGCCATTTTTTCTTTTAGAACATCAAGACGTTCTTCACGTTGTGATCCTCCAACAATTTCCCCAATTCCAGGAAATAAAATATCCATGGCTCTAACGGTTTTGCCATCTTCGTTTAAACGCATATAGAAGGCTTTGATATTTGCTGGATAATCAAATAATATTACTGGGCATTTAAAATGCTTTTCTACTAAAAAGCGTTCGTGTTCTGATTGTAAATCTGCCCCCCATTCTTCAATGATATAATTGAATTTCTTTTTCTTATTAGGCTTAGAGTTTCTAAGTATATCGATAGCTTCAGTATAACTTACACGTTTGAAATTATTTTCAGTGACGAATTTTAATTTTTCAATTAAAGATAATTCACTACGTTCTGCTTGAGGTTTTGTTTTTTCGTCATCCAAAAGACGTTTGTCTAAAAACTCTAAGTCGTCCGCGTTATGTTCTAAAATATAACTAATTACAGATTTCATAAAGTCTTCTGCTAAGTCCATATTTCCTGCAAGATCCATGAAAGCAACTTCTGGCTCAATCATCCAAAATTCTGATAAATGACGCGTGGTATTAGAGTTTTCTGCTCTAAATGTTGGTCCAAAAGTATATACTTTACCTAAAGACATCGCATAGGTTTCTGCTTCTAATTGACCAGAAACAGTAAGGTTAGTGTCTTTTCCAAAAAAGTTTTTGGTTTGATCTATGTTTCCTTCTTCTGTTAAAGGAGGATTTTTTTGATCTAATGTGCTTACACGAAACATTTCTCCTGCTCCTTCTGCATCACTTCCCGTAATAATTGGGGTGTGCATATAGTAGAAACCATTATCGTTAAAGTATTTATGAACAGCAAAAGACAAGGCAGAGCGTAAACGCATAACGGCACTAAACGTACTTGTTCTTGTGCGTAAATGTGCATTTTCTCTTAAAAATTCAAAACTGTGCTTTTTTGGTTGAATTGGATACGTTTCTGGATCAGAATCTCCTAAAATTTCAATTTTAGTTACAGTAACTTCTACTGTTTGGCCTTTACCTTGGCTTTCTACTAATTCTCCAGTAATTGAGACTGCAGCACCTGTAGTGATTCGTTTTAATAAGTTTTCATCTGTGTTTTCAAAATCAACAACACATTGAATATTATGTAATGTAGAACCGTCATTTAGAGCAATAAATCGATTCGCTCTAAAGGTACGTACCCAACCTTTTATTTGTATTTCTTGTAATTTGGTTTCTTTAAGTAAAGTGGCAACTGTAAATGATTTCATTTTTAAAAAATTTAATTAAAAATAGAGTGTTCTCTTTTATTTTTCTTCGGAAATGGATGCTGTTTCATCATCATCGTCTTCCCTTGGTATAATGTTAATTGTTGGTTCTTTTAGCACCTCCTTATTGGCTATGCTTCGTTCTAATGATAATAATAACGATGGTAATAATAGTAAGTTAGATAACATGGCAAACAATAGTGTTACAGATACTAAAGCTCCAAGAGCAACGGTCCCTCCAAAACTAGAAATGGTAAAGACTGAAAAACCGAAAAACAGTACTATCGATGTATAAAACATACTAACACCGGTTTCGCGCAAAGCACCATAAACAGATTTTTTAATTTTCCAATTATTAGCTTGTAGCTCCTGTCTATATTTTGCTAAAAAGTGAATAGTGTCATCTACAGATATACCAAAAGCAATACTAAAGACTAGTATTGTTGACGGTTTAATTGGGACGCCTATGTAACCCATAAGTCCTGCAGTAACGACTAGTGGTAATAAGTTAGGGATTAATGAAACGATGATCATCCTAAACGATCTAAACATGTAGGCCATGAATAGTGAGATCAATATTACTGCTAAAGACAAGGATATAGCTAGATTTTTGACCAAGTACTTTGTTCCTTTTTGAAAGACTAATGCCTTACCTGTCATAGTCACGTTGTATTGCTTTTTAGGAAAAACATTATCTATTTTGTCTTGTAGATTTTCCTGAATACGCTCCATTTTATCGGTACCAATGTCTTTCATGAATGTGGTAATCCTAGCATATTGACCAGTACTATCTACAAAATTCGCTAATAAATCAACATTAGAGGTTGAGTTTTTTGCATAGGATAAAATGAAATTATTTTCCATGCTAGTCGGCAATTGGTAATATTTTGGATTACCATTGTAATAAGCCTGCTTGGAATATTTGACTAACCCTACAACCGAAATTGGTTTTGAAAATTCAGGAGTTTCGTTTATAAACTCTTCAATTTTATCCATACGCTTTAAAGTTGCTAGCTTCATTACGCCCTGTTTACGCTTGGTGTCAATCATGATTTCTAATGGCATAATACCATCAAATTCTTCTTCAAAAAAGCGAATATCTTTAAAAAATTGTGCTTTTTTAGGCATGTCTTCAATTAAACTTCCAGAAATTTTTATTTGGAAAATACCTATCAAGCAAACGATTAGTAAAACTAAAGAAGTGATGTAAATTGCAATTCGTTTTTCTTTCACCATACGGACCATCCAATTTACAAAACCACCAATCCAACGTTTATTTAGATGTTCTAAATGACGGTCTTTAGGATAAGGTAAAAAAGTATAGACTATTGGGATTATTAGCAAGCATAGTATAAAAATAGCAATTATACTTAATGAGGCTACAACTCCAAACTCTTTAAGTAAAGTACTTTCTGTTAAAATAAAAGTAGCAAACCCTGACGCTGTTGTGACGTTAGTCATTAATGTGGCGTTACCTACTTTTGTAATAACACGTTGTAAACTTTTTACTTTGTTACCATGAGATTTTACCTCATGTTGGTATTTGTTTATTAAAAAGATACAGTTAGGTATTCCAATTACAATTATTAAAGGTGGAATTAAAGCTGTTAGCACCGTGATTTCGTACCCAAGCATGCCAAGTATTCCTAATGTCCACATAACACCAATGCATACCACTATTAACGAGATGAAAGTCGCTCTGAAAGATCTAAAGAATAAGAAGAAAATAAAAGAGGTAATTAGCAATGCTGCAAGTACAAACAGATTGATCTCGTCAACTATGTTTTGTGCATTAAGCGTTCTAATATATGGCATTCCTGATATTCTAACATCTAAACCTTCTTTTTTCTCAAAAGCTTCTATTTTTTTGATTAGATTATCCATTATAAAGTCCTTTCTAGCAGGCGTATTTACAATGTCCTTTTTGAGGTAAATTGCTGTACGAACTGTTTTAGTCTCTTTATTGAATAGAAAATTATCGTAAAATGGATATTGATTAAACAGTTGGTCTTGCAACTTTTCTATTTCCGCAATTGAGGATATGGAGTCTTTAATAAAAGGTTCTAGAGTGAATTTTTCGTGAACTTGATCTTTTACTAATTTTTGGAGATCCTTTATTGAAATAACCGTTTCCACTTCTGCCGCTTTTCTAAAGCTGTCAGAAAGGGCGTTCCAAGCATTTAATTTTTGAACTGTAAAAAGGGTGGTATCCTTAACACCTAGTACCACTAGATTGCCTTCTTCTCCAAATACTTTTAAAAAGTCGTTGTAAGTGATATTTACTTCGTGATCATCTGGTAGCAAATTAGCTTCGGTATACGTAAAACGCATATACTTCCATTGCGTACTAAATAATATAGTAATTATAACTATACCAAGAAGAATAGTTATCTTATTGCGCAGGATTAATCGTGCTACAATATCCCAAAAATTTGCTGAAGATAGTTTAAACATAATGCTCTAAAAAACGGAACAAAGGTATATAAAACCATTGTATTTACTTAAACAAATTTGGTTTTATAATGTAATATTAAAAGTGAATTTTAGAGCGATATTATCTTCTTCCCTTGGTAAGTGATAAGCACCATATCGATACGTGGCACTTAGACCGAAGCCAAATATCAATTTATTAATTTCAAATCCACTTTCTGTATACCCGTGTTTAAGTGTTCCAAAGCTAACATTTTGGTGTCTGTCGATGTTATTCATGTTACCGATGGCGTAACGGGAAACAAGTACTAATTGCGGATTAAAGTGTTTTGCGATTGCAAAAGGTTTTACGTAATGCTTTAAAACGAGGGTAGAAAATCTATCCGAGAAAAACTCGTTGAAGTACATCGTTTCAAAACTATTTATTCCGGCTACAGAAAAACGTTGTAAGATAGTTTCTTTAGTAATATTGTTTGGATACGCGTGATATAAATGGGTTAAAGGCGCATTTCCATGTGTTATACCTGCGGATAAGGTTCCGACTGTATAAGAATTTCTATTATGCTTTATTTTATGAATAGTTCTAAAGTCTAATTTCGAAAAATTGAAATCAGCATTTAAAAGGTCTTTAAAACTTTTAGTATACTGCAAAGTAAATTTTGGGTAGCCATCAATAGCTGTTTTTACACCTGCTTTTGATTCTTCGAAAGTTTTAAAGGGATCCCATTGTAGCGATACTTTAGCGGTAGTTGTTTCAAATCCACTATAATTTGTCCCATCTAAAAGAAAGTTGTAGTCGTAGGTCGGCCGTATATTACTAATAGCAAGTTCCGATTTTGAATATAAGTTTGGTGTTATTTCATGTTCAATTGAAATGGCAGATGTGATATGTTTGTGAAATAAATTAATGTTCAGTAAGCGGGGTTCAAAAAAAGAAAACGAACGACTATCAGTTAAGAAGGCAGAACTACCAGTTTCTTTTAGGTCGTCAATGTAGGATAAGTTTATCCAAGTTTTAGTGTCTTTATTTACTCTAAACCCGCCACCTATTTTGTATTTGAAGCTATCGTCTCTAAACCCATAGACTAAATAGGAGTCAATTCTGTATTTTTCAGAAAAGCTATCATTGGTAATACCGCCTAAGCCCGTTCTGAAACCTTCATATTGATTATATTTAATCAAATAACGTAAGTCAAAATTCCACAACTTAGTTGGGAAAAAACCATTACCAATTTGTTTTAAAAGATCTCCTGATTTTGTTGAATCGTTTACTTTTATGGTAGTCTCTGAATCCGTATTTTGCGCAAGGAGAGTCCCTGCACTAAACATGAGTAATAGTACGAGGTAATATTTGAGTTTATTAAAATTAGAGTCCTGCATTTATAAATGTTGTAAGTACAGGTTCGATATTTGTTCTATAACCAATTTCCTTAGCAATAATTTCTCCGTTTTTATTAATTACGATTGTGGTAGGGTAGTTTTGTACGCCATACATCATAATAACATCGTTAGCATTTGGTGTAATTGTAAAGTCAAATTTGTTCTTCTTTAAAAATTGCTCAACGGTTTCTTTTTTGTCGAAAGTTATGGCAAAAAATTTCACTTTTTTAGTTTTAAAACTTGACCTCAGTTTATTTAATTGTGGCATTTCCATCATACAAGGGCCACATGTTGTAAACCAGAAGTTTAGTACTACCACTTGACCTTTAAGATCTGATAGTTTAAAAGTGTTTCCTTCTAAATCTGTAATAATAAAATCTAAAGCTTTTTCTCCTTTTATAAATTCAGATTCTAGGTTTGTCGTAATCGTATTGTTTTTTGACGTGTTGCGTTTAAAGACTATTGACTTTAGTTTCTGTTCAGCATCGACATAAAAAAAAGGTGTGTAATCTGAGTTTGTCATCAGTTCCACTTGAGACATAGGAAGTCGTTGTCCTTGGTCACTAAAAAGTAAAACATCGGGAGTAATTGCGAACTCCATAGTTTTAGCGTCTTCATCTGTCAATAGATGCTGGTTTTTTGGAATAAACTTATAGTCCTGAGCGTGGAGCAGTCCCAAGTAAAAAAAGGCAAAAACAAAACCAATAGATTTTAAAAATTTCATAATTGAGATTTTAACTTAAATACTAGAACGTGAAATTTTGGTATAAGTTGTAAAATGAAAAAAAGCGACTTAAAAGTCGCTTTAAGAATTATACAGTCATTATCTCAGTTTCTTTTGAAGCTAAGGTTTCTTCAATTTTTTTAACATATTTGTCCGTTAAAGCTTGAACGTCTGCTTCTGCATTTTTTTGAATATCCTCAGAGGCGTCTTCTGTCTTTTTAATGTCGTTATTGGCTTCTTTACGTGCATTTCTAATACCGACTTTAGCATCTTCAGCTTCAATTTTTGCTTGTTTAGCAAGTTCGCGTCTGCGTTCTTCTGTTAATGGTGGTACACTTATAATTAGTATATCCCCATTATTCATTGGGTTAAAACCAAGATTCGCAATCATAATCGCTTTCTCTATAGCTTGCAACATGTTTTTTTCCCACGGTTGCACAGTAATTGTACGACCATCTGGTGTGTTGACGTTTGCGACTTGACTAAGTGGAGTCTGTGACCCATAATAATCCACCATTACGCTCCCTAACATTGCAGGGCTTGCTTTTCCGGCTCTAATATTTACAAATTGTTTTTCAAGATGCTTAATGGCTTTTTCCATTGCTTCTTTGGTCGTGTCTACTATAAATGTAATGTCTTCGTTCATGGTAATGTAATTTAATATTGAATGACTTTCAAAAAGCGAGCCAATTTTAAACGTAATATAATAATCTATTTATAAACTTACTTGTGTTCCTATTTTTTCTCCTGTAACAACCTTCATTAAATTACCTTTTGTATTCATGTCAAATACAATAATAGGTAAGTCATTTTCTTGACTTAACGTAAAGGCTGTTGTGTCCATTACTTTTAAACCTTTACGTAATACGTCGTCAAAAGTAATATGGTCAAATTTAATAGCCTTGCTATCTTTTTCTGGATCAGTGTTATAAATTCCATCTACTCGTGTTCCTTTTAAAATAACGTCTGCTTGAATTTCGATTGCTCTTAAAACAGCTGCTGAATCGGTTGTAAAGTAAGGATTTCCTGTTCCTCCACCAAAAATAACGACACGGCCTTTACGTAAATGACTCATCGCTTTTCTACGTATAAAAGGTTCTGCGACTTCGTTTATTTTTATAGCCGTTTGTAGTCTGGTTTTTATATCAGCATCTTCTAGTGCTTGTTGTAGCGCTAAACCATTGATAACAGTCGCTAACATCCCCATATGATCACCTTGTACACGGTCCATACCATTCATGGCACCAGCAACCCCTCTAAAAATATTTCCTCCACCAATAACTATGGCAACTTCAACACCTTTTTCTGTAACCGCTTTAATTTCTTGAGCATATTCAGATAGACGTTCTGGATCTATACCATATTGACGGTTTCCCATTAAGGCTTCACCTGATAATTTTAGGAGTATGCGTTTGTATTTCATGTGTGTGTTATATTGTTTTTCGCTAGTCACATGTTGCTTCTGTCTTGTACTTCTCTTGTATAAAAGGAGAGTGCATTATTGAAGTTTCATAAGTGGTTTTGAAAGTTTAGCAAAGCTAAGTGTTTTTACGCATAAAAAAAACCACTAACTCTAAAAATAGAGTAGTGGTTTTAAATATGTATAATTATTTTTAAATTTTGCGCTTATGCGGAAATAAAAAATAGTTAGTCTATCCTAAAGATACACGTTTGAAAGCAGTGACATCAACGTTGTTAGACGCTATGTAATCTGAAACTCTAGACTTGTCATCTTTAATAAAGTTTTGGTCTAATAAACATTGTTCTTGATCTAATGTTGTGTTATCAGAGATAAAACGTTCCATTTTACCAGGTAAAATTTTGTCCCAGATTTGTTCTGGTTTACCTTCAGCTTTTAATTCTGCTTTGGCAGCTTCTTCAGCTTGAGCCATAACTTCAGGAGTTAATTGAGACATAGAGATGTATTGAGGTACATTTTTTAAAGTTTTACCTAAACGACCTAATTCAATATTGTCTTTTTCAATAACAGCAATTCTTGCTTCCGTTTCTGATGCTACAAATGCAGGATCAAAATCTTTGTAAGATAAAGAAGAGGCTCCCATAGAAGCGACTTGCATTGCTACATCTTTACCAACAGTTTCGTTTACTGCAGTTAAACCAACTAATGCACCAATTTTATTAATGTGAACGTAAGAACCTACATAAGGAGCTTCTAATTTTTCGAATGCATTAATTTCTAATTTTTCACCTACGACACCAGTTTGTTCAACTAGTTTTTCGGCAACTGTCATACCACCAAAGTCTGCAGCTAAGAAATCTTCTTTGTTATCAAAGTTGATTGCGATATCTGCAAATTGACCAGCTAAAGCTAAGAAATCTTCGTTTTTACCAACAAAATCAGTTTCGCAACCTAATACGATAGCTACACCAACAGTGTTGTCATCGTTAAGTCTGATTGCAGCAGCACCTTCAGAAGAATCTCTGTCCGCTCTTTTTTCTGCTACTTTTTGACCTTTTTTACGTAAAACGTCAATTGCTTTGTCAAAATCACCACCTGCTTCAACTAATGCTTTTTTACAGTCCATCATTCCGGCACCTGTAGTTTTTCTTAGTTCGTTTACTTGTGCTGCTGAAATTTTTACTTCACTCATAATAAGTATAATTTAAAAAAAGTCGTTTAATATATTTTCAACAAAGAAAAGAATCAAACGACTTATTTGTGTTTTGAAAATGTTATTTTATTCTTCTTCGTCTTTAGCTACTACTGCTTTTTTAGGTGCTGCTGTTTTTTCTACTTTAACTGCATCTTTACTAGCTTTAGCTGCTTCCTTGTCTGCTTTTTCTGCTTTACGTTCGTTTAATCCTGCAGTTACAGCATTAGTTACGTGCGTTAAGATTTTGTCAATTGATTTTGAAGCATCATCATTTGCTGGTATTACGTAATCTACTTGACGTGGATCAGAGTTAGTATCTACCATTGCAAAAATTGGAATGTTTAATTTTTGAGCTTCTTTAATCGCGATATGCTCACGTTTAATATCAACAACAAATAAAGCACCAGGTAAACGTGTCATGTCAACGATAGAACCTAAGTTTTTCTCTAACTTAGCTCTTAAACGATCAACTTGTAAACGTTCTTTCTTAGACAACGTTAAAAACGTACCGTCTTTCTTCATTCTATCAATAGTAGCCATCTTTTTGATTGCTTTACGGATAGTGATAAAGTTAGTTAACATTCCACCAGGCCATCTTTCAGTAATGAAAGGCATGTTAATGCTACCTGCTTTTTCTGCTACGATATCTTTTGCTTGCTTTTTTGTTGCAACAAATAAAATTTTACGACCTGAAGCTGCAATTTTTGCTAATGCATCTCCAGCTTCTTCCATTTTAGCTGCTGTTTTATATAGATTGATTATATGGATACCGTTACGCTCCATATAAACGTAAGGGGCCATATTTGGATCCCACTTACGTGTAAGGTGACCAAAGTGTACACCTGCTTCAAGTAATTCTTTTACTTCTACTGCCATTTTGTAATAGTTTACGTTCTGTTGAATTAGCAATAATTAAGTGGTCATTTATAATAAAATCGCCTTAATTATTTAGATGCTAGACTAAATCCTGTGTTTTTATTGTTAAAGACACTAGGACAACAATAACTGTGTTTATACTGATTTTACATCAGTACCTTTTAATTTAATTTGAATATGAACAAAAATCTGTAAAACAAATTTTGAACATGATTCTGGATATTAACGTTTAGAGAATTGGAATTTCTTACGCGCTTTTTTCTGTCCGAATTTTTTACGCTCAACCATTCTTGGGTCTCTTGTCATTAATCCTTCAGGTTTCAATACTAATCTGTTTTCAGGATCGATTTCGCACATTGCACGAGAGATCGCTAAACGGATAGCTTCTGCTTGACCTGTAATACCACCACCAAATACATTTACTTTAATATCAAATACACCTTCATTCTCTGTTAAAGCTAATGGTTGGTTTACTTTGTATTGTAACGTTGCAGTATCGAAGTAGTCTTTAATGTCTTTTTTATTGATCGTAATTTCACCTTTCCCTTCAGATAGGTATATACGAGCAACTGCGGTCTTACGACGACCAATTTTGTGAATTACTTCCATTACTTGAATTCGTTTAAGTTAATTACTGTTGGTTTTTGAGCTTCATGAGCATGAGCTGTACCAACAACAACATTTAAATTACGGAATAATGCTGCACCTAATTTGTTTTTAGGTAACATTCCTTTTACTGATTTTTCTACTAACCTTGCTGGATCTTTTCCGAACATTTCTGTAGCAGTTAAACTTCTTTGACCACCTGGGTAACCTGTGTGACGAATGTACGTTTTGTCATTCCACTTGTTTCCTGATAAGTTGATTTTTTCTGCATTGATAACAATTACGTTATCCCCACAATCAACATGCGGTGTGAAGCTAGGCTTGTGCTTTCCTCTAATTAGTTTTGCAACTTTAGAAGACAAACGCCCTAATGTTTGACCTTCTGCATCTACTAAAACCCACTGCTTATCTACAGTAGCTTTGTTTGCCGAAATCGTTTTGTAGCTTATTGTGTCCACGTTATTAATTATTTTTTATTAAACATTCCTCTCTCAAAAAGAGTTTGCAAATTTACGATTATATATTTGATTACCAAATAGTGATACAACTTTTATTTAATAAGTCTGTTGATATCTTTTAACCAATGAAGAAAGTATGGTTTATTATTGCGTAAATTATGGTAACTTATTAATGTTCTGTAAGTTAATTAAATTTTAACTTTAAATAGATTTTTTACGTGTCTTTTGTTGTCTATTATTTATAAAAATATCGAGAAACAAAATAGCATACACCACGAAATACTCTAAACCAATAATCCATAAATTTTCTGTATTGTCAGCATTAGCATAGGCTAAGTAGCTAATAATAACAATAAAACTCCAAACGATAGGGAGTTTGTAGTTAGTAAATAGCCCTAGAATTAGAAGTGAAGCAACATACCACGGATGGACAGTGGTACTTAAAAGTAAATAGAAAGTCATGGCTAATAACATGCTAGTAATAAGTGTTAAAAAGTCTTGGTTTTTTCTTGTCAACGCTAAAATCCAAATAGAAATAAAAATTATTAAGGGGAGCACTTTTCCAATAATTGCTATTTGATTGTAGCCAGTTATGACATATCCAATAGCTCTGGCTATATAATAGAGGCTTGCGTTAAACTCGAAATTGCCAAACCATAAACCAACGGTTTTAGAATAGTTGTTTATAAATTGCATGGAAAAGAAGGGGGCAAATAATAATAGAGTAGTGACACCTATTATGCTGTAAAAACTAATTAGTTTTTTAAAATCAATTTTAGTAGAATTATTTTTTAGTCTAAACCATTTGACAAACAGTGGTAAAAAGAGGAGCGGCACTAATTTAGTAGAAATTGATAGCGCAAAGACAACTGCTGCCCATTTCCATTGCTTTTTATGAAGTAAGTATAAGCTTAGTATTAGAAAGAAAATCATAACACTCTCAAAATGGAGATTTCCTGTTAATTCGATAATGATGAAAGGATTTAATATATACCAGAATATTTTGTGTTTAGATAAACCAAGTCTTTCAAGTAGTTTAGCTCCAAAATAGAGTGTGCCTATGTCGGCTGCAATTATTAATACTCTTAGGCCAATTACTGAGCCAAGAATATTTGCAGAAGAAAATACGTTAGCAATTGTAAATAGTAGTTGGTTTATTGGTGGGTAGTTGGAGTAATGGCTGGCGTTTAAAACCTGCATACCTGTGACTAACTCTTTTGCTTGGCTAATTGGGGTTTGCCCTAAACTTATAAAACTTTCTGGCGTGTATAAGTAAGGATTGTAACCTTGTAATATCATACGGCCATCCCAAATAAAGCGATAAAAATCCTGTGATAGGTTTGGGATTGCAAATAAGAAAAGGAGTCTACTTAGTATTGCTACAATTACTAAAAGCTTAAAGTTGTTTTTGTTGGTTGTAACAATTTTTACAAATAATCCAAATAGTACAATATATAAGGATATTAAAGTACTGTAGTCTGTCCTTACTAAATCATATGCAAATACACCATACAAACAAAAACTAGCTAAGAGTAGCAGTACCGTTAATTTGTTAGTTTTTAAAATGAATGTTTTAAGCATGATGCGTCCTGCGTTAGCGGTTGAAATGGCATCCTTTTTTGCGACCTAATGGCTATTACTGTCTTTTATTGAAGGATTAAGTTGAAAAATAGCCCGAAACTAGTTTAAGACTACTTCGCGAAAAAGATATAATGAAAGACGCGACCCTTGTGGTAACGCCCAAATATTTAAGCTTTAGAGGTTAATGATTTGAAAAACACAAACCCAAAACCTATCGTTAACATTAAGTGAAAAGGGAATAAACCAAAGTCTCCTCCTTGGTCTCCAACGACAAAAGCGCTATACATTCCAAAAGCAAAATATAGCATTAATGCGCCTTCAAAAATGACATTAATAGAGATGTTTTTACGTAAATATTTGTTGCCTTTCCAGCTGTCTTTAAGTGTGCTGATATTAAATTTAGGAGTACGTACAAATTCACTACGCTTCCCAATATGCCCTTCTATTACTGCTATGGAGTTATGTAATGAAAAGCCCATTGCTATGGAGAAAAATGTAAAGAATAAAGCGATGTATTTTAAAAAGTCTTTAAAGGTATTACCATGACTTTGTTTGTACATGACCCAATAACAGATAAAAAATATGACAGTACTAACAACAAAGAAGCTCATGACATAAAAGTAAGGTCTTAAATGTGCATATTCGTTTTTGATGTACAACATCGGAATACTTAAAATACCAACAATTAGCACGTTTAAAAACATGGTGCTATTGAGTAGGTGTAATAGTCCGTGCATTTTAGTTTTGGCAGAAATATTTTTGCTTGTAACTACGCGCCCAAACATTTTTTGAAAGTTTTCTGCACCACCTTTGTTCCATCTAAACTGTTGCGATCTTGCAGCACTAATAACAACGGGTAATTCTGCAGGAGTCTCTACATCTTCTAAATACTTGAATTTCCAGTTTTTAAGTTGTGCTCTGTAACTTAAGTCTAAATCTTCTGTTAATGTATCACCTTCCCAATTTCCTGCGTCAAGAATACAATCTTTACGCCAAACACCAGCAGTACCATTAAAGTTGATAAAGTGCCCTTTGCTACTGCGTCCCACTTGTTCTAATGTAAAATGGGCGTCTAAAGCAAAGGCTTGTATTTTTGTTAGTGTAGAGTAATCTCTGTTAATATGTCCCCAACGGGTTTGTACAACACCAATTTCTGAGTCTTTAAAATAAGGAATCGTTTTCTTTAACCAGTTAGGTTCTGGCAAGAAATCGGCATCAAAAATAGCGATGTATTCTCCTTTTGCAATTTCTAAACCTTCTTTTAAAGCACCTGCTTTAAAACCTTGTCTATTAGTTCTAGTTATTTGAGTAATGTTTAAGCCTTGTGCTTTTAGTCTATCGACGTGTGTTTTTGTGGTTGCCACGGTCTCATCAGTAGAGTCGTCTAAAACTTGTATTTCTAATTTGTCCTTTGGATAGTCCATTAAGGCTATGTTGTCCAATAGTCGATCCATAACATACAGCTCGTTATAAACGGGCAGTTGTATGGTTACAAACGGAATTTCTTCCGGATTGGTAAAGTCAAATTTAGGGCCGGTTTCTTCCTTCTTTTTTGATGCTAAGTAATTAAACAATAGGTTTAATTGTGCCAAAGCATACATGAAAATAAGAACTAGCGCAATGCTATAGATAATAATGGTAATGGTTTCGAGAATCACTTTTTAAAACTGTATTTGAAAATCCACGTTAGTATTTTAACGCCAGCAAATATACTACCTTTTATCGTTCCTGAAACTTTTGAGACACCAATTCTATTTCTGTAGTTAACAGGGACTTCTAAATAGGTTAGTTTTTGCTTTAATACTTTTAGTTGCATTTCTACAGTCCAGCCATAGGTTTTGTCTTCCATATTCAGCCCTAGTAGCTTACCATATTTAATGGCTCTGAATGGACCGAGGTCTGTAAATTTAGCATTAAAAAAAAGAGACATTAATGTGGTCGCTAACCAATTTCCAAATACTTGTTGGGGCATCATACTGCCTTCTTCTCTTAACTCTTTTACACGTGCACCAACAACAAAGTCTTTATTTTGGTCTAAAATGGGAGCTACGATTTTTGTTAATTCTTCAGGGAAATCGCTATAATCGCCATCTAAAAACACGACAATATCTGGTTTAGTCTCTTGTTTAGCGATATAGTCCATCCCTTTTAAGCAAGCATAGCCATAGCCTTTATTGTTTTCTTGTAAAACAGTGGCTCCAGCGTTTTTAGCGTTGGCTTCTGTGAGGTCTGTCGAGTTGTTGCTAACGACAATAACCTCGTCAACTATAGACGGAATAGCTTTAATTACATGTGCTATAGAATCTTGCTCGTTATAGGCAGGAATGATGACTTTTATTTTGGTCATTTAAGATCGCTTAATTTGTTTTCTTTTTTGAAGGACTTAAAATCGGTCCACTCTTTTATTTTTTCTCCTGCTTGGTATTTGATAGCAGAAGTCAACTCTTCATCTTTATACATCAGACAATAGCCGTTTTTTTGGTTGTCTTTGAGTTGGCACTTATGGTTTATTTTTTCATTTTTATCATAAAATAACCACCATTTAATTTTTTGGTCAGTTTGATAATGACCTTCTTTTTCTTTGATTCCGTTCTTACGAAAAAATGTCCAATACCCTTCTTTTAGATTTTGGTTAAAGCGTCCAAATTTAGATATTACTGCGTTGTTATGATAGAATTTCCAGAATTTATTTTTTAAACCATTGGTATAGCTTCCTTCGCTTTCTGTTTTTGTATTGTTATGGTATGTTTTCCAATAGCCGTTTTTACTACCATTTATATAGCGTCCTTGACTTTTTAAATAGGTGTTTTTATGATATGTTTTCCAATACCCATTTTCTTTACCGTCTAAATATTGGCCTTGTTTTTCTAATGTGTTACTATCAAAATAATATCTCCAATAGCTAGTTTTTAAATCGGACTCAAAATTTCCTTTTGCTTTCACGACTTGGTTCTCGTAATAAAAGGTCCAAAAACCAGTCTTTTGATTATCCATAGACCAGCCTTCTGCTTCGATATTTCCGTTTTCAAAATAGGTTCTTACGTATGTTTTTTCCGCATAAGCGATACAAGTAATACTTAAAAACAAGAATAGGAAAACGGATTTTATATTAAGTTTCTCCAATTATTTTTTATTAACAAAATCCATTAAATCAACATCATTACCTAATAAGATTTCTGTTGGATTGATACGTCCATCCATAGTATCGTTTTCTAATTTTAAAACACCTCTTGGACAAACAGCACTACAAACACCACAACCAACACAACTAGAACGTACAATGTTTTCTCCTTTTTGCGCATAAGCTCTTACATCAATACCCATTTCGCAACTGTTAGAGCAGTTCCCACAAGAGATACACTGTCCTCCATTGGTTGTAATTCTGAATTTTGAAAATAGACGTTGTTGGAAACCTAATATAGCGGCCATAGGGCATCCAAAACGACACCATGATCTACTCCCTAAAATAGGGTAAAACCCAGTTCCAATAACACCAGAAAATATGGAGCCTATGTAAATTCCGTATATAGATCGTAAAGTCCCACCTTTAATGAAAAATAAGTTTTCGGTAGTTGCCGTAAAATGCATAAATAATAATAAAGCGATAACCGCTCCGTAGCCAATCGCTCCTGCTTTGGCGTCTTTACCCAATTCTTTACCTCTAAAGTACATAACTCCAGCAAAAATAATGGTTAAAAACACTATAACAGCAGTAATAAATACGTCTCTTGTTAACCAGAAATTATTACTGTCTTTACCTAGATAACTATAGACCATAGCAGTTGTCATAACAACAGAAAATACTAGTACGGTATGAATTAACCAGCGCTCTAATTTCCAAGCAGATAATTTTTTTGATGATAATTGTCTGAATGAGTCTCCCGCAGTTTCTGCTAATCCACCACAACCACAAACCCAAGAGCAGTACCATCTTTTCCCATATTTATACGTTAATATTGGAGTGATTAAAAACGTAGATACAATTCCAAAAACAATTAACGCTAAACCTAAATTACCATTAGATAAAAACCCTTTTACTGACCACTCGTCAAAAATATAATAGTTTAAGGGCCATACACTTTTTAGATCATAATACGGTAAGTCATTATTCATGACATACATAAATTCTGGTATTAAGAAGGCAAACCCTAGCTGAAAGAACATCACAGACATGGTACGTATTTGTTGGTAACGATTATGTCTGTATTTTAAAATAAATTTGTAACCAAAAGCTAATATCGCAATGGTATATAATGACCCATACACAAACCATTGACTGGCGTTACGCCCACTTAAAAGATTACTTAAGGGGTCAAATAAGCCAACCAAACCTGTGTTTGGAGCACCATCTTTGGCTAATCCTAAATATTGCGGATAAAAATATAGTACAATATAGAAGCTAGTCAATATAACCCCTAATGCCCAGCCCCAAAAGCCACGCGATGAGATCGATTTAAACCACGTTCCGTCGTTTTTAATTCCCTCTAGTTTGGTTAGGTAAGCCTCTCTAGAATAGATAACTACTCCTGCGCCAATCATTACTAAAGAAAGGGTTAAGAATAATCCTGTATTAGGAAGGTGCACATTAAATAAAGCTAATGCTAATATTAAAAGTCCAACAAGACCAATACCTAAAGCCACTTTTTGTTTTGTTGATATATGAAAGGCATCAGGAGATGCTAATGACATACTATGGTTTATTTTATTGCTCATATTAATTATACCGTTTGTAATTGATTGTTGTAAGTGACTAAAATTTCTTTTTCAAAGTGTTTGTAAAACTCCGGATCAAAATTGGCTTCTTTCAGATTGTTGATTACGTAATCAACATCTCGATTTTCAGTTAGCCATTTGTCAAAAGTTTCATGTCGCATTCTTATCCCAAAAGTGTTAATACCTAAAAAAGCATTGGTGTCTTTGTGGTAAGCAACGGTAATGCACTTGGTGTCGTCGTCATGCTTCCAATGAAAATGTTTCTCGTATTCTGGTTGTCCGCGTTCTCCAAATACCCAACCATAGGTTTGGTATTCTATATCTAAAAATTTAGCACTGTTAAACCAATGTCCAGGTTTGTATTCTAAAGGATTATCGCAAATAGTTTGTGCTAAAGTTTCTCCCATCATACGACCGGTGTACCAAACGGCTTCAATTGGTCGTCTGTTTCCTATGCCTTCATGTTGCTCTGCACAATCGCCAATAGCGTAAACGTCTTTAATATTTGTTTCTAAGTAACGGTTAACTAAAACGCCTCTTTTAGTTTCTATTTTGGAATCTTTTAAAAACGAAATATTGGGAGAAACACCTGCTGTTAAACCAACAAAATTGCATTCTAATTCTTCTCCCGTTTCTTCGATGATTACAGATTTAACTTTTCCGTTCTCGTCTGAATTGATCGCTTTCAAGTTAGTGTTTAATCGTAAATCTATATGGTGATTTTTAATATGTCTATTTATCATTCGGCTTTCACCTTTAGGTAATACGCCATTCCAAAAACTATCTTCTCTCACCAAAAAAGTAACAGGGATCTCTCTAGAATTAAGCATTTCTGCTAATTCAATTCCAATTAAACCACCACCAACAATTACTGCACGTTTGCAAACTTTATTGTTAGGTGCTACCACTTCCATGTTATCCAAATCCTGTTTGCTATACAAACCTTGTGCACCTATAAGATCTTGTCCTGGCCATCCAAATTTATTAGGTTTACTACCAGTTGCTATCACAAGTTTGTCATATTTCATTTGGTCACCTTCTGCAAAAACTAGTGTTTTAGTATCCGTATCAATAGTGTCAACGTAACCTTTTTTTAGCTCAATTCTGTTTTTCTCCCAAAACCAATTTTCGTAAGGTTGTGTGTGTTCAAACTTCATATGACCCATATATACATACATCAATGCAGTACGCGAGAAAAAGTAATCTGTTTCGGCAGAAATAATTGTTATTTTTTTGTCCGATAATTTTCTGACGTGTCTTGCTAGAGTAACTCCAGAAATGCCGTTTCCTATAATGACGATGTGTTCCATAAATTTAGTTTGTTAGATAGTAGGTCGGTTTTAAAGTTAATAACTTAATTGCTTTTATAATTTAGAATGGGTTTAAATTAAGAAACGCTGTAAGGTTTGATTCTCAAATTAGACCCTAATTTTTTTATTTTTTTTTGAAAGTTTGTTGCAAAAGTTAAGACTTATAGCATGTTACACTTATTATAAAACAAAATTCAAAGATGAAAAAGAACCTCTTAATATTACTTGTTGTTTGCGGAGTAGTTTCCGTACAATCTCAATCCTTAAATGATTTTTTTACACAAACCGACGCGTTTTTAAAAACACACGTGGCTACAGGTAAAGTAGATTATGAGGGCATAAAGAGTGACACAGAAACTTTAAACACAATCTTAACACTTGCCAAAGGTGTATCGGTAGATAAGTCAGATGCTAAAAATTATCAAGCGTTTTGGATTAATGCGTATAATTTATCTGTAATTAAAGGTATAGTAGATAATTACCCAATAGCATCACCTTTAGATAAAGCAGGCTTTTTTGATAAAACAACATATAGCTTAGCAGGTAAACAAGTCACTTTAAATACTATTGAAAATGAGTTGTTGAGAGCTAATTTTAAAGATGCACGATTTCACTTTGTATTGGTTTGTGGAGCAATAGGTTGCCCACCTTTAATCGCTGATGTGTATTTGCCAAAAACACTAGAAGCGCAATTGGAAAAACAAACAATGTTAGCTTTAAATGGTAATTATTTTATAAAAGTAAACGCTAAAAAGAAAACAGTTGAAGGGTCTGAAATCCTAAAATGGTATAACGAAGATTTTGTGCAAAATGGGTTAACCGAAATTCAATTTATAAATACTTACAGAACCAACAAAATACCAGAGGATTACAAATTAAAATACTTTACCTATAACTGGAAATTAAATAAACAATAACATAATAACGCTTACGCGGAAATAAATAAACACACAAAACATGAGAAAACTAACCATAGTATTACTTGCTTTATCAACAACCTTTATAGGTTTTTCACAAGAAGATCAAACCGAAACAACTAGTAATATTCAGACGTATACCCCTTCTAAATTATTGAGTAAAGGGCAATGGGATATTAAATTTTTTAATAATTTATATACACAAAACGAAAGCACTTTCTCTTCTGGTACAGAACCAAGAGAAACATATTTTACCTCTACAGTAGATGTTTTTACGGGACTTAGTGATAATAATAGGTTTAACGTTGGATTATTATTAGAGTTTAGATCCAATGTCATTGGAGATAGAGATGCTTTAGATGTGTTTAAATTTGATGGAGAATTAAATAGCGCACGTTCTGGATTTACGTCTTTTGCGCCAGCAATTAAGTTTAACCCTTTTAAAAGTGTTAGTAATTTTACAATTCAAACGGCTTTTCATATTCCTTTAGTTGATAACGAAAGCGAGAATGGTGTGTTTTTAGATCAAAAAGGGTTTACATTTCAAAACCGTTTTTTTTATGATTATAATTTTAGCTCTAAATGGCAGTTATTTACGGAGTTGAATACCGAATATCATTTTGGTAAAAAAGAAGAAAGCTTTGCCAACAATAGTTTAAGTCTAACACCTGGTGTGTTTTTAAGTTATTTCCCAACTTCTAAATTTACTGTTTTAGGATTGGTTCAACATTCACAGCGTATTGATACGGGTAATGATTTTGAACAAGATTTTACAGCAGTAGGTGGAGGTGCAAAATATCAATTGACTGATGTTTTAAATATCGAGACATTATACACAACCTTTGTAAGAGGTAATAATACGGGTTTAGGACAATCTTTTAATATTGGATTAAGAGCCTTATTTTAGTAGTTTCAGAAATATATAAACAAAATAAATCCTGCTGAAGAGTGGGATTTATTTATATTTAGTCAAAAAATATGCGCAGTATACAAATCTTATTATTAATAGTGCTTTTGCAATCTTGTACAGCTCAAGAGAATAAAATAAATGGGGTGAGTTTTGTGGCACACAGAGATAGTATTACTCAAAAGAATGTCGATCCTTTAGTAAATATAAATGCTAATTATGCGGCAATAATGCCTTTTGGGGTCATTAAAGATTTGGCACATCCAGAAATTAGTTATGGTTCCGAGCGTCAGTGGTTTGGCGAAACTAAAATTGGCGGTAAACAATATGTTAAAGCTTTAAAAAAGGATAATATCAAAATTATGCTTAAGCCTCAAATTTGGGTCTGGAGAGGAGAGTTTACCGGTTTTATTACCATGAAATCCGAAGCGGATTGGAAAATACTAGAAACGACATACTCTAAATATATTTTGGAATTTGCACAAGTAGCACAGGAATCTAATGCTGAGATTTTTTGTATTGGAACTGAATTAGAGAAGTTTGTAGAACAAAGACCAGACTATTGGACTGATTTAATTAAAAAAGTTAGAGCCATTTATAAAGGGAAACTGACCTACGCAGCCAATTGGAATGAATATCTAAAAACACCTTTCTGGGAACAATTAGATTATATAGGAATTGATGCATATTTTCCAGTTAGTGATAGTAAAACGCCAACTATTGAGGAATGCCTTGCAGGTTGGGTCAAACATAAAAAAAGTATAAAAGCCTTCTCTGAAAAATATGGTAAACCGATACTTTTTACAGAGTTTGGATACAGAAGTATTGACTATGCAGGAAAAGCACCTTGGACTGTAGATAGAATAGAGAGTAAAGTTAATTTAGACGCGCAGAGTAATACAACTAAAGCCCTGTTTCAGACGTTTTGGAAAGAAGATTGGTTTGCAGGAGGTTTTGTTTGGAAATGGTTTATTAATCATGATAGGGTTGGTGGGATAGAAAATAATCGTTTTACACCACAAAATAAACCTGCAGAACAAGTCATTAAAGCGCAATATGATATTAAAGGATGAGAAAATTACTATTTTTTTTAGCATTACTATATGCGTCTGTAATGGCATCGCAAAATATTACGGACATTAAGATTCAAGGTAATAAAAAATTGAAGTCTAGTTTTGTTAAAAAAGTAGCAAAAGCAAAAATGGGATCTGTTTTGGACTCATTGCAATTAGAAGAAGATATTAAATTGCTTAAACGTTTGCCATCGGTTTCTCATGCGTATTATCAAGTGTTTCCTTCAGATAATGGTGATTATAATGTGTTTTATAATATTGAAGAAAACTTCACTATAATTCCTTCGTTTAATGTATACACATCTAATGATGGTGAGTTTGCATATCGCTTAGGTTTGTACGAGTTTAATTTATTAGGACGGAATATGGTTTTTGGCGGCTTTTATCAAAAAGATATTTATAGTTCTTATGGTATTAATTTTAGAGCCCCGTTTTTGTTTAGTCGTGAATTTGGTTTGGCCGTAAATCATCAAGATTTACAAACATTAGAGCCTGTGTTTTTTGATAATACGACTTCAGATTATAGATATAGAAACAAATCATTTGAGGTTTTAGGATTGTATCAACCCAACTTTAATAATCGTTTTGAGTTTGGAGTTAATTCTTTTTTAGAAGAATACGAATATGTGTCAGGAGCTACAAGTCTTAGTGTTCCACAAAATTTAAGTGTTCAAAAGCTACTTTATAAAGGTATTTATGAATATAATAATTTAGACTATCATTACCAGTACGTTTCTGGATTTAAAAGCCAATTGAATGTTCAATATGTAACTTCAACAAGTGATGCATTACCTGAGTTTGTAATTGGTTGGAACGATTTTAATTTTTATAAACGCCTCGGTCAAAAAGGGAATTGGGCAACAAGAGTACGTGTAGGGTTATCTAGTAACGATGATACCCCGTTTGCGCCATTTTCTGTAGATAACAATATAAATATTAGAGGTGTAGGAAATACTATTGATCGAGGTACAGGAGCAGTGGTATTAAATACGGAATATAGACATACTTTATATGAAAAAAACTGGTTTGTACTTCAAGGAAATGCTTTTGTAGATGCTGGTAGTTGGAGAAACCCAGGTGGTGATTTAGGTGACTTTGGACAAGCTGATAACCTTCGTGTGTTTCCTGGTTTAGGAGTGCGCTTTATTCATAAATCTATATTTAATGCTATTTTTAGAATTGATTATGGTTTTGGAGTTACGGAAAATGACGGTCAAGGTTTAGTTTTTGGTATTGGTCAGTATTTTTAGTCAAGTACAGTAATTACAAATCTTCAGTACGGAAGAAATAATGTTGTATTAACTTATCTGTATGTTTAGATTGAAGACTAGTTGAGCCATAACAATTTTAATAGTTATCTTTGTGTAAATAATACACAAAAATGAGTGCGATTCAAAATATTAAAGTTGCTGTAGATGCTGTTGTTTTTGGGTACTCTTCTCAAAAAAATCTATCAGTTCTTTTAATTAAAAGGGGTGTAGCTCCTTTCAAAAATACTTGGGCGTTGCCAGGAGGTTTGGTTTTGGATAACGAGTCATTAGAGTCTGCAGTTCAAAGAGAACTTAAAGAGGAAACTGGGGTCACTATTGATTATTTAGAACAATTATATACTTACGGTAAACCCGGTCGTGATCCTAGAAATCGTGTGGTTTCTGTATCTTATTTCGCATTAGTCAAACCACGTCATTTTAAAATTCAGGCAGACACAGATGCAGCAGAAGCACAATGGTTTGATTGTAATCAATTGCCGGCGTTAGCATTTGATCATTCAGGTATTTTACAAACGGCGAAAGCCCGTTTAAAAGCTAAATTAACTTATCAACCTATCGGTTTTGATTTGTTAGAAAAGGAATTTCCTTTTTCTGACTTAGAGCATTTATATACTTCAATCTTAGAAAAAAATATAGATAGACGTAATTTTAGAAAGAAAATTTTAAGTTTCGGTATCCTTGAAGACACTAATAAAATAAGTCAGAAAGGAAGCGGAAGACCAGCCAAGTTATTTAAATTTAATGTTAAGAAATATAATACTCTTTTAGAGGAAGGTTTTCACTTTGATATTAAGTTTGTGTAAATAATACGCAAAACATTTTGCAGCTATTAACAATTGGTTTATATTTGTGTAAAAATAACGCAAATGTATTTAAATTTAGATCCTCAGTTCACGCCATTTCATTCAGAACCAAACATAGCGTTTGAAACGTTTACTTTTTCTGGAGGAGAACCACACATTAAAATCTTATCTGATTTATCAAACGTTTCAGAAGTCACTATAACAACTAGAACACGATCGTTTAATGATTTTGGATTGTTGCTATTAACAATAGATGCACTAAAGCGTTTTTATATTCAAAAAATTAATGTCTTTATACCATACTTTCCTGCAGCAAGACAAGATAGAGTTATGGTAAAAGGCGAGCCGCTTTCGGTTAAGGTGTATGCTGATTTATTAAACAGTTTTAATCTTAATAAAGTGATGGTTTATGATGCGCATTCGGAGGTTACAGCTGCGGTTTTAGATAATTGTGAGTCCATATCCAATCATACATTTATAGAAACGGTCTTGTCAAGAATTAATTCAGAAGTCTTATTAATTTCCCCAGATGGTGGTGCCTTAAAAAAGATTTATAAAGTCTCTGAGTTTTTGGGAGGGATTCCAGTTATTGAATGTTCTAAAAAACGAAACGTAAAAAACGGAAAGTTAGAAGGCTTTAAAGTGTATGAAGATGATTTAAAAGGACAAGATTGTTTAATCGTTGATGATATTTGCGATGGAGGAGGCACATTTATAGGCTTAGCACAAGAGTTGAAAAATAAAAATGCAGGGAATCTTTATTTGGCAGTAAGTCACGGGATTTTTAACAAAGGTTTTGAGGTGTTAAATCAACACTTTACTAAAATTTTTACTACAGATAGTTTTAAAACAATAGCGGATGGTGTGGAGCAGATTACAATTAAAGAGTTGTTAAAATAAAATTAAAATGAAAACAGAAGCTATAACAAATATGTTTTTAGGATTAGCTCTAGCAGATGCGTTAGGTGTTCCAGTTGAGTTTAAGTCAAGAGGATATCTCTATAAATATCCAGTTAATTCCATGTTGGAATTTGGAACGCATAATCAACCTGCAGGTACTTGGAGTGATGATAGTTCTTTAACATTTTGTTTGGCAGAAAGTTTAATTAAAGGGTTTAATTTAAGTGATATTGCAGCAAGTTTTATAAAATGGAGGCATGCGCAATTATGGACGCCTCGTGGTAGTGTGTTCGATATTGGTATGCAAACTCGAAAGTCTATCGATATACTTCAAGGGTTGATAGAAGATGAAGATTTTGAAGGTTTACAAATGCTAAAATACAATACTGACGAATATAGTAATGGAAATGGATCTTTAATGAGAATACTTCCTTTATTGTTTTTTATAAAAGGAAAGTCAATTAAACAACAATTTGATATTGTTTGGGAGGTTTCGGCCCTAACGCATGGTCATATTAGAAGCGCAATTTCCTGTTTGATTTATTTGAAATTTGCAGAATATCTTATAGAAGATAATACTATTCGTCACGCTTATGTATTGATGCAGAATGATATTAAACTCTTTTTTACGGAAGAAGCTATCTCTGATTATGAAACGATTCATTTTAAAAGATTAATTGAACATGATATTTCACTTTTAGTGCCAACCAAAATAAAATCAGACGGGTATGTTATTAATACATTAGAAGCTAGTTTTTGGTGTTTGCTAACAACGGATTCATATCAAGAATCGGTTTTTAGAGCTATTAATTTAGGTGGAGATACAGATACTACTGCTGCGGTAGTTGGAGGAATAGCAGGCCTGGTTTATGGTCTAGAATCCGTTCCAAAACAATGGATTGATAGTTTGGCTAGAAAGGATGATATTGTAGATTTAAGTAATCAGTTTTTTAAGAGATATAGTCATGAAAGTTAAAATATTAAAAGGAGATATTACTAAAATAGAAGTAGATGTAATAGTAAATGCAGCTAATTCTAGCCTGCTTGGAGGTGGCGGTGTTGATGGTGCAATCCATAGAGCAGGAGGGAAAGCTGTTTTGGAAGATTGCCAAGCTATTAGAAATAAACAGGGTAAATGTAAAACAGGAGAAGCTGTCATGACGACAGCAGGTAATTTACCAGCAAAAAAGATAATACATACTGTTGGTCCGGTTTATAATGGAGGAAAACGTTTAGAAAAAGAAAAAGAAGGATTAACTAATTGTTATGTAAATAGTTTAAAACTAGCCGAGGCTAATGGTTTACAATCCATAACGTTTCCAAACATAAGTACAGGGATTTATAGATTCCCTAAAGAGTTAGCCGCACAAATTGCTTTAGAAGCAGTCACTAGTTTTAATTCTGAGGTTATTGAAACAGTTGTTTTTATTTGTTTTGATGACGAGAACTATACTATTTATAATAGCCTTTTAAACCAATAATTCATAACTAGAATAATTAATCATGAACGAAACAGATAAAAAAAGAATAAGTAAGTTTTTAAGTCTGATTTTGAGACATAATCCGGCCACCATAGGATTGATATTAGATGATAATGGTTGGGCAGATGTTGAGGAGCTTATCGAGAAATCAAAATTGAGTCATCAAAATTTTACGGTGGCGCAACTTGAAGAGGTTGTTGTGACCAATGATAAACAACGATTTGGATTTAATGAAGACAGAACAAAAATAAGAGCCAATCAAGGGCACTCTTTAAAAACAGTTGATTTAGAATTGAAAGCAATCCAACCACCAGAATTTTTATATCATGGTACAGTTGCACGATTTATAGAATCCATACAAAAACAAGGATTACAAAAGCAAAGTCGACAACATGTTCATTTAAGTGGTGATATAGAAACAGCTGTAAAAGTGGGCAGTAGAAGAGGTAAGCCAATCGTTTTATGTGTTAATGCTATAGATTTACATAACCAAGGACATTCGTTTTATTTATCTAAAAATGGCGTTTGGTTGACGGGCGCTGTTCCTTCTGAGTTTATAGATTTTAAAGAAAAAAAATAATGAAAAGAACACTAGCAATAGGAGATATTCACGGAGGATTAAAAGCTTTGGAGCAGTTAATACAACGTATAGAAATAACTGAAGCGGATTGTTTTATTTTTCTTGGTGATTATGTGGATGGTTGGAGTGATTCTGCTCAGGTTATTCAGTTTTTAATAGAATTTTCAAAAGACCATGATTGTATTTTTATAAAAGGAAATCATGATGCTTGGTGCGAACAATGGTTAGAAAAAGGTATCGAAAACCAACCGTGGTTTGTTAATGGAGGACAAGAAACAATTCAAAGTTATTCTCAATTTTCTGACGCGGAGCGCGCAATTCATTTACAATTTTTTAGAGATATGAGATTGTATCATCTTAATGAAGAGAATCAATTGTTTATACATGCAGGCTTTACTTCTATGCATGGTGTAACTAAAGAAGTTCATCCTGAAAACTTGTATTTTGACAGAACACTTTGGGAAATGGCGTCAACAATGGATAAGCGCATTAAAAAGGATTCAGATTTATATCCCAATCGGTTAAAACATTATAACGAGATTTTTATCGGACACACACCAACCATACGCTATAATTCTGATGTGCCAATGCAGGCTATAAATGTTTGGAATGTAGATACAGGTGCTGCTTTTACAGGGAAACTGTCGGCAATAGATATTGACAGTAAGAATGTGTTTCAAAGTGATACGTTACAATCACTATATTCAAATGAACAGGGAAGAAATAAATAAAGGGTTATTGATTAATAGAAAGGTAATAAAGATGAAATATACAATTGAAACGATAATAAGTACAGAACATTCAAATCAATATTTGCTATTTTGGGGACATCAAAGAAACAAAGAGGGAAGTATATCTAAAAGTTGTTTTAGTCAATGGTGGACATCAAATTTTGTAGTTGAAGGTGTCACGTACCTAACTGCAGAACATTTTATGATGGCAAAAAAAGCAAAGCTATTTAAAGATGATGTTGTACTTGATAAAATTATAGCGTGTAAAACACCAGAGGAAGCTAAAAAATTAGGAAGACAAGTAAAAAATTATGATCAAAAGACTTGGGAGGACAGTAGGTTTGAAATTGTTAAACTAGCTAATTATTTTAAGTTTACTCAGAATTTACAATTAAAAGAATTTTTAATTGAAACCAAAACAAGTATTTTGGTCGAAGCAAGTCCGGTTGATAGTATTTGGGGGATTGGTTTGGCAGCAGAAGATAAAAATGCTCAAAACCCCAAAGAATGGAAAGGTTTAAACTTATTAGGTTTTGCGCTTATGGAAGTTAGAGACCAATTAATAAATGAAAAAAAATAAACAATATGAATCCATTATTATACACAGACGGTTATAAAGTAGACCACAGAAGACAATATCCAGATAAAACGACATTAGTATATTCTAATTGGACACCTAGAATGACTCGGATTAAAGGGGTTGATCAGGTCGTGCTTTTTGGATTGCAATACTTTATTAAAAAGTACATGATCGCAGATTTTAATACTAATTTTTTTAAACAACCAAAAGCTGAAGTTTGTAAAAAGTATCAAAGACGAATCAATAATTATTTAGGAGAGAATAGTGTTGGAATCAAACATATCGAGGATCTGCATGATTTAGGCTATTTACCTATGGTCATTAAGGCGTTACCAGAAGGGGTGTCCGTTCCTATCAAGGTGCCAATGTTAACGATGTATAATACTAAAGCCGAATTTTTCTGGTTGACTAATTATTTTGAAACCATACTATCTACGACATTGTGGTTACCATGTAACTCAGCAACAATAGCAAAACAATACCGTAAGATTTTGGATAAATATGCCAATGAAACGTCTTCTGTATTAGAGTTTGTAGATTGGCAAGGTCATGATTTTTCAATGAGAGGAATGGGAGGTTTGGAAGCTGCAACCGTATCTTCAGCTGGGCATTTGTTAAGTTTTACGGGTACAGATACGATTCCAACAATAGATTTTTTAGAAGACTATTATAACGCTAATTCAGATACGGAATTAGTTGGTGGTTCTGTTGCTGCAACTGAACATTCAGTAATGTGCATGGGGACCAATACAGGGGAGCAAGAGACGTTTAAAAGGCTAATTACAGAAGTATATCCAAACGGAATTGTATCGATAGTATCCGATACGTGGGATTTATGGAAAGTATTGACCGAGTATCTTCCTAATTTAAAAGAAGATGTTTTAGCTAGAAACGGAAAAGTGGTTATTAGACCTGATTCTGGAGATCCAGCGGATATTATTTGTGGTAATCCTAATGGTACAACAGAAGCTGCTAAAAAAGGTGTTGTACAATTACTTTGGGATATTTTTGGAGGCACAACTAATGACAAAGGTTATAAAGAATTAGATAGTCATATTGGTGCTATTTATGGAGATAGTATCACTATTGATAGAGCAACCGAAATTTGCGAACGTTTAAAACAAAATGGTTTTGCATCTACAAATGTGGTGTTAGGTATCGGGTCTTTTACTTACCAATATAATACACGTGATACGTTTGGATTTGCAATGAAGGCAACTTATGGTGAGGTAGATGGAGCGTCAAGAGAAATCTATAAAAATCCAATTACAGATGATGGTACTAAAAAATCAGCGAAAGGTTTAATTAAAATCGTAAAAGAAAACGGTAACTATGCGTTAGTTGATCAAGTCTCTTGGGAAGAGGAACAGAAAGGCGAACTAAAAGAAGTCTTTAGAGATGGAGAATTAGTAGTAGATCATTCTTTAGCTGAAATTAGAAAGCGAATTAGAGCATAGATAATGTCATATTGAGCGTAGTCGAAGTTTGCTTTTAATTAAAAATAAAGTTAATTTCGACTCCGTTCAGTGATATTACAATCTTAAAATAGTATTTTGGAAGGGTTTTATTTAAGTAATATACTTTTTGTAATAAGCACATAATTCCTCTGCAGAAGCGCCAAACCATTTTTTGACATAAATAGCCCAGAAATGGTATTGAATCTTCCAAACACCGTGTTTCTCATATAATCGGGCTGAGGTTTTTAGTTTTTTATTAATGACAACAAACTCTTTACGTTTATACAACTCATTTATTAAAATATTGTCTTCGTATATCATGTAGGACTCGTCAAAGCCACCAATATCATCAAATAGTGCTTTGGTAATAAATTGACTTTGATCACCACCGCGACTAGCTCTCCATGAAAATTTAGTTAACCAACTAGCCAAACGCAACCACCAATGGGTACTGTCAAATTGTAATCTGAAACAACCTGCGTTATTTCCTTTTTTTATTTCTTCTAAAATTAAATGATCATATCTGTTAGGTGGAAAAGAGTCGGCATGTAAAAAGTAAAGAATATCTCCTTTAGAAGCTTTTGCACCAATATTCATTTGTTTTGCACGTCCTTTTTCAGAATGTAACACTTTAATGTTCAAACCTAATGTGCTAATAATTGAAACGGTATTATCTGTACTTCCGCCATCAACAACAATAATCTCTTGAATGGTGTTTAATGAGGCGTTATCAATTAAATGATATAAGAGCTCAGTAATGTGTTCAGCTTCGTTTAAAACCGGGATAATAATGCTTATCATGCTTTATTTACGTAAGTTTTATTAGATTGGTTTTAGTTATTTAAGTCCCAGTTGTAATCTTTATAGCTAATTTTAGCTTTCGCTGAAATGGTTACGTCTGTATACTTGTTTAAAAAGTCAATCAAACTGCCATTTTGTTCAAAATCTTTATCAAACCATTTAAATATTTTTGATAATTTCAAACTGTTTTCTTTGATCTCGTTACGTTTAGTATCGCTTAAAAACTGTTTAGTTGCTGTGGTTAATTGCGTTTCTAATTTTGAAGCTATAAATGCAGTGTTTTGTAATTTAGGACAAGAATAAGAGGCGCAAACAATCGCAAAGTGTATACGGGGTTCATCCATTTTACGCAAAATTTCATGCTCAATGTCTTCTAAACTATACCATTTGTCTCCTAGTTCCCAAAGTTTTTGGCCCCAAGGGTCTTTGATGTCTTTAATGCTTTTTACAGGATCGTTTTTTATAATTAAATCTATTGTTAATGCGTTGTATGCATTAATCCAATAGGCTAATTTTTCGTTTTTAGACCAATTTGATTTAGGCGTATTATGCGCTAACTCATCAATATAAATGGCTAGTGTTGTTTTGTCGGCTTTAAATTTTTGATAGTTTACATTCCCAGATGCTGATACATGTTTTTGTAATAGTGTATTCCATCTTTTATGGCTAAATGTTGAGCTTTCAATTTGCTTAGGTGGTTTTGGAGGTAGGGGAAGTACTTTTATTTTACTTGTTGTAACTTCTTTTTGATCTTCAATTACAATAGTATGAGTATCTGTTTTAATTTCAGCAACAGCTTTCTCTTGTAAAACAGTAGACTCCTGGATTGGTTTTGTGGTGTCTTGAGCAACTTTTTTTGCATTACAACAAGAACTAAACAGGACAATTAAAATTAATACGATGCTATTTTTCATTTTTTTAAAGGATATAATTCTTGACTAATAAAATCTTTTGGAAACGTTTCGTCACCTTCAAAACCTAACTCGATATCACGACCATCATGCGGAATGTAATTGGTTTTAAAAATATAATCCCAAATACTTAACGTGATCCCAAAGTTTACACCATAAGTTATGTTTTTTGGTAAGTGTTTTACATGATGCCAAATGTGCATTTTTGGATTGTTAAATACATATTTTAAAGCCCCATAATCCCAGCCTAAATTGGCATGATTTAAGTGTCCAACAGTGATCGCGAAAAAGTGCACTATCGCAACATGTTGGGCATCAAAGCCGCCAATAATAGCAATAGGAATGTATAACATGGATTTATATAAAATAGGTTCCATCCAGTGGTAACGTAAATGTGCTGCAAATCCCATTTCTTTAACGCTGTGGTGTACTTTATGGAAGTTCCATAAAAACTCAAAACGATGTAATAAATTATGTGTAATCCATTGTGTAAAGTCAGAGATTATAAAAAATATAAACAAGCCTAACCATAATGGTAAATTGTCAACATCAAACAGCTGAAAGTTAGAAATAGATAAACCAACAACACCTAAAATATCATCAAAAAAACCAGCAGCAGTATTAGATAATGCTATTAAAATGATAAGATTAAGCAAAAAGAAATTAAAGAACATATAAAACGTGTCCAACCAAAAATCTTTACGGAAAATAGATTGGTTTTTACGCCAAGGAAACACAATCTCTAAACCCCAAACGACTAACGATATTATGATTAACCCATAAAAATAGTTGTCCCAGTTATTTGGGAATATAATTTGGTGTTTTAGATAGTTCCAATAACCAAAATAGGCGTTTTTTATAATGTCTATATATTTTTCCATTACGCTAAATTATTGCATTTAAATAGCAGATCGTGTAACATTCATTACTTAACAACAGCCACCACCATCATAGTGATATGTAGATTCGCTAATAAAAATATCATCTCTACCTAAAGCAGCAATGTCCCCTGCTGTTTTATCGCAGATAGCTATAGGTTGATTTTTAAGTAAAATGTGCCCTTTTTTATCGTCAAAAAAGTCTTGATCTCCATAGTAAATGGCAGCTTTACCTGTAAATATGCAAGGACCATCTTCTGGCATTGGATCTTTAATAGCAGCTATTTCTATAGATTCGATATAAATCAATTCGTCTGTTGGATAGTTTTTAGGATCTAAAATTCTGTAAGGTTTTCTAGCTCTAATTTCTATGGTTCCAAAACCGGCATCAGTCAATGCTTTTACGTAGTCTGCAATTGGTAAACTGCCGCTTAAGCATAAAGCACGTAATCTGTCATCATTACGTAATGTGTCATTCATTTCTTGCTCGCAAGTAGGATCACTCATTACTAATTTACCATGAGGTTTTAATACACGGTACATTTCGTCAATTGCTTTCTTTAAATCTTCCGCTTTAAAAATATTGAATAAACAGTTTTGCGCTGCCACATCAATAGAATTGTCTGCTACGTTAAGATTTAAAGCATCTCCTTTTACAAGATCCACAAAATCGCTTTTAAACCAATCGTTTTGTGCTTCGGCTTCGATAAAGTTTTGACGAGACGCTTCTAGCATTTCATCTACAACATCCACACCAATAACACCGCCTTTTTGACGGTTAAAATAAGCGAATTGTAATAATTCCATACCACCACCAACACCAACATATAACATTTTGGGGTTGTTAGTTAAGTCTCTTGCGTTTACAGTACTACCACAACCGTAGTTCATTTCCTGCATGATTTTAGGGATCTTAAGCCCTGGTAATTCCCATATAGGATTAGTGGTGCAGCATAATCCAACATCTGGTGTTAAAGCAGCTTCTTTATATAAATCGTTTGTAGCATCTAAATAGCTCATTTGTTTTTTTGTTTATAGTTGTCGGTATCAGTAGTATTAAATACTTTTTCTAACTATTATAGTGTTTCCATTAAACCTTTAAATAACGTAATCATATCTGGTTCTGCTTGATTAGCCATTGCAATAATTTCGCTAATATCTACCGGTTTTAGATTACTTGGGTCGCATTCGTCTGTTAAAACTGACACAGCAGCCACTTTTAAATTTAAATGATTAGCAACAATTACTTCTGGAACAGTACTCATCCCAACAGCATCGGTACCAATAATTTTTAACATTCTGTACTCTGCTCTAGTTTCTAATTGCGGTCCAACAACGCTAGTGTATACACCTTCGTGTAATGTGATGTTGTTTGCTTTAGCAATTGCTTTAAATTTTTTGTTTATTTCTAAATCGTAAGGCGCACTCATGTCAACAAAACGTTCGCCTAATTCTTGAACACCTTTAAAGGCTAAAGGAGAACTTCCTTGAAGGTTAATATGATCGTCAATTAGCATTAATTCACCTTTCTTAAAGTCTAAATTAATGGCTCCAGAGGCGTTAGAAACTAGTAATGTTTTAATCCCTAGTTTTTCCATAACTCTAACAGGGTAAGTCACGTCTTCCAAACTGTAACCTTCATAAATATGAAAGCGACCTTGCATAACAATTACTTTTTTACCTGCTAGATTTCCGAAAATTAATTTCCCTTTATGAAACTCGACAGTCGCTGTCGGAAAATTAGGAATATGATTATAACTTACTTCTTCTATAATCTCAATTTCGTCTGTTAATTTACCTAATCCAGTACCTAAAATAATACCAACTTCAGGATTGTTAAAACCTTTTTCTTGTAGGTATTCGACTGTTTTATTTATATGTTTTATCATGTTCTATTAAAGCTTTAAGTGTGTGGTTATTTTTAATGTCTTCGTAAGTGTCGACATCATTTAGTTGTTCTAACAAAAATACGCTTTCATTTTTTAAATTTTTAATAGTGTCATCAAATACCGTTTCGGTTCCCCAATTTTTATTTTCAAAGACGTCTTTATATAGTGTTTTCATGCCTAAAAGGTAATACCCGCCATCTTCAGCAGGACCAATAGTAACGTCGTTAGTGTCCAATGTATCAAATGCTTGTGTAATATGTTTGGGTTGTAAATCGTGTAAGTCACTACCAACAATGACAATTTTAGAATAACCAGCGTCAAAACCAGCTTTAAAAGCATTTTGCATTCGGATACCTAAGTCGTCACCAAACTGTTGGTGTTTTTGATATATGTTACTATCCCAAAGGTCGTTTTCTCTAATTTTCACCGAGTAGTATACAGCTTTGTCGCTGTCAATGTTGCGTAAAACACTTTCAGTATGTTCTAGTAATTTTATATATATCGCTAAAGCGGAAGCTTCGCCGATGGTTTTTGCTAATCTTGTTTTTACTTTACCTAACTCTGGGTTTCTGGTAAAGGTTATTATTAGGTTTTTGTTGCTCATTAATTATGTTTTTATTTTGTTCATTTTGTCTTGATACACTATTTAGGATGGAATGTCTGCTAGACATTTTATTCTAAATACAAAACCAAAAAATCATATCAAAATCAGGAAATTGCTTTTGCATCATTCACTATCAACCGGAGTTCAATTAATCATAAAAATATAATAATTAACGTTATTTTAAAATCTCAGTGTCAGGTTGAGCGCAGTCGAAACCTTTCAAAAATATAAACATATTGAACTTTCGACTGCGCTCAAGATGACATTCTAGTTGAAAATAACTTAAAAAATAATAATCATTAAATTAATAATCGTGCTCAGACTATAAGTGTTTCGTGCTTAAAGCTGCGCTTTGTATCTACACACTTTCGTTATAATTTTTTATATGAATTTAGACGTCAAGTTCTATTCTTTCTTATTTGGTTTAACTTCAAAGACCTGTTCTCCTTTTGTTAACCATTTGCTCCATGCTTCATTAAAAGTGTGGACTTGTTCTGTTTCTTTTTCTTCCGAATCAACTACAATAAAATCGTTGTTTTTCCATTCGAAAATACCGCCATAAAGATTAAGTACCTTTGTGTAGCCTTCGTCTTTTAGCTTTTTCGCAATTGTTTCTGATCGTATTCCAAGTGAGCAATAGACTACTATTTTTTGATTTTTGTTAGTATGTTTTTCTGTGACTGTTTTAATATCAAAAAAGTCATAACCAACTAACATTGCATTTTTAATATGACTCACTTCAAACTCTTTAGGCTCTCGCGCATCTAGTATAACAGCGTCAGTTTTTGGCATTGCTAATTCTTGTACGGTAATATACGGGACGCTATTTTTGTTGTGTTTTTTTAGTAACTCTTCCAGCGTGTCTTGCGCTATACTTTGTGCAGCAAAAAGACTTATAAATAAAAATAATAATGTTTTCATAGGGTTATAAATTAATTCCGAAACCTTGTAAACCACTTTCTATTGCTGGTAAAATTTCAGTGTTATCCCAAATTCCCGTAATAATGGTTCTTGCATATTCTTCTGGCAACAATCCATTTTTCATTAAACTATTGGTCAACTTATAATTATAGTCGAGGTTATGGTGTGTAAATTTCATTTCGCCATTAACATCTTCTAAAATAGCATACCATACTTGCGGAGTACCATCATTAGCAGGCATCCCAATAACACCTGGATTTAACCATAGTTTTTGGTCTTGTTCATGGCTAAAAGGCAAACCGCAATGTCCAGCAATAATAACATCACTATTGGTGGCTTCTAATGTTTTTGATTTAACAGACCAGTCTGTAGATTTAAACACAAATTCTGATACATTAAAGTAATCACCATGTACAACCGCTACTTTTTTGTTGGCATAGTTAAATGTTATATGATCAGGAATAGTTTTAAGATGTTCAATGGAGTTTTTACTCAGCTGACTTTGGGCAAATGGATACCATAGTTTTGAAAACCCATCACAACGTGAGCCTTCAGTAAAGTCGCAACCACAATCTTCTTCGCCTTCAATAAGTTGTATTTCTACATTACCTAAAACACTATTTGCTTTCCATAATTTAAACAGTTGGACTGTTTCTTCTGGTTGAGCGCAATAGCCAACAATATCTCCAGTACAAATGCAGTTTTCTGGTTTGATCTCTTCTTTTTCGGCAATAGCTTTAAGTGCTTCTAAAGCTTGTAAATTACTGTAAACGCCTCCAAAAAGAAGCACTTTGCCAGATAATGTGCCAATATGTTTTATTGTTTTATCCATCTAGGAACGAAATATAAAATGTTACAACTAAAAATCCCCCAAACATTTACCCAAAGTAAATCGGCATAACGCCCTTTAGTAAAAATTAATGCCTCAGGAAAAACTTTAAATATTAATAAAAACCCAAAAAGTAAGCCACAACCCACACTTAAATAAAAACTGATTTTGGGTACTTTATAATTCCAGAATAAAAAGATTGGTGTTAAACCAATGACCATAGTTCCGGAAATGGTGGTTGCTGATAGGATTTCGGCATTAAAAAAGATTGGAATGGTCCCTAATAAGGCAATTGCAACCATTGCTAATCTTCCAAAAGTAAGGCTTTTGCCTAAGCTTAAATCCACAGCTAATAATTTTGAAAATGATGAAAAAGTCGAATCCAAGGTTGATGCTGCTGAGGTAATCATTATAAAATTAATGACTAATAGTACCACCACACCAAATGCTTTTCCAACCTCAACTGCAGCTTGTCCTTTAAAACCTTGTGTTTGTGCGTAAACACCAATAATACTGAATAACACAATACAAATGGCGCCTAATAAACTAGCCCATAAAAAGCTTTTTCTAGTCACTTTAGGAGAACTTATAAAGGCTCTGTCTGTTAAAACGGGATCGTGAAAAGGGTAACTAAACGATTGGATTATAGCTGCAAAAAACAGATTTAAACCTAGTTCAAAACTCCAAGTTCCTGAGGTTGCAATGTCTTTTGCTGTAAAATTTTCAACAGAAAAAATAGTATATAAAATAATGATTAGCAGTACAGAAAACAAGACCATCTGGATCACGTCCGTAAAAATAGAACTACTCAGACCACCTTTGATAGCATAGCTTAGCGTTAGTAATGTAAATACAATTATGGCTGTGTAGTAGCTGGCACTTCCTGTTTCTCCAAAATAAGAGCCAATAACCATGGTGTTACTCCAGACTTCATTAAACAATCTAATAATAATCAAAATAGTAAAAACAGCGACTGCTTTTTTACCAAATTTACTCGTTAAAAATTGATGGATGCTAGTGTAGCCACCTTTGGTGCGTAATTGATATATTAGTAATCCTGCAACTGCAAAACTTAAATAGTAACCAGCATAAGCGACTCCGCCGACAATACCAAAGTCTAAACCTAAATTAGCCGCATTGGTAATGCTTTTTGCAAAAATCCAAGAAATAATAAGGCTTCCCGTTAGGACTAAAACGTTAGGTGATTTTTTATTGTGATTAGCTTTAAAAAACGACTCGGTAGTTTTAGCGTAAGGGGACAGTAAAAACAAGAGTAAACTTGATCCTACTACCAAAATCCATTGCCAAATTTCTGTACTCATCTGTTAGTTTTCGTCCCACCAAACTGGGAAGTTTATATCGTTACCATTTGTTGCATTTGCAGCTTGATTATAATTCTCAGCATTTAAAGCATCTTCCTCTGCAGGATAAGGCATTCTAACCGGAATTAAACCATTATTTAAACTTGCAGACACGGTGTTAAATTCAGGGAAACCTGTACGTCTGTAGTCTACCCAGCTTTCATAACCATTAATAATATTAGCAATCCACTTTTGAGTCATTATTTGTTGTAACGGTGTTGTGCCAACAGCATCATAAGCTGCGTTACTTGTTAAATAAGTTGCTGGTAAATCAGTCTGCCAATATTCAAAAGCTTGTGTTACTCCTGTATTGTATAACGCTTGTGCATTTGCTGTAATTAACCCTTTTTCGGCAGCTTCGGCTAGTGTAAAGTAAACCTCCCAAGAGGTCATAAAATTAGCATCTAAAACCGAGGTGTCTTCTCTAAAAGCAGTGCCTGCTAAAGAATATTCTGCTAATGCAATAGATGTTGATGAGGCATCAATACCATTTAGTAAACCGTTATACTCATTAGTTGTGGCGTTTTCAAAAGGTCTGAAAAAAGTACCTATTCTGTTATCGTTTAAGTCCGTTAATAGATCCTCCATAGTTTCCGATAGTACAAAATTATTGAAATCTCCAACACGCAATTGTGCTAGTCTAAAGCTGTTTGGATCAGTATTGGTAAAGTTAAATACTGCGTTTTCAGCTGTAGCTGAAATAAAATCGCCTGAGTTGTATAAGGCTTGTAAGTCTTCCGAAACATCGATTTTATCCGATAGTCTCATTAAATATTTCAACTTTAAACTATTAGCAAAAGTTATCCAAGCTTGCAAATTTCCATCAAATAGAATGTCACCTTCCAAAGGAATGGCTAAGCTGTAATTTTGGATAGCTGTAACCCCTTTGTCTAAGTTATCAAGGATTCCGTTCTCATCTAAATAAATAGATTGCTGCGTATCATAAGTTGGTGTAACGGTTCCGTTAACACCGTTAAAGGCTGCAAAGTAGGGCACATCTCCAAATAGATCTGTTAATCCTGCTGCCATATACGCTTTCAGAATTAAGGCCGGACCTTCATATACTCGAAAAGTAGCTGTTGTTCTGGATTGCGTTAGTATGATTTCGTTATCACGCAAGTTTGTGTAAAAAATAGGCCAAGGATTTCCTCCTAGTTGTGGCGATTTTAAATCATGTCTGTCAAATAGGTTAAAGTCCAAAGCAGTTCTGTGTTGCGATAATAAATCACCTGCAACAAAACCTTCGTAACTCATTTGTTCTCCAAAATCGTAAATAACTTGACGTAACAACAAACTTGGTTGTACAGTGTTTGGAGCGTTAGGATTAGTATTAATGTCTTCAAAGTCCTTGGTGCAACTTGTAGTTAAAACAAGCGCGAAAAAACTTAATATATATAATGTGTTTTTCATGATGTTGCTCTTAAAAATTTAAACTGGCTTTTAATCCAAAACTACGTGATGAGGCATAACTCATGTCTTCCACACCACTTACAAAACCATCACCTTGAACCGCTAATTGTTCTGGGTCAAAATGTGGGTTTTCTGTAATAACAAACAAGTTGCGACCAATTAAGGATATGTCAATATCGCCACCTTCTTCTAAGCCTAAAAAGCCTTCTTTTAGTTTAAAATTGTAACCAATAGAAAATTGTCTCAACTTTAAGTAAGACGCATCATAGACATTGTTTTCTTCATGGTTTCTGTCGTAAAATTGTCTGTAATAGCTTTCGGCAGATACCGCAACGGTGTTAGGCTGTCCAGAAGTAGTTACACCTTCTGCAACAATACCATCTTCAGGTCTGTACTCGGTTTCTGCTAATTGTCCTCCTACATTACCTAAAGCACTGGTTCTTGATACAATCTCTCCACCTTGTCTCCAATCAAACAAAAAGCTTGCAGTCCAATTTTTATAACTAAAATCGTTATTCCAACCTAATGTAAAATCTGGATTGTAATTCCCTAGTTTTTTAAGTGTATTGTCTGCTATATAGCGTCCGTCGCTATCAATTATAAATTGTCCGTCTTCATTTTTAAGATACCCTGTACCATAAAAGTCTCCAATTTGCCCACCTTCTTCAACTTGAAACCAAACGGTTTGATTGGCACTGTCGTAAATTCGGCTATAAGCCAATGTTAAACGACCATCAGCTTGCGGTAACTCTTCAATAGTTGCTTTGTTTTTAGCGAAGTTAAACGTCGTGTTCCACTTGAAGTTATTGGTTTTTATCGGTGTGATACCTGCAATAATTTCGATACCAGTCGATTTTACTTTACCACCGTTAACGACTTGTTGCTCATAACCTGAGGATATAGGAATAGGTAATGATATAATCTGGTCTTTGGTAATTGCATTGTAATAGGTAAAGTCAAAACGGATACGGTCATTTAGAAAACGTACATCTGCACCAAACTCGTAATTAGTGGTGCTTTCAGGTTTTAAATTAGCGTTAGGAATAAAGTCTTGATTGCTAAAAGTTGGTTGACCGTTATAGGGTGTTTGAGAGATAAAAGCGCCCGAGGTTTGATAGGCATTAGTATCGTTTCCTACTTGTGCTACACTGGCTCTTAGTTTAGCAAATGACACCGCTTTTGGAAGTGTGGTAACATTAGATAAGATAAAGCTGGCTGAAGCCGAAGGATAGAAAAATGAAGTCCCATCTACAGAAAAAGGGGTTGCTAAAGCACTAGACCAATCATTACGTCCTGTAATATCTAAATATAGAAAGTCTTTGTAACCCAATTTGGCAATACCGTAAAAAGAATTAATACGTTTTTTAGAGTCAAACTGAAACACTTCAATAGGAGATGCTGCATTATTTAAACTAAAAATACCAGGTTGTGCTAAATTAACAGTTTGAGCTTGTTTTGTGAATGCCTTCTGGTCTAAACGATTTCCTCCAGCGGATACATCTACTTTAAAATCGCCAAAGTTCTTATTGTAATTTAATAAAAAGTCAGTGTTAATTTCTCTGAAAAACACATCGTGCTCTGCGTAAGCACCATTTTTAAATCGGTTGCTAGAATAACTGCGTTTTAATTCTCTTTTTTCTGAAGAGTAGTCCATTCCTGTTCTTAACTGTAAACTAAAGGCATCGGTAAATTGATGCTTAAAAGCTACATTACCAAACACACGATCACGATTAAAACTGTTGGTGTTTTCGTATAGAATAAAATAGGGGTTATCAAAAAACGTGTAGTTAAAGCTATATTGTTGCACACCTTCTAAACCCGGTTGCCAATAATTTTTTAAACTATTAATATCTAAACTTCTTGGTCCCCAAGCTACTAAGCTGTAATTTACGTTTTCACTACCATAACCGTTAGATGGTCTATTATCACTAGTTGAGTTAGTGTAAGAAATAGAGGTTGAAATCGTGGTTTTATCCGTAGGTTCAAAATTTAGTTTTGCAGCAACGGTTTGTCTGTCTAAATTGACACCAGGGATAATAGATTCACTTCTTAAATCTGTAAAAGACAAACGATAATCTCCTGTGTCAAAACCATTAGAGATCGCAATATTATTAATTGTTGTGACGCCAGTTTGATAAAAGTCTTTTAAGTTATCAGGATTGGATTTTAAGAGTGTTGGTGTAATAGTGTCTCCGTTATATAAAGCAGTATCGCCACCACGTACAATCGTTCCGTTTGGCAACACGACAGGACTATCAAATTGCGATGCAAAATTACCTGCGTCCAATTGTGGCCCCCAAGAATAGGTAATATTGTCGTTAATACCACCACCAAGACCATCTACATATTCAAACTGACCAGAATTACCTTGTCCGTAACTATTTTGAAACTCTGGTAATCTAAAAGCAGAATCCACAAATACAGAGGTGTTAATACTAATCCCTAAGCCTTTTGACTTTTTACCACCTTTAGTTTTTATTACAATAACGCCATTAGATGCGCGCGTACCATATAAAGCAGCTGCACTTGGTCCTTTTAAAACCGAAACCTCTTCAATATCATCCGCATTAACATCCATTGCGCCATTTCCGAAATCTATTTCCTGAAAACCTGCAGCAGCTTCGTTTGTAAAGTTAAAAACTGTATTGTTATTGATAGGGACACCATCGACTACAAACAAAGGATTGTTGTTAGAGAAAGAGGCTTCACCACGAATCGTGATTTTTGAAGATGATCCAACACCTGTTGCACCTTGAGAGATCGTCACACCTGCTAATTTACCTGCTAAATTGTCTAAAAAATTAACCGCTTTAACTTCTGTAAGTCCTTTTGAAGATAAAGACTGTACCACATAACCTAACTCTTTTGTGTCGCGTTCTAACCCTAAGGCTGTGATAACCACTTCGTCTAAACTTGAAGCATCTTCAATTAAAGCAACGTTTATAGTGGTTTGATTAGTGATGGCTATTTGTTGTGTTTTATACCCAATAAACGAAAACGATAACGTCTCCATATCGTCTAAAATAGTTATTGAATATTGCCCTTCATTATCCGTAATTGTTCCGCTGTTGTTGCTAGTCACAATGTTAACGTATGGTAATGTTTGACCATCTTCAGCACTTGTAACGGTGCCTGTAATTGTAGTTTGCGCTATGCTAAATGTAGATACAAGAAGCAAAGCACATAAGTAAATGTGTTTCATTTAAAAAGATTAGTTTCAGTAATAAAATGACTTAAAAGTCTTTAGTTTTTAATCGAAACTAATTGTGGAGAACCTTTATTAAAAAGGGCGTGATTTATAGTAAAATCTATAACTATAACAGTGTGTAAAAGTATCGCTTTCGCGGAAATACAAAGCTGGAGTAATACTGTTTTTACTGATTTTGAAATAGTTTTATAGCTATTTAATATTGAAGATATATCTGAAGCCGAATCAATATCAACCAAAGTTTCTAGTAAACTGAAGTTAATATGATTTACAGATAGTAACTGTAATGTGGTTGTTTTTAACGCTGAGGTTTGCCAAGGAAGTTGACTAAAACGTTTAGTATTAAATAACGCTTTATTAAGTCCCATTAAATAAAAACCACCATCCTTAGAAGGGCCAAAGACTAACTGATTGTTATTTAGTTTTTGGTTCGCATCATTTAAATGCTTGGTTTTTAAATGAGGTGTGTCATTTCCTATCGAAATAATATTGGTAAAACCTTTATCAAAAACGGTTTGTATTGCATGACTAAAACGCGCACCAAAAGACGTTCCTTCTTGCTGCGTTTCAGTGAAATGGAAATAGGGTAATCCCGTTTTTTTCACCTTATTAATGGTTTCATTAGTCAATGTTTCAAACAACTGACTATCTGCAAAAGATTTGCGCTTAGCATCCTCTTTAGCAGAATTTGAAAAAATTAATATGGCAGTTTTTTTTGTCATTTTTTAATTTCCGCGTAAGCGAAAACGCTATTTTAACTATGCAACAACACCTTGACAGCTGCTTCCTGCGCCTGCAGTACAACCATAACAATGTTGAGAAATTATAATGTTTCGTCCCTCTAATAATTCTGTTTTATACTCAGAAATGTGTTTAGATTTACTGTTTACAGGTAGTTCTAACATTTGATTAAAATCACAATCAAATAAATAACCATCCCAACTTACAGACAAGGTATTAGTACACATGACGTTTTGTACGGCTGCAGGATTATAAGCTTCTACTAAAGAGTACATGTAATCTTCATAGTTTTCTGAAGCAATTAAATAATCTAAAAAACGTGCAATTGGTAAGTTTGTAATAGCAAATAAGTTATGAAATTGAATGCTAAAATCTTCTGATAGTGCTTTCTTAAAATCTTTTTCCATAGCCATTTGATCACCAGGTAAAAATGCGCCTGAAGGATTATAAACTAAGTCTAGTTTTAAGTCGCTTCCTGGCATACCATAACCAACAGCATTTAATTCTTGTAACGCTTTTATGGACATGTCAAAAACACCTTCACCACGTTGTTTATCTGTTTTTCCTCTAGTCCAGTGTGGCATAGAGCTTATAACATGGATATTATGCTTTTTGAAAAATTCTGGTAAGTCGTAATATTTTTTATTAGCACGAATAATGGTTAAATTAGAACGTACAATAAAATCTTTAATTCCAATTTTTGAAGCTTCTTCTACAAACCATCTAAAATTTGGGTTCATTTCTGGAGCACCTCCCGTTAAGTCTAAAGTATGCGCGCCAGTTGTTTTTATAACATCCAAGATTTGTTGCATGGTCTCTTGGGTCATGATTTCCTTTCGGTCCGGACCTGCATCTACGTGGCAGTGCTCGCACACTTGATTACACATGTAACCAACGTTAATTTGTAGTATTTCTAGCTTTTTCGCTATAAGCGGAAATTGACCAGTTTCAGAAATTTTATCTTTAAAAGTCGGTAATTCGCCATCAGCAAAAATACCACCAGACAAAATCTCTAATTGTTTATTGCTTTTTGCTAAATCGCTTCCTAGTTTTTTAAGGGACTTTGTTGCCATTAATACAGTTATCTTGTTTGTAGTCTACCTACGAAATTAATTAATCAGTGGTTTTAATACTAACCATCTAGTTTGTTTACTTTGTTCATCATTTGCACACCATGTACTAAAGTTGCACCGCTTTTTATAGCTGCACCAACGTGAATGGCTTCCATCATTTGCTCTTTTGTAATACCACGTTGTAAGGTGTCTTTGGTATAAGCGTCAATGCAGTAGGGGCATTGCTCTGTATGCGCAACAGCTAATGCTATTAATGATTTTTCTCTAGCAGTTAAAGCGCCTTCTTCAAATACTTTTCCATAATAGTCAAAAAACTTGTTTCCAAGTTCTTCATTCCATTCTGTTATTTTTCCGAATTTTCTTAGGTCTGCTGGATCGTAATATGTTTTTGCCATTATGATTTTTTTTAAAGATATAAATCTAAAACCGTTTTGTCGTAAAGTTTTAGTAGTACTAACAAAAGTACCTAAATTTATGATAAATTAATAGGTGGTAGGTTTTGGTAATGTGTATTTTTTGGTTTGAATAACCTCGTTTTCTAGGACTGTTTTATTTAAAAAATAAAATATAGCGTCTAGATCTTCAGGATGCACATTTGCAGCATCGTGAGTCCCGTTTTTAACAATGTTTAAAAAGTAAGACGCTTCTAAAGTGTCTAGTTTTTCTGTAATGGTTTTAGAGCCATGTAACATCATGTATCCTGGTTTTTTAGGCTGGCAATTTTGGTGTGGAGCACTACCATAAGGTACAGCGCCGTCCTCTGTGCCATGTGTAAGTGCTATGGGTATTGCATTGTCAATAGTTAATGAATCTATGTCTAAAAAGGCACCAGCAAATCCAATGACACCAGCAAATGTAATGTCTTTATATGCTGTTAAGTCAGGGATAAAAAAACGTCTCATAAAGGCAGCGTGTAATGCGGTTTCTGCACCAGAACTACTTCCTGCTGCTATTATTTTTGTAGTGTCTACTTGTAACATCGTACTATTTTGATAGATAAAATTAGTGGCGTCTAAAAAGTCGATAACTGCTTGGTTAAAGGTAAAAAGCTTATCCTCTTTACTGCAATTGCAACCAAAACCTGTTTTTGTACCTTTTCTTAATAATCTGTAAGTAATAGAAACACCAATATATCCATTTTTATTTGCTGCATTTACAATGTTGATCTCGTCAATACCATTACGTCCGCCTCCCGAAAAACCGCCGCCATGCATCCAAATAACAACTGGTAAACTATCTGTTGGTTTTATATTCTCTGGCGTATAAACATCTAGTTTAAGTGTGTCTAATCCTTTGGTGGCATAGGTGTAAGTTTTCATGTTTTGTGCTGGACTTGAGAGGTAGGTTAATATTAGGATTACTAGATATAGATTTTTCATAAATCGTATTGGGAACAAAAGTTTGCTCAAAAATAGCGGAATTTTTCTGACAATTATTTTCTTTTTAATTAAAGTGTTGTGATTAAATAGCTAATAGATTTAATGTTTAAATCAAAATTGTGTTTTATCGGTCTGTGTTTAAAACGTGTCGTGTTGTAGTAATGTGGAGTAATATTTTAATTTATGTTAGTCTTTTTCTTAATACTTAATTAGTGATACTTTGAAGATATAAATTTTTAATTTAGCGTTAAATATATTTTTCTATGGACTATTTTGTAATTGCTTCTGTATTAGTGTTTATGGCGGCGACTTTTGGCTATCTAAACGTGCGCTTTTTAAAAATGCCAAACACTATTGGTTTAATGCTAATTACAATCGTGTTTACATTTGCGGTTTTTGTACTTAGTTATTTTGATGATACATTACTAAATGCTGAGCGTTTTATTATCACGCAAATAGACTTTAAAGAGGTTTTACTTGATATTATGCTTAGTTTTCTGCTTTTTGCAGGAGCACTTCATACTAATTTTGAACAACTTAAAGTGCAACGTTGGCCTGTTTTAGTGTTTGCAACATTTGGTGTTTTGTTGTCTACATTTTTAGTTGGTTTGATAATGTTTTATGCATTGCCGATTGTTGGTCTGCATGTTGATTTTGTTTACTGCTTATTGTTCGGTTCGTTGATATCGCCTACAGATCCTATTGCTGTTTTAGGTATTCTGAAAAAAGCAGGTGCACCAAAAGGATTAGAAACTAAGATTGTAGGTGAGTCTTTATTTAATGATGGTGTTGGGGTTGTTATATTTTTAACCATTTTTAAAATAGCAAGTTTAGGTATTGACAATGTGAGTGCTTTAGAGGTAGCGGAATTGTTCGGTTTAGAAGTTGTAGGAGGAATTGGGCTAGGTTTGGTTTTAGGTTGGATTACGTATAGATTAATGAAATCTATAGATGATTATGATATTGAAGTTATTATAACCTTAGCGGCAGTTATGGGAGGGACTGTATTAGCACAGAAATGGCATATTTCTGCACCTTTAGCAATGGTTACAGCTGGATTAGTTGTAGGTAATGATACTGTTAGAAGTAGTGCCATGTCAGAAACCACAGAAGTTTATGTCGATAAGTTTTGGGAGTTAATAGATATTCTTTTAAACACCATTTTATTTGTTTTAATAGGAATGGAAATGTTAGTACTTACCTTTAAAATGGAATATTTATTGGCTGGTTTAATAGCGATACCTCTAGTGTTAGTGTCTAGGTATTTGTCATTATTAGTGCCTATAAAGTTTTTTGAGAAAAAATTAAATTTTGTGCCAAAGACCAATTTAATCATGACTTGGGGAGGATTGCGTGGTGGGATTTCTATAGCATTAGCTTTGGGGCTTACAGAAGCTATGGAACGTGATTTATTTTTAGTAATTACTTATGTTGTTGTGGTCTTTTCTATTGTGTTCCAAGGGTTGACTGTTGGTAAACTTATTAAAAGACTGGAAGTTAAATAAGTACTATGCAAAATTGGATAACGCTTTTAGCTGAATTTAAACAAGAGCAAATTCCTATTGCTTTTATTACTGTTTCCAAATGTTTGGGGGCAACACCGTGCGTTGTTGGTTCTAGAATGATAGTGACCTAAAATAGAGTTGCATGTAAAGAGGCGTAGAGAAGGTGAGTAAAAAATTGTGCTTTTGACAAAATACTAAAAGTTGTTAATGCAATCACTATTCCTGAAAGGGTAACTTGTTGCTTCAGTTGGTTTAGACATTGGTGGCATACACCAAAGGGAATTGCTATAAGCGTTGTTGCACAATTACTACAAGTGCATTATAAAAGCTTAGCTAATTTAATACTAAGATTTAATGATAATATCCCCTCGAGTGGATTACAGGGGTGTCCTGTATGTAAAAGAATGGCTATTATTGCAGCAACTAAAAATGAAAAAAAACAAATCAATCATAGATAAATTAACTGCGCTTTGGGCTTTAAACGAGTCCGGTTTAGGTGGTTTTTTGCATGTGTTTAATTCACCTTTCACAGGCTTGATTGTTGGTGGTGTTTCAATATTGTTAATTAGTTTAATTGCTTTTTATGTTAAAAACAAATGGCAAACTATTTTAAAAGCATTGGTTATTGTCTTAATTGTTAAAATGGCGGTAAGTCCATATTCTCCATTCGGAGCTTATGTTGCGGTTAGTTTTCAAGCGCTTTTTGGTGCATTTTTATTTTCTAACTTTTCTTGGAAAGGTTTTGTGTTATTGGTTTTAGGGATGGTGACTTTTTTAGAGTCCGCTTTGCAAAAGCTAATAGTGCTAACAGTGGTTTATGGTACAGGTCTATGGGAAGCTATTAATATTTATGGCTCATGGGTTCAGAAAAAATTAGATTTTGTTTCAGAAACCTCTACCACCTCTTTTTTAGTGACGATGTATCTTGTTGTATATGGTGTTTGTGGACTATTAGCGGGTGTCTTTATTAAAAGTATTATTAAGATAATAGCAAGTAAACCTGAAGTCGATTTTTATTTACAAACAATGCCAAAAGAATCGGAAAGCACTAAAAGAAAAGTGTCCTATAAAACCAAAGTTATTTGGGTTTGGCTAATCACGGTTGCCATAATTGTTTTAGGGTTTTCAATATTTGGAGGTGCCCTTTTTGGGTGGCAAAAGGCTATTTATATCGTGTTTCGTAGTTTTCTTATTTTAATGTTTTGGTATCTAGTAATTGGTCCTTTTTTATTAAAATTGGTTCAGAAATACTTAAGTAAAAAGGAATCTAAGTACCAGCAGGATATTACTAATGCTATGGATTTGTTCCCTTATTTTAGGCAGATTATTTCCTATACCTGGAACCACACAAGGCATTTGAAAGGATTTACTCGATTTAAGTTTTTTATGGCGAATAGCATTTCTAATTGTATTCATTTTAAAACGCCTACGGAATGATTTATATCCTTACGGGAGCAATACGATCAGGGAAGACTACAGCGTTGTTAGATTGGTCTAAAAGTAGAAGTGATGTTGATGGATTATTGTGTCCCGATGATGTTAACGGTAAGCGCTATTTTCTTAAATTAAAAAGTAAAGCGACTTTTAAACTTGAAGCTGAAGCTGAAGCTGAAAATGAAGTTATTGTTGCTATAGGGAATTTTAAGTTTTTGCAATCGGCTTTTAATGAAGCTAATGACTATTTGATTTTAGAAGCTTCTAAAGCAGAACGTCACTATTTAATTATTGATGAAATAGGAACGTTAGAATTAAAAAATGAAGGCTTGCATGTTTCAACCGAAGCTTTGATTTCTCAGTTTAGATCTAATGATGACACATATCTTATTTTGGTAGTCAGGGATTATTTGTTGGACGCTGTTTTGAAGCATTTTGGGATAACTGAATGTTCTATTCTGACTACAGAAGATTTTAAAAATTTAATTTAACTAAAAATAGTTTCGCCTAAAGCATAATATATAGCCATTATAGCGGAGTATATCGCACTTCCTAAAAAGCGCCATTTTAATTTAATTCGGTTTTGAATAGTGTAATTTGCTAAAAAAGAAATAGGAATATTTACTAAAAAGGACCAAAAGGCAATTTCTATTAAATTAAAACCAATGGCATTAAATTGTCCTGAAAATAGTTTGATAAACAACAAGTGTCTAGCAACCCAAAGTGGATTAAAGTATGCTATGGCTAAACCCGTTTTAGATAATACAGCGCGTGCACCTTTTAAATCTTTAGTTTTTTTTACTATCCAATCAAAATAGTTAGGGATTTCAAATGCGTAAAAACTGGCGCCAACAAATGCCATTCCTAGTAGTCTGTGCCAAGAAAATTCGTCAACAATTAAAGCTGCTATTGTGTCTCCAGCACTATAAATTAGTGCACCTTTTAAGATGTTTTGTGTTTTGTAATGTAGTGCGATAAGGCGTTTATTTTAAATCAGATTGTAGTAAGCAATAAATTTCGCTATCCAAAAATTGACCATTGTAATAAAAATTTTCTCTAAATAGAGCTTCTAATTTAAAGCCAAATTTTAGTAGTAGTGTTTTTGAATTGACATTTTCAAGATTAACATTGGCTGAAAAACTGTGAAGATTTAAATCTCTAAAGCCAAAATTAATTAGTGTGGTTAAGGCTTCTGTCATATAGCCTTTACCCCAAAAACTGGGATTTAGAATATAGCCAATTTCACCTCTAGAATGTTGTTGGTCAATGCTCCAAATTCCAAAGTTACCAATAATAGTATTGTTTTCTTTTTCAATAATTGCCCAAGTTATTCCTTTTTCTTCTTTAAAAGCTTTTATGTAGCCTTCAATTCTTTGTTCAGTATCTTCAATACGTTTTGGTATTGTTGTGTCCATGTATTTAGAGATCGCTTTATTGCTTCTTAGGTTTAAAAGCGTTTGCGCATCTTTTTTTTGTGTAAGCTTTATAGAATAGACGTTCGCTTTCTAGTTCGGGAAAAACATCGAAAACAGACTTGTTTATTTTTGTTTCTTTAAACATTTAGGCTTTTGTTTATACAGGCTCATTAATACACTTTTTAAATGTCATTGGTGTGATTGGAAATGAGATAAAAAATAAGACTATAACGTCAATTCACGTGATAGCCTTAAGCAAAATAATCGAGAAGCTTTTCTTATTTAGAGCTTCTCGATATATTCTGTCCATAAAGGTAAGTACGTCGAATTGAAGTATCCGTTTATTTAGTACTCAGTTTTATCCATTTTCTTAGTCCATTCTTGAAAAGGCTCTAATGCAATGTCACGAGCTAATTGCTCAAACGGGATGCTTCTTTCTGCGTATGGTAGTGGGATTTCTTTGTAAATAAATTCGTCATCAAAACCAATATTGGCAGCATCGACTTGATTACTGCCGTAATATACTTTGTCTGGTCTGGCCCAGTAAATCGCACCTAAGCACATTGGACAAGGTTCGCAAGAGGTGTATATTTCGCAACCATCTAATTGAAACGAGTCTAGATTTTTACAAGCATCTCTAATAGCGGTCACTTCTGCATGTGCAGTTGGGTCGTTAGTAGAGGTTACTTTATTGTTTCCGCGTCCTACAATTTTTCCGTCTTTAACAACGACACAACCAAATGGTCCACCTTCGTTGTTGTTCATTCCTTTTAAAGCTGCGTTTACAGCTTCTTTCATAAATTGATCTTTATTACTCATACTAAAATTTAAATTTTTAAGTTGAAAAATGTAGCATTAGCTAATATACTACTTTTTTATAGTGAATTATGACTCTTTGGTTTAGTTCTTTAAACCAAAAAACCCGATTCAGATGAATCGGGTTTTTTCTGGTGGTGCCTCCAGGAATCGAACCAGGGACACAAGGATTTTCAGTCCTTTGCTCTACCAACTGAGCTAAGGCACCAGTAGCAATTAATTGCGAGTGCAAATATAGTTTCAATTTTAGAACTACCAAAGAAAAAAGTGAAAAATTTACAATATTTTTTTGCTTTTCTTCCTTCGTAGGGTTTAATAATCTCAATGTCAGTATTATAAAATTATTAAGATTTTTATAGTAATGGTTTTGTAAGTTTGCTCTTTTTAGAAATTATATGAATTTAATAATAGATGTTGGGAATACTAGGACTAAACTAGCTGTTTTTAATAATAACAAAATAGAAAATAAGACTGCTGTAGAGACTAAGTATGTTTTAAATTCAATCCAACAAATTTTAGAGACTCACACTAATGTGAGTTTAGCTATAGTGTCTTCGGTTGGATTATTGGAGGACGCCGTTTTGATATATTTGAAAGCGCATTTAAAAGTGTTGATTTTAAATCATGAGACACCGGTCCCTTTCACTAATTTATACGGAACACCTAAAACATTGGGTATAGATAGGATTGCATTAGTTTGCGCTTCTGTACAACAATTTCCAAATAATAATGTTTTAATTATCGACGCCGGAACTTGTATTACTTATGATTTTATAAATAAAGATAATGAATACTTAGGAGGAGCGATTTCTCCAGGTATCAGAATGCGTTATCAAGCATTGCATAATCAAACGGCCAATTTACCGTTATTAGACACAAAAATGCCTGAACAATTAATAGGGAATTCAACAATTGAGGCAATGAATAGCGGAGTTGTCTATGGCGTTTTAAATGAAATGGATGGTATTATTAATGAATATCAGACTATATATTTAGATTTAACAATTATTTTAACAGGTGGAGATGCTAATTTTTTGTCTAAGCAATTAAAAAGTAGCATATTTGCCAATTCAAATTTCTTACTAGAAGGTTTGAATTATATATTACAATATAACACAGTCGAATGATAAAAAAACTTGGATTAGTTTTTATTGCACTATTTGCAATTCAAAGTTACGGTCAGAATGGAACAGCTTCACCATATTCTTTTTATGGTATAGGAAGTATAAATTTTAAAGGGTCCGTAGAGAACCGAAGCATGGGAGGATTAGGTATCTATAAAGATAGTGTCCATATTAATTTTCAGAATCCAGCAACTTTTGCAGGAAATAATTTGGATTTGTGGAATAATGAATCTAGACCTGTTAAGTTTACAGTTGGAGGTAGTACTACATCTACCAATCTTAAATCAGAGAATGGTAGCGATAAGACACAGAGCACCAATTTTGATTATTTAGCATTATCCGTACCTGTTGGGAAATTTGGTTTTGGTTTTGGACTGCAACCTTATTCATCGGTTGGTTATAAGTTGGAAAGCAGAGATGCTGAGGATAGATTGGATTATAGATATACTGGTGAAGGTGGATTAAATAAGGTGTTTCTAAGTGCTGGTTATCAATTGAATAAAGCGTTAAGCGTTGGTATTCAGGCGGATTATGATTTTGGGAACATACAAAACAATACTATAAATTTCGCATATAATAGTGATGGAGAATTTCTTCAATACCAAACAAAAGAATATACACGTTCTGATTTAAGTGGTTTGAATTTTAATGTAGGGGTTCATTATCAAGACATGATTACTGATAAATTGGAATTACAGGCTTCTGCAACATATACACCGCAAACGGACTTAACGTCTAAGAATGAAAGAACATTTTCAACGATAACAGTAGATACTGAAACCGGATCTGAATTTGTTTTTAATGAACTTGATGCAGATTTAGTGTCTTCAAACTTAGAAGAAACGGATTTAACGTTACCATCAAAATTAAGTTTCGGAGCAGGTTTAGGTGAACCAAGAAAATGGTTCGCAGGTATAGAGTACACAACTCAGAATACCAGCGAGTTCTCTAATCCTATATACGATAATGTAGGTGCAACGTTTGAAGATGCTTCAAAATTATCATTAGGAGGTTTTTATATTCCAGAGTATAATTCGTTTTCAAAATACTGGAAAAGAATGACTTATAGAGCGGGTATGCGTTTTGAGAATACTGGCCTTAATATTAATAATGAGACGATAAAAGAGTTTGGCATGTCTTTTGGAGTAGGTATACCAGTTGGGAATGTGTTTTCTAATGCTAACGTAGGTTTAGAGTTTGGTAAGAGAGGAACAACAAACGCTAATTTAGTAAAGGAAAACTTTGTAAGTTTGCAACTAAGTTTATCGTTAAATGATAGATGGTTCCAAAAAAGAAAATATGACTAACAACATAAAATTTAAGATTATGAAAACTAAAATTACTTTATTAATAGCTTTGATATTTGGGCTTAATATTGGGTTTGCTCAAAGCTCTGAAGAATGCATGACGAAGTTGTCTTTAATGACGGAAGCTACAAAAGCAAAAAACTTTGATGCTGCTTATAAGTCTCTTAACGAATTGAGAAAAAATTGTCCTCAATACCATATGGGAATCTATAAATATGGTGAAGATATTTTAGAGCATTATATAGATACTAAAACTGGTGAAGAGAAAAAAGCTAATGTTTTGGACTTGATTAAGTTATGGGAAGAGAGAATGGCTAATTTTCCTAATGATAAAAAAGTAGGAGAGTATCCTTCTAAAATTTGTCAATTAAAATATGATAATAAAACTGAGTTAGGATTGTCTGATCAAGATTTATATAACTGTTTTGATGCATCATACAAATCTGATAAAGATAACTTTAAGAATGCTAAAAGCTTATACGTTTACTTTAAATTGATGGTTAATCTTTTTGATGCTAAACAAAAGACAGATCAAGAATTATTTGATAAATATGATGATGTATCAGATAAGATTGAAGTAGAAATTGAGTATAACTCTAAAAAATTAAATGAGTTAGTGGTTAAAGAAGATGCGGGTACTGCCTTAACTAAAAAAGAAGGTAAATACAAAACGTATTACGGTGCTATGGTTGATGCTTTTGATAAAGTACAAGATGGTGTTGATAAAGAATTAGGAGATAGAGCTAATTGTGAAAACTTAATCCCGTTATATCAAAAAGATTACGAAGCAAATAAAAATAATGCTGTTTGGTTACAAAGAGCGATGAATAAGTTATATCAAAAAGGATGTAAAGATGATGCAATGTTTACAACCATTGTTAAGCAAAAAAACATCATCGAGCCTAATGCAAGTACAGCTTACTACCTATATATAATTACAGGAGAGCAAAAGTATTTAAACCAAGCAATGGATTTAGAAAAGGACCCTATTAAAAAGGCTAAATTAAACTATACAGCTGCATTAGATTTTAAAAAGAAAGGTAACTACGGAAAGGCAAGACAATATTTTCAGGAATCTTTAAGTCTTAATCCTTCTAACAGAAAGCCATATGAGCACATCGCTAGAATGTATGCTGCAAGTGCAAATAACTGTGGGACTACAACATTTGATAAGCAAGCAGTGTTTTGGTTAGCAGCAAATGAAGCTAATAAGGGAGGATATTCTTCTTTAGCATCTAGTTACAATGCAAAAGCACCATCTAAATCTGATATTTTTAGTTCTGGTAAAGCTGGACAAACTATCAAAATTGGATGTTGGATAGGAAGAAGTGTAACCGTGCCAAGCCTATAATGCAAATAGATAAATCACATATTATTAAAAACTCAGTCATAGCATTTGCTATGACTTTGTTTTTTACATGTAAAAGCAATTTAGAGGATGTTAAGCAGCTTAGTATGTCTGCTAACGATCCTGTAGGGATTTCTGATAGTATTAATGTTAAGCGTACGGATTCAGGACGGTTGTCTGCTAATTTAATAAGTCCAAAGATGTATGATTATAGTAACAGGATGTTTTCTTATTCGGAGTTTCCTGATGGTATAGTTTTACATTTATATGACAAAAATGACGCGCAAACGACTATTATTGCGGACTACGCTATTATTTATAACAATACAGATGTTATAGATTTAAAAGGTAATGTCATTGCAGCAACACCAACAAAAGATACTTTGTTTGCAGAGCAGTTATATTATGACCAAAGTAAAGAATGGTTGTTTACTAATCTACCAGCAACCTATAGGTCTAAGGGGTATGTGACTAGTGGTAATGGATTTGATTCCGATAAAGATTTCAAAAAAGCTGAAATTCTAGGGGTTACAGGTCAGTTTGCCGTGCAAGAATAATTACTTCTTTTTAATAACGGCTCACTTTTTTAGTATATTTACTTAACTATAAAATTTTTTAATGAAAACCTTTAAGTTTTTTCAATACGCCTATTTAATATTTGCAGTGCTTTTTTTATATGACGCTATTGCAAATTGGGGAGATTCCAAAGCATATATGTCTTTATTGTTAGGGGTAACAGCTGTTTTTATGTTCTTTTTTAAACAAAGATTTAGTAAAAAGATAGAAAACAAAGACCGTAAATAAATGGTGTCTTCAATTATCATCATTATTATTTGTTTATTACTATCGGCTTTTTTTTCAGGAATGGAAATTGCTTATGTATCCTCTAATAAAATACATATTGAGATAGAAAAAAAGCAAGACGGTTTTTTAGCTAAAATTTTATCTAAAATTACGGCTAAACCTTCAAAATTTATTGCGACGATGCTTATTGGTAATAATATAGCATTGGTAATTTATGCTTTTTTTATGGGTGATTTGTTAATGGATTGGTTTCATAGCTTATTGCCAAGTAATTATGCCTTTGTGACTTATTTATTAACAGACTTAAGTTTATTGTCACAAACCATTTTATCGACTCTTTTGATTCTGTTTACTGCCGAGTTTTTACCAAAAGTATTCTTTCAAATTTATTCAAATACACTACTTAAAGTCCTTGCTTTTCCAGCTTACATTTTTTATGTGTTTTTTAGTTGGGTGTCTGATTTTGTTATTTGGATTAGTGATGTTGTGCTTAAAAAATTCTTTAAAACAGAAGGAGATCAAGTGCAGTTAGCGTTTACTAAAGTAGAATTAGGGCACTATATTAGTGAGCAAATGGAGAGTGTTGAAGCCGATGAGGATATAGATTCAGAAATTCAGATTTTTCAAAACGCATTAGAGTTTTCAGAAGTTAAGGCGCGAGAGGTTATGGTGCCTCGAACAGAGATTATAGCATTGGAACTTCAAGATACTATTCAGAATTTAAGTGCGGTATTTACAGAAACAGGATGCTCTAAGGTTTTGATCTATAAGGAAACTATAGATGATATCTTAGGCTACGTGCATTCTTTCGATTTGTTTAAAAAACCAAAAAATATTGGTGCTATGATTATGCCAATAGAATTGGTTCCAGAAACAATGCTGGTTAAAGATATTTTGAACGTTTTAATAAAGAAACGTAAAAGTATTGCTGTTGTCGTTGATGAGTATGGCGGTACCTCTGGAATAATGACTGTGGAAGACATTGTGGAGGAGCTATTTGGAGAGATTGAAGATGAACATGATACCGTAGATTTAATAGAAGAACAGAAAGACGAGTTTACTTATGTGTTTTCGGCTAGAATGGAAGTCGATTATTTAAACGAAACCTATAAACTTAATTTGCCTGAAGGCGAAAATTACGAAACTTTAGGAGGATTAATTGTCGATCATACAGAGCAGATCCCACTTCAAAATGAAATTGTTTCTACAGAAAAATTTCACTTTAAAATATTAGAAGCTTCAAATACTAAGATTGAATTAGTTGAGCTTACAATTAAAGCAGAAGACTAAGCTTAGGGACTAAATCACCTACTTTTTATCAGTACGATATTCATTTAATTTATTTATTGTGTAAAGTGCTTTTATTATTGAATAGAAAATGGTATTTTCGCCTACTATATTTCACAAAATTTATCACACAAAATGGCAATTTTAAATAAAATTAGACAAAAAACAGTTGTATTAATCCTCGTTATTGCATTAGCGTTATTCGCTTTTATTTTATCAAGCTTATTTAGCAACAAGGATGCACTGTTTTCTAAATCTCCAGATGTTGTAGCAACAATCAATGGTCAAGATATTTCTAGAGCAGAATTTTCTAATCTTGTTGAGTTTCAGCAAAGACAATTAGGACCTAATGCAACCACTAGCCAAGTTATGAATAGTGTTTTTGATACTAAGGTTAGAGAAATTGTTATGGATGGTCAGATTCAAAAATTAGGGATGACTGTTGAATCAGAGCAGATGAGAGACTTAATTAAAACTAATTATGCTACTGATCCTACTTTTTTAAACGAAGCTGGTGTGTTTGACGAGTCTAAAGTATTGTTGTTTATAGATAATCTTAAAAGTTCTTCTGCTGAAGCTTACCAAAACTGGATTTCTGGAGAAAAAGCTTTAGCATCAAATGCTTTACAAGCAAACTACTTTAATATGGTTAAAGCTGGAACAACTGCAACTTTAGCAGAAGGTCAGTTAGAGCATAAATTAGAAGGAGAGAAAGTGGATATCAAATATGTACAAGTACCTTATAGTACAATCGCTGATAGTACAATTAAAGTGTCTACTTCAGAAATTAAAACTTACATCAATAAAAATCCTAAGGCATACGAATCGGATGCTAGTAGAAGTTTTCAATACGTGTTTTTTAAAGAAGTTGCTTCTTTAGAAGACGAAAATGAGATAAAAGAGGACTTAAGGAAATTGTTAAAAAATACAGAAGATTATAATGATGTTACTAAACAAACAGAAAATAAATTAGGCTTTTTAAAGACTAATGATGTTGAAGGGTTTGTAAACGGTAATTCTGATGATTTTAAATTTGTAGATAAATACCAATACAAGTCAAGCTTACCATCTACAATTTCGGATACGATATTTAAATTAGACGCAGGTCAAGCTTATGGACCATATAAAGACGGTAACTATTATAAAGTAACAAAGGTATTAGATTATAAGACGTTAGCGGATTCTATCGAATCTAGTCATATCGTTATTCCTTTTGTTGGAACGACAAGAGCTGGAGCAGATGTAACCAGAACTAAAGAAGAAGCTAAAGCGATGATCGATAGTATCTTTCCTTTAGTTAAAAACAATAAAATTAAATTTGCTGAAGTTGCTAATGAGATCAATTCTGATGGAACTAAAGGTAAAGACGGTAGTATCGGTTGGACAAGATTAACAACGTATAACCCAGCAGGATTTGATCCTGATTTTGCTAACTTTTTATTTTTTAATGAAACAGGAAGTATTGATGTGGTCTTAACTAAATTTGGATACCACATTATTAGAGTTGACGATAAGAAAAATGTTGATACAGCTATTAAAATAGCAACGATTGCAAGAAAAGTAGAGCCATCATCTAAAACTGAAGATAAGATTTTTGCTGATGCATCTAATTTTGAGTTAGCTATTGCTAAAGGTAATTTTGCGGAAATTGCTAAAAAATCAAATTATGATGTACGTCCTATGACAGCTAAAGAATTAGACGAAAGTATCCCAGGTTTAGGAAATCAACGTCAAATTGTACGTTGGTCTTTTGAGGATGGAACTAAAATAGGGGACTATAAGCGTTTTGATAATATACCTGGAGGAATTGTAATTGCACAGTTAACAGCAACACAAGACAAAGGATTAATGAGTGTTGAGGATGCTTCAGTAACAGCATTGCCAGCAATAAGAAAAGAAAAGAAAGCAAAATTAATAATGGACAGAGTAAAAGCAACGACTTTAGAGGCGTTTGCTACAGAAGAAAAACAAACTGTAAAAACGGCGTCTGCTATTAATATGAAAACACCAACAATTGCAGGAGCAGGAAATGAGCCTATGGTTGTCGGTAATGCTTTTGGATTGGCTGAAGGAGGTACTTCTAAATTAGTAAAAGGAAACACAGGTGTATTTATGGTACAAGTCACTAAAAAGACACCAGCTGTAAAATTAGATAACTATTTACCTTTTGCGAACCAAGTTGGTGCTCAAAAATTAAATTCAGTACAAACTAGATTATATAACGCTTTAAAAGAATCTTCAGAGATTGAAGATTATAGAGCTAAAACAGTACAATAGTAGACTTCAAGTCTTAAACTAAAAAAAGCCTTTTCAATTTGAAAAGGCTTTTTTTATGCATTATAATCAACGGGTAGTCTTGGTCTATAAAACCATGTCCGTATATTTTAAAATGGTATGATAATTCTTTGCTTTGAAATAGTCTGTGGGATTGGTTGTAGAAGCTACTAAAATAAAATCACCTCCCCACGCGCCTAAGCTTTTGATACTGCCATTAAAGTCGCTAAAAAGAGTCTCTTTTACTGGTTTTTGGTTGGTAACTTGAGCAATAAGTGTTTCGTGTTGTTCGATAAGTTGCTGAAACACTGTAATTGATTTACAAGTAGTGAAAGCAATGGTTAATTGATTGATTGCTGAAATAGTTTCGGTTAAATTATGTCTGTTAGATTTATAATGTGCTATCCCTTCACGACTATTTTGTTTTTTATTTAAATGAACAAAATAAAGTTGATCAGAAAATATAGGTTTGAAATCTATTAGTTCTGTTTTAGGTAATGTATTGTTTAAAGAATAGATTAAAGCAGAGTCTTCTTGAGCGCAAGCAATATCGTAACCACTGCCCCCAAAAGAACGCGCTAATAGAGTATACGGATCTACTTTTGCCCATGTAGCCAGGTTGTTAATCAAAGTAGACGATGTGCCTAGACCCCAGTTTTGAGGAAACTCCAAAGTTGTCGTTATTTTAAAGCCTTCTTGTGTTGTTAAAAATTCTGGATTTAATTGTTGGGCAGCATTTAAAATTTGAATGAGTCGGTTGGAAATGGCATTACCAGTGTCCTTTGAATTAGTAATAGCTGCAATAGTAATTGTATCTGTAAACCAAATGTTGTTTAGGTTATCAAAACTAGTCCATATAATATTATGGCCTTTAATAGGTTCAATAGTAAGGTGCTGCCCGAAAACAGTAGGAATAGCTAATGCCTTTGCACCATCTAAAACAACATATTCAGCCGTAAGTAATAATTTTCCGTGACTATAAAAGCTTTGCATTAGTGTCTTAAATTTTCAATAGCGTTGACGACTGCACTATGGGTGACTACATTTGTTTTAAAGTGATGTACTATTTTTATTTTTTCTTCAGCAGTAGCTTCAAATTGATTTAAGATATTCATTAAATGCATTTTCATGTGCCCTTCTTGTATTCCTGTAGTCGTTAAACTACGTAAGGCAGCAAAGTTCTGCGCTAAACCTGCAACAGCAACAATTTGCATAAGTTGTTTGGCATTTGGTTTATCTAAAATCTCTAAAGCTAATTTAACTAAAGGATGTAGATTTGTTAAGCCTCCAACAGTACCTAATGCTAAAGGGACTTCCATCCAAAAGGTAAATATGCCATTATCTATTTTAGCATGCGTTAAACTACTGTATGTCCCGTCTTTTGCCGCGTAGGCATGTACGCCAGCTTCCACAGCTCTAAAGTCATTACCTGTAGCCAAGACCACAGCGTCAATACCGTTCATTATTCCTTTGTTATGGGTGACGGCTCTATAAGGTTCAATTTCTGCAATGTTAACGGCTTGTATAAATTTTTCAGCAAATGCATTTGGGTCAATATCTTTTTCTGCTAAATCTTCAACTTTGCAACTAACTTCTGCTCTGACTATACACTCTGGGACGTAATTAGATAAAATACTCATAATTACATTGACAGGTTGTGGTAAAACCTTTTCAGCTTCAGCTTTAAATGTTTTTGCAAATTGCTCCAAACACGAATTTATAAAATTGGCACCCATGGCATCCAGAGTTTCAAAAGTGGCATGTAATTGGTAGTAGTGCTCTAAGTCGTTGGTTTTGTTTTTTAATTCAATATTTAATATCCCACCACCACGTTTATCCATGTTTTTGGTTATGGGTTTAGCGTCTTCTATTAATTGTGGTTTTACTAAATTAAAATAGTCCTCTAAAGCTTTAAAAGATCCAGAATATGTAAAATGAACTTGACCAATTTTTATGGTAGATAATACAGTTGTTTTAAAACCGCCACGGGTTTGCCAATATTTGGCAGCTTTACTGGCTGCAGCAACTACAGAACTTTCTTCAGTAGTCATTGGGATGGTGTAAATCTTATCGTTTATGACAAAATTAGGTGCAACACCCAGGGGTAAATAGTAATTAGTGACAGTGTTTTCTATAAACTCGTCATGTAGTTGTTGCAGTTTTTGGTCACTATTCCAATACTGTTTTAGAATCTTTTCTGCAGCATCCTGATTTGGTAAATGGTTTGTGATTAACCAATTTATTTTTTCAGTTTTAGATAATTTTGAAAACCCGGAAACTAATTTACTCATGCTATTCATTTTGAAATACAAAGATACTATTTACACTTTCATTTTTTGCTTAACAAGTTAAGATTGCTGATTTATGTGTTAATGTTTACGTTTTTTTGAGTAATTTTTAGTAAACTTGATCTCTTATTATTAAATAACAAATATTAAATGAAGATCTTAAGAATTCTTTCACTATTCTGTTTATTAACAACTTCTTTTTTAACTGCTCAGAATAAGCAAATTACCCTTGACGATATATGGAGCGGTACCTTTAGAACGGAAGGTTTAGATGTTCTTCACTCCATGAATAATGGACAACAATATTCTGTTTTAAATTTTGATAGAACATTAGGGGGGACAACAATCGATATTTATGATTATAAGACGTTAGCAAAAGTTAATACGTTAGTTAGTTCTGCAGATATTGAAGCTATTAAATACTTTACAGATTACACATTTAGTGCTGATGAAAGTCAAGTGTTATTGGCTACAGAGGAAGAATCTATTTTTAGACGATCGTCTTTAGGTATTTATTATGTGTATAACACAAAAACAAAACAAGCCACTTTGGTGTCTGAAGACAAAATACAAGAGCCAACATTTTCTCCTGATGGAACGAAAATTGCTTTTGGTTTAAATAATAACCTGTACGTTAAGGATTTATTGTCAGGAAAAACGTCACAATTTACTTTTGATGGCGTTAAAAATAAAGTGATTAATGGTATTACGGATTGGGTGTATGAAGAAGAGTTTGCCTTTGTTCGTGCTTTTGATTGGAATGCAGGGAGTAACAAAATAGCTTTTATAAGATTTGATGAAACTGATGTTCCTGAATTTTCTATGGATGTCTATGGCAAAGAGCTGTACCAAACACAAACAGTTTTTAAGTATCCTAAAGCAGGAGAGAATAACGCTAAAGTCTCATTGCATGTATTTGATTTAGAATCGAATAAATTAAGCGAAGTTATAGTCGATAAATCTTATGACGATTTTTATATTCCTAGAATCAAATGGACTAACGATGCAGATGTGTTAAGTGCACAATTTATGAATCGCCATCAAAATGAACTTGATTTATGGATGATTAATACCAAAAAAAATAAAATAACGTTGGCTGTAGCCGAAACGGACAACGCTTACGTAGACGTCACAGATAATTTAACATTTTTAAAGGATGATAGTTTTATTTGGACTAGCGAGAAAGATGGGTATAACCATATTTATCACTACGATAAAAAAGGAAAATTAATTAATCAAGTTACAAAAGGGAATTGGGAAGTCACTAGTTATTATGGTTATGATGCCAAGTCGGATCAAGTGTTTTATCAATCTGTAGAAAACGGAAGTGTTAATAGAGATGTGTATTCTATAAAACTTAAGGGAACACAAAAAAGACGATTGTCTAAAAACGAAGGCACTAGTTCTGCTGATTTTAGTGCAGATTTCACCTATTTTATTAACACATTCTCAAGTGCGACGACACCTTATTTGTACACTTTAAACGATGCTAAATCAGGAGCGGTTATAAAATCTATAAAAGATAATAGCGATTTAAAAGCACTTGTTGCTAATTATACACTATCTAAAAAAGAGTTTACTACAATTAAAGTAAATGGAAACGATTTAAATATGTGGGTTATTAAACCTGCTAATTTTGATGCTAATAAACAATATCCATTGTTTATGTATCAGTATTCTGGTCCTGGGTCACAACAAGTGGCTAATAAATGGAATAGTGCTAATGATTATTGGTACCAAATGTTAGCGCAACAAGGTTATATTGTCGCTTGTGTTGATGGTCGTGGAACAGGGTTTAAAGGCGCGGACTTTAAAAAAGTAACGCAAAAAGAACTTGGTAAATACGAAATAGAAGATCAAATAGAAGCTGCAAAAGTATTGGGAGCAAAGTCATATATAGATTCTAGTAGAATTGGAATTTGGGGTTGGTCTTATGGCGGTTTTATGTCAAGTAATGCCTTGTTTAAAGGTAATGACGTTTTTAAAATGGCAATTGCTGTAGCGCCTGTTACCAGCTGGAGGTTTTATGATTCTATTTATACAGAACGTTACATGACAACACCGCAAGAAAATGCAAGTGGTTATGATGATAATTCTCCAATTAACCATGTTGATAAATTAAAAGGAGACTTTTTATTAATTCATGGAACAGGAGATGATAATGTACATGTTCAAAACACCATGCGTATGGTTGAAGCTTTAATACAAGCTAATAAGCAATTTGAATGGATGATTTATCCAGATAAAAATCATGGAATTTACGGTGGTAATACAAGATTACACTTGTATACAAAAATGACGAATTTTATTAATCGTACCTTAGGAGACAAACTTTAAAATAAAACTAACTAACTTAAATAATTAATATGTCAAGTAAAGCTTTACAACCACATCAAAAAGAACTGTTTGGACAACCAATTGGTCTTTATATTTTGTTTTTAACTGAAATGTGGGAACGTTTTTCATATTATGGAATGCGAGCACTTTTAGTACTTTATATGACAACAGCGACTATTGGAGATGATAGAGGTGCCGGTTTAGGTTGGACAAGTCAAGAAGCTTTAGCACTTTATGGCTGGTATACTATGTTGGTATATGTTATGTCTATTCCAGGAGGGATGATTGCGGATAAGTTGATAGGTCAGAAAAAAGCGGTCTTACTTGGGGCTATTGTCTTGTGCTTAGGTCACGCAGTGTTGGTGTTAACCGATATTTGGGCATTTTATACAGGTTTAGGTCTAGTTATTTTGGGTGTTGGTTTATTAAAACCAAACATCTCTACCATGGTAGGTGGATTATATAAAGAAGGAGATATTAGAAGAGATAAAGGGTTTAGTATATTTTATATTGGTATTAACTTAGGGTCATTATTGGCAACTATGGTTGTTGGTGGAGTTGTCGCTAAATGGGGATGGCATGCAGGTTTTGGATTAGCTGGAATTGTAATGGTTTTAGGGTTGATAAATTACATATACGGTCAAAAGTATTTAAAGGAAGTTGGTAATTTTGTACCTAGTACTGGTGATACAAATGAAGTATCTTATGGTCAGTTGTATTCTAAATTATTTAGTTCTCCTAAACAATTAACAATCGTTGGTCTATTAGTTGCTGCATCACTATATGGTTGGTATACTTTAGAATGGGGCTTTGGTTTATTATTTATCTTTTTAACTGCTATTACAGCGTTATTAATGATGATTTATAAAGAACTAGATAGTCAAGTTTTTAAAGATCGTTTCTTAGTCTTATTACTATCTTTTATTATGGTAATTATTTTTTGGGGTGCTTTTGAGCAAGCTGGAGGATTAATGAATTTATATACAGATACTAATACTGATAGGGTGCTATTTGGTTGGGAAATTCCGACGGTAATGTTTCAAAGTTTAAATGCAGGATTTATTATTTTGTTCGCGACGTTGGTAGCAGGTATTTGGGCAAATCGCAAATTAAAAGGTAAGGAAGCATCATCATTATTTAAAATGGCTCTGGGTATTATTATAATGGGGTTTGGATTTTTATTCATGGTATTCGCAGCAATGGAATTTGAGAAATCAGGAACGTCTAGTATGATCTGGTTGGTATTAGCTTATTTTTTCCATACTATTGGAGAGTTATGTATATCTCCAGTGGCATTATCTTTTATTACTAAATTGGCACCAGTAAAATATGCGTCTTTAATGATGGGAGTGTATTTTGCGGCTACAGGATTAGGAAATAAAGTTGCGGGTATAGTGGGAGAATCGGCTAGTGAGTATGGTGAGCTAGCAATCTTTTCGGGTATAGTGATCTTTACAGTAATTATTGGTTTATTATTTATAGCAATGTTAAAACCATTAAAGAGATTAACGCATGGTGCTGAAGAAAGCGAAAGAGTATTAAATAAAGAAGAAACAGAAGGATTTGAATTAGCAGACAATTAAAATCAATTATATAAAAACCTCACAAATTTTAATTTGTGGGGTTTTCTTTTTTTTAACTAACTAAATTTAATCATGAATACAGATATTGAAAATCTATTTAAAGACAAAGTTATAGGACATCCAGCTGGATTATTTATAATATTTTTTACTGAAATGTGGGAGCGTTTTTCATTCTACGGAATGCGTATTTTACTAGTGTTGTTTTTAACAGCTCCTATTGTTAGTGATAATCCGGGTTGGGAGTGGCCTAGAGAACATGCATTGTCATTAATAGGTACTTATGGAGCATTACTTTATTTAACACCAATACTTGGTGGTTGGATTGCAGATAAGTTTACAGGATATAAATGGGCTGTGATAATAGGCTGTTTTATTATGATGTTAGGTCATTTATCTATGGTTTTTGAAACCCCTGCATCACTTTATATAGGTTTAGGACTTTTAATTTTGGGAACTGGTTTTTTTAAGCCTAATATGACTTCAATGATTTCTGAAATGTACAAAGGAAAGGAATCTAAAAAAGATGGTGCTTATACTATTTATTATATGGGTGTAAACGCAGGAGCATTTTTTGGAATGATGCTTTGTGGTTATTTAGCTGAAAATGAAGGTTGGAGTTATGGTTTTGGTTTGGCTGGTATTTTCATGTTATTCGGTCTAATTCAATTTTGGATGGCTAAAGACTTTTTTGGTTCTATAGGAGAAAAACCATCAAGAGTGCACGAAGTAGAATTACCACAAAATATTAATGAGGAAAGTGTTACAATTGATATTACCACGCCAGTTGAAGATCAATTAAATCCGTTTACGATGTTAGACAAGATTTTAATTGTTTTGTCTTCTATTGGTGGTTTATTATATCTTATTAATGACCCTCTAGAAAAAATATCAGGTATGGATTTAGTACCTTTTTCTGTTGGGAAGTTTACAGGTTCTGAAGTTCTTATTTTGGCATCGTTAACTATGTTTTTGTTTTTGATTACAACAAGAATTTCTAGATACACTAAGGTTATTAGGGATAGGATTATAGCAGTAGCAATCTTTGGAGTGTTTACTGTATTTTTCTTTGCTGCGTTTGAGCAATCTTTAGGGTCTATGACAATTTTTGCCAGAGATTATACATCTAGAGCACTTGCTGGTAGTTCTGCTATGATTTTTAAGATTGTGGATTTGATTTTAACCGTTGGTCCATTGGCAATTATTTCATGGGTTTTATATTTATTATTCAAGAAAACATATACTAAAATTGCTGTTTCAAACATTGTATTGGCATTGTCATTTGTACTTCTATGGGGTATTGTAATTTATAAAATTAATAATGAATTTAGTAAAGAAGGAACAGAAGTGCCAGCAACTTGGTTTGGTATTTTAAATTCATTTTTTATTATAACATTGGCTCCATTTTTCTCTAAATGGTGGGAAAGTAAATACAACCCTAGTGCCGCAATGAAATTTGGTATTGGTTTAGTATTATTAGGATTAGGTTTTGGTGTACTTGTAATGGGTACTTTAGGAATTGATCAAGGTGCAAAAACAGCTTCTGTAAGTATGATTTTTCTAATATTAGCATATTTGCTGCATACTATGGGAGAATTATGTATTTCGCCAATAGGTTTATCTTATTTAAGTAAACTAGTTCCTGGGCGTATGATTGGTTTTATGTTTGGTATTTGGTATTTAGCAATTGCTATTGGTCAAAAAGCTGCAGGAAACATGGGGGGAATGATTGATAAAATTTCGGAAGAACATTCTTTAAGTACTTTCTTTTTAATTTTTACAATTGTACCAATTGTTGTTGGTATCATATCGGTTGCTTTAAACCCATTACTTAAAAAATTAATGCACGGTGTTAGATAAAAGAGCATATTTATTATAAATAAAACGCCTCATATTTGGGGCGTTTCTTTTTTTTGTAAATTTGGAACACTATTTGCGACTACAAAATTAAAATGGATAGACAATGAAAAACATATTTTTAGCCCTAACACTATTATTTGCAGTAAATACTATTGCTCAAGAAGAAATTAATTGGATGACTTTGGAAGAGGCAGTAGCGCTTCAAAAAAAGGAACCAAGGAAAATAATGATGGATGCTTATACGTCTTGGTGTGGACCATGCAAGCTTTTAGATGCGAGAACATTTAAAAATAAAGATCTTGTTGGTTATGTGAATACACATTTTTATGCTGTTAAGTTTAATGCAGAAGGTAATGAAGAAATAAATTTTAAAGGTAAAGTGTATAAAAATCCAAGTTACGATCCTGCAAAAGCTCAAAAAAGAAATTCATCACACGAATTATCACGTGGTTTAGGAATTAGAGCATATCCAACGTTATTGTTTTTTGACGAAGACGCAAAACTTATTGCGCCAATTACAGGGTATAAAAAACCACAAGATCTAGAAATGTATTTAAAAATGTTTCAGACTAACAAACATTTGGATATGAAAACTCAAGTAGATTTTGATACGTATTATAAAGCATTTAAAGCAGAGTTTAGAGACAACGCGTAATCCTTTTTAATTTCTAATAATAAAAGCTCCTGTTTTACCGGTTTGGTAAAATGGGAGTTCTTGTTTTTTACAGGTTTGATGCCATCGTGTGATATAGGATTTGTAGTTGTTACCATCAGCAATAATAGCTTTAGGTTTTAAGCTATCAATTAAGCGTTCTAAATTTAATTTTGGTGATTGAGTTAATAAGACGTAATCTATCTTGATGTTTTTTACATTGTAAACACCTAAGCTATCAACAATCAATATATGTTTATTTTTTATTTTGTATAAGGCATTTACAGGTTTAGAGGCGATTGGTTGTAATGCGTTTTTTACTGCGTAACTTCTAATGATTGTATTTGTTTCTGCATTTTTTAAAGTTGAATAAATAGCGAGTTGGTTATTGTGTTTTTTTGCAATAAGAGTTGTTCTGTTTTTATGAAATACTAAAAAAGAATCCCCGTTAGTGTGATATTGATTTAGGAGGTAAGTCAACTGCAGGACGATAATAGAAACTAGAGTTAGCCTACTCCATGTGTAGTTTTTTTGAATGAATAATTGATAGATACTAAAAATCAATGCATAGGATACAATTACTTGTAAAAGCGTAAACGGAATATCTAAGATTAAAAAATCCTCTTGGTTGGAGATCCATGCAAAAAACTGATTCATCCAATTAATTATGGTTCCAAAGGTTTCGGATACAAAGCTTTTAGGAACGCCTAATAGCGCACATGTTATAACGACTAATCCTAAGCCTAAAATCAGACTTAAAAATGGAATAACAATTAGGTTTGATAACCAAAACAAACTAGGAAATTGATGAAAGTAATACAAACTAATAGGGATGATGCCAAATTGAGCAGAAACCGTTACTGTAAGTGTTTGCCAGAGTAGTTTGGTTAGTTTGTATTTAGGAGACCAAAAACGTTCTAATATCGGCTGAAAACTAACTATGGAAATAACAGCAGCATAACTTAACTGAAATCCCACGTCAAATAGAAAATTGGGTTTAATTAATAATAAAACAAAAACGGAAATAGCTAGGGTGTTGTAAATGTTAGTTGGCCGTTTCAGGTTTATACCAATGGCAACAATACTAAACATGGTCGTTGCTCTAATAATAGAGGCTGATCCTCCTGCTATTAATGCATACGTCCATAATAAAATGACGAGTATGATAGTCTTTATTAATTTGCCGTTTTTTATACGTTCTATAGGTTTTAAAACAACGTTTAATAGTAATAAGATTATTCCAATATGGAGGCCTGAAACAGCTAGTATATGAATCGCGCCTGCATTGGTGTAATTATCATACACTTCTTTTGTAATATTCTGTCTTTGCCCCAGAATAAGCGCATTAATTATAGATAATTGGTCATCAGAATATTCATATTCACTAAGTTTCTTGTTGATATAGTTCCTAAAACTAGCAGCATAGCCAAAGGCTGTGGAGATCTCGCTTTTTAACTCTAAAATGTCGTGCTGATTGGCATATATTTGATAATAGATTTGTTGCTTCTCAAGATAAGCTTTGTAGCTAAATTGATCAGGGTTTAATGGCGCCTTGATTGCAATGATATTGGTTTTTGATAAGTAAACAGCATCTATGGGGATTGGTCTGTTTAGGCTGTCTTTTCTAATGTTTATTAAAGCCTTTCCTTTAACCTTTTTAGTGTTCAGTTTTAAAATGTCTACGTAATACCGTTGACTAAAAGCATTGGGCTTTAGTCGTTCTCTAATCCTAAATGTAATTGTTTGACTAGCGTGGTCTTTATCAATAGCATGAGAAAAATGGTTGGTTTTTTGTAAGTCTTCATTTATGTTTGTGATAAAAATTCCAAAGGCAATAAACGTTAAGAAGACGGAGAGTCCAAAAAGGTAAATAGCGCTCTTTTTCTTTTTAAAAATGAAATAAAGAACTACAGAAAGGACACTAAATCCCACAGAAAAAAACAGACTATAAAATAGGCTAATATTACATAGCTTGGCAAGCATAATGCCTATGATAAGGCAAAATGTAAACTTAATTATAGAAAAATTGAGAAGTTTCACTTCCCTAAGATAAGCAATCTCTTACAAAACACGACGTGCTTGTACAAAAGCAAAGTACCAGTAACGTTCTGATAATAAAGAAGTCATAACGCCTTTACTTGTGCTTGCATGTATAAACTCAACACGACCAGGTCTTGAAGAGGTTACTAATCCAACATGATTAATGGTTCTGCTATTTTTTCTGGTTGCAAAAAAAAGTAAATCACCTTCCTCTACTTGTTTCACATCTATCCATTCTCCATGTTCGGACATGGCGCTAGAAGTTCTAGGTAAGGCAATATCTTCAGTTTTAAAGGCTGTATATAGTAGTCCTGAGCAATCCATACCTTTTTTTGTAGTTCCTCCATACTTATATCTAACCCCTTCATAGCTTTTGGCGCTACTTATTATGTTTGCTATTGTAGGGTTGTCTGCACGTATTGTATTGTAACTAGGATCTGAGTGAGTGCCTATAATTGATTCTTCTGTCTTTTTAGTATTTCGGCTAGGACGTTTTCTATTGCGTTTAGGCTCTGTTTGACTTACTGTATGAGATTCTGATTTTGTCGTAACAACATGTTTACTTTTTGAACCACCACAAGATAAAATTGTTGTCGTTAGTAGGAATAGGGCAATTTTTTTCATTTGTAATTTACTATTTTATTGCGTCAAAAATCAGTTTAGCTGTATTTTGGCTGGCACCTTTACCGCCTAGTTTTTTTTCTAATTCGTAATAATCGATAAAAAATTTAGTGCGCTCATAAGTATTTAAAATGCGATCTAATTCTTTTTTAAGTCGCTTGGTATTAAAGTCATTTTGTATTAGTTCTGTTACAGATTCTTTATCTAAAATTAAGTTAACAAGACTAATATAATCAAGGTTTACTACACGTTTTCCGATTTGGTAAGAGACCCAACTTCCTTTGTAGCAGACGACTTGTGGGACTTTAAACAAAGCCGTTTCTAAAGTAGCAGTCCCTGAGGTTACTAAGGCAGCAGTTGATAAACTTAATAAATCGTAAGTTTTATTGCTAATAAAGTGGACATTAGTTTGCTTAATAAAGGTTTTATAAAAATCGTAATCTTGACTTGGTGCTCCAGCAATTACAAATTGATAGTCAGGATAGTCATCCACAACACTAAGCATTACGGATAGCATTTTTATAATTTCTTGTTTTCTACTTCCTGGTAATAAAGCGATGATCGGTTTTTCGCTTAAGCCATGGGCTTGTCTAAATTCAAATTCGCCTACCTGTGTTCTGTCAGAAATGGCATCAATTAACGGATGGCCAACAAAGTGAACGGGGTAATTATGTTTTTTTTCATAAAAATCCTTTTCAAAAGGAAGGATGACATACATTTGGTCAACGTCATGCTTAATGGCTTTTATACGACCTTCTTTCCAAGCCCAAATTTGAGGAGATATGTAATAGTGCGTTTTGAAGTTTCTCTGTTTGGCCCATTTTGCTATCCTTAAATTAAAACCAGGGTAGTCAATAAAAATGATGACGTCCGGATTATAACTGGCAATATCAGATTTACAAAAGGATAGATTTTTAGTAATGGTTCGTAAATTCATTATAACTTCAGAAAACCCCATAAAAGCTAATGCTTTATAATGTTTTACTAAAGTACCTCCAACACTTTGCATAAGGTCTCCGCCCCAAAATCTAAACTCTGCATTAACATCTTGTGTTTGCAGCGCCTTCATTAAATTTGCCCCGTGTAGATCTCCAGAAGCTTCGCCAGATATGATATAATATTTCAATTTATAGCCTGTTTATTATAAAGATTAATGCTATAATTAAGGTTGCTATTAGCACGCCTTTTGCTTTTTCGTCTTGCTTTCTATTTAAAAACAGAAAGAATAATCCTAGGTTAAGTAAAGCGCCACGACTGACAAATTTAAACTGTAATGCCTGGCTTGCAATGTCTTTTATTCCAAATCTAGAAAACAAAATAATGTATAAAAATGCACCAATGCAGGTGCAAATAAGACCTGAAATAAAGCCAATTATAAGGTCTTTTTTATTTTTCAAATTGCCATGTGTTTAATTGTTGCATGTAATGGTGCGCAGTTAAATCGTATTGGACAGGTACTACAGATATATAACCTTGATCAAGAGCGAATTCGTCAGTGTCAGTACCTTTGTCGTAATTAACAAATTCTCCTGTTAACCAATAATAATCTCTGCCTTGAGGTGTTTTTCGTTTATCAAATTTTTCTTTCCAATTGGCTTTTGCTTGCCTACAAACCTTAATCCCTTTTAATTCTTTTTTCTTTAAATCCGGAATATTAACATTTAAAATAATACCCTCAGCGATACCATTCTTTAACGCGTTTTGGGCTATTTGTTTAATGTAGTGCTCTGAGGCTTTAAAATCTGCATCCCAACTATAGTTTAGTAAAGAAAAACCAATAGCAGGTATACCTTCAATTCCAGCTTCAATTGCAGCACTCATGGTTCCAGAATAAATCACATTTATAGAACTGTTTGAGCCGTGGTTAATCCCCGATACACATAGATCAGGACGTCTATCTAATACTTCGTTTATTGCGATTTTAACGCAATCGGCTGGTGTTCCAGAACAGCTGTATTTTAGTGTTTTGTCACCTTTTTTAGAAACCTTGTCTAAATGTAAGACATTATTAAGTGTTATGGCATGTCCCATGCCACTTTGTGGACTATCGGGAGCGACAACAACTACATCTCCAAGAGTTTCCATAACTTTGATTAAAGTTAAAATTCCTGGTGCCGTAATTCCATCATCATTGGTTACTAAAATTAGTGGTTTTTTACTCATAAATAGAGGATTTATTTGAGTTAGCTAAAATACACAAAATCTGTTGTAACGTCTCAATTTATTCAGTTTAACAAAAAATTAGTGGGTTTAGGTTTTATTGGCATGGTTTTTTCTTTACTTTAGTAGAAATTTCTTGTAAAATTTAAAAAGAACAGATGAAAAGGAAATACAATATAATATTACTAGTGTTACTATTAGCGTTTGGTTCTTGCAGTTTTACTGCAAAAGTTGATGATAATCCGGATAAAGATAAACTGCTTATTCAAATTATTACTTTAGCTTTAGAGCAGTTGCATTTTGAACCAAAAGAATTAGATGATGAATTTTCTAAAGAAATTTATTCGGATTATCTGGAAGTAGTAGATCCATTAAAACGTTATTTTTTACAGTCAGATATTGATGGTTTTAAAGTTTTTGAAAATAAAATTGATGATCAATTAAAAGCATCAGATATTTCTTTTTTTAATACAGTCTATAATCGTTTAATTCAACGTCAAAAAGAGGCAAAAGCGTATTACAAAGTAATTTTAGCAAAACCTTTTAATTATAATGATGAAGAGGAGTATAATACGGATTATGAAAACTTGCAATTTTCAATAACTAAGAAAGACTTAAAAGAACGTTGGAGACAACAATTAAAGTTTAATACGTTGTCTGGTTATGATATGTTAATTGATCAGCAAAACGGCGAGTCTAAAACTGTTGGTGCAGATACGGAAGCAGATGCAGAGGAAGTTATAGAGCCTGTAGTGGTTAAATCCTTAGTAGAGCTTGAAATTGAGGCTAGAACAGAAACGTTAAAAACACTTGATAATTACTTTACAGATTATATAGAAGATATGGATCGTGAAGATTGGTTTGCTATGTATGTTAATACAATAGTTGAAGAATTTGACCCACATACATCTTATATGGCTCCGACAGATAAAGATCGGTTTGACCAACAAATGTCAGGTAAATTAGAAGGTATTGGAGCACGTTTGCAAAAGAAAATGGACTACATTAAAATCGTCGAATTGATTTCAGGGGGACCAGCTTGGAGAGATGGTAAGATTGAAGTAGGGGATGTTATTGTAAAAGTACGTCAAGACAAAGAAAAAGAAGCCATTAGTGTCGTTGGAATGCGTATTGATGATGCTATTAAATTAATTAAGGGGCCAAAAGGAACTAAGGTTATTTTAACGATGAAGAAAGTGGATGGGTCATTGCAAGATATTGCAATTACTAGAGATATTGTTGAACTTGAAGAAACGTACGCAAAATCATCCATAGTTAAAAAGGATGGTAAAAATTACGGGGTGATTAATCTACCTAAATTTTATGTAGATTTTGAAGATTATAATAGTAGAAATGCTTCTTCAGATATCAAATTAGAAATTGAACGTTTAAAAGAACAAGGTATTGAAGGTTTAGTCTTAGACCTACGAAACAATGGAGGGGGGTCATTAAGAACTGTCGTTGATATGGCTGGTTTATTTATTAAAGAAGGACCTATTGTACAAGTGAGATCTACTGGCGAACCAAAAGAAGTTTTAAGTGATGAAGACAAATCGATTAGTTGGGACGGACCTTTAGTAATTATGGTTAACGAGTTGTCTGCATCTGCGTCAGAGATTTTAGCTGCAGCAATGCAAGATTACAAGCGTGCTATTATAATAGGTAGTAAGCAAACTTATGGTAAAGGAACGGTACAAAATGTACTGGATTTAAACCGTATGGTTCGTAATAGCTCTCATGGAGATTTGGGTGCATTAAAATTAACACGTCAAAAATTTTATCGTATTAATGGAGGGTCAACGCAATTAGAAGGTGTGAAAAGTGATGTAGTTGTTCCGGATCGTTATAGTTTTATTGATATAGGAGAGCGAGATCAAGAAAACCCATTACCTTGGGACAAAATAGGATCTGTAGATTATCAAGTTTGGAATAGTTATTTTGATTATGATACAACTATTGCTAATAGCAAGAAACGTATGGAAAATAATGAACAATTAAAGCTTATTGAAAGTAGTGCGAAATGGGCCAAAACTAAAATGGATGATAACAGCTATTCGCTGAATTACGCAAAATATAAAGCTGAATTAAAGTTAAACGAAGAAGAAGCTAAACAGTTTGAAGCTATCGCAGATTACAAAACTAATTTGACATTTGAGTCATTACCATACGAGCAAAAATTATTTGAGCAAGACACAACATTACGTGATAAACGTAATAGATGGCACAAAAATTTAAGTAAAGATGTTTATGTTGAAGAAGCAATTAATGTCCTAAACGATTTAAAAATGTCTTACGAAATCAATAAGGTAGCAACCATAAGAGACTAAGGTCTATTATCTTTATTATAATAGGAGTTAAAATTTAATGGTGTCTAAAACAAATTCATTATCACAAATAGCGCTTCAAAAGTTTAAAAAAAACTTTTGGGGCGTTTTTAGTTTGTGCTTTATCGGTGTTGTAGGTGTGATTTCTGTGTTTGCTTATGTATTTGCGCCAGATAATTCGCAAAATGCGAACCAAATGCATGTCTCTATTCATTCTAAATCTCCGGGATTTAGCGTGTCTATGTTGACTATTCCTTCTCAAATTAAAAATGAACAATCGCTTTTTGATAAGGTGTTTTTCGGAACAAAAAATACAGATACCGAAATTCCTATTTCTAATTATAACTTAAACCAGAACCAACTAACATATACGGCGTATGCTTCGGATGGTTTAGAGGGGGTTACCAAAACAATTACGGCTGATTTTATAATGCAAAACTCCGCAAGGCAATACATAAAAGAAGTGACGTTTTATTTAGGGACAGATAAATACGGACGTGATTTGCTTAGTCGCTTATTAGTGGGCGCGCGTATTTCTTTTTTTATAGGGTTTGTGGCTGTGTTTATTTCTTTGGTTATTGGAATATTTATGGGGAGTGTTGCAGGGTATTATGGCGGTAAAGTGGATGCTTTTGTTATGTGGATTATAAACGTGACTTGGTCTATTCCAACTTTATTATTGGTGATAGCAATTACTTTAGCTCTAGGGAAGGGGTTTTGGCAAGTATTTATTGCCGTCGGACTAACCATGTGGGTCGAAGTGGCAAGAGTGGTGAGGGGGCAATTGATAAGCGCTAAGCAAATGCAATATGTTACAGCTGCGCGTGCATTGGGATTTGATGACTATCGTATTATTACCAAACACATCCTGCCCAATATTATGGCACCCGTTATTGTTATTTGTGCAGCAAATTTTGCGGCAGCGATATTAATAGAATCTGGGCTTAGTTTTTTAGGAATTGGTGCACAACCACCTATGGCTAGTTGGGGTGCTATGATAAAAGACCATTACAACTACATAATCCTAGGAAAACCTTATTTGGCAGTTTTACCAGGATTATGTATTATGTTTTTAGTAATGGCCTTTATGCTAATTGGAAATGCGTTACGCGATGCCTTAGATGTTAAAAATTAAGGGTTTGTAGACCACAAAGCTGCGCTTTTAAGCATAGCTCTTCTAGGTAGTTTTAAGCCAGCAACAACTAACTCCGCGAAGTCTTCAGGTTGTAAGACGCTGTCTTCAGAATCTTTATTCGCAATACCTAAATCGATAGACATATCAGAAGCTATCGTACTTGGTGTTAATGTACACACTCTGATGTTGTTTTTTCTAACCTCTTTCATTAAAGATTCAGAAAGTCCAATCACAGCAAATTTTGAAGCGGAATAAGCGGAAGTACTTGCATTTCCAGATAATCCCGCAGTAGACGATACGTTAATAATATCACCTTCATTCTTGTTAATTAAATGTGGTAAAACCTCTTTTGTTACATAATACATACCCATAACATTAGTTTGGATAATTTGAGACCATTGGCTAACTTCCATGTCGTTAAAAGTTCCAAAAGCTGCAATACCAGCGTTGTTTACTAAAATATCAACAGTACCTAAAGTCTCTACAATTGTTTTAATGCTACGTTTTACTTCTTCGTAATTACTAACATCAAAAACGGAGTAAATAGCGTTAACACCAAAGACTCTTAATTCTGCAACTGTTGCTTTTAATACCGCTTCGTTTCTACCTGTGATGGCAACGTCAATACCTTCTTTAGCAAATGCAATAGCAGTTGCTTTCCCTAAACCTCTACCGCCACCAGTAATGATGGCTTTTTTGTTTTTTAAATGTTCCATATGTTTTTATGATCTATAATTTTGATACAATTATTAAAGAAGACCGTTTTGAGTTTTGTCTAATTTAAATGTGACACGAAGTTAGTAGAATTTTCTATAAAGACCAATATTAGGAACTTCATTAACGTAGAAATAACACTAGGAGATGTTTGAAATTGAGTAAGCCGATAGTCGGTGCCGAAAAATAGTTTAATCTATAATTTCGTAGTCAATATCTAGTTTTCGTAAAGCTCTTAACGCTGAACCAGAATTTTTATCATTTAGTTCAATATCTACAGGGTCACCTTCTAATAAGATATCCGTAAGTTCGTTTGCTAAAGAATCGCTCACACTTAATGAAATCTCAACAATGCATTTGGATATTGCTCTCCTATCTGGTCTCTGAGCGTCACAGGACAATAAATTTATTTTCATAAAAAAATTTTATAATTGTAATATACCATTGTTTATGTTAGTTTGAATGGTATTCGTTTTATTTCTAAATAAATTCAATTTAAAAAAAACTTTTAGATTAAAAATATCAGTAATAAAGTCAAATTTATTTTTTGCAATGACCTAGTTTATAATGCTAGACACGTATAAATATTGAATTGTTTTTAATTCTAACTTTAAGTGTTCTACTAGGGGTAATTGTTTCAAGAACAACGTTGTTTGCGAAAGAATAAATTAGAAAATTATTTAGTTAAATCTTTTGAGAAGTAAATACGTCTGTGTCCTTTAGGAAAATTTTTCATTTCGCCAATAGCAATGTATCCATTGTTAAGATAAAATTTTTCGGCCTGAAAGTCAAACGTGTCTAACATAGCTGTAGTTGCACCTTTTTCTTTTGCTACTGTTTCAACATGCTGTAAAAGATGAGTTCCGATTCCTTTTTTTCTATACCTCTCTCTTACCCACAAAATCTTGATTTCAAGTCCATTCCAATACCCTATTCCAGCTAAAACACCTCCTATTTCTAGACCATCTTTGTCTTTTGCAACAAACTCTAAACGGGTCCAAATGTCAGAAAGTGCAGGCGCTTGACTTAGGTTATATTTGTTAATGCCGTCAACGATTGTTTTTATGTTTTCTTTATCGCAAGTTTCAATAGTAAAATCCATTGTTCTTTTTGTTTTTGGAAAGGTATTCTAATTAATAATTATATATGTTTGAACAGTTAATAGATGATAGTTTGTGTTCAAACATATATAATTTAATTAGTAATTACATATTGTAAACACCGCCGTTAATGTCAAGTGTCGCACCAGTAATAAATCCATCGTATTCAGAAGCTAAATAAATGACAGCTCTAGCTACATCAGCTGCATTACCTGCACGTTGGATTGGTATCCCAGCAGTTGTTTCTGCTGCGGACTCCTTTGTTGTATGTGTGTTATGAAATGAAGTACCAAGGATAAGACCTGGGGCAACAGCGTTAACTCTTGTTCCGTTTGGTCCTAATTCTGTAGAGAGTGCTCGTGTTAAAGTTAAGATAGCGCCTTTACTTGTAGCATAAGCTAAAGATCCTGGATGACCACCTTTACGACCAGCAAGTGATGCTAAATTAACGATACTACTAGTTTCGTTTTTTGCCAAATAAGGTGCCGCAGCTCGTGTTACAAACAGCATGGATGTCAGGTTAATATCCATTACTTTATGCCAGAATTCGGCTTCCAATTCGCTGAGTAATTTACGCGCAACCAATGATCCAGCATTGTTAATTAGTATATCTAAACCACCAAGAGCTTCGACTGTTTTGTCTACTAGTGTATTGGCATCAGCTTCTTTTGTTAAATCTCCGTTTATGGCAACTGCTTTTTGTCCTTTGCTAGTGGCGTATGCTGTTAATTCGTTTGCGGTATCAGCACTAGAAAAATAGTGGATAGCAACATTTGCTCCGCTATCAATAAAATGTTTTGTGATGGACTCTCCAATACCTTGAGCGCCAGCTGTTATTAAAATGTTTTTTCCAGTTAATTTAGTGTTGCTTTTCATGGTGTTCCTTTTGTTAATAGGGTTGATAATTGCAGTAAAATGACGACTTGTTTTTATATATATGATTAAGTTAAGCTTAAAACAATTGTTGACTAGTCTTGTTGTTTTTACTTATTTGCAGCTACTTTAATTAATTTTTTTGATTTATTTCGGAAAGTACTTTTCTATTATATGTCCAAGAATTAGTAGCGAATAGTATAACTTAAATTGAAAAAAGATATTCATCGTCCGCAACCTTCAAAAGCACAAATAATGCAAATATCGCATCAAAAATTAATCCTGAATAAGTTAGATCTTTGAGAAAGAGAGATTTTTTTAAGTATAGTTAACGTCCCGAATTTTTAACTGTGGTTAAAGGTTAATAATATTAATGGTTTTTAAAAAGGGTAATAATCATTTCCATAATCTCTTTGTCTCCTTCTTTGCCCGCTCTAGGATATAACTTTAAAACATTTAATTTTTTTTCATCGGGATTAGTTTTTTTATAAGTGTAGGTTGTAATTATATTTTTTTTATCCTTTGTGTAAATTAAAATAGCTTTTTTGTATTTAGGATTTTTTATATCCATTTCATTCATAGGGACCTCTAGAGTTTTCCATACATGTAGAGCTTTTGAGGTCGGTAGGTAAGAAAATTTTTCTACTTTAAGGATATCGTCTTTTATCGATATCAATTTGTAAAAAAAATGTTTTTGATTATTCGAGTCGTAGTGTTTTTTTAATTCACTATTAATTTTTTTAAATTGATATATTTCATCGTAACCATCTTGCGAATAGCTAAACGTAGAACATATCACTAGTATTAAAAGGGCCATTTTTTTCATCATTATTTGTAGTTTATAATTCTTGTTGTTTTATATTTCTGTAAGGTTCTTTCTAACCAATTGTCTTCTTTGTCAAATTTAGTGTAAATAAATTCCGCATTGTTATTAGAGGAATTAGTTTTGTCATAAGAGAAGTTTTTAATATTTCCGTCTTTTGAATATTTAATATTGTAGTAACTATTGATTCCTGTAAAATTATAGTCTACCAGTTTTTTATCTTTATTTAACAATAAATAATCTTTGTCGTTAGCATCTAAATATATTTCCCCTTTTTTGATCACATCGACACTAAAGTTAATTCTTTCCTGTTTATAAGAGATGTTATATATTTTAGTCATTCCGTCCTTAAAAAAGAGTTTAATCAGTTTTAATTGGCCTGTAGAATTATAGTCAAAATAAAAAATAAGCCTGTCTTTAATATATATTGTTTCTAGTTTGTTTTTGGAGCTATAATTTAAGTGATACCTAAACGTAATAAAATTCAATGTATTATCTCTATCTACAGCGTATGATATGTTTGTTAAATTATTATTCTCATATAAAAAAGATGTTTCCTCACTATACCTGTCTTTTAAGTGGCTAGATGTTTTTATGCTCTTAATGTCTTTCTTAAAAGGCTGCACGGGTATATAGTCAAAAACTCCTACAATCTGATAGTTTCTTATGGAAAGCTCTTTATTAATAAAAAAATTAACAATAGTGTTATTTGTTCTCTCAACCTTATTGATTTTTGGTTTGCTGACAGTATTTGATAGAATACATGATATAAATATAGTTTTAATTAAAACATTCATAATTTAATCCCTCTATTTATTGTTTGAGTTTTTAATTAGACTAAAATTAGCAATTAATTTATTTTAGACCCTAATAAGTTCGGATTAAAATTTCAAAATTTCAATTAATACTTTAGAAACAGGAAATACATTAGATGGTAGTTTAGATGAAAAATCCGAATTTTTATTCTACGAAATGTTATGATCTTGTTTTTTAATCAAAAAAGACTGCTCTTTTGCAGGCGGCCCTTTGATATAAATAAGTTAAAAAATAGGATTACCTTTTAATAAACTTTTTTGTAATGGTTTTATTTATAGTGCTTATAGTAACAAGGTATATTCCAGGAGACAAATTAGTTACAGGGATATTTATATTGTCTTGAAAAGGCCTGTTTTTATTATTTATTGATATTATCTTATGTCCCAATAGTGAGTATATAATGATGTTTGCATTCTCATAACTATCGCTATTAGTAAAGTTTAAAGTAAGCACATTTACAACTGGATTAGGAAAAAGTCTTAATTCAGAATTCTCAATAGTTGCAGTGTCTATACTAAGTGTTACTTCATTATCTTCAATAGCGTTTATTCCTGCAGTCCATGCTGTACCGCCACGTTCATAAGCTCCAATATCTGCGGCACTACCTGTAAAAGATTTAAAAAATCCAGGAATAGCTGGAGCTTGGTCAATTAATGCGCTTCCTGCCTTTGGCATAAAATTAAGATTAGTAGGGTCTTCTAATGGTGAACCAGTGAAAATAGGGCTATTTTGAATATCAAAATCGGTTGCTGTTTCAGTATGCCAAGTGCCGGTATTGGCATAATTATTATATATTTTATTACTTTCCTGAACATGACCATTAACCCAAGAATCCATAGCACGACCAGCATTCCATATAGTATTATGATAAAAATTTAAATTAGTATTATTCCAGTTAACCTGATAACCACTCCATGAAACATTCCAAACTACATTATGATGTACAAGATAGCCTTTACTATCATTGTCTAAATAGATACCTGCTGCTTTTGATGTTGAGCCAGGATTATGGGAATACGATGGGGCTGTAGCATCATGAATCCAATTATGATGAATTTCAGAATTTTTTAAATTAGCATTTCCTACGGTATAAAAAACACCAGAGTCACTATTTATTTTTTGTGAAGCAGATATATCATTATAAGCAATTATACAATTAGAGCCTGCTACATACATACCATCTCTACCAGTGTTAAAAATGGTGTTTTTAAGTACGTTAGTACCATCAGCACTCGTTCTTATAGGCGCTGCGTGTATCCCCAAATAATCCATATTGCTAATTGTATTTCCTTCAATTGTACAATTTGCTGCCGCCCATCCAGCGATAAGTATACCGTTTGTTGAACTATGATTTATTATGCAGTTTTTGATTAAAGTATTATCGCCTAAAACTTCAATTGATGCCTCACCAACTTGTGCAGAGGTATTTGTTAAATCATCATGACCTTCACTACCATGAGTTACTTTACAATTAATAACTTGATTATTATCTGCTCCATTAGGGATTAAAATGCTACCTCCAAAAAAGGTTAAGCCTTCTATTTTAATATAATCTCCATTTAATTTAGCCGTATTTTTACGAACTGCATATTCAACACTATTTGCTGCAGGCATAGCGCCTGTAGCAGATTGGAAATAAAGAGTCTGGTTAGCACTATCATAGTACCATTCTCTAGCATGATCTAGTGCTTCAAGTTTGTTAAATAAATAAAGTTGGCCGTGTGGATTTGCAATGTTGCCCTCAGAATGTTGTGGATGATGATTAGAAAAAGGCCAATTAGTTATGTTAACACCAGCATGATTTATTTTATTTGTAGTGCTTGACGTTATCGTCCTTGTCCAACTAGTACCAGAATGAGGAGCTAGATAATACACCAAACCTCCAGTCCAATCGATATTAGGGATGTTGTTGGCAAGAAAATGAGAAGGACCACCTCCTGTAGCTAATTGACTATTTAAAGTCCACCTGTTGTTATCTGTGTTATTTGGCCATCTTGCTAAATCCATATAGTTTTCATTATGATATACTGCACGAAATCGACTAGGTATGGTCATGTTAATCCCTGTAGCTTTATAGATGTTTCCACTGTGTAGTTCCCATCCTGCAACTTTGGTTGTCGCTCTAATTTCCACAGTTTCATTAGTGGCTGCTTTAAAGGTTAAGTAGTTACTAGCGGTACCATTTTTGTTAATTACTAATTCTTCTTCATATACACCGCCTCTAATGATACAAACATCTCCCGCTGTCATTACAGAAACAGCTTTGTTAAATGTTTTGTAAGGGCTATTAATTGTTCCATTGTTATTATCGTTTCCATTTGTAGCTACATATATGTTTTGAGCTTTAGAAAAGAAACTTAGCAAGAACAGTAATACAGCTAGCTGCAATTTTTTAATGATCATATAGTAATCTTTGAGGTTATATTTTAGTGTTTATTCGTTCTTAAATTGATTCATTTGTTCAAAAATATAAGTTGATACTTATAATATATGTAATAAATGTTTCAACAAGTGGTAAAAATGTAGCGAACAAAATTGGCAAACTCAATATTTGAGCTGTATTTAAAATAAGTATTAGATTTTTTTTCTTCTAAGTTCAATAAATAAGTGTAACATAAATATTAAAAACTACGAGCTTTAACACTAGTAGTTTTATGATCATTATTAATATTCGTCTTACATGAAAAATTAGAAATAACTGAGTTTACATCAAAGGTATCAAATTCAATGTCTATTACAAAATGGATTTAAGCAAACAAAAACAGCTTCAAAATTAGGGGTTAATAAAAGGACAATTCCTAGAGCGTTGCAGAGGAGCCTCCCCAAGCATGGAATTATAGTAGAATACATCCATTTGAAAGCGAGTAAAAGGCATGGTTTAAAACTAAGTTCATTTTGTGGGTAAAGTCAAAAATGCTTCAGGTTTATTACTAGAAGCGCTTTTTATTATATTCTGTTTTTTATTACATTCTTAGTTTTGTTAGATTAACTTAAAAATAATATTAAATTATGAAAAAATTATCTGTTTATTTTAAAATGCTAAGCATACTGTTGTTTATGATATATGGTACTGTTTCAAAAGCACAAACACTAAAAAGTGTTGCAAATGCCAAAGGAGTGTATGTTGGTAATATCATGGGTAATGGCTTTATTGCTAATAATAGTACTCAAAACGGAAATCTAAATAGTATAGCAAGTGCAGAGTATAATATTTTTGTAGCTGAAAATGCAATGAAAATGGATGCCGTTCTATCTAATAGACCTGCGAATCCTTTTAACGTTCAAATTAGCGATTTAAATAAAAGTAATATCGATAAGTTTGTTAACTATGCTAATTCAAAAGGCATGAAAAAAAGAGGTCATGCTCTAATTTGGTATAGCCAAGCGCCACAATGGTTACTAAATGAATCACCAAGTTGGTCTGCGCAGCAGATTTATGATTTTTCCCGAACTTACATTACAGCACTAGCATCTTACACTAAAGATAGTATTGATGAATGGGATGTGTTAAATGAAGCTATTGATGATGGAGGTTCCGCAAATTATAGAAATGCATGGTACAGTAAAGTTAATTCTGAAGCAAATAATAATGGACAGCAAGGATACATTACTTATTTTGGAAGTCTATTTAGTTGGGCAAGAGCAGCAGCACCAAATGTGAAGCTTTTTTATAATGATTATTCAATTGAACAATTTGGTACAAGCAAGAATAATTTTATGAGAAATATGGTGAAAACGTTAAAAGAAAATAATACTCCAATTGATGGTGTCGGTTTTCAATCCCATTTTAAAATGGGTAGTAATGGTATGGATGATAGTTTTATTAATCAAGTAGGGAGATCTATTGATGATTTGGCTACTGTTAATTTAGATGTAGCTATTACAGAGTTGGATATTAGACTGTGTGGTTCTGGTTCTGACGCACAACAAAAATCGGCATATAAACGCTTAACAAAAACAGTATTATCTAAACCCAATTGTAATACTCTTTTAGTTTGGGGGTTGTCTGACAATAATAGTTGGATACCTGCTTTTTTTCCAGGTTGTGGATCTGCAACATTACACAATAGTAATTACGAGAAAAAACCGGCGTATTTTGGAGTATTAGAAGGTTTACAAGAACTTTCTGAAGTATCTGGACCTGTTAATAGTGATGATGTTTCTTCTATTACAGCACCCAACTCCGTTATACAAGGAGCTACTGTAACAGTAGATGTTAGTTACTCATCATCTGAAAATCGTGATATTTTAGTTGTATTCCAACTAAATCAAGCACCGTGGACAGTTTATAGCTCTGTAAAAAAAGATGTTGTCGCTGGAACGGGTATTTTAAACTTTGATATTGAAATTCCTGATAATGCCCCTGTAGCTGATAATTCTTATCAATTTCAAGTATTTATTACAACAAATAATGGAGATTGGAATGCAAAACTAGATAGTCAAGCAAAAGAAAATGTTGATGTAACTGGAATTGTAGCACAGGCAATAACTAACGGAACCTATTTTATTAAAAAAGCAACCGCTAATTTGTTTATAAATGCAACCGCTGCTTCTGGTAGTACAAACAGTGTTTACAATACCAGCGCTAATTCTGCTAAATGGGTGTTTACACATTTAGGAGATGAAGAATATAAGGTTGAAAATGTAGCATATGCTACAAGTAGGCTTGAAGTGCCTAATGGAGGAGTAGGTAGAGGTGAAAAAGTAGCGACTACAGTTTGGAATGGTAATAGAGACCATTTAATATGGAAGGCCGTTAAAATTGGTGCTAACTTCCAATTTTTACCAAAACATGATCAAGCAAGTGCTTTAGATATTTGGGAAGGAAATAATTCGGTACACCTATGGGATAAAGATGCTGGAAATGCGAATCAAATCTTCGCTTTAGTAGGTGTAAGTTCTAGTAGAGCTAGTTCAGATCTTATTTCAAAGAAAGATAAAAAAGTACTGAATGATGTTCGTTTTAATGTGTATCCAAATCCTGCTAGCGATGTTGTAAGTATTGTTTTACAAAAAGGAATGAAAGGAAACGTGAGTGTAACAAATATGTTGGGACAAATTGTCCATAAAGGGAATATTAATAAAGATAATGGAATTTATAAGATAGATGTTAGTAATTATAAATCGGGCGTTTACATTATTAATACTGCTATAGGTTTTAAAAGGTTTGTAAAAAAATAATAAAAAACACTATTTTACATTACTTTAATTCTATACTGGAAAAATATAAAAGCCTATCAAATAATTTTTGATAGGCTTTTTCAATTTTGTTTTTTCGCTACCGTTTTTTTATGGAATAATAATGTGTTTAATGCATTGTGTATTCAAGCTTCTACAACACAATTGTGTATAGATTTATTAGGCATTAAAATTTAAAAAAAAGAGTAAGTATTATGTCTAGTCCTGAAATATGGCTACAGGTTAAGATTGAATTTAGGTTGATAATTTATATACCATATTAGGTGTTTTATAGACTAAAGATAAATGTAATCTTACTTCGTTGTATAAATTAATTACATTTTTTGCAGCTCTCATAGTTTGATTCACGTTATCAAAGGTTTGGTCCACATATATTCATCTTTTAGTATCTCATTGACACGTTCATACACTATGTTTTCATAACAATGATTGTCTTCAGTCATACTAATTTTTATCTTTTAGATCAAGACCACTATGTCTGTCCAGAAGGTGAGATTATTCTCTTTAAGGCAATCTTTAACGACTACAAGACAGGAAGTTTGAAAAAGGAATATCGCGGGAGTACGTATCAATGTAGAGATTGACCAATAAAAAAGAGTTGTTTAGGTAAAACCGCAAAAGAGAAAAAGTTTTCAGTGACCTATTTTAAAGCAGAATACGAGCGTAATATTGCACGTGTAGAGAGTAATCGTGGTCGTTGTATGAAAGGTAAGCGTCAAAGCACTGTAGAACCTGTTTTTGGTACACTGACACAGTTTATGGGGTTAAGAAAAATAAATACCATAGGTATTAAACAGGCCAATAAGGTTATGCGTCTATCGGCAATAGCTTACAGCCTTAAAAAATATTTAAAGTTTGTACAAAAACGAACAAAAAGTGAAGGAAAGGCACTTGGCGTTTTGCTTTTTGAAATAATAGCACTTTACAAGGCTATAAACTTCCATTTAAGCGTATCAAAATTAAGGTAAATCTTAATAAACAATAAAAATTGAGCCTCTTAAAATGACTTATTTTGCTTGATCTATTATAAAATTATGGGGTTGTGCAACGGTTACCGGTGTTAGGCAACGTAATTTTCTTTCCAATTATTAGTTTTAGCAATCAATTCTGGATATAGACAAGATGAGTTTCCATCTTCTGAAACCAAAATTTTAATTGAATCTCCAGTTGATTTATTATTTGTCAAAGCAAAATTATTAGTTCTCGATTTCACAACGTTATTTCCATATTCATAATGCACATCCATTGACGAACCAAATTTCGAAAATGTGAAACCTTTATTATGGCTTATTGAAACTATTTTACCCTCCATAATTCTGCCTGTTTTATATAATAAGATTTCTTTATTTATTCGTGAGTATAGAAGATAGCAAAGAATTAGTCCAATTAGCAGAATAACTCCAGCTATATAATACATAAAATCCATATTAAAAGTGTATTGCTCAAATTCTGTCGGTATTGATTGTCCGTTCAAATGTTTAATTGGAATAATATCTCCAATTTTTAAAATATCAGTTTTGTCAGGTTCAAATACACTAAACTTTGATTCTGTTTTTTGTCCATTAAAATCAAATTCATAGGTCAAGATTTGAGGATTATTTCCGTTAATCGTAATATTGTTAATTCCTTTGATGTTTGTCAGAAGAGCATTTTCATTTTTTCCATCAGATTGGATTTTTTTCACGTTTTCAACAAATGGGAAACTATCTCCCAATGAATTCATCATCAATCCCATTGGAAGAAAGAGTAATAATGCAAATGCAATTCCTTGAAATGCAAAAAGTAGTAATATTGGTCTAATTTTAGCTCTTTGCCAAATGGTTTTGAAGTTGATTTTTCTATCTGTCAATGTCGTTTCTCTTTATGTTGCCTAACTAGTTATATGATGACTTTTGTTCCACATATCCCCTAAATATTACGGGATATGCGGAACTTTTGTTCCTGATTTTGGTTTTTATAATAGTATTAATCTATAACAAAACTTTGATTTAAACTATCAATATAGCCAAGGACGTCTTCTTTTCCAATGTTTTTGCTTGAAGAGGTTACAAAGTAATTAGGCATCTCTTCCCAAGTTTCTAACAAGATATTTTTGTAAGCTTCAACATGGTTGTCAATAGCTTTTGGTTTAAGCTTATCTGCTTTAGTAAATATGATAGAAAAAGGAATGCCTTTTTCTCCTAAATACTGCATGAATTCTTGATCAATAGGCTGTGGTAGGTGTCTGATGTCTACCAATACAAATGCGGTTACTAATTGTTCTCGTTGTTCAAAATAGTGAGTAATAAATTTTTGGAAAACTTTTTTTGCACTCTTAGAGACTTTTGCATAACCATAGCCGGGTAAATCGACTAAAAACCATTCTTTGTTAATCGTAAAATGATTAATTAGCTGTGTTTTTCCTGGGCGTCCAGAGGTTTTGGCTAAGCTTTTTTTGCTAGTAAGCATGTTTATTAAAGACGACTTGCCAACATTACTTCTACCAATAAAAGCATATTCTGGTAAACGGTCTTTTGGACATTTTGAGGCGTCAGAATTACTGGTTACAAATTCGGCAGATTTAATGTGCATAGGATGTGTTTCTGCGAAAGCAAAAACCGTATTTAAATTAAACAAAAAACTCAGGCTAGTAAATAGTTAGCCATTAGAGTCGGTGCAAAAGTAAGGACAATAAAGTAATCAAAAAAAGTTTAAGCTTTAAAAACTATATTTTGCGTGCTTTAAACCAATCAAATAAAATTTGATTAAAAGTATCAGGATGTTCCATCATAGCGGCGTGACCACATTTGTCAATCCAAAATAAATCAGAATCTGGTAATAATGCATTAAACTCGTCAGCAACCTCAGGAGGTGTAACGCCGTCATTTTTACCCCAAATGATACAGGTTGGTGTAGTCATTTTTGGCAAGTCTTTAGCCATATTGTGCCTAATCGCACTTTTGGCAATAGCTAAGGTCTTAATTAGTTTATTACGATTGTTTACAGTTTCGTAAACTTCGTCAACAATAGCTTTAGTGGCTACTGCAGGATCGTAAAAAACCTCTTGTGCTTTTTTCTTAATCACTTCGTAATCGCTACGTTTGGTGTAGCCTCCACCCATTGCGCTTTCGTATAATCCAGAACTTCCAGTAATAACTAAAGCTTTTACCGTTTCAGGATGCATTTTTGTATGGTATAAACCAATATGCCCTCCTAAGGAATTTCCTAATAACACGACGTTATCAAGCTCTTTAAAAAGAATAAAATCGTATAGGTATTTAGCAAACGATTTAACGTTAGTTTTAAGTAAGGGTTTACTGTAAATAGGTAATTCTGGAATAATGACTTTGTACCCCTTAGTGCTAAAAAAAGTGGTTACTGCTTCAAAATTACTTAATCCTCCCATAAGTCCATGAAGTACAATTATTGGTTGTCCTTCTCCAACTTCAATATAGTTGAATTTTCCTTCTTTTTTAAGTATTCTAGTCATTAACGATTAGTAGTTTACATCAAAAGCAAATATAAGTATTTCATTTAAAAAACCGACATTTTAATGATTTAGTTGAGTAGACTTTTTTAAAATAAAAATCAAATATTCTCCCACTTGGTTATTACTCTTCTAGTTAACCGATTTTAGTGACTATTAATCGATTTTAAAAGGCTGTAATCTGTTAAAGTGACAATACTTATTAACAATGTGGTAAAATGTGGTAAGATGTGGTAAAATTTTCAATATATTTGATTTTTACAAATTTAGACACCAAAAAAAGGTTGTGAACTCATTAATAGGGACATACGAATGTAAAGTAGACGCAAAAGGACGGTTGATGCTTCCTGCTGCGCTGAAAAAACAGTTGGCTCCCGAGTTGCAAAATGGATTTGTTATAAAACGAGCGGTGTTTCAGGAGTGTTTGGAATTGTATCCAATGCAAGAATGGGACGCATTAATGCTAAAAGTAAATAAGCTTAATCGTTTTAAAAAGAAAAATAACGATTTTATTCGCAGGTTTACTGCGGGAGTAAAATTGGTGGAAGTGGATACAAATGGGCGCTTGCTAATACCAAAGGATTTGGTTGGTTTTGCGTCAATAGCTAAAGATATTGTAATGTCGTCGGCTGTTAATATTGTTGAAATTTGGGATAAAACGAAGTATGAGGAGGCTATTGATGATGCAACATTAGATTTTGTAGATTTAGCTGAAGAAGTAATGGGTCAAGACAATGAAGATGACAGCATATCATAATCCAGTATTATTACATGAAACCGTGGATGGTTTGGCTATTAAAGAAGATGGGGTCTATGTAGACGTCACTTTTGGTGGTGGTGGACATAGTAGAGAAATTTTAAATCGCTTAGGAGAAAATGGGAAACTATACGCGTTTGATCAAGATAAGGATGCGCTTGAAAATGCAATAGATGATCCTAGGTTTACATTAATACATGAAAATTTTAGATATATCAAACGCTTTTTGCGCTTTCACGGTGTTAAAGCTGTGGATGGTGTTTTAGCGGATTTTGGGGTGTCGTCGCATCAATTTGATGTCGCTGAACGTGGTTTTTCAACTCGTTTTGAGGCGGTTTTGGATATGCGTATGAATCAGAATGACGCGTTGTCGGCGTACCATGTTATTAATGAGTATGAAGAAGAGCGGCTTAAACAAGTGTTGTCGCAATATGGGGAGTTAAGGTCTGCTTCTGCTATGGCTAGGTTGATTGTGGAGCATCGTAAGACTGAAATTATTAAAACTAGTGATCAGCTTAAGAAGGTGTTGCAGCAGTTTTTGTCACCTAAGCATGAAAATAAAATATTAGCACAAATCTATCAGGCGATTCGTATTGAGGTGAATCAAGAAATAGAGGCTTTAAAAGAATTTTTACAACAAACGCCAGAGATATTAAAACCAGAAGGGCGTTTAAGTTTGATATCCTATCATTCTTTAGAAGATCGCTTAGTTAAGCGTTTTGTAAGAAATGGTTTGTTTGAAGGCGAGCCGGAACGTGATGTCTTTGGACGCTTTGAAGTGCCTTTGAAAAAAGTGGGAGGACTAATTATTCCGTCTAAAGAGGAGATTAAAATAAACAATAGAGCACGTAGTGCAAAGTTGCGTATTGCTGAAAAGGTTTAGTAAATGAAAAAAAGTATCTATAGTATATTAAGGGGGACTTTTCTAGTTAGTGAAGACTCTTTTAAAAATTGGAGACTGATTCTTTTTATTTCAGCTTTAGCGATAGTAATGATTGCAAGTTCACATAGTTTGGATAAAAAAGTATACGAGATAGCAAAGCTTAATAATCAAGTTAAAGAATTGCGATCCGAGTTGTATGATGGCAGGACCAGATTAATGCAGCTGAAAATGGAGTCTTCCGTTGTTAAAAAAATGAAAGAAAAAGGGTTGGCGCCTTCCGTAATTCCGCCTAAAAAAATAATTGTTAAATCACAAACCTAAGTTCACATCGTGGCAGTAAACGAAAAGAACATATTAAACAGATTGTATTTTGTCGCAGGATGTATGTTCGTCTTTGGGGTGCTTGTGGTTGTCAAATTGTTGACCATTCAGATAGTTCAGGGGGACGAGTATAGAGCGCTTGCGGATAAGCGTGCTATAAAAAATGTTGTTATTCCTGCTAATCGCGGTAATGTATATTCTTCAGATGGTAGTTTGTTGGCAACGTCAATTCCTAAATATGATATTTTGTTTGATGCTGTAACGCCATCGGATAAAAATTTTAAAGCCAATTTAATTCCTTTAAGTGAAGCATTATCTAAGTATTCTGGAAAATTAACAACGTTTTATAAAAAAGAATTAGGAAAAGCAAGAGCTAATAAAAATCGTTATTTTTTATTGGCTAGAAATATTGGGTATTCGGATTATTTGAAATTTAGAGAATTCCCTTTGTTGAAATTAGGGGCGTTTAAAGGCGGGTTGATTGTCGAGCAAAAAGTAAAAAGAGAGCATCCTTTGGGTGAAGTTGCGCAGCGTACTATTGGGTATGAGCGTACAGATGATGATGGTAATGTTACAAGAGCTGGTATTGATGGGGCTTTTGGTGTTGATTACTTAAGAGGGAAAGATGGGAAGCGCTTAAAACAGAAAATAGGGAAAGGGCAATGGAAACCTATTGTTGATTATGATCAAGTAGAACCTAAGGATGGGTTTGATGTGTATACTACTATTGATGTAAATATCCAAGATATTGCACATCATGCTTTGTTAGAGCAATTAGAATTGTATGAAGCGGAGCATGGAACGGTTGTCGTTATGGAAGTGGCCACTGGAGAGGTTAAAGCGATTTCTAATTTAGGAAAAACAAAATCGGGTTACTATTACGAGAAAAGGAATTATGCGGTTTATGAGTCTCATGAGCCAGGATCTACTTTTAAGCTAATGGCTTTAATGGCGGCTTTAGAGGATAAGAAAATAGATACTTCGGATATTGTAGATACCGGTAATGGGTATAAGGTGTTTTATGGTAGAGGAATAAAAGATTCTCACGGAAACGGTAAGATATCTGCTGCTAAGGTATTAGAGGTCTCTTCTAATATTGGGATGGCAACCATTATAAATAATGCGTATGCTAAGGATCCAAAACGCTTCTTGGATATTTTAAGTCGTTGGAATTTAGATAAAAAATTAGGAATTTCTATAAAAGGAGAAGGGGAACCGATGATTCCAAAACCCGGTGATGATAAATGGAGTCGTAACGCATTACCGTCTATTGCTTACGGATATAATTTAAGGTTAACGCCATTGCAGACGCTTGCCTTTTATAATGCAGTTGCTAATAACGGTGTTATGGTTAAGCCTCGATTTATAAGAGAGGTTAAAGAGTTGGATAAGCAGATTGAATCTTTTGAGAAATCAATAATTAATCCTAAAATATGTTCTGATGCAACATTAAATGCTGCTAAGGAGATGCTTAAAAACGTGGTGATAAGAGGGACGGGGCGCTCTTTGTATTCTGATTATTTTTCAATGAGTGGGAAAACAGGGACCGCAAGAGTAGAGTATTGGATGGACGACTGGGCGCGTAACCCAAGATATATATCATCTTTTGCTGGGTATTTTCCGTCGGATGAGCCTAAATATTCTTGTATTGTAATTATACATAAACCGAGTATTAAAAAAGGGTTTTATGGTGCGGATGTGTCTGGTCCAGTGTTTAAAAAAATAGCACAAAAAATATTTACAGATACGCCTTTAATTGATCAGGTTGCATCTTTAAATGTTGACGATAAGGCTGTGGATAAGGAGTATGAAGGCTATTATAAAACGGCTAATAAATATAAAACAATCATGCCAGACGTAACAGGTCTACCAGTTATGGATGCATTGGCTTTATTAGAAAACATGAACGTTAAGGTTAATGTGAATTGTAAAGGTGTAGGGACAATTACAAGTCAGTCCGTAAATAAGAATACTAAGTTAAAGAATAATCAAATTATAGTTTTAGAAGCCTCGTGAATTTATTAAAAGACATATTATATAAGGTAACGTTAGACGCGGTAGTGGGTAGTACTGATATTATGGTGCATAATATTCATTTTAATTCGCGTGATATAGCTGTTGACGATGTGTTTGTGGCTATTAAAGGTAGTCTGACAGATGGGCATCAGTACATAGATAAAGCAATAAAACAGGGTGCTATTGCTGTGGTGTGTGAGGTACTTCCAATTGAGACGCTAGAACATGTTACTTATATTCAAGTGGATGATTCTAGTCGTGCATTGGCTATAATGGCCGCTAATTTTTATGGTAATCCATCCGAAAACTTAAAGTTAGTAGGGGTTACGGGTACAAACGGTAAGACAACAATTGCATCGTTATTGTATCAGTTGTTTAAAAAAGCTGGGTATAAAGTAGGCTTGTTGTCTACTGTAAAAATAATGGTGGATAATACGGAGCATGCGGCAACGCATACTACGCCAGATTCGTTAACCATTAATGGGTATTTGAAGAAGATGAATGATGAGGGGGTGGAGTTTTGCTTCATGGAAGTTAGCTCTCATGGGATTCATCAAAACAGAACCTTAGGATTAAAATTTGAAGGCGGTATTTTTACTAACCTGTCGCATGATCATTTAGATTATCATGATACGTTTGCAGAGTATAGAGATGTTAAGAAACGTTTTTTTGACGAGTTGCCTAAGACAGCTTTTGCATTAACAAATGGTGATGATAAAAACGGGGGTGTCATGCTTCAAAACACCAAGGCAAAGCAATATACTTATGCTTTAAAAACGTATGCAGACTATAAAGCTCAGATTTTAGAAAATCAGTTTAATGGTTTGTTGTTAAAGTTGAATGATAACGAGGTTTGGATTCGGTTAATTGGAGAGTTTAATGCTTATAATATTTTAGCGATTTTCGCTACTGCGGAATTGTTAGGTCTTGAAAAGGAAGAAACGTTACGATTGATTAGTGAGTTAGAAAGTGTGAGCGGTCGTTTTCAGTTTTTAATCTCTGATACAAAAATTACAGCTATTGTAGATTATGCGCATACGCCTGATGCATTGCAAAATGTGCTACAAACGATTAATGATATTAGAACTAAAAATGAAGATGTTATTACAGTTGTTGGTTGTGGAGGGGATAGAGATAAAACTAAAAGGCCAAAAATGGGACATATTGCATCGGCTTTAAGTACTAAAGTGGTATTTACAAGCGATAATCCGCGTAGTGAAGTGCCGGAAACTATTATTGAAGACATCGAAAAAGGGGTGGAGCCTCAAAATTTTAAAAAGACATTATCTATTGTGGATAGAAAGCAGGCTATAAAAACCGCTTGCCAGTTAGCAAATCCTAATGATATTATTTTGATTGCTGGAAAAGGACATGAAACCTATCAAGAAGTGAAAGGTGAGCGATCTGATTTTGATGATTTCAAAATAGTAAAAGAATTTTTAAAACAATTACAGAAATAAGTATTGTCACCTCTTTGAAAACGAAGAGTCACAATAAAAATAAAATATTAAAAGAATGCTATATTACTTATTCGAATTTTTAGAAAAAAACTACCAATTTCCAGGGGCGAGTGTGTTTCAATTTATCACATTTAGAGCTGCTTTGGCAATTATTATATCCTTGTTGTTTTCTACAATTTTCGGTAAACGTATCATCTTGGCTTTACAGAGAAAGCAGGTAGGAGAATCTGTTAGAGATTTAGGATTAGATGGTCAGTTAGAGAAAGCAGGGACACCTACAATGGGTGGTGTTATTATAATCTTAGCGACTTTAATACCAGTATTGTTATTGGCTAAACTGGATAATATTTATGTTATCATGTTGGTTGTGACTATGATTTGGATGGGAGCAGTTGGTTTTACGGATGATTATATTAAAGTTTTTAAAAAGGATAAAGAAGGGTTAAGTGGTAAGTTTAAAGTCTTAGGTCAAGTAGGTCTTGGTATTTTTGTTGGTGCAGTTATGTATTTTCATCCAGGGATAACTATTAAGACGGAAAAGGTAAATCCTGTTTACGAAAACGAATTGATAACTCAGAATTCTGCAGGAGAGTTTAATGTGCAAGAGCAGTCTTTAAAAACAACGATTCCTTTTGTTAAGGATAATGAGTTTGATTATACCAATTTGGTATCATGGATGGGAGATGATTATGCTAAATATGCTTGGTTAGTGTTTATTCCAATTGTCATTTTTATAATAACTGCAGTGTCTAACGGTGCTAATTTAACGGATGGTATTGACGGGTTGGCAGCAGGAAGTTCTGCAATCATTGTGTTTGTGCTCGCAATCTTTGCCTTTATATCAGGTAATATTGTGTTTTCGGATTACCTCAATGTTATGTTTATCCCCAATTTGGGAGAGGTCGTCGTGTTTATAGCGGCTTTTGTAGGTGCTTTAATTGGTTTTTTATGGTATAATACCTATCCGGCACAAGTATTTATGGGGGATACTGGTAGTTTGACTATTGGAGGTGTTATAGCGGTTATTGCAATTGTAATTAGAAAAGAATTGTTGATTCCATTGTTATGCGGAATCTTCTTTGCGGAATCATTGTCTGTAATACTGCAAGTCGCCTATTTTAAGTTTACAAAAAAGAAATATGGGGAAGGGCGACGCATTTTTTTAATGGCGCCTTTGCATCATCACTATCAGAAAAAAGGATATCACGAAAGTAAAATTGTTACAAGATTTTGGATTGTTGGGATTTTTCTAGCAATACTATCTATAGTAACCCTGAAATTAAGATAAGATGAAACGATTAGTAGTGCTTGGAGCTGGAGAAAGTGGTGTAGGAACTGCGCTTTTGGGTAAAGCGAAGGGTTATGAGGTGTTTGTTTCGGATAAAGGAAAAATAAAAGAAAAGTACAAAGCAGTTCTTATACATAATGAGATTGATTGGGAGGAAGAACAGCATACTGAAGCCAAAGTATTAAATGCTGATGTTGTGATGAAAAGTCCTGGAATTCCTGATAAAGTTGCTATAATACAAGCGCTTTTAAATAAGGAGATATCAGTGATTTCTGAAATAGAATTTGGAAGCCAATTGACTAAGGCAACTATTGTGGCTATTACTGGAAGTAATGGTAAAACAACAACTGCTATGTTGACGCATCATTTGTTAAAGCAGGAATTGGAAGTAGGGCTTGCGGGTAATATTGGAGATAGCTTTGCAAAACAGGTTTTAGAACATGATTTTGATAATTATGTTTTAGAAATAAGTAGTTTTCAGTTGGATGGTTGTTTCAGCTTTAAACCAAAAATCGCAGTAATAACCAACATTGTACCCGATCATTTAGATCGTTACGATTACAAATTTGAAAATTACATTGCTTCAAAATTTAGGATTACAAAAAATCAAACAAAAGAAGATTATTTGATTTATGATGCAGATGATGAGGTGATTTTAGAATACATAAAAAACAATACTATTCAAGCTACATTAGTACCGTTTTCATTGACAAAAACAATCGAGAATGGTGCATATTTGGATAACGATAATATAATAATAACAATTGATAATAATCAGATAATTATGCCAACAGAAAATATCGCTCTAAAAGGAAAACACAATGTAAAAAATGCGATGGCTGCTTCGACAGTGTCACATTTATTAAATATAAGAAAACAAACGATCCGTGAGAGTTTGGAAAATTTTCAAGGGGTTGAGCATCGTTTAGAAAACGTACTTAAAATTAACAAAGTACAGTATATAAACGACTCTAAGGCAACTAATGTTAATGCGACTTATTTTGCATTGGATAGCGTATCGTCACCAACAGTTTGGATTGTTGGAGGTGTTGATAAAGGGAATAGTTATAACGAATTGTTTTCTTTTGTTAACGAAAAAGTAAAGGCAATTATCTGTTTAGGTGTTGATAACGAAAAGCTGTTGGCAAGCTTTGGTGAGATGGTTGATGTTGTTGTAGAAACGCAGTCTATGAGTGAGGCTGTAAAAATAGCATATAAATTAACTGAAGCTGGTGATACTGTTTTGTTGTCTCCTGCTTGTGCTAGTTTCGATCTATTTGAAAATTATGAGGATAGAGGGCGTCAATTTAAAGAAGCAGTAAGGAATTTGTAAATAAAATAGTGTTTTAAATGGGTTTTATAATATGGAATCTGTTGATTTTTAGAGTACTATAGTTTAAGGCGAGAAAACGGTCAAATGGTGACGCCTAAAAAGAGTATATGGACGTATAATTATAAATAGAAGTGCAACAAGTATTTAACAACATAAAAGGAGATCGATTGATTTGGGCAATAGCAGCTTTATTGGCTATTTTCTCATTTCTTCCTGTATATAGTGCTGCTAGTAATTTAGTTAATATTAGTGGTGGTGGGAGTACGTTCTCATATTTTGTAAAACACTTTATGCACTTGTTTTTAGGGTTTTCTATAATGTATGGTGTGCATAAAATACCATATAGATACTTTAGAGGGTTGTCCATGGTTATGATGCCTGTTGTGTTTATGTTATTGGTTTTAACTTTTTTGCAGGGGACAACTATTGATGGGGCTAATGCCAGTCGTTGGATACGTATACCATTTGTTAATATGTCTTTTCAAACCTCTACGTTGGCAGCGGTGGTTTTGATGGTTTATATTGCACGGTATTTATCTAAGATAAAAGATAAAACGATTACGTTTAAAGAGTCTGTATTGCCGCTTTGGACGCCTGTATTTGTTATGTTAGCATTAATTTTGCCTTCAAATTTTTCAACAACAGCGATCATTTTTGTAATGGCTTGTGCGTTATTGTTTTTAGGAGGTTATCCATTACGGTATTTAATAGCAATGGGGTTTGCAGGACTCCTTGGATTAACGATGTTTGTTTTAGTCGCGAAAGCTTTTCCAGAAGCGATGCCAAATCGTGTCGATACGTGGATAAGCAGGGTAGAAAGTTTTTTGAATGGAGAGGACTCAAAAGAGGATTATCAAATAGAGCGCGCTAAAATAGCAATCGCTTCGGGAGGTATCGTTGGTGTGGGCTCTGGAAAAAGTGTTCAGAAAAACTTCTTGCCTCAATCGTCTTCAGATTTTATTTATGCAATTATTGTAGAAGAATATGGTTTGTTTGGAGGTTTTGCATTGATGATCTTATATATGTGGTTATTGTTTAGGATAATAATAGTATCACAAAAAGCAGACACCTTTTTTGGTAAGTTGCTTGTGTTAGGTGTTGGTTTGCCTATTATTTTTCAGGCCATGATTAATATGGCGGTGGCTGTAGAGCTGTTTCCTGTTACGGGGCAGACGTTGCCTTTAATTAGTAGTGGTGGAACCAGTATTTGGATGACTTGTATGGCTATTGGAATAGTGTTAAGTGTTAGTGCAAAAAGAGAGGAAATTATTAAAAAAGAAAAAGCATCTGACGTGGACAGTCCGTTAGACGTTTTGTCGGAAGCATTAGAAGATTAAAATATAAAAGTGAATAGTAAAAATAAAACATATAAAATTATTTTATCTGGTGGTGGTACAGGTGGACATATCTATCCTGCAATAGCTATTGCTAACGAGTTAAAGTTGCGTTTTCCAGAGGCTGAGTTTTTGTTTGTAGGTGCAGAAGATAGAATGGAGATGGAAAAAGTGCCTCAAGCTGGTTATGCTATAAAGGGCTTGTGGATTACAGGTATTGAGCGTAAGTTGACTCTTAAAAATTTGATGTTTCCATTTAAATTGATTAGTAGTTTATGGAATGCTAGAAAAATTATAAAACAGTTTAAGCCAGATGTTGCTATTGGAACAGGTGGGTTTGCAAGCGGTCCTTTATTACAAATGGCGTCTTTAAAAGGGGTGCCAAGTATAATACAAGAACAGAATTCGTATCCAGGAATTACAAATAAGTTATTAGCTAAAAGGGTTAAAAAAGTGTGTGTTGCTTATGATGGTTTAGAGCGTTTTTTTCCTTCAGATAAAATTATAAAAACAGGGAATCCTGTGCGTCAAGATTTGTTAGATATTTCTTCTAAAAGAGAGGAAGCTATTAAACATTTTGGTTTGGTTGAAGGTAAACAGACTTTACTTGTTTTAGGAGGAAGTTTAGGCGCTAAGGCAATTAACGAATTGATGGTTGATGAGCTGGATTTTTTACAAACATTAAATGTCCAAGTGATATGGCAATGTGGTAAATTATATTATCAGACCTATAAGTTGTATGGTAATACGAAGCATGTTCAAATCCATGAATTTATAAATAAAATGGATTATGCATATGCAGCTGCAGATTTTATTATCTCTCGTGCAGGAGCAAGTTCTGTAAGTGAGTTGTGTATTGTTGGTAAGCCTGTGGTGTTTGTGCCTTCTCCGTATGTGGCAGAAGATCATCAAACTAAAAATGCAAATGCAATAGTAGATGAAAATGCTGCTTTACTAATTGCGCAAGACGATTTAAAAGTAGATTTTAAAAATAAATTTGGGCAATTAGTGGCTTCAAAAGAAAAACAGGAACAGTTAAGTAAAAATATAAAACAATTAGCATTGGTAAATGCAACCAAAGACATTGCGGACGAGGTTGAAAAATTGCTAAAAAAATAATGAATTTAAATACGATACATAACATTTATTTTATAGGCATCGGAGGTATCGGTATGTCGGCAATTGCTCGCTACTTTAAAGCTAGTGGTAAGCACGTGTCTGGTTATGATAAGACGCAAACGGATATTACTATTAGTTTAGAAGGGTTGGGTATAACGGTGCATTTTGAGGATGTAATAGCTAATATTGAAGAGCGCTATTTAAACTCTGAAAGCACAGTCGTGGTTTATACGCCTGCAGTGCCTAAAAGTCATACGGAGTTACTTTATTTTAGAAACAATGGTTTTAAGGTGTTAAAACGTTCTGAAATTTTAGGGTTGATAACAGAAAATACGTTTTGTTTAGCAGTAGCTGGAACACATGGTAAAACGACGACGACAAGTATTTTGGGGCATTTGTTAAATGAATGTGATGTTGAGTTAACTGCTTTTTTAGGCGGTATTAGCGAGAATTATAATTCTAATTTAATACTCAATGGAGATCAGGTGAGTGTGGTAGAGGCTGACGAGTTTGATCGTTCATTCTTGACTTTAAGTCCAGATATGGCTTGTATTACATCTATGGATGCAGATCATTTGGATATTTATGGTGATGCTTCAGAACTAATAAAAACCTTTGAGGATTTTTCGAAAAAATTAAAACCTAACGGGAAACTGTTCGTTAAAAACGGGTTGCCTTTAAAAGGAATTACTTACGGAATAGAAGATAATGCAGATTATTCTGCTCAAAATATAAGGATAGAAAACGGCGTCTACGTTTTTGATGTCAAAACGCCAGAAACAGTCCTGAAAGATTTTAGATTTAACCTGCCAGGAAGACATAATTTATCAAATGCGTTAGTCGCTTTGGCAATGTCTTTAGAATATGGTGTTTCTGCTTCAAAATTAGCAAAAGCATTGGTGTCTTATTTAGGTGTTAAACGTCGCTTTACTTATCAGATTAAGACGGATGATCTAGTGTTTATTGACGATTATGCACATCATCCTGAGGAAATTAATGCAGTGCGTCAAGCAGTAAGAGAAATGTATCCAAACGATAAAGTTGTTGCAGTTTTTCAGCCACATTTATTTTCTAGAACAAAGGATTTTGCTGAGGAGTTTGCAAAAAGTTTATCACAATTTGATGAAGTGATCTTATTGGATATTTACCCAGCAAGAGAATTACCTATAGAAGGAGTGACATCGGAATGGTTATTGAGCTTAATTGAAAATGAAAATAAAAAATTAGTATCAAAAGAGACGTTAATAAATAATATAATACAAAGCGAAGCAAAAATTGTTTTAACAATAGGAGCTGGAGATATTGGGGCAGAAGTTTCTAAAATTAAAAAAGCATTACTTAATGAAGCGTAATTGGAACTATATAAAAATGGGATTACTACTAGGTTTAGTGGTGTTTTTGTATGCGTTTTCTTCAGTAAGAAATGCTAAAAGAATAGTGTCAAAACCACAAGTGCAGTTTTTAGGTAATAAAAACTTATTTATTACGCATGAAGATGTTAGTAAGTTGTTAATACAAAATCAGCATTATGCTACCAACGAGTCTAAAGAAATTTTAGATTTGAATTTGTTAGAAACGACTCTAAATGAAAACCCAATTATCGAGTTTGCAGAGGTTTATGTGAGTGTTTCTGGAGATTTAGTAGCTGAGGTTAAGCAAAAAATGCCTATTGCTAGAGTGGTGTCTAGCGCTTCTTTTTATGTAGATAGCAATGGTGGGTATATGCCACTATCAAAAAATTACACAGAGCGTGTTCCAATCGTGACCGGTTTTGTGGATAAAAAGGATTTGATTAGGATTCATGAAATAGCAACAAAAATTCAAAATGACGAATTTTTGAAAAAACATGTGGTACAAATTCAACAAAACAAGGATAATACTATAGATCTTAAGTTAAGACAGTGTAATTTTGTAGTCAAAATAGGTGATTTAGAACAATTGGATAAAAAAATCAATAATCTAAAGGCTTTCTACCTAAAAGCTACGAAAGATAAAACCTTAAATAATTACAGTAAAGTAAATTTGCAATTTGGGAGTCAAGTTGTGTGTACAAAAGCATAAGTTATGGAACAGAACATTGCAGTAGGACTAGATTTAGGAACCACAAAAATTGTGGCTATGATTGGTCGTAAAAACGATTATGGTAAAGTTGAAATTTTAGGTATTGGTAAATCTAAAAGTTTAGGTATCCATCGTGGTGTTGTTAATAATATAACGCAGACTATACAATCTATACAATTGGCTATTCAAGAAGCAGAAGCTGCAGCATCATTTAAGATTGATGGTGTAACGGTTGGTATTGCTGGGCAACATATTAGAAGTTTACAACATAGCGATTATATAACTAGACCGGATAGTGAAACTGTTATTGATGAGGAGGATATAGATCGTTTGATTAATCAAGTGCATAAATTGGTAATGTTACCTGGAGAAGAAATCATCCACGTGCTGCCTCAAGAATATAAAATTGACGGTCAAGCCGAAATAAAAGAACCAATAGGGATGTATGGTGGACGTTTGGAAGCTAATTTTCATGTCGTTGTTGGACAAGTATCGTCTATTAGAAACATTGGACGTTGTGTACAAAGTGCAGGATTAAGTTTAGATGGTATTACACTAGAGCCATTGGCATCAGCAAACGCAGTGTTGAGTCAAGAAGAAAAAGAAGCTGGAGTTGCTTTGATTGATATAGGAGGAGGAACAACGGATTTAGCCATTTTTAGAGATGGTATTATCCGTCATACCGCGGTTATTCCTTTTGGAGGAAACGTAATAACGGAAGACATCAAAGAAGGGTGTTCGATAATAGAGAAACAAGCCGAATTACTTAAAATTAAGTTTGGAAGCGCATGGCCGGGAGAAAATAAAGACAACGAGATTGTTTCTATTCCAGGTTTAAGAGGTCGTGATCCAAAGGAGATTACCTTAAAAAACTTGTCTAAAATAATACATGCAAGAGTTGTAGAGATTATCGAGCAAGTATATGTAGAGATAAAAAACTACGGACATGAAGAACAAAAAAAGAAACTAATAGCCGGAATCGTTTTAACTGGTGGCGGAAGCCAATTAAAACACCTTAAGCAATTAGTAGAATATATTACAGGGATGGATACTAGAATAGGGTATCCAAACGAGCATTTAGCAGGAGATAGTGACGACGCTATAACAAGTCCATTATTTGCCACAGCAGTTGGTTTAGTGATGGATGGTTTAAAACGTCAAGATCGTAAAAAAGCGGAAGCTATAATTGAAGAAGAGATTCAGGCACTTGAAGAAGCAGTCGAAGAAACTCCGGAAGTAGAACAAATAGAACCACCTAAAAAACAACGTAAGTCGTTTTTAGATACGTTAACAGAAAGAGTAAAAGACTTTTTGGATAACGCAGAATAATAAAAGCAAAAAGTAAGCGATGTATGTATCGTGTAAAATATTAATAATTGATCCAGTAAAATAGAATTTATGAGCAGCAACAACGAATTCGAAAATATATCTTTTGATCTTCCTAAAAATCAATCTAATGTCATTAAAGTCATTGGTGTCGGTGGAGGAGGAAGTAACGCAATCAACCACATGTTCCTTCAGGGAATTAAAGGAGTAGATTTTGTTATTTGTAATACAGATGCACAAGCACTACAAAATAGTGGTGTGCCAAATAAAATCCAGTTAGGGCTTAACTTAACAGAAGGACTTGGTGCAGGAGCTAATCCAGATGTTGGAGAGCAATCTGCAGTGGAGAGTTTTGATGACTTGCAACGCATGTTGGATACCAATACCAAAATGATTTTTATCACAGCAGGTATGGGTGGTGGAACAGGTACAGGAGCAGCACCAATTATTGCTAAAATGGCTAAGGATTTAGACATTTTAACAGTAGGTATTGTAACCATGCCTTTTCAGTTTGAAGGAAAAATGCGTAACGAACAAGCTCAGGAAGGGATTGAGAGATTGCGTAAAGAAGTAGATTCTTTAGTTGTAATCAATAACAACAAACTTCGTGAAGTATATGGTAACCTTGGTTTTAAAGCAGGGTTCTCTAAAGCGGATGAAGTGTTATCTACTGCAGCACGTGGTATTGCAGAAGTTATAACGCATCACTACACGCAAAACATTGATTTACGTGATGCTAAAACAGTATTAAGTAATAGCGGAACAGCTATCATGGGATCTGCGTCAGCGTCTGGTCAAAACCGTGCACATGAAGCGATCTCTAAAGCATTAGATTCACCTCTATTAAATGATAATAAAATTACTGGTGCCAAAAACGTATTGTTGCTAATCGTTTCTGGAGCTCAAGAAATTACTATTGATGAAATAGGAGAAATCAATGATCATATTCAGAATGAAGCTGGTCATGGTGCCAATATTATTATGGGAGTTGGTGAAGATGATACACTTGAAGAATCAATTGCTGTAACAATTATAGCAACGGGTTTTGATGTTGAGCAACAAAACGAAATTTCAAATACCGAAACAAAAAAAGTGATCCATGCTTTGGAAGATGACCATAATGTGGAGCAAGATTTAAATAAAGAAAAAGAGGAAACACCTGCGGTTATTTTACCAACGATAGAGTTAGAGGTTAAAAAAGAAGCGCCTAAAGCAGTGGTCCATACTTTAGATTTAGAAGAAGATACGGATGATCAGTTGTCTGCTTTTGAAATGGCACAGGTTAATAAGCAAAGAACTGTAAATTATCAAGATTTGGATTTAATTCCGACTAGTGAGTTTATCAAAAATATAGATGTTAACTATTCTGAAGTTGATGTTATTGTAGACGAAACAGAAGAGTTTACTATTACAGATACTAGTGTTAATAATATTGAAGTTGCTAAAGTAGAAGAAGAAAAAAAGCAACAAATAACATTAAGTTTTGATTTACCATTATCAGAGCCTGTAATCGAAGCTGCCGAAGCTGAAGAGCGTCCTGTTGTTATGAATCTGTCAGATGATGTTAACAATATAACAGTTAATGATTTTGTTGAGATTGTTCCGGTAACAGAAAACACAGAAAAAGGAGAAGTTAGATATGCGCTTGATGATTATGAAGAGGTAGATTCGGTAATTAATAAAGTAGCAGAACCTAAAGTTGATAAAGAAGTCGTTTTTGAAAGAAAAGTGGTTGAAAATGATGAGGTGAACGTCGATGCGGATGCTGATGTAGATCCAATGAATACACCAATTTCAGAATTACTTAAAAGTAGAGCTGACGAGCGAAGAAAAAAAATGAAGAATTTTAATCATAAATTCAATAGCTCAAAAATTGAAGATATAGAAAAGATTCCAGCCTATAAGCGTCAAGGTTTAGAGTTGGACGATAGACAACATTCTTCAGACAATAGCATTTCTAGAACCTCATTAGGTGTTGATGATAATGATGATATACAATTAAGAAGTAATAATTCTTTTTTACATGATAATGTAGATTAGTACATCTCTAAAATTAATAAAACTCCAAATTAGTTTGGAGTTTTATTTAAAGGATAATCCATTTTAACCCGATAAGCCCCTCAAGCTTCTCGGGTTTTTATTTGGAATATTTTAAGAGGTAACAAGGCCTCAAAACAGGCTAAAACTAAATACTATTTATTATCTTCGTACCTCAAAATATAAGACATGAGTTTATCTACAGACCTAATGACTGCCTTAAAGGAGGCAATGAAAAGTAAAAATACAGTGGCACTAACAGCTTTAAGAGCGGTTAAATCGGAAATACTATTAGCGCAGACAGAAAGTGGTGCAAAATTAGAATTAACAGAAGAGCAGGAGCTTAAAATACTTCAAAAGCAAGTTAAACAACGTAAAGATAGTGCGGCAATATTTTTAGAGCAAAATCGTGAAGATTTAGCAGCTCCAGAATTGGCAGAAGCAGAAGTTATTTCTCAGTTTTTACCGGAAGCTATGAGTGAGGAAGAGGTGACTAAAGTTGTTGAGGCAGTGATTGCTAAAACAGGTGCAGCGGGTATGAAAGATATGGGTAAAGTTATGGGAGTAGTTAGTGGTCAATTAGCAGGTAAGGCTGATGGAAAAACAATATCTAATATTGTAAAAGCAAAATTGTCATAAATAATTTGGCCTCGTAGTTCAACTGGATAGAATATCAGATTTCGGCTCTGAGGGTTGGGGGTTCGAATCCCTTCGAGGTCACTGAAAGGGAATTTTCAATATTATTTTGAAAATTCCCTTTTTTGTTTTCGATTAATTCCATTGATATGCTTGAGATCAGAGTGAAAACAGCAAATTAATAATAACAATATGAAAAAAACACTATTTACTATAACAGTATTATTGATTGCTATAAGTTTAAGTGCTCAAAATGTTTTTAATACAACAGGACATGCTATTTTAGACGGTAATTCCTTGAAAATTGTAACTCCAATTACAGTAGGTGGTTGGGCTAGAGGTGTTAGCCACTATAATCGCAGTGATATTAATACAAGTATTGGAGGCTATGGAATGTTAGGGTCTGGGGAGACTTCAATACACTATTTGTATATGGCACATGGGGCGTCTCCTTGGTCTAGTAAATTAGGTGTTTATATAAAACCTAATGGGTTTACTGGTATTGGGACCCCAAGTCCAAATACAAATTTAGAAGTATTGAGCGGTGATAATGATGGAAGTAATCCTCCAATATTACGATTGACAAGTAATGATATTGATGCAGTAAACAATCAATTACTAGGAGAAATTCAATTTTATAACGGAGATTTAGACGGTAAACATGTGAGTTCTTTTATAAGAAGTTTAGCTGCTGAAACTTATGGTAGAAAAGGGCAGCTTGTTTTTGGTACCTCGGGAACCTATATTACAGATGCTGTTGAAAGGATGCGTATAAACGAAAATGGATATATCGGTATTGGAACAACTACTCCTACTCAGAAATTAGAAGTAGCTAATGGAAGTTTATTAATAAAGAGTGGGAATATATACATTACAGGAGTAGCTAATGATGCTGGCGATTTAATCTTTCAAAAGGGGACATCTGATCAACTGGGTAGAATTTGGACTCAAACCTCTGGGGATAGTGGGTTATATTTAAGTTCAGGAGACAATGCTCCGGATTTAACAATTGATAATACTGGAAATGTAGGAGTAGGAACAACTATACCAACTCAGAAATTAGAAGTAGCTAATGGAAGTTTATTAGTAAAGAATGGGGATATATACATTAAAGGAGTAGCTAATGATGCTGGTGATTTAATTTTTCAAAAAGGTACATCTGGCCAACTGGGTAGAATTTGGACTCAAACCTCTGGAGATAGTGGCTTATATTTAAGTTCAGGAAACGATGTTCCAGATTTAACAATTGATAATACTGGAAATGTAGGAGTAGGAACAACAAATACACAAGGCTTTAAGCTAGGTGTAAATGGTAAAATAGTTGCAACAGAAGTAAAAGTAGCAGGATATTCGAATTGGCCAGATTTTGTTTTCTACAACGATTATAAATTACCAACACTCGAAGAAGTAGAAAATCATATCAATGAAAAAGGGCGTTTAAAAGATATTCCTAGTGCAAAAGAGGTTGAGGAAAATGGTGTTTTCTTAGGTGAAATAAATTCTAAGTTATTGCAAAAAATTGAAGAATTAACACTTTATACAATTCAACAAGAAAAGAAATTAAAAATTTATAAAAAAGATTTCTTAGAATCTAAACTAGACGTTCAGAATTCTAAAAAAACAATTAAAAATTTAGAAATACGTCTCTCAAAACTTGAATATTTAATTAATGCTTCAATAAATAACTAATATAAAATTCAAATGAAAAAAATAATTTTTATCGCGCTAACGATAATGTGTTCTATTGATTCATATGCTCAGGTGTTTACAACGAACCAAACACCTATAGGAATGGAGCATAATGTCTTATTTCATGCTAATAGATCAGAGAGTTCTTTGACTGTAACTCAAACAGGTGCTGCCCAATTAGACGTGGATGCTTTGTTTGATGGCCGTTTATCGCCTTCTTATACTGTGATGCCACCTACTCTGGCAGATCCAATAGTTGTTTTAATAGAGGGCTTGCCTAATGTCCATAGTCAAGCAGGAGCATGGATAGGATGGTCTACCAGGTATTGGGAAGCACGACGTTTTAAAATAGAAGGTTATAATTCTTATTCATCTGCTAATACATGGAATGTAATTGCGGACCATTCCTCACAAGATTATGCAGAAAGAAAATTTATAAAAAAAGTGCCGGCAGGTTCATACACTAAATTACGTTTTACTTTTTATGATGGAGCAGGAACAAATGGAAGACTGGGTGTTTCAGAATTATTTTATATCCATCCAGAAGCAGTAACACCTTATCAAGGTTTGATAGCAGGAGCTTCTTCAAGTCTATGGGAGTCTAATAGTTCTGGAATAAATAATATTAGTGGAAATATAGGTGTTGGGACAACGACTCCTACTCAAAAATTAGAAGTAGCTAATGGAAGTTTATTAGTAAAGAGCGGAAATATATACATTACAGGAGTAGCTAATGATGCTGGCGATTTAATCTTTCAAAAAGGGACATCTGATCAACTGGGTAGAATTTGGACGCAAACCTCTGGGGATAGTGGGTTATATTTAAGTTCAGGAGACAATGCTCCGGATTTAACAATTGATGATACTGGAAATGTAGGAGTAGGAACAACAAATACACAAGGCTTTAAACTAGGTGTAAACGGTAAAATAGTTGCAACAGAAGTAAAAGTAGCAGGATATCCGAATTGGCCGGATTTTGTTTTCTACAACGATTATAAATTACCAACACTCGAAGAAGTAGAAAATCATATCAATGAAAAAGGGCGTTTAAAAGACATTCCTAGTGCAAAAGAGGTTGAAGAAAATGGCGTTTTTTTAGGTGAAATAAATTCTAAATTATTACAAAAAATTGAAGAATTAACACTTTATGTAATTCAACAAGAAAAAGAATTAAAGCAAGCTAAAAAGAAAGCTAAATTAGCTAACGAAGCATTAAATCAACTAGGGAAAAGGTTTTCTAAATTAGAAGCTCAAGTAGAAAAATTAAATAAAAATCAGTAAATTTTTTGTTGCGATTATGAATTGAATCTAGTGCACCAATTGCACAATCCCTTAGCACCTTTATTTATTAATAATAACCTATGTTTTAACTCAGCACAGCTGTTTTAGTGCTTAGTCTCCATCTTGCTCCAAAATATAGAATCAGGTTGAAGATATCTTGTTGGATATTTTTCTTCTTTCCATTTTATAGAGATATATTCTCTCATTTGATTATGTGCATCAACTATCTGAATAGTAAGGTTATTTGGCCACATAGGATGGGCCGATTCATTTCATGTTGTTAATAGTGTTATTTGTTGAGGTAGGTTATTTTAATTAATTAAAGTTTCATAAGAATAGATGTTTTTTAAGTTATTACAAACTTAAATTGAATGTTTCGGAAGTAAAATATTATTTGATGAATTAGAGATGATTACGGCGATATCTTGATTTAAAAAGTTTAAACTCTTGCCGTATGAAATCACGAATAAATATAAAAATCCAGGATTAAAATTTCTGGTTTTTAATTGTTTTTATACATAAGCATAGCTTCTTCAAGGTTTGTCGTATAAACAGCAGGTATTTTATATATTTGGGATGGATCGTAATTATTAAGAACAAGATGTTTAACAGGGAAACTTTAGTAAATCAAATAAAAACTAACCCTAATTGGGACGTCATTGTCATTGGTGGTGGAGCGACAGGTTTGGGAGTTGCATTAGATGCCACAACAAGAGGTTATAAAACCTTATTGTTAGAACAGGTAGATTTTGCAAAAGGAACTTCTAGCCGAAGTACAAAACTAGTGCATGGAGGTGTTAGATATTTGGCACAAGGTAATGTGGACTTAGTCCGTGAGGCTTTGTATGAAAGAGGTTTGATGATGAAAAACGCTTCCCATTTAGTCAGTAAACAATCTTTTATTATACCCAATTATAGCTGGTTTGACTCTGCTTTTTATACTATTGGACTAAAAGTGTACGATTTTTTATCTGGTAAATTAAGTTTTGGTAAATCTACAAGGATAAATAAACGGGACACAATGTCAAGGTTGTCAACGTTAAAAAATGACAAATTGAAAGGTGGTGTAGTCTATTACGATGGACAATTTGATGATGCTAGACTCGCTATTAATATGGCGCAAAGTTGTATTGAAAACGGCGCAACTGTTTTGAACCATTTTAAAGTAAAAACGTTGCTTAAAAATAATAAAGGTAACGTTGATGGTGTTTTGGCAAGTGACGGAGAGTCGGGACTTGACTATAAGTTAAAAGCAACCGTTGTCATTAATGCTACAGGCGTGTTTTCTGATGCGGTATTAAAAATGGACAATGTTAAGGCTAGAACCTCGATAAAGCCTAGTCAAGGGGTTCATTTAGTTTTTGATAAGTCATATTTACCCGGTGATGATGCCATTATGATTCCCAAAACGGACGATGGTCGAGTTTTGTTTTTAGTGCCTTGGCATGATAGGGTAGTGGTTGGTACAACCGATACGTTGGTCGATAACCATAGTTTAGAGCCGCAAGCTTTGGATGAAGAAATTAATTTTATCCTACAAACAGCAAATAAGTATTTAAATAAAAAGGTAAGCAAAAAGGATGTGCTCAGTATTTTTGCCGGACTCAGACCACTGGCAGCACCAAAAGATAATTCTGCAAAAACAAAAGAAATCTCTAGAAGCCATAAAATTATCGTGGCAAAGTCAGGATTAATTACAATTACTGGTGGAAAATGGACGACTTACAGACGCATGGCGCAGGATACTATTAATAAAGTAATAGCACTTAAAAAGTTACCCAAAGTAAAATGTAAAACAAAAGACTTGCTAATACATGGCGCTAATGGGACAGTCGATAGATCCAATCATTTATATATTTATGGAACAGATCAAAAACATATTGTAGATTTAATTACAGATAATCCAGAATTATCAACCCGTTTACATCCACGTTTAGAATTTACAAAAGCAGAAGTTGTTTGGGCTGTAAGAAATGAAATGGCAAGAACTATTGAGGATGTGTTGGCAAGGCGTGTGCGCGTTTTGTTTTTAGATGCTAAAGCGGCAATCGAAATTGCACCAATGGTCGGAGAGCTTATCAGAGTTGAATTACAGCAAACATCAGAATGGAAAGCGAAGCAAATTTTAGACTTTATTAATATAGCACAACAGTACGTTTTAAAATAAAATAGACCTATATGCTGCTAGAAGTTGAGACCAAATTAGAAGAAAATCCTGTAGTAATTGAGTATGTTACAAATGTTGGGATTATTTTACTGGTTATTTTTATTACCATTATAAGTTTGATTTGGTGCTTTAAATTAATAGAAAGCATCTATATTGATTATATCGGTGGTAAGCCTTTATTTCGTCATTTGTATTATCGAGTGAAAGATTTAAAATCCAATCAAAAAAGAATTCTTGAAAGTCAATTTAAATTTTATAATACGCTTAGTGCCAAAGAGCGACGCTATTTTAGACACCGCGTTCATAAATTTTTAAATACAACAGAATTTGTTGGAAAAGACGGTGTCATAATAACAGATCAACATCGTGTTTTGATTGCTGCTACAGCAATAATGCTAACCTTTGGTTATCGGGATTATGCTATAAAGTTAGTTGATAAGATATTAATTTACCCATCTAGTTTTTATTCTAATCTTGATAAGGCGTATCATAAAGGGCACTTTAATCCAGGTTTTAGAGCTGTAATATTGTCATGGGAAGATTTTTTAATAGGATATAAAATTGACGATGATAATTTGAATTTAGGTATTCATGAGTTTATCCACGCCCTGCATTTAAGTTATTTAAAAGCCGAATATAAAAATGAAGTCACTGCATATTTGTTTTTACGTGGACTGGAAGCTGTAATGGATTATATCAACTCCAATGCGGTGTGTAAAAATAAGATTAGAAATTCTGATTATTTTAGAGAGTATGCTTTTGAAAATGATTTTGAATTTGTAGCTGTACTTATCGAGAGTTTTATTGAAACTCCAAGCGAATTTAAAACGCAATTTCCGGAAATTTACGATAGAGTAAAGCAAATGCTTAACTTTAATTTTAAGGGGTATTAAATCTGTTTCTACTGACTTTTATCATGTTTATTTAGCCAAATTACGCCTAACTTTATAGTATAATTTAAAAGCTATTATCATGAAAAAAAGAACTCCTGTATCAGAAATAATGACCAACAATGTCATTGCTTTAAATAAGACTGACGATTTAGAAAAAGCAGAAAAATTATTTAAAGAACATAAAATAAGACATATTCCTGTGGTTAGTGGTGATCAGATAATAGGTATGTTAAGTTACACGGACTTACTTAGAATCAGTTTTGCAGATGCTGCAGAGGATTATGCTGTAGATGTTGAAAGTGTAGTCTATAATATGTTTACTATTGAGCAAGTAATGGCTAAAAACTTGGTAAGTGTATCAAGTAATAGCACTATAAAAGAAGTGGCAGAATTATTGGCCCAAAAAGAATTTCATGCATTGCCTGTTGTAGATAATAACGTTTTGGTTGGTATTGTTACTACAACAGATTTAATTAATTACTTAATCAAACAGTTTTAGGGATAATATTAAATTAAGTAAGTAATTAAAAAAAGGCTCCAATAATTTGGAGCCTTTTTAGATATTAACTGTTAGCTAATGTTTTTAGATTTTTTATAGTTTCTGGCTGATTTTCACTTTTAAAAACGTGACTTCCAGCAACAAATACATTGGCGCCTGCATCAACCAGTTTTTTTATGTTCTTGTCAGTAACACCACCATCGATCTCTATAAGCGTATCTAAACCTTGATCATCAATCATTTTACGGAGTTTACGAACTTTTTGGTATGTAATCTCTTCAAATTTTTGTCCACCAAACCCTGGGTTAATAGACATTAATAGTACCATATAACATTCTGGTAAAATATCTTCCAGTACGGATACGGGTGTGGTTAAGTTTAGTACGATACCTGCTTTACAACCAGCATCTTTAATTTGTCTTAAAGTACGGTGTAAATGGACCGTAGACTCATGGTGTACAGTAATTATATCTGCACCAACCTTTGCAAACTCTTCGATGTAGCGCTCAGGTTTTTCAATCATTAAATGGACATCCAAAGGTTTTTTAGCATGTTTTTTTATAGCAGCAATAACAGGCATTCCATAAGATATGTTTGGTACAAAGTGACCATCCATAACATCTATATGAAACCAGTCGGCATCACTATTATTTACCATTTCTGTATCGCGTTGCAGGTTACCAAAATCGGCAGCAAGCATTGACGGAGCAATTAATTTTGAAGACATTTTTTTAGTTTTGTGTTGTTTTTACAAAGCTAAGGTTTTTTATTAGTGGTCACTTAATAGCGCTTCAATTATTTCTAAAAACAACGGGCTATTTTCATGTTTTTGGTGGTTTAAATTGGAGACAAACTGTTGTAGGCTATAAAGGGTATCAATATCTTTAATAACAGAATAGCCGATGTCAAACGTTTTAAAACTTAAATGTGGGATAGAGATATTTAAAAACTCTGTAATATTGGTATGTCTATAATCTTTCTTAATATCCTCGTAAACCGTATCTATAATAATAGGATTGCCCTCTAGTACCTGAAAAAACACATCATTCCGTTTGACTAAAAAACCAGTGATATTATGACTGTCGTTTTTTAATTGTGTTTGATTAAATAAAGCTTCAAGCTCTAAAAGTTGTAATGCTTTATTCGCATTGCTTTTGTAACAAATTGTTTTTAACATACCCATAAATAATAATGCAAAAAAAATAAAAATTTAATGTCTAAAATGAGTGAACCCGAAGTAATCAGCTTCGGGTTCTTCATCAATCAAAAAACGAACAGTTATGAATAACTGTTTGTTATTGTAACCTAGGTTTTATCCTAAGTATGTTTTTAATATTTTACTTCTAGACGTATGTTTTAATCTACGAATAGCTTTTTCTTTAATTTGTCTAACACGCTCTCTAGTTAGGTCAAATGTTTCACCAATTTCTTCTAAAGTCATTGGGTGTTGGTTACCTAAACCAAAGTATAATCTGATAACATCAGCTTCACGAGGCGTTAATGTTTCTAAAGCACGCTCAATTTCTGTACGTAAAGATTCGTGTAATAAATCACGATCTGGATTTGGTGATTCACCAGAGTTTAAAACATCATATAAGTTAGAATCTTCACCTTCTACTAAAGGCGCATCCATACTGACGTGACGACCAGAATTTTTCATTGACTCTTTAACATCGTTAATAGTCATGTCTAATTCCTTAGCAATTTCTTCTGGACTTGGCGGACGCTCATGCGCTTGTTCCAAGAAAGCAAAAGTTTTATTTATTTTATTAATAGACCCAATCTTATTTAACGGTAAACGTACAATTCTAGATTGCTCCGCTAATGCTTGTAAAATAGATTGTCTAATCCACCATACCGCATAAGATATAAATTTAAAACCACGCGTTTCATCAAAACGTTGTCCAGCTTTAATTAATCCTAAGTTACCTTCATTAATTAAATCAGGAAGTGTTAATCCTTGATTTTGGTATTGTTTGGCTACCGATACAACAAAACGTAAGTTAGCTTTAGTCAGTTTTTCAAGTGCTACTTGATCTCCAGCCTTGATGCGTTGTGCTAATTCTACCTCTTCATCTGCAGTAATTAGGTCAACTTTTCCAATCTCCTGTAGATACTTATCTAAGGATGCGGTCTCACGGTTAGTAACCTGTTTGGTAATTTTAAGTTGTCTCATCTAAAAAAGTGTGATTAATTTCTTGTGTGTAAATTGCTATCAATAGTTATACGTGAGTAAGTTAGGTTTTGTTACAAAAAAGTGTAATTATTTTTATTTATTAATTTTGGCGTTACGTTTTTAATCTTGAAAAAGGCTTAAAAACGTCAGGCTGTCCATTATATCTTTTTTACTTGTTTGCGATACTTTTGCTCATGCTTCACAAAAATACTCAAACTAAAGTAAAAAAGGATGCCATTTCCATCCTTAACGCACTTACTCTTGCGACTTACTCAAAATCTAACAACTCTGTTGCTTCAATCAATTGCTTTAAAGCACCAATCTTAGTATATAATTTATTAAAAAAGCTATTGCGTTCTTTCTCTCCAGCAGTATTTAATAATTTAGAGTTTTGTAATTGTTTGGTCAAAAAACGTTCAGCTTCCTTACAAGTATGTTTATCTTCTGTCTTATAATACGATAACAACGTAAACGGGACATATAATAGTTGGTTATTTGGCGTGCTAACCAAAACATTATTATTCATTAAATGCAATTCATTATAGTATAATAAAAAGGGATGGTCTTCTGCTATCAACTTATTAAAAATAGTGGTAATTAATTGTTGTAATAAATCACATAACAGCAAAGCAGTGCTAGATTTTACTTGCCCAGCCTGAAAATAAAAATGAATTTGTTTTAACGTACTATTTATGGTCGTAATATCCCAAATCTCTTGTGTATTTAGGTTGCTGTACAAACTCCCTAATTGTTTTCCGGCGATAATTAAAGAAGGGCTAGGCGCAAAATTATCAAAACTTTTATTGGCCAATTGTGGATTTAATAACTTTAACCAAACATAATATTTAAACTGACTTAAAGTATCGCCATTTAAGTTGTAAAATAAGGGGATGTCCTTTGCCGAATATAAAAGAGTACTATCCTTTTGTTGTAATAAAGGTAAAAGGGACTGGTACGAATCTTCAAAGTACTGTTGCAGTTGTGCTTCATTTTCAATATGTTTTGTCTTTTCAATGGTCACAAATTCTGTCGAAGTGGTTTCAAATAAACGATCTAAAGATAAATTGTAATACTTGGCTAATGCAATGCTTTCATCTAAAGATAATTTACTTTTTAAACTTACTCGTCTATGGGCAGCATCATAGCTAATATCTAAAGCGGTGGCTACTGCTTCAATAGTTGAGGTATTGGCAGGTAATTCAGTTTTTAAATAGTCTAAAAAAGTGGTTTGAAACATATCGTAAAATACTAAAATTTGTGATAAACGCAAAAAATAGTTTTCTGTTATGTGATTTACCATATTTAAAATGTGATTATAGCAATAGTTTTGAATTAAATTTAAAACAATAGTCATGAAAATACCAATTATTCCAGGAAGAGGACTTGTAACAAGGACAGCAACTGCTATGCGTTTAGATTTTCTTGAATCGAATAGTGTGCCTACTAACCTAATTTCGGATGCTAGATTAGACCTTGACGATATTAAAAATAATATAGAATCATATATAGGAAGTACAGAAATCCCTTTGGGCATCGTAGGGCCTTTGCTTTTTAATGATTCAGACCAACACGAATTAACCTATTGTGCAGCAGGGACGTTAGAAGGAGCTTTAGTGGCAAGTATGAATCGTGGCGCAAAAGTGATTAGTAAAAGTGGTGGATTTTCTGCCGAAGTACTATGGCAAAAAATGACCCGGTCTCCGATGTTTATATTTAGTGTAGAAGCAGAAGCGATACGTTTTGAACGTTTTATTGAGCTCAATTTTAACAACATTAAAAAAGCAGCAGAGTGCTATTCTAATCATGCTAAACTAGAAGAGATTAGTATTACTAGACTTGACGAAGTGGTGCATTTAAAATTTATATACAGTACCGGTGATGCTTCTGGACAAAATATGACGACAACCTGTACTTGGCATGCTATGTTATTTATTGTGGACCAATTTAAAAAGGCCACTAATATTGTTCCTGTAGATTTTGTTATTGAAGGTAATGGTGCTAGTGATAAAAAAGTATCGCAGACTAATATAAATTCTGGTCGAGGTATTAATGTTGTGGCAGAATGCAGTATTCCTGAACAGGTCATAAAAGAGACTTTAAGAACAACGACTGATAAGCTTTTAAAATGTTTTAATCCTTCAAAAACCCAAGCCTTAAAAAATGGGATGGTTGGTTATAATATTAATGTAGCTAATGCTATTGCTGCCATTTTTGTAGCAACAGGTCAAGATTTAGCTTCTATTCACGAGTCCAGTACCGGTTTTTTGCATTTAGAAAAAAGAGAGGAGAGTTTATATATTAGACTAACATTACCAAATTTAGTAATAGGTAGCGTAGGAGGTGGGACAGCTTTACCAAAACAATCTCAAGCACTAAAAATTATGAAGTGTGAGGGTAGCGGTAAAGTTAATCGATTTGCAAAGCTTATAGCTGGTTTTGCTTTAGGCCTAGAAATATCGACCTATGCAGCGATTGTTAGTGGAGAGTTTGCTAAAGCTCATGAAAAACTAGGACGAAATAAACCTGTCAAATGGTTTTTAAAGTCAGAGATTACTCCGGATTTTATTCAATCTAATCTTACTAACTATTTTAAAGACAAGAAAATGGTTACTGTCAAACCTAATAACGATGTGTTGTTAGAAAATGGGATACTTACTAATATCGCTTCTAAAGTCAATAAAAAGATAACGGGTTTTATACCTTTTCAAGTTAATTATACCAATGCTAATAACATTCTAGATAGTAAAAAGGTACTTGTTAAGTCCAAGCCATTAGATGACGACGTTATAAAAGGGTTACACATCATTGCAGCGTCCATTGATCCAAATTTAGCAGATGTGTTAAATGGAGCAAAAGCTAATTTGGAATATCATAGATGCCATTTAAAAGAAATCGAATTATACGACTATTTGTATCAGAACGGGTTTGAAAATAGCCCTAATTATTATGGGAAGTATGTCAACTCTAAGCGAGAAGTTTATATGATTATTCAAGAGTATTTAGAGGCTGACTCTATGCGGATAATGAATTCTGAAAATAATCCAGAGTTATGGAGTCAAGAAGATATACTTACCGTTATAAAATCAATATCTAAGTTTCATAAAATGGCAAAAGTCTCAGATTTTAAACACGTACGTAATTTTGAACCATGGAAATCAAAGCCGTTTTATAAAAAAATCATGGCTATTTTAATCAGAGAATGTACAGATCAAAAAAATGCAGTTGTGCTAAATGATTTATACCATCAAATAGAAGGTTTGCAAACCGAATCAGAGACGATAGTATTGAAGCAAACGGTTATTCATAATGATTTTAATCCTCGGAATATAGCAATAACAAAAGCAGGTTTGCCTATTATTTATGATTGGGAATTAGCTATGGTCGATTTTCCACATCGAGATATAGTGGAGTTTTTGAGTTTTGTTTTACCATTACATTTTACAAAAGAAACGTTCTTTTTTTATTTAAAGGCACACTATAATTTATACAGCTCTGAGTCTTGGAAGGACTGGTTAATGGGGTATAGCTATTCGCTTAAAGTTTATATTATCACTAGGCTTTCGTTTTATGAAGTGGCAGGATTATTAGTCGCGTATGACTTCTCTAAAAGAGTTTTAAATACAGCATTAGTAATGTTAAATTATCTAACAGAAGATGAGTAGTTTTTTAGAGCATATAACTGTTGTCTTAGCGCCTTTAATAGTGTCTAATACATTACATATGTTAGTTGTAAAAAGAGAGTATTTTGAATGGTTAAAACAACCTATTCTTGATGACGCATTTGGAAGTAATAAGACATGGCGAGGATTTGTGTTTGTACCATTAGTAAATGCAGTAGGATTACAAATACTAGACGTCGTGTCTAGTTATAATGTACAAAATGCTTTTGGTTTAGGTTTTATGTTGGGGTTCGCTTATATGCTGTTTGAATTACCCAACTCTTATATGAAACGAAAGTTAGGGATTAAATCTGGTCAGCATTCTAGCAAAAACCAAGTGTGGTTTGCATTGATAGATAAAACAGATTCTGCTTTTGGAGTATCGCTCTTCTATTTTTTACTTGGGTATATAGATTATCAATATGGAATACTCTTATTTCTGTTAAGTAGCTTAACTCACATATTCGCTAGTTTTTTACTATTGAAATTAAAATTAAAACAATCTTTTTAAATTATGAAAAAAGAAAATATATATAATGTTCCGAATTTTTTGAGCTTTTATAGGTTACTTACTTTTCCATTAGTGTTATGGTTTATCTATGTGGGGGAAGACAATCTATTCGCTCTGTTTTTATGCATAAATTTAATTACAGATATCCTGGATGGTTTAATTGCTAGGACGTTTAATTTGAAAACAGAATTTGGAGCAAAATTAGATTCTTTAGCAGATAACGGAACCTTTATAGCGGCTTTTATAGGGATCTTTACTTTTAAAATGGAAGAATTATCTCAATCGATCTGGATGCTTTGGTTATTTATATCTTTTTTTATTTTGGGTTTACTACTCTCTTTTTTAAAATTTAAACAATATCCAAGTTTACATTTGTACACAACAAAAATTGGAGGCTACATTCAAGGACTATTTATTTTTGTTTTATTCGCATGGGGTTATAATGCTAATTTGTTTTACTTAGCCATGCTTTTAGGTTACATATCTCATATTGAAGAAATTATAATTTTGTTGCTGTCTAAAGAAGTGGTCTCCGATGTAAAAGGGTTGTACTGGGTTTTAAAAGAAAAGAACAAATGAATCTGATAACGCTTTACAAAGGTTCTCAATATTTTCGGATACTTATTGTAGCTATAATTGGAGCTGCTTTTAGTTTTTTTACTTACGAAATTATATTTTATTTAAATCCATTTTCACCGAGGGCTACAATAAGTTGGAGTGTCGCTTTTGTAATAGGGGTTGCAAGACAACATGCATTACATCGTTATTTTAGCTTTCAGGATAAAAGGGCTTATTTTATTAGTTTGTATCGTGCTTATGTCGTTGATTTTAGTGGGTTGGTGTTTAGCGCTGCTTTAAGTTGGTTTCTGTCTCAGATTTTACAGTTTAATTACAGACTGACGTGGTTGTGTTGTTTATTATCCACAGCAGTAATAAGTTTAGTGTTTCTTAAAAGATTTGTTTTTAAATCTGAATCTGCTGCATAGTTATTAATTAGTGAAAAATAAATAAATAAATAAATAAATAAATAAATAAAGTTTAGTTATAAAAACGAGATCAATTTTAATCAAATTGAAAATTGACATCTATTAGAATTCTTTCTTTTAGTTTATTAATTTTTTGATGCATTTTATTAAAAAATAAAGTGCGATCCTTTTCTCCAGAATGGACTAATAATTTTGAGTTGGTCATTTGTCTATTAAAAAAGTCATCCATAATATTGCAAGTGTCTGGATGTTCTATTTTTAAATATTCTAAAACAGTATAAGGAACAAAAAAGGTTTTTTTATATGTGGTTTTGACCATAATAATGTTGCTCATAGTTAATAAATCACTTTTATATAAATGATAAGAAGCATTGTTTTTTGAATTAATAATACTTTGTTGTATTGTTTGTTCTTCAATATGATTAATAATTTCTTCTAAATCATCACATATTTTTAAAGCCAATGTTTTGGATAATAATTGAGATTCGTAGAAGTAAATTATTTGCTGTATGGTCCCGTTAATTGTATTGTCATTCCAGAACTCGGTAATGTTTATAAAGTTATAAGTTTCGCCAAGCTGTATTGCTTTTTCTATTAAAGATTTTGGTATTGTATCAATAAATTGATCAAAAGAAATTTTGCTTTTAGTCATTTCTTTATTGGTTAGTTTTAACCAAACGTAAATTTTATAGCGTGTTATAAAAGAATCTTTTAAGGTGTAAAACAAAGGGATATCTTTTGCAGAGTATAAAATAGAAGCACTTTTTAGTTTGGTTAGTGGTGTTAAATTTTCTATAGATTTAGTAAAATAAGACTCTAAGTGCATTTCATTAGATATGATTGGAGACTTCTCAACCAAAACAGTATTTTGGCTACCAACCTGATAAAGATTATTTAGCGATATCTTATAATGTTTAGCCAATAGAACGGCTTCTGTTAAGCTTAGATTTGTCTTGTTGGTAGTGCGTCTGTAGGCTGCATCATAACCAATGTCTAAAACCGAGGCTATTTCATCAACAAATGAATTGCTATTGGTTTTTTTCTTTTTTAGAAATTTGAAAAAGTGTTCTTGCATATTTTACAAAATATAACTTCAATTTAATTAAAACTTGTGATATACAATAGTTTAAGTTTTTATTTTTAGCATTATTTAACTCACACTGTTAATTATTGCAAGTAATTTAGACGTGTAACCAATAAAATTTTTAATTATGAAAACAATTAAATTAATGTGTGTCTGCTTAACTATGTTAATCATATTACAAAGTTGTCGCGTTTATCATTCCAAAACAGTAACGTTAGAAGAAGCGACTGCGTCAGCGGAACGGGTGAAGATTAAAACAAAAGAAAATAAGATCTTAAAGTTTCATAAAATTATTTTAGAAGAGGGGCAGTTTTATGGAGTAAAAATAAAAGGAGAAGACATAAGTAAGACGCTACTAAATACGGAAGATTTAGAGCAGGTGAGATTACATAATAAAAACTTGTCTGTAATATTAGGAATTGCTGTGCCGATTATATCTGTCGTTGGTATATTGGTTATTGCAATAGTTAACTGGAATGGTCCGCAAATTGGAGATATCCAAACGTCAAATTTAAATTAAAAGTCCATCAAAACTTGATGGACTTTTCAGACTAATTAATTTAAAATTTATATTCTAAACCTCCAAGAACGGATAATGTAAATGTTTTTGAGTCCAACCTGTTTTCTAATGGTTTAAAATGATATTTGAAGATGGGCTCTACAACAATATGGAGTTTGTTAATTATTAAGGTGTCAAAACTTAAGCCTAAGTTAACAGACATGTTTGAGTTTTCTATGGTTTCTATTTGTAAGTTGTTTTCTATTCCGTTAGTATACAGCTTAGCTTTATCTAATAATAGATAACTCACCCCTGCTAGTACAGAAGTATTTATTTTACCATTAAGTAGCTTTTGTCTGACCTCTATTGGGATTTCAAAGTAGCTTATTTTTTGACTGAAGTTGAAATTGTCTTCATCTGATGTGAAGTTTAGGTCCAGTTTGGCAAACCCTATTCTAATAGATATATCTTTTGTTGCTAAATAATTGACCTTAAGACCATAGTTTGTTGATGTATTATTTTTTGTAGCGTGGTTTAAGCTTCCAAAATAATCTAATGATATGTATGGCATCACACTCCATCGTTTAAGTTTTGGATTTTTAATACTGTCTTTTTTAACACTGTCTTTCTTTTCCAGTGGTAGCTTGTTCTGAATACTGTCCTCTGTTTTTTTAAGTTTTAAACTGTCGGTAGTACTGGAATGGGTGAGTTTAGATTTTAGATCTAAAGTCTTTGTATTACTATTGATAATAGCTCCTTTTGTTTTGTTTAAGTTTAATAGAGAAGTGTTCTCATTGTTATTATTAGATGGATTAACTTTACTAAACGTTTTTGTTTTTGTCATGTTGTTTTTAGTCCAACTTCTATTTGCACTACTACTACTACTACTACTACTACTACTACTACTACTACTACTACTACTACTACTACTACTACTATAATTGCTGTTGTTATTATTATTATTATTATTATCGTTTTGTTTTGTTGTTGTATTAGTGAAACTATTTGTTGTTTCAGTAACAACTGTATTTTTTCTTGTTATATTATTTATTGATTTTTTGCTGTTTTTAGAATTAGTATTTTTTATTTGTACTACAGGTACAGATTCGTCATTTTTAAGCATGCCTTTGTAATCAGTATTGAACTGAAAGAATAACAACGTTAGTAATAATAATCCTGTAGTAGGCAAAAGGAAAAAGAGAATACGTCTTTTCTTTTTCTTTTTTAAATCAGTTTCAATTTTATCCCAAACCATAACGTCTGGAGCCTTTTGTAGGTCTTTCAGTCGGTGTTTAATTCCATCACCTATGTCTTTGTTAACTTCCATAGTATAGTTTCGGTTTATTTTGATTTAATGTAATAATTTTTTGCTTTAAAATAGCTTTAGCTCTATGTAAGTTGGATTTAGAAGTATTTGCTGTAATGTTTAATAAATCGGCTATTTCTTTATGCGAATAGTTGTCTAGTTGGTATAAGTTAAAAACCAAACGATACTGGTCTGGTAATTCTTGAATACAATTTAGAATGCTGTCTAATTCAATATTTAGATCGTCTTCACTAACTGTTGTGTCTTCAAGAATATCGTTTTTAATTTCAATATTAAAGGGTCTTTCTTTTTTATATTTATTAATAGCTTGATTGATGGTAATACGTTTCATCCATCCTTCGAAAGACCCTTTACCTTTATATTTTTTTATACTATTAAAAATTTCTATAAAAGAATCATGCAAGTTGTCTTGGGCTTCATTACTGTTTTTTGAATATTTAAGACACAGTATATACAAGGTGTCTTTATATTTTTGATATAAATCACCTTGTGCCTTTAGGTTATTTTTTCGGCAAGCTTTTATAAGTTGTTCTAGCTCCAAATACTGTGGTTTAATTAAACAGTTGGTTTATTGATTAACAAGATTGTGCTCTGATTAATATTGTAATTATATAAAAGGTGTCATCCGTTAGGCTCTCTACACGAATATATACATTTTGAAATTGAGATGTGTTTAGGTAAACTTGATCAGATGCTATTGCATTGGTATTGTTTTCGGCATCTTCTTCTGTTTCAAAATAGACAAGGTTTGTATTAGAACTATCTATTTGAAGTATGTTTGTGATACAAAAAGCGTAGTTGTCAAAGGTAAATTCTGCAACTCCCGGTGTGTCCTCTAATTCGCATTCTTCAAATGCAAAATTATGACATAAAGCAAAATCATTATCACAATATTGATGTATTACAAATGTTTTCTCTCCATTAGTCAGTTGCAGAGAGTTTTGATCGATAAAATTTACTTTCCAATCAAAATTAAAATAGGAGCCAGCAACACCTCCATTATTAAGGCTTATGTTTATATTCATGTCTCCTTCAATAAATAATACGGTCCATGATCCAAAAAATAAGTCATCACCATTTGTAAAAGTAATTGATCCATCATCTTCATTAAATACAGCTCCTAAGTATATGTTTTCGGTACCTCTTGTATATCCGATTTTCCAAACACAGTTGCTTATTAGCTCAAGAGCAGACTCGGCTTCGCTAGCTTCGACCTCTCGAATACAAGCGTCAACGTTGTCTTGAAGTTCTTCATTGTTATTGATCGTAAAAATAGTGCCGTCGTCTAATTGAGTCGTTATGGGGTAACTTATGCTAATTGAAAAATTATCTTCTAAATTATTTAAATAAGTTAAAAATAAAGCGTCATTTCGTATTAAAGTAGTGGCTAATAATTGCAATTCTTCATCAAAAGTATACATGGTTATAGGGTAGTTAAAATCTACACAGGTTACAGGTAATTCCTCTTCAGGGTCGTCCGCAATTCTAGCTAGATTATTGTATAACTCTGAGTGTACTGCAATGGTGTCTTCAGCGTTAATATTTAGGCCTCCAATCGGTTCGTTCTGGCAGGAGAATAAAGAAATTAAGATTAAAAATACCGATAGGAATTTAAGAGTGGTTTTCATGTGTTATATTTTGTGATTAATAATAGACGTATTCAGTAGTTAAAGAGGTTCCAAAGTCAGCGCTTTCTTCAGTTCGACTAATAGGATAATTAGTGTCGTTGTATGTATAAATGAAATCAACATGATCAGTAATGTTATTCCCATTGTATTCAAAACTTAAGGCATTATTATTAGTGCCTGCGTGTATAATTTCGTTTAAAAGATGGGCTTGATTTAAAATGTTTTTTGAAGCAATATTTTTGAATAACCCATTTTTATCATCATAAGTGTAGGTTAATGAGTAGTTATTAGTTGTTAAGGTTGTCCTATTACCGTTATCATCAATTATATAATTATTCTCCCCAATGTTTTGAATTTGTATGTTATAATCTCCGACGTATATATTATCAGTAACAGTGTTACTTGTGTTGTAAGTTAGATCGTGCTTTTGAGCAGTCATATTAGATTCGTCAAACGATATATACCTAATAAATTCGTCGTTGTCATTATAATCAAATAGTGTATAGCTTGTTAAATTGTAGTTTTGATCATAGCCGTCAACTCGAATAGGACGGTTGTTATTGTCGTATGTGTATGTTAAGACACTGATAAGTTCTTCTTCGTTATTATAAAGGTTTTCTCTTGTTAGTTTGTTTCCTGAGTAGAAGTATTCTACAATCTTATGCAAATTGTTATTAGAGAATCTTGTAGTTGCTTTTTTTAAGAATATTGTATTTTCAATAAGTAGTGTTTCGTCTAAATCATTATTATCATTACAAGAAAATAGTGCTAATAATATTGAAAACAGGAACGATAGTTTAAGAGGACTTTTCATGACTTTGACTTTTTATGTTTACCTATAGTCCGATAATTTTAAAAAGGTTGCGTCAAAAAACAAGAAAATCTCAAAAAAATTAATTTTTGAGATTTTTTATATAATAGTTTTAAGGAGTTATTTATTTTTTATCCTCCAAATCACGCGTTAACCAACCACTTCTAGCAGCTGTGGCTATTGCATAAGGTGTAATCCAGAACAGCCCGAATGTGTATAAAATGCTGTAGGAATAAGCCCAAAAACCTTGGTAAGTTTTATGTTGATTTGTGAAAAATAATAATGAAAAGGTTGAAAGAATTAAAATACTAACTAAAGTGGAACCAAAAAACAGTAATGGGTGCACTAAAACAAAAAATAGCATGAAAAGCATTACGGGGTAACTCATGATTAATTTTGAAAACTGACTTAAAAATAATAGTCGTGTTCCTGTCTTTTTTCCTTCTCTAAAATTTGTAAATACATATTTACCCATTTCTAAGTTTTCACGCACATTACTGCGTCCCCATCTTATAAACATTTTGTATAAACCTAAATATTCCTCAGGGACGTTTGTGTAAGCAATAGCATTCCTTTGAAATAATACATGTTCCCCTTGTTTTAAAATCATGTTTGTTAAGGCGCGATCTTCTCCAATATCAGACGGTTGTCCCATGAATTTTTGATCAATCCACTCTGGTAAACATTTAAAAACGACTGTGCTTCTGTAAGCAGCCAATGCTCCAGGTGTGCATAATACCGAATTTAAATTACTTTCTGCAGATCTTACAAATTCAAAACTCATTACAAAACTAACATCCAGCATTTTTGGAAGCATTTCTCTTTTGTTGTTTAACACTCTTATATTTCCTGCTACAGCACCACATTTGTCATCTTTTAGAAAAGGACTTACTAAATTTCTTAAGGTGTCCTCTGTAACTATTGAGTCACTATCAACCGTTACAAATATCTCTCCTGACCCCAAATTGAAACCACGGTATAAAGCCTGACGTTTTCCCATGTTTTTGGGTTGCTTGTATATTTCTAGGCGGTCACCAAGCTGTTCTTTAGCATCTAACATCCACTTCCAAGTATCATCCAAGCTACCATCATCTATAGCTAATAACTGTAGTTTTTGTTCTGGATAATCACTTTTAGCTAAGCTCATCAAGGTGTCCCAAACTTGTTTCCCTTCATTATAGGCAGGTACAATAACCGTACATGTTGGTAGTTCTTTGTCTGTTATTGACGCGATAGGCTTGTATTTAAAATAATTATAGGCTGTGTACATAAAGAATAACACTTTGTATGCAAAAATAATAGTCGCTGTAATAATAAATGTAAAGCCTAGTGTAGAACTAAGTTGATTGGCATTAAAAGTTTCGAAATCGTTATGGAAAACAGAGAAAAAATAAATGCCTAAACCAATCAGGAAGAAGGTGCTTAATAATACCAATCTATTTTGCGGACTGCTTGTTATTCCTTTACTATGAAAAAAGCTGTTTTTTAGCTTTTTTCTTGTTGATTTTGCTTTTTTTGAGCTGGTGATTTTAGTAGCCATTATTTCTAGGGATGTATGGATTAAAGTAATACTACAGTTACGACTGAAACCTAGGTTTAGACGTCCATTATTATGTATTTAAGAAAGATTTAGGATTATGGTTTTTGGTTACGGCCGTCAAGTGTAAAGTAAGTTCGGGAAAAATGGGCATAAAAAAGCCCAACACTACTGTTAGGCTTTCTAATTTTATAAAGTTTAAAAAGAATTAATCTTCTTTTTTTTGTGTTATTAATTTAAATAATGGAAGTCATAAACGCTAAGAGGTGTGAGCGATTATGTTTGAGTGGTTAATTCCTTAAACTCTTACCTGTCCATCTCCATAGACGTAATATTTATTGGTAACTAATTGATTTAATCCTAAAGGGCCACGGTGGTGAAGCTTGTCTGTGCTTATAGCTAATTCGGCACCAACGCCCATTTGGCCTCCATCGGTAAATCTAGTAGATGCATTATGATAAACCGCAGCACTATCTACATTGTGCATAAAGGTCATCGCTTCATTAGTTTGCTCCGTAATTATTACTGCGGAATGTTTGCCGGAGTATGTATTAATTATTTCAATCGCTTCGTCTAAGGAGTTGACTTCACCTATTAATAGTTTTAATGCTAAAAATTCTTCATGCCATATATCGTTATCAGAAATAGTTTCTTTAGTGTTTAAAATGTTAGATACTTTAGCGTCCACCACAATGTCCACGCTATGTTTTTCTAGTTTTTCTTGAAGCATTTTAAGTTTTATTTCGTATTCAGGAAGATTTTTGTTAATCAATACTTTGTCTAATGCATTGCAACCAGAAATTTTATCTGTTTTGGCGTTAACTATAATATTGACAGCTTTACTCCAATCCGCTTTTTCTGATATATATAAGAAATTATTCCCTCGTCCACTGACTAATACAGCACAGGTCGCATGGGTTTTAACAAAGTTGATTAATCGCTCACCTCCACGAGGTACGATTAAATCTATTGTTTCGGTTGGGTTTTTAAGGAAGGCTTGGGTTTCTTCACGTTTTAAATGCAGTAGCTTAATCCAGTCTTTAGATAATCCATTTTCTTCTAAAGCTTCATGCCAACATTTTTCTAAGATAAGATTGCTGTGCAATGCTTCTTTTCCACCTTTCAATAAAATCTTGCTATTTGCCTTAAATGCTAAAACAGCAGCTTCAATGGTGACATCTGGACGAGATTCGTAAATGATTAGAATAGTACCAAATGGAGCAGTAGTGTTAACTATATTTAGTTTGTTTTTTAATGTTAGATTAGAAAGCTCTTTTCCAACAGGGTCATCTTGAAGCATTACCGCATTAACAGCTTCAATCATCTCGTTCACTTTTTTGTTATCCACAACTAGGCGCTCATAAAGTGCTTGGTCTTCTTTTTTAAAAGCATCTAAATCTTTTTTATTAGCTTCAATAATATGTTTTCGCTTTGTATTTAAAATCTGAAGCATTGACTTTAAAACCTTGTTTTTTAATTCTGTATTTAAAAGTTTCATCGATTTTTTTAATTTTTGGATTAAGCACTAATAAATTTTGTGCCTACTTTTTTATTATTTATAATATCTACAATAACATTTTCGCGTTTACCATTGGCAATATATGTTGGGATGTTTTTGCTGGCAGTTCCTTTTGCTATTTTTAGTTTAGATGCCATGCCACCGCGACCTTCGCCTTCTTTTTTATTAGAGGCACAAACGTATTTTTCGACATTTTGGTTGGTTCTCACCTCAGATAGTTTAATGGAGTCGTCATCGTCTGGGTCTCCAGTGTAAAGTCCATCTGTATCTGATAATATAATTAGCCGATCGGCATCTAATAATTCGGCAATCAAACTTGCTAGTTCATCATTGTCAGAAAACATAGACATTGTTAAGGATACCGCATCATCTTCGTTCGCAATGGGAATGATACCTTCGGATAATAAGCCTTCATAACAATTAATCATGTTTTCGCGATGTTTTCCTATATCAAAGTCACGTTTTGTTGCTAAAACCTGTGCGCAACGCATGCCGTAATCATGAAAAAGGCTATAATAGTGACGCATCATTCTAGGTTGCCCCACAGCAGAGTATACTTGGCGTCTTATAGACGAGTCTTTTATTTTTGTATCTCCTAAGATTTCTTTTCCTGCAATAGCAGAACCAGAAGAGACTAAAATAACCTTGATGCCACGTTCGTATAATTCCGAAATCTGCCGTACCAATTCTCTAAGAATAGGTCCTAGTATTCTATTGTCTTTATTGGTCAGTACATTGGTTCCTACTTTTACAACTACACGTTTAATATCGTCTTCCATAATTTATTTTTCTTTTCCTAATTCTACAGCTTTATCAAAGGCAGCATAAGCAGCATCTTGGATAAGTTGTTTTACGTTATTGTCTTCCATCGAGTCTATTGCTGCTTGCGTTGTACCTCCTTTTGAAGCGACTTTATTTATCCAGCTTTCTGGTGATATGTCGGATTGGTTAAATAGTTCGATTGCGCCCTCAAAAGTATTACTAACTAGTATTTTAGAGTCGTAGTCAGAAAAGCCCATTTTTAATGCAGCTTCTAACATCGATTGCATAAAGTAGAACACGTAAGCTGGTCCGCTACCTGAAATCCCTGTTGAGGCATCTATAAAGTTTTCTGAACTTACATGTATTGAGGTTCCTGTTGTATCCAATAAATGCCTCACCATTAAAAGTTCTACTCTAGATACCGCATCGGCACCTGTATAAGAGGTGACACCTTTACCCACTTTTGCTGGTAAATTAGGCATTGTTCTAATAACTTTGTCAATCTTTAGATGTTCTTGAATAGTCTTTATGGTTACACCAGCCATGAGTGATACAAAAATTTGGTCTTTATTTACTAATGGTAACATTTCTTTAAATAGAGCTTCGGAGTGATAGGGTTTTACAGCTAAAAAGACAATGTCTGATTTAGGTAAAGCATCTGCTAAGGAGGTGTATATTGTAAATTTAGGTTCTTGTCTAAGCGTTTCAATTTTGTTTGGATCTGTGTCATAGATTCTTAATTTTTGTTTACCTAATAATGAAGAGGTTGCCATTCCTTCAGAATAAGTTAAACCCATGTTTCCTGCTCCTATTACTAATACTTTCATAATTTTTTTGATTAAAATATTAATTGTTAGTTTAGTACTATAGCCGCAATTACTATGCGGATGTGCCAAATGGAGTCGTTGATTTAAAGAATTTCGAAGTTCTAAAGTATTTGGTGTGATACTTATGATATTGAAAACGGATGATGGTATTAGTTAACAATATGAAAATGAGGAAATTTTAGAAAGGGTATAATGGCGACAGTCTGTCGGTGACAAACCCGGTAACTAATGTTATTAAACAGTGATTAATACTCTTTATTCTAAGTATTTCTTTGTGTACAAAAGCGAATGCTATTACTATTAAGTGGGAATTAACTAAATTAAACCTTCATGAAATAACGGATTACGCTCTCCTGATTGCTGTAAATAGGGGATTTGAGATTGTTATTATTTTAGATGATAAAATTAGAAGTTTTAAGGTGCTAATTGTCATATATAAAGTTTAAAAGAATAATCTTTTTTCTCCTATTGTTTTATATTATCGTTTAGCTATGTTATTATGATAACTACGATTTTGTTTTTTTTAGGATGTTATTAGACTCTTGGGGTTACTTTGCCTAATCTTTTGGTTTTAGTAAGATGACCTTTCTAAACGTTTTTTTTGTTAAGAGTTCCTGGGGCTAATCCAAAAGACTAAACAGCAAAGGTGTTTCGATAGTTTATAATATAGGATACGTCTTGTATAAGCTAATTAAAGGACGTGAAGTAATACTTTATATTGAAGGGCATTTAAGTATGTTATAAAATAGTTAATATTCTTTTTTTTATCAAGTAATCAGTTTTATTGGCAAAAGGATATATTTTTCATATTTTGCGGCAATAAACTTATTTTACATTAAATAAACCCCATCTTTTACATTATGAAATATTATTTTTTACTGCCTGTAGTATGGTTATTCTCTATATTAGGTATAGCACAGAGTGCTAATTTGGATAGAGAAAAAGTACAAGTATCTTATGTTAAATTACCTTCTCATCCTATTCTTGAAAAAGAAAATCGGACCTATTCTTCAAATTCGTCAGCACTTACAATCTCTGGTTATAAAAGACAGTCAGAAGAAGCTGTTTTAACTGTTGATTTTGATTATCATGGTACACAAGTAGAAGACGTAAACATTAATAAAGAAAAGCATGAGAAAAAAGATAAAGAAGGTAATGTTACTTCTACGACATATACTTATGCTGCAACTGCAAATTATACATCTACAGGTACATTAATTATTAATAATTCTGTTTCAGGTGGATCTAAAACTCAGAATTATAGCGAGAAAAAAGCTTATAAAAGTAGTGACTATTCAACTTATAATAAGGCAAGAGACTATTATAACAATAATAAAGATAATTTAAGAAATAAACAAAATGCAAGTCATAAGAGTATTATTGTTAATAATGCTAAAGCTTATTTAAATGCAACTTTTGGGTTTGTTCCTACAATTAATAAATATGAATTTTTCTGGATTTTAGGATCTAAAAAGCATCCTGAATTTGAAAATCATCATATTAATTTTGATAAATTAAAAGTTATTATAGATAACATGAAGTATGATCAACCAATTGATGAATTGGAAAAAGAATTAGAACCTGTTATTACTTATTTTGAAAATGTAGTTGAAAAGTACCAAGGCAAGAAAAAGAAATTAAGAAAAGTGAGGTATGCTAGTTATTATAATTTAGCTAATATTTACTATTATTTAGATCAACCAGAAAAGTGTGAGGCATACGGTCAAAAAATTATAGATAACGATTATGATAAATCTGATGGTAGATATTTTATTAGGATAGCAAAAAACCTAAAGCAAAAACTAGAAAGTAATAAAGTGGATTCAAGACACTTTTCTGTAGATTATATGGCAGAGTAGTTTTTTATTATCATCTGATTTTTAAGATTTAAAGACGGGTTAATTAACACAGATCATCGATTATAAATAAGTATAATCACAAGTCTGTTTTAATTAGTCCGTTTTTTTTATGTTCATGTTTTTTATTTTCCAAGTCATATTTGTAAGCTTTGGTAATAGTTTATGAGATCATTTAAAACGACTTTGCTTTTTTTAGGTTTTTTCTGTAATTATAAAAGTTATTGTTAACCGTTGCAATTAGGTGTCTTTTACTCAAGTTAAAATTATAGTATAAGCCATTAATTTTGCACATATAGATTAGAGTAATTATACAATTACAACTAAGTTAAAATATCGGTTAATAGTTAAAAAAAAAAAATAGAAGTATTTGTTTTGTTGCGATTCTCAAGTGCTAAAGTGCATGAGAACAAATTATGCATAAAAAAAAGCCCAACAGTAATGTTGGGCTTTTTAATATATAAAGTTTAAAAAGAATTAATCTTCTTTTTTCTCTTCTCTTGGTTTTCTATCATCACGACCTTTGTTGTCACGAGAACCACGATTATCACGCCCACCAGAACGTTTATCATCTCTTGGTGGTCTTGCTACATAACCTTCTGGTTTTGGCAAGATTGCTTTTCTAGAGACTTTTTCTTTGCGCGTTCTTGGGTCTAATCCAAAATACTTCACATCAAAAATGTCACCCATGTTAACAACGTCAGATACATTTTCTGTACGTTCCCAAGCTAATTCACTTACGTGAAGTAATACTTCGTTTCCTGGAGCATCCATGTATTCTACAACTGCACCAAAATCTAACATTTTGATTACTTTTACTTGGTAAGTGTTACCTACTTTTGGCTTAAATAAGATAGCATCTATTTTTGCCATTACAGCATCAATACCTGCGCTACCTACACCTAAAATTTCTACAATACCTTCTTCAGTTACTGGATCTTCGTTAATAACGATAGTCGTCTCAGTTTCTTTTTGCATCTCTTGGATTACTTTTCCTCCAGGTCCAATTAAAGCACCAATAAATTCGTTAGGGACACGTCTTGTAACCATAGTTGGTGCGTGTTCTTTAACTTCGGCATTAGGTGTGTCAATTGTATCTGTTAGTTTGCCTAAGATATGTAAACGACCATTACGAGCTTGTTTTAATGCATTCACTAAAATCTCGTAGCTTAATCCTTTTACTTTAATATCCATTTGGCAAGCAGTAATACCTTCTGAAGTACCTGTTACTTTAAAGTCCATATCTCCTAAGTGATCTTCATCACCTAAAATGTCAGATAATACAGCGTATTTTCCAGTTTCTGCATCAGAAATTAATCCCATTGCAATACCTGAAACAGGTCTTATCATTTGTACACCTGCATCCATTAATGCCATAGTACCAGCACAAACAGTTGCCATAGATGACGATCCGTTAGATTCTAATACTTCCGACACTACACGTACTGTGTAAGGACAGTCTGCAGGAATCATTCCTTTTAACCCACGTTGTGCTAAATTACCATGTCCAACTTCTCTACGAGAGGTTCCACGAATTGGTCTAGCTTCACCTGTACAAAAAGGAGGGAAGTTGTAATGTAAATAGAAATTTTCCTCACCTTCGTAAGAGGGCATGTCTATTTTGTTTGCATCTCTAGAGGTTCCTAAAGTAACTGTAGCTAGTGCTTGAGTTTCTCCACGAGTAAAAATAGAAGATCCGTGTGTTGATGGTAAGTAATCTACCTCACACCAGATTGGTCTGATTTCGTCAGTCTTACGACCATCTAAACGTAAACCTTCATCTAAAGTTAAGTTTCTAATTGCTGCTTTTTCAGCTTTACGGTAGTAGTCGGAAACTAAACCACCATAATCTGCTAATTCTTCTTCAGAAAAAGTAGCTTTAATATCTTCTTTTATTTGTTGAAATGCCGCCGTTCTTTCATGTTTAGAAGATCCAGCTTTTGCTATAGCATATACTTTATCGTATGCCATATCATGTACTTTTTTCTCTAAATCTTCATCTGTTCTTTCAGCTTCATATTCACGAACAGCTTTTTTTCCAAAGGCTTCAGCTAATCTTAACTGAGCAGCACATTGTACTTTAATCGCTTCGTGAGCAAACTTAATAGCGTCAGCCATTTCGTCTTCAGAAATTTCATCCATTTCACCTTCAACCATCATTACCGAATCAGCTGAAGCTCCAATCATCATATCGATGTCAGACTCTGCTAATTGAGCTCTAGTTGGGTTGATTACAAATTCTCCGTTTACACGTCCAACTCTAGCTTCAGAGATAGCACATTCAAAAGGGAAATCTGATAATTGAATTGCTGCTGATGCTGCTAATCCTGCCATAGCGTCTGGCATAACATTTTCGTCATGAGACATTAACTGTATCATCACTTGTGTTTCAGAGTGATAATCTTTTGGGAATAATGGACGTAAAACACGATCCACTAAACGCATCGTTAATACTTCACCATCACTTGGTCTTGCTTCTCTTTTGAAGAAACCACCTGGATAACGTCCTGCAGCTGCAAATTTCTCTCTATAATCTACCGTTAAAGGTAAAAAATTAAGATCTTTTTGCTCGTAGTTAGAAACTACGGTACATAACATCATACATTTTCCTGATGTAACAACAACAGAACCATGCGCCTGTTTTGCTAATTTTCCGGTTTCGATAGTAATTTCTCTACCGTCTCCTAGGTCTATGACCTCTTTAAAAACTTTTGGAATCATAAATTTTTCAATTCTAATTAAACAATGGTCGTTGTGTTGTGTGGTAGTAGTAGTTGTGATGACCAATGAAAAACTGTTTACCCTGAATATATTTCAGGATCTGCTTAATCAATATTGGAGTTTAGACTCTTCCAAAACGAGTTAGTTTATACCAAAAAACCACGCTGTTAGGCGTGGTCTTTGTATTGAGATTATTTTCTTAATCCTAATTCTTTTACTATTGCACGATATCTTAAGACATCTTTCTTTATTAAGTAATCTAGTAAGCTTCTTCTTTTTCCTACTAACATTACTAAAGAACGCTCAGTATTATAATCTTTACGATTTTTCTTTAAGTGCTCTGTTAAGTGTGCTATTCTTGCTGTGAATAATGCTATTTGACCTTCTGCAGATCCAGTATTCTTAGCGTCTTTACCGTGTTTTGCAAAAAGTTCAGCTTTTGCTTCTTTTGTTAAATACATTCTAATATTGTTGTAAATGATTGTTATGTAACCGAAAGCTTATCTTTCGAGGTGCAAATATAGTTATTTTTATTGAATAGCAAACAATAGGAATAGTATATAAAAGATGTAAATTACTCTAAATTATAAAATCTCTTTTTTAAAATGGAAAAATGTATTCATCTAATGGTATTTATACTGCTTTTTACTAGCTGTGGGAGTCGTAATAAGGTTATCTCTAAAAGTTTTTCTGATCAACAGATTAATATGATTATGAGTAGTAATGCATCAAAACCTATGCGTGTATTTAAAATAAATAATACGAAAGATTCTATTTTATTAAGAACGCAGAGTGCTTACATAAAGCCTGATCTTAACAATAAAGTTTTGAAACATTTTACGGAACGCCTTTTTGCTACGGTTAGAGACAGTCTATCTATGGGGGTTGGTATTGCTGCTCCGCAAGTTGGTATACTGAAAAATATTATTTGGGTACAGCGTTTTGATAAAGATGAAGCGCCTTTTGAAGTCTATTTAAATCCTAAAATTGTTAACTATTCTCAAACAAAGCAAACTAGAAGGGAAGGCTGTTTGTCAATACCAGATCGAACAGATATTGTTAATACAAGGTCTAAAAAGATTACTATCACGTATGATACTATGGAAGGACAACATGTAACCGAAGTTATTACGGATTTTACAGCTGTGATTTTTCAACATGAAATAGATCATTTATATGGTATCCTGTATTTGGATCATTTAGAAAAAGAAATCAAGGATGCTAATTGATGGCATAAAAAAACCTCACGAGTTTTAAAATCCGTGAGGTTTGATAATTAATTAGTATAAAGCGGTTATGCTCTTAGAGGCTGATTAGTAATCAGATCTATATATAAGTTGACTTTGTTTTTTAGTTCCTTACGGTGCGTAATAAAATCTAAGAAACCATGTTCTAACAAAAATTCTGAGGTTTGAAAACCTTCTGGTAATTCTTGTCCTGTAGTATCACGCACTACACGTGGTCCTGCAAATCCTATTAATGCACCAGGTTCTGCAATGGTTATATCTCCAAGCATTGCAAAAGAAGCTGTTGTACCTCCTGTTGTTGGATCTGTACATAAAGAGATGTAAGGAATACCGGCGTCTGCTAGTTGTCCTAATCTCGCTGAGGTTTTTGCTAATTGCATTAAAGATAATGCGGCTTCCATCATACGAGCACCACCTGATTTAGATATAATCATTAAAGGTAGTTTCTTTTTTAATGAATATTCTGCAGCACGTGCAATTTTTTCTCCCACAACACTACCCATAGAACCTCCAATAAAGGCAAAGTCCATACAAGCAATGACTAAGTCTTTCCCTTTTGATTTCCCAACTGCACAACGTACAGCATCTTTAAGGTTTGTTTTTTCTTCAGCAGCTTTTAAGCGGTCTGGATATTTTTTAGTATCCTCAAATTTTAAAGGGTCTTTAGAGGTTAAATTTTCATCTAACTCTTTAAATTTATTGTCGTCAAATAATATTCCAAAGTATTCTTTACTTCCAATTCTTACGTGGTAACCATCTTCAGGACTTACGTAAAAGTTTTTTTCAAGTTCTTTAGAGTCTACTATTTTTCCGGTTGGAGATTTATACCACAAACCTTTCGGGATGTCTTTTTTCTCTGCAGTTTCGGTAGTAATACCTTTTTCTTTTCTTTTAAACCAAGCCATATTGATTTACTATTTTGGGATTAAGATTTTAGATGTTTTCTAAAAATCTATGTTTTTGTTAGTTATTAGTTTGCTTTATAAAAGCGTGTAAAATTACAGTTTTTATTAATCAAACTCAAAAATAGTGGTCGCTATCTGTTTGTTGTTGTCGTTTAAACATGATAAAATTCCGTTTAAGTCCTGATGTTATTCAGTTTAAACGGAATTTTATTTTAAGAAATAACTTTAGTTTGCGTTAGGGATGGAGCAATTGTTGGAGCACATCTTTGATTGCGACTTGTGAGAGCCCGACCCTTGGGTAACGCCAAAATTAGTTTATAATGTATTAACGTTGTTAAGATCTTCGAATGCTTTTTTAAGACGTTCGACAAAAGTAATTTCTCCTTCTCTTAACCATTTTCTTGGATCGTAATATTTTTTGTTTGGAGATTCTGGGCCGTCTGGACTACCAATTTGTGATTGTAAATAGTCTGTTTTTTTAGCCATATAATCTCTAACACCTTCCATAAATGCATATTGCATGTCTGTGTCGATATTCATTTTTATCACTCCGTAACCAATAGCTTCTTGGATTTCTGCTTCTGTAGAACCTGATCCTCCATGAAATACAAAATCAATATGGTTGTGTGGTAAGTCGTGTTTTTTTGATAGAAACTCTTGAGAGTTTTTTAAAATTTTCGGAGTTAACTTTACATTTCCTGGTTTGTATACACCATGTACGTTTCCAAAGGCAGCTGCAATAGTAAATTGATCACTAACTTTAATTAACTCTTCATACGCATAAGCAACTTCTTCAGGTTGTGTATAGAGTTTAGATTCGTCAACATCACTATTATCGACACCATCTTCTTCTCCTCCTGTGATACCTAATTCGATTTCTAAGGTCATCCCCATTTTACTCATTCTGGTAAGGTATGTTTTACAAATTTCTATGTTTTCTTCAAGTGGCTCTTCACTTAAATCAATCATATGAGAACTGTATAATGGTTTTCCTGTTTCTTTAAAATGTTGCTCACTAGCATCTAGCAAACCGTCAATCCATGGTAATAATTTTTTAGCACAATGGTCGGTGTGTAAAATTACTGGTACACCGTAAGCTTCCGCCATTAAATGGATGTGTTTAGCGCCTGCAATACTTCCTGCAATTGCTGCTTTTTGTCCGTCGTTACTTAAGCCTTTTCCAGCATTAAACTGTGCGCCTCCATTTGAAAACTGAATGATTACTGGGGCATTTAAAGCTGCTGCCGTCTCTAAAACACCATTAATGGTGTTAGATCCAATAACGTTAACTGCTGGTAATGCAAAACCTTTTTCTTTTGCTAATTTAAAAATTGCTTGTACTTCTTTTCCGGTAGCAACTCCTGGTTTGATATTGTGAGCCATTTTATTTTTTTTAGATGATTTTGTATAAGTTCAAAAGTACTAAAAAATGCTAAATTTTGTGAGGATTTAGAGATAAAACAACGCAAACGTTTTAGCTAAAAGGCTTATTTTTATTAGAATGGATAGTTGATACCGATGTTGTAAACGGCATTTGAAAAGTTATAATCATTAAACCAACGATTACCTAATGAGTATTGTGGATCATAGGTTTTAAATCCAATATCGCCACGTAAGACAAAAAAGTTAAAGTCATATCGTAAACCAAATCCTGAGCCTACTGCAATGTCTTTTAAAGAATCTAAACCGGAGAAGGTTGCCTCTTCTTGAGTAATATCATCCAACACATTCCAGATATTTCCTGCGTCCACAAAGAAGGCGCCATTTAAAGGACCAAACAGATTAAAACGATGCTCAGCGCTTAAAGCGACTTTTAGGTTGGCTTCATTAAATTCGTCGCTAGAATTTAAACTTCCTGGTCCAAGACTATATGCTGACCACGCACGATTATCATTAGCACCTCCTGCAAAAAAACTTTTTGTAAAAGGAATATTTGTTGAGTTGCCGTATGGTATTGCAATACCAAAAAAGGTGCGTATTGCTAAAACATTTTTGTAACCTAAACTCCAATGCTTGATGTAGTTCAGTTCTGTTTTTACGTATTGCGAAAATGCAACGTTAAACATTTCGTATTTACCATCTTCATTTTTTTCTAAACCCAATATTTTTGAGGTAGCAGAAAATAGATTACCTGCTAATTCTAAACGTGCACTAAATATAGAAAAGTCTTCGTCTGCTAAATTATCTCTGCGATCTTTAGTATAGCTAAAGTTGGTTGCGAAAATAAGATTGTCTTCGGTTAGTCTCTGCTTTCTTTCGTTAATGGCGTTGGCGGAATCTAAATCATCTTCGGATAGTATGCTGTTGTATGTTCCAGAATCCACTAGGTTTAAAAATGTGTCAGCTCCAGATGGTATTCTCAAATCTTCTGTAGAACTTATATAGCCACTGGTCTGTGCAATATCATTTAGAGAGTCGTAAGAGTTGGTGTAAACATTAAAGTAATTGGCCGTATTTAAGTTTTTTACAAACTGAATATTAAACAGGTCTAACTTATTAGTGACTTTGCTATCTGGATACCATTTATAATTAAAAGCACCTGTAAAGGTTTGCTTGTCTAAACCAATATTTGTTTGACTAGAAGTTGCAGCTGTTAAACTGGTGTTAGGGAACATGTATTTTGGTATGATCTTCTCTGTATTAAATGGAGAAAATAGTCTAGGAATAGTTAATTTAAAGTTTATACCCAGTTCGTTGATATCAAAAAACTGGTCATTATTATCATTACTGTCTTTGGAAGCACCAATAGAGGTAAACCCTGAAATCTCTAAGGTTTCTGCTGCGTTAAATACATTTCTTATTAATAAGCTTGGACTTATACTGAAACCTATAGTCTGTATGTTACTTTGTAGCGCTTCTGTACTAAATTCTAACTCAAATTTTTGTAAAGGTGTTAAATAAATATTAGCAGTAAGTGTTGTGTCAGGATTTTCTAGGTAATCTATGTTTGGGTATTTAAAGGTACGTAAATCACTGATTTTTCTGGACGTTAAAGGTCTGTTGTTGTCTTTAAAAATGGTGTTTGGTGCAATAAAAACAGCATTAGTCAAAGCTCTAGGTTTGTATTTAAGTTTACCTACGCTATAAATATTGTAACCATCATAAGTGGTGGTGTCTGTGATAGATTGGTTTCTGTCCTTAAAAGAGTTGTTGGTGTAGATGTTAACGTCTTTTACGTTATACACTTTAAATTTTTCACGTCTTGAAACGTCCTCTTCTCTAATTAGTCTGTCTTCAATTATGGTTTCAATATTTATTTTGTGATTCCCCAAAATACTGTCCCCAACAAAGCTTATATAATCTTGACTAAAGTGATACACACCATTGTCACGCATTAAATCAACAATTCGATCCTCTTCACTATATATTTTAGAGATGCGGTATTGCTCTCCAGATTTTAATAAACTGTTCTCTTTATGTTGATTATAAATTTTTTCCACTTCTGGCGAACCAATTTTAGAATATAAGGTGTCTAATTTATAAGCTTCTCCGGTTGCTATATTGTAGTCAATACTTGCTTTTTTGTTCCCTTCATTAATAACTTTATAATCTGCTTCTGCGTTAAACCAACCATTAACTTTATAATAGTTTTGTATGCGTGTAATAGATTTGTTGGCAAGAACAGTATCTACGATTACCGGTGCTTCTCCAGTACGTTTTATCCATTTGTTAAAGTTTGCTTTAGACTCTAATCGCTTGTTTAACTGTTTTCTAGATAAAAATCGTGATTTGCGCTCCATTTTTTCTGGCTGACTGTAATACTCAGCGTTAAGGATGGAGTCAATATTAGGACGTGCCGTATTGTATAAATAAAGTCTTAATGGTATGCTTGTAAAAGGTAGCGGTATTGTTGTGTTTGGTTTTTGATACAATAAATTAGAGATAGTATCATTGGCTACTTTTTGGTTATTTATAGTTAATGTGTTCTTTGTTAAAAGCTGCTGATTATCGGCAACACGTTTTACGGTGTCACACCCACTAATTAGTAGTGTTAGAACTAATAAAACGACTATTTTAAACTGGAGATTTTTCAAATGAATTGTTTAATAATACCAACGATTGTAACAAATATGATGCCTAAAACAAGCATAATATCCAAAAATACACTATTTATTGTACAAACAAATTTTAAATAAATAGAAACAGACAAATGGTAACTGCATTTTTTTCGTTTTCTTTATAAAAAAATAATAATTTACTAGTGATTTCTAAAAATCAAATTAAAAATATAACGCGTTTAAAGCAAAAAAAATACAGACAACAAGATGGTTTGTTTATTGCTGAAGGTGGAAAAGTAATTAAAGAGTTTTTAAACTCTACTTTTCAATTATTAGAGTTGTTTACAACAGAAACGTTTAATGTAGAAAACGAAACTATTATCTCTGAGAAAGAGTTGCAAAAAATTAGTTGTTTAACTAATGCAAATACCGCATTAGCTATTTTTAGAATCCCAGAAACTGTTGCGTTAAGTGCTGATGGCTTAATTTTAGCGTTGGATAGTGTCCGTGATCCTGGTAATTTAGGAACCATTATTAGATTATGTGATTGGTTTGGTGTTAAACAATTGGTTTGTAGTTTAGAAACCGTAGATTGTTACAATCCAAAAGTAGTACAGGCTACTATGGGGTCGTTAACTAGAGTTAAGATATACTATACAGATTTAGAGCAGTATTTAAAAGGTGTAACTTTACCTGTTTTTGGTGCTTTTATGGAAGGGAGAAATGTGTACCAAACAACGATGCCTAATGAAGGCGTTTTAGTTTTAGGAAACGAAGCTAATGGTATCTCGAAAGCTATTGAAGGCTGTGTGACAGATAAGATAAGTATTCCAAGATTTGGAGAGCTTCAAGCAACCGAAAGTTTAAACGTCGCTACTGCAGGAGCAATATTATTAAGTGAATTTAGAAGAGGATAGACTTGATTTGTGATGAAAGCATTAAAGGATGAAACAGGAATTGTGAAAACAAGTCGATTAGTGGCTTTGTTGTCTTTTGTGTTTGGGTCAATACTTTTTTTGTTGTTTTATTTCTCCGAAAACACAATGTTTATGATTTTGGGCGTTATTTTCCTTTTTGCAGCAGTTTTAATAAATAGTGTGTTTTTAAGTAAGTTGGTTTTACAATATCCTAAAAGTGAAGATAAAAAAGGTGTTAAATTTAGTGTAATACTTATACTCTTGAATATTCCAATAGCATATTGTTACTATTTGTCAGCAATGCATGTTTTAAGAAGAATAATTGAATTGTTGTAGTAGGCGTTACTGTACAGTAAAGTTAATAAAAACACCACGCGTTTGCATTTGACTGATGTTACCCGTCCAAGGACTATTTGGGTCTTCATCTCTAATAAGTTCATCTTTCATGGCAAAAACACCTCTGATAGATGGTGTAAACTTAAAACGGTCTAAATAGAAATCTATACCAAAACCGAGTTCGAAAAACTGCATATTTTTTACCATTCTAAAATCTCCAGAGGAATTGTCATCAGGATTTTTCTCGTTACTAGATAGGTTAATAGCAGCAGATACTCCGGCTAAAACAAATGGCTTGAAATTATTAACACGTTTTGTTGAGATTTTTAGTAATAGAGGGAAATAAACATATGTAGATTTTATTTCACGTAGCAGATCTGAGTCTGAAATATCGTCATCAAAATCGGCAAAATAGTTTTCTTGATATAGTAAGTTACGTTGAGAAATTACCAAGCCGGGCTCCAGTCGTAAATCTAAGTAATCATTAATACGAAAATTTCCTAAAAGACCAACATTAAAACCTGTTGTGCTTTCTGTTTGGATGTCACCAATATTACTGTTATAATCAAATTTAAAATCTAAATTATTAAAACCTAAATAGTATCCCCAGCTGATAGTGGCTTTGTCTACAGATTCTAAATTTCTGATTTTTTCTTTAGAAAAAAGTTGTGCTTGAGAGGCTGTTACAGCAAATAGTGTAAACAGTAAAACGTAAATAGGTTTTGTATTCATTATTGTTTTGATGCTTTGTAAATTGTAGCTACACCAAATGTTTGAGGCATATCTGTAACATTAATAAACCCAATATTACGTAAAATATTGTTCAACGCTTCTCCGTAAGGAAATGCGTTAGCACTTTCGCTTAAGTATTTATAAGCTGTTTTATCTTTTGAAAACAATTTTCCTACTGTAGGTAAAATAACTTTAGAATGAAACTTATAGCCTTGTTTAAAAGGGAATTTGGTTGGAACAGACGTTTCAAGAATCACGAAAATACCGCCTGGTTTTAACACGCGTAAAATATCTTTTAATCCGTTTTCTAAAGTTTCAAAATTACGAACGCCAAAAGCTACAGTAATGGCATCAAACGTACTATCATCAAAGGGCATGTTCTCAGAATCACCAATGACCATATCAATTTTTTGATCTAATTTTTTGGTTTTTATTTTCTGTTTACCAACCTCTAGCATTCCGCTACTAATATCTAATCCTATTATCTTTTCAGCACTGGTTTCGGCTAGGTTAATTGCTAAATCACCAGTTCCTGTGGCAATGTCTAAAATGTTTTTAGGGTTAGTTGCTTTTACTAAGGCGACGACTTTTTTACGCCATTTGATATCAATACCAAAAGAAATTACTCGGTTTAGACCGTCATATTCTCCAGAAATGGTATCAAACATTTTGGTGACTTGTTCTTTCTTACCTAAGTCGCTATTTTTGTATGGGTTTACTTTTGCCAAAATCAATTTTTTTACAAAGATAATGCATTCATTATAGTCTATAAAACTTCAAAAGAATAAATAATTGAGCCTTAAATATTTAAATTAATTACCTTTGCATTCCCTTTATTAAATATATATGAAAATAATTATTGCTGGAGCTGGTGAAGTAGGATTTCATTTAGCAAAATTATTGTCTTACGAGTCTCAAGAAATAACACTTATTGATACAGATAGAGACAGTTTGTCTTATGCAGATAACCATTTAGATATCAAAGTCTTAAAAGGTGATGCGACATCTATTGCTATTTTGAAAGAAGCAAAAATAGACAGAGCGGATTTGTTAATTGGTGTGACAGCATCGGAGACTACAAATATTACGGTTTGTGTTTTGGCAAAACAATTAGGCGCAAAACGTACGATTGCTAGGATATCAAATACTGAATTTATTACACATAAGGATGAGGTCGGATTTACCAGATTTGGTATTGATGAACTTATTTCTCCAGAAAGTTTGGCGGCAGCAGAGATTGAATTGCTTCTAAACCAATCTGCTTTTAAAGATAGTTACGAATTTGAAGATGGTGCGTTAACCATGGTTAGTCTTAAATTATCAAGAACAGCTGGATTTGTTGGAAAAACGGTAAAAGAAGCAGCAGAGTTGTTTTCTGAAATACATTTTGTGCCCATTGCAATTCAACGTTTTGGAACACAGTATACAATTATACCTAGGGGAGATACGGAATTTAGAGAAGGCGATAATGCGGTATTTATAACCTGTGCAGGTGGTGGCGAAGAGTTGTGTAAAATGACTGGTAAAATGAATACGCCTGTAAAGGATGTTATGATTTTGGGGGGAAGTAAAATTGGTTATAAAACGGGAAGAGACTTATCTGCTAATGGTTTTAACGTCAAATTAATTGAAAACAATAAAGAGATTGCTTTTGATTTAGCAGATGATTTACCAAAAGTATTAGTTATAAATGGAGATGGTAGAAACGTCGAATTATTAGAAGAAGAAAATATTAGCGATATGGATGCTTTTATTTCTGTGACTGGTAATTCTGAAACTAACATCATGTCTTGCTTGATGGCTAAATCCAAAGGCGTAAAGAAGACGATAGCATTGGTTGAAAATATGGATTATTTTGAATTATCCCAATCTATCGGTATTGATACGTTGATTAATAAGAAACTTCTAGCTGCAAATAATATATTTAGATACATCCGTAAAGGTGAGGTTGTGGCAATGACTAAGCTTAACAATATGAATGCCGAGTTGTTAGAGTTTAGGGTTAAGTCTACATCAAGGATTTGTAATAAATTAATAAAAGACGTTAAATTTCCTAGATCAGCTATTGTTGGTGGCGTTATTAGAAACGGCGAAGGTTTAATTGCGTTGGGAGGTTTTAGAATTGAAGAAGGCGATTATATCGTGGTGTGCTGTTTGCCAAGATCTATAAAAGAGGTTGAAAAATTATTTTTATAATGAGAAAGCGTTTACGTCTTAACTACAAAATAATATTTTATTTTTTCGGATTATTATTAGTGTTTAATGGTGGTTTTATACTGTTGTCAGCATTAGTGAGTCTTATTTATCAAGATAATGTAACGCTTGAACTATTTTTATCTGGTTTCGGAGTATTGAGTTTTGGACTTTTTGGGATGTTTAATCATCGGGATCATAATAAAGAATTAAACAAACGTGAGGGATATATTGTGGTGTCTTTTGGATGGATTGTTATGTCTTTATCCGGTGCAATACCCTATTTAGCTACAGGCGCTATTCCAAGTTTTACAAATGCCTTTTTTGAAACCATGTCTGGTTTTACAACAACGGGGGCTTCTATTTTAAATGATATTGAAATTGTTCCAAAAGGGGTTTTGTTTTGGAGGAGTTTAACCCATTGGATTGGTGGTATGGGTATTATTGTATTGGCGGTGGCAATACTTCCTCTTTTAGGTATTGGTGGAATGCAGTTGTTTGCTGCAGAAGCACCAGGACCAAGTGCGGACAAATTACATCCACGTATTACGGATACAGCAAAGCGCTTGTGGCTAATCTATTTTGGATACACAGCAGTAGAGACCATTTTGCTTAATGTCGCTGGAATGAGCTTTTTTGATGCTATAAATCACTCGATGTGTACACTGTCTACAGGAGGTTTTTCTACTAAAAATGCAAGTGTTGCCTATTGGAATAATAAACCAATAATACAGTATATTATTATCTTTTTCATGTTTTTAGCAGGGTCAAACTTCGTGTTAAGTTATTTTGCTTTTAAAGGGAAGGTGCAGAAAGTGATTCAGGATGAAGAGTTTAAACTCTACTTTAAGTTTGTGGCTATATTTACAATTGTGTCAGCTTTAATTATTTATTTTAAAGCAGATTTAACGGCATCGTCTATTGATCATCCAATGGTTTGGGGAGCAGGAGAAAGTGCTTTTAGACATGCTTTATTTCAGGTTATATCGGTAATAACAACTACGGGGTTTGTGACTGCGGATTATACCTTATGGACGCCTTTTTTAGTAGTACTCTTCTTCGGCTTAATGTTTTTAGGGGGATCAGCGGGTAGTACGTCGGGAGGTGTTAAAGTAGTGCGTCATATGGTGTTAATTAAAAATGGATTTTTGGAGTTTAAAAGAACATTACATCCTAACGCAATTATACCGGTGAGATATAATAAAAAAGCAATCTCAAAAGAGATTGTATTTAATATTCTAGGCTTTTTTATATTATACATGATTTCCTTTATTATTGGAGCGCTTGGTTTCTCAATGATGGGTATTAATTTTGAATCTTCTGTAGGGATTGCAGCATCAAGTTTAGGAAACGTGGGGCCTGCCTTGGGGCAATTTGGTCCAGTTAATAATTATGCAGCTTTACCAGCAATTGGTAAATGGTGGTGTAGTTTTTTAATGTTAATTGGTAGATTAGAGCTGTTTACAGTGCTTATTTTGCTGACGCCTTTCTTTTGGAGAAATAGATAAAATGCTGTTTTTTAGTGTTGTTTTGTGTTGAACTGTAACATTTTACAGATTGACTCGTCTTTATTATATAACCAACACATCAACCATTATGAATGCATCAATCAACACACAATCATTTAAGCAAGATTCAGTTATTAACTATTCAGGAATTTTGAATTCTAATTACAAATCTATTGTAAAACAGAATTTTAAAAATTTAAAAACTAACTCATTATTTAGTAGAAAGCAACATTTAAAAAGTTGGACATATAATAGAACATGTAGTATTGTTGCAACGTCTCTTAAAGTGTTCTTGTTTATAGGTTTAACGCTTCTCGCTATTATATAATTTCAATTAGTCTTTTGTTATTTCTTTGTAAAAGAATGTAACATTTTATAAAAAGCTGCTACTTATATGTAAAGCAGCTTTTTTTATGGAATAATTTTAAGGTGGTTGAAGCGTATTCAGCCGTTAAAAGATTATTAGTGTTTAATTTCTGAAATCATTCAGACTAATATTTAAGATTATGGGAGGGGAAGGTGCAATGATGGCTGCGAATCAGTCTTTGAAAAGTAATAGAAGTATGCTAAGAAAACGAAGAGAGAAGTCTTTTAGTTTTGTGAGTAATTCTACCGAGAAAACAGCGTATAATTTACCTGAAATTTCAGAAAAGGATATTTTACTATTACGTAAGAAACTTCAAAAGGAACAAAAGGAAAGACGAATTAAGCAGGTTGTTTTTCTAGGTGTAGTTATGATGGTTTTAATTTATACCTTTATTTATCTGTTTATTTAGCATAAAAAAAGCTTCACACATGTGAAGCTTTTTATTTATGTAATAGGGTTAATTAGCTAACCACTTCTTTAATTCTTTTAATTGCTTCTATAATTTCTTTCTGCGATGCTGCATAACTTATTCTAATACAATTAGAGTTTCCAAAGGCGTCTCCGGTTACGGTAGCAACCAATGCTTCTTCTAATAGGTATAGTGAGAAATCGGTAGCATTATGTATTGTTTTTCCTCTGAAAGTCTTTCCGAAAAAGTAAGATACGTCTGGAAAAACGTAAAAAGCACCTTCTGGTGTGTTAGTTTGAAAACCTTCAATGTTACTCAGTAAATCAAGAACTAAATCACGACGTACTTTAAACTCGTCAATCATAAATTTAACAACACTAGGGTCTGCATTTAAAGCTGTGATTACAGCACGTTGTGCAATGCAATTTGCGCCACTAGTAATTTGACCTTGCATTTTGTTACAGGCACGTGCAATCCAATCTGGAGCACCAATGTAGCCAATACGCCAGCCCGTCATAGCAAATGCTTTAGAGACTCCGTTTACTGTAATGGTGTTGTTAAACATACCATCAATTCCAGCCATACTTGCATGTGGTTTTCCAGTGTAATTGATGTGCTCATAAATCTCATCGGAAACAACGTATATATTTGGATGTTGCTTTAAAACGACAGCTAGAGCTTCTAATTCAGCTTTGCTATATAATGACCCACTTGGATTACAAGGACTGCTAAACCAAACCATTTTTGTTTTTGGAGTAATAGCCGCTTCTAACTGTGCAGGTGTCATTTTGAAGTCTGTATCAATACTTGTTTGTACTTCTACAGGTACTCCTTCGCTAAGCTTTACGATATCGGAATAACTAACCCAATAAGGACATGGTAAAATAACCTCGTCACCTTTGTTTAGCATAACAGCAGCTATATTTGCTAAACTTTGTTTAGCGCCTGTAGACACTACTATTTGTGGTAAAGTATAGGTTAAGTTATTATCACGTTTAAATTTAGTAATGACAGCTTCTTTTAATTCTACATAACCATCAACTGGGGAGTAAGAATTGTAGTTGTCATTAATTGCTTGGATGGCTGCATCTTTAATGAAATCTGGTGTATTAAAGTCTGGCTCTCCTAAACTTAATCCAATAATATCTTTGCCTTCACCTCTAAGCTCTCGTGCTTTTGCTGCCATAGCTAAAGTGGCAGAAGTGGACATGTTTAAAATGCGGTCAGATAATGGTTGGCTCATAAGTGTTTGTGTTGTTTTGTAATGCGAAAATTAATTAAGCTAAATTAGGTTTTTGACCTAATACTTTTAGTTGTCTGTAGTGTTCTCCTATAGCTTTCCACATTGTGTTGTATTCGTTGTATGGTAAGCTAAACTCATGAGCAGTATCTTTTACGATTTTTGCTATGTGCTTGTAGTGGACATGACTAATATTTGCAAATAAATGATGTTCTACTTGTCTGTTCAAACCTCCAGTATAAAATTCTACTAACCAGCTTTTAGGCGAGAAGTTAGAAGTAGTAAATAATTGATGAATAGCCCAAGTGTTTTTCATGTTACCATCTTTATCTGGTATTGGTGTGTCAGTATTAGGCATAACATGTGCTAATTGAAAAACAACGCTTAATATGATTCCTGCAGTATAGTGCATGATGAAAAAGCCTATTAATACTTGCCACCAAGCATATCCTAATGCTATTGGTAAAACCACCCAAATAGCATAATATAATATTTTACCAATAATTAGTTTAGTCCACTGTGTTGCTGGTTTAGGGAAATCACCGTAAGATAAATTTCTCTTTAAGTAATTATAAGTCTGTTTAAAATCTGTTGTAATTGCCCAGTTTACAGTTAATAAACCATATAGTAAAAAAGCATAATATTTCTGATATTGATGAATCTTTAACCATTTAGAATGTTTAGAAAAACGGATAATACGTCCAGCATCAATGTCCTCATCATGACCTTGAATATTTGTATACGTATGATGCAATACGTTGTGTTGTACTTTCCAGTTGTAATCGTTACCAGCTAAAATATGTATGCTACTTCCCATTAATCTGTTAACCCATTTTTTACTAGAAAAAGAGCCGTGATTAGCGTCGTGCATCACATTCATACCTACACCAGCCATTCCAATTCCTATAACCATTACGGATATAATTTGAAGCCAAGTTGGTAAATCAAGAGTTAATAATAACACTAGAGGGCCTAGTAATAAGGTAAACATTACTACTGTTTTAATGTATAATTTCCAGTTTCCTGTTTTTTTAATATTGTTTTCTTTAAAATAATTGTTAACACGTTTATTAAGTGTTTTGAAAAATTTTGCAGAGTCTATTCGTGAGAATGTTACTGTTTGCTTTGTCATTGTAATTGTATTCTTTTTATTCTAACGTAAAAAAACGTTAAATAATATTTATTACAAAGATAATTAATTAAGCAAAACAGAAGCTCCCTTTTTTGTGTTAAAATGTATATTTTTGCCGAAAATTATAAAAGACTATGGAGCTGATTTTAAAGTATTTTCCTGATTTAACACCTTTGCAAATAGAGCAGTTTACTAAGCTAGAAGCGTTGTATCAAGATTGGAATCTAAAAATAAATGTGGTATCGAGAAAAGATATTGACGAGTTGTATCTACGTCATGTATTGCATTCTATTGCTATTGCTAAAGTAATTCAGTTTAAGGATGGAAGTTCTTTGATGGATGTTGGTACTGGTGGCGGATTTCCTGGTGTGCCTTTGGCTATTTTGTTTCCAGAATGCGAATTTCATTTAGTGGATAGTATTAATAAAAAGCTAAACGTAGTTAGAGATGTTGTTGCTGGTTTAGAACTGCAAAATGTAAAAGTGACGCATAGTAGAGTAGAAGATATAAAAGAAACTTACGATTTTATTATTAGCCGTGCTGTTGCTGCTATGCCAACGTTTGTACATTGGATCAAAGGAAAAGTGGCTAAATCGCAACAAAACGAATTAAAAAACGGAATTATATATCTTAAAGGTGGTGATTTATCGGAGGAGTTGCAAAATTATCAAACGGCTAAGATTTATAATATTTCAGATTACTTTGAAGAAGACTTTTTTGAAACAAAAAAAATAGTGCATTTACCAATTAAATGGAAAGCACAGTATTAAATAAAAAAGCCTCTCAAATATTTGAGAGGCTTTTTTTATATTAAAAAGGAGAAGGTATTATAATCCAAACTCAGCTTTTACTTTATCTACGTAGTCTAATTTTTCCCAAGTAAATAATTCAACATCTAAAGTGATGTCTCCTCCATTTGGTCTTGAAAATGTTTTAGATACAGTTTCGTTTTGTCTTCCCATATGTCCGTATGCAGCAGTTTCGCTATACATTGGATTACGTAATTTTAAACGGTCTTCAATAGCAGATGGACGCATGTCAAATATTTTAGATATTTTATTAGCAATCTCTCCATCAGTCATATTAAATGGGCAAGTTCCGTATGTGTCTACAAAAATCCCCATTGGTTCTACAACTCCAATAGCATAAGATACTTGTACTAACACTTCATCAGCAACACCTGCCGCAACTAAGTTTTTAGCAATATGTCGTGTTGCATATGCAGCACTTCTATCCACTTTACTTGGGTCTTTACCTGAGAAAGCACCACCACCATGGGCGCCTTTTCCTCCGTAAGTATCAACAATAATCTTACGACCTGTTAATCCTGTATCTCCATGTGGTCCACCTATTACAAACTTTCCTGTTGGGTTAATATGGTATTTGATGTCGTCATTAAATAACCCTTGAATAGTTTCAGGTAACTTAGCAACTACTCTTGGTATTAATATGTCAACAATGTCTTTTCTAATTTTAGATAGCATTACGTCATCGACAGCATCAAAATCATCATGCTGTGTAGACACTACAATGGCATCAATACGTTGTGGTGTATTATCATCACTATATTCAATAGTAACTTGACTTTTAGAGTCAGGTCTTAAGTAAGTGATGTCTTTGTTTTCACGACGTAACTCAGCTAATTCAATTAAGATTTTATGAGATAAATCTAAAGCTAAAGGCATGTAGTTTTCAGTTTCACGAGTGGCATAACCAAACATCATTCCTTGGTCACCTGCGCCTTGCTCTTCTTTACTGTCACGATCAACACCACGATTTATATCGTCCGATTGTTCATGTATTGCACTAAACACACCACAAGAATTACCATCAAACATGTATTCGCTTTTTGTATAGCCAATTTTGTTTATAGTATCTCTTGCTATTTTTTGTACGTCTAAATAGGTATTAGATTTAACTTCACCTGCTAATACCACTTGTCCAGTGGTTACTAATGTTTCGCAAGCTACTTTACTGTCTTTGTCAAACGCTAAAAAATTGTCTATTAGAGCATCACTAATTTGATCTGCTACTTTGTCTGGGTGTCCTTCAGACACACTCTCTGATGTAAATAAATACGCCATATTTGTTTTTTAAAATGTATATAATAGATTTGACGAAAGCGTCTAAGGAAGTTTACACTGCCTTTAGCATTTTTTAATGAGGTTGCAATCAGTCAAATCCGTCCTCTTAAATTTATTGAGCTGCAAAAGTAAGAAAATAAAGTAGTTTCTTAGGTTACTTAAAGTTAAAAATAGTTAATTCATTAATTTGAACCAATATTCAATACTGAGTAAATATCAGTATTCGACTTTTAAATTATGTATTTCTTATTAAGAAAACGATTTAGTATGATTATCTGTAAAATCGTGACTTTTAAGATTGTCTTAAGCGATTGTTAGTTAACTTTATAAATTAAATAAACTAAACTAAAGTCATGTCTTTACAACCTAAATTAACACGTTTTAATCAAAATGTATTGTCTAAATATCAAATATATAATGGTATTTTTATGACACTTCCTTTTGATACTATTACGAAAACAGGCGTATTACTTCCTTTGTTTCATGAAACCTGTAAAAACGGATTTGATGGTGGAGATAACCCGACCGTGATTGTCGATACTTTTTTTAAAAAATATCAAGCAAGACGTTCTGATAAAAGTAAAATAGATTTATTATTCCGTTTTATTCAATATATAGAACGCCAAGTGGTATTATTTGATGCTATAGAAGATGCGGCATTCCCCATTGTGAATAATATGGATGGGATCGGTACGCTTCGTAGTTTAAAAGAGAGCGCTGCTGCGGAAGGTAAACTGGATAAATTACGTGAGTATTTGGAAGAATTTAAAGTTAGGATTGTACTAACCGCCCATCCAACACAATTTTATCCTGGAGCAGTTTTAGGAATCATTACAGATTTAACAGAGGCGGTAAAACAAAACGATCTATTGAGAATCAACGATTTGTTGGCTCAGCTAGGGAAAACACCATTTTTTAAGCATGAAAAACCAACACCTTATGATGAGGCAGTTAGTTTAATATGGTATTTAGAAAATGTGTTTTATGATTCTTTCGGAACAATTTACGATTACATCCAACAAAATATTTTTGATGGTCAACATATAGACAACGAAATTATTAATATTGGATTTTGGCCAGGAGGAGATAGAGATGGTAATCCGTTTGTAACACCAGAAATTACGGTAAAAGTAGCCAGAAGGTTGCATGAAACTATTATAAAAAATTACCATAAAGATATAAGAAAGTTAAAACGTAAACTGACTTTTCAAGGGGTAGAAGCACGTGTTTCTAAAATAGAAAGCGAATTATATAAAAAGATTCTTAACGAAAAATCGAGTATTACTTTAGAAGGTTTTGTTTCAGAATTAAAAGAAATTAGACAAATTATAATTGATAAACATCAGTCTTTATATGTTACGGAGATTACCAGTTTGTTAAATAAGTTACATTTGTTTGGATTTCATTTTTCAAGTTTAGACATACGACAAGATAGTAGAGTGCATCACTCAATATTTACAACGATGGTGGATTCTATGATAGAAAATGGAAGTAAAGATATTCCTAGTAATTATCATGAGTTACCAGAAAAGGAGCAAGTCAAACTTTTATCTGAAGTAAAAGGGACAGTCGACCTGTCTTTAATTAAAGACGAAGAAACACTAAAGGCACTTAATACTATAAAAGCTTTAAAGTCCATTCAAGAGACTAATGGAGAGTTGGCAGCAAACCGCTATATCATAAGTAATAACCAAACCACTTTACACGTCATGCAATTGTTTGCTATGCTTAAATTGGTTGCTTTTCAGGATAATTTAACTGTGGATGTTGGACCGCTTTTCGAAACTATTACAGATTTAGAAAATGCACATTTAGTAATGGAAGAGTTGTATACTAATCCTGCTTATGCTAAACATTTAAAAGCCAGAGGAAATAAACAAACAATCATGTTAGGGTTTAGTGATGGGACAAAAGATGGGGGTTATTTAATGGCTAATTGGGCTATTTATAAAGCAAAAGAGCGTTTAACAGCTATTTCTAGAAAATATGATGTTACTGTGATCTTTTTTGATGGGCGTGGTGGACCACCTGCACGTGGAGGCGGAAAAACACATAATTTTTATGCGTCTTTAGGACCAACGATTGAGGATAAAGAAGTACAGTTAACGATCCAAGGACAAACCATTAGTTCTAATTTTGGTACGTTAGATTCGTCACAATATAACTTAGAGCAGTTAATTAGTTCCGGAATTTATAATAGTTTAAGTGATACAGATTTACGTATGATTCCGGAAAATAGAGTGGTGATGGATAATCTTGCAAAGCTTAGTTATGAGGCTTATGTCGATTTTAAAAATCATCCCAAGTTTATATCGTATTTAGAACATATGAGTACCTTAAAATATTATGCGAAAACTAATATTGGAAGTCGACCATCAAAACGAGGGAAGGCAGAAGGTTTAGTGTTTGAAGATTTAAGAGCGATACCGTTTGTTGGGTCTTGGAGTCAATTAAAACAGAATGTCCCAGGATTTTTCGGTGTCGGTACAGCTTTGAAACATTATGAAGATGCTGGCGAATTCGAAAAAGCACAAAAATTATTTCAGACGTCCAGTTTCTTTAAAACATTAATAGAAAACAGTATGATGTCTTTGTCAAAATCCTTTTTTGATTTGACTAAGTATATGAGCGACGATCCTGAATATGGCGCCTTTTGGAATGTGATTTATACAGAGTATAAAACAACAAAACGTCTAATTTTAAAACTTACGGGTTATACAGAATTGATGGAGGAAGAGCCTTCAGGAAAAGCATCGATTAAAGTTAGAGAATCTATTGTGTTGCCATTATTAACCATCCAACAATTCGCTTTAAAGCAAATTCAAGAATTAGAAAAAGCCGATGAAAAGGATACAGAACTAATTGCAGTTTATGAAAAACTAGTAACACGTTCGTTATTTGGAAATATTAACGCCAGTCGTAATTCAGCATAAAATGTAATATAGAGGTTTTGATTTTATATAAAAAGGCAAGCTTGAAAGTATCAAGCTTGCCTTTTGTGTTTTTAACGGAATATATTTTTGCTTAAAGCGTATTTAATAGATTTAAATTCTGTTATGTTAAATATTTTGTAATTTATTGGAAAAATATTCTGTTTTACTTGTTTGTGAATAATATATTTTGCAATATTTGCCTATACAAAGTTCAATATCTTACTGAAAAGGAAGTTTTTAATTTAAAAGTTTCCGTAATGTTATCAAGAAAGGCGGAGGGATAGACCCATCGAAGCCTTAGCAACCCTTAGACTTACTAAGAAGGTGCTAAATTCTACTTAATAGTCGATTCATTAATCGCTCTATTGGATAGATAACTCAAAACTAATTACTATTTGTAATTGGCATATTTCTTTTTAACATTTTTCTATTAAGTACGCTTCTAACGAGGCTTATTTGACTTTTGGTTTAATTTATTAACTCAAAAACTAGAAAAATGAGTACACAAAAATTTGCAACACAAGCGTTGCACGCAGGACACGACACAAGTAAAACAGGAGGAACTAGAGCGGTTCCTATTTATCAAACAACCTCTTATGTGTTTGACGATTCAGATGATGCTGCAGGACGATTTAATCTCTCTGTTCCAGGCTTTATTTACACACGTTTAAACAACCCAACAAACGATATTTTAGAACAACGTATCGCAGCACTAGAAGGTGGTATTGCGGCAGTTGCAACTGCGTCTGGTACAGCAGCAATTTCTACAACATTATTAACCTTGTTAAAAGCAGGCGACCATATTGTGGCATCCAGTAGTTTGTATGGCGGAACGTATAATTTATTAAGTGTAACACTACCAAGACATGGTATTACTACAACGTTTGTAGATCCTTCAGATCCAGAAAATTTTGGCAAAGCAGCACAAGAAAATACAAGAGCAATTTTTGTAGAGTCTTTAGGGAATCCCAAATTGGACGTGTTAGATTTAGAAGCTATTTCTAAAGAAGCAAAAACTGTAAAAGTGCCATTAATTGTAGATAATACAGTGGCAACGCCTTATTTATTAAACCCAATTGCACATGGAGCAAACATTGTCATTCATTCTTTAACCAAATATATTAATGGTAATGGAACATCGCTTGGTGGTATCATTATAGATGCAGGAACATTTGATTGGACTAATGGGAAATTCCCGGAGTTTACAGAGCCATCTGCTGGTTACCATGGTTTAGTGTATAGCGAAGCTATTGGTGCAGCTGCATTTATTGCTAAAGTTAGAATTGAAGGTTTAAGAGATTACGGTGGCGCATTAAGTCCGTTTAACGCTTTTCAAATCATTCAAGGATTGGAAACATTGGAATTAAGAATTTTAAAGCACTCTCAAAATGCTTTAGAACTAGCAAAATGGTTACAAGAACAACCAGAAGTAACTTGGGTGAATTATCCAGGATTACAGACTAGCAAATATAATAGTTTAGCTAAAAAGTACTTGCCAAAAGGACAAAGTGGTGTGGTTACTTTTGGTGTTGATGGCGGTTTTGAATCGGCTAAAAAAATAGCAGATACTACAAAACTATTCTCGCTATTAGCCAATATTGGAGATACAAAATCTTTGATTATTCATCCGGCAAGTACAACGCATCAACAATTAAGTGATGAAGCGCAACAATTAACGGGAGTGACTAAAGACTTAATTAGACTGTCTGTAGGAATCGAAAATATAGAAGATTTAAAAGCTGATTTAAAAGACGCTTTTGTAGTCGTTAAAAAAACAGTTTTAGCTTAAGGCGTTATCTTAATTCAAATTCAAAAAAAGATGAGTGATTTAAAATTTTCAGTTGCAGGAGTAAGTACATCTGCGACACAATTTGTTGGAAAAGCAAGGCAGTTTAAATTAGTAATAGATGAACCCGAAGCTTTAAATGGTACAGACGAAGGCGCTAACCCAGTAGAATATATTCTTGCAGGCTTTGCTGGCTGTGTTAACGTTGTTGGTTATTTAGTAGCAAAAGAGCTTGGTTTTAAAATAGATAAATTGAATATTGAAGTATCAGGAGACATTAATCCAGATAAGTTTTTAGGGATATCAAATAACGAGCGAGCAGGTTTTAAAAATATCGAATTAAAACTAGTGCCAGAAACGACTGCAAGTATTGAAACATTAGTTAAATGGTTAGAAATTGTTGAAGCACGATGTCCCGTTAGAGATAATTTATCTAATAATACACCAGTAAAAATCTCAGTACAAAAAGAATATAATCTTAAGTAATGAAAGGTTTACAATACATAGATAGTATCGATTATGTTACCCAAAGCGATAAGGCAATGACAATAAAGTTGTCTTATCAGCTTTTTGGTAAAGCATTACATACCGCTCCAATTGTATTGATAAATCATGCATTAACAGGTAATAGCAATGTTACAGGTACAGATGGTTGGTGGGCAGATTTGGTTGGCGATGGAAAAGTTATTGACACTAGGGTATATACTGTTTTAGCATTTAATATTCCTGGAAATGGATACGATGGTTTTTTAATTGAAAACTACAAAGATTTTATAGCAAGAGATATCGCGAAGCTGTTTCTTATTGGATTAGAAAAACTAAGTATCGATTCTGTGTATGCCGTAATTGGAGGATCTCTTGGTGGTGGTATTGCATGGGAAATGGCAGTTTTAAAACCCAATTTGGCGACACATTTTATTCCTGTGGCTACGGATTGGAAAGCTACCGATTGGTTAATGGCAAATTGTCAAATTCAAGAACAGTTTTTAGTTAATTCTAAAAACCCAGTGCATGACGCTCGCATGCATGCAATGTTGTGCTATCGTACTCCAGAGTCTTTTAAATCAAGGTTTCAACGTTCTAAAAACGAAACATTAGATTTATTTAATGTCGAAAGTTGGTTGCTTCATCATGGTAATAAGTTACAGGTGCGTTTTCAGTTATCGGCTTATAAATTAATGAATCAATTACTACGTAGCATTGATGTGACTAAAGGAAGAGAATCAAATAACAAGGTGTTAGATGGTATTCAATCTAAAATTACAATTGTTGCGGTAGATTCTGATTTGTTTTTTACTGCTGAAGAAAACCGAGAAACGCAAAAACAATTAGCGTTAACACATCCAAATGTGACTTATAATGAGATTAATTCCATTCATGGTCACGATGCCTTTTTAATAGAGTTCGAGCAACTCGAAAATATAATTAAAGGCATTTTTAAGCCCAAGTTAAAAGAAAAGAAAATGAAGATATTAAAATTTGGAGGCAAATCTCTAGCCAATGGCGAAGGTTTAAATCGTGTTATTTCTATCATAGAAAATAAAGTTAAAGCTGAAGAAAATATAGCTGTTGTTGTTTCTGCAAGAGGAAAAGCAACAGACCAATTGGAGGCTATTCTTGAGAAAGCAGTAAAAGACCAATCTTATGCTGTAGAATTGGAGGCCTTTAAAAAGGATCAAAAAGGAACGGTTTTAGTAGATTTTGAAACCGAATTTTCAAGACTAGATAGTTTGTTTGCAGGTGTACAATTATTAGGTGATTATAGTCAGAAAATTAAAGATGAGGTTTTAGCACAAGGCGAATTAATTTCAGCTAAATTAATTACGGCATTATTACTAGAAAAAAATATTAATGCAAAAGTAGCAGACGCTAGAACGTTAATAAAAACAGATGACACCTTTGGTAATGCAAAACCAATTGATGCGTTGTCTAAGAAGAATGTAGTTGCTTATTTTAAACAAAATAATGGCACTACAGTTAATATTGTTACTGGTTTTATAGCGTCTAATAGAGACGGTAAAACCACAACGTTAGGTCGTAATGGAAGTAATTATACGGCAGCATTGTTAGCTAATTATTTAGATGCTGAAGAGTTACAGAATTACACACATGTTAATGGTATTTATACGGCGAATCCGGATTTAGTAGAAGATGCTAGAAAAATAGAGCGATTATCTTTTACGGAAGCTAATGAGTTGGCTAATTTCGGAACGACTATTTTACATGCAAAAACTATTATTCCTTTAATAGAGAAAAATATTCCGCTTCGCATTCTAAATACGTTTAATCCGGAAGATAAAGGCACAATAATTACAGCACAAAATAAAGATAAAGGCATACGCTCATTATCAGTATTAGATAATGTGGCATTAGTAAATATCGAAGGACGTGGCTTATTGGGCAAGGTTGGAGTTGATGCTAGAATTTTCACAGCTTTAAGTAAAGAGAATATAAGCGTTAGTATTATTTCTCAAGGCTCTTCAGAGCGTGGTATTGGTTTGGTTATTGAAGCTGAACATGCAAATAGAGCCGTTATTGTTTTAGAACAAGAGTTTGAAAACGATTTTTACTCGCAAGACATTAATAAAATTAGTGTTATAGACGATGTGTCTGTCATTTCAATTATTGGTCAAGAGTTAAGCACGTTTCATAAACCGTTTAATGCTTTAATAAAAAATCAAATTATCCCTATTCTTTTTAATAATACCATTACTGGCGAAAATGTGAGTATAGTAGTTAGAAAAAAAGAACTTCATAAAGCTTTGAATGTTATTCATGGAGAGATCTTCGGAATTTCTAAAAAGATAAATTTAGCCATTTTTGGTCATGGTTTAGTCGGTAGCGCATTGGTTAATCAAATTATTGCTTCAGCTGAAGATATTGAAAAAAGAAAAGGCATTAAGCTTAATATTTTTGCGATAGCCAATTCTAGAAAAGCGCTTTTCAGTAAAAACGGCATCGATAAAAATTGGAAAAACACACTAGAAGCAAATGGTGAAAGCTATAAGATTGAAGATGTTTTTCAATTTGCAAAAAAGAATCATTTAGAGAATTTAATAGCTATAGATAACACGTCAAGTTTAGACTTTGTATCCAATTATATTAAGTTGGTGGAGCAAGGTTTCGATTTAGTATCGTCTAATAAAATAGCAAATACTATCGATTTAGAGTTTTATAACCAATTGCGTAATACTTTAGAAAAACACCAAAAAAGTTATTTATACGAAACTAATGTAGGTGCGGGTTTACCATTAATTGATACAATTAAATTATTACATCTTTCTGGCGAAAATATTGTGCGTATTCGTGGCGTGTTTTCTGGATCGCTAAGTTATTTGTTTAATACGTTTTCTTCGGAAGACACCTCGTTTGCAACAGTATTACAACAAGCTTTAGATAAAGGTTTTACAGAACCAAATCCAAGAGAGGATTTAAGTGGGAACGATGTTGCAAGAAAACTATTAATCTTGGCGAGAGAACTAGATTTACATAATGAGCTTAGCGATGTTACTATCGAAAACCTAATTCCAAAACCACTTAGAGAAATTGAAACGGCTAATTTTTTAGAATCTTTAGATGAGATGAATGCTGTTTTTCAGACGAAAAAAGAAGCACAAAAAGAAGGTCATGTATTAAGATATATTGGTGATTTACACGGTGATTTATCACAAGAAAACGGTGCTCAATTAGATGTGAAACTAGAGTCTGTACCTAGTCAATCACCTTTAGGAGCGTTACAAGGTGCCGATTCTATTTTTGAAATTTATACAGAAAGTTATGGTGAAAAACCCATTGTTATTCAAGGCGCAGGAGCAGGAGCATCAGTAACAGCAAGAGGTGTTTTTGGAGATATATTAAGACTAACAGAAAAGAATAATTAAATAAATGTCACGCTGAGCGCAGTCGAAGTGCTTTAATAACTGATTTTAAAAACAAATTAATGGATTCTAATAATTTCGAAACCCAAGCCATAAGAACACAAATAGAACGTTCACAATATTTAGAACATTCTAGTCCGTTGTATTTAACATCAAGTTATGTTTTTGAAGATGCCGAAGATATGCGAGCCTCTTTTGCAGACGAGAAAGACCGTAATATTTACAGTCGTTATTCAAACCCGAATACGTCGGAGTTTATAGATAAAATCTGTAAAATGGAAGGTGCTGAAAGTGGTTATTCTTTTGCTTCGGGTATGTCTGCTATATTTTCAACATTAGCCGCTTTATTAAATGCTGGAGATCATATTATTTCATGTAATAGTGTGTTTGGTTCTACGCAAACCATGTTTAAAAATATTTTACCAAAGTGGAATATTTCTACAAGCTATTTTAAAATCGATGCTATTGATAAAATAGAAAGTCTAATTCTGCCAAGTACAAAAGTAATTTATGCAGAAAGCCCAACAAATCCTGCGGTAGATATTTTGGACTTAGAAGCTTTGGGACGCCTTGCGAAAAAACATAATCTTATTTTAATTATAGATAATTGTTTTGCGACTCCTTATTTGCAGCAACCGATACAATTTGGCGCGGATTTGGTAATCCATTCGGCAACAAAATTAATAGATGGGCAAGGTCGTGTGCTTGGAGGTGTTACTGTTGGTCGTGCCGATTTAATTAAAAAGGTCTACTTGTTTTCAAGAAACACAGGTCCAGCATTATCACCTTTTAATGCTTGGGTATTGTCTAAAAGTTTAGAGACTTTAGCGGTAAGATTGGATAGACATTGTGAAAACGCTCTAAAAGTAGCGACCTTTTTAGAAGGTCATGATAAAGTAAATGTCGTGAAATATCCTTTTTTAAAATCACATCCACAGCATGAGTTGGCTAAAAAACAAATGAAAGCAGGTGGTAATATTGTTGCTTTTGAAGTTAAAGGAGGCATTGAAGCAGGACGACAATTTTTAAATAATATAAAATTATTGTCCTTGTCTGCAAATCTTGGTGATACTAAAAGTATTGTCACACATCCTGCATCAACAACGCATGCAAAGTTAACAGAAGAGGAAAGACTACTAACAGGAATTACTGGTGGTTTAGTACGTGTTTCGGTAGGATTGGAGCATTCAGAAGATATTATAAAAGATTTAAATCAAGCGTTAGCGCTATAAAATATAAAACACAGATTATGAGTAATCATCCAGAATTTAAAAACATTCAAGAGTATCTAGATAAAGGTGCTGTAATATTAGATGTAAGAACAGAAGGCGAGTATAATGAAGGTCATGTAGAGAATTCATTACATATTGTTTTAGATGAGTTGGAATATGAAATAGACCAATTAAAAGCACTTGAAAAACCAATAATAACATGTTGTAGAAGTGGTGCTAGAAGCGAAAGAGCAAAAGAACTTTTAGAAGCAAGCGGCATAGATGTTATTAACGGAGGACCTTGGGAGAATGTAGAGTCTTACCTTTAAACTAATAAAAGGTTTACATCGATTTGTCATTCCTGCTCAGGCAGGAATCCATTATATAATTGAAGTAAAAGACAAGAGTAAATAATTAACGTCAGTTCGAGAGATTTTATGACGAAGGAATAAAATAGTATCGAGAACAAATAATAATACTTAAGGTTTTCTTAGGTGTAGTTGAAATGTAGTATTAAGGATGGCAAATATTAAAGAAGAATTACAAAAACGAATTTTAGTGTTAGATGGTGCTATGGGTACCATGTTACAAGCTTATAAATTTTCTGAAGAGGATTTTAGAGGAGAACGTTTTAAAGATTATGCGTCTCCATTACAAGGAAATAACGATTTGTTATCTATTACACAGCCAGAAGCTATAAAAACCATTCATGGTAAATATTTTGAAGCTGGTGCAGATATTATAGAAACCAATACATTTTCAGGGACCACTATTGCTATGGCAGATTACCAAATGGAAGATTTGGTGTACGAGCTAAATTACCAATCGGCTAAAATAGCTAAAGAAGTGGCGGATGAGTTTACGGCAAAAGAACCGCATAAACCACGCTTTGTGGCAGGTTCAATTGGACCTACAAATCGTACGGCTAGCATGTCTCCAGATGTAAACGATCCTGGTTACAGGGCGGTTACTTTTAACGATTTACGTGTTGCTTACAAACAACAAGTAGAAGCATTAATAGATGGTGGTGCAGATTTACTTTTAGTAGAAACAGTTTTCGATACTTTAAATGCTAAAGCAGCTTTGTTTGCTATTGAAGAAGTTAAAGACGAAAGGAGTATTGATATTCCTATTATGTTAAGTGGTACGATTACAGATGCTTCTGGGCGCACGTTATCAGGTCAAACAGCAGAGGCTTTTTTAATTTCGGTATCACATATTCCATTGTTGTCTGTTGGTTTTAATTGTGCTTTAGGCGCTAATTTATTACAACCACATTTAGAAGCGATTGCTAGTAAAACCGATTTTGCTATTTCTGCACATCCAAATGCGGGCTTGCCAAATGCTTTTGGGGAATACGATGAGACTCCCGAAGAAATGGGAGAGCAAATAGAAGAATATTTAAAAAAGGATTTAATAAATATTATTGGAGGTTGTTGTGGTACAAGTCCAGAACATATTAAAGTGATAGCTTCTATTGCAGCAAAATATACGCCGCGTCGTCATTCTGAACTTGTTTCAGAATCAAATGAAGTTTAAATATGATTTTAGAAGTCGCTATTTTAAATATAAAAGAAGGATTGTCTCAAGAATTTGAACAAACATTTGAGGTTGCTCAAGATATTATTTCTTCAATAAAAGGGTATATCTCGCATCAATTAAAAAAGTGTGTTGAAGAAGACGATAAGTACATATTATTAGTGAACTGGGAAACGATTGAAGATCATGAAATCGGATTTAGACAGTCGGAAGAATACAAACAATGGAAAGCATTATTACATCACTTTTATGAGCCTTTTCCAACAGTAGAACATTATAAATAATGAAAATAAAACAAACGAAATACATGAAATTGTCTGGTTTAGAACCTTTGGTTTTAAACGAAAACAGCAATTTTATAAATGTTGGAGAGCGTACAAATGTGGCAGGTTCTCGTAAGTTTTTACGTTTAATTAAAAACGAAGAGTTTGATGAAGCTCTGGATGTTGCAAGGCATCAAGTTGATGGAGGCGCCCAAATTATCGACATTAATATGGACGATGGTTTAATTGATGGTGTAAAATCCATGGTTCGTTTTTTAAATTTAATTGCTGCTGAGCCAGATATTTGTCGTGTGCCAATTATGATAGACAGTTCTAAATGGGAAATCATTGAGGCTGGATTACAAGTGGTGCAAGGTAAATGTGTTGTTAATTCGATTTCGTTAAAAGAAGGAGAAGAAAAATTTATTTGGGAAGCCAAACAAATTAAGCGTTATGGCGCAGCTGTTATTGTCATGGCTTTTGATGAAGTTGGTCAAGCAGATAATTACGACAGAAGAATAGAAATAGCACAACGGTCTTACGATGTGTTAGTTAACAAAGTGGGTTTTCCATCGGAAGATATTATTTTCGATCTAAATATATTTCCTGTAGCAACGGGAATGGATGAGCACCGGAGAAATGCAATCGATTTTATCGAAGCAACACGTTGGGTGAGACAAAACTTAACCAATGCAAGTGTTAGTGGTGGTGTAAGTAATGTCTCTTTTTCTTTTAGAGGAAATGATGGTGTGCGAGAAGCTATGCACTCGGTGTTTTTATACTATGCCATTCAAGCGGGTATGAACATGGGAATTGTAAATCCAGCCTTGTTAGAGATTTACGATGATATTCCAAAAGATTTATTAGAGCGTGTAGAAGATGTTATTTTAGATAGACGTGAAGATGCTACAGAACGTTTACTTGATTTTGCAGATTCAGTGAAAGGATCTAAAAAAGAGAAGGTGGCCGATTTATCTTGGAGAGAAAATTCTTTACAAGATAGAATTACGCATGCATTGGTTAAAGGTATTGATGCTTTTATTATTGAAGATGTAGAAACAGCGAGACAGCAAGCCGATAAACCTATTGAAGTTATTGAAGGTAACTTAATGGTTGGAATGAATGTGGTTGGAGATTTATTTGGAGCAGGAAAAATGTTCTTGCCACAAGTAGTTAAATCTGCTCGTGTCATGAAAAAAGCAGTATCCTATTTAAATCCATTTATTGAAGCCGAAAAAGGCGAAAAACAAAAAGCTTTAGGTAAAGTGTTAATGGCAACCGTAAAAGGAGATGTGCACGATATTGGTAAAAATATAGTGAGTGTTGTTTTGGGTTGTAATAATTATGAGATTGTAGACTTAGGTGTCATGGTATCTCCAGAGAAAATTATAGCAGCTGCTATAGAAGAAAATGTAGATGTTATTGGATTAAGCGGTTTAATAACGCCATCCTTAGACGAAATGGTGTATTTAGCTAAAGAAATGGAACGTCAAAATTTTGTTGTTCCGTTATTAATTGGTGGTGCAACAACGTCTAAAGCACATACTGCAGTAAAGATTGATACACAATATAAAAATGCAGTTGTACACGTTAATGATGCCTCCAGAGCTGTAACTGTGGTTAGTGATTTATTAAATCCGAAAACGAGTAATCTGTACGTTGCTACACTTAAAAAGGATTATGACGAGTTTAGAACCAAGTTTTTAAAACGAGGTAAAGAGAAGTCATACATCAGTATTGAAAAAGCAAGGGAAGAGAGGTTTAAAATTGATTGGGAAGCTAGCAATATTATAAAACCCAAAGAATTAGGTGTGCAAACCTTAACACAGGTTAGTTTAAAAGAAATTTTACCATTTATAGATTGGAGTCCGTTTTTTAGAAGCTGGGATTTACACAGCAAGTATCCAAATATTTTAACCGATGAAGTAGTTGGTGAACAGGCCACTATTTTATTTGAAGATGCGCAGATTATTTTAAAAGAAATTATAAACAAGCAATTATTAAAACCGAAAGCCATTTTTGGTTTGTTTGAAGCGAATACTATAAATGACGATGATATCTCTATTCAGAAAAAAGGAGAAGAAATAGCTGTTTTTAGAACGTTGCGTCAGCAATTAAAAAAACGAGCAGGAAAACCAAGTTTTGCATTGTCAGATTTTATTGCGCCTAAAGCCACAGGAAGGACCGATTATATGGGGGCTTTTTGTACGGCTATTTTTGGTGCTGATGAGTTGGCTAAAAAATATAAGGATAAGGAAGATGACTATAATGCTATTATGGTACAAGCTATTGCTGATAGATTTGCTGAAGGCTTAGCTGAGTATTTACATAAACAAGTAAGAATAAAACATTGGGGATATGGCGCTGATGAAAATTTATCTAACGACGATTTAATTAAAGAGAGTTATAAAGGTATTCGTCCAGCACCTGGATACCCAGCATGTCCAGATCATTTAGAAAAAGAAACCATTTGGGATTTATTAAAAGTGGAAGAGCAAATAGGCGTAACACTTACCGAAAGTTTAGCCATGTGGCCTGGAGCTGCGGTTTCTGGATATTATTTTGCAAATGAAGAAGCAAAATATTTTGGTTTAGGTAAGATTACAGACGATCAGGTCAAAGATTTTGCGCTAAGAAAAAACATCACATTAGAGAAAGCTAGAAAATGGTTACATCCTAATTTAACAGATTAAACTCCTAGAGAAAGCAGCAGGCTCTTAATAGATAAGAAATACAGGTTTGTAAGGCTGAAAAATGGTTGATAAGTGCGTTAGGGGTTACTCGTTCATTCTTATTTTATTAAATAAGAACTCGTGATTACTTTGTAGTTGAGGTGGTATCCTTTTTTTGCTGCCATATATGGCAAAAAAAGATTTAGCCGAAAGCCTGACATTTTGGGATCCTGCCAGGTTTTTAAAACCTGGCAGGTATGAGTAAAAGGTAACGACCAGAAAATATATAATAATTTAATAAAACACCCATTGTCACGGGGAGATACATGAAAGTAACAGAACACATCACAAAGGGAGAAGGGAAAACACAATTTTCTTTCGAGATTTTACCGCCATTAAAAGGGCAACATATACAGTCGGTTTTTGATAATATTGATCCGTTAATGGAGTTTAAACCTCCATTTATTGATGTCACTTATCATCGGGAGGAGTACGTTTATAAGGATTTGGGTGACGGTTTACTTAAAAAACACGTGGTAAAAAAGCGTCCTGGGACAGTCGGTATTTGTGCTGCAATTCAGAATAAATATAATGTGGATGCGATTCCGCATATTTTGTGTGGTGGTTTTAGTAAGGAAGATACAGAGAATTTTTTAATCGATTTAGATTTTCTAAACATTGAGAATGTCATGGCTTTGCGTGGAGATGCTGTGAAAACAGAAACTTATTTTACACCAGAAAAAGACGGGAATGCTTTTGCTAGTGACTTGGTTAAGCAGGTTTCACAACTTAATCATGCTAAGTATTTAGATGAGGGTTTGCTTAATTGTAGCGCTACAGATTTTTGTATTGGTGTAGGTGCCTATCCCGAAAAACATATGGAAGCACCAAGTTTAGATAGTGATATTCATTTTTTGAAAAAGAAGATTAAAAATGGGGCCGAATATGTCGTGACACAAATGTTTTTTGATAACGAGAAGTATTTTCAGTTTGTTGATAAGTGCAGGGCAGAAGGTATTACAGTGCCTATTATTCCGGGTTTAAAACCTATTTCTACAAGGAAACAACTAAATATTATTCCGCATCGTTTTCATGTGGATTTACCTGAAGCTTTAATTAAGGCTATTATTAAGTGTAAAACGAATGCAGAAGTCAGGCAAGTTGGTGTCGAATGGTGCATACAACAGTCTCTAGAACTTGAAAAATCGGGGATCCCTTTGTTGCATTATTATTCTATGGGAAAAAGTGATAATATAAAAGCGATTGCTGAAGCCATTTTTTAGTAATAAAAAACGCTTACTTTTGTAATATGCTTTCTAAAAAAACAAAATACGGAATTAAGGCACTTACTTTTCTTGCAAAACAAGAGACACATGTGCCTGTTAGAATTGCTACTATTTCTGAAAGTGAAAATATTTCTTTAAAATTTTTAGAAACCATTTTGTTATCGCTTCGTAAAAGTGGTTTTTTAGGGTCTAAGAAAGGTAAAGGTGGTGGGTATTACCTATTAAAAGACCCAAAAGCTATTCCGATGACGGAAGTTATGAGAGTCTTGGAAGGTCCAATAGCTATGGTGCCTTGCGTAAGTTTAAACTTCTATGAGAAATGCCAAGATTGTCCAGAGGAAGAGGTTTGTGCAGTCAATAAAATTATGCTTAAAGTACGTGACAGTACTTTAGAGATTTTTAGAAACACGACACTTTCGGATTTATGTAATTAACAGATTCTCAGTAATAACTTTTTATTTTTTTATTATTCTTATTGATTTATAACATATAATTCTATAGATTTGCATCATTACCCTACTAAGTCTATAGGGTAATGGAAATAAAAGTAAAATACTGATATGGGAAACGTGATAAATTCGCAAGTAAGGTTGGAGAGAGAAGAAGTTTCAACTTCAGAAAATATTAAAAGGAGTTTAGTAAAAACGATAAGTTGGAGAGCAGTTGGTACTATAACGACTGTCGCAATCTCTTATGTAATTACTGGTACAATGGCTTTAGCTTTTTCGATTGGAGGAATAGAATTAGTATCTAAAATGGTATTATACTTCTTTCATGAACGTGCTTGGGAAAAAATTAAATGGGGAAAATAATGAGCTTAGATTTAGATGAAATTAATAAAGAATTAGTAGGTAAAACACCTCAAGAGATTGTGGAGTGGGCCATTAGTGTAGCAGAATCACCTGTGGTAACCACTAATTTTAGGCCTTACGAAGCTGCTATTTTAAAGATAACAAGTGCAACTAAAAAGGACATAAAAGTCATATGGTGCGATACAGGTTATAATACGCCAAATACATATAAACATGCAGAAGAGGTGATTAAAATATTAGATCTTAATGTTAAATTATATGTTCCAAAACAAACTACAGCGCATCGTGATGTTGTTTTAGGAGTGCCAAGTATTGAAGATCCAAAGCACGCTGTGTTTACAGAGCAAGTAAAATTGGAGCCTTTTAAACGTGCCATGACAGAGCATAAGCCAGACTTCTGGTTTACTAATTTACGAAAAGGTCAAACCACTTTTAGAGATAGTATAGATATTGTGTCTCAGGATAAAAATGGGGTTATAAAAGTAAGCCCATTTTATAATTGGACAGATAAAGAGTTAGATGTTTATTTAGAAGAAAACAATTTGCCTAATGAGTTTAAATACTTTGATCCAACGAAACAATTAGAAAATAGAGAGTGTGGATTACATGCTTAAAAAGATAGAAATGATAGATACTTCAAATATAAATCCGTTAGAAAACGAAGCCATATACATAATGCGAGAAGTCGCTGCTCAGTTTGAAAAGCCAGTGCTTTTATTTTCGGGTGGTAAAGATTCCATTACATTAGTACGCTTGGCTCAAAAGGCATTTTACCCAGCAAAAATTCCGTTTCCATTAATGCATATAGATACAGGTCATAATTTTCCTGAAACTATAGAATTTAGAGACCGTTTAGTAAAAGAATTAGGTTTAGAGCTTATTGTAAGAAACGTTCAAGACTCTATTGATGATGGAAAAGTAAAGGAGGAATCGGGACGTTACGCTAGTAGAAATCAATTACAAACGACCACACTTTTAGATGCTATTGAAGAGTTTAAATTTGATGCTTGTATCGGTGGAGCACGTCGTGATGAAGAGAAAGCAAGGGCTAAAGAACGTATTTTTTCTGTTAGAGATGATTTTGGGCAATGGGATGAGAAAAATCAAAGACCAGAATTATTTGATATGCTAAATGGTCAAATTGAATTAGGACAAAACGTACGTGTTTTTCCTATTTCTAATTGGACAGAGTTAGATGTGTGGTCTTATATTCAAAAAGAAAATATTGAGATTCCTTCTATTTATTTTGCACATACAAGAGCTACTTTTTTAAGAGACGGATTAATCTGGTCAGCAGATGATGAGGTTGTGTATAGAGATGAAGAAGAAGAAGTCGTAGACAGAATTGTACGTTTTAGAACGGTAGGAGATATGAGTTGTACGGCAGCGGTATTATCTGAAGCTTCAGATATCTCAAGTGTTGTTCAGGAAATTAGAGACTCTTCTATATCAGAGAGAGGCGCAAGGATCGATGATAAAAGATCTGAAGCAGCAATGGAAAAGCGTAAACAACAGGGGTATTTCTAGAATGTTTTCGAAATAATACAATGCGTGATGCTTTTGGTTATTAACCATTAGCGCTAAATAGAATATATAATAAAATTTAAAAATTAGGTCATTAATTAATAGCAAGTCGCTACATATAATTGACAAAGAGCCCAAAAATATGGACGTTTTAAAAATAGCAACAGCAGGAAGTGTAGATGATGGTAAAAGCACCCTAATCGGGAGATTGCTTTACGATACTAAATCACTAACTACAGATAAGTTAGAAGCTATAGAGAAGAAGAGTAAACAACTAGGTTACGACTATCTTGATTTTTCTTTAGCAACGGATGGTTTAGTAGCAGAAAGAGAGCAAGGTATTACAATAGATGTGGCACATATTTATTTTTCGACAGGAACTAAAAGTTACATTATTGCAGATACACCTGGTCATGTTGAATATACTAGAAATATGGTTACCGGTGCCTCAACATCTCAAGCAGCTATTGTTTTAATAGATGCAAGAAAAGGGGTGATCGAGCAAACTAATCGTCACTTTTTTATCAATAACCTATTGCGTATAAAAACAGTAATTGTGGCGATAAATAAAATGGATTTAGTTGATTTTTCTGAAGAAAGATATAACGAAATCAAAGCTGACTTCGAAGCTTTAATGAGCAAGAGAGATTATCAAGATCAAAGTATTACATTTATTCCAGTAAGTGCGTTAAAAGGAGATAATGTTGTTAATAAATCCGATAATACACCTTGGTATTCTGGTGAAACGTTGTTAGAACATTTAGAAAAAATTGATCAAAAAGATGTGTTTAATGCAGGGACACCGCGATTTCCTGTGCAATATGTTATTCGTCCAAAAACGGAAGAATATCATGATTTTAGAGGATATGCTGGTAAAGTGTATGGAGGCGAGTTAAGTGTTGGTGATGATGTTGTAATCTTACCATCACAAACTAAATCTAAAATTAAAGAGATTCATTTTTACGATCAAAAAGTGCAAACAGCTTCACGACGTTCATCAGTATTAATTACGCTAGAGGATGATGTCAATATTAGTCGTGGTGACATGATTGTTAAAGCTAATGATTTACCAACAATTGATAAACAATTTACGGCAACTATTTCTTGGATGGATTCTCAAAATTTAGCAGCAGGTAATAAGTATGTTATTCAGCATGGTGTTAATAAAGTACTAGCTAAAGTAGATACTATTCACCATAAAATTAATCCAGATTATTCAGGTATAGAGGAGTCTATCCAAGGGTTAGGTATGAATGATATTGCAACTGTGACGTTTAAATTAAACAAACCAGTGTTTTATGATGCCTTTAAAGACCATAGAACAAATGGTTCTTTTATTATCATAGATACCAAATCTAATAATACTGTAGGAGCAGGGTTTATTCAATAGAAATATTGAATACCCAGGGCGCTTAAATACATAAATTTATTTTCATTACCCTATTAAGTCTATAGGAATTATATATAATTAAATGCAGAGCTTTAGAACCGAAATTGAAAACCCTTTAGTACAAAAGGATATAATTGAATTAGCCAATAAGATTGAGCTGTTTAATAACGGAAAAATTGATGAAGAAAAATTTAGAAGTTTACGTTTAGCGCGTGGTGTTTACGGGCAACGTCAGGAAGGTGTACAAATGATTCGTATAAAACTACCTTACGGAAAAGTATTAAGTAACCAATTGCGCCGTATTGCTGCAGTTTCAGATAAATATTCTAGAAGTAGATTGCATATTACTACCCGTCAAGATATTCAAATTCATTATGTAGATTTAAATAGAACTCCAGAACTTTGGGCAGAATTAGAAAAAGACGACGTGACCTTGCGTGAAGCTTGTGGTAATGCAGTTAGAAATGTTACAGCTAGTGAAACAGCAGGGATAGATCGCAACGAGCCTTTTGATGTGTCTCCCTATGCTGATGCTGTTTTTAAATTCTTTTTACGTAATCCAATCTGCCAAGAAATGGGTCGTAAGTTTAAAGTGTCTTTTTCAGGAACGGATGAAGATACAGGGTTGTCATACATGCATGATTTAGGGTTTATTGCTAAAATTGAAAACGGGATTAAAGGCTTTAAAGTGATGCTTGGTGGTGGATTAGGGTCTCAACCAAGACATGCAGATTTGTTTTATAACTTCTTAGCTTCCGATAAAATTATTCCATTAATGGAAGGTGTTTTAAGAGTTTTTGATCGTTATGGTGAACGTAAGAGTCGTGCGAAAGCGCGATTGAAATTCTTAATAAAAGATATCGGTTTAGAAGCATTTAAGGTTTTAGTTGAAGAGGAACAAAATGCAATAGAATTTAAAACAGTTATTATAGATGAAGCAAATTATACAGCCTCAATTCCGGTATCTGTTTCAGTTCCAAAGGTGCATATAAAGGAACAAGAGGCTTTTAATTTATGGAAAGCAACTAATGTTATTCCGCAAAAACAAGAAGGGTATTTTGCTATTGGAATTAAAGTCTTATTAGGGGACTTTTATACTGATAAAGCACGTTTGTTAGCAGATTTGGTAGAGCAATATGCTGCAGGAGAAATTAGATTAAGTTTAAGACAAAATATTGTAATTCCATTTGTAAAAGCAGAGTTGTTGGGGTTTTTCTATACCGAGTTGGAAAAACTTGGATTTACAGAAATTGGATATAATAAGGCAGTAGATATTACAGCTTGCCCAGGAACAGATACCTGTAATTTAGGGATTTCAAGTAGTACAGGAATTGCTGAAGAATTAGAACGTGTTATTAAAACAGAATACCCTAGTTATTTAGAAAATGAAGATTTAGTCATTAAAATTAGTGGTTGTATGAATGCTTGTGGGCAACACAATATGGCAAATATTGGTTTTCAGGGCATGTCTATTCGTACAAAAGATAAATTAGTTGCACCAGCGTTACAAGTCCTTTTAGGTGGAGGTAATTTAGGAAATGGTAATGCTAGTTTTGCAGATAAAGTGGTTAAAGTACCTAGTAGAAGAGGGCCAGAAGCGTTGCGTCGTATTCTTAATGATTATGAAGCAAATGGTAAAGGGTTAGTGTTCTCAGAATATTATAAAGAAAATGGCGAGAAATACTTTTACAATCTACTAACAGATTTGTCTAATGTAGATAATTTGACACAAGAAGATTTTATTGATTGGGGGACGGAAGAAGCATATGTTAAAGCTATTGGAGTAGGAGAGTGTGCTGGTGTTGTTATTGATTTAATTGCAACATTATTTCTTGAAAGTGATGAGAAAATTGAAGAAGCAAAACAGTCTTTTGATAACAAAGTGTATTCTGGTGCTATTTACGAAGCGTACAGATCTATGGTTAATTCCGCGAAAGCGATATTAATTTCTGAAGATATAAAAACAAATACGCAAGCGGGTATAATCAATGATTTTGAAACGTTGTTTATTGATACTAAAAAAATAGACTTAGAAGTGTCTTTTGCAGATTTAATTTATCAAATAAAAGTGTTTCCTCCAACGGAAGCCTTTGCGGCACGATATATAGAAAGTGCTTCGCAGTTTCTGCAGAAAGTAAGAGGTTTTAGAGAAAAAGCAGTGGCTACTGTATAATACTATTAAACATAAAGTTTTATGATACATCCAAAATTAACAGTCGTTGGCGCAGGACCAGGAGATCCAGATTTAATAACATTAAAGGCTATAAAAGCAATACAATCAGCCGATGTTATTTTATATGATGCTTTAGTAAATGCTGATTTATTAGGTTATGCTTCAAAAACAGCAGAAATCATTTTTGTAGGCAAACGAAAAGGATGTTATGCGTATCAACAAAGTCAAATTAATCAATTAATTATTGAACGTGCTTTGCGATTTGGTCATGTAGTCCGCCTAAAAGGTGGTGATCCATTTATATTTGGTCGTGGGGCGGAAGAGTTAGATTATGCTAAGGAATATGCTATAGAAGTGGCTATTGTGCCGGGTATTTCATCATCTGCAGCAGTGCCAGCGTCGCTAGGTATTCCTTTAACCAAACGTAATGCTTCTGAGAGTTTTTGGGTAATTACTGGTACGACTAAATCTCATGAGATTTCGGGAGATATTGCATTAGCTGCACAATCAACAGCAACAATTGTAATTTTAATGGGCATGGGTAAATTATCAGAAATTGTTTCCATTTTTACAGCAGAAGGTAAAGCTGATACAGCAGTTGCCGTTATTCAAAATGGAACTAGAGAAGATGAGAAAGTTGGTATAGGAACCATTAGTACTATTGGAGCCATTGTTAAAGAGAAACAATTGTCATCTCCAGCAATTATCATTATTGGAGAAGTCGTTAATCAGCGTGTTGATTTATCTTCAATGTACGAACAATCAAATTTAGCTTCTAAATTTACACAACCTATTTCAGCTTAAAACTTATGGAAAGAAATAATTTATATCCCGTTTTTTTAAAGGTAAAAAATCTTGAAGTACTTATTATTGGTGGTGGTAATGTCGCTGAAGAGAAACTAACGTTTTTATTAAAGTCTAGTCCAGATGCAAATGTAACGATGGTTTCTCCAATGTTTAGAGAAGGTACTATTGCGATTGCTGATAAGGGGAACGTCACAAGAGTTAACGATACGTATAGCATTAACTATTTGGAAGGAAAACATATGGTGGTTGCAACGACAGATATTCCAGAGGTTAACGTGCAAGTTTATAACGATTGTAGAGCACAAAGCAAATTAGTTAATGTAGCTGATAATCCACCCTATTGCGATTTTTATATGGGAGGTATTGTAACAAAAGGTAATGTGAAGGTTGCGATTTCGACTAACGGAAAATCACCAACAACAGCAAAACGATTACGTCAGTTTTTTGAAGATGTAATACCTGAAAATATAGATGATTTGGTTAAAAATCTTAATGTCTATCGGAAGACTATAAAAGGAGATTTTGAACAAAAAGTAGAGACTTTAAATGAATTTACTAAAGGCTTAGTAGAAAAAATAAAATAAAATGATTAAAACAGATATATTAATAATTGGAGCAGGACCTACCGGTTTATTTACAGTTTTTGAGGCAGGGTTATTGAAATTAAAGTGCCATTTAATTGATGCATTGCCTCAACCAGGAGGTCAGTGCTCCGAATTATATCCTAAAAAACCTATTTATGATATTCCTGGTTTTCCAGAAATACTAGCAGGAGATTTAACGGGTAATTTATTAGAGCAAGGGAAGCAATTTCAACCAGGGTTTACCTTAGGAGAACGTGCTGAAACAATAGATAAGCAAGAGGATGGTAGTTTTATTGTTACTACAAATAAAGGCACGCAACATCATGCTCCGATTGTAGCGATTGCAGGAGGTCTGGGAAGTTTTGAACCAAGAAAACCTAAGTTGGAAAATATTGAGAAATACGAAGACAAAGGGGTTAATTATTTTATTAAAGATCCAGAACTGTATAGAGATAAAAAAGTGATTATTGCTGGAGGAGGAGATTCGGCTTTAGATTGGGCAATCTTTTTAGCAGATGTCGCTTCTAGTGTTACGCTAGTGCATAGAAGAAACGAATTTAGAGGCGCATTAGATTCTGTAGAAAAAGTTCAAGAATTAAAATTAGTAAATAAAATAAATTTAATTACTCCTGCTGAGGTTACAGCATTGCATGGCACAGATCATATTGAAGGGATTACTATTACTAAAGATGGTGAAGAATCCATTTTAGAAACCGATTATTTTATACCGTTATTTGGATTGTCACCAAAATTAGGACCTATTGGAGATTGGGGATTAGAGATTGAAAAGAATGCAATTAAAGTAAATACTGTAGACTATCAAACTAATATTGACGGGATATTTGCTATTGGAGATGTTAATACATACGAGGGGAAATTAAAATTAATCCTTTGTGGATTTCATGAAGCAACATTAATGTGTCAATCGGCCTATAAAATATTAAATCCAGGTAAAAAGTTTGTTTTAAAATACACAACAGTAAGCGGAATAGATGGTTTTGATGGTACGCGTAAAGAGTCTCCAAAAGCAGTTGTAAAAGCTATTGTTTAATATGTAAAAGAGGACAATAAGCTTGTGATTTGTATTAATATAACTGGTTAAGTTGTTAAATTCCTGTTTAGATATACTACATATTTTAAAAATAGAATTAGCTTTAACCATTGTAAATAACATTATAGTATGCAGGAGATATTGCAAATCCCATTTAGGTTTAAAGAAAAAGTTGAAGATCTTGCAAAAGAGTTATTCTATTGTGCATTAGAAAGTCATGATAAACAAGAAGCCCTTTTTAAATCGATCAAAACGTCTTTTTTTTATGTATCTGAAGCTTTGGATTGTGGACTTTGTAATACCAAATGGGAACAATTTGTGGCTGAAATAAAAGCATTAAAACCCAAATTGCAATTAGATGCTGAAGCAGCTTATAATAGTGATCCAGCAGCCAAAAGTGTCAAAGAAGTCTATTTAGCGTATCCAGGTTTTTATGCTATTGCGATGTATCGTATCAGTCATATTTTATGGCAATTAGATATTCCAATTTTACCTCGAATGATTTCAGAATATTCTCATGGTATCACTGGTACTGATATTCATCCAGGAGCAACTATTGGTCATTCTTTTTTTATAGACCATGCGACAGGGGTAGTTATAGGAGAAACAGCTGTGATACATAATAATGTTATTATTTATCAAGGGGTTACTTTAGGAGGGATTAAAGTCGAAAAGGAGTTAGAAAACACAAAAAGACATCCAACTATTAAAGACAATGTTACTATTTATGCAAATGCAACAATTTTAGGAGGTGATGTGGTCATTGGCGAGGGGAGTATTATTGGTGCTAATGTGTGGATTACTAAATCTATTCCAGAAAACTCATTAGTGACTTATAAGTCAGATATAAAAATAAGTAAAAGATAAAGTCATGAGTATTTTAGATCAAATAGGAAATACACCTTTAGTGGAAGCGTCACATTTGGTGACTAAACCAAACGTGAAATTGTATCTAAAATTAGAAGGTAATAATCCTGGCGGAAGCGTTAAGGATAGACCGGCGTATAATATGATTGCCGAGGCAGTCAAACGTGGTGATATTAAAAAAGGAGGACATTTAGTAGAAGCGACTAGTGGAAACACAGGGATTGCTTTAGCTTATGTGGCTAGTTTATTTGGTATAAAAATATCCTTAGTGATGCCTGAAAACTCTACTATAGAGCGTGTAAAAACGATGCGTGCTTATGGCGCTGAGGTTATATTGACTAGTGCAGAGCAAGGTATTGAGGGATCTAGAGATATTGCTTTTCAAATGAGAGACGATAATGGATATTTATTGTTAAATCAGTTTGAGAATGACGATAACTGGAAAGCGCATTATAAGACTACAGGACCAGAAATTTGGAGAGATACCAAAGGGGAAGTCACCCATTTTGTGTCTGCAATGGGAACGACAGGAACCATTATGGGGACGTCAACTTTTTTAAAAGAACAAAATAAAAATATTCAAATTATTGGTGCGCAACCAGCAGATGGTGCAAGAATACCTGGGATAAGAAAATGGTCGCCAGACTACGTGCCTAGTATTTTTAACCCTTCTAAAGTGGATCAAGTAATAGAAGTTAGTCAAGAAGAAGCTATTATAATGACAAGACGTTTAGCTAAGGAAGAAGGGATTCTTGCTGGTATGAGTAGTGGTGGCTCTGTGGCTACAGCTTTAAAATTGACTAAAACTATTGATAAAGGGGTTATTGTTGCTATAATTTGTGACAGAGGAGACCGTTATTTGTCTTCAAATCTATTTGAATAGTTATTCTGCATTTAGCACTTCATGGCTTATTTAATTTAAGTACTTTTGTCAACTAATTTTCAGTGTTTAATGAAGTATTATTTTAGTTGCTTACTCTTATGTTGCATGTTATTTGCTACAGCTCAAGAAGACAAAATTCCGTTTACTCTTGATGCCGATTTTTTCTATGGAAATATAGCCGAACACAATAGTGATATTTCACATTTGATAAAAGGACATCCAACGGGTTTTATTTTAAGTTATAATCAAAAAACATTTGGTAAAAAGGCTTGGGAAAGTCGGTTTAATTATCCTGATTACGGTGCGTCCATAATTTATCAGGACTTAAAAAACGAAACTTTAGGAAATAATTTAGCAGTGTATGCACATTATAATTTCTATTTTTTTAAACGTAATTTAATGTTTAGAATTGGTCAAGGGTTGACTTATAATAGTAATCCATATGATAAAGTAGATAACTACCGTAACAATGCTTTTGGAACCCAAATTTTAAGTAGTACTTATTTAATGCTGAATTATAAAAAAGAAAACATCTTTAAAAATTTCGGAATTCAAACAGGTCTGTCATTAATCCATTATTCTAATGCAAATGTAAAAGCCCCAAACAGTTCTATAAATACTATTGCTTTTAATTTAGGTCTGAACTATACTTTAGATGCAGGAAATACGCCTGAGTACATCGAGCATGTCGATGAAAAATTCACTGAAAAAATAAAATATAATTTTGCTTTAAGAACAGGAGTTAACGAGAGTGATGTTATTGATTCTGGTCAATATGCTTTTTATGTGGTATCTGCTTATGCGGATAAACGCTTAAATCATAAAAGTGCGATACAAGTAGGAACAGATGTGTTTTTCTCTAATTTTTTGAAAACTCATATTAGATATAAATCTGTTGCTTTTCCAGAAGATAATGTGTCTGGAGATGAGGATTATAAACGTGTTGGTCTATTTGTGGGTCACGAATTATTTATTAGTAAAACGTCTTTAATCACACAATTAGGGTATTATGTGTATTATCCGTTTGATTTTGAAGGTCGCATGTATAACCGAATAGGTCTAAAACGCTATTTCGGCGATAAAATATATGGTGTATTAAGCTTAAAGTCACATGGTGCAAAAGCAGAGGCAGTCGAATTTGGAGTAGGAATACGTCTGTAATTTATTGTTTCGCAGATGACGCGAAACCTTTTTATTATTTAAAAACACACCGCTTTCGCGGAAATTATATGAAAAAGTTATTACTTGTTTTAACTACAGTTTTCCTGTTAGGTTGCAATTCTGAAAATGCGCCAGATTGTTTCCAGAGTACAGGGGACATTATCCAAAAGGAGATTGGCGTTGCTTTGTTTTCAAAAATCACAGTGTATAAAAATGTCGAATTGTTTGTAAAACAAGGGGTGACTCAAAAAGTCATTTTGGAGACTGGTGAAAACTTGGTTAATGATATCGAAGTTTTTGTTGAAAATGGAAAATTAATATTAAAAGATAATAATGACTGTAATCTAACTAGAGATTATGGTGTTACAAAAGTGTACGTTACAACTCCAAATCTAACCGAAATTAGAAATAGTAGCACCTTAGATGTGCATAGTGTTGGCGTTTTAAACTTTCCTGAATTAAAATTACTGTCAGAAGATTATAACGGCGAGTACTACAATGTGGGTAATTTTAATTTAGAAATTAACGCAACAAATTTACAGGTTGTTATTAATAACTTAAGCACAAGTACAATTTCTGGAACGACTGAAAATTTAGATATAAATCATGCGTCTGGAAATGGGCGTTTTGAAGGACGTTATTTAGTCGCCCAAAACGTTAGGATTTATCATCGCGGAACTAATGACATTATAGTAAATCCACAACTTAGTTTAATTGCTAACTTAGTAAGCACAGGGGATGTTATATCCGTAAATACACCACCGACGACAACTATCACAGAGCTGTTTGATGGACGTGTTATTTTTGAGTAATTAACTAGTCAACTCTCTAAATAAGCTTTCTAAACTTGCGTTTTTCTGATTAAGCTGAAGAATCTTAAGTGCGTTATCATGTGCAAAATCAAACACGTGGCTGCGCATATCTTCGGAGGTTGCAAATGTGATTTCATATATAAAATCATGCGTGTTTTTTACAGTCTTAGCGTTGGGAAGCTTTAGTAAAAAAGCATCTTCCACTCTATAGTCAAATTCAACAATTACAATTTGCTCTTGTCCATCACGCAAATCTTTTAGCTTTTTGTTAGCTACAATTTCGCCTTTATTTATAATAATAACGCGATCACACATGGCTTCAACCTCTTGCATGATGTGAGTGGATAAAAAGACGGTTTTGTCTTTTCCTAAGTTTTTTATTAGGTTTCTGATATCAATTAATTGATTTGGGTCAAGACCAGTTGTGGGTTCATCTAAGATTAAAACCTCTGGGTTGTGCAGTAATGCATTAGCTAAGCCAACACGTTGTCTATATCCTTTAGAGAGTTGACCAATAGTTTTATGTGATTCAGGTGCTAATCCTGTTAGTGTAATAACCTCCTCAATACGTGTTTTATCAACATTATAGACATCGGCATTAAAGCTTAGGTATTCCCGCACATATTGTTCTAAATATAAAGGGTTGTGTTCAGGCAGATAACCCACACTTTTCTGGACGTTTTTTGTGTCAGTTAAAATATTGTGGCCATTAACAGCAGCGTCACCTTCAGTTGGACTGATATAGGTAGTTAAAATCTTCATCATAGTTGATTTTCCGGCACCATTTGGGCCTAGAAAACCAACAATTTCTGGTCTGTTAATTTCAAAAGAAATATTGTTTAAAGCTTTTTGTGAGCCGTAAACTTTAGTGATGTTTTCTACTTTAATTGACATACTTGTAATGTTTACTCAAAAATAGACATTCTGTAATTTAAACCATAGATTATTAATAAATCTTTAAAACTTTACTAAAAAGCGGAAAAATAGAGCTTTAGTATATTGTTATATCATTTTATTATTTACTTTAGCAGTATTATTACAAACATGAGCACAATAAACACTACATATTTCAGCTGGTATTATTTCTTTTTTAGCAAAAGGAACGAGACACTGTATATGTAATTTTACAACATATATTTTTTAAAAAGTCTCGATATATATCGAGACTTTTTTTGTTTAAAGAAGTCCTATTAAAATTAAAACGAGTGATTTAAAACGCTTCAACATAAGTTGAAAAGGAATAAAAATAAATAGAAATTTTGATAAAATCAGTAGCCATACAAGGAATAAAAGGATCGTTTCATCATATTGTGTCTCAAAATTATTTTAAGACTAATGTTAGTATTGCGCCATTTATGTCTTTTGATCAAACAGTAGACAGTGTGCTTAAAAAGGAGACAGATGCAGCTATAATGGCTATTGAGAATTCCATTGCAGGCTCTATTATTCCTAATTATGCCTTAATAGATACTAATAATTTGCATATTGTTGGCGAGTATTATTTAGATATTCAGCATAATTTAATGGCGCTTCCCAATCAGAAGATAGAGGATATTACAGAAGTGTATTCTCATCCTATGGCGTTACTACAATGTAAAGCCTTTTTTAAACAATATCCTCATATTAAACTTATAGAAGATAAGGATACTGCTGAGGTTGCGGAGCGTATTCATAAAAAACAATTAAAAAATACAGGAGCTATTGCTAGCGCTTTAGCTGCAGAGATTTTTGAGTTAGACATTTTAGCAAAAAGTATTCAGACTATTAAGCATAACGAAACCCGTTTTGTTATTGTAAAAGAAGATAATTCTGAAATCGCTGAAGCCGAAATAAATAAAGCATCTATCAAATTTGAATTAGACCATAAAAGAGGCAGTTTAGCAACTATTTTGAATGTCATGAGTGATTGCAAATTAAACTTAACAAAAATACAGTCCTTACCAATAATTGAAACCCCTTGGAAATATGCCTTTTTTGTAGATGTTACATTTCAGGATTACCAAGAGTTCAAAAAAGCCAAATCAATAATGGACATTATGGCCACTCATTTTAAGGTTATTGGTCAATATAAAAATGCGAAAATATAATGGAAGTAGCTAACAGATTACATAGTGTAGAGGAATACTACTTTTCTAAAAAGTTAAAGGAGGTCAATGCTTTAAAAGCAGCAGGAAAACCTATCATTAATTTAGGAATTGGAAGTCCAGATTTACAACCGTCAAAGCAAGTTGTTGCAGCGTTAACAGCAGGTTTATTAGATGCTAATGCACATAAATATCAAAGTTATCAGGGCTTACCTGAGTTTAGGCAAGCTATTGCGGATTTTTATAAAAAACAGTATCAAACGCAGATTAATCCGGATACTGAGGTATTACCATTAATGGGAAGTAAGGAAGGGATTATGCATATTTCTTTAGCTTTTTTAAATGAAGGTGATGGCGCGTTAATTCCTAATCCTGGATACCCAACGTATGCAGCTGTGACAAAATTAGTGCAAGCTAATCCTATCGCTTATAATTTAGATGAAAGCAATAATTGGTTGCCTAATCTAGAAGAGATTGAAAAACTAGATTTAAGTAAAGTTAAAATAATGTGGACCAGTTATCCGCATATGCCAACAGGTGCTAAAGCGTCTAAATCGGATTTGAAAAAGTTAGTCGATTTTGCTAAAAAGCATGATATTTTACTAGTAAATGATAATCCTTATAGTTTTATTTTAAACAATAATCCGTTAAGTATTTTAAGCGTTGAAGGTGCAAAGGACGTTTGTTTGGAGTTAAACTCTCTAAGTAAAACTTTTAATATGGCTGGCTGGAGAGTGGGGATGGTTTTAGGAAGTACAGAACATATTAATGCCGTTTTAAAAGTGAAAAGTAATATGGACTCTGGGATGTTTTACGGGATACAGAAAGGTGCAATAGCAGCATTAAATAGTCCGCAAGAGTGGTTTGACCATTTAAATACGGTGTATACAATACGTCGTAAATTAATTTGGCAGTTAGCAGATAAATTAAACTGTACGTATGATAAAGGAGCTTCAGGTTTATTTGTTTGGGCAAAAGCACCAAAAGGTTATAAATCAGAAACATTTATAGATACATTGTTACATGATAAGAGCCTGTTTATAACACCAGGGACAGTTTTTGGAACACAAGGGGAAGGGTATGTAAGATTTTCGTTATGTGCAACGACTGAACAAATAGAAGACGCAATAGCAAGAGTATGATACAAAATATATACATAATTGGTGTAGGATTAATTGGCGGTAGCTTAGCTTTAGATATAAAAAATAAACGTCCTGAAGTAACCGTTTATGGTGTTGATACATCCGAAGACCATATAAATCAAGCTTTGGAGCTTGGTGTTATTGATCATAAAGCCACTTTTGAAGATTTAGATAAAGCAGATTTAGTAATATTAGCTATTCCTGTGGATGCTTCTGTAAGTGTTTTACCGGATGTGCTTGATAAAATATCAGATTTTGCGTTAGTTGCTGATGTTGGTTCGACTAAGTCTGATATCTGTAAAGTGGTAGAGAACCATCCAAGACGACGTAATTTTTTAGCAATGCACCCTATTGCAGGAACTGAGTTTTCTGGACCAAAAGCAGCCATCAGAGATTTGTTTAATCAAAAGACAAATATCATTTGCGAAGTAGAAAAAACAGCCTTTAAGCTACAAGAAAAAGCAGTCGGTTTGTTTACAGAGATTGGTATGCGTATGCGCTATATGAATCCTGAATCACATGATAAGCACATTGCTTACGTATCGCATTTATCTCATATTAGTGCCTTTATGTTAGGGAAAACAGTCATTGAGAAAGAAAAGAACGAACGTGATATTTTTGATATGGCAGGTTCTGGATTTGAAAGTACAGTCCGATTAGCAAAAAGTAGCCCAGCGATGTGGACGCCAATTTTTAAACAGAATAAAAGTAATGTAGTCGAAACTTTAAATGATTATATCGCCAATTTAACGCAGTTTAAAAATCTTATTGAAAAGGACGATTTTGATGGTGTTTATAAAGAAATGAAAGACACCAATTATATAAAACAAATATTAAACGGAATACAATAAATAGTAATGCTTCCAAGATTTTAAATAGTTTTGAGGCTTTAGATTAGAAGATTATGGAAAATAAAAAAGAAATGAGAAACTGGTTGGATGACATGAAGTTAGACCATCCATTAGTAATCGCTGGACCATGTAGTGCAGAGACAGAAGAACAAGTATTAAAAATAGCGCACGAGCTAAAAGATACTGATGTTAGCTATTTTAGAGCAGGTATATGGAAACCACGTACTAGACCAGGAATGTTTGAAGGTGTTGGTGCTTTAGGTTTAAATTGGCTTAAAAAAGTAAAAGAAGAAACAGGTATGAAAACCTGTACAGAAGTTGCTAATGCGGCACACGTAAAATTAGCTATCGAGAATGATGTTGATTTACTTTGGATTGGAGCACGATCTACAGTTAGTCCATTTATCATGCAAGAATTGGCAGATGCATTGGCAGGTACAGATAAAATTGTATTGGTTAAAAATCCAGTAAATCCAGATTTAGCGTTGTGGTTAGGTGGGATTGAAAGATTATATACTGCAGGTATTAAAAACTTAGGAGCAATCCATAGAGGGTTTTCTACTTACGAGAAAACTAAATATAGAAACATTCCAGAATGGCAAATCGCTATTGAGTTTCAAAACAGATTTCCAGATTTACCATTAATAAACGATCCGTCGCATATTACTGGAAAACGTGATATGGTTTTTGATGTCTCTCAAACAGCATTAGATTTAAATTTTGATGGGTTAATGATTGAAACGCATACCGATCCTGATAATGCATGGAGTGATGCTGCGCAGCAAGTAACGCCTGCGTCTTTAATTCAAATGATGATAGATCTAAAGATTAGAAAAGAATCTGATCCAGAAGCAGAGTACAATCAAGAGTTAACTAATCTGAGAGCGCAAATAGATGTTGTAGATAATCAGATTATTGAGTCTTTAGGTAAGCGTATGAAAATCGCAGACGGAATTGGAGGTCTTAAAAAACAGAAAAACGTTGCGGTTTTACAAAGTAAACGTTGGAATGAGATTTTAGGAAAAATGGTTTTAGAAGGAGAGTCTAAAGGATTAAGTGAAGAGTTTATCTTAAAAATGTTTAAGGCTATTCATCAAGAATCTATTAATCATCAAGAAAAAATTATAAAAGGATAATTTTATCATTAAAAAAGCCTCTTAAATTTAAGAGGCTTTTTTAATAATTACAGGTTTAAATCAAAGTAATGCGTTAATATGTCAGTTAAAGCGTAAGCACTTGCTATTTGGTGTTCTTTTTTGTTGGAAGACACCATAATAATTTTCATATTTGTAGTAATGACAGGACGCGTATACAAATCTACAGGTAGTTGGTACACAGTAAAGACCGAATTAGGTCAAAGCTACGAGTGTAGAATAAAAGGTAAGTTTAGACTTAAGGATATAAAAAGTACAAATCCCATTGCTGTTGGTGATTTTGTAGACTTTGAATTAGATACTAAATCTGATCAAGAAACAGGTGTGATTGATAAAATTCACGATAGACAAAATTATATTGTCCGTAAATCGGTAAATCTATCTAAGCAAACCCATATCATAGCATCTAATATTGATTTAGTATTCTTACTGGTAACCATAGATAATCCGCCAACATTTACAAGTTTTATTGATCGTTTTTTAGTGACAGCAGAAGCTTATGATATAAAAGCGGTTTTATTATTTAATAAAATAGACACCTATGATCAAGATACCTTAGATGAAGTGAGATACTTGGCTCATGTGTATCGACAAATAGGATATGAATGTATCGGTATTTCGGCTAAGACCGGAAAAAACCTAGACCAAGTTAAAAACTTAATGGAAGGTAAGGTTAGTATGTTTACAGGACATTCTGGTGTGGGTAAGTCTACACTAGTTAATACTATCGAGCCAGCTTTGGATCTTAAAACCAAAGCCATATCTATGCAACACATGCAAGGTCAGCATACCACAACATTTGCTGAGATGTTTGATTTAAGTTTTGATGCTAAGATTATTGATACGCCTGGAATTAAAGGATTTGGGATTGTGGATATGGAAAAAGACGAAATAGGAGATTATTTTCCGGAATTTTTCGCTTTAAAACAAGATTGTAAATTTAATAATTGCTTACACATCGAAGAACCTAAATGTGCAGTAAAAGAAGCGTTAGAAAAGGATGAAATTGCAGCATCTAGATACAGAAGCTATGTGCAACTTATTGAAGGGGACGATGAGCATTATAGAACCGATATTTGGGATAAAGAATAAATGAAAGCAGTCATCCAACGCGTTAGTAGTGCTAGTGTTACCATTGCAAATAAAAAGGTCGCCAATATTGATAATGGATTACTAATTTTACTTGGTATTGTTGAAGAAGATACAGTGGAGGATATTAAATGGTTAGTCAATAAAATTACTAATTGTCGTATTTTTAATGATGATAATCAAGTCATGAATTTATCTTTAACTGATATAAATGGAGAAGCAATAGTAGTTAGTCAATTTACGCTTCAAGCAAGTACAAAAAAAGGAAACAGACCAAGTTATATAAAAGCAGCAAAACCAGATATTGCAATACCGCTATACCAAGCTTTTATAAAAAGCATACAATCGGTTTTAGATACACCAGTACAAACAGGGCAATTTGGAGCAGATATGAAAGTGGAGCTTGTAAATGATGGTCCGGTGACTATTATTATGGATTCTAAAAATAAAGAGTAAATATTTCTTCTATTTATATAGGCAAATAAAGGTTTCAGTAATTAGTCTTTTATTATATATCAAAAAACACCGAACGGTTTTCGTTTTTATCATATTATGTCTATATTGTTACCTAATTAGATGCAATGCCTACAAACACATTCTTAAAAAGTATACTATGTGTACTTTTCTTTTCAGTCAACGTATTTTCTCAAGACAATTACCAAGCTTTAGTTATAAAACCCGAACTACAATCAAATGCAAATGCCATTGTGCGATCTAGTACAATAGATGTAAATATTGAGGCAAGAGACAAAATAGTAGTTACAGAACAAAGGGTTGTTACTGTTTTAAACGAAAGAGGGCAAAGGTATATTGGGGCTGTCGTATACTATGACCAGTCAAAGTCAATAAAAACGTTAGAAGCAATAATTTTGAATGCTTTTGGAAATGAAATTAAAAAATTCAAGAAAAAAGATTTTATAGATGTTAGTGTTGCCGACGGGATATCTATTTTTACAGATAATAGAGCACGTTACATCAATTATACACCTGTCTCTTATCCGTTTACTGTGGTGTTTAATTTAGAATTCGTGTCTTCTAATACCGCATTTATACCGCAATGGTATCCAATTGATGACTATTACCTAAGTGTAGAAAAGGCATCATATAAAATACAAAATCAAACAGATATTCCTTTAGATTTTAAAATTAGCAACTTAGAAGCGTTTGAAATTGAGAAAATGTCGGACTTGCATTATCAAGCAAATAACTTGTCAGCTATAAAGAAAGAAGCTTATAGTCCGTCATTTTATAATGTGGCACCTTCCGTTAAATTTGCGCTTAAACAATTTAGTATGCTTGGTGTTGAAGGAGATAATAGTAGTTGGAATGATTTTGGTAAGTGGATGAGTGATAAGTTAATTAATGGTACTCAGGCACTTCCAGAAACCGTGAAAGTAGAAATTAAAGCGCTTACTAAAAACGCAAAAACAGATTTAGAAAAAGCTAAGATTGTATATCAGTTTATGCAAAATAAAACACGGTACATAAGTGTGCAAGTCGGAATTGGAGGATGGAAGCCTATGTTAGCAAGTGATGTAGATCGATTAGGGTATGGCGATTGTAAAGGACTGTCTAATTATACAAAAGCACTTTTGGATGAAGTTGGTGTCACGTCTTATTATACTATTGTTTACGGTGGAGAGGATGTGCGGAGTATTGATCAATCATTTTCGTCTTTACAAGGTAATCATGCAATATTATCAATACCGTATAATGATAGTTATATTACTTTAGAATGTACTAATCAGTCAGCGCCATTTGGGTATAATGCTAACTTTACAGATGATAGAGATGTCTTAATTGTTACACCGTTAGGAGGAGAAATAGTGCACACAAAAGTATATAGCACTAATGAAAACAGTCAGATAATTAACTCAAATATTATTTTAGATAGTTTAGGTGGTTTTAAAGCTGCATTAAATATTATTTCTAAAGGGACGCAGTACGATAAATATAGACGTATTGAAGCTCAAACAGAAAAAGAAAATAGACTTTATTATAAGGATCATTTTTCGGATATAAATAACCTTCAAGTTAATAGTATGATTTTTAATAACGATAAAGATAATATCGTTTTTAGAGAGGATTTAGACCTGCAAGTTGATAAATATGTAACCAAAGCCGGAGAGAGGTGGTTGATGCAACCTAACTTTTTTAATAAATTTAAAACAGCACCTCCAAGATATAAAAACAGGAAGTTGCCATTTGAGATTGATAGAGGATTTATAGACGAAGATCAATATCAAATTACTTTGCCGGATAATGTTAAAATAGAAGCTTTGCAGGACGATGTTGTTATTAAAAATAAGTTTGGAGAATATCATTATTCAATCAAACAAATAGATGATAAGAATTTAGTATTCAAAAGAAAAATTATTATAAATAAAGGACAGTTTTTAAAAGAAGACTATAGTGCTTTTAGAAAATTTAAACTTGCCATTGTTAAACATGATAAATCAAAAATAGTATTAACCACTACTAATTAAATGAAAAAATTAACCATCCTTACATTTATGTTTATGTCCGTTCTAGGGCAATCACAAAATTTTAAATTTGGTAAAGTCAGTAAAGAAGAATTAAAACAAGCTGTTCATCCAATCGAAAAAGAGGCAAATGCGGCTATTTTATATAGAAACCAAAATATTAAGTTTGTCTTTAGTAAAGAAGATGGATTTACTCAGGAAAATACAATTTTTCAACGTGTTAAAATTTATAATAAAAAAGGTTATGATTGGGCGACACAAAAAGTCATATTATATAATAAAACATCTTCTTTAAGAGAAAAATTAATTGACTTAAAAGGATATACTTATACTTTAGAAGAGGGCAAAATAAAAAAAAACAAGTTAGAAAAGGAAAATGTATTTAAGGAAGAAACGAATAAGTATTGGGCAAGCAGCACTTTTGCTATGCCAGGAATCACGGAAGGTTGTATTTTGGAATTTGAATACAAAATAAAGTCGCCATTTATTCAAATAGATGATGTTTTGTTGCAATATAATATTCCATTAGATAAGGTCGAAGTCCAGATTGCTACACCTGAGTTTTTTAATTTCAATAAAATTGTTAATCCAAGAGCTAATATTTATCCAAAGATAAAAGAAAGTGAAAGGAACAGAAAAGAAAAAATAAACTCTAGTTCAAGAAGTCAATCAGGAGGTTGGAGTTCTTCTACAACTAAATTTAAGTCTACTGATTTTGTTTTTTTTGAGAATATTATTTCCATTGATATGGATAAGGTTCCAGCATTAAAGGCTGAGCCTTTTGTCGATAACTTGGATAATTATAGAAGTAAATTAGCTTTAGAATATGCTTTTTATAAAGGGCCTAATGGTATGGTTGAAAGCTACGCTACAACTTGGGAGAAGGTAGCAGATAATATTTATAAAGATGAAGATTTTGGAGGACAGCTAAATAAAACCAATTATTTTGAAGATGATATAAATGCATTAGTAGCCGGTGTTACGGATAATAAAGAGAAGATTCAATTAGTTTTTGATCATGTTAAGAGTAAGGTTAAATGGAATGATTTTATTGGATATACTTCTGAAAATGGAGTTAAAAAGTCATATAAAGATGGTGTTGGAAATGTAGGTGATATAAACTTAATGTTGATAGCTATGCTAAGACATTTAGGCATAATAGCTAACCCGGTTTTAGTTAGCACAAGAGATAATGGTGTGCCTTTATTTCCAACACGTTCGGGTTTTAATTATCTAATTTGTGCTATCGAGGATGAAAGAGGCTCGGTACTTTTAGATGCTACCCAAAAGTATGCCACAGCTAATATATTACCAATTAGAGCAATTAACTGGCAAGGTCGATTAATTAGAAGAAATGGGACTTCTATTTGGGTAAATTTAAATCCAAAAGTAGTTTCAAAAGAGATTATATTGGCAACAGTAAATCTAAAAGAGGATTTGTCAGCGGAAGGAAAAGTTAGAAAATTATTAACTAATTATTATGGTTATAATTATAGAAATGATAATGCAAACAAAAGCAATGAAGCTTTAGTGTTAAATATAGAAAAAGGCAATTCAGGGCTTTTGGTGACTAATTTAGAAGTTAAAAACGCAAAGGTAAGTACTGAAAAGTTATCTCAGTCGTATGAATACGATTATGAAAATGCAGCAGAAAAAATAGGAGATAATATATATCTATCACCATTATTATTTTTGAGTGAAGAAGAAAATCCTTTTACACAAGATGTTAGAAACTATAATATTGATTTTGTTTATCCAACATCAGAGAAGCGAACTATAGGAATTACAATCCCTGATGGATATGAAGTTGAGTTTTTACCTGAAAATGCTGCAGTTAAGTTTAATAATAATGCGATAAGTTTTACATATCGAATTAATCAATATGAGAATAATATACAGTTAACAGTGAGTTTAGATATCAACAAAACAATTATAAGTACCGAGGATTATCAAAGTTTAAAAGGGATCTTTCAGTTAATGGCAGATAAGAACTCGGAAAAAATAGTGCTCAAAAAAATATAAAATTATATACTGTTTACGGTTATAGCTTGCCGAGGTAAATAAGTTTTATTGAATAAAATTTAGTAACCAAAAAATAATTTTTTAATAAAGATCAACCTTCAAAAGAGAATTACAGTGTTTTTAGAAAAGCGAGACTAGCTATTATCAAACAAGATAAATCAAGAAAATAATAACTACAACTAATTAAATAAATGAAAAAATTAACTATCCTTACATTTATGTTTATGTCCGTTCTAGGGCAATCACAAAATTTTAAATTTGGTAAAGTCAGTAAAGAAGAATTGAAACAAGCTGTTCATCCAATCGAAAAAGAAGCAAATGCGGCTGTTTTATATAAAGAACAAGAAATATTCTTTGAATTTATTCATGATCAAGGTTTTGTTCAAAAAAATGTAATTTTTGAGAGGATTAAAATTTATAATAAAGAAGGATTAGAAAGAGCTAGCAAGGTTATTAGGCTTTATAACGAATCAAATCTGACAGAACAAACAGTAACATCATTAAAGGCTTATACTTATAATTTAGAAAATGGTAAGATTGTCAAAGAAAAGCTTAAAAGCAATGGTGTGTTTGATGAAGAAACTAATCAATATTGGAAAACTAAAAAATTTACTATGCCCAATGTTAATATTGGTTCCGTAATTGAATATAGATATATAATCGAATCTACTTTTCTACAAGTAGATAAAATTAATTTTCAAGAAGAAATTCCTGTAAATAAATTAAAATTTGAATTTCGAGCTCCAGAATATTTTAATTATACTAAGCATCTAAATCTAAAAGCTAAGTTTTTACCAAAAGTTTATGAGTCTACTAGTTCTAGAGAAATACTAATGTCATATGTAAAAAAACCTGAGCCAGGCTCCCATAGAGAGGCGCATAGTAAATCCCGAAAAGTAGTTAGTAAACAAAATGTAATAGAGAATATAATGCGTGTTGAGGAAAAAAATATTCCTGCACTAAAAGATGAGCCTTTTGTCGATAATCTAACTAATTATAGATCAGGTTTGAAGTTAGAATATGCTTATTATAAGGGCATAGACGGAAATATAGAAAGTTACGCAACAAATTGGGATAGAGTTACTACCACCATTTATCAAAGCGAAGATTTTGGAGGACAGTTAAATAAAAATAATTACTTTGAAGATGATATAAATAAATTAGTGTCTAGTGCAAAAACTAATTCTGAAAAAATTAATTTAATTTTTAATCATGTCAAAAGTAAAGTAAAAGTGAATGGTTATGTTGGTTATATGTCAGAAAAAGGAGTTAAACAAGCATATAAGGAAGGGTCTGGAAATGTTGCTGATATAAATTTAATGTTAGTCGAAATGCTAAGGCATTCGGGTGTAAATGCAAATCCAGTGTTGATAAGTACAAAGGACAATGGCGTACCTTTTTTTCCTACGCGCTCCGGGTTTAATTATGTTATATGTGCAGTTGAAGGACCTGATAGTATTTTGCTTTTAGATGCTTCTACTCTATTTACTAAGCCTAACATTATACCACAACATGTTATTAATTGGCAAGGCCGATTAATTAGAGAAGATGGCAGTTCTACCTGGATTGGTTTAAACCCATCAATGTTATCTAAAGATATTGTGTCCGCTAGTGTGAAGATTAATCAAGACTTATCTATGGAGGGGAAATTAAGAAAAGTTTTGACAGCTTATCAGGCCCTTAATTATAGAAACTCTAAAGCAGGGCTGACTAATGAATCTTTAGTGCAAAATATAGAAAAAGATCATGCAGGGCTTATAGTCTCTAATCTAGAGGTTAAAAATATAAAGGATATCTATAAACCAATTATGCAATCTTACGATTTTACTTTGGATGGTGCTGTTGAAGATATTGGAGGTAATCTTTATATTTCTCCTTTATTATTTTTGACTAATGTAGAAAATCCTTTCACTCAGAATACTAGAAATTATCCAATTGACTTTATTTATCCTCGTTCGGATAAGTATATTATTAATATGGATATCCCTGAAGGTTATCAATTAGAATCTCTACCCGAAAGTGAAGCAATAAAGTTTAATAGCGATGCATTAGCATTTTCTTATCTTACAAAACAAATAGGAGATAAAATTCAAATAGTTGTAAATTTGAATATTAATAACACATATATATTACCGTCTGATTATACTAATTTTAAAGAATTTTATAAAATTATGACGAATAAAAATTCGGAGAAAATAGTGCTTAAAAAACAATAAATATGGACATCAAAAACGCACAATTAGAAGTAGATAACTGGATTAATGCTCATGGCGTACGTTATTTTAACGAGCTGACCAATATGGCGCAACTTACAGAGGAAGTTGGAGAGGTTGCACGTATTATAGCTAGGCGTTATGGAGAACAAAGTGAAAAAGAATCTGATAAAAATAAAGATTTAGGAGAAGAACTTGCTGATGTTATGTTTGTAGTATTATGTTTAGCAAATCAAACGGGTATAGACTTGCAAGAAGCGTTTGATAAAAAGTTAGATATAAAAACAAAACGAGATCACGACAGACATCACAACAATCAAAAATTGAAATAAATTTAGTTACATCAGAGCAAGGAATCCATTAGAATATGAATCTACATTTAAATAAATCAACAATACATAAAACGTCGTCAATCCAAATCACAGGATCAAAAAGCGAATCTAATCGACTTTTGTTATTACAAGCTTTATATCCAGAGATTAAGATTGGTAATGTATCAAATAGTGACGATTCTGTATTAATGTCTAAGGCATTATCGTCTAAAGATACTGTCATAGATATACATCATGCAGGAACAGCAATGCGTTTTTTAACAGCTTATTTTTCGACGCAGGATGGGCGAGATATCGAGTTAACGGGATCTAAACGGATGAAGGAGCGTCCAATCGCTATTTTAGTGGATGCTTTGAACCAATTGGGAGCGGAGATAACATATAAAGAAAATGAAGGCTTTCCGCCATTACTGATTAAAGGTAAAAAGCTAACTAAAAATAAAGTGACTTTAAAAGCTAATGTTAGTAGTCAGTATATCTCGGCATTATTATTAATAGCATCAACTTTAGAAAACGGATTAGAGCTTACCTTAGATGGCGAAATTACATCTGTACCGTATATTAAAATGACATTAAGTCTTTTGGAAGAAATTGGTATTGAAACTCAATTTGAAGGTCAATTAATTACAGTCCAGCCTAAAAAGCAGTCTGAAGTAAAAAAGAAGCAATTAACTGTAGAGAGTGATTGGTCTTCAGCATCTTATTTTTATAGCATTGCAGCAATGTCAACTATTGGAACAAGTATTACCTTGTCTTCATACAAGCAAAATAGCCTGCAAGGCGATTCCGCTCTAGCGACAATTTATAAGTCTTTTGGGGTGACAACAACATTTAAAGATAACAGTGTTACGCTTCAAAAGGAAGTAGAGGTTACTTTGGATGCTCAAATTAATTTCGATCTAAAAAATGCGCCAGATATTGCACAAACTATTTCGGTAACAGCATTCGGTTTAGGTTTAGAGTGTCATTTAACAGGGCTACATACTTTAAAAATTAAAGAAACAGACCGTTTAGTAGCGTTAAAGACTGAAATTGAAAAAATAGGAGGAGAGGTTGCCATAACAGACAATAGTTTAACATTAAAAAAAGCGACCAATAGACGACAAAACATTGCTGTTGCAACTTATAATGACCACCGGATGGCTATGGCATTTGCGCCTTTAGCATTAAAAACACCTATAATTATCGAAGATTATAAAGTGGTTTCAAAATCTTACCCAACATTTTGGGATGATTTAGCTGCTTTAGGCTTCATTTTTAGCGTTTAATAAATAATAATTGCTCATTTACTTGACAAGGCCTATCTCCAGATTGTATATTTGCAATCTTGTTAACTTAACAACTATTTAATAAATGAAATTATCACACTTCCATTTTGACTTACCAGATGAATTATTAGCAGAATATCCTGCTGAAAACAGAGACGAGTCTCGTTTGATGGTATTAAATCGAAAAGAACAAACTATTGAGCATAGAATGTTCAAAGACATAATCGAATATTTTGATGAGAAGGATGTGATGATTCTTAATAACACCAAAGTATTTCCAGCGCGTTTATTTGGTAACAAAGAAAAAACAGGCGCTAGAATCGAAGTGTTTTTATTAAGAGAATTAAATAAAGAACAACGTCTTTGGGATGTTTTAGTAGATCCAGCTCGTAAAATACGTATTGGTAACAAATTATACTTCGGCGACGACGAAACATTAGTAGCAGAAGTTATCGATAATACAACGTCTAGAGGACGTACTTTACGTTTCTTATATGACGGGTCTTACGAAGAGTTTAGAAAAAAATTACAATTATTAGGAGAAACACCTTTACCAAAATATATTAAAAGAGACGTAGAGCCTGAAGATGAAGAGCGTTACCAGACAATTTATGCAAAAGAAGAAGGGGCTGTAGCAGCACCAACAGCAGGGATGCACTTTTCTAAGCATTTATTAAAACGTTTAGAAATTAAAGGTGTCGATTTTGCAGAAGTAACATTGCATGTTGGATTAGGAACATTTAATCCAGTAGAGGTTGAAGATCTATCTAAGCATAAAATGGATAGTGAAGAGCTTAAAATTGAAGCAGCAGCAGTAGAGATTATCAATAATGCTAAAAAAGAGAAGCGTCGTATTTGTGCAGTGGGTACAACAGCAATGCGTGCTATAGAAAGTTCAGTGTCTTCAAGCGGAACATTAAACGAAATAGAAGGATGGACAAATAAATTTATTTTTCCTCCATACGATTTTAGTATTGCTAACGCTATGATTACTAATTTTCATACACCAAAATCAACATTAATGATGATGGTATCTGCATTTGCTGGTCATGATTTTATGAAAAAAGCATACGATGAAGCAGTAAAAGAAAAGTACAAATTTTACAGTTATGGAGACGCGATGTTAATCATCTAATTCTTCTACTATAGATAATTAAAACCTCTTTTCGCTGTAATCAGTAAAAGAGGTTTTTTTATGGCATTACCCAGGGGTCGCGCTCTCGACAGTCGCTTTGCATTTGCTTAAATGGCAAAAGCAAGAGCTTCAACAAATGTCTCCATCGCTAATGCGTTAGCTTAACGTTGGTTATAAATTTAAGTAAAGTAAATGATCAGTCGTCATTCATCATTCAAAATCACTATTTTTGCAATCCAATGGACATTAAGAAAAAAGACATACGCGCATTAACTAAAGAGCAACTTAGAGAATTCTTTGAAAAAGAAGGAGATAAAGCCTTTAGAGGGAATCAAGTTTACGAGTGGTTATGGAGCAAAGGTGCTCATACATTTGAGGATATGACAAATCTCTCTAAAGAGACGCGTCAAATGCTAGAAGATAACTTTGTTATAAATCATATCAAAGTAGATGTGATGCAACGTAGTAGTGATGGTACTGTAAAAAATGCGGTACGATTACATGATGATTTGATAGTGGAGTCTGTTTTAATACCTACAAAAACTAGAACCACAGCCTGCGTGTCTAGTCAAGTAGGGTGTAGTTTAGACTGTAAATTCTGCGCAACAGCACGTTTAAAACGTATGCGTAATCTTAATCCTGATGAAATTTATGATCAAGTAGTCGCTATAGATAGAGAAAGTAGGTTGTATTTTGATAGACCTTTAAGTAATATTGTATTTATGGGGATGGGAGAACCATTAATGAATTACAATAACGTCCTTAAGGCTATTGAGAAAATAACGTCTCCAGAAGGATTAGCAATGTCGCCAAAACGTATTGTAGTTTCTACGTCTGGAGTTCCAAAAATGATTAAAAAAATGGCAGATGATAATGTTAAGTTTAAATTGGCGGTGTCATTACACTCTGCAATTGACGAAGTCAGAACATCAATTATGCCATTTAATGCAACATTTCCGTTAGCAGATCTTAGAGAAGCATTGGTGTACTGGTACGAAAAAACCAAAAACCGTATTACTTATGAGTATGTTGTTTGGGAAGGTATAAATGATAAACGTAAAGATGTAGATGCTTTAGTTCAGTTTTGTAAGTTCGCGCCAAGCAAGGTTAATATTATAGAATATAACCCGATTGATGATGGTCAGTTTCAACAAGCTAGATCAGAAGCTATTGATATGTATAAAAACGTATTAGAGGATAATAATATTACTGTTACTGTAAGACGCAGTAGAGGTAAGGATATTGATGCCGCTTGTGGACAATTAGCTAATAAAGAAAATTAAATTAAAATATTTTATATAAAAAAGTGCCTTTCAAATATTTGAAAGGCACTTTTTTTTTGATAAGTAAACCAATTACTCTTTTATAAATTTTGTTGTTTGTTGTTTTCCATCGGCAAAAATTTTCATGAAGTACACACCGTTATTTAAGTTGCTAATCGCAATGGAATTGTCAACTAAATCATCGGTACTAACTTGCATAACACGTTGACCTAGTTGGTTGAATATTTCAACTGTATCAAAAAGTGTATTTGATTTTATATTAATACTGTTTTTAGCAGGATTTGGAAAGACGCTAAAGGTAGAGGTGTTAAACGTTGCTGTTGATAAGGAAGGATCTGCTTCAGTAGTAAAACTCCAAACGGAAGATCCAATGGCTTCTCCTCCAATATTTTCTGCGACTACAGACCAATAATATACTGTATTGTATTCCATACCTGTAATATTAACAGACGTGTTACTAATATTACCTAAATCGTTTAATGTTGTTGGAGACTCTCCTAGGTAAAAGTTGTAAGTAGTTGCAGAGTCTCCAGTTGTTGCTTCAGTCCAAGAAAAAGAAACAGCATTGTCTGGGGTATTATCTGAATTTGTATCAGTTGGATCAATTCCGACATCTGTTGCTGTATCATAAGGAGTGGGTGTGATAACCGCATTTGGAGCGCTAGCATATTTGTCTACTAAATTAACATTGTCTATAAACCAATAATCACCATCATTTTGTGTTAACACAAAAGCAATGTAAATTGTAGTTCCTTCGTAAGCAGATAAATCTACTGTGTATGAAGAAAACGTACCCTCGGCTCCGGCGGTTACAGACGTTTCGGTTTGCGTATCTACAATAGTGAAATCTGCATGTGTTGTTTGTGATGCCCCAGTAGAGACTCTTATGGTGTATTCAGAGCCATAATCGGGTAGGAATGCATCCGTTTGGTCAAATTGTAATAATGAATTAGAGGTTGTAATAGCAATGGATGGTGTTACTAACCAATCTTCAGATAGGGTTGGTACGGCTTCATAAGTAACCCCCATGTATCCTTCGACATTTTCCCAATTGTATAATGTGCCTTCTCCATTAGTTCCAATAAACGTGGCCCAGGTTGCAGGTATGGTTGTGCCATTAAAGCTTTCAGGAAATTGTGCATGACTAAAAGTTGTCATTGTTAAATAAAATAATAACAGTAATGTAATTTTTTTCATGAGTTAAAGTTTAGATAATTAGGGTATTAAAGGTAATGAAAAAATAATTGTTCTATTTTTATTAGATTAAAAATGCGAATTATTAATATTAAGGTCTATTAGTTTATTCGTATTTTTGAAATCATTAATAATTAGACCTTTCTTTTGAAAATAACAGAACAGATAAAACAACCAATTGCTTTTGAAATGGAACTTTTTGAAAAAAAGTTTCGACTAGCTATGTCATCTAAAGTTGCTTTACTTAATAGAATAACTTACTATATTGTTAATAGAAAAGGGAAACAAATGCGACCGATGTTTGTTTTTCTAGTGGCTAAAATGGTATCAAATGGAGAGGTTAGTGAGCGTACCTATCGTGGTGCTTCTGTTATTGAGTTAATTCATACAGCGACTTTGGTACATGACGATGTGGTTGATGATAGTAATAAACGACGTGGCTTTTTCTCTATAAATGCACTTTGGAAAAATAAAATAGCAGTTTTAATTGGTGATTTTTTATTATCAAAAGGGTTGCTACTATCTATTGATAATAATGATTTTGATTTATTGAAAATTATCTCTATCGCTGTTAGAGAGATGAGTGAAGGTGAATTACTTCAAATTGAAAAAGCTAGAAAGTTAGACATTACGGAGTGCGTTTATTATGAGATTATCAGACAAAAAACAGCGACACTTATAGCGGCGTGTTGTAGTCTTGGAGCGGCATCCGTTAAACCAAATTCAGTTGAGGTCGAGACTATGCGTAAATTTGGAGAGTTTATTGGGATGGCCTTTCAAATTAAAGATGATTTGTTTGATTACGGTACCCAGAGTATTGGAAAACCCACAGGTATAGATATTAAAGAACAAAAAATGACATTACCTTTAATTTATGTGCTTAATAATTGCTCTAAAAAAGATAAGAAGTGGTTAATCAATTCGGTTAAAAATCATAATAAAGACAGAAAAAGGGTTAATCAAGTTATCGATTTTGTAAAGCAAAATGGAGGCCTGGATTATGCTGTTTCGAAAATGAAAACCTTTCAGGAAGAAGCTTTGCTACTATTAAAAGTATTTCCTAAATCAGAATACAAAGACTCACTAGAGTTGATGGTTAATTACGTTATCGAAAGAAAAAAGTAAGTCTTAAGCACCTCGTATATTAGCTTTTATATCAATTAATTAGCTGTTTTATTGCATTTTATAATTTGTATTATTTAACTTGCGCCAAATTTAAATTTAAAGCGTATTGAAAAATATTACTTACCTCGTTTTAGTAATTCTAATGTGTTATACTTCAAAAGTAAACGCGCAATGTAACGAACAGGAGACTGTTGTTATTTGTGATATGACAACTATTGATAATAATAATGATGGGATTCCGGATGGAATAATCAATTTGTATGATCAGTACAATAGTACTACTGGAGGGACTATTTCAGTTGCTACAGGGACTTGGTTTGATCCTGATTTCAACTTTGCCTTAGATGAAGCTACTGGTGATTTGTTTTTATGGGATTTAGATGATTCTTCGGTAGCAATAACAGATTATCAGTTTCAATTAATTGATACTAATTCTGCCTGTCCAGATGGTATTATAGTTACTGTTAATTTAGTTTTAGGGCCTTTTGAAGGTAATCCTTTACCTCCGCAAGGAGTTAATGACGCTAATATCACAATTTGTGAGAGTATATTATCAACTTTTGATTTATTTCAGGTCTTTGAATCACAACCTTCCCCTCATAAAAATGGTATTTGGGAATTTGTAGGTAATTTAGGAGATCCTTCAAATTTTTTAGGATTTGGACCAACACCAAGTAGTTTTAATGCTACTATACCCTACGTGCCTTTTGGTAATTTGATAGAATTTGATGTTTTTGAGTTTACTTATACAGTGCCAGGTATTTCGCCATGTAGTCCAGCTTCCGTTTCAAATATTAAAGTAGAAGTTATTAGAGATGTTTTTTCGGGTAGTGCAACTAACTATTCTATTTGTGAAGATGATATATTAGCGGGACTTTGGGATAATGATATTAATTTAACGGATGATCAGTATTTGAGTGGAGAAGATGTTGAAGGACTTTGGTCTGCAAATAATGATCCAAGTGGTCAAATTTCCAATCCTTTAGATGCCATCATCAATATAAGAGAAATTTATGATTTTTTAAAGGCATCAAACCCTATGTTCTCTTGCGAAACTTTTACTTTTAGTTATACGGTTGAAGCACGATCTTCGTTAACTAATTGTTCTGATAAGACAACAAGTATATCTTTTTCATTTTTCGAAACAATACGGTTTTTCGAACAGGAAGACCCTCCTTTGGAAATCTGTACTGACGATTTTCGTCCATATTCTATAAGTTTATATGATGAATTACTTTTTACAACAGAAAATGGAATAGTGTATGAATACCCTAATTCTATTTATACAAATTGGACATTGATTTCAGGCCCTTCAGATTTAAATATTCAAGAAAATGGAGAAATAATTTTATATGACCACCAGGTTTTAACAACAGAAGGGCTTATAGATATTGAAGGAATTACTAATGACGATGTAGGAACTTATGTGTTTAGCTATAACGTTTCTTCGGATGCGACATGTCTAGGTAGTCCATGCGCAAATCGTAGTGCAGAAGTGACACTTGTTATTCATCCAACCTTATATGCTGGGGAAGATACTATTGATTTAGAATTTTGTGAAACAGATGCTACCATAGCTTCCCCATTAGATTTATTTACGTTATTAACAACTAATGGTGTTGACGATCCTATTTATCAGGGTACTGAAGGGCAGTGGTTAGATAATACAGGGACAGTAGTAATAAACCCTATTACTTTGCCAGATATTGAGGGTAGTCAAACCTTTAATTATGTGTATTCTACGCTTACAGCGGAGGGGTGTTTGGATAGAGCAAATTTATCGTTTACTATTTTTGAAGCCTATAATCCTGGTGAAGATGGAGTTGTTGAGGTCTGTGATACCGATGTGATGTTTGATTTGTTTGATAGTTTAGGAGGTAGCCCAAGTACAATAGGGACTTGGACTGGGCCTAATGGGTATGCAACGACTGGTCACGAAGCGATTTTTGATCCATTACTATCTGAAGGAGGTGTGTATACTTATAGTTTACCAGATAATACAAATACAGGCAATGTTGTATTATGCCCAGGAAGTGAGTCTATGGTTACAGTCACTTTATTTCAAAGCCCAATACTGGGAGAAGGCGGATTGTATGCTGTATGTCAAACTGAATTACAAATTGATTTATTTGATTATTTAGATGCTACAGCGGATAGTAGTGGGAGTTTTATCGATATTGGTGCGACAGGAGCCCTTACAGGGAGTGTTCTTGATGTATCTCAATTAAGTGAAGGCATATATGATTTTAGATATCAAATACAAGGTAACCCTCCATGTGACTTATCAAGTATAATTATTTCTATTTCGGTAATTGAAGTGGAAGCACCTATTATTGAAAATCAAACATTTTGCGCAACAGATGGAGCGTCTATAAGTAATTTAGTAGCCAATAACGGACAAGATTTTAATTGGTATGATAATGCAACAGATATGGTTCCATTAGATGCGGATACAATATTGGTGGATGGCGCTGATTATTTTGTTACAGCAACGGATGTTAATGGTTGCGAATCTTTTCGAGTAGCTATGACAGTCTCGTTATTGCCTTACGGGAATCCAGAGTGTGAGGATTGTATCAGTGATGGTGTATCTGCAAACGGAGACGGTCAAAATGATCAATTTGATTTGTGTAGTCTACCACTGACCTTTCCTAATTTCGAAATTGATATTTTTAATAGGTACGGTACAATTGTTTATAAAGGAAATCAAAACACCCCTTTGTTTGATGGAGAATCAAATGTCGGTATTGGAAAAACACTACCTTCAGGTGTGTATTTTTATGTTTTTGATCCAAAAGATGGTATGACAGATCCTTTTCAAGGTAACTTTTATTTAAGCAGATAATTTTAGAATGAGACAAAAATTACTAATACTATTGATTCTATGTAGTTGGTCTGCATACGCACAGCAAGAGCCTCAGTATACACAATATATGTATAATATGAGTATTGTTAATCCAGCTTATATGCTAAACGAACCTGGTATTATTCAGGTTGGTAGTTTATATAGAACCCAATGGGTGGGGATTGATGGCGCACCAAGAACAGTTAATGCTTTTGCAAACATACCTTTAAACGATAGGATAGAATTAAGTGTGAATTATTTAAACGATAACATTGGTGATAATGTTAATTTAAGTGAAAACCTATTTAATATTGATGCGGCTTATAAGGTTAGTCTTAATGATGGATTAAACCTTTCTTTTGGTTTAAAAGCAGGATTTGAGCATATTAATATTAGTGCAATCGGAAGTAACGTTGCTGGGGATGCTGCCTTTGGTAATAACAATAAAACGGTATTGAATATTGGAGCTGGTGTGTTTTTGTTTAATGATGCGTATTACGCAGGGGTTTCTTCTCCAAATTTAATTCCAGCGAGTTTAGATATTGAAGATGAGACGACGTACACTAACAAGCCTCATGTTTTTTTAATTGGAGGTTATGTTTTTGATGTCGCCGATAATTTAAAATTGAAGCCGTCAACTGTGGTGAAATACACGGGAGGAGCGCCACTAACTTTTGATTTGTCTGTTAACGCGTTATATGACGAGAAATTTGAACTTGGGGTGTCTTACAGGTATCAAGATGCTATTGCTGGCTTAGCAGGGTTTAATATTTCTTCCAATTTAAAAATAGGATATGCCTATGATTTCAATACAAGTAAACTTAATGATTTTAATAGTGGAAGTCATGAGTTTCTTTTGTTGTACAGATTTGATTTACTAGGATTAAGTAAAAAGTATTCATCTCCAAGATTTTACTAAAATGATAAAAAGATTAAGTGTTATTATAGCTCTATTGGTTTTTCAAGTGGGTTTAGCTCAAAAAACAAGAGCTGATCGGTTTTTTGAAAAAGGAGATTATTTAAATGCGGCAAAATATTACGAAGCAGAATTAGGTAAAGAACGTCATAAAAATGCATTACAGAATGTAGCTACTTCATACTACAATACCTTTCAGTATAAAAAAGCGTCTATTTATTTAAAACAACTTGTAAAAGGGCAGTTTGGAGAGAAAGATAAAAGTTACGATAATCAGTTTAATTTTAAATTATATCAAGTCTTATCTGCTTTAGGAGATTATGAAACAGCATTAGATTATTTAAGATTATATAAAGAAAATGAGTCTGTAAGTATTGATAAAGTAGAGTTAATAGATACTATCGAGGCCTTTAAATTAAAGACACCTGATTATACGGTTGAGAAGACACAGTTTAACTCTGAAGCTTCAGATTTTGGAGCAGTACGATTAAGAGATAGTGTTTATTTTGTTTCAGATAGATCGACTAAGCAACTGTTATCAAAAACTTATAAATGGACTCATAAGCCATTTTTAGATATTTACGCCACTAAAGTAAATTATAAAAATGATACGTTAGGATTAGCTAATGCAATAACAAAATCTATAAATTCTAAATTACACGAAGGTAATTTTTGCTTTAGTAACGATGGTAATACTTTATATGTGTCAAGAAGTAATACTGCAGATGGTAAAAAAGAATTTAGCGAAGATAATAACAACAATATCCATATTTATAAAACGATAAAAGTGGATGGTAAGTGGCAAAAATTAGAGAAGTTGCCATTTAATATAAACGGTTTTTCATTTCAACATCCTGCTTTAAGTCCAGACGGTAAACGTCTTTATTTTTCTTCCGATATTGAAGGTGGTTTTGGTAGCTTTGATTTGTACTATGTTACTTTAAACGTTGATGACACAACTAGTGACCCGATAAATTTGGGTAATGTTATTAATACTCAGAATAGAGAACATTTTCCATTTATTTCTCAAAAAGGGAATTTGTTTTTTGCATCAAATGGACATGTTGGTTTAGGATTTCTAGATAATTTTGTTTCTGAAAATAGTGATGGTGAATTTACAGTGCCCGTTAATTTAGGAGCGCCTATTAATTCGCAATATGATGACTTCAATCTTAACTATTACAATGAAAGTGAAGGTTTTTTTGCCTCTAATCGTAATAAATTAGATGATAATATTTTTCAGTTTAAGCAAGTTGGAGAAATTTTTACTAGAGAGTATATCAACACTTTTGAAGTTAGGGATTTTGAAACTAAAGCATATATACCTAATGCTAATGTTGTGTTGTTAGATAAAAAAGAAAATCAAATTTATTCAAACACTTTAGGAGATTCAGCTGTTTTTAATAGTAATTTGTTAGTTGGTAAGTATCAATTTCAAGCAGATAGTGAAGGATATTACTCAGGAAGTATTCTAGTGATTACAAAAGAACAAGAAGATCTAAAGCATGTCCTGTATTTAAAACAAATACCACCACCAGAACCTATCGTTGTAGTTCCTGTGGTTGTACAGCCAATAGATCCTATTGAAGCTGTTATTATAGAAAAGAAAATTGATAAAAAACTTAAAAGTGAAGACCCTAAGCGTTTTGAAATGCTAACCGATCTAGAAGGGCCACCAATTGTTGAAAAAGATGGTAAATTATTCTTTCAGTTAGAACCAATATATTTTGACTTTGGTATGTGGAGTATCACTTCTGATTCAAAATTGGTTTTAGATGAATTAGCTTCTAAATTAGAACGTTATCCAAATATTCATTTGAAAATAAGTGCCCATACAGATAGTCGTGGAACTGTAAGATATAATCAGATTTTGTCAGAGAGACGTGCGGAATCTACCCGTAATTATTTAGCATTAGAGAGTTATATAAATGCACGACGCTTACTGTTTGAAGGTTTTGGAGAATTGTTACCCATAGTACCATGTCCAATGCTAGATTGTACGGAAGACGAACATCAATTGAATAGACGAAGTGAGTTTGAAATTGTCAAGTATTAAATAGAATAGACTTATAGGGGTCTTGAGTTAGTTATTCATTTAATTAATACAAGGACCATATTATATTAGTTTTAAAGGCCTACTGATTTTGTTGTTACTCATGTTATTACTGTTGTTTTAATTTCTAATATTTAATAATTAGGTTCGTTTTGTGTGGTGAGATTAATACTTTATTCGAAGTGTTTGCCCCGTTTTAGTACAGTTGATACTTTTATTTACGTATAGTTTAGTTAATTTTTTTAATAAATTCATTTAGACTAAGGTAAGCCGTACATTCCCCTTATTTGCTGGTGCTACAAAGTGTTCTAATCAGATTGTTAAAAGTATTATTAGCTCTATTTTCTTTCTTTATTTTTTATTGAGGCAACCTTTTGTATAACTTTTGCGTCTTTATAAATAGAAGCGCTAACTAAATAACACTTTTTGTGAAAGTCGTAACCTTATTTAATAACGAAATCAAGCTTATAAAAAAAGCAGCTAAAAATAATCGTGAAGCCCAACACGTATTGTTTGAAATGCATGCGCCTAAAATGTTAAGTGTCTGTCGTTATTATGTGAAAGATTTACAACATGCTGAAGAGGTCATGCTTAATGGATTTTTTAAAGTTTTTACTAATTTAAAATCTTTTAAGGGGGAAGGTAGTTTTGAAGGTTGGATTAGGCGTATCATGGTTAGGGAGTCTATTTCATTTTTACGTCAGAAAAAAACAATTCAATTTGTAGAGGACGATTATCAACATATCGAAATTCAAGACGAAAGCTCTCAGCAATACGATGCCTCACAATTGCAAGAGTTGATAGATAATTTACCAGAAGGTTACAAAATGGTTTTTGTAATGTATGCCATAGAAGGTTATAAGCATGCGGAGATCGCTAAGCTTTTAAATATAAGTGAAGGGACATCAAAATCTCAATTATTTAAAGCACGAAAACTATTACAAAATAATATTAAGATACTTAATACCAAGGAATATGCCACCAAATAAATTTGAAAAGCAATTAAAAGACACTTTGGAGCGTCGTACAATTGCACCAAGTAAAACAACTTGGAGTCAATTAGACACGCTATTAGATCAACGTCAAGATAAACGAAAAGTCTCATTTTGGTGGCTGAGTATTGCTGCAACAGTTGTAGGCGTTTGTTTGACGGTTTTTGTTTTTAGAAATCAATCAAACACTGTTAATGGCCTTGTTGAAGACGTGAAAAATGAAATACATATACCAAGAAAAACACAACCAGTACAACCAGATGTAATTGTAAATAAAGAGGACGCTAAAAGTGATGTAATAAATGAGGAGCAAGAGCAGTATCAAGTAAAAAAGAACAACGTTGTTATTACGACACCTACAAAAATAGCAACTAGAATTAATTTAGCTTCAGGGAATTTAAAACCTATCGCCTTAGAAGATGATGGTAATGCTTTAAATACCGCTTCTAGTAATGTTAATAATAGTGCTATTGCACAATCTCAGTCAGTAGATACAGTAATAGTTAATAATAAAATTTTAACTAATGAGGCAAATTTGCTTTTAGATAAAGCTTATGCCAAAGTTAAGAGAACAAATACAGGGTATAAATCCGAGAAAATAGACGTGAACTCGTTACTAGAGGAGATAGAGATGACATCAGAAAAGTCTCTAAAAAACAGATTGTTTCATGCTGTAAAATCAGGCTATGAGACTTTAAGAACAACAGTAGTAGAACGCGATAATTAAATCAATTAATCATTAAAAAAAAAAACGAACAGTTATGCAGAACATTACAAAACATTTAGTGTACTTGTTTTTATTGTTGGCAGTAAGTCAGCTTAAAGCACAAGAAAAGGATTCAATACCAAGAATAGAATCCATAAAAGAAACAATTACTACCGAAGAGCGTGACGCCTTAAAATTAGAAATTGAAACAATCAATGATCAATTAGAGGAAGATGAAATTACTTTTGAAGAAGCAGAACAATTAAAAAAAGAAGCTGCAGAAAAAAGAGCATTAAATATCGAAAATAGAATAGCTATTGCAGTAAATAGAGTTGAATATTTCAATAGAAATAATGCATTTGAAAATAAAGGAGATAAAAATGTGTTTTCCGTTAAAATAGGAGCTGCGAATAAAGAACTTTTAGGTATCAGAGCTAATCGTACTCCTCCCAAAAAAGACATCCGTACAGGTAACCAAATGCTTTTTGCAATGGGTTTTAATAATACACTAATTGATGGTGTTAGTTTAAGTGATACACCTTATAAATTAGGTGGTTCTGGATTTGTGGAACTAGGATGGCTATGGAAGACTCGAGTATTAAAAGAGTCTAACTTTTTACGTTTTAAATATGGGCTTTCTGTTCAATGGAATAAATTAGATATAAAAAATGGGATGTATTTTGTTCAAGACGGTAACCAAACAACATTGCAGTCTTTTGATGGCGATTTAAAACGTGCCAAGTTTAGAACCACTAGCTTAGTTATTCCTATGCATCTTGAATTTGGCCCATGGAGTAAAAAGGATTATGAAGATGGTCGTGTGCGTTATTTTAATCATAATAAGTTTAAAGTAGGATTGGGAGGTTATGTTGGTGTAAATGGTAATGCAGTACAAAAATTAACTTATAAAGAAAACGGAGATCGTGTAAAGGAAAAAATTAAAAGAAACTTTAATACCAATACATTCACGTATGGTCTTAGTGGGTATATTGGAGTTGGAGATTTAAGTTTATATGCTAAATACGATATAGCACCATTATTTAAAAATCAAGCATTTGATCAAAATAATATTTCTTTAGGTATTAGAGTGGATTTGGATTAGTTTTTACAGTAATTTATATAAAAGCGCTTCTTTTAATTTAATAAAAGAAGTGCTTTTGTTTTTTGTAGCGTTGTAAGTGGTCATGTTATCAGTAGATTAAATAAATTTTATTTTTTTAATAAAAAAGTTTTTAATTCAAAAAAAAGTATTTCATTTGCAGTATAATAGCTGAACACTTTGAACTCTGTTTCTATGTTCGGGCTTTTGAAAATTAGGAAGTCATATTCAAAAGCAGCTTACAGATTAAGCGACCGAATTCTAAAGCTAACTTCCGCTTTCACTACGATATATGCTAGCCAGCATCAGTTTGGCTTTGCACCCACTTACGACCTTAGAATTCAAATTTGATAGTCACTTTGTTATATTTTTTTAATACAATTTTTTAAACTATTTATATTTCAATTTTAACGTTTTAAACCACAAATGAACACAAAGTACATAGACTTAATCAGTCAAACTTTTGATTTTCCTCAACCAGAATTTAAGTTAGAGGACAAGACATTACAATTTCATGATATCGATTTAATGGAGTTAGTGGAAGAGTATGGAGCACCTTTAAAGTTCACATACCTACCACAAATCTCTAATAATATACAACGCGCTAAGACGTGGTTTAGAGATGCTATAAAAAAGCATGACTATAAAGGAAGTTACAACTATTGCTATTGCACAAAAAGCTCGCATTTTAAACATGTTTTAAATGAAGCTTTAAAAAATGATATTCATATTGAAACATCATCAGCTTTTGATATTGATATTGTTGAGAACCTTAAAAAAGAAGGTAAAATAACTGACGAAACATTTATAATCAGTAATGGATTTAAACGTGAGCAGTATATTACTAACATCGCAAGGTTAATTAATAACGGACAAAAAAACTGTATTCCAATTATTGATAACTACGAGGAGATAGATTTACTTTCAGAACAAATTGATGGTAACTTTAAAGTAGGAATAAGAATCGCATCAGAAGAAGAACCTAAGTTTGAGTTTTATACTTCAAGATTAGGGATTGGGTACAAAAATATTATTCCGTTTTATAAAAGTCAAATTAAAGACAATCCAAAAGTAGAGCTTAAAATGCTTCACTTTTTTATCAATACAGGAATTAGAGATAATGCGTATTACTGGAATGAATTATTAAAATGTTTAAAAGTTTATACTAGTTTAAAAAAGGTTTGCCCTAGCTTAGATAGTTTAAATATTGGAGGTGGATTCCCTATTAAAAACTCGTTAGCATTTGATTTTGATTACGAATACATGATTGACGAAATCATCAATCAAATCAAACAAACGTGTGAAGAGGAAGAGGTTGATGTGCCAAACATTTTTACAGAATTTGGAAGTTTTACAGTAGGGGAAAGTGGCGGCGCTATTTACGAAGTGTTGTATCAAAAACAACAAAATGATCGTGAAAAGTGGAACATGATAAACTCTTCTTTTATTACAACGTTACCAGATACTTGGGCGATTAATAAACGTTTTGTAATGCTAGCAATTAACCGTTGGCATGACTCTTATGAGCGTGTTTTACTGGGAGGGTTAACCTGTGATAGTGACGATTATTATAATAGTGAACAGCACATGAACGCTATTTATTTACCAAAATACAACAAAGACAAACCATTGTATATAGGCTTTTTTAATACAGGAGCATATCAAGAAACAATAGGTGGTTTTGGAGGATTACAACACTGTTTAATACCGTCTCCAAAACATATTTTAATAGATAGAGATGAAGATGGAAACATCACAAAAACATTATTTTCCGAACAACAAAAAAGTGAAGACTTACTTAAAATTTTAGGCTATGCAAACTAAAACTTATGCTGGAATTCCAGAAGAATTGGCAAAATTAGAAAAAGCAAAAATCGTGTTAATTCCAGTGCCGTATGATGGTACTAGTACATGGCAAAAAGGGGCAGATAAAGGTCCGGAAGCTTTTTTAGATGCATCAGAAAATATGGAACTTTATGATCTCGAAACTGGTACAGAAGTTTATAATCAAGGGGTGTATTTAGCGGATGCTGTGACTGAAAATAGCTCGCCAGAAGCTATGGTAGATGCAGTACATCGTGTGACTAAAAAATATATTAAAAAAAATAAGTTTGTTACTATTTTTGGAGGAGAACATTCTATATCTATTGGTACAATACGTGCCTTTAACGAGATGTTTCCAAGCTTAACAGTATTACAATTAGATGCGCATGCGGATTTGCGTAAAGAGTATGAAGGTACGACCTGTAACCATGCCTGTGCATTATATGAAGCAAGTCAAACGACTAACTTGATTCAAGTTGGAATACGCTCTATGGATGCGATTGAAACGACGGTAATGGACAAGGAAAAAACATACTTTGCTCATGAGATGGCGCTAGATGATACATGGGTGGATAGTGCAATTGATCAGATGACGGATAATGTATTTATCACAATAGATTTAGATGCCTTTGATCCTTCAATTATGCCAAGCACTGGTACACCGGAGCCAGGTGGTTTATTATGGTACGAAACTTTAGAGTTTTTAAAGCAAGTATTTGAAGAGAAAAACGTAGTTGGATTTGATATTGTTGAATTATGTCCAAATAAAGTGGATAAATCTTCAGACTTTTTAGCTGCTAAATTGTATTATAAAATGCTAAGCTATAAGTTTTTAAATCAAGGCACAGAGGACGATTACGACAACACATACGAGAAAGATACACAAAAAAATAACACTTCTAAATTCAACGAAGACGATGAGTACTAAAGGACCAGTTTCACAATTTATAGAACACCATTACTTACATTTTAACGCAGCAGCTTTAGTAGATGCGGCAAAAGGATACGAAACACAATTAGACAATGGTGCTAAAATGTTAGTCTCTCTTGCTGGTGCTATGAGTACAGCAGAGCTTGGTAAAAGTTTTGCAGAAATGATTCGTCAAGATAAAGTGCATATTATTTCATGTACTGGAGCAAACTTGGAAGAGGATATCATGAATTTGGTAGCGCATTCGCACTACAAGCGTGTGCCTAACTATCGTGATTTAACACCTCAAGAAGAATGGGATTTATTAGAAAAAGGACTTAACCGTGTAACAGATACTTGTATTCCTGAGCACGAAGCGTTTAGACGTTTACAACACCATATTGAAAAAATATGGAAAGATGCTGAGGCTAATGGAGAACGTTTTTTACCACATGAATACATGTACAAAATGTTATTGTCAGGGGTTTTAGAAGAGTATTATGAAATTGATTTAAAAGACTCTTGGATGTATGCTGCAGCAGAAAAAAACTTGCCAATAGTTTGCCCAGGTTGGGAAGACAGTACTATGGGGAATATTTTTGCAAGTTATGTTTTAAAAGGAGAGCTTAAGGCTAGTACCATGAAATCGGGTATCGAGTACATGACGTTTTTAGCAGATTGGTATACTGAAAACTCTCAAAACGGAATCGGGTTTTTTCAAATTGGAGGAGGTATCGCAGGAGATTTTCCAATATGTGTAGTGCCAATGTTATATCAAGATATGGAGCGTACAGACACACCATTTTGGAGCTATTTTTGTCAAATAAGTGACTCTACAACTAGTTATGGATCATATTCTGGAGCTGTACCTAACGAGAAAATTACTTGGGGAAAACTAGATATTGATACACCAAAATTTATTGTGGAGAGTGATGCGACCATAGTTGCTCCACTTATATTTGCATATATATTAGGATTGTAATTGCTTTCGTAAAATGAAAAAACCAGACAATTTGAAACGTGTCATAGTAGACTTTAAAAAACTAACACCTGAAATATTAAAGTTGTTAGTAGAGAGGTATCCTGATGGCTACGACGAAGACCATATTATCGAGTTTAGAAATGCTAAAAACGAGTTGATAGAAGCTGTAGAAGTGACTACGGAAGACACTAAGTATTTAGTCAAGGTTAGTACCAAGTTGGTAAAAACTATGGAGAACTATGACGAAGATGATTACGAAGACTTTGAAGATGATGACGCAGAAGCAGTTCAGGATCCAGAGTCAGAACCAAGCGAAGAGCAAGATCACGACGATTTCTAAGCATGTATACTGTAGTTGCCTATCAGGTAGCTAGTACTATCAATATAAAACAATGTAAACAACAACTGTCTTGGCAGTTGTTGTTTAATGATAGTGACGAGCTGTATTACAAATGCGACGATAATGCGTTTGTGTACATTTTTCAATATGGAATAGTAAGCTTTTTTAATATGACCACTCAGTCTATTAATGAAGTACTGACTAGTATGGAGCCATTCTCCAATAATTATTTATCAGAAAAACTATCTGAAGAGGTTAAGGTGCTTATCCAACCTAATAGTTTAAAAGTAGATTTCAATCATATCGAGTTGCCCGAATTAAACGATGACATGGTTCGTTTGGTGATGCTTAACGTATCACAGAGTGTGGCTTTAGATCGTTACTCTGAGATCACGTATGATCTTTTGGAACAAACTAATAAGCATACGTTGTATTTAGAACAAAAAGGAAAGTTAGATATTTCTGGAAATAAGTTAAAACGATTTATAGGTCGAACTTTGAATATTAAAAACCGAATTTCAGAAAATCTATACATCTTTGATTCGCCTGATAGTACATGGGAAAACGAACAATTAAATCAGCTTAATCAAGATTTAAAACAGACGTTTGACTTAAAAGATAGATACCGATTAATACACGATAGAATAGAAATTATAAAAGAAAACCTTGAGCTTTTTAAAGATATAATGGACCATAAAGAAAGCAGTAGGCTGGAGTGGATCATTATTATTTTAATTGTAATTGAGGTTTTTGATATGTTTCTTACCAAGCTAATGTAATCTAGATAAGAGTTTTATACGTATAAGCTATATACCACGCGTATTGCAATAGGAAACAATACTAAAAGCAGTTTTGGACTTGAGGTGGCAAACTTCCGAAAACACACATAATACAATAACTTTATAAAATTTTTTAAAATGAAAGCAAAATTAATTATTATCGCAATTGCATTTTTAAGCTTAACATCATTTACAGCAACAGAAACTTTAGTAGTTTCAGGTGTTTACAAAGGAGTAGTAGAGTATGATTACGTATTTGCAGTTACAGAAAAAGGTGCTAAACAAAACATGTTATTTCAATATGTATCTGAAGAAGCTTTAGAGTCTTTTGATTTAGAATCGGATGATTATGTTGGAAGTCAATTTACCGTGACTTACGAGAAAACGACAGAAATGAGTGAAGATGAAGAAGGAAACGAAATTGAAATTCAAGTATTAACCATAACAGGGTTAGAGCTTAACGATTAAAAAAAAGTTTAATTATTTAAATAAAAAACCGGAATGTATTCCGGTTTTTTTTGTACTCAAATTAGATGTAATGTATTGTTTTGAATTATGTTTTAGAAGTAGCGAATGTTTAGTAAAGGACGGGAGCTATTAGCTGGAATTTTATTGTTTTTCATAATTTTGACCATTCCATTTTAAGAGGTCATTACATTCAAGCACTAAATCATTTACATTATTTGTTGTTGATTTTAAAACACCTCTTCTTTTTGGAGTGCCAATAAAGTCAGTGTTTAATATTAATTTATTATCAATGCTGTTGTTATGTTAATCTCCTTAGACGAATTTTTGTCTTTTAATTTTGCAATTAATTGACACGGATTATTTATTTTTCCATCCGGAAAGGTGATTTTTGCTATCAGTTGTTTTAAATCAGTTGTATTAACACCCTCATTTTCAAATTTGCTTAATAGATTGGCTTCGGAAAGGATTTTTTCGCCTTTGTTATCTATTATGTCAAGTGAAAAGATTGGAAAAACCTTATCGTTTATCAATTCTAGACCTTCTATGTTTTCAAGGATTAGTATTAATAAATGGTCAGCATTTATAGTGCTTTCAAAAACAGGTTGTTTGAGGGTTTCGTCCCATAAGTATATATTTGAATATACAATTCCGTTGTTTTCTATTGTTAGTAAGTCATTTTGCTTTACTGTAAAGGGTAATTCGTAAGTAAATGTACCATCACCTTTTTTATCCCATATTTGAACATAAGATTTGTATTTCTCGTTGTTTTTATAAGGCAATGCCGTTCGGAAAGAGGAGCGCAGTTGAAGAGGAGTAATATCAGTTCCGTTGTCTGAGTTGCCTAATAAATTAGGTTCAGAATACACGGTGTCTTTATCGTTTTTAATAATGTGCATGGATAATCCAGGATAGGATCTGCTGTCAGATTTAATTAGTCCATTAATATTATTGAAAACAAGGGTTACGTTTTCGCCATAAATAAATTCATTTCGTTTGTCCTCTTTACCATTAATTTCTATATATACAGCATCACAACCAATACCATCGCCTCTAGAGTAGGCTCCAGTTGTTAAATCAGTACTGACGGATTGATTAAATTGACAAGAGCTAAAGGTTGTAATTGCTATTATCAGACTTACTGTTTTTGTTTTTAACATTTTTTTATAATTAAGATCTATGGTGATAGGATTGTTTGATAGCGTTTGAGAACTAAATTTAGTTCAGGCCAAAGGTATTAAAATAATCTAATTTCATTCTTTTTGATCGTAGTAATCGGATCTTTTAGACCACTTATCGGCTTTGTTTTATGTGGTTAAAATAGGTTTGAAAATTATACTTTAAAAAGGGTGTCAACTTGTTAAAAAATTAACGACTAACAGCTATAATGCGTATTTTTGCGTATCTTAAAGAATACAATGATCGATTTAAACGACAATATAAATTTACCTTTTTCGCTACAGATTAGTTTTAATAAATTAATTGAGCGCTATGAGGAGTTAGCTAAAAATGAAGATCCATTTATTGAGGCTAAGGCTAATCGTATATTAAAAATACAGGCGGCCAATCCTATTTTAAAAGAAGGGTTTAGTAAAGTGTCTGTTTTAAAAGAACATGAGAAAGATATTGAGATTTTATTACAGGATTCCTTTAGTGAAATTTTAAGTTTAAACGAGATAAAAACGGCAAGTGTACCTTATCATAATTTCATTTTTAATGCCTCTAAACGGTTTGAAAGTATTATTGAAAGTGCAGGTCCCGATTTTGAATTGGTTATAAAAAATATGCCTGAAAATGACTGGTATATTTTGGGATGTACTATCATCATGAGTTTTTGTTATAATTATAACACCAATTTTAAAAGACCTTTATATTATGAGATTCCAGATGCTAATGGGATTTTAAGAATCTATAAAATCACATATAATGCGGATTTTATGGAAATAATAGCCACAGATAGAGCACCTAAATTAACTCAGGACGATTTTGATCAGTTATTAGATAATTTTGATAATATAGACTTATGGAAAGAAAAATTCCCTCCAAATAGTTATATCTCTAAAGGATTTGTAATTTCTAATATTTTTGATGTTACGGAAGATCAAGCCATATCTAATATTAAAACAACCTTAATAGGAAATAACAAGCGTAAAGACGAAAGCTTTATGGTTGATTTTAAAAAGGTATTTAGATCGTTGTTAAGTATTACTGATTTGGACGTTGGTTTTTCAATATATAACAAAGAAGAGAATACCTTAATGAAGGTACACGATTCTAGTATTAGTAGTTATTTACTAAAAGCTCAGGAAGCGTTTAAATGTGAGAATTTGTTTTGTCATTACAGTTATGAGAAAATTTTAAAGGAGAAAACTAATTTTGCAATATCTGATGTTGATAAAAGTTTTAATTTATCCGAAGGTGCATCACCTCAGGTCTCTGTTTTAAAAGAACAAGGCATTAAGAGTGCTATTTTTGCACCAATAGCAGAAAACGGAGAGTTGTTAGCTGTTTTAGAGTTAGTTTCTAGAACACCAAAAGCTTTAAATAGTATAAATTCTAATAAATTGGCAGACGTGATGCCTTTTATTTTATCTGCAGTAAAGCGTTCTAAAAGAGATGAAGAAAACCTAATTCAAGCTATTATCCAAAGGGAGTGTACCTCGATTCATCCAAGTGTAAAATGGAAGTTTGAGCGTGCGGCTAGACAGTTTATGCAAGAGGAATTTGATGGTGTGTCAAATCCAACGTTTAATAAAATAAGCTTTGAGAAAGTATATCCTTTATTTGGTCAAATAGATGTCAAAGGGTCTTCGGATGCCAGAAATAATGCTACTCAGAAGGATTTGTCTCTGCAACTAAAAATGGTTGAGCGTATTATAAAAACGGTTTATAAAACGGAGAAACTACCTATTTTTGAACAATTATTGTTTCAAATAGGGGCTTATGAAAAAGCGTTAAAATTAGATTTTAAAGTTGATAGTGAACAAAGGGTAACGCAGTTTTTTAAAAATGAAATAGAGCCTCTTTTTAAATTTCAATTAAAATCAAAGACTTATATCAAAGAAGATATTGAAGACTATTTTAGTAAGATCGATGGGGACTTAAATGTTATTTATTACTATCGCAAAAATTATGATGACACTATAAGTTTGATTAATAAAAATATGTCATCATTATTGGATAAAAAACAAATAGAAGCACAAGCGATGTATCCTCACTTTTTTGAGCGGTACAAAACGGATGGGGTGGAGCACAACATGTACATCGGAGAATCCATAACTAAAGAGGATTCTTTTAGTGCTATTTACTTATACAATTTGCGTTTATGGCAATTACAAGTCATGTGTAAAATGGAAAATGTGTTTTATAACAAACAACATGAATACCCTATTGCACTAGACGTGGCATCTATGGTTTTGGTATTTAACCAGCCTTTATCGATAAGGTTTAGAACAGACGAGAAACATTTTGATGTAGACGGAACGTATAATGCCAGATATGAAGTGGTTAAAAAACGTGTGGACAAAGCTAATATAAAAGGCACATCAGAGCGTATAACGGCTAAAGGTAAATTAACAATTGTCTATTCTCAAAAGGAAGACGAAATGGAGTATTTACAATACATTCATTTCTTACAATCTAAGCACCAATTAGGTGATGACGTTGAGATTTTAGAACTAGAAGACTTACAGGGGGTAACGGGTTTAAAAGCGTTACGTGTAAATATACTGTACCAAAATGATTCTAATAAAAAGGAGTTTTATACGTATGATGATCTAATGCAGGCTATTAAAGCGTAATAACCTAAGCTGCACTAAGTGTTTTAGGTAAAATAGATTGTATGTACGTTGTGGTGTCTAATACATCTTGGATATTAACGCCAGGATTATTTTTAACAGCAATTCCAAAAGCAAGTAACGAGACTATAATTCCTATCATAAATACGGTATAGGTTATTCGTAATAATCTGTATTTACGTTCTAAAACAATTCCTAGAAAGTATAAATCTTTAGTTAAAGATTTGTAGATGTATTCTTTATCACTAATCATTTCGTTAATCGCCCATTCAAATTCTTTAAGTCCCATTTTGTGGAAGTTTCCAAAAAAGGTCAGGTTTACTTCCTTGTTTTTTACATCCTCCTTAGTAAATTGCCCGCTGGTTACATTGGGACGTGTTGCTATTATGGACATAACCATAGAGATCACACTAAATAAGGTAAAGATTACTGTCGGCCAAGTTAAGTAAGGATTGGTGTCTAATTTAGAAATTAAATTAGCCAATACTACAGAGATAATAATCGCATTTACAGATAATAATATGTTGGCTTTAGTGTCAGCGATATCACTAAGCTTTATATGGTTTTTTAAAGCAGTCCTGTAAAATGATTGGATTGCACGTTCTGGACTTTCGTTTTTGTATTGTGCTTTATATTTTGCTTTTAGTTCTTCTGTTTTAATTTTTGTCTTTTGTTTTCTTTTAGTTTTTATAAGCTTGGCCAAGTTTTTTTCTTTTCTTGATTGCCAATTTTTTAAAGCATAGTCAGTATAATAACTGTGTTTTTTTGATAGTACTTTAATGTTTTCGTCTAACCATTCTGTAGGAGTATAGGTTGCTTCTCCAGCTATTTCTAATTCTTTTCTTAAAAACTCGCTAGCTTCAGGAAAGTATTTTTTTCCAAAATGAGAGCAATCAGCATCACGTAATATTTTTTCTAATTCGTTTTTTGGTTTTGCATCAAATTGAGTAGCTAATATGCAATCTTCTACAGTTTTAATTACTTGCTCACTTGCGTTTTGAGAGGTTAAAAAATCTCTAGCTATTTTTGCGCTAACAATTTCATGACCATTTCTAGTTTGTGTATATCCTACATCGTGCAATAAGGCAGCTAATTCTAGTATTTCGGCATCATTAACATCAATTTTAGAATTTTCTATAATTTCTTTTGTACTTTTAAATACTCGTAAGGTATGCGTATGATTGTGATAAACTATGGTGTTTGGTAGCTCGTTCTTAAGGAGTTCAAATACAAAAGCTTCGGTTTTTTCAACTAGTTTAGACATAGGTGTGTAATTATTCTTATCCAAAGTACTAAAAAAATAAAACTCTCAACCTTTAATGACAAAAAATAACATATTTCTAACGTTTGCTTTCGCTTTTCTACTAAGTAATTGCGCCTCTTTTGAAGCGCAGTATAAAGATGAAATTTCGACTCAAGTCGAATTACCTAATAAAAAAGTTCATAAAACATTTTATTTGGTTGGGGATGCTGGTATTTCTCCTGAAAATGGCTTTTCGAAAGGGTTAACAGCTTATAAAAATTTCATAAAAAATAAAGAAACAAAGGATGATTACACCATCTTTTTAGGAGATAATATTTATCCTGCAGGTTTGCCAAAAAAAGAGCACGAATCTTATGATGAGGCTAAAAATAACATCCAAGCACAAGTTAATTCGGTTAAAGACTTTGAAGGTCAGGTCTTATTTATTCCAGGTAATCATGATTGGTATGCCAATGGTTTACATGGTTTAAAAGATGAAGAACAATTTATCGAAGATGCTCTAGGGGAAAATACGTTTCAGCCAGAAAATGGTTGTCCTCTAGAAGTTGTCGAAGTTAGTGATGCTATCGAATTAATTATTATTGATACCCAATGGTATTTAGAAAACTGGAATAAACATCCAACAATTAACGATGAGTGCGAAATTAAAACAAGAGAGCGTTTTCTTTTAGAGTTAGAGGGCGAATTTAAAAAGGCTCAAAATAAAACAGTAATAGTAGCGATGCATCACCCGATGTATACCAATGGCTCGCACGGTGGGTTTTATTCTAAAGACAAGCACCTTTTTCCGTTTCAAAGTAACTTACCACTACCAGGTATAGCCTCTCTTTTAACTCAAGTAAGAACACAAGGTGGCGTGTCTATTCAAGATCGTTTTAACGAGCGTTATAATAATATGATGAATCGTATTAAGACGCTTGCGTTAGAGTATCAAAATATTGTGTTTGCTTCAGGTCATGAGCACACGTTACAATACATCGAGGATAATGGAATTAAACAAATTGTGTCAGGTTCTGGAGCAAAAGGGTCAGGCGCATCTTTAAGTAATAATGGTTTGTTTGCTTATGGTAAACAAGGTTTTGCAACATTAACGGTTTATGAAGATGGAAGTAGTTATGTTAGTTTTTATGGCGAAGACAATCAACAAGCTAAGCTATTATTTACTAAACAAGTTTTAGATCAAAATGCGGCAGAATACGATATATCACAATTACCAGATAGTTTTCCAATAACAACACAAGCGTCTATTTATACAAAAGAAGAAACGGATAAAACAGGTGTTTATGAAGCCTTGTTTGGAGAGAAGTATAGAGACTTATATAGTCAAAAAGTTGAAGTGCCTGTAGCAACTTTGGATACACTTTATGGTGGGTTAGAAATAGTAAGAGAAGGTGGAGGGCATCAAACCAGGTCTTTAAGGCTGCAAACTAAAGATGGGCGTCAGTTAAATATGAGAGCCTTGCGTAAAAGTGCGACACAATATTTGCAGACAGTATTGTTTAAAGAAACCTACCTAAGTGATGATTTTGACAAAACAAAAGTTGAAGATTTAATTTTAGATTTTTATACAGCAGCGCATCCTTATGCGTTTTCTGTGGTTCCTGATTTATCTCATGCAGCAGATGTCTATCATACCAATCCAAAATTGTATTACATTCCAAAACATAAATATTTAAAGGATTATAATTACAATTATGGAGGCGAATTATATTTAATTGAAGAGCGTCCTGAAGATAATTATTCTGATGAGAAAAACTTTGGTTATGCTGATGATATCGAAAGTACACATGATATTATTAAGAAGATACGTAAAGACGAAAAATATAAAATAGACGAAAACGCATTTGTAAGAGCACGCTTGTTTGATATGCTTTTAGGAGATTGGGATAGACATCAAGACCAATGGCGATGGGCGCAATTTAATCAAGAGAATGGAGATAAGTTGTATAAGCCAATACCAAGAGATAGAGATCAGGTATTTTCTAATTTTGATGGTGCTATCTTAGATATTATGCGTTTTATTTCTGGGTCTACTAAGCAATTACAAGTGTATGATGCGGAGTTGAAAGATATTAAATGGATGAACAGCGCTGGAGTAAAGCTTGATAAGGTATTAATACAAAAATCAGATAAATCGGTTTGGTTAAAGCAAGCGCAATATTTGAAGGAGCATATTACAGATGCTGTGATAGATGAGGCGTTTAGTAAAGTGCCAAAAGAGGCTCAAGACGAATCATTACAAGAAATTAAAACCTTTTTAAAAGGTAGACGTTCTAATTTATTAGATATAGCAGAACGATATTCCGATTATTTAAATGAATTAGTGATACTTACCGGAACGGATAAAGATGATTATATAGAAGTTAAAAGAATTGGAGACAATGAAACTCAAGTCATTATTTCTAGAATTAAAAAAGGAGAAAAAGCAGATGTAATTGTTGATCGTACTTTTAATAAGGATATCACTAAAGAATTATGGATTTATGCATTGGATGATGACGATATAATTGAAGTCACAGGAAAAGCTAATAATTTAATATTCACAAGGATTATTGGAGGTCAAAACAATGACGAATACATTATTAATAATGGAAGACGGGTGCGTATATATGATCATAAATCTAAACCCAATACGATTACTAAAAATAATGGAGCAAAAATAAATTTCACAGATATTTATAATAATAACTTGTTCGATTTTCAAAAAAATATAGTTAGAACAAGTGTTATAACACCAAGTTTAGGATATAATCCAGATGATGGTTTTAAAGTTGGAGTTGGTTTTAATTATACCGTTAAAGGGTTTTCTCGTAATCCATACACGCAGCAACACCGTTTTAAAAGTGGTTATTTTTTCGCGACTAGTGGATTTAGTTTAAATTATGATGGAGAGTTTGCTAATCTTTTTGGCGATTTTAATTTGCATGTTTCAGGGCAATTAACCAGTGAGAATTTTACTAATAACTTTTTTGGATATGGTAATCAAACGGCTAATAATGATGATGTCTTAGATTTAGATTATAATCGAATAAAAACAAGTATTTACGCGGCAAGTGTAGGGGTTTTGAAAAAAGGAGATTTTGGATCGGATTACGGCGTTAAGGCTTTAGTAGAGGCTATTGAAATTGGAGAAACGCCCGATCGTTTTATCGAAACGTTAGAACCGTCTTCGGTAAATACAGATTTTTATGGAAGACGCTTGTTTGTTGGAGTAGAAGGAAATTTTAATTATCAAAGTTTTGATAATGCTTCTAATCCTTCTAGAGGGATGACATTGGGTATTGATGTTGGTGCGAAGACAGAGCCAGAAGATACAAAATACACGTATGGTTATATAAACTCGGAATTAGGGTTTTATAACGCTTTATCAACAAATAGAAAACTAGTATTAAAAACAGATTTGCGTTCGCAATTACGTTTTGGTGATGATTTAATTTTTTATCAAGAAGCAAATATTGGCGGTAATAATGGATTAAGAGGGTATCGATTACAGCGTTTTACTGGGCAAAATAGCTTGACCGGTAGTGCAGATATTCGTTATAGTTTTAATCAATTTAAAACACGAACATTACCATTGCAATTAGGCGTTTTTGCTGGAGGTGATGTAGGACGTGTCTGGACCAAAAATGGAGATTCTAAAGTCTGGCACAATGATTTTGGTGTTGGTTTTTGGGTCACTGCAGCAGATAGTGTTTCTGGAACATTTAACTTTTTTAATAGTGAAGAAGGGTTGCGTTTTTCTTTTGGATTTGGGTTAAATTTTTAACTAACCAATTACATGAAAAATATAATAGTCAATGGATTTGAATATTTAAAAAAACTAGAAAGCAAAATAGCGTTTTATCCAACGGTGTATAGTCTGGTAGGTGTGAGCTTTGCATTTTTTATGTATTACATAGAAAATAAAGGGGTTTCGGGGTATTTAATGGATCATGTTCCCTTGCTGGTTATTAATAACACAGAAACGGCTTTTAGTATTTTAACCACGTTTATAGCGGGATTAATCTCAATTATGGTCTTTAGTTTTTCCATGGTTATGGTTTTACTTAATCAAGCGTCAAGTAATTTTTCGCCAAGGGTATTGCCAAGTTTAATTTCTAATAAACGCCATCAAAAAATATTAGGAATCTATAATGCAACGTTACTGTATTGTATATTCACAATGGTGTCAATAGAACCAGACGGTGATAAATATCAATTACCTGGGTTTTCAGTATTGTTGGCTATTGTTTTAATGGTCGTGTGTTTGGGGGCTTTTATTTATTTTATTCATTCTATTTCTCAAGAAATTCAAGTGCATAATATAATGCAGCGTATTTTTTCTGAAGCCAAAAATAGATTAGATAAACTTATTACGTCAGAAAAGGATAATAGTCATGCGTTTCCCGAAACTGATAATTGGACAACTTTCTCATCGGTGTCAACGGGCTTTTTACAAGATATAATATTGGATCCTGTGTTAGAGTTTGCTAAAAATAATGACTGTAAATTCCATGTAGTAGCAATCAAAGGGCAATATGTGTATAAGGATAGCCCCTTATTTAAATGTAATACAGAAATAGAGGATGAGGCTTTGGAAGATTTATTAAGCTTTTTTCAGTTTTCTAGAGACGAAGTCATTGAAGATAACTACATATTAGGGTTTAAACAAATTACCGAAATTGCAGTAAAAGCGATGTCGCCAGGAATAAATGATCCCGGAACTGCAGAAATTGCAATAGATTATTTAACAGAGTTATTTGAAAAAAGAATGCAGAAACAAGATGTTAGTGTTCTTCAATATAATAATGAAGCCTTGGTTAAAATTAGCGCTTTAAGTTTTAAAGATTTATTGTTTTCTGTTTTGGCACCAATCAGGACTTATTCTAAACACGATGTTATGGTTGTGGTTAAATTAATACACATGCTTAATCATTTAGCTTTCACGGTTAGTTGTAATAACAAAAGCTATAGTAATGCTGTTTATGAGGAGGCTAGTAAGCTGTTTGAAGATGCTAAAAAGACAATTGTTAATCCAGAGGACGTAAAGTTAATCACGCAGCAGTTAAAGCCTTTTAATTTATAGTTTTAAGCTGTAGATATTGTTGTCTTCTTTTCCTGAATCCTCATCAGTAATATAAACGGTTGTATTGTCTTTAAAACAAATGCCTTCTTTTTGACTGTCATGTTTTAAATCTATCTTAGTGACAATACCTTCAAAAAAATTATCCCTATTAAATGCTGTTAAGGTCCAAATACGGTCGTGATTTAATAGTACAACAGTTTTTCCGTCGGGACTAATATCTGCAGAGGTTACACGTGTGTCTTTTCCTTTTAATTCATATTCTGTAACATAAGTAGCAACATGTTCTCCTACTTGGTTAGGAACTTTAAGAAGCATCGTCTTTTTATTTTCTTTGCTAAAAATATAAAAGTGGTCTTTCCATAAAAAGAACGATTCAAAATCTTCTGATTTTACATCTTTTGGTAATGTAAAACTAATCGTTAATGCTTCGGTTTTATGATCCACATTTGCTAAGTTTTCGATTTTATAAATAAAGAATTTTTTTCGCTTTTTCGAGTTGTTTCCAAAATCACCAATATATAGACTGCCCTTGCTATCGCTCGTTAGGTCTTCCCAATCTTGGTTTTTTATATTGCTAACATCAATATCTCTAATTATATCTCCTTTTAGGTCTAAACCGTAAACATTGTTTTTATTTCCTGCATCCTCAATAGTCCAAACTAAATCGGAATTACTAATTAATTGTGCTGCCGAAGTTTCTTCTAAATCACTATCTATGGATCCCATTACAGTTAGTTTTCCTGTATTGCAAGACATAAAAAGTAATGCTGAAACTAGTATTGGTTTTAATTGAAATGTCATAAATTGTGATGCTTTTAAATTCAATTAAATATAAACATATATCAATCCAAATCTAGCTTTGGAATCTTAAAATATTGATAAAATTAATGAATAAAATTCTTAAAATTGGTCACAGAGGCGCTAAAGGTTATGTTGCAGAAAACACGCTAGACTCTATAAAGAAGGCTATGGCTCTTGGTGTTGATGGAGTGGAGATTGATGTGCATTTATGTAAAAGCGGAGAGGTCGTTGTTTTTCACGATTTTACATTGGATAGAACAACAAATGGAACAGGTAATATTGGAGATTTTTCTTTAAGTGAATTAAAAAAACTTAAAATTGATAATCAATATGAAATACCGACTTTACTAGAAGTGCTAGATTTGATAGCTGATTCTATTATCATTAATATTGAATTGAAAGGTGATAAAACGGCACAGCCAACTAGTGATATCATCAATTATTATATAGCCAATAAGAAATGGTCAATGGATCATGTGTTAGTGAGTAGTTTTAAAGCATCCGAATTAATGGATGTGTTTAATTATAATTCAAACATTCCATTAGGCGTGTTAACGGAAGGAGATTGGGCAGAGGCTTTAATATTTGCAAAAACTATAAAAGCAAAAGCCATACATCCTGATTTTAAGATGTTAACTCAGGATAATGTTAGACAAGCACAAGAACTAGGGTTCCAGATTAACACCTGGACCGTAAATAAAAAACAGGACATAGAAAAAGTAATAAGCTATCAAGTAGATGCTATAATTAGTGATTTTCCAGACAGAATATGAAACAATACGATGTAATAATTATTGGAGGCGGAGCGGCAGGTTTTTTTGCTGCAATTAATATAGGAGCGTTATATCCAAGCTTAAAAGTAGCCATTTTAGAACGAGGTAAAGATGTTCTGGGTAAGGTAAAAGTGTCTGGAGGAGGACGCTGTAATGTGACACATGCCGAGTTTGTGCCTCAAGAGTTAACAACATATTACCCAAGAGGTGAAAAAGAATTGTTAGGTCCCTTTCATACGTTTATGACAGGTGATACGATGGGTTGGTTTGAAGATAGGGGTGTGGCGTTAAAAATAGAAGAGGATGGTCGTATTTTTCCTGTTAGTAATAACTCTCAAACGATTATCGATTGTTTTTTAAGTGAGGCGAATAAGCATGACGTTGAGGTGTTAACTAATCAATTAGTATTGAGTTTTAAAAAAACAAATGAGGATTGGGAGATTGAGACCAAAACAGATCACTTTTTGGCTAACAAAGTAATAGTAGCGACTGGAAGTAATCCTAAAATATGGTCTTTTCTACAACAACTAAATCATACTATAATTAAACCCGTCCCCTCTTTATTTACGTTTAATATTAAAGATGATAGAATTAAGGATATACCGGGTGTTGTTGCGCAAAATGTTACTGTAAAAGTAGTTGGTTCCAATTTGGAATCTTCAGGACCATTATTAATTACGCATTGGGGGATGAGTGCACCTTCTATTTTAAAACTGTCTGCTTTTGGAGCTTTGGAGTTGGCCAAAAGGGATTATAAATTTAATATTGAAGTTAATTTTATAAACCAAGATAACGACGTTGTGCTTTCCAGTTTAAAAGATATTAAACAGGAGTTGTCTAAAAAAACGGTGTTAAAAGTAACGCAATTTGATTTGCCAAAGCGTTTATGGAAAACACTAGTTATGGCTTCAGATATTACAGAAGAAACAAGGTGGGCTGATCTTAATAAAGCACAATTGGAAGCTTTAAGTAATCAATTAACTAAAGCAGTTTTTAAGGTGGATGGTAAAAGTACTTTTAAAGAAGAGTTTGTTACAGCAGGAGGAGTAGATCTTAAAGAGGTTAATTTTAAAAATTACAAAAGTAAGTTGTATGATAACTTATATTTTGCTGGCGAAATTATTAATGTTGACGCTGTGACTGGTGGTTTTAATTTTCAGAATGCATGGACAAGTGCTTATATTGTCGCTAAAAATTTGGTCAGTTAAAATGATAACTTATTTCGCTTTTTTGAGAGGTATTAATGTTGGTGGGCATAACAAAATACCAATGCAAAATTTACGTCGTTTATTAGAAAATTTAGGTTTTAAGGAAGTTCAGACCTATATTCAAACAGGGAATGTCATTTTTAAAAGTTTAGAAACAAGCCTGCAGGTTCTGACCTTAAAAATTGAACAGTCAATTTTGGAACATTTTGGGTTTGTAATTCCGGTACTATTAAAAACAGAACGGCAACTAAAGGAAATATTGGAGAGGTGTCCTTTTAATAATGAGGAGAAACAGTCTAGTTATTTTGCGTTATTGTATTCTAAAATTAATGAAACACAAAAAGCATCCGTGTTAGGTTATGATTTTCCGAACGAAAAATTTAACCTAACTAACGATTGCGTGTATTTGTATTCCAGTATAGGATATGGTAAATCTAAGGCTAATAATAATTTTTTTGAGAAAAAATTAAAAGTCGTAGCAACCACCAGGAATTTTAAAACATTAAATAAGCTTTTAGCACTTACTAGTTAGCTTTGTATTTAACCGAGTCCCAAGACATTTCTAAAGCAAAATCTATTTCCTGTTTAGTCATTTCTAAATCTTCGGTAATCTTCAGGCGCATTGCAGATACAACATCTCCAAAAATCATCTGTAAGATTAATCTAAGTGGCACGTTTCTTAATTCTTTTTCTAAGATACCTTGCAAAAAGAAATCTCTGATATTACTTATATAAGGGATCCCTTTTTTTACAATCTCTTTGGATATAATAGGGGGTACGGCGACATATTCAATAAATTGAAAGGCCAATGGATTACCAACAAAATAGTTGAATAAATTTAGCCACATGGCGTCATATTTATCTTTGAAACTTCCGTTTTCAGGGAGGTTGGCCATTAAAACAATACCGTAATCTTTTACAATCATTAAGTAAATTTCCTCAATAATCTGATTTTTGTTTTCGAAATAGTGGTAGATCGTACCCACAGCAACATTTGCTTCTCTAGCAACTTGAGACATGGGGGTAGCGTGTACACCTTGTTTTACCACTAGCTCTAGCATAGTGATAATAATACGTTGTTTTTTGTCCATAAGGAATAGACTTTTTTTTTAAAGGTAAAAAGCAGTGAAGCGAAGTTTAAGGGAACTTTTTTTACCTATCAGTTAACTTGTTAAATCGTTTGAATGTATGAAAATCACGTTTAAAAACATCGAGATGAACATCTATTCGGTTACAAAATTACTAAAATTGTTTAAATATTAAGGTTATCTTTGCATAAATTTAGCTTTTAGATGGATTTATCACGTTTTTCAGTACATAATTATCAAAATTCACTTGTAAATGGGAGTGTTTCTTGGTCGTCACCTAGTAATATTGCTTTAGTTAAATATTGGGGCAAAAAGGAACATCAGATACCAGAAAACCCTTCAATAAGTTTCACTTTAGAGGCATGCAAAACAATAACAGAGCTCACATTTGAAAAACGAGAACAGAAAATGGATGTATTTTCATTCGACGTTTTTTTAGAGGATGAACCTAAACCAGATTTTCATCCTAAAATTGAGACGTTTTTCAAACGTATAGAAAATTATTTACCTTTCTTAAAAGACTTTCATTTTACAATAAAAACAAAAAATACGTTTCCACATAGTTCAGGAATAGCATCTTCTGCTTCTGGTATGAGTGCTTTAGCATTGTGTTTAATGAGTATAGAGAAACAAATGGATCCAACGATTTCCGATTCAGATTTTATTCAAAAAGCTTCATTTTTAGCAAGGTTAGGATCGGGAAGTGCCTGTAGAAGCCTTGAAGGTGATTTAGTAGTTTGGGGAAAGCATCCAGAAATAGAAGGCACTAGTGATTTATTTGGTGTGAAATATCCATATAAAGTACACGATAATTTTAAAAATTATCAAGACACTATTTTATTAGTAGATAAAGGAGAGAAGCAGGTTAGTAGTACGGTTGGACATGATTTAATGTATGGGCATCCATTTGCTAAACAACGGTTTACTCAGGCAGTAGATCATATTTCTAGTATCAAGGTCATTTTAGAGTCGGGAGATTTAGATGCTTTTATTGCTTTAATAGAAAGTGAAGCACTCACATTGCATGCTATGATGATGACTAGCATGCCTTATTTTATTTTAATGAAACCCAATACATTGGAAATTATAAATAAGATTTGGAGTTTTAGACAAGAGACAGGGTTACCTATAAGTTTTACTTTAGATGCTGGGGCGAATGTACATGTGCTATATCCTGAAAAAGATGCAGATAAAATTTTAGAATTCATTAAATCACAGTTGGTTGCATATTGTCAAAACGGTCACTATATTTGTGATAAAATTGGTTTTGGCGCAAAACAGTTGTAACTTTATAAAATCAATGATTTAGATAGCATATGAAAGGCCCTTTATTTTATTCAAAAATATTATTGTTCGGAGAGTACGGAATTATTAAAGATTCGAAAGGTCTCTCCATACCTTATAACTTTTATAATGGAGCACTTAAAACAGAAGAAAATCCTTCTGAAGAGGCACAAAAATCAAATGAAAGTTTACAGCGTTTTACTGAATATCTATCTAAAATAGATGAGGATTTGGTTGTTTTTGATATTAAACAATTAAAAAACGACGTTAATGCTGGTATGTATTTTGATTCATCTATACCTCAGGGGTATGGAGTTGGTAGTAGTGGAGCATTAGTGGCTGCTATTTATGATAAATATGCACAAAACAAAATAACAGTTTTAGAAAATTTAACTAGAGAAAAATTATTATCTCTTAAAACTGTTTTTGCTGAAATGGAATCTTTTTTTCATGGAAAATCTTCTGGTTTAGATCCCTTGAATAGCTATTTAAGTTTACCAATTTTGATAAATTCTAAAGAAAATATTGAAGCGACAGGTATTCCAACACAGAGCAGTGATGGACAAGGTGCTGTGTTTTTATTGGATTCTGGTATTATTGGAGAAACAGCACCAATGGTAAGTCTCTTTATGGAAAACATGAAGCAAGAAGGCTTTAGGAAAATGCTTAAAAATCAGTTTATAAAGCATACGGATGCTTGTGTTGATGATTTTTTAAAAGGAGATATAAAATCCTTATTTAAAAATACAAAACAATTATCTAAAGTGGTATTTAATCATTTTAAGCCTATGATCCCAGCGCAGTTTCATGAGTTATGGAAAAATGGAATTGAAACTAACGACTACTATTTAAAATTATGTGGTTCTGGTGGTGGAGGTTATATTTTAGGTTTTACACCAGATATTAAAAAAGCAGAACAAGCACTAAAGGACTATAAATTAGAAGTCGTTTATAATTTTTAAAATTAATTTGAGATGGAAACAACGTTAAATGATTTTTCAATAGGTTTATTTTTAATGCAAATACTTGGTCTTCTTTTGAGTTTTTCCATTTTATTTATTGTTTATAGGGTTTTAAGAAAATTCTTATCAAATAAATAATTAATGTTTACCAGAAAACAAAAACATCTTTACTTAAAGTTTTTTAGTATGTTTTCTGTAGTTAGAGGCTATAATATTCTTATTATAGTTATTGCTCAGTACTTAGCATCTATTTACATCTTTGCATCCGATAAACCATTAAAACAAGTATTGTTTGATGTTAATTTATTAATGCTAGTTTTAGCGACAGGAGCTGTTATTGCAGGTGGTTATATCATCAATAATTTTTACGATTCTGAAAAGGACTTAATTAATAGGCCTAATAAAACACTATTAGATAAGCTAGTTAGTCAAAACACAAAATTGTCTTTCTATTTTGTGCTTAATTTTTCTGCTGTAGTAATGGCTAGTTATGTCTCTTTTAAACCTGTTTTATTCTTTTCATTTTACATATTTTCGATTTGGTTTTATTCGCATAAATTAAAAAAGATACCTATTGTGGGTAATGTGGTTTCTGCAGTGTTAACTTTAACGCCATTTTTTGTCATTTTTGTGTATTATTATAATTTTAAATCGGTCATTTTTGTGCATGCGACATTCTTGTTTTTAATAATTTTAATTCGTGAGTTGACTAAAGATTTAGAGAATATAAAAGGAGATTTAACCCTTAATTATAGAACAATACCTATTGTTTATGGAGAGAATATGTCAAAGAAAATAATTACATGTTTAGTGGTCTTAACACTATTTCCTGTTTATTTTTTGATTACAAAATTTGATGTTGGCGATATGTATTTCTATTTTTATATGTGCGAAATTTTATTGATAACATATCTTTTGTTACTATGGAAATCCACAACTAAAACACAATATTTATGGTTGCATAATATTTTGAAATTTATTATCGTGGCTGGTGTTTTTAGTATCTTATTAATTGATATAGATTTAGTTTTAAACCGAATACTTTAAACATATGGAACACACTTTAAAAGTTGCTATTGCGCAAATAACACCTGTACTTTTAAATAAAGTAGAAACACTTAAAAAGGTTGAGCAGTCTATAATTGATGCCGCTAAAATTGGATCAGAATTAGTCGTTTTTGGGGAAGCATTGGTGCCAGGATACCCGTTTTGGGTCGCTTTAACCGGTGGAGCAGAATGGGATACTAAAGTGAATAAGGAATTACATGCGACTTACGTTAAAAATTCAATTCAAATTGAGGCGGGTGAGTTAGATACCATTTGTGCTTTGGCAAAACAGAATACTATAGCTGTGTATTTAGGTATTATGGAACGCGCTAAAAATAGAGGCGGACATAGTATATATGCATCTCTAGTGTATATTGATGCTGCAGGAATTATTAAGTGTGTGCATAGAAAACTACAACCAACTTATGATGAACGCTTGACTTGGGCGCCTGGTGATGGTAATGGTTTACAAGTGCATCCTTTAAAACAGTTTACTGTAGGTGGATTAAATTGTTGGGAAAATTGGATGCCACTGCCTAGAACAGCATTATATGGATTAGGCGAAAACCTTCATATTGCAGTATGGCCAGGAAGCGACCATAATACTAAAGATATTACAAGGTTTATAGCTAGAGAGTCTAGAAGTTATGTGATTTCTGCTTCCAGTTTAATGACTAAAAAAGATTTTCCTGAAGACATACCGCATTTAGATAGAATACTAAGTAGTGCTCCAGACGTGTTGGCAAATGGTGGTAGTTGTATTGCTGGACCCGATGGCGAGTGGATTATTGCGCCTGTTTTACACAAGGAGGGATTAATTAGCGCAACATTGGATTTTAATCGCGTACTGGAAGAACGTCAAAATTTTGATGTTGTAGGGCACTATTCTAGACCAGATGTAACCAAGCTTACGGTAAATAGAGAGAGACAATCTACAGTAGAATTTAACGATTAATAATGTTTTTAATTTATTATCAAAAAAACATTGTAAATTTGCAAAAAATTATATCATGAGTAAAGCACGCGAAGGAAAGGATAAAGGAAAAGGAAAGGCGAAGCCAAAAGCACCTTTTAGACCTAAAAAAAGAGTGAAAGATGATGCTGAAGTGTCCGCTAAGCCTGCTTTTGATAAAAAACCTAGTAAGAAAAAACAGTCTAATCCAGGCGAAATACGTTTAAATAAGTACGTAGCCAATTCTGGAATGTGTTCTCGTAGAGAAGCAGATCAGCATATTGCTATGGGCTTAGTCGCTGTTAATGGAAAAGTAGTCGTAGAAATGGGCTATAAAGTCAAGTTGGAAGACGAAGTACGTTATGATGGCGCAAGAATAAATCCTGAAAAAAAGGCTTATGTATTATTAAACAAGCCTAAAGGATTTGCAACAACAACAAGTGATCAAAAAGGAAAAACGGTTATGGATTTGGTTGGAAATGCAACGAGTTCTAGAATAAAACCTATTGGACGTTTAGGTCGTAACTCTACAGGTTTATTATTATTTACTAATGACGAGAAAATTGTGGAACGTTTTACAAATTCCAATAAAGGAGTCGAGCGTTTATTTCATTTAGAGTTAGATAAAAACTTAAAAATGGAAGACATGAAAAAAATCAGAGAAGGTTTTAAGGTTGAAGGGAAGTCTGTAAAAGTGGAAGAGATAGATTACGTTAATAATATTAAGAACGAAATTGGAGTAAAAATCAAAAACACTGGAAATACTATTTTGCATACTATTTTTGAACACTTAAAATATGAGTTGGTAAGAATTGATTGTGTACAAATTGCACATTTAACTAAAAAAGATATTCCTAGAGGAAACTGGAAAATTTTAACTGAGCAAGAATTAAATACGCTTAAAATGTTATAATTAGAAGGTCTTTGATGTAATGTCAAAAGATTACAAAAAAAAAGCAAAATCCTATTTTAGGATTTTGTTTTTTTTTTGTTTAATTTAATAAGTCTTTAAACCAACGCACCATTGGCACCAATAACTTGGCCAGAAATCCATTTAGAATCGTCGCTTGCTAAAAATAGCACCACTTTTGCAATGTCTATTGGTTTGGCTAGTCTGTTAAAAGCATTCATCCCACTTAGTTTGTCTATAAACTCTTGAGATTTTCCTTTTAAAAATAATTCAGTTTCGGTAGCTCCGGGAGCAATAGCATTTACGGACACCCCTCTGCCTATCTCTTTGGAAAATACTCTTGTCATTTGTTCTACAGCAGCTTTTGATGCAGAATAAAGCGCATAGGTTGGAAACATTAATTTAACGGTGCTAGAGGATACGTTTATTATATTACCATTATCAGCTAGTTTACTTTCCGCTTCCTGTAACGTATTAAAAACACCTCTGACGTTAATATCAAACTGTTTTGTAAAGTCGTCTTGAGTGTTGTCTTTAATTTCTTTAGAAATCATTACGCCGGCATTGTTTATTAGCACGTCAATTTTGCCAAAATGGGCAATGGCTTGATCAAAGAGTTTAGTGACATCCTCTTTTTTACTCACATCTGCTTTTATTGCAATAGCAACACCTCCGTTTTGTGTAATACTGTCCACAGTCGCCTTTGCTTCTAGGGGACTGTTTGAATGATTAACAATTACTTTTGCTCCATTTTTTGCTAAAAGGAGTGCTATTTCTTTACCTATTCCTCTAGAAGATCCAGTTACTAATATTACTTTATTGTCTAGTGTCATGTTGTTTTATTTTTGGATTAATTAGTTGGTTTAATCTATATAATGATAGTAATGCTAAAACTATGGCTATTATAACAAGAACAATTTTTGGTTCAGGTCTTGCAAAAAATTCAAGAATTAGTGCGGTAAGCATGGTTATTAGTAAAAAAGCAAAAGCTATTTTACCAATAACCTGATGCCTTTTTATGGCAAATACAAGTATTAATGTTGCTAAAGCTAATTCAGAAACCCCTGTGAATATTCTAAAAATATCAGCATTCAAATGGATTGCATTCTCAAACTGTTTGAAGCCCTCAATACTCTGAGGTTTTGCTAATAATTTAGGAATGGCAAAAAAGACCATTGCTAGTATAATAACTATATTTATGATTTGGGTTTTCATGAATTTAATTACCTAAAGCTATTAATTTATCGGTAATTATAGCTAAATCAGAGGCTGTAATTTCTGGTTTTTCAGCTAAAGGATATAATTGTGCGCCAGGTCTGCTGATAAACGCACCACGCCAATTGGCCCAAAGTGCTCCTGCAATGTCCCAACCGTGAGCTGCAATTAGTAAGCATTCTTCTGGTTTAATTTTCATTTTCCTGGCAGCCCAAATATAAGCATCAGTATGCGGTTTAAATTTCCCAATATCTTCTACACTTAGGCGCTCATCAAAGTAATCTAATAACCCTGAATTTTTAAATTGAGTCTCTACACCTTTATTGGAAGAGTTTGTGAATGACACTAATTTATAACCTGCATCTTTTAATTTTTGTAACGAAACTTTAACTTCTGGGTGAGCAGGTAAAGATCTAATTGGACCTAAAATAGAATCTTTGGCTTCTTCTTCTGTAAGTGTAATACCATTGTTAGAAGCTACCATTTGTAACGCAGCTGCACCTATAATTCCAAAATCATTGTATTGATTTCCAACTGTGCTTACTAATGAATATTGTAACATAGTTGTAAACCACAATGGTAATAAATCACTGCGACCGCCCAATGCTTTTCCAACGCTGTCCTTCATTACTGTAAGATCTAATAAGGTTTCGTTAACGTCAAAAAATAAGACCTTTGGACGTACAGTTGTTTCTGAGATGTCCTTGGTGTTTTCTGTTGTGCTCGAAAAAGCTAAATGAGGGGCTACTAAACTGGCTAGAGCTGCTTTTTTTATAAAGTCTCTTCTTTTGTTTACTTGTTTTTTCATAGGTAGTGTTTTAATAACATACTAATCGGTATGTTTTGTTGTAAAAAAAAATTATGCTCTTATTTGTTTTAAATATAATGATAGGCCAAGAATGTATTCGTCAAGAATATCATCATTATCATATAGTTTTCTTATACCACGAATGCCTTCAAAAGCACTAATTAAATAGACTGCTACGGAATTACTGGATACAGTCTTGTTTATCGTGTTTTCTTGCTGACCTCTATTGATGAGTTGAATTAATGCTGCTTTCCAATCCTCTATTATACGTCTTAGTGCAATCTGGTAGGCGATTTCAAGATCTCCAACCTCATTAATAAAATTGTTCATAGGACATCCATGTTGTTTGTCGTATAATGGGAATGATTTTAAGCGATCCAAAAAGGTGGTTCCTAAAATGTGTATTGCATTTCCTGGTTTGTATAGAGGTGCAATCATCCCATCATGAACCCTTTTTTGAACTTTTAGAGCTATTACAGCAAGACCGAGTTCTTTTTTGTTTTTATAATGATGATAAAAAGCGCCTTTAGTAAGTTTAGTCGCTTTCATTATGGTGTCCACACTTGTTGTTTTAAAACCATTTTCATAGAATAATTTAAACGACTCATTTAAAATGACTTGTTTGGTAAGTTCTGATTTTTGGTTTTGTAACATGTTACAAATGTATACTTAAAAGATACTATTTAGTATGTTTTAAATGTTAAACTTAAATTAAAGTGAAATTTAGTCGTTTACGATGGTAAGACGTTTATTTTATTCGTGAATTAGAGGGGAGTGCGTAAAAGTTTAAAATAGAATATTTTCTGATTTTAGAAAAGGAAACAGAATTTTTATTTAATTAAATAGTAGTGTGGTAAGGATTCCAATAAAGCTTCCAAAAATAAACATAGTAAATACCATTTTAAGAGATATGTTTAAGTCTACTCCTTCGATTTTCGGGATATTAGCATTTAGTTTTTTTGATATTAACAAGCCTACTGTACCATCAAAAATACCTACTACACCAGATGATAAGATTCCGGTTACTGCGACACTTGATTCTGCCGTATAATAAGCAACTAGACCATAAATTAAGATAGAACCGAAGGTTAATAAGGTATAATTAAATTTTAATACTCTTGAAAGTATCGCTCCAATAGCATCGAATATAGACACTGCCAAAAAACCTAATAATAGTATTGCTATCATATGCGTTATTATTTCCTCTCATAAGTTAAAAAGGAAAATTCAAATTCATGAGTCTCATCTTTCTTATGAAAAGTGTTAGCGGTTTCTTTCCATAGAGATGAGTCTATTTCTGGGAAAAAGGTATCTGCATCAAAATTGGAGTGCACACGTGTTAGTTCTATTTTAGAGGCATAGGACATGGCAAGTTTGTATATTTCTCCACCGCCAACAATAAATGGTTGCGTGTCTTTTTTGCTAATAGCAATGGCATCTTCTAGACTACTGACAACGATAACTCCTTCTGGGGCTGTATAATTTGCTTGTCTAGTAATAACAATATGTGTACGATTAGGTAATGGTTTTGGAAAACTTTCAAAAGTCTTGCGCCCCATAATGATATGATGACCAGAGGTTAATGCTTTAAAGCGCTTTAAGTCATCACGTAAGTGCCAAATTAGATCATTATTTTTACCAATTTCGTTATTTTCTCCAGCTGCGACAATGATAGTGAGGTTATTAACGATCTTACTTTGATTGTTTTTAAAAACAGTGCTTTCTGCAATATGAAGATCTTCTTTTTCGACTTGAAGTTTAAGTTTTTCAATTCTAATTTTTTGCTTATTGACTAGTTTTGCTAATTGTTTGTCTTCCCAATCTTTCCCCATAAATTTAGAAGTAACAAATACACTAAAAAAATGGTATAAAAAGAAAAATAGCCATGCCATTATAGCAAAGACAAACCAATTAATTCCGAAAAATTTAGTCTCTTTTCCTATGCCTAAAACCGTGTTAGCTACTATTAATAATACTGCACCAATTAAGAATATTACAAAATGAGCATACAATCGTTTTTTTTGCTTTATTCTACGTTGCGCATTTTTTATTAACTCTAATTGTTCTTTATCTATTTGAGGGGTCTCTTTTTTCTTTAATCCAAACATAAGTTGCGTTTATAGTGTAAAGTTAATGTTTTTATAAGAGTTCTATTTAAAATTTAATGTAAAAACAGTGTGGTCTGATTTTTAGATGTTTACAGAGTGGTTGCTGTAGCTATTATTAACAATTTAATAGAGTTAAATTAATAAAAAGCAATTTTTTAGTCCTTAAATTTAATAATCCCATAAAAGTTTAAAATTAGTTATTTTTTATTTTGAAATTTGACTAAATCTTGTCTAATTTAGAATCTTTAAAACACTTATATTATGGCTATTAAGAAACAATTTTTGAAAAGTAAACCAGTTTGTAAAGTCACTTTTACTGTTCCGGCAGCGGAAGCAAAACAAGTTACTGTTGCAGGTAATTGGAATGAATGGAATACCGAAGCGGCACCATTGAAAAAGTTGAAAAACGGAACATTTAAAGGTACTGTAAATCTAGAAGCTGGTCAGGCTTACGAGTTTAAATATGTTGTTGATGGGCAATGGCAGAATGACGTGGAAGCAGATGCTTATGCTTGGAATGATTATGCTGCGGCGGATAATAGTGTCATAAAGTTGTAAGTTTTTTATAATTCACGTGTGGACAATAAGTTGTTTACGTTTTAGCTTGTTTGCAGATACTTAAGTAAATTACACTTTATTTTAAGCAGATACTTTTGTAACGAAGGTTGCATTTACTAATGTGATTGGTGGTTTTATTTTTCTTTTTTAATGATTCGTTTTTTATTGGCTATAGTATCTGTAGGCGTCATTGTTCCAACCACATTAAAAACAATAGGAAAACTATAGTTGGTCCCTGTAGGTCTGCCCATGTGCATCGCTGGAGCATACATTTTTGGAATTAATTGTATAACGCGTATTGCTTCTTCTTCCAGTTTAGGATGAGGGGCTCTGGCTTTTACATCTACAATTTCTCCTTTTTTATTAACCTTAAACATCGTGTTTATTTTAATACGTCCTGATGGCAACCCTAAGGAGTCGCTAATGTTAACGTTAAATTTTTTAGAAACATGTTTAGCTATTAATTGTGAAAAACAATTTTTCTTTGCAGTGTTACCGTTCAGCTCTTGACAACCTTCATATATAGGAGGGGTTTCTACTACCGCAAATGGGATATCTACGTTTTCTTCAGTCCTTGGTAATTCATAATTTACTTCTTCAATTTCTTGAGCAAATACTATTGGTGTTAATAGCATAAAATATAATAGAATTATTTTGTTCATCTTTAATGCTTTGAGAGGGTTAATAGATTTTATGTTAAATGTAATAGTGCGTATTATATTATTTAAACAGCAACAGCCCCTTTAATATGTGGATGTGGATTGTAGTTTTTTAAAGTGAAATCTTCAAATTTAAAATCTAAAATATTTGTTATGTCAGGATTAATTGTCATGGTTGGTAATGGTCTCAGTTCTCTAGACAATTGTAATTCTAATTGTTCAAAATGATTACTGTAAATATGAGCATCTCCAAACGTATGAATAAAATCACCCGCTTCATAACCACAGACTTGGGCCATCATCATAGTGAATAAGGCATAAGAAGCAATATTAAAAGGAACTCCTAAAAAAGTGTCAGCACTACGTTGGTACAATTGACAAGATAGTTTGCCATCTGCTACGTAAAATTGAAAAAAGGCATGACAGGGTGGTAAAGCCGCTTTTCCATTCGCAACATTTTCTGAAAAAGTTTTGGAGTTATCTGGTAATACAGAAGGATTCCAAGCAGAAACCAACATACGTCTACTATCTGGGTTGTTTTTTAAAGTATGTATTACGTCTTTTATTTGATCAATCTCGTCACTATTCCAGTTTCTCCATTGGTGCCCGTAAACAGGTCCTAAATCGCCATTGTCATCCGCCCAAGAATTCCAAATTTTAACACCATTATCAGTTAAGTAGTTAATATTGGTATCCCCTTTTAAAAACCATAGCAATTCATGAATAATAGATTTTAGATGTAATTTTTTTGTGGTAACCATCGGAAAACCTTCGCTTAAATCAAAACGCATTTGGTAGCCAAAAACACTTTTAGTGCCTGTTCCTGTGCGATCTCCTTTTTCATTTCCGTGTTCTAATATGTGTTTGACTAAGTCGTGGTATTGTTTCATAGTGTGTAGTCCTGGATAGCAGGAGTCTATTATTTAAGGATTATTTACTATAATTTTGTGCTACAAATTATTTAGCAAAATTAATAAAAAACTACTTTAGTTCAAGATATATTAAACGGAGTCTTTTTGTATTGAAAATTTAAAAGCTCATATTATTTGATTAATATGAGCTTTTAGATATTTTTATTTTTAAAAGGTGTGTTAGTCGTATTATCCGATAATCATACCTGCAATAGTAGCCGAAATTAGAGAAGCAATTGTACCACCAAGTAAAGCTTTCATTCCAAATTTAGAAAGTGTTTTACGTTGTCCAGGTGCTAAAGATCCAATACCACCAATTTGAATACCTATAGAGGCAAAATTTGCAAAACCACAAAGCATATAAGTCGCCATGATTATTGATTTCTCATACATTAAATGCGTAGCATTTGCTGCATTTTTTAAATCTGCTAATTGAATGTATCCAATAAATTCACTAGCTGCTATTTTAATACCTAATAATTGTCCCATTAACGCCATATCTTCATGAGCAACACCAATTAACCACATTAAAGGAGCAAAGATATACCCAAGAATTAACTCTAAGGATAATGCGCTATATGCTGTGTTGGCAGCGATCCAAACGTTTAATGACGTTACATCTCCAACCCAACCTAAAATACCGTTAAACATGGCTATAAATGCAACAAATACTAATAGCATGGCACCAACATTTACGGCTAACTTTAGACCTTCAGTGGTTCCGTTGGCTATAGCATCTAAAATGTTAGATCCAATTTTATCTTGTGATACAGTAACATCGGTATTAACGTCTTCTGTTTGAGGGAATAATATTTTTGAAATAACAATGGCACCAGGAGCTGCCATAACTGATGCTGCTAATAAATGTTTAGCGTAAAATAATCTTAAAGCTTCATCATCACCTCCTAAAAAGCCAATGTAAGCGGCTAATACAGCACCGGCAACAGTGGCCATACCTCCAATCATGACTAAAAGCATTTCTGACTTATTCATTTTCTCTAAATAAGCTTTTATTAAAAGAGGCGCTTCTGTTTGTCCTAAAAAGATATTTCCTGCAACACTTAAACTTTCTGCTCCAGAAATTTTTAATGCTTTGGATAGTAACCAAGCCATTGCTTTAACCACTTTTTGTATAACGCCTAAATAGAATAATAGAGAGGTTAAAGCGGAGAAAAACAATATGGTTGGTAGTACTTGAAAGGCGAAAATAAATCCATAAGAGTTAATATCAATGACTCCTCCAAATAAAAATTCGCTACCAGCTCGTGTAAAGTCTAAGATATTAATGAATACTTTTCCAATACCTTCAAAAACACCTTTTACAAAGCTGATTTTTAAAACACAAACGGCTATTAATAATTGAAATGTTAACCCAATACCTACAACTCTCCAGTTAATACCTTTACGATTACTGCTAAATAAAAAGGCTACAGCTATTAAAGAAAACATTCCTAGCAAACCTTTCCAGATACTAGTAAATGTATATCCTGTACTTTTTATTATTTTATCTTGACTGGTCACTTGTTGTAAAAAATCAGGATGATTTTTAGAGACAAATGTTAAGACCTCGTTATCTCCTTTTTTTAATTTTAAAATGTTTTCAGAAACCTCTAAAATCGTATAATATACGTCAACTGTGGTAGGAACTTTTTGTTTAAAAACTAGAAGTTTGTTGTTTTGTAAATAATAGCCTTTATTAAAGCTATTATTAAGGATTGAAACGTAGGCGCCGCTATCAAAAAATTCGATAAATTCTTTACCTTTTGTGAAAGTAATATTCGATTGTACTTTATCTGGAAATTTATTTAAGTTTTCATAAATAACATGACTAGATAATTGCCAAGCTTGTAGTTTATGATCTTTTTTTTCTATTTGAAGTTTTTCTGTTGGGATAATTGATGCGCTGTTAAGAGTCAGCGAATCTAAAGCTATTATTTCTTCTCCTGATTCTTGAGCCGAAATAGAGTTCAAACCAAAAAAGACAGCAATAAGTGCTATAAAAAAATATTTCATTATAAAGGGATTAACGTTTAGAGATTTCGTCTCTGATCTTTGCTGCTTTTTCGTAATCTTCATTAGCAACAGCTTCGTCTAATAGGTTGTGTAATTCTTCTATAGTTTTGGCGCTATAGCTGTCGTCCGTTATTTCTAATTCAAACTCATCTTGTAGTAAGTCGTCAATTAAAATATTATCTGGATCGTGTTCTTGAGTCGGATCAACTTTAAGAAATATTCCTGCTTTGTCTAATATGTTTTTGTAAGTAAAAATTGGAGCTTTAAATCGTAAGGCTAAAGCGATAGCGTCACTAGTTCTGGCATCAATAATTTCTTCAATCTTATCGCGTTCGCAAATTAAAGAGGAGTAAAATACACCATCTACTAATTTATGAATGATGACTTGTTTGACTACAATATCAAAACGATCTGCAAAGTTTTTAAATAAATCGTGAGTGAGTGGTCTAGGTGGTCTAATTTCTTTTTCTAATGCGATGGCAATAGACTGCGCCTCAAATGCACCAATGACTATTGGTAGTTTGCGGTCGCCATCAACTTCGTTTAAAATTAGTGCATACGCACCATTTTGTGTTTGGCTGTAAGAAATACCTTTAATATTTAATCGGACTAAACTCATAGTGTATAAAAAACAAAGAACCGTTTAAATTAGGACTTTACCAAACTACGCTAAGTAGTTTTTTGTACATAATTTAAACAGTCCTTTGTTAATAAGAACTTAATTTTATAAAAACTTATGCGTTTGCTGCTTTAAACGCTTTTAATTTCTCTATTAATTGTGGAACAACTTCAAAAGCATCTCCAACAACTCCATAATCTGCTGCTTTAAAGAAAGGCGCTTCTGGATCTGTGTTAATGACTACTTTTACTTTAGAGGCATTAATACCTGCTAAATGTTGTATTGCTCCAGAGATTCCGATAGCGATATATAAGTTAGAAGCTACAGGTTTTCCTGTTTGTCCCACGTGTTCGCTATGAGGTCTCCATCCTAAATCTGATACTGGCTTAGAACATGCTGTTGCTGCTCCTAAGACATCTGCTAACTCTTCAATCATTCCCCAGTTTTCTGGTCCTTTCATTCCACGACCTGCAGATACTACTATTTCCGCGTCAGCGATTGTAACTTTGTCTGATGCTTTATCAACCGACTCTACAGTTACTCCTGTAGCAGGTAAGCTTGGTGCAAAATCTTCTGCTGTAGCACTTCCTGTTTTTTCTACTAACCCAAAAGAGTTGTTAGAGACCCCAACAAGTTTTACATCTGTATCAATAGTGGTTAAGTTGAATGCTTTGTTTGTAAACGCCGTACGTTTTACTGTAAAAGGAGAAGTAGAAGTAGGAGCTTCCATAACATTGGAGGCGTAACCAGCTTCTAAAGCAACTGATAAGATTGGAGCTAAATATTTGCTGTCTGCACTTTGACTAACGATTACAACTTTAGCGCCTTCATTTTTTACTGCTTGTGCAATTGCTGCAGCATAAGATTTGGCATTAAAATTATTTAAAGACGCATCAGATACTTTTAAGACTTTATCGACGCCGTATTGTCCTAATTCTGAAACATCGTTTGCGTTTACTGTTACAGCTGTTACAGTTGTTCCCATTTGGTCGGCAACTGCTTTTGCGTAAGAGGCAACTTCAAAAGCTGTTTTTTTGAAGGCTCCGTTTTCTGATTCTGTATATACTAAAACTGACATATTTTTTTGTTTTTTAACCTGAGCTAACGTCAGGTTCTTGTTAATGATTTTGTAAACTATAAAAGGTCCCAAAACAAGTTTCAGGGTTCAAGTTTACAACTAAATCACTTTAGCTTCGTTATGAAGTAATTGAACTAACTCGTCTAAATTATCTGGAGCAACCAAAGTTACTGCACCTTTAGGAGCTGGCTTTTCAAATTTTACTGAAGACGTTTCAACAGAAGCACCAACCGGCTCAACAATAGTTAAAGGTTTTTTACGTGCCATCATAATTCCTCTCATGTTTGGGATGCGTAAATCACTTTCTTCAACTAATCCTTTTTGACCTCCAATAACTAACGGTAATGACGTTGCAACAGTTTCTTTACCACCATCAATTTCTCTCATTGCTTTAGCAGCAGTACCATCTACTTCTAAACTAATACAGTTAGTTACAAAATTAGCGTCAACCATTTCTGCAATCATACCAGGTACCATTCCACCATTGTAATCGATAGATTCACGACCTGCAATAACCAAGTCATAACCACCGTCTTTGACTACGTTAGCAATTTCTTTAGCGACTTGGTAACCATCTTTAGCTTCAGTATTAACTCTAATGGCAGTATCTGCACCAATAGCTAAAGCTTTACGTAAAGTAGGTTCTGTTTCAGGACCTCCAACATTTATAACATCTACAGAAGCGCCTTGTTTTTCTTTAAACCACATAGCACGTGTTAAACCAAATTCGTCATTTGGATTAATTACAAATTGTACTCCAGTTGTGTCAAATTTTGAATCTCCATCGGTAAAATTAATTTTTGATGTCGTATCTGGTACATGACTAATACACACTAAAATTTTCATATTATTTTGTTTTTATGAGTTCTATAACGTTAGATTTTGATAACTATAACGTTATAGTTAATCTAACTTTTATTTAAATTTTGATAAAATTAAGGTTTTAAAACAGCGCTTAAATCTTACGGTTACGAAGATAATTATTTATTTTGAAAAAATACTATGCATGCATAGTAAATTTTAAATAATTCTTTAGTCTAAAGTTTTTGATTTATTGTTATTTTTGCTTTTCAAATTATTATTTAGATGAAGACAATTCAATTTAGAGAAGCTATATGTGAAGCCATGAGCGAAGAGATGCGCAGAGATGAAAGCATTTTTTTAATGGGTGAAGAAGTAGCAGAATATAATGGTGCGTATAAAGCATCAAAAGGGATGTTAGATGAGTTTGGAGCAAAGCGTGTTATTGATACGCCAATTGCAGAACTTGGATTTGCAGGTATAGCTATCGGATCGACTATGACTGGTAATAGACCAATTGTAGAATACATGACGTTTAACTTTTCGTTAGTTGGTATTGATCAAATTATAAATAACGCAGCTAAAATTAGACAAATGTCTGGAGGACAATTTAATTGTCCAATAGTTTTTAGAGGTCCTACAGGGTCTGCTGGACAATTAGGTGCAACGCACTCTCAAGCGTTTGAAAACTGGTTTGCAAACACGCCTGGTTTAAAAGTGGTTATACCTTCAAATGTGTATGATGCTAAAGGGCTATTGAAATCTGCTATACGTGATAACGATCCAGTAATCTTTATGGAGAGTGAGCAAATGTATGGTGATAAAGGAGAAGTGCCAGAAGGAGAATATACAATTCCATTAGGGGTTGCTGAAATTAAAAGAGAAGGTACAGATGTAACCATCGTATCTTTTGGTAAGATAATTAAGGAAGCTTATATCGCAGCTGATCAATTAGCTAAAGATGGTATTTCTTGTGAGATTATCGATTTACGTACAGTGCGTCCAATGGATAGAGAAGCCATTGTTAAGTCTGTAAAGAAAACAAATCGCTTAATTATTTTGGAAGAAGCGTGGCCGTTTGGTAACGTTGCGACTGAAATTACGTATTTAGTACAAAGCGAAGCATTTGATTATTTAGATGCTCCAATTATAAAAATAAACACAGCAGACACACCTGCGCCATATTCACCAGTATTATTAGCAGAATGGTTGCCAGATCATACCGATGTTATTACTGCTGTTAAAAAAGTAATGTATAAATAAAAAATAGTATTTTCTATTTATTAAAAGCTTCATTAGCACGATTGTTGATGGAGCTTTTTGTATTAAATGCCTAAATATGAACAGTAAACTTTTTTGTCTTTTTTTTGTCTTCGGAAGTCTTTTTGCAATAGCACAAACTAAGGTTAGTGGTGTTGTTTATGACGAATATAACCAGCCGATATCTTTTGCTAATGTCGTTTTTAAGAACTCTTCTGTTGGGGTAATAACCAATGAGGAAGGTCGTTTTTATCTGGAAGATGATAATACTTGGGACACACTTGTAGTGTCATTTGTTAGTTTTCAAACACAAGAGATTAAACTTGATAAAAAAGTAAACTACGATTTAAAATTTGTTTTAAAAGAAGAAATCGCGGCACTTGATGAAGTGCTTATTATTTCCGGAAAACAATCTAAAAAAAATAACCCAGCAATTGATATTCTGAGAAAAATATGGGCTAATAAACGTCTTAACGGTCTAAAAAAATATAAGCAGTATCAATATGATAAGTATGAAAAAGTAGAGTTTGATCTTAACACGGTAGACAGTTCTTTAATGCAAAGTAAGCTGTTTAGAGGTATGGAGTTTGTGTTTGAGCAAGTAGATACCTCCAATGTTACAGGTAAGACATACTTACCGATGTTTATTAATGAGTCTTCTAGCCAGGTATATGGTGATAATGAAATTAATGCTAAACGTGATGTCTTAAAAGGAAACAAAAACTCAGGGTTTAGTAATAATCAAATTATAATTGATTTTGTAGACGATTTGTACTCTGATTATGACGTGTATGATAACTATCTTAAATTTTTTGATAAAAGTTTTACAAGTCCAATTTCAAGAACAGGGATTCAGACTTATAATTATGTCTTAGCGGACAGTAGTTTTATCGATAATAAATGGTGCTATAATATTATTTATTACCCGAGACGTAAAAATGAATTAACCTTTAAAGGTGATTTTTGGGTGGCAGATTCAACCTTTGCTATAAAGGAAATTAACATGCAAGCCTCTAAAAGTGCAAACATAAATTGGGTAAAAGAGATTTATATCGAGCAAGAATTTGAAGTGCTTAACGATTCTGTATTCTTAATAAAACGTGATTACTTTATGAGTGATTTTGCTTTTAATAAAAAAGAAAAATCACAAGGGATTTATGGTAAACGTACCACGTTGTACGATAACTATAAGTTTAATGAGAAAAAAGACCCGAAATTTTATAAAGAAAAAGTCTATAGTTTTGATCAAGATCTCTATAATCAAGATGATAGTTTTTGGGATAAAAACCGCATGGAAACCTTAAGTAAGGACGAAAAAGGGGTATATGTCATGTTGGATTCTTTAAAAAACACACAAAAGTTCAAACGACTTTACAATTTAGGGAGCATATTAGCTTCTGGTTATGTCGAATTTCCTGAACTTAATTTAGATTACGGACCAATTTTTTCCACTTTTGGGTATAATGCGGTGGAAGGTGTTAGGATAAGAGCGGGAGGTCGTACTTATTTTGGTCAAAACGATTTATGGCGTATTGAAGGATTTACAGCGTACGGTTTTAAAGATGATAAATTTAAATATGGTTTATCAGGTAAATGGTTAATAGATAAGAAAAGCCGATTAATTATTTCTGGAGGAAACCGAAGAGATGTAGAGCAAATTGGAGCTAGTTTAACTACAAGTACGGATGTTTTAGGTCGAAGTTTAGCGAGTAGCTCTGTCGTGGGTACAGGAACAAATGATAAGTTGACAAATTTAAATTTAAGTACGTTGGCTATTGAAGCGGAACCCTTTAGAAACTTATTAACTCGTCTAAGTATAAGTTATAGAACATTAGAGTCTGCTTCTCCAACTTTTAGTTTAGATTATTTTACAGATGCGACCCAAACCGCTACTAAATCAGAAGTAAAGCAATACGAAACAGCGTTTTCTATGTCCTACTTCCCAAAGCGAGAAATGACAGGATATGGTGTTGAGCGTCGTACTAAAAATGATGACTTTGCAAGGTTATTTGCACAAATATCTGTTGGAGATAATAGTATTTTAAATAGTGATTTTGATTATACTAGATTGCAATTCTCATACACGCAACCATGGGCTTTAGGTGGATTTGGTAGATTGTTTACAACTATTGAAGCAGGAAAAACTTTTGGAGAAGTGCCTTTAGGGTTGCTTAGTATTGTGCCAGGTAACCAAAGTTATTTTTCAATTTATAACACGTTTTCAAACTTAGATTTTTACGAGTTTGTGACCGATGAATATGCTACTTTACATATAGAGCATAACTTTAATGGACGCTTGTTTTCTCGTATACCATTTCTTAAAAAGTATAATTTAAGAGCAATAGTGGGAGCAAGAGGTGTTATTGGAGATATCTCTCAAGATAATAGAAACATTAATGCTTCTGGTTTGGTCTATAGAGCACCAAAAAAGGAAGCGTATTACGAGTATAGTGTTGGTGTTGGTAATATCTTTAAAGTGTTTAGGATAGACTTAAACTTTAGAGGGAATTACTTGGACCCAATCGCTAACCCTGATGCTAGAAAATTTGGCGTAACGGGTAGTTTTGGTTTTTACTTTTAGAAACTAAATAATAACTTAACGATTTCAATCTTATGCTTTGTGCACGTAAATAGTGTGAGGCATTTCAATTTTAAATATATATGGCTGTATCAAAAGCAGAAGTAAATGATGTAACAGCGTTAGATCTAAATAAGCCTGAAATTATTGTTTCGGATAAACAATTAATGTTGTTTAGTAAAGGCACGGATATTAAATTAACGATAAAGACATTAGAAGCGGGGCATCCTGTGTTAATAACTGCTTTTTACAGTAATGGATTAACGTTATTAAAAGAGTTAAAAGTATACTTACATAAAAAGTTACCTAATAAGTCTTTTAAAGAACAACGAGAATATAGGGCACAATATAACAAGTTATCAAGTCTTATTTTAATTGAAGTTATTGATCATAAGTTAGCAGTAAAAAAAGGGCCAGCAATTGGTTGGTTAGAAAAATTATATCCCGAAACCAGTAATTTTTTATTACCTTTTGTTAAAGTTCAAGGACTTAATAGCGCGTGGCAATGGTATGAAAATGGTATTACTATTCCAGTGTTGCGTAATAAGATACATCCCTATTATGGGACTTATTTCCCAACGCGTTTTGACCACTTAATACTTTTTGATAATTGGTTAAAACGTTACGAAGGGCCTAAAAAGTCAGCTATCGATGTTGGTATTGGAAGTGGTGTGTTATCGTTTCAAATGGTAAAGCATGGTTTTCAAACAGTATATGGTACGGATACTAATCCTAATGCTATTTTTGGTTTAACCGAATCTATGAAGGATACAAAACTATCAAGAAAAATAACCTTGGAGTACGCTAGTCTTTTTGGTAAGTCGAAAAAACAGACCGAATTGATTGTATTTAATCCACCATGGTTGCCAACGTCTAGTCGATTAAATAGATTAGACGAAGCTATTTACTATAATGAAACGTTGTTCCCTGATTTTTTTGAAGGTGCAAAACAACAGTTATTGCCAGATGGTAAATTAGTCTTACTGTTTTCAAACTTGGCAGAGATTACGGAGGTGTCTAAAACGCATCCGATAGAAAAAGAACTTGCCGAAGGCGGACGCTTTGTTTTGGAAAAGTGTTTAAAAAGAAAGGTTAAATTATCTTCGGATAAAACAAAAAGAGATCAACATTGGCGTGCTCTGGAAGAAGTAGAACTTTGGATATTGACACATAAATAGTCATATCGTTTAGTGCGATTAATAGTGCTGTAATTGGGATTATGTTTATTAGAGTTAAACAGACAATTTAACAATGTAAATGGATTTTTTTTAATAAAGTGTGTCTGATACTGTTGTACTTATTAAAAATCAGCGCGTTTCTCTTGCCAATACCTAAATAATCTCGTACTTTCGCATCCCAAAAAAGTAAAAAATAATATTTAAATTCCGCTTGACGGAAACTAAAAATAAATAATTATGAGTCCAGGAGGAAAATTAACATTTGATGTATTAATAGAGATACCAAAAGGAAGCAGAAATAAATACGAATACGATTTTGAATTAAATAAAATCCGTTTTGACCGTATGTTATTTTCTTCAATGATGTATCCAGGAGATTACGGTTTTATTCCAGAAACATTAGCATTAGATGGAGATCCATTAGATGTCTTAGTAATGGGAGCTGAACCAACTTTTCCAGGTTGTGTAATGGAAGTTAAGCCAATAGGTGTATTCCACATGGCTGACGAAAAAGGACCAGACGAAAAAATCATCTGTGTACCAACTACAGATCCAATTTGGAACAGTTATAACGATATTGACGATTTAAATCCTCACAGAGTTAAAGAAATCACTCACTTTTTTCAAGTTTATAAGGACTTAGAAATGAAAAAAGTAGATATCGGAGCTTGGGGAGATGCTAAAGAAGCTTATGAGATTTTAAATAAATGTGTTGAACGTTATGAGAATAGCGAACATAAGAAAAACGGTAATTTTACTATCTAAGAAGTAAATTCACCTAAAATATTAAAACCCTTTTACTAAATAGTAAAAGGTTTTTTTATGTTATATAAGTAATGGTATTTAAGATGTATTAGTTTCTACTAGTACTTGAGTTTATTTTTAGTTTCAAATAGTTTTTTAATTATTGATAATATAGATATTATGTTAAAATATTTAGATATTAATAATATTAGTTTTAATTGATTGTGTTACTTTAGTAGTAGTTAACCACTTAATAAACAAACTGATATGGAAGCAATGATGATTTACATGCCTATTGTTATGGCAATTTTAGGCTTAATTTACATGGTGATTAAAAAATCTTGGGTCATGAAACAAGATGCTGGAGATGGCAAGATGAAAGAGATTTCGGATCATATTTATAAAGGGGCTTTAGCTTTTTTAAATGCTGAGTATAGATTGCTTTCAATTTTTGTAGTCATAGTCAGTGTCTTACTTGCTATGGTTGCCTATTTTGTACCCACTACTAGTTACTTAATAGTCATTGCGTTTATATGTGGTGCTATTTTTTCTGCTTTCGCAGGAAATATTGGAATGAAAATAGCTACCAAGACTAATGTTAGAACAACGCAAGCAGCAAGAACAAGTTTACCAAATGCTTTAAAAATCTCTTTTGGTGGTGGTACAGTAATGGGACTTGGTGTTGCTGGTTTGGCAGTCTTAGGATTAACGGTCTTTTTTATTGTGTTTTTTAATGTGTTTATGGGTGGTGTTTGGACTACGACTATGGACATGACTATTGTATTAGAAACGTTAGCGGGTTTTTCTTTAGGGGCAGAGTCTATTGCATTATTTGCTAGAGTGGGTGGCGGTATTTATACTAAAGCAGCGGATGTTGGAGCGGATTTAGTAGGTAAAATAGAAGCAGGTATACCAGAAGATGATCCACGTAACCCTGCAACTATTGCAGATAATGTAGGCGATAATGTTGGTGATGTTGCAGGAATGGGGGCTGATTTATTTGGGTCTTACGTAGCTACAGTTTTAGCAGCAATGGTTTTAGGTAATTATGTTATTAAAGATATGGGCGGTGCAATACAAGATGCTTTTGGAGGTATTGGTCCTATTTTATTGCCTATGTCAATTGCTGGTGTGGGGATTATAATATCTATTATTGGTACGGTGTTAGTTAAAATTAAAAGTAATGAGGCCAAAGAAGCACAGGTAATGGGAGCATTAAATCGCGGTAATTGGGTGTCCATTGCATTAGTGGCTGGTGCGTGTTATGGTTTAGTGACTTGGATGTTACCCGAAACGATGCAAATGAATTTTTTCGGTGAAGGTCTTCAAGAGATTTCTAGTATGCGTGTGTTTTATGCTACTTTGGTTGGATTGTTTGTGGGGGCTGTAATTTCGTCTGTAACCGAATATTATACTGGGTTAGGTAAACCACCTATTTTAAAAATAGTACAACAGTCTAGTACAGGAGCGGGAACAAATATTATTGCGGGTTTAGCAACAGGAATGATGTCTACATTCCCTTCGGTATTGTTATTTGCTGCAGCTATTTGGGCGTCTTATGCTTTTGCAGGCTTTTATGGTGTGTCATTGGCTGCCTCTGCAATGATGGCTACGACCGCTATGCAATTAGCAATTGATGCTTTTGGTCCGATATCGGATAATGCAGGGGGAATTGCAGAAATGAGCGAACAGGAACCAATTGTAAGAGAACGTACGGATATATTAGACTCGGTTGGTAACACAACAGCAGCAACAGGAAAAGGGTTTGCTATTGCTTCCGCCGCTTTAACCTCATTGGCTTTATTTGCTGCCTATGTGACTTTTACTGGGATTGATGGTATTAATATTTTTAAAGCGCCTGTTTTAGCAATGCTATTTGTGGGAGGGATGGTTCCCGTTGTCTTTTCGGCATTGGCAATGAATGCTGTCGGAAAAGCGGCTATGGAAATGGTTGAGGAAGTGCGTCGTCAGTTTAGAGAAATTCCAGGAATTATGGAGGGAACTGGTAAACCTGAATATGATAAATGTGTGGCAATCTCTACTAAAGCATCTTTAAAAGAAATGATGTTACCGGGGTTGTTGACTATAGGTTTTCCGTTAGTTATTGCTTTTCTTCCTATGCTTTTTGGAATGAAACATTTAGCGATTGCAGAAATGTTAGGAGGATATATGGCAGGGGTTACGGTGTCAGGCGTGCTTTGGGCTATCTTTCAGAATAATGCCGGTGGTGCCTGGGATAATGCTAAGAAATCTTTTGAAGCAGGCGTTATGATTAATGGAGACATGACATACAAAGGTTCTGATGCGCACAAAGCAGCCGTAACAGGAGATACTGTTGGTGATCCATTTAAAGATACGTCTGGACCATCCATGAATATCCTTATAAAACTAACCTGTTTAATAGGGTTAGTGATTGCTCCAATTTTAGGAGGTCATACAGAAGTAAGTGTAACGCATACTAAAAAAGTTATTGTTGGAGCTATAGTGTGTAACGAAGTCACTAGAAGTGAAGAAGGTTCAACTTATGTTGTGGGTGTTGATAAAGCCATAGTTGTTGAATAATTGTCTTTTAAAAGCCCTGATATTATTACCAATAATAACTCAGATAGATTTTAACGGATTAACGGTTTTAGTAGGTTTAGATAGAAAATAATTTAAGAAGTAAGTCATCAAAATGTTAAAAAAGGTATGGCTTTATTGAAATTATAAATTTAAAACCTATTAATATTATTAGTAGGTTTTTTTTTATACTATATTTGAGTAATGAGTTGGTTTAAGAAAGATCCATTACAAATTATTTCGTTTTTAAGTTACGGTACGTCCAGTCACTTTTACCATCGTGGTCGCGCTTTGGAGGATGAAACTATTGATTTAGATCAAAAAAGCTTATTTAATCTTATCCTAAATACTTGGAAACGTTTTGAAACTGATGAAATCAAACATACCAAGCTAAAAATTACATTGCCAAATAATAAAGTCTTTTATACTGAAACCGATAAAGATGGGTATTACAAGATAGATGACACTATTTCTGAGCTTGATGATTTAATAAATTCGGAAGGTTGGTTAAATTTTGAAGTGTCTTATAATGAAGCCACCTTAAAACGTTCGATTCAGAATCAGAATAGATTCCCTGCCGAGTTGTTAATTCCAAATAAGAATTCAGATTTTGGAGTGATAAGTGACATTGACGATACTATTTTACATACGGGCGTCGTGTCCATTTTAAAATGGCGCGTATTGTATAATACGTTTTTAAAGCATGCACAAAATAGAATTCCGTTGGAAGGTGCTGCGGAGTTTTATCATATGCTACATAAAGGGCCGGCAGGAGATAAAGCCAATCCTATTTTTTATGTTAGTCATAGTCCTTGGAATTTATATCGTTACCTAGAGTTTTTTCTAAGAACTAATAATTTTCCGAAAGGGCCTATTTTATTGCGGGGATTTAAAACCATTTTCAGAAAAAAAACAGCGTCGTGTAAGCCCGATAAACAATTGGAAATCGAAAATATTTTGAAAACATATCCTAATTTGCCTATCATTTTAATTGGTGATAGTGGGGAAAATGATCCAGATATTTATTTAGAGCTTGTTAATGCTTATCCTAATAGGATTAAGGCGGTATACTTAAGAAGTGTTAATGATAAGAAGAAAACTAAACGGGTTAAAAAACTACTTAGTGATTATAATACGATACCTGTGTTATTAGTAAACTCTAGTAAAGAGGCTATTGTCCACGCCAAAAATCATGGTTTAATTAAATAGCCCGCGTTAGTGATGGTAATGGCATCCTTTTTTTGCTGCCATATAGGGCAAAAAAAGATATAATGTACAGCGCGACCCTTGTGGTAACGCCAAAAAAAGTCTAAAATAATCCGTTGATCTCTGCGTCTATTTTGTTGATTATAATACCTAGGTCTTCTGGGTTTGCAACAAAATCCATATTATCTACATCAATGACCAATAAGTTGCCTTTTGTGTAACCATGTATCCAAGCTTCGTAACGCTCGTTAAGTCTACTTAAATAATCGATGCTTATAGAATTTTCGTAATCACGTCCACGTTTATGTATTTGAGACACCAAATTCGGGATAGAACTGCGTAGGTATATTAATAAGTCTGGCCCCGCAACAAAGCCTTCCATTAGATCAAAAAGGGATTTGTAGTTTTCGAAATCACGATTAGTCATCAAGCCCATAGCATGTAAATTTGGTGCAAAAATATGTGCATCCTCATAAATAGTTCTGTCTTGAATGATATCTTTTCCGCTTTCGCGAATTTGAGATACTTGTCTAAAACGACTGTTTAAAAAGTAAACCTGTAGGTTAAAACTCCAACGTTCCATTTGATTATAAAAATCGTCTAGGTATGGATTGTCTACAACGTCTTCTAATTGAGCTTCCCAGTTAAAATGTTTAGCTAATAATTTAGTAAGCGTCGTTTTTCCTGCGCCTATGTTTCCTGCTATGGCAACGTGCATAGTTAGTCTGTTTTAAGTTTGTATTGAAATAGTGATTTACGATTGTAAATATAAAGGATTTGGTTGGTTACAAAAAACTGACTTATTAACATATTTTGTAATGTTATAGGCGTCAGTGCTTTGGTTTTGTGATTGTAAAAAATTAACGCTTTGTCTTTCTGAATAATTAAATCTTCGTTAGACGCCTTTATTTTTGAATACCCATCATTTTTGATTTTGTACACTAAACTCCCAAAATAGTTGTAACAGTACAAGTTGTTTTCTGTAAGTAACCAACAATAGTTATAGTTACTAGTAAGGTCTAATAGTTTAGAGGCTACCGGTATTGTTTTGTATCGCGAGGTTTGTGTTTTATAGTCGTAAAGTTCTAAGTATTGAAAATCCTGATTGAATAACCAAATAGTATTGTCAAATCCTGTTGTGACATGAGAGATGTTTTTGTAAGGTTGGATAGTGTTAAAGTCAAGTTTGGAGACTTCAGCTAATCTATTGTCTAATATGATTACCGTATTTAAATCTGCATAAAACACATTGATTTTTAAAGGATTAAAGGTGTGTACGGATGCGATTTTTCCTAATTGGATATTACTATAGTTTGAGGATTGTCTGTCGGACGTTTTTATCAAAACGTTGTCTTTGATAAGATATACGTTTTCAAAATTATTTTTGGATATAAATATATCAGCGTCTATACTGTCTTTTTGTACCAAAGTCGTTGTAACACTGTCTTGGGCTAATAACGAAAAAGATAAAAAATATAATAAAATTAGTAGTGGTTTCATGGGGTAACAATGTACAAAAACTAAACCAAAGGTTTAAAAAAATCCATATTTAGTGACGATCGATTTTTATAGAAAAGTATTATTCGATTTACATTAAACTATTTACTCATTTTGTTGTCTTAGTTAAGTATAACGCATTAATTATAAAATTTATCAGAATGACACTTAAAACGACTATTAATAATCTAACTATTCTATTAGTTATGATTGTATCATCTACAACTTTTGCGCAAAGTAGTTTTCAGGGCCAGGCGACTTATATGTCTAAAACAACTATGGATATGGATAATTTTGGAGGTCGAGAGCTTAGTCCAGAACGTAAAAAAGAGATTATGGCGCGTATGAAAAGTAGGCTTGAAAAAACATTTGTTTTAGATTTTAATAAAACAGAGTCGTTATATAAGGAAGACGAAGCTTTAGAAGCCCCAAGCGGGGGACGAGGAGGTTTTAGATTTGGAGGTATTGCCTCAGGAATAATCTATAAGGATGTAAAATCAAGCAAGTTGATTCAGGATCAAGAATTTTTTGGAAAGCAATTTTTGATTAAAGATAGTTTGGTCAAGTTAGAATGGAAAATGAGTGGTGAGTCTAAACAGATTGGGAAGTATACTTGCTTTAAAGCTACTGCTACTAAAAAAGCTGATCCTACCGATTTTACCAATTTTAGAAGAGGAGGAGGTAATGATAGAAAAGAGGATAAAAAGGAAACCGCAGAAGTTAAAAAAGATAGTACACATTCTGATAAATCAAAAGACCCTTTTGATGAGATAGAAATGCCTAAAGAAGTTGAAGTTACTGCGTGGTACACTATGGATATCCCTGTTAATAATGGTCCTGGAGACTATTGGGGGCTTCCAGGTTTGATTTTAGAAGTAAATTCTGGTCAAACAACTATTTTATGTACTAAAATAGTAATGAATCCTTCAGAAAAAAATGAAATAAAACAACCGACTAAAGGTAAGGAGGTTACTATGGAAGAATATCAGGATATTGTTAAGAAAAAAATGGAAGAGATGCGCGAAATGTTTAGATCACGAGGTGGTCGAGGTGGTGGACGTGGACGTAATTAATTTGGGATACAAAACAACCAACCGATAAAATAAACAGATGAAACATATATTTACAGGACTACTTTTATTAGTAATTAGTACCTCTTTTGCACAAGTCAAATTTGAAGGTGTTGTCAAAGATAGTACGGGTGTTGCTTTAGAGTTAGCCAACGTGGTGGCTATAAACCAAACAACTAAAACTTTAGAGGCGTATGCTATAACTAACGATAAAGGACGTTATAAGCTTAATTTAGAAGTTAATCAAACGTACAATATACAGGTTAGTTATATTGGGATGAAACAGATTTCCAACATCGTTAGTACTAAGGAGAGTGACATAAATAAAGACTATACGATGTCTATAGATAATAGTTTAGACGAAGTAGAGATTACTTATGAAATGCCGGTGACCATAAGTGGTGATACGATTACTTATAACGCGGATTCTTTTAAAAATGGAACAGAACGAAAACTTGGTGATGTTTTAGAAAAAATGCCTGGTGTTGAGATTAATGATGATGGAGAGGTTGAGATTGAGGGGAAGAAAGTTGGTAAGGTTATGATTGATGGTAAAGAGTTTTTTGATGGAGATACTAAATTAGCCACCAAAAATATACCTGCAAATGCTATTGATAAAGTTCAGGTTTTAAAAAATTATTCTGAAGTGGGGCAATTAAGTGGTGTGACTAATAATCAAGATAATATTGCTATTAATATTAAATTAAAGGAGGGGAAGAAAAACTTCTGGTTTGGTACCGTTACGGGTGGATCAGGAAACTCTAAAGATAGTGAGTTATATTTATTGCAACCAAAATTGTTTTATTACAGTCCTAACAAGAGTATTAATTTTATTGGGGATTTAAATAATATTGGTGAGTTAGCTTTGTCGCGCAGAGATATTTTTAATTTCTCAGGAGGTTTCCAACAACCGAGTCAGCAGAGTGGGACTAATATTAGTTTAGGTAGTAATGATTTAGGTTTTAGGCAACTTCAAAATAACCAAGCAAAAAGTATTAATACTAAGTTTGGAGCCGCTAACTTTAGTTATTCTCCAAAAAGTACTTTGGATGTTAGTGGTTTTGCCATTTTTGCAAGTAGTAGAATAGCGTTACAAGAAAATAGCAACGTATTTTATACAGATCAAACTTTGGGTATACCTGATGAAAATACATCTAGTAACACCCAGCAAAAAAGTGATCTTGGATTAGTTAAGTTTAGTGCAAAGTATAAACCAGATGGTAATAACCAATTGGATTATGATATTCTGGGGCGCGTGTCTAAAGATGAACAGTTAAATGGAACATTCTCTAATGTCGTAGGGCCTATTGATCAAAACGAAGAAACTAATCCTTATAAGATAAATCAAAACCTGAATTATTATTATACAATGGACGAGGATAATATTTTTGCTTTATCTGTGCAACATCTATTGCAAGATGAAGATCCATTTTATAATGCGGTGCTACAAAATGATCCATTAAATAATACAGATGTTGTTAATGATCCTTTTGATGACACAGCTCAAGATCTAGGATTAGATGGAACGCAGGTTACTTATGATGTCAATCAACAAAAACGTGTTAAAACCAATCAGTTAGATGCTAAGGTCGATTATTGGAATATTTTAAATAAAAAGAGCGATATCAATTTTACTGTTGGGACGATTTATAGTAATCAACAATTTGATTCTAATATTTTTCAAACGTTAGATGACGGAAGTGATTTAGAGACTAGTACAACAATATCAGGCTTGTCGGATGTTAATGATATAAAATATACTTTTAATGATATCTATGTGGGCGCGCATTATCGTTTTAAAACAGGTAAGTTTACAATTAGTCCAGGGGTTTCTGCACATGCTTATAGTGCTATTAATGATCAGTTTAATACTAAAACGACAGATAATTTTTTTAGAGTATTGCCAGATTTAAACGTCCGTGTACAATTAAAAGGTACGGAAACCTTAGATTTATCTTATAAGATGCAAACACAATTTACAGACGTTAATCAGTTTGCACAAGGTTTAGTTTTAAATAATTATAATTCTACGTTTCAAGGTAATCCTAATTTGGAAAGCGCGTTGTCACATAATATTAATTTGCGCTATTTTAGTTTTAATATGTTTAATTATACGAACGTTTTTGCGTTTATTAATTACTCTAAAAACATAGATAATATTAGAAATGTATCGGAGTTTCAGCCGGGCTCTGTTATAAGAACAAGTACACCTTATAACTCGGGATTAGATGATGAAAGTTTAAATGTTAGTGGTCGTTTTCAAAGACGTTTTGGTAAATTACAAGCTAGTTTAAGAGGGACTTTTGGTTATACTAAATACAATCAGTTTATTAATAGCCAAGTTTCGGTTAACGAAAACTATACCCAAAGTTATACTGCGGAGTTTAGATCTAATTTTAGAGATGCTCCTAATTTTCAATTACGATATACTTACGGTTTAAGTGATAATGACCAAGGTACTAGACGAACCAAAATATATACTAATGCACCATCAGCAGAGTTTGATGCGTTAATATTTAAAACCTTTACTTTTAAAACAGATTATACTTATAGTCGTCAAACGTTGGATGGGAATAGTAATAGTTTCGGATTATGGAATGCTAATTTAGCGTACAGAAAAAGTAGCGATAGTAAGTGGGAGTACGAGTTAAAGACGACCAATTTATTAGATACAGCTTCAAGAGTACAGAATAATAATGATGCGTTTTCTGTAAGTACTAGTGAGTATTATATACAGCCTAGATTTGTAACAGTTAGATTTATTTATAATCTTTAAGAGGAAATACAATAAAATTTTAAATCCCTTTTAACGTTAAGTTGAAAGGGATTTTTTTATGTTTAGTTTTAAACCGAAACAACTAGTTATTATTAAGCTTGAGAAAGGATTCGGTTAGATATAAGTCGTTTTAACTTTATTACCACCCAAAGGTTACCATTCATTAATACGATTAGAATCTAATTTAATAAAGATAAAAACAAGGATAGTGAATCCCCATAGTCCAGAACCTCCATAACTAAAGAAGGGGAGTGGTATACCAATCGTTGGAATTAGTCCCATTACCATTCCTATATTAATCAGAAAATGTAAAAATAATATGGCTCCAACAGCATACCCATACATTCTGCTAAATTGTGTTTTCTGTCGTTCGGCTAGAATAAGTATTCTTACAATTAAAAGTAGAAATACGATTACCGTTAAAAAACTACCAATAAAACCCCATTCTTCACCGACTGTGCTAAAAATGTAATCCGTGTGTTGTTCAGGCACGAAGTTTCCTGTGGTACGTGTCCCTTCTAAAAAACCTTTCCCTCTAAAACCACCACTACTAATTGCTTTCTCAGACTCGTTGAGGTTATAAGCAACTGTTTTTTTCATACGTTCTAATTTCTCCGGATCTTTTTCTAAACTTAGCCAAATGGTAATTCTATCTTTTTGGTGTACAGGTAAAATATTGTCATAAAAAAAACGAACACTAAAAGCTAATGATGTACAAAGCAGTATTACTGTAAGGGGTTGTAATATTGAAGGTCTTTTTTTTCTAGTGAAATAATACGTTAATACTATAATAGCTGTAATTAGTAGAGTACTTACTGCTCCAAATTTTAAAGCGAATATTGATAGTAATATTAATAGAACACTAACAATTAAATAGATGTGAGGCAATCCTTCTCTGTATAATACAAAGAAAAAAGCGCCGTATACTATTGCGCTTCCCGCATCTGGTTGTAAAAGGACTAATAAAGCGGGGACGACGATAATCGCAAAGGTTTTAAGTTGATCGCTAAAGCGTTTAATGTCAGTATTTAAATCACTTACGTATTTGGCAACAGCAAGAGCAGTTGCAACTTTAGCAAATTCACCTGGTTGGAAAGTAAAAGATCCAATCGGATACCAAGAGGTGGCGCCATTAATATTTTTTCCGAATACAAATAAGCCGGCTAAAGAGAATAGTGCTATGATATAAATGACACTTGAAAACCGCTCGTAAAATTTAGATTCTATGGACAATACAAGTATTATTAATATAATGGATAATCCAATAAAAACGAGTTGTTTACTGTAAAAATGTGAGAAGTTGAAAAACTCTAAGGCCTCACCAGAGTGTGATGCCGAAATGATATTAACCCAACCAAACATCACTAGTATAAAATATAGTAATATGGTTAACCAATCAAATTTGTAATGTCTATCTGTTTGCCTCATCTAGTGTTATAGTGGTAACTTAAATTTGTTGCACTATGTTTTTTTCAGTGTTGTGTATGTGTTTTTTTTATTGGGAGCAGGAACAATTTGTAATTGTGAGCCTCTATTTATTGAAAAAGGTTCTCCCGATTGTGGTTTAGCATATTCGTTTTCTAAACTATGGGTTAAAATCCATTGTTCTAAATCGGTTCTGCTAATGCTACCTTTTAAATACTGTTCTATCATTAAACTAGCCATTCGGCCAGCAAATCGACTGCCCCAATACCCGTTTTCAACAAATACTGCTATAGCTATTTTAGGGTTGTCTTTTGGTGCAAAGGCTACAAAAATAGAATGGTCTGTTAACTGAGTTTTTACACCATCAATTTTAGCATAATTTTCAGCAGTTCCTGTTTTTCCACAAATTTCTATTCCTTCGACTTGTAAGTTTTTGGCAGTACCTTTATTAAATACATCAAACATTCCTTCTACAACTGGTTCGAAGTGTTTTCTGTCTATCGTTGTGTATCTTGGTGTGGTATATTTTTCGTCAATAGGTATGCCTTCAATTTCTTTTATGATATGAGGTGTTACAAAATAACCGCGATTAGCAATTGCTGCAACCATGTTTGCTAGTTGTATCGGCGTGGTTTCAACTTCTCCTTGCCCAATAGCGTTAGAGGTCATAAATGTAGAGCTCCATCGATTTTTGCCATACCATTTATCGTAAAACTTACTATCAGGAATTCTTCCTTTTCTTCCAACCACTAAATCGTAACCTAAATAGTCACCCAAGCCAAAACTTTTGACGTGATTACTCCAAACATCCATACCTTCAGCAGAGGTAGGATATTTTTCTAAAATTCGTCTGTAGACATTTACAAAATAGGAGTTACAAGATTCATAAATACCTAAATTCATATTAACGGGACTTCTATGACTGTGGCAACCGTGTAGTTTTTTTCCATTGTAGTAATAGCCCATTCTACATGTAAATTGTTCTTGACTAGTCACGACTCCTTCTTGTAAACCAATTAAGGCATTGATTACTTTAAAGGGAGATCCAGGTGGGTATTGTGCTTGTAGGCCTCTGTCAAACGTTGGATTTGCTATGGAGTCGTTATATAATTTTGTGAAATTTTTAGAGCGATCTCTACCTACCAGGATATTAGGGTCGTAACTAGGACCAGAGACTAAAGCTAAAATTTCGCCAGATTTTGGGTCTAATGCAATAATACCTCCACGTTTGTTGGTCATTAATAATTCACCATAAGCCTGTAATTTAGCATCAATGGTTATTTTAATATCTTTGCCTGCTTCAGGTAGTGTATCATGAATACCGTCTTGATAAGGCCCTAAGTTTCTATTGAATCTGTCTTTTTGAATAAATTTAATTCCTTTTTGGCCTCGTAAGGTTGTTTCATAGGAAGCTTCAACACCGGCTTTACCAATTAAATCTCCAGATTGGTAATAGTTATCGTTTTTTATGTTTCTATCATTAACTTCCCCTATATCTCCTAAAACATTAGCGCCAATAGTTGTTTCGTATTTTCTTAAACTTCGTTTTTGAATATAGAAGCCTTCATATTTTCGCATTTTTTCTTGTAGAATGGCGTAATCTTCTTTGGATAAATGGGATACAAATACAAAAGGTAATCTAGGTGAGCGTCTTTTAGCTTTAGCGTATTTGTCTTTAAAGGATTGTTTTGTGATTTTTAACAATTTGCAAAACTCTGTCGTGTCTAGCGGTTTTACTTCTCTTGGTATAACCATGACATCGTATGATGGTTGGTTGGATACTAATAGTTTTCCGTTTCTGTCATAAACAAACCCCCGTTTAGGATAGTCAAAAACTTTTCTAATAGCATTATCCTGATACAAATTTGTAGATCTCGCATTATAAACTTGGAGGTAAAATAGGCGACCAGTAAAAACAATCCCGACGATTATTACAGATAAAAGAAGTAAAAGTTTTCTCATTTAGTTTTTTTGCTAAAAATGGACGTTATTAACATGCAGAGTATAATAGTGAATATACTTGAAAACAACGTGTTTTGTAACACAAAAAGTATCTTAGAAATGTTAAAAATTTCAAATAGAAAATAAACAAAGGTGTGGACAACGCTTAAAATAGAAATATAGGTTAATTTTTGACCAAAATCAATATTGTTAAACTTAAGGGCTTGGTGCTCGTAGACCGCACCAAAACTAAACTTTAAAATAGCAGGTCTTATAAACGCAGTCACTAAAGCAGCGCTGGCATTAATACCGCCTGAGTCCATAAAAATATCAATAATTAAGCCTAATAAAAAACTAAGAAATAAAAATAGAATTCGGTTGTTTTTTACGGGAAACAATATGATAAATAGGATATAAACGTGCGGGTTTATGTAGCCTAAAAAGTTTATTTTATTAAATAATAATACTTGTAGTAAAATAAGTATTATAAAACGTATAGTATGTATGGATAGAAGGTTATTCATTAGATTTTGATAAAGCTTCTATTAAGGGTTTGTCTTTGTTTTCAATAACGCTAACATGTTCTAAATTAGTCATGTCATTAAATAGTTGTACCTCAATTTCAAAAAAGTTTTGTGTAACGTCTAATTTGAACGTTTCAATTGTACCAACCAAAATACCTTTAGGGAATATTGCAGAACGTCCTGAAGTAACAATGGTGTCTCCTTTTACTAATTCAGCATTTTTCTGTATATCTGTTAACTGTACAAAATGCGGCGATTTTGCATTCCAACTTAAAGTTCCAAATTGATTGGTTTTTTTTAGTTGTGCACTAATCTTATTTGTGGTGTTTAAAATAGAGATTACAGTTGCAAACCTACTGTTACTATTGTCAATAATACCAATGATGCCTTTTGAAGAAATCACTCCTAAATCTTCAATAATACTGTCGTTTTTACCTTTGTTAATGGTGAGATAATTATTTTGAAGCGAATAGCTGTTTTTGATAATTTTAGCAGTTGTAAATTTATATTTTGTATCAAAAGAAGTGGAATCAATAAACACGTCAGAAGCGTCCTTTTGATTATACAATAAAGATCTTAAGCGCGTGTTTTCGTCGTGTAGCTTTTCGTTTTCTGCTTTCAGACCAAAATAACTACTTACCGAATGACTAGCATTATAAACGCCTCCAGTAATACTGTTTGCTGAGTTTATAAATTTGCTTTTATGGTAAGAATGTGATTGTATGGTAAGTCCGACAGAAACGCAAAGCAACAACAAGAAAAACAAAAAGGCTTTGTTTTTAAGTATAAAATTTACAATTTGTTGCATTTAGTTATTGTTACTACTTAATCAATACGCTTTTGTATTTGGCTAGATTTTTTAGTGTGATTCCGGTACCTCTAACTACAGCACGTAAAGGGTCTTCGGCGATATAAACAGGTAAATCTGTTTTTTGAGACAGACGCTTGTCTAAACCACGTAACATAGATCCACCACCAGCAAGATAAATACCTGTATTGTATATGTCGGCAGCTAATTCTGGAGGCGTTTGTGATAATGTTTCCATTACAGCATCCTCAATACGTAAAATAGATTTGTCTAATGCCTTCGCAATCTCTCTATAGCTAATTTGTACTTGCTTAGGTTTTCCAGTTAATAAATCACGTCCTTGAACGCTCATATCTTCAGGAGGAAGATCTAAGTCTTCAGTAGCAGCACCAATTTGTATTTTAATTTTCTCGGCAGTACGTTCTCCAACATATAAATTGTGTTGTGTACGCATGTAATAAATAATATCATTTGTAAAAACATCACCTGCAATTTTTACAGACTTGTCACAAACAATACCACCTAAAGCAATAACGGCAATTTCAGTAGTACCACCACCTATATCCACAATCATGTTTCCTTTAGGTTGCATAATATCAACTCCAATACCAATTGCCGCAGCCATTGGTTCATGTATTAAGTAGACTTCTTTTCCATTAACACGCTCACATGATTCCTTTACCGCACGCATTTCTACTTCTGTAATCCCAGAAGGAATACAAACAACCATACGTAAAGCAGGTGTGAATAATTTCTTTTTTAAAGCCGGTATATTTTTAATAAATAAGCTTATCATTTGCTCAGAGGCGTCAAAATCAGCTATTACACCATCTTTTAAAGGTCTAATGGTTTTGATGTTTTCGTGAGTTTTACCTTGCATCATGTTGGCTTCTTGTCCAACTGCGATAATTTTTCCCGAAATACGGTCTCTTGCAACTATAGATGGCGCATCAACAACTACTTTGTCGTTATGAATAATTAGTGTGTTGGCAGTCCCTAAATCTATAGCGATTTCTTCTGTCAGGAAATCAAAAAATCCCATGCGTTATATGTAATTATAAGGTGTTATTAAAAAGATACTGTAAAAGTAATAAAAGTATGGTAATATAAGGATTTTATTGTATCACAATTTTTATTAATTGTCGTACGAGTAAAAGATACGTTTAAAATTTAATTTTGGATGTTTTATGCTGTTACAGAGAATTATCTGAACTAAATAAAAAAAGCTTCGGTGCAATTACCGAAGCTTTAAGTTAACTGTTTAACAATTGGTTATCTCCAATCGATGTTAGTGTTAATTTTATTTTAAAAAGAGGTTTAATGTTTAAAATGACGTGTACCAGTCATAACCATTGCAATGTTATTAGCATTACAGTAATCAATACTTAATTGGTCTTTAATAGAACCTCCTGGTTGTATTACACTAGTTATTCCTGCATTACCTGCTATTTCTACACAGTCTGGGAAAGGAAAAAAGGCATCACTAGCCATTACGCTGTCTTTTAAATCAAAGTTAAAAGATTGTGCTTTATGTATGGCTTGGTTTAAAGCATCTACTCGGCTAGTTTGTCCAGTTCCACTGGCACAAAGTTGTTTGTTTTTAACTAAAACAATAGTGTTAGATTTTGTATGCTTACAGATTTTTGAAGCGAAAATCAAATCATCAATAGCAGCAGTTGTAGGTTTACTGTCTGTAACGTATTTTAAATCGTCTACTGTATCTGTTTTGTTGTTTTTATCTTGCACTAAAACACCGTTTAAACATGTTCTAACCGTCATTTCTGCAAAATCAGTATCTTTTAAAACTAATAAGATTCTGTTTTTCTTACCTTTTAAAATGCTTTCAGCTTCAGCTGAAAAAGAAGGTGCGATAACAACCTCACAAAATAAATTATGAATAGCTGTAGCTGTTGCTGTGTCTATTTCTGTATTACTGATTAAAACACCTCCAAAAGCAGAAACAGGGTCACCTGCTAAAGCATCTGTATAAGCTTGAGATACGGTTTCACGTTGCGCAAATCCACAGGCGTTGTTATGCTTTAATATAGCAAATGTTGGCTTTTCTCCTTTAAATTCTTGAATTAAATTTACAGCAGCATCAACATCTAAAAGATTGTTGTAACTTAATTCTTTACCATGTAATTTAGTGAAAAGCGCATCAAAGTTTCCGAAGAAAAAACCTTTTTGATGTGGGTTTTCTCCGTAACGTAGTACTTTACCATTGGTTTCACTTATTTTTAAAGCAGGAATACTATGGTCTGCGTTAAAGTAATTGAAAATGGCAGAATCATAATGGGACGATACGTTAAAAGCCTTAGCAGCAAACCCTTTTCTGTCGTCTTCGGATAAATCACCTTTTTTGTCTGTGATTAACTCTAAAAATTCGGAATAATCATCTACAGAAGACACACAAATGACGTCAGCATAATTTTTGGCTGCAGCACGGATTAACGAAATACCTCCAATGTCTATTTTTTCAATAATATCTTGATTAGGAGCTCCTGAAGCTACTGTTTTTTCAAATGGATATAAATCTACGATAACGACATCTATTTGTGGGATATCAAAGTCTTTCATCTCTTTGACATCTCCATCATGGTTTTGACGGTTTAAAATACCACCAAAAACTTTAGGGTGCAACGTTTTTACACGCCCGCCTAAAATAGAAGGATAAGACGTCACGTCCTCTACAGGAACGACAGCAATACCAAGATTTTTAATAAAAGTTTCGGTTCCACCAGTAGAGTAGATAGTGACACCTTGTTTGTTTAGTTCTCTAACAATAGGTTCTAATCCCTCTTTGCTAAATACCGAAATTAATGCAGATTTAATTGTTTTGTTGCTCATTATAGTTGTGTTAATAAGCAAGCAAATTTAAGTAAAAGTAAATTGGTTTAGTTGAAAAAAAATACAGCTTTTTCAACTAAAAGCATAAGTTGTTAACAAGCAGTGTAAAACGCAAAATTCCGAATAGGATTAATTTTGATAATTAATACCATTCGGAATGTATAAGCTCTATATTATTCAGTCTTAAAAAAGGGTTGCTACTTTAGCGCAAACAAATTCTAAAAAACGTTCATCTTCTTCTGTAAAAGGGTCAGGAGTATTGGAATCTATATCTATTTGTCCAAGGTTTTCACCATTAACAAAAATTGGTATTACAATTTCTGCTTTTACAGTAATACTACAAGCAATATAGTTGTCTTGAGCGGCAACATCCGGTACAACAAAGTTCTCGTTACTTACTGCAACTTGCCCGCAAATACCTTTTCCAAAAGGAATTATTATATGATCTGTAGGTGCTCCAACGTAAGGCCCTAGTTTAAGTTCGTTTTTGTCTCCATTTTTAAAATAGAAACCAACCCAGTTATAATATGCTATGTTTTTATCTAATAGTTGGCAAATTTGTAATAATTTATCATCAGTAGATAATGTTGTGTTAGAAACTATAGTTTCAACTTGAGGTTTTAAAGTTTCGAAAGTCATTTGTTTAAAAATTTTGGTAAAAGTATTTAAAAAGACGTAATTTCAACCTTTAAAAAAATTATAATTCATTCTTTTTTAATTGAAGGCATTACTATTAAAATATAAACCTGTTATAAAATTCATAATAACCTTTTTGATCGTTTACGGAGGTTTAAGTTTGGCTTATAATTTCTATTTAGATTTATCTAAAGAAGGACAATATTATCCAGATTATATCACTTATTTGGTCGGAAATCAAACTCAAAACTTACTGGAGGTCTGTGGATATAATACGCAAATGTTGCCGCACCCAGAGGAGCCTTCCATAAAAGTTGTGGTAGAAGGTAAATATTTGGCTAGAGTTATAGAAGGTTGTAACGGTACGAGTATTATTATTTTATTTATGTCTTTTGTAATCGCCTTTGCAGGACGATTTAAAACGACCTTTTTTTATATTTTGGTGGGTAGTGTTTTGATATATAGTGTCAATCTAATTAGAATTGTTATTTTATCTATTGGTTTGTATCATTACCCGTGGCGTGAAGAACTATTACATACTGTTGTTTTTCCTGCTATTATTTACGGGCTGGTATTTTTACTATGGATGTTTTGGGTTAATCGTTTTTCTAAAATTAATAAGTAGATGGGGACGTATTCAAAATATATCGGGATCTCTTTGTTGTTTATGCTATTAGTATTGGTCCGATGGTTTCAAAACGAGTTATTTTATGATCCTTACTTATTGTTTTTTCAAAACGATTATCTGTATATAGATTCTCCTAGGCAAGAAACGTTTAAATTAGTCACTAATACAGCATTACGATTTGTTATAAACTCGGGAATTTCTCTGTTGATTTTATTTATGTTTTTTAAAGATTTAAGTATTGTAAAATTCTCAGCTCTGATTTACCTTTTTTCTTTTTTTATTTTAATAACGCTTTACCTGTATTTTGTATTAGATCCTAAGCAAGAGCAGTATTATCTATTTTTTAATGTGAGACGGTTTTTAATTCAACCGATTCTATTGTTGTTATTATTACCTGCTTTTTATTATAACAGATTAAATCAATAATTGTAAATCATATATGTGGTTTGCATTAAAGGTTATAAAATAAAAAAGCCTCAACACATGTTGAGGCTTTTTCTATAATAATAATAATAATAAATACTGTGTTTATTACATCATTCCTGGCATACCGCCACCCATTGGCATTCCGCCTCCAGCTGGTGCTGCTTCTTTAATATCCACTAAAGCACATTCGGTAGTTAAAATCATACCAGCAACAGACGCAGCATTTTCTAATGCAATTCTAGTTACTTTTTTAGGGTCAATAATACCTGCTTTAAGCATGTCTACGTAAGTTTCAGATTTAGCATCATAACCAAAGTCTTTTTTACCTTCCATAACTTTAGAGACAACAACACTACCTTCTCCACCTGCATTTTCAACAATGGTACGTAATGGCGCTTCAATAGCACGTGCTACGATTTGGATTCCTGTAGTTTCGTCTAAGTTTTCTGTAGTAATTTTGTCAAGTACAGATTTAGCTCTAACTAGAGCAACACCTCCACCAGCAACAATACCTTCTTCAACTGCGGCACGAGTAGCATGTAAAGCATCATCTACACGGTCTTTCTTTTCTTTCATTTCAACCTCACTAGCAGCACCAACATAAAGTACAGCAACACCACCTGCTAATTTAGCAAGACGTTCTTGTAGTTTTTCTTTATCGTAGTCACTAGTAGTTGTTTCAATCTGAGCTTTAATTTGATTAACTCTATTCTTGATTAAACTCTTGTCTCCAGCACCATTTACAACAGTCGTGTTGTCTTTGTCAATACTAACGCGTTCTGCTGTTCCAAGCATCTCTAAAGTCGTGTTTTCAAGTGTAAAACCTCTTTCTTCAGATATTACTGTACCTCCAGTTAAAACGGCGATATCTTCTAACATTGCTTTTCTACGATCTCCAAATCCTGGCGCTTTTACAGCTGCAATTTTTAAAGAACCACGTAGTTTATTTACAACAAGAGTAGCTAATGCTTCTCCATCTACATCTTCTGCAATAATTAATAACGGTTTTCCTGATTGTGCAACAGGCTCTAAAATAGGAAGTAAATCCTTCATTGTAGATACTTTTTTATCATACAATAAGATGTAAGGATTTTCTAAATCTGTTACCATTTTATCACTGTTAGTTACAAAGTAAGGTGATAAATAACCTCTGTCAAATTGCATACCTTCAACAATATCAACATAAGTTTCGGTCCCTTTTGCTTCTTCAACAGTAATCACACCTTCTTTTCCTACTTTACCAAAAGCCTTAGCTATTAAATCTCCAATAACGTCATCGTTATTAGCGGATATAGAGGCTACTTGCTTTATTTTCTCAGAAGAATTTCCTACTTCTTTAGATTGTTTAGCTAGATCTGCAACAATTGCTTCTACAGCTTTATCAATACCACGTTTTAAATCCATAGGATTTGCACCGGCAGCAACATTTTTTAAACCTTCTTTAACTATTGCTTGTGCCAATACTGTTGCAGTAGTTGTACCATCTCCAGCTAAATCATTAGTTTTAGAGGCCACTTCTTTTACCATTTGTGCCCCCATATTTTCTAATGGGTCTTCTAATTCTATTTCTTTTGCAACACTTACACCATCTTTAGTTACTATTGGAGCTCCAAATGAACGCCCAATAATTACATTTCTTCCTTTTGGTCCTAAAGTTACTTTAACTGCGTTTGCTAATGCATCTACACCACGTTTTAATCCGTCACGTGCTTCTACATCAAATTTTATATTTTTTGCCATTTTTTTTTAATTTTGTTTTAGGCTGTTGCCAATTTGGCTTGTAGCTTAAAAAATTAATAATTGTTTTTGTATATTTTTTAGATAATTGACGTTTTAGCCAAAAATAAAAAGCTATTTAGATAATAGCCATGATGTCATCTTCACGCATCATTAAATATGCTTTACCATCTAATTTGATTTCTGATCCAGAATATTGACCATAAAGGACTTTGTCTCCAACTTTAACTGTTAAAGGTTCGTCTTTTTTTCCGTTTCCAACAGCAACAATTGTTCCTTTATGTTGCTTTTCTTGAGCTGTATCTGGTATATATAAACCAGAAGCTGTTTGTGTTTCAGCAGGTAATGCTTCTACTAGTACACGATCTGCAAGAGGTTTAATGTTTAATTTACTCATAGTATATATGTTTGATTAATTATAAATGTAATACTATATAACAAGCTAAAAATATGCCAATAGAGTACAACTGACAAACTTGCAGAAACAAAAAAAGCCAACTCTAAGAGCTGGCTTTTTTTTATATGTTTTGAAAGACTGTAGTATTATTCAGCAGCCGGATCTACGACCTTAGTTGCATCATCTGTTGTACGTGTTGCAGTTGGTGTTGGTAACTGTATATTGTCACTTTCTAAAATTTTAGACTCTGCTGTTTGACCATTTCTGTCAATACCTAGACTAGAAGTTAATATTAGTACCAATAAGATAGTTGCTAATGTCCAAGTACTTTTATCTAAAAAGTCTGTTGTTTTTTTAACACCACCCATTTGTTGTGTACCACCACCTCCAAATGAAGACGATAATCCTCCACCTTTAGGGTTTTGTACCATAATTACAACTATTAGTAGAAATGCTACTATTACTATTAAGATCAAAAAGATTGCAAATGTGCTCATTATAATTGTTATTTATTCTTGTAATTTATGTATTGCTTTAATTTGGTCTGCAAAGAAACCACTTTTTTCTGGATATTTCAAACTTAAAATTTTATAAGATTGAATTGCTTTTTTATAGTTTTTTTGTTCGACATAAATACGAGCTAATGTTTCAGTCATCAAGGCCTCAGGCTGTATCATCTGTGCTTTAGCTATATTATGCGACGAAGTTTTAGCTTTTTTTGCTTCAAGCTTTGGGTTTTTGGAGATAAATTTGTCTATTAATTCAAACTTTTTAGCACGTTCTAGGTTAGGTTCTTCCTTTGGAGAATCTTCAATTTCTCTTTTTATTGGTTTAAATTTAGAAATATTTAGCCATTCGTTAAAACTATGTGTTTCTGTTTTAGTAAATTGAAATGGTTTTCCGATATTTAAAAATGATTCTATCTCCTTTTTATCGAGATTAGAAATAGATACCGTCTTTTTATTTATTTCTTCTTCTTCTTCCTTTAATTCTGGTTTTTCAGTTCCTATAGCATCCTTTTTAGGTTGAAATAAATCAGGATCGAGTATTACTACAGTATCTTCAATATGTTGCTTTAAAGTCTCATCGACATGTCCAGTAGTGTTTACTGAAATATCTTCCATCAATACCTCCAGACCATTGATATAGTCCGCATTTTGTTTGATGTATTGGGAGATTTCATTTTGATCAAAAGTATCGCTTGTAATAAAATCAAATAAAATACTTCTATCTGAAGTATAAGCTGCAGTCACTTTTAAGGCTTGATTATATTTAAAACTTTCTGTGTTTTTCAATCCCTTAAGGAACATGGCGCGTGCTGATTGGAAATAGGGGAATTCATCCAAAATATCACGAAGCATATAAGTTTGCTTTGGGCTAACTAATTGCGGTACTTGTAAAAGATCTGTTAATTCTTGACTAGTCATTAGGGGTTACCAATTTGCAAGTGAGGCGTTAAAAATATCTTGAGTTAAACGTTCAAATATTTCATCGTGGGCTGTTGTTTTTGTAGTCCCAGATAATAATTCGCTACCAGTATAATCATAGAAAAATGAAAATGATTTTTCGAAATCCTTTTCACTATCTTTTTTATTATAAAATTGAACTTTCACACCTATTGTTAACCGGTTTTGTGCTGCTGTACTATTGGCAGTTGCCGTAGTTGGAGAGATGCGGTAATTTGTTATTTCGCCTTCATAAATTAAATCAGCACCAGAATTAACTAAGCTAAGACTGGTTTGGTTTTGAATTAAATCTTGCAGTGCTCTGGTGAAATCTAAGTCTAATCCCGGCTCTATTAGATTGGAGGTGTTTTTAAAATAATTGACTTGAAAAGTCTCGGCAGTTCCAATATCAGCACCTGTAAAAGAGTAAGCTCCGCAACCGATTAAAGTCGAAGAGGCAAAAAGTAGTAAAAGATATTTTAGCTTTTTCATTTGAGTTTTATTTATAATTACAACGTGATTTTATAAATCAAATTGCTTAATTTTTCTGTAGAGTGTTCGCTCGCTAATGCCTAGTTCTTCCGCAGCTAGCTTTCTTTTTCCTTTATGACGTTCTAAAGATTTTTTTATTAATTCTAGTTCTTTGTCGTGTAAAGACAAGGTTTCTTCTTCCTCTATTTCTTCTGCAAAATGATATTTGTCTTGGGTGTTTTCGGAAGTTAAGTTAGAGTTAGGTTGGCTAGAGTTTTGTGATATTGATAATACTTCTAGATCTTCTATATGTTCGTCAAATTCTGATTCACTTTCATTTTCTCCATAAATTTTCTGAATCAAACTTTCGTTTTCTTCCTGAACCTCTTTAGCATTACCTGTTTTCATTAATTCCATGGTTAGCTTTTTTAAATCGTTTAAATCGGCTTTCATGTCAAATAATACTTTGTACAAAATTTCACGCTCACTACTAAAATCGCTTTCTGATTTTGTATTATTAATTACTGCCGGTAAGTTGTTTCCGCTAGGTAAATAACTATTTAATGTAGCAGCACTTATGGTTCTATTCTGTTCTAAAACAGAAACTTGTTCGGCAACATTACGCAATTGTCTTATGTTTCCGCTCCAGCGATATTTAATTAACAGTTGTACGGCGTCATCAGTTAATTTAATAGTTGGCATTTTGTACTTTAATGCAAAATCACTAGCAAATTTCCTGAATAATATATGGATGTCTTCTTGGCGCTCTCTTAAAGGAGGGAGGTTAATGTCTACCGTACTTAGACGGTAAAATAAGTCTTCTCTAAATTTTTCCTTTTTTATAGCTTCAAACATATTAACATTTGTTGCTGCGACAATACGTACATCTGTTTTTTGTACTTTACTAGAACCTACTTTTATAAACTCCCCATTTTCTAAAACACGTAATAAACGGACTTGCGTTGTTAAGGGAAGTTCTCCGACTTCATCTAGAAAAATGGTCCCACCATCAGCAACTTCAAAATAACCATTTCTAGTTGCTGTTGCTCCTGTAAAAGCGCCTTTTTCATGACCGAAAAGTTCACTATCTATAGTTCCTTCAGGTATTGCACCACAGTTTACAGCAATATATTTACCGTGTTTTCTATGCGATAATTGGTGAATTATTTTAGGGATACTTTCCTTTCCAACACCGCTTTCTCCAGTGACTAAAACAGAAATATCTGTTGGAGCGACTTGCATTGCTTTTTCGATAGCACGGTTTAAAGTTGGACTATTTCCAATAATCCCGAAACGCTGTTTTATAGATTGTATTGTTTCCATAGTAAACTCTAAAAGTGTTTAGTTTGCGTAATTAAAAGTTTTGTCTTCTACTATATCTGTTCTGTTTTACGAGCAGAGAATAGGTCTATTGATAAAAATAAAACGACTATTTTTTATGATGCTTAATTATTGATTGATTTTCCAATAGCTTTACCTATAAGTGTTGCTTTTGTGCAATCTGTTACAGTTACGTTTACAAAATCACCAATGTTATAATCACCTTTAGGAAACACCGCCACAATATTTTGTTGTGTACGACCAGACCATTCTTGGTTAGATTTTTTAGATTCTTTTTCTACTAATACTTCTACAGTTGTATTTAGAAACTGTCTAGTCCTAAACTCGCTATGTTTAAGTTGTAGTGCTATAATTTCGCTAAGACGTCTACTTTTAGTTTTTTCAGGAACATCATCTTCAAATTTACGTTCTGCTAAAGTTCCTGGTCTTTCAGAATACGTAAACATATAACCAAAATTATATTTTACATACTCCATTAGACTTAAGGTGTCTTGGTGGTCTTCTTCTGTTTCTGTTGGAAAGCCCGTAATCATGTCTTGGCTAATAACGCAATTCGGAATAATTTTTCTAATATTATCTATTAAGTTGAAATATTCTTCACGAGTGTGTAAGCGATTCATCGCTTTTAAAATCCTATTACTTCCACTTTGTACAGGTAAATGTATGTGGTTGCAAATATTATCATGCTTAGCCATCATTTGTATCACTTCAAGATGCATATCTTGTGGATTAGAAGTGCTAAAACGAATACGCATTTTTGGTTGCGCAGTAGCACATAGTTCTAAAAGTTTTGCGAAATCTGTTGCAGTTGCTTTTTCAAAATCAGAAGCTTTGTCAAAATCTTTTTTCATACCACCACCATACCAAAGGTAGCTGTCTACGTTTTGGCCTAATAATGTTATTTCTTTATAGCCTTTAGACCAAAGATCATTAATTTCTTCAATAATACTTTGTGGATCACGACTACGTTCTCTTCCTCTTGTAAACGGAACAACGCAAAACGTACACATATTATCACAACCTCTAGTTATAGAGACAAGTGCTGTAACACCATTGGTGTTTAAACGTACAGGACTGATGTCTCCATAAGTTTCTTCTTTAGATAGCACAACGTTTATAGCATCATGACCACCTTCAACTTCTGCAATTAAGTTAGGAAGGTCTTTATAAGCATCTGGACCTACAACTAGGTCTACTATTTTTTCTTCATCTAAAAATTTACTTTTTAAACGTTCTGCCATACAGCCTAGAACACCAACCTTCATTTTAGGATTAATGTCTCGCTTTATAGCGTTATATTTTTCTAGTCTTTTTCGTACTGTAACTTCAGCCTTGTCTCTAATAGAGCAAGTGTTGACTAGTACCAAGTCTGCTTCTTCAAGATTTTGTGTGGTATTAAAACCTTCGTTTTGCAGTATAGAAGCTACTATTTCGCTATCACTAAAATTCATAGCACACCCGTAGCTTTCAATAAAAAGTTTTTTGGTGTTTTTATCGTTTTTAGCAATAACCAATGTTTCGCCTTGTTTGTTTTCGTCTATTGTCTTTTCCATAAATATATTGAAATCACTCATCACCAATAAGCACGCAAAGATAGGATTATTTTAAAATTATGACAATCTGACAGACTTAAAATTTTAGCTAAAACTTATAAAATTAGGATGATAAATTTTTTTTGATATACCTTTGCACTCATAAAAATCGAAGAATGGCGAAGAATTTAGTAATAGTTGAGTCACCTGCAAAAGCAAAAACAATTGAAAAATTTTTAGGAAAAGACTTTAAAGTCGAATCCAGTTTTGGGCATATCTCTGACTTACCATCTAAAGAATTAGGAGTAGATGTAGAGGGAGATTTTGATCCAAAATATGAAGTCTCTTCAGATAAAAAAGCGCTAGTAAAAAAATTAAAACAACTTGCCAAGAAAGCCGAAATGGTTTGGTTAGCAAGTGATGAAGATAGGGAAGGAGAAGCAATTGCATGGCATTTAGCAGAATCTCTAGACTTAGATAAAGATAAAACAAAACGGATTGTTTTTCATGAGATTACTAAAGCAGCCATCCAGAAAGCAGTTGAGAACCCAAGACAAATTGATTACGATTTAGTAGATGCGCAACAAGCCCGTCGTGTATTAGATAGAATTGTAGGTTATGAGTTGTCTCCGGTGTTATGGCGTAAAGTAAAAGGAGGTTTGTCTGCAGGTCGTGTACAATCGGTATCTGTTAGGTTAATTGTAGAGCGTGAACGCGACATCCAAAACTTTACACCAGAAGCATCTTATAGGATAGATGCTGAGTTCTCAAATGAAGCGGGGCAATCGTTTAAAGCTAAATTACCAAAAACATTTTCGACTAAAAAAGAAGCCTTAGATTTCTTAGAAAGTAATGCGAGTGCCGATTTTAAAGTAGCAGACTTAACTAAAAAGCCAGCTAAAAAATCTCCTGCAGCACCATTTACTACGTCAACATTACAACAAGAAGCGTCACGTAAATTATATTTTTCTGTTAGTAAAACCATGACTATGGCACAACGTTTATACGAGGCCGGTTTGATTACTTATATGAGAACAGATAGTGTCAATTTATCTGATGAAGCTAGAAAAGGAGCAGAGAAAGAGATTGTAGCAGCTTACGGTAAAGAATATAGTAAGGAACGTAATTTTAAAGGAAAGTCTAAAGGAGCGCAAGAAGCTCACGAAGCGATTAGACCTACAGATTTTAAAACACACAGCGTAGATATAGATTACGATCAAGCACGTTTATACGATTTAATTTGGAAACGCGCCATCTCATCGCAAATGAGTGAAGCTCAATTAGAGCGTACAAACGTAAAAATTGAAGCAAACACGCATAATCAGACCTTTACAGCAAATGGAGAGGTTATTAAGTTTGATGGATTTTTAAAAGTCTATTTGGAAGGTACAGATGATGAAGATTTAGAGCAAGAAGGTATGCTTCCTGCAATGAAGACTAACGAGACCTTACTTAATAAGTATATTACAGCAACGGAGCGTTATAGTCGTGCGCCTTACAGATATACGGAAGCTTCTTTAGTAAAGAAACTAGAAGAGTTAGGTATTGGACGTCCGTCTACTTATGCTCCAACAATTTCGACCATTCAAAACAGGAACTATGTAGAAAAAGGTGCTATAGATGGTGTAGAGCGTGAGTATACACAATTAGTATTAGAAGAAGGAACAGTAAAAGATAACATGCTTTCGGAAAAAGTAGGATCAGATAAAGGTAAGTTAGTACCAACTGATATTGGGATGATTGTTACGGACTTTTTGGTTAACCATTTTGAAAGTATATTAGATTATAATTTTACCGCGAAAGTAGAAAGTCAGTTTGATGATATTGCCGAAGGTAAAGAGGATTGGAAAAAAATGATGAAAACCTTCTATAAGAAGTTTCATCCAGTTGTTGTAGATGTTCAGGAAAATGCAGATCGAGAATCTGGTGAACGTATTTTAGGTAAAGATCCAAAAACAGGAAAGCAAGTCAGTGTGCGTCTTGGTAAATTTGGGCCTATGGTTCAAATGGGAACGGTAGATGATGAAGAAAAACCAACATTTGCAAGTTTAAGTCCTGATCAACAATTAGGTAGTATTACCTATGAAGAGGCAATGGATTTATTTAAGCTACCTAGGACTTTAGGTAAGTATGAAGATGAAGATATTGAGGTCAACAACGGTCGCTTTGGGCCTTATGTAAAATATGGTAAAAAGTTTGTGTCTCTAGCACCAGGTCAAGATCCAATAAGTATCGAGTTTAAAGATGCTATTGAATTAATAAAAGAAAAAGAAATAGCAGATGCGCCAGTTTATAGTTATAAAGGGCATGGTGTAACTAAAGGTAAAGGACGTTTTGGTCCATTTATTAAATGGAACGGGTTATTTATTAATGTGAATAAAAAATACGATTGGGATACTTTAACTAATGACGAAATTGAAGAATTAGTAGATGCTAAAATTCAAAAAGAAATAGATAAAGTAATCCATAATTGGGAAGATGAAGGTATCCGTGTAGAAAAAGCGCGCTGGGGTAGACATAATATTTTAAAAGGTAAAGTTAAAATAGAGTTACCTAAAACAGTAGATGCTGCAGCTTTAACTTTAGATGAGGTTAAGGATATGATTGAAAAGAAAGCGCCAAAAAAGAAAGCTGCTGCAAAAAAGAAGGCGCCAGCTAAGAAGAAAACAGCGACTAAGAAAACTGCTGCAAAAAAGCCAGCAGCAAAGAAAAAAGCACCAGCAAAAAAGAAATAGTATTATAAATGAATTTTAATTTTCTTTCTCCAGTTTCAGATACTGTTTTAGCACATAATCAATTATTGTCGCCTTTATGTTTAGGTCAAAAAATTAAAATCCATTCTGAACAACAAGGTATCCCTGATTTAGAAGGGGTTAAAATTGTTATTTTAGGGGTTTTAGAAAATCGGAATGATGTCAATTATATTGGTGAAGATTTCAATTTAAACGAAATTAGAAAAGCATTATATACATTGTATCCTGGTAATTGGTCTACAAATGTGGTCGATTTGGGAGATATTGAAAAAGGTGAACGTGCTGAAGATACTTATTTTGCTTTAAAAGAAACATTGACTCTTTTAATTGAGAGAAGAATCATTCCAGTTATAATTGGAGGTAGTCAAGACTTAACGTATACGGCTTATCGAGCTTACGACAGTTTAATTCCAATGGTTAATATTGTGAATGTTGATAAATCTTTCGATTTAGGAGATACATCTAAGCCAATAAACAATACAAATTTTGTAGGTAAAATAGTACTGGAGCAACCATACAACCTTTTTAATTATTCGATCATCGGATATCAGACCTATTTTAATAGTCAGGAGGAGATAGATTTAATGGATCGCTTATATTTCGAGTCGTATAGATTAGGAGAGGTGTCGAATGATATTACATTAGTGGAGCCAGTAATGAGAGATGCAAACATTGTTAGTGTTGATTTAGGTGCTTTAAAAGCATCAGAAGTAAGCTTAAGACAAAAAGTGTCTCCTAATGGGTTAGATGGAAAAGAAATATGCGCAGTAGCGCGTTATGCAGGAATTAGTAATAAGGTGACATCGTTTGGTATTTATGAATATAAACCATCTCAGGATGATGAGATAACAGCGATGTTAGTGTCGCAAATGATATGGTATTTTATCGAAGGTGTTAATTGTAGAGTTAAAGATGATGATTTTTCTAATGACGATAATCACCAAAAATTCATTACTTTAGCCGAATCGCATGAATTAATTTTTTATAAAAGTACAAAAACAGGACGCTGGTGGATAGAAATACCATTTTTAGCAAATGTTAATAATAAATTAAAAAAACATACGTTATTACCATGCACGCATCAAGATTACATAGATGCTTGTAACGATATTATACCTGAGAGATGGTATAAAGCCTATCAAAAGAATAGCGTTTAGTAGTCTGGAATTTACGGATAAACGACCTTTTAAATCGTTCAAACGTAAATTTTTTACGATTAAATGTAATTTTTTTTGACTAAAAAGTTGTTTTTTAGGAAATATATAAATATGTTTACGCTCTTAAAAAATTTAAGAGTTTTAAATTAACCTCGAGTTTTCAATGAATATGAAGAAGTTTGTATTATTAACAGCGGTTTTCGCACTTTTAGTAAGTTGTGGATCAAAAGATAAGGGTCAGCTAGTTGGTGCTAAAGGAAAAAAATGGCACCCAGAAAAACCTTACGGAATGACATTAGTTCCTGGTGGAGCATTTATTATGGGTAAAGCAGACGATGATCTTGCTGGAATCCAAGATGCGCCTGCAAAGACAGTTACGGTAGCAGCATTTTACATGGATGAGACAGAAATCACGAATAGTGAGTACCGTCAATTCGTAGAATGGGTAAGAGATTCTACAATTCGTACTAAATTAGCAATTTTAGCTGATGAGGTAGGTATGACATCTGAGGATGGTGGTATTGGAGAATTTGCATTTAAAGATGCAGATACTACAGATTCATCTGCTTACGAGAAGTATATGATGGATAACTATAGTGGTTTAGGAGAAACAGGCTACGAAGGTAGAAAGCTTAACTATGATGTTGATTTGCTTTTTGATACTGCAGAATATCCTGACGAATACTATGTAGAAGTGATGGATACTATGTATTTACCATTAGAAGAATCTTACAATGGCCAACGTACGTGGGATGTTACTAAATTTAAGTTCCAGTATACTTACATGGATATTGCTAAAGCAGCAAAAAATAAAAACCTAAGACGTAAAGACGTTATCGTTAGAGAAGAAGTAGAAATCTATCCTGATACTACGTCTTGGATTAGAGATTTTGCATATTCTTATAACGAACCTATGCACAACGATTATTTCTGGCATGATGCCTATAGTGATTACCCTGTAGTAGGCGTGTCATGGCAACAAGCTAAAGCGTTTTGTGAATGGAGAACAAAATACCATAACGATTATAGACGTTCAAGAAAAATACATAACGTAGGACGTTATAGATTACCATCGGAAGCACAATGGGAATACGCTGCTAGAGGAGGTTTGCAAGCTGCAACTTTTCCATGGGGTGGACCTTATGCTAAAAATGATCGCGGTTGTTTTATGGCAAACTTTAAGCCATTGCGAGGAGATTACGCGGCAGATCAAGCTTTATATACTGTAGAAGCTGACGCTTATGAGCCTAATGATTTCAATTTATATAACATGGCAGGAAACGTATCTGAATGGGTAGACTCTTCTTACGATCCAGCATCTTATGAGTATGCTTCAACTATTAACCCAAGTGTAAATGACCCAAGTAACAAACGTAAAGTTGTTCGTGGTGGTTCTTGGAAAGATGTTGCTTACTATTTACAAGTAAGTTCTAGAGATTATGAATATTCAGATTCAGCTAGGAGTTATATCGGATTCAGAACTGTGCAAGATTATATGGGTACGGATGTAACTGCTAATTCTGGACAATAAAATTTAATAATATTAACCAAACTAATAACAACTTAACAACTAAAAACTTAGAAATTATGGCACAAAAAGGAAAACTTTCAACGATGAATATGGTTTATGGATTGGGAGCAGCAATCGTAATTATTGGAGCTTTATTTAAAATTCAACACTGGCCTTATGGATCACTTATTTTAACAATAGGAATGATTGTAGAAGCAGTTGTATTTACATTATCTGCTTTTGAAAAGCAAGGTGGCGAATTAGATTGGTCATTAGTTTATCCTGAATTAGCTGGAGGTGCTTCATTGGGTGCTAAAAAAGCGACAAAAGAAGAGCCTAAAGATGCTGAAGGTTTATTATCTAAAAAATTAGACAACTTATTAAAAGATGCTAAAATTGATGGTGAATTAATGGCAAGCTTAGGAAATAGTATTAAAAATTTCGAAGGGGCTGCAAAAGGAATTTCTCCAACTGTAGATTCTATGGCTGCAACTAAAAAGTATGGTGAAGAAATGACCTTAGCAGCTGCTCAAATGGAGTCTTTAAACAGTCTTTATAAAGTACAAATGGAAAGCGCTAGTCGTCAAGCATCAATTAATGAAGAAGCTGTAGAAAATGCAACTAAATTAAAAGAACAAATGCAATCTTTAGCATCTAACCTATCTTCTTTAAACGGAGTGTATGGTGGTATGTTAACTGCAATGAATAAAAACTAATTAGTGATTAATATCAACTAATATTAACAACTAAAAAACTAATTAGACATGGCAGGAGGAAAACAGTCCGCAAGACAAAAAATGATTAACCTAATGTATTTGGTATTTATTGCAATGATTGCAATGACAATGTCAAAAGAAGTATTATCTGCATTTGGGTTAATGGATAAAAAATTTGATAGAGCTAATGAATTGGCGATAGCATCAAATAATGGTATTTTAACTCAGTTAAAAACACAAGCTGATGAGAAGCCAGATGAATTTGGATCAGCAAATAAATTAGCTAATGAAATTAGTGTGATTTCGGATGAGTTTTATAAGTTTTTAGGAACAGTTAAAGCTGAGGATATCGTTAAAAGTGGTCATTATGAGTTAGAAGAAAGCGGTGATCTACCTTACGAAGAAATGGATAAGGGAGATAAACTTGATGAGCTTTGGTTTACTGGTGACAGATTAACCAAAAGAGGTCAAGAAGTTTTAGATAGAATAGAAAAATATAAAACGGACATTAAAGCTGTTTTACCTAATGAAGGAAAATGGCAACCGGTAATTGAGAGTTTTGAAAAACGTTTTAGTACAGCTGCCGTTAAAGATAATGATGGTGTAGAGAAAAAATGGCTAGATTATCATTTTCAAGGATTTCCTGCAATTGCATCTTACACTAAGTTAACTGCAATGCAAAATGATGTTAAGGCTACTGAAACTAATATCTATAATGGATTTTTAGGTAATCTTGTTAGTAATGCGACGTCTTTAAAGAATTATAAGGCAATTGTATTAGCTGATAAATCTGCATTTTTCGCTGGAGAGAAATTTCAAGGTAGAGTAGTGTTAGGTAAGTATGCTAATGTTGTACCTACAAAAATGAGTGTAGGGGAAAAAGAGATTGATTTAACTGAAGCAATTGATTCAACTGGAGCGGCTAAATTAGATTTTAATGTAGGTAACGTAGGAGAGCACAATATTGATGGTAAATTTACTTTCGTAGAAGATGGTAAGGAATTAGAAATACCAATAATTGGTAACTACGTTGTTGTACCAAGACCAAATTCTGCTACTATTTCTGCAGACAAGATGAATGTTGTGTATAGAGGAGTACCTAACCCGATGACTATTTCTTTCGCAGGTGTACCTGATAATAAAGTTAATGCTAGTGGATCTGGTTTATCTAAGTCGAATGGTGTTGGAAAATATACTATGAAACCTGGATCAGGTAAAGAGGTTACAATTAGTGTAACAGCTAAACTTGATGATGGTTCTAGTGCTTCTGATAGAGCAGTGTTTAGAATTAAAGATATTCCTAAACCATCTGGTACTATTGCAGGAAAGTCTGAAGGTTCTTTACCAAGAAACAACATTGAAATTGGTACTATTAAAGCAGTACTGGAAGATTTTGATTTTGATTTACCTTTAAGAGTAACGTCATTTAAAATTAAAGTACCTGGTCAGTCTACAGTAAATGTACAAGGTTCTAAGTTAAATGGACAAGCAAAAGCGGCTTTAAGAAAAGCTAGACGTGGAGATGCTGTTCAAATTTTCGATATTAAATCTAAATCTTCGGCAGGAGTAAGAATTAAGCCAGCAAGTCCAATAGCTATTGAGTTATCAAACTAATCAAAAGCAATTTGATTAATTAAATATTAAAAACAATTTTCAGATGAATTATAAATCTTTATTAGCAGTTGTATTCGGAGTATGTTTTGCATCTCAGGCAGTTGCACAATCTAATGTTCTAAATGCTAAATCTCCAAAAGAGATTGGTGTAAGAACAGAAGAACAAATAGCGTTGGATAACGACAACCCTCTAGAATACGGTTATGTTGATGATAGAGATATTATGTTTGCAAAAATGACTTGGGAAAAAGTTGTTTTAGATGAGCGTGTAAACTTTCCTTTATACTATCCGGTGGATACAAATAATATCGGAAAAGAAAGACGTTCTTTATTTGATGTGTTAACTAAGGCTATCGATGAAGGTAAGATAAAAGACGTGTATAACGATTCTTATTTTACTGGAAAGCGTACTAAAAAAGAGTTAGCTCAAATTAGAACAGCTGTAGATACTATGGATATCGGTTACGATCAGTTAAATGCTGATGGTTATGTAGATCCAGAATATATTACAACTACGACTATTGCATCTTATGATGTCGTTGCATATTTTATCAAAGGACTGTGGTATTTTGATAAGCGTCAAGGAGAATTAAAGTATAGATTATTAGGTTTAGCGCCTGCTGCACCAGATGTTAACTATGTTAACTCTAATGATGAAGCAAACAAAGAACCTATTCCTTTATTCTGGATCTTCTATCCGGATGCAAGAGATGTGTTGCATGAAGCTAAAGCGTTTAACGCTAAAAATAGTGCTATTCCTTTTTCTTTTGATCACATATTAAACTCTAGACGTTTTAATAGTGTTATTTTTAAAGAAGAGAATGTATTTGGAGATCGTAAGGTTGAAGAGTATATTGCAGAGAATTCATTAATGCAGTTATTAGAATCTGAAAGAATTAAAGAAAAAATTAGAAACTTTGAATTAGACATGTGGTCTTATTAAAAGAATCGAATTTATCATATTATAAAACGCCCACTGTAAAGTGGGCGTTTTTTTGTTTATCTACTCTAGTAATTATCCACGGATATAGTATATTTTTGTAGTATGAAAGTAGATTATATAATTGTTGGTTGTGGATTAGCGGGTATTTCTTTTTGCGAAAAACTTAAAGAACAAAATAAGTCATATATTGTTTTTGATGATAATTCTCAGCAGTCTTCAGTGGTTGCAGGTGGTTTATATAACCCTGTAACGTTGAAACGATTTACACCTGTTTGGAAAAGCGAAGCACAACTAGCTGTTGCTTTACAAGTGTATCGGAAACTAGAAGAGACATTAGATGTGACATTGGATTTTAAAATTCCAGTTAAGCGTCGATTTACTTCATTAGAAGAACAAAATAATTGGTTTGCTGCTTCTGATAAAGAGGGATTGAAACCGTTCTTAAATACGAGTCTTTTTGATAATACCAATCCAAAAATTGATGCCGATTTCAAATTAGGTGAAGTGTTGCATACAGGTCGGTTAGATACGAAGGAATTAATAAAAAGTTATAAACGCTACCTTTTGGACGAGGAGTTGCTTGTTACGGATACTTTTGTTCATGACTTGTTGGTGGTAGATAATAATCAAATAGCTTATAAAGATGTAACTGCTAATCAAATTGTATTTGCTGAAGGTTTTGGAATAAAGCAAAATCCTTATTTTAAAGATTTACCATTGGGTGGTACTAAAGGTCAATTGCTGACTATTTATGCACCGGACTTAAAACTGGACTATGTTTTAAAGTCAAGTGTCTTTGTTATTCCGTTAGGACAAGACACCTACAGAGTAGGTTCAACTTACGAACAGAAGGACAAAACTAATACGATAACGCCAGAAGCAAGAGAACTGCTTTTAGATAAGCTTAAAACGTTTATAAAATGTGATTTTGAAGTGCTTAGTCAGGTCGCAGGAGTTAGACCAACAGTAAAAGATAGAAAACCTTTAGTTGGTAGGCATCCAGTCGCTAACAACGTGTATTTGTTTAACGGTTTAGGGTCTAGAGGTGTTATGATTGCACCTTATATGGCAAATCAACTTTTTGATTTTATAGAGAATAATGGCGTACTTGATAAAGAAATAGATTGTCTTCGCTTTTTTTAAGACGATTTATTTAGACTCTAGTTTTTTTTTAAGAGCTAATTTTTTATCATAACTCATAAAAATATTGATCCATATATTTCTTGACAGTCTTACAATGATTGGATAAAATATGATTAATGTACATACTATTGCTATAAAGGCCACGTTTGGTGTACTTCCTAAAAAGAAATAACTGATAACAAAAGCAGCGACAGCAAAGGCAATCCCTACACCATAGCTAACATACATGGAGCCATAAAAAAAAGAGGGTTCAATTTTATATTTGGTGTTACAGTGACTACAGCGTTCGTGCATACTAAAAAGTTGACTTACGTGATAAGGGTTAGTATCTGTGTACATTGATTCTTTATGACACTTTGGGCAAGCACCTGTAAATATAGAGTATAATTTAGAGCCTTTTTTAAACATAATAATTGTGTACTTTTGCAATTCAAAAAAAAGAGTATTGAAGTTTAGACTTCTAATACAAATTTAAGTTTTATTCTTTCAATTTTAAGTAACATAAGTCACAATTCATGCTAAATATTCATAATTTATCAATTTCATTTCAAGGAGAGTACCTTTTTGAAGATATCACATTCAAATTAGGAAATGGGGATAGAGTAGGGCTTATCGGTAAAAATGGAGCTGGTAAATCTACCATGCTTAAAATCTTGTCTAAAGAATTAGAACCAGATTCTGGACAAATAGCAGCGGATAAAACACTGAAAATTGGATTTTTAAAACAAGATATTGATTTTATTTTAGGACGAACGGTACTTGAAGAATCGTATCAGGCCTTTACAGAAATTAAAGAAATAGAAGGTAAGATTGAGTATATCAATACGCAATTAGCGGAACGTACAGATTACGAAAGTGAAGCGTATCACGATTTGATGGTCGAGTTAAGTGATATTCAACACCAGTATGAAATCCTTGGAGGGTACAATTACCAAGGTGAAACTGAAAAAATACTACAGGGTTTAGGTTTTAAACGTGAAGATTTTGAAAAGTTAACAGATACCTTTTCTGGAGGATGGCGTATGCGTATTGAATTAGCGAAGTTATTATTGCAAAATAATGATGTACTACTTTTGGATGAGCCAACAAACCACTTGGATATAGAATCTATTATTTGGTTAGAAGGCTTTTTACGAAATTATGCAGGAGCTGTAGCAATCGTATCGCATGATAAAATGTTTTTGGATAATGTTACTAATCGTACTATCGAGATTAGTTTAGGACGTATTTATGACTACCCTAAACCTTACACACAGTACTTAGTGTTAAGAGAAGAAATTAGAACACAACAATTAGCGTCTCAAAAAAATCAACAAAAACAAATTGAGCAAACTGAAAAGTTAATCGAGAAGTTTAGAGCAAAAGCTAGTAAAGCAACGATGGCCCAGTCTTTAATGAAAAAATTGGACAAAATTGACCGTATTGCGGTTGACGAGGATGATAATAGTGTGATGACTTTAAATTTTCCAGTATCTATTACTCCGGGGAAAATTGTTGTAGAAGCTAAAGATGTGTCTAAAAATTATGGAGAGAATCAAGTGTTATCTGGTGTAGATTTATTAATAGAACGTGATGTTAAAACTGCATTTGTTGGTCAAAATGGACAAGGTAAATCAACATTGGCCAAAATATTAGTCGGTGATTTAAAACATGATGGACATTTAAAACTTGGTCATAATGTGCAAATTGGTTATTTCGCACAGAATCAAGCCGAGTATCTAGATGGTAGTAAAACGGTTTTAGATACCATGATTGATGCTGCTAATGAAACGAACAGAAGTAAGGTCCGTGATATTTTAGGATCATTTTTATTTAGAGGAGAAGAAGCTGAAAAGTATGTTAGAGTATTATCTGGAGGAGAGCGTAACCGTTTAGCTTTGGCTAAATTAATGTTACAGCCTTTTAATGTTTTAATAATGGATGAGCCAACAAACCACTTGGATATAAAATCTAAAAATGTTTTAAAAGACGCTTTAGAACGTTTTGAAGGAACTTTAATTTTAGTGTCTCATGACAGGGACTTTTTAAAAGGATTGACTAATACTGTTTTCGAATTTAAAGATGGTAACATTAAAAAGTATTTAGGTGATGTAGATTATTACTTAGAACAACGTAATGTTGAAAACTTGAGAGAAGTAGAAAAACGTACAGTGATCAAGAGTCAACCTAAAGAAACACCAAAACAATCTTACGAAGATCAGAAAAGACAAAAATCCTTAAATAATAAATTAAGTAACTGCGAGTCTAAAATTAACCAGTTAGAAAAGGAAATTAAAGATATTGATGCTCAAATGGCAGCTAACTATGATGAGACTGTTGCCAAGGCTAATTTTTTCGAAAATTATCAAGGAAAAAAGGATCAGTTAGTAAAATTAATGCAAAACTGGGAAGATATTACACTGCAACTAGAAGAGTTTTAACAACTTCTTTTAGGTTTTTTTTAACGTTTCTAGTCTAAACTATAGGCTAATTTTGTGGTCATACTTTCAAAACCAATTACATGCGCAAAATTATACTATCTATTTTAGGTGTTTTATTTATTATTGCTTCTTTTATTTTTGCTAAAAATTTAATAGACAATAAAAAGAAACCAAAACCTGTAGCTTCTAAAGTTATAAAAACGGTATTTATAGATACGGTTCAAAACGGAACAATTCCGATTGTTATAGCAGCAAATGGAAACTTGACTGCAAAGCAACGGGTAGAGTTGTATTCTGAAGTGCAAGGTGTGTTTCGTAATGGAAGTTATTTGTTCAAACCAGGTCAAACCTATCGTAAAGGACAAACATTAATTCGTGTCGATGCTTCAGAGTATTATGCAACGGTGCAATCTTCAAAAAGCAACTTGTATAATTCTATAGCAGCTATAATGCCAGATTTACGTTTAGACTTTCCTGATGTATTCCCAAAATGGCAAACGTATTTAAATAGTTTCGATTTAAATAAAACGACTCCAAAATTACCGGAAATCACTTCTGACAAAGAAAAATATTTTATAACAGGTCGTGGTATTATTACAAATTATTTCAATGTAAAAAATTTAGAACAACGGTTATCTAAATATACTATAGCAGCACCGTTCTCTGGTATTTTAACAGAAGCTTTGGCTACAGAAGGTTCTTTAATTAGAAGTGGACAAAAATTAGGAGAATTTATAAACCCTGAAGTTTACGAGATGGAAGTCGCTATTAGTAAAAGTTTTGCTAATATTTTAAAAGTAGGCGAATCAGTAAGCTTAACTAATTTAGATAAAACAGAAAGTTATACAGGGAAGGTTTCTCGTGTAAACGGAAGTATTGATGCTACTACACAAACTATTACAGCTTTTATAGAGGTCAAAAATGACAATCTAAAAGAAGGGATGTATTTAGAAGCTAATTTAAACGCAAAAAGTGTTGCTGACGCTATTGAGATTGATAGAAATCTATTAACAGATAGTCAAGAAATATATGTAATAAAGGATAGTTTACTAGATGTTATTCCTGCAAAACCTATTCATTTTTCAGATACTAAAGTCGTCTTGCAAGGTGTGCCTAACGGAACTGTTATTTTAAAAAGACCAGTACCTGGTGCTTATTCAGGGATGTTAGTACAACCATTTGTAGAGCAATCTAAATCTAACAATAACGCGGAGTAATGAGAAAAATAATCACTTATTTTATTAAATACCACGTTGCTGTTAATGTTTTTATTTTAGCATTTTCTGTCTTCGGAATCTTGGGGTATTCATCTTTAAAATCATCTTTTTTTCCTTTAACAGAATCTAAAATAATCAATGTCAGTATAGCTTATCCTGGTGCTTCTCCTCAAGAAATTGAAGAAGGTATTGTGCTTCAGATTGAAGAAAATTTAAAGGGCCTGAAAGGTCTTGATCGTGTAACTTCGGTGTCTAGAGAGAATAGCGGAACTATAACAGTAGAAATTGAAAAAGGTGAGAACCTCGATTTTATGTTGCTCGAAGTTAAAAATGCTGTAGACCGAGTGGCTACATTTCCTACCGGAATGGAACCTTTAGTCGTGTCTAAGCAAGAGGCGGTAAGAGAAACTATTTCTTTCGCTTTAAGCGGAAAAGATATTCCGTTGGCAACATTAAAAGAATTAGGTCGTCAAGTAGAAAACGATTTACGTGCAATTGATGGGATATCTCAAATAGAAGTCTCTGGATATCCACAAGAGGAAATTGAAATTGCAGTTAACGAAGGTAACTTGTTGGCTTATGATATTACTTTTAGTGACGTCGCTAATGCTGTTAGTGCATCCAATATATTAGTGACCGGTGGTAATATTAAAACAGATGCAGAGGAGTATTTGATTAGAGCGAATAACAAAGAATATTATGGGGACGAAATGTCCAATATTATTGTTAAAGCTTCGGCAGACGGAAAAGTCATTCGGTTAAAAGATGTAGCTATTATTAGAGATCGATTTTCAGAGACGCCTAATGCGACTTATTTTAATCAGCAATTGGCTGTAAATATTTCGGTGACTAGTACAAATAATGAAGATTTAATAACTTCTGCTGAAAAAGTAAAAGAGTATATAGAGGCTTACAATCAAAAGCATAACAACGCACAGTTAGATGTAGTAAGAGATTTATCTGTAACATTAAATCAACGTACAGATTTATTAACAGAAAATGCTATTGTTGGGATGATATTAGTATTAGTGTTTCTATCGCTTTTCCTTAACATGCGCTTGGCATTTTGGGTGGCTTTTGGATTACCTATTTCATTTTTAGGGATGTTTATTTTTGCAGGTCAGTTTGATGTTACTATTAATGTGTTGTCATTATTTGGTATGATTATCGTTATTGGTATTTTGGTAGATGACGGTATTGTGATTGCCGAAAATATTTACCAACATTACGAAAAAGGAAAATCACCAAAGCAAGCAGCTATTGATGGTACCATGGAAGTTATTCCTCCTGTCGTTTCTGCAATTATTACAACGTTATTAGCTTTTTCTCTATTCTTATTTTTAGATAGTCGTATAGGTGAATTTTTTAGTGAAGTGTCCGTCATTGTTATCTTAACACTTGTGGTTTCTTTGGTAGAGGCGTTAATTATTTTGCCAGCTCACTTGGCACATTCAAAAGCATTAAGACCTCCTGTAGAAGAAGAGAATCCCTCAAAATTAAAGCAGTTTTTTGCTAAAATGAGATTTATAAATAGAGCAGGTGATAAACTAATGTCCTTTTTAAGAGATAGAATTTATTCGCCAGCTTTAGATTTTGTTTTGGAGTTTAAAATATTGTCTTTAGGTATTTTTGTAGCACTTTTAGTTTTGACTTTTGGAGCAATGGGTGGCGGTGTTATTGGTGTTACTTTATTTCCTAGTGTGGCTAGTGATAGAGTGTCTATTACGCTAGAAATGCCTAACGGAACTAATGTAAGGGTAACAGACTCTATTATTTCTTTAATTGAAGAAAAAGCATTTATTGTTAATCAAGAATTATCAGATAAGTATTTAAAAGGAACAGGTAAAGAATTATTTGAAAATACCATTTTGACTATTAATAGTAGTTCTAGTGCATCACTTAGATTAAATATGTTGCCAGGAGAAGAACGTCCTGATGCTATTAAATCGTCAATGGTGTCTAACCGACTAAGAGAATTGGTTGGTCCGGTTATCGGAACAGAACGATTGATTTTTGGTTCAGGAGGTAATTTTGGAGGTAGTCCAGTATCTGTCTCTTTATTAGGAAATAACATTGGGGAGCTAAAAGCTGCCAAGTTAGAAATGAAGGCATATTTAGACACCAATCCTTTACTTAAAGATATTGAGGATAACGATCCTGCAGGGATTAAGGAAATTAGATTGAAACTAAAGGAAAGTGCTTACTTATTAGGGTTGGATTTGCGTACAGTGATGAGTCAAGTGCGCTCTGGTTTTTTCGGAGCACAAGCACAACGTTTCCAACGTGGACAAGATGAGATTAGAGTTTGGGTACGTTATGATAGACCAAACAGAAACTCTATTAACGATTTAGACGATATGCGAATATTAACTCCAACAGGAGCACGTGTTAATTTAAAGGATATTGCAAGTTATACTATCGCTAGAGGAGACGTTGCTATTAATCACTTAGAGGGATTAAGAGAAATCAGAGTCAGTGCAGATTTAAAGGATCCAAGTACAAGTACAACGGATATATTGGATGATATTAAAACCGTGTTTATTCCTAATTTACAAGCTAAATATCCAACAATCTCGGCTTCTTTTGAAGGTCAGAATAGAGAAGCAAGCAAGCTGTCTAGTTCTATTGGTAGTGCCGGTACTGTTATTTTATTGCTTATTTATATAACTATTGCGTTTACGTTTAGAAGTTATAGCCAACCTATTTTGCTATTGTTATTAGTGCCTTTTAGTTTAACAGCAGTAGCTTGGGGACACTGGTTATTAGGTTTTCCTGTAAATGTATTGTCCTTATTGGGGATTATTGCATTAATAGGAATTATGGTGAATGATGGATTGGTGTTAATCGGAAAATTTAATAGTAATTTAAAAGAAGGGATGACCTTTGACTTAGCATTGTCAGAAGCAGGTAAGTCGCGTTTTAGAGCTATATTTTTAACCTCGTTAACTACTATTGCTGGTTTAGCGCCTTTACTTTTAGAGAAAAGTAGACAAGCACAATTTTTAAAGCCTATGGCAATATCTATATCATTTGGTATTGCTTATGCAACCATATTGACACTGTTAGTATTACCATTGTTTTTGTCTTTTAGTAATACTATTAAACAAAAATCAAAATGGTTAATGACAGGAAATGAAGTAACCAAAGAAGAAGTAGAACGCGCTATTAAAGAACAAAATGAAGAAAATGAACATTAAATATAATTTAGTTGTCTTAGCTGCATTTTGTTGTACTGCAATAGGAAGTGCACAAGATATTGTAACGCAAGAGCAAGCAGTAAAGTTAGCCTTAGAAAACAACTATGGAATTAAAATTGCTAAACAAGCAGTTGAAGTGGCAGAGAATAATACAAGTGTCCTAAACTCTGGTTATTTACCAACTTTAACAGGGGCTGCAGGGGCAACTTATAATTTAGATAATACGGAAGCTGAATTTTCTAATGGAGCGCCACCAACTAGTTTAAAAGGAGCAGAAAGTAACAGGTATAATGCCTCTGTGAATTTAAATTACACGATTTTTGATGGATTAGGCAGGCAGTATAACTATAAAAGTTTAAAAGAACAATACCAATTGTCAGAACTACAGGCCCGAGAAACAATTGAAAATACAGTGCTTCAATTGTTTTCAGTGTATTATTCAGTAGCCCAATTAACAGAAAATTTAGATGCATTACAGGAAACTTTGGAGGTATCTAAAGATAGATTAGTACGTGCGCAGTATCAGTTTGATTATGGACAAAACACAAAGTTGGGGGTTTTAAATGCAGAAGTAGATATTAATAATGATAGTATTAATATCATTTCATCATATCAAGAGTTAAAAAATGCGAAACGCGATTTAAATGTGGTTTTGGGTAATGCTTTAAATCCTGAGTTTGCAGTGAGTACTGCAATTGATTTTAAGTTGCAATTTCAAAAAGACGACCTGTTTGAAAAAGCAAAAACACATAACGTAGCACTGCTTCAGACGGAGAAAAATATAGCGATTAGTGAACTTGATATTAAGTCTAATAAGTCTGGTTTTTTGCCAACTATAGGCTTGAGTGGGACCTATGGCTGGAATAAGAATAACAATAATGGCGCATCATTTGTGTCTGTAAGTACAAATACAGGGTTGTCTGGAGGTTTAAATTTAAGTTGGAATTTGTTTGATGGTGGTAGCACAATAATAAAGGTTAGAAATGCTAAAGTTAATCTTGAGACTCAAAAACTTCAAAAAGAAAATATTTTAATAGGGATACAACGAGACTTCGAAAATGCTTGGGAAGATTTTGAGAACAAGTTGAAGATTTTTAATATTCAACAACAAAATATTATTACCTCACAGAATAATTTTGAACGTACTCAAGAAAATTTCAAAATTGGTCAAGTCAATTCAATCGAGTTTAGACAGGCGCAACTTAATTTATTAAATGCGGAGTTAAGCAGAAACCAAGCTAAATATCAAGCTAAATTAGCAGAGCTACAATTGCTACAATTAAGTGGTGAATTACTTAATGTAGACTTTTAAGTTACTGATTGATAGAGGGGTGTTTTATCGGAAATGTTAGAATGATTTTTGTTTAAATCGCTATTTTTCGATTAATAACCTCTTTTTTTATTCTAAATGTTAATTTTTTAGGCACTTAATCGAAATAATTTGTTTTTAGTCGCCTTTCATCCTATATTGAAGTCAGTTAATCCCAAAATATTGACATGAAAACGATAAAACTAACCTTCCTGACCCTTCTTTTCGCTTGTGTATCATTTGCAAGTGTTTCAAACTCTGAGAAAGAAGCTTTAATAGCACTATATAATAGCACAAACGGATCAGAGTGGGATACGACTTGGGATCTTGAGGCATCAATAGATACTTGGTACGGAGTAGTTGTGTTAGATTCGAAAGTGGTGAGTTTAAACTTATCCTTTAATAACTTACAAGGAACGATACCTGCAGATATAGGTCAATTAACTAATCTACAAGTTTTAAACCTAAGTTTTAATAAGCTTAACGGGGAGATACCAGAATCTATTACCAACATGAAAGATTTATATTCTCTTCAATTATTTTTAAATCGATTTGAAGGAGAAATTCCAAATTGGATTGGTAACATAACTAGCTTAGAAGCATTAGCTTTATATAGTAATAAATTTACAGGGGAGATTCCAAACTCTTTAACGAACTTAACTCAGTTAAAAAGTTTAGAATTAGGAAGTAATTATTTAACAGGAAGTATTCCATTTAATATTAATAATTTAAAAGTACTTAAAAAGTTAAGCCTTTTAGATAATCAATTAGATGGACAAATTCCGGAAAGTATTGTTGAGTTAATTAACCTTGAAGAATTAATATTATCAAGTAACAATTTATCAGGGAGATTACCATTTGAATTGTCTCAATTATCAAACTTAAAATTAGTGATGGTTAGTGATAATGCATTGACCCAAGAGTATGTTACAGTTGAAGATAATACACCACATAAAATGTCTTTGTTTTTAGAAGATACAGAAGTATTAGCTAGTAGTGTTAAGGAATAACATATGTTAAAGATATATTTAAAAAAGTCAACCATTGGTTGACTTTTTTTATTTTTGGTAAAAAGTAAATTATGTTCGAACATCATTTTCAATGTCCTTATTGTTGGGAAACGGTTTCCATGTTATTGGATCCTAGTATTACTATACAGACTTATGTGGAAGATTGTGAGGTTTGTTGTAACCCAATACAAGTCACACCAAATTTTTTTGACTTAGAACTTGTTGGTTTTGAAGCTCTTAATATCGAACAATAAAAAAACAAAAAAAAAGGCTTGTTTTATCTAAAAAGGTTTGTATATTTGCAGTCCGAAACGGTTATGTCGCCATTATGAAGCGAAAGTTAAAAGCTAAGTTAAGCATTCGGAATTTACATCGCGGGATAGAGCAGTAGGTAGCTCGTCGGGCTCATAACCCGAAGGTCACTGGTTCGAGTCCAGTTCCCGCTACTAAGCAAAGCTTCACAGAAATGTGAAGCTTTTTTGTTTTATATAGATGTCGTGTTAATTTAGATTATCACGACAGTGTAATTAAATAATCTCAGAAGCATCAGGGTTGATTAACTGTCTCACTGCTGCATAATTCCTTTCAAAACAAAAAAAACCGAGGCAAATAGCCTCGGTTTTTTGAATCCTTAAGATTGTATTCTAATTAATTCTTAACCTTTTATTTAATAGCTTTAAAAAAGGAATCTATAAGGACTTTGGGTGATTTATCATGTTTTGTAATTTTGGGTATTTCCAAATCAATATTTAATAATTGATAGACTGCTGTTTGAGCGGCTCTTACAGAATATTCTACAGTAAATACGACATCATCAGCGAGTTCTACAAACTGGCTAACAAAGGCTAAGTTTTTAGAGCTTTCAGGTACAGGTTTTGGTCTGTCGTTGTAAGCGCGTGGCATAAACATAGACGTTATATATGGCATTCTGCAAGGTACGCAAACAGCACCATCAAAAACATTATCATCAAAGTTAAAGTGTCCTGCTAACTCTTTAAGGATGTCTTGTCCGTTACTTTCAACCATTGTTTTTGGAATAAAATCTCCAACACGATTCCCGTGTAACGCATAGCCCCAAAGGATATAGACATCATCCGGTTGATCGATAAAGTGTGGTTGATTATAAAGTACAACAGACATGAGCCAATTAGAATCTTTAAAGGTTACTAAGCCTCCAGTTCCTGCTTCATTGCCAGTCATTTTCTCAATTTTATCAAAAAACTCAGATGATTTGAATGTTACTGTAAACGATTCCCAAAAAGATTCAGGAATACTACTATTAAAAGGTGCTGGATTTCCAAAATCAGGTCTTCCTTTTGCTAATTTTTCCCAAAGGGTCCATCCTTTACTTTCTACTTTTGTTTTTTTAACTGGGGCTTGTGTCATAGAGCCTATACTTGAAGCATCAACCATAGAGCCATTTTGGAAAATAACAATATCATCAGGGGTAACACTAACTTGTTTGGGACCCTCTTGGTTAATTACTGTAAGTGAAGTAACGGTGACTTTTCCATTTATATCTTCTACAACTATATCATCTACGGTAGTCGCTAGTTCAAAATTAACACCTTTGTCTTTAAGCCAAGCTATTAACGGAAGCACTAAAGAGTCATACTGATTATAAATGGTTCTTTTAACCCCACCAAGTGTATTAATTCTTGGAAACTCATTCATAAAACGATGTAGATAACGTTTAAATTCTACTGCACTATGCCAAGGTTCAAAAGCAAACGTGGTCTGCCACATGTACCAAAAGTTCGTGTTAAAAAAACCAGGTGATAACCAATCGGTGATTTTTGAGGTACCTAATTTTTCTTCTGATGCTTCAAGAAGTTTTAAAAACTCTAGTCTATTATGCATATCAAAACCCATGGTAGAGGTGTCTACAATATGACAGTTTTTGTCTACTAAACGACCTTGAGAGTGTGCGATATGTTTTTTATTAAAAGCAATCGTTTCGTCTTTTACAGACATGCCTTTATTATTGATGGAAGGGATGTCTTTAAATAAGCCCCAAAAGCATTCATAAGCATCTGTGGTTAACATTCTACCGCCACGAAGGGAATAACTCCCGTCATCAAGTCGCGCACCATCTAGGCAGCCTCCTAATGTTGGTAGTTTTTCAAAAATAGTAATTTGATGTCCAGGAATACCGCCATCACGAATCATGAATACAGCTGCAGATAATGAGCCAAGTCCACCGCCTAAACAATACGCTTTAAAATTATTAGTTGTCATATTTTTAGTTTTTAGATTAAATCTTGTTGTGTCTTACAAAATTAGGAAGCGCTATGGGCTTTAGAAATGATGCAGGTCAGTAAGCGTATTAATTTAAAATTAAAGAGCAATACTATTTATATATAGTGTTTTGGACGTTAAATACTAGCTCTAAAGTGACCTAGGTCATTTTATCTTAAATAGTTACTGTTTACATTTACTTTTTAAAACTTTATTGATATGAGCGATTTTAGAAATAGACCAAAAGATAATTTTATTCACGAGGCCACATGGGAGCAATTATATGTGCTTACAGAGCATTGGCAATCCGATATTGAGTTTTATAAACAGGATTTAAATTTTTTACATCATCTAATTGATAAATATTTTTTATACCTATCAAAAAAGGAAAATATTGATTTAGTACTTGAAATTGAAGTAAACTTACTAGATGTAGAAAAACAATGTAACACATTATTGAAAAGGATACATAAGCATTTACATCATTTAAGCGCGTTAGTAGATGATCCTTTTACATACGTTTCAGATAAGTTTAGAGACGAACACGAACAATTAGAGGACGATTTAACTCAGTTTTTAAAAGACTTCAGACAAAATAGAAAAGAGGTTTTTTCAATAACAGAACATATGATTGGGGGAGAAGAATTAATCAAACAACTAAATGTTTTACATAAATAGCGTATTTAATTTTTAACCATTAAAAATAATCCTAATGAAAGATCTACAACAAGTATTAACAGACATAACACAACTTACCGGAAATATCGAAACCAATTATCCTGAACTCTATCGCTCTTTAGATGAGAATCCTTTGACATTACCAATGAGCAAACATCCACACATGGATAAAAAAGTAATGACGGACTATTTAGAAGGTTTGAAACAACTTTTAAATCATTATATTGAGGAAGAAAATAATAAAAAGCAATAGATTTTAATAATCAAATTATGGGAGAGATTGCAACATCAAATAGGCAGATTACAGTATACTATAGCTCAAAATCCGAAAGAGCAAAACAGGCATTGGCCTATGCTAAAGCAGATGGCTTTAAGGTTGAAGAAATAGATATATTAAAAACAAAATTAACAGGCACACAACTTGTAGAATTGGCAGAACGGTTACATGTTGAGGTCGCAGCTCTTGTAAATCAAGAGAGTCCAGCCTATCAATCTAGTTTTGAACCGCATAACCTGTCAACCGATGATTGGATAAAAATGATACTACACAATCCGCAAATCATGAAACAGCCAATTGCATTACATGGGGATAAAACCATTCTGGTAGACACACCAACAGATATTCTTAAAATATAAATCTGGTTTTTATCAGACTGACCTAGGTCATTTCATATACGGTAGTAAAATATAACCTTTGTGATATAATAAAAATAATTAATTATCATGGAAAAAGAAATTATATACAACTCAAACATGCACTTTGAGCACGAACAATGGAAAGGTGAATTGGCATTTTGGAAACAAGAGTTATTGTTTTTTAATAATAAATTAAGCGAACTAGTAACGCGATGGACTAATAAAGATGTGTTGGCACAATTAGAGCATTATCAAAACGAATTTATTCTTCATGGTGGTGTTATTGAAGATCTACAAGAAACTATAGAAAAACACGAAACACGTATCGCAGCACAAAGCATAGAAGGCGAGGATGCGATAGATGTCCGTTTAGCAGAACAGCATGTTGCGTTTAGAGATAAAATGGAAACACAACGTGAGATTTACGCAGATCTTAAAAAAGAATTTTTCAGGTTTCTAGAAAAGTACATGTAATATTAAATGCAAATACAGGAAGAGATAAATCAGCTCGTAGGGTCTTATATTCTAGGAGTATTGATAAGTTTAGGGATTGGTCTTATACTTGGTCTAGAACGGGAGTATGATAAACTCAAAGAAGACAATGGTATAGCAGGTATAAGAACATTTCCTATAGTGACTATTCTTGGATTTACACTAGGTAATCTTACTACAATTTATACCGTATGGCTCTTAATTATAAGTTTAGGAGCCTTTATTTTGTTTTTAGCATTCAATCAATATGCTCAAAATAAAGAACTCCCTAGTCAAGATTTAACAACTAATTTAGCCTTAATAACAACCTTTGTATTAGGGGTAATGGTTTCGGCGGAATATTATAGAGATGCAGTCGCGACAGCAGTTATCATAGTTACATTACTATCATTAAAAACAAGGTTTCGCACAGTCATTCAAAACATTACTTCAATAGAGCTTTTTGCATTTATAAAATTCGCAATAATAGCCTTATTAATACTTCCTTTTCTACCAAACAAAACGTACGGACCAGATAATTTATTAAACCCTTACGAGATTGGTTCGATAATAGTCATTGTGTCTTTCTTAAATTTTATCGGTTATTTCCTGGTTAAGTTTATTGGCTCAAAAAGAGGGATCATACTAACAGCCATACTTGGTGGGCTTATTTCTAGCACAGCAGTAGCCTGGAATTATGCATCTAGTAGTAAGGCCTCTCCAGAACTCTCCAAAAAATATAGCGCAGGAATCATTGTAGCTTCGGCGATCATGTTTCCCAGATTAGCCTTTTTGGCCTATATTTTTAATAGCGCTATATTGGTTAATTTAATACTGCCATTTGGACTATTAACACTAGTTTGTATTGTAGCAACCTTATTATTAATGCGCAAGGACGACCCTAAACCAGATACCAATATAAAATTAGGTAATCCATTAAATATGTTAAATGCAATTGGATTTGGTGCCGTGTATGTCATCATCCTTTTTGCTGTTTATTATAGCAATCAATTTTTTGGAGAAAGTGGTCTATATTATTCGGCCTTAATTGCGGGACTAGCAGATACAGATGCCATTACAATAAGTATGTCCAAATTTGCTTTAGATCAAGACAAACTAACACTAGCATCTTCCGTAATCATTGCTGCAACCATCAGTAATATGTTAGTCAAATTAGGGATAACCCTATTTAAAGGCTCCAAAACTACAGGCAAACTTGTTGGTTATGCGTTTGGAACCGTCATTTTAGTTGGTGTTATTTACATTCTTATTATTAGAAGTTAATTATATTTTAATAATTAAAAGTTGGGCGTGACCATAAAGGTCAGGCTTTTCGCTGCAATTCCTCGCACCTCCTGCGTCGGGCTGTGGGATTTTCACTGCAATCCTTCACGCAAATTCACCCTTTTTAATAGCTTTTTTTTTGCATCAAGTTGACCTAGGTCAGTGCAAGTGGTCTTTTAGAAAAGTAATTTTATGCTATAAGTTTTGATAGCCATTTTATTGGGATTCTGTCAAATAAAGCACAATACAATGAAAAAAGTAAACACACAACAAGCAAAAGAGATTGGAGATCGTCTAGGTATCCAATGGAAGGATATTCAATTAGATGAATTTACAAAAGGAATAAATGTCGAGTTTGAACATGGAACGAGATATCCAGAAACCAATGTTACTAATAACGATAAAGCTTTAACAGGAAAAATAGCTTGGGCGCATTTAAAAGAGTTTCCTGATTACTATACCCGTTTAGAAAAAATGGAAAATGAAGCAGAAGCATATTGGAGCGAAAAGGAATAAACTGATTTAAGTCAGTTTAGGCAGGCTGACGCAGGTCAGTGTAGTAATCAACATAACATTCTAATTTTGAAGTATTAATAAATAGTATGAGTAAGAGGTTCTTTTTGATACTTAAACAAAGAAGCTCCTTAATTTAACAAGACAAATAGACTTATTATGAACACAAATAACAAAGACAAAAAAGCATATTTTATAGGGGGAGGGATTGGCTCTTTATCTGGAGCAGCATTTTTAATTCGTGATGGTGGCTTCGCAGGTAATAATATCACGGTCTACGAAAGTTTACCCGTATTAGGAGGTAGTTTAGATGCGGGAGGTAATCCCGAAGATGGCTACACCTTGCGTGGTTCCCGTATGTTTACATTAAATATTTACGAATGCACTTGGGAGTTGTTCAAATCCATTCCATCGCTTACAGATCCAAACACATCAGTAACCGAAGAAACGATAGCCTTCAATAACAAAGTAAAATCGCATTCTAAAGCGCGTCTAATAGATAAAAACCGCGCAATTGTAGACTCATCTAAATTGGGGTTTTCAATGTCGGACCGCACAGAGCTTCTTAAATTAAGTGAAGCAAGCGAAGAAAAATTAGGTAATAGTGCGATTTACGATTGGTTTTCGCCTTCATTTTTCGAAACTAATTTCTGGTTTATGTGGCGTACAAGTTTTGCATTTTCACCTTGGCATAGTGCGGTAGAGTTTAAGCGATATTTACACCGTTTTATGCAAGAGTTTCCTAATGTAGAAACAATGACAGGTGTTAAACGTACCGTTTATAATCAGTACGACTCTATGATTTTACCATTAAAAGTTTGGTTAAAATCTCATGGTGTTAATTTCAAAACAGGAAGTACAGTTACTGATATAGACACAACGTTTGCTTTGGATCCAAAAACAGAAACTGAAAAAGTAGTTGTAAAAAAACTAATGTATGATACGGCAGGTCATTCTGAAACTGTAACAATTAATGAGGACGATTTAGTTTTCTATCAAAATGGATCAATGACAGATGCTTCTAGTTATGGATCGATGACAAGTGCTCCAAAACATTTCACAAAAAAAGACAGTCAAGGTTGGGTGTTATGGGAGAAATTAGCAAGTAGATACCCTGGATTTGGTAGACCAGAAGTGTTTAATACCAATATCGCAGAATCATTTTGGGAATCGTTTACGGTCACTTTAAAAGACACTGCGTTTTTTGATCAAATGGAACAATTTTCTGGTAACAAAGCTGGAACAGGAAGTCAAGTAACTCTTAAGGATTCTAATTGGTTTATGAGTTTTTCATTAAATGAACAGCCTCATTATAAAGACCAACCAGATCATGTGCAAGTCTTTTTTACCTATGGATTACATCCAGACCGCGTGGGTAACTTTGTAGGTAAACCCATGACAGAATGTTCAGGAGAAGAAATTCTTAGAGAGCTTTGTGGACATCTAAAATTTGATTATGATGTTGTGTTTGCAAATGCAATCTGTATTCCATGCAGGATGCCATACATCACTAGTATGTTTATGCCACGTTTAAAAACAGACAGACCACTTCCTGTGCCTAAAAACTCTAAAAATTTAGCGTTTATCAGTCAGTTTGTAGAGATTCCTGATGATGTTGTTTTTACGGTAGAGTATTCGGTTAGAGCAGCACAAATGGCGGTATATCAATTACTAGATATCGATCTTGAAATTCCGCCAATCACAAAATTTGATAAAACACTTAAAGTGGAACTTCAAACAGTTGCTAAAGCATTCCACTAAACAAATAATAATTTTAAAATCTATAAAAATGGCAAATATTATTGTTGTTCCTTTTAAGGAAGAAAGTAAAGCTATTGAAGCTTTGCACAAAATTAAAGAATTGGATGCTTATGGAGATATTACGCTGTATGAGCACATGATGATTCGTAAAAAAGATAACACGCAATACGAGATCTTAAAAAACCAAACCGATGGTGAAGGTTGGAGGTTGTTTACAGGCATGGCTCTAGGTGGACTTGCAGGAGCTTTAGTGGGGCCTTTAGGGTTTGTTATTGGATTATACACTGGAACTGCAGTAGGTGCTGTTTGGGATGCTAGTCGGTATGATTTTGAAATCGAATTTATTAAAAAGGTAAGTAAAAAAATGGCTATTGGGACTATTGCAATTATTGCAGAAGTAGCAGAAGATAGTTCCGTTTTTATAGACCAAGCACTCAATGGACTATCCTCAGAAATTATTAGAAGCGAAGCTGGTATAGAGTTCGATGATTATGTAGATGAGCAAGTTGAAAATTTTGAAGATAGTATTGAAGACGAACGTCAAAAACTTAGAAAAGCAACAGCACACGAAAAAGATATGATTAAAGCTAAGATTACCGATTTAAAGGCAAAACGAAAAGCGCATATCGTAGCGTTGGAAGCTAAAAGAAAAGCAACACTGAGTAAGATTAAAAGTGACACTAAATCTAGAATTCACAAACTAGAAACACGCTTGGATGGTTTTGAACAATCTGTGAGCGATGCATACGCTCAGGCTAGAAAAAATAGACTGAGTAAAAAAATCAAAAAGGAAGAAGAAAAGTTATACCAATTGCATAGTGCATTAGGTGAGGATATTGTGGATTAATAACCAATAAAAAACTTAGTAATTAACTTAAATAATTTAGATATGAAAACAAAAATTTTAGCCTTAGCTGTAATCGTTTTTATGGCAGGAAGTACATTGATTAGTTGTGGTCAAGCCTCTAAACAAGATGCGAAATCAGTTAAACAAGATGCGAAAGAACTTGGTAAGGACCTTGAAAAAGGGGCAGTAGATACGAGTAAAGAGATTAAAATGACTGTGAATGAGAATTGGAAAAAGTTTGAAAATGCATCTCAGTCTGCTATTCAGGCAACAGATACTCAAATTAAAACATTGAGAACTAAAATGGAGTCGGCAGGTAAAGCAGAAAAAGAAAAGCTGACGACAGCTTTAAATCAGTTAGAACAAAAAAACGAAGCGCTTAAAGATAAATTAGCAGAAAGAGGTAAAGAATTTAAAGATGGTGTCATTTCTTTTAATGAAACCACCATAACTAGTGAACAGAAATTTGAACGCGAATTTACGCATGATATGGACGAGATTGGGGCTGCTTTAAAAGACCTTTTTAAAGATAATGTTGATTAATAAATTTAAATTATAACATTATGGCAACTACAATTTTAAGTTCTACACAATCCACAGTAAAAAATTGGTGGATAACGCTTTTAATAGGTGTTCTATACATTATCGCCGGGGTTTGGGTTTTTCAAACACCAGTAGCGAGTTATGTCTCTTTAAGTATAATTTTTAGTGTATTCATTTTTATATCAGGAGGCTCACAAATTGTGTTCTCTATTTCTAATAGACACGAGATAAGTAGTTGGGGTTGGTATTTGGCAGGTGGCATTCTGGATCTTATTATAGGGCTACTATTAATAACGCATCCATTAATGACTATGGCAATTCTGCCTTTTTATATTGGTTTCTGGTTATTGTTTCAGGGGTTTATGGCTATTGGATTATCATTTCAGATTAAAACATTTGGAATCCTATCTTGGGGTTGGTTATTATTTTGGGGATGTCTAATAATACTCTTTTCGTTTCTGTTATTAGCTAATCCAATAATTGCAGGGTTAAGTATTGTATACATGACTGCTCTGGCATTTATTTCTGCAGGTATTTTTAGAATCGCTTTAGCATTCAATTTAAAAAATCAAAATCACAATTAAAACATTGTAAAGCATTGCTGTAACTGTAAATGCGTGGTAGTTTTAGTATTTGTTAATAGGTCCGAATAGTATAACTAATTTGAAGACGACGACTAACAGTTACTGCTTTGCTTTTTAATTATTATAAACAAAGTTATGAGTAAAACAAAAAATAAAAATCCAGAAGATGCTAAAGTTTATCTTATTGGAAGCGGAATAGCATCTCTGGCAAGTGCAGTATATCTAGTAAAAGATGCGGGTGTACAAGGTAAGAATATTCATATTTTAGAAAAAGATAATATCTTAGGAGGTGCTCTAGATGGAGCAGGAGATAAAGAAGAAGGTTTTGTAGTAAGAGGTGGTAGAATGCACGAAGCGCATTATACATGTTATTGGGATTTGTTATCTAATATTCCGTCTTATGAAGATCCCAATGTTTCTGTTAAAGACGAATCGTTTGAATTTAATAACCGATTTGTATCCAATGGGCAAGCAAGACTTTTAAAAGAAGGTAAAATTATGGATGTGTCGTCTTATGGATTATCTATAAAACAACAAGCGGAATTTTTAAAGTTGATATTCGCTTCAGAGAAATCGTTAGGAAATAAAAGAATCGAAGATTGGTTTGATCAATCGTTTTTTGAAACTAATTTTTGGTATATCTGGTCTACGATGTTTGCTTTTCAAAAATGGAGTAGCGTAGTAGAAATGAGACGTTATATGAAACGCTTTATTCATTTAATTGATGGTTTAAAAAAGTTAGGAGGAGTTATGCGCACCAAGTACAATCAATACCATTCTGTAGTTATTCCTTTAAAAAATTATTTAAAAGATTATGGTGTACATTTTGACGTGGGTCACGAAGTCGTTGATATTGATTTCAATTTGTCTTCAGATAAAAAAACAGCAACCGTTATTCACTTAAAAGATAAAAACGAAATTGTTTTGGGAGCAAACGATTACGTCTTTATCACCAACGGTTCTATAACAGAAAGCACCGATAATGGTGCCTGGGAAAGACCTGCAAAACTAAAAGGAATTGAAGCGTCTGGGTCTTGGCAATTATGGAAAACACTAGCAAAAAAAGATAAGGCTTTTGGTAATCCTGATCCCTTTTGTGATAACATCGATTTACAAAAATGGTACTCTTTTACAGCAACATTAAAGGATAGTACGTTCCATGATTATATGGAGAATTTTTCAGGAAATGTTGATGGTACGGGTGGTTTGGTAACTATGACAGATTCTAATTGGTTAATGTCTATTGTCATTGCGCGTCAACCTCATTTTCCAAACCAACCGGAAGATGTTAAAATCTTTTGGGGGTATGGCTTATATCCAGACCGAAAAGGAAACTACGTTAATAAGACGATGGCAGAATGTACTGGTAGAGAAATATTAGAAGAATTGTGGTATCATTTAAAAGTCCAAGATATAATGAGTCCTGTTGTACAAGCAGGAAAGGTAAATTGTATCCCAACAGCAATGCCTTATATTGATAGTTTATTTATGCCAAGAAAAATTGGAGATAGACCAAAAGTCTTACCAAAAGGCGCTACTAACTTTGCTTTTTTAGGACAATTTGCTGAGGTGCCAAAAGATGTTGTGTTTACTGTAGAATATTCTGTAAGAACAGCACAAACTGCTGTTTTTGGTTTATTTGAAACCGATAAAAAAGTACTGCCAGTTTATGACTCTATACACAGTCCAAAAGCATTATTAACTGCTGTAAAATCTATTAGCGGTTAACGGATAGTAACACTAAGAGGTGATAATTTTATTGGCGATTATTAAAATATTTTTTTTAAATGAAATTACAAAGCAGTGTTGTAACTGTCATCGGACATAAGCTTTTTTGGATTAGTATGTTCTTTGGTATCGTTTGGGCAAATGCGCTAATAGGTACTACAGATCTTAAAAATTGGCTTATAGAAAATACGTTAACAGTTTTCGCGCTGCTTTTTTTAGTCTTTACATACACTAAGTATCGTTTTAGTAACACTAGTTATGTTTTAATTTGTGTTTTTCTATGCCTGCACGTCTATGGTTCTAAATATACTTATGCCCAAAACTTGTTTGGTTTTTGGTTACAAGAACTGTTTCATACTTCAAGAAATAATTATGACAGAATAGTACATTTTAGTTTTGGCGCATTACTCTATTATCCTTTGCAGGACTGTCTTTCTAATGGACTTAAAATATCAAAAGACTTAGCCTTAAGATTACCCGTTTTAATCATTTTATCGGCAAGTGCATTGTATGAAATTTTAGAATGGCTAGTCGCAGATGTTTTTTTTGTGGAACAAGGATTATCGTATCTGGGAACGCAAGGCGATATCTGGGATTCTCAAAAAGATATGGGACTTGCCTTTTTAGGGGTTGTATTGGTGGCGGTCTGTTTTTATTTATATTCAATATTGAAAAATAGAAAAAAAAGACAAAACTGACCTAAGTCATTACCAGTGTTTAAGACATCTAATACCTTTACTTAATAATTAATTAAATTCTACAAAGATGAAAACACCAAACATAGGCATTTCAGCAGAAAACAGACAAGCTATAGCAGATCAACTATCTAAAATATTAGCAGACGAATTTGTATTGTATTCTAAAACTTTAAATTTTCATTGGAATGTTGAAGGTCCAGATTTTCATTCTGTACACTTGTATCTTGAAACGTTATATGAAGCACAACAGGAGGTTGTCGATACGGTAGCAGAAAAAATAAGAATGTTAGGTCATTATGTACCTGCAACATTAGAAAAATATTCGCAATTAACACATCTTACTGAAAAAGTAAAAGGTAAAAATGATAGCCAAAGCATCTTCGCAGAATTGTTAGAAGATCATGAAAGTATTATTGTTTTTATTAGAGAAGAAATAAAACCTATTGCAGACAAATGGCAAGCCGATGGGATTAGTGATTACATTACAGGGCTTATGGAGCAGCACGAAAAAACAGCTTGGATGTTAAGATCGCATTTAAAATAAGTTAGTCAATTATTAGTTAAAGTGACCAATTTAAACCCAAGTAGCTACACGGCTATTTGGGTTTTTTTTATGAGCAAACGTTTTAAAGTATAAAATGATTTGTATTGTTAAATTTTTTAAAAATAAAATCAAGACTGATGTAGGTCAGTGTCAGAAGGTTATAGTCGTGATATCTTTGATGTATATTAATTGTTTAATTTAAATCATAGAAATTATGAGAACAGATTTAAGTATTAAAGAAGACATCTTAGACGAATTAGAATGGCAACCAAGTATTGACGAAACTCAAATTGGAGTTGTTGTAAAAGATGGAATTGTAACACTAACAGGAACTGTAGATAGTTATGTTAAAAAACGTGAAGCAGAAAAGGCTGCTAAAAGTGTTGTAGGTGTTAAGGCTGTAGCCGAAGAGATAGAAGTGCAATACGGTGAGACGTCCCACAAATCGGATACCGAAATTGCTACAGCAGCTGTCAATGCATTAAAATGGAATATTTCTGTCCCTTCTAACAAAATCGAGATTAAAGTTGAAGATGGTTGGGTGTATTTAAGTGGTGATGTTATGTGGGATTTTGAAAAAAATGCAGCTAAAAAAGCAGTTGAAAACTTGCAAAGTGTAAAATATGTAGTAAATAATATTGCGTTAAAAAACACAGTGAGAGCAGAAGACATTAAAGACAAAATTAAAAAAGCATTCGAGCGTTCTGCAGATATTGATGCTAAAGATATTACAGTTAAAGCCGAAGGTCACAATATTAAATTGACAGGTAAAGTGCATTCATTAAAAGAAAAAGACGATGCTAGACGAACCGCTTTTTATGCACCGGGAGTTTGGAGTGTAGAAAATGAGTTAGAAGTAGAGTATTAATTTTTTTTAAGTTTATAAGACACGATACATTTGCTGTTTTATAGAAAATCACCCTAACACATCGTATTGTGTTAGGGTGATTTTTTTTGAGGCTGACCTTGGTCAGTGTGTAATATAATTTAACGTAGTACATTTATACTGACTTAGGCATTATAATATTTAAAAGGGATAGATATGAAAACAGATTTTGAATTAAAAAAGAATGTTTTAGAAGAGTTAGCGTGGCTACCAAATATAGATGAAACTCAAATAGGTGTCACTGTAAACCATGGTGTTGTAACACTTACGGGAGAGGTTAATGAGTTCCCGAAAAAAATGGCAATTGAAGATGCGGTTAAGCGTCTCTCTGGTGTAAAAGCTGTAGCAGAGGCAATTACCGTAAAATATAGTAGTAGCGATAAGCAATCTGATATAGAGATTGCAAAAGCGGCAATAAATGCTTTAGAATGGAATGCCTCTGTACCTTCAGAAGCCATTATTGTTGAGGTGGAAGACGGGAGTATTTATTTAACGGGAGAATTAGAATGGCCTTATCAAAAAAGTTTTGCAAAAAGAACTATCGAACATTTATATGGTGTAAAAGAAGTTGTTAATAATATCCATCTAAAGCCAAAACCAACACCAAGTAATGTCGAGCATCTAATTCACAAAGCGTTTACACGTTCGGCAAATATTGATGCTAAAAATATTAAAGTGGCGGTCAATGATCATGAGTTAACATTAAGCGGGACAGTGCATTCTATTAAGGAAAAAGATGATGCCGAAATTGCAGCATATAAAGCACCAGGCATAAATAATGTGAACAATCAATTAAAAGTGGACTATTATCCAATGTATTTATAAAAACAAATAAAAATTATTAAAATGAATTATAAAAATGTAACTGTAGCAGGAAGTGGTGTTTTAGGCTATCAAATAGCGTTTCAAACCGCATTTCATGGGTTTAATGTCACTGTTTATGATATTAATGATGCTGTTTTAGAAAAAGCAAAAGCAAAATTCGATACCATGTGTGGCGTGTTTAAAAGGGATTTAAATGCAACACAAGAGCAACTAGATGTAACACGTCAAAATCTAAGTTACACGTCCGATTTGGAAGAAGCGGTAAAAACTGCCGATTTACTAATTGAAGCCGTACCAGAAAACCCAAAAATTAAAATAGAGTTTTATCATAAGTTAGCTAAGGTCGCTCCAAAAAAAACGGTGTTTGTAACAAACTCTTCCACGCTGTTGCCAAGTCAATTTGCAGAAGCAACAGGACGTCCAACACAATTTTTAGCATTGCATTTTGCGAATAATATTTGGAGTCATAACACTGCAGAAATTATGGGTCATGCCACTACAGATCCACAAATTTTTAATGATGTAGTCGCGTTTGCTAAAGCTATTGGAATGTTAGCTTTACCATTGCATAAGGAACAACCAGGATATATCCTTAACTCTTTGCTTGTGCCATTATTAAGCGCAGCGACTAACTTATTAGTAAATGAGGTTGCAGATGTGGAGACTATAGATAAAACATGGATCAAAGCAACGGGAGCACCTGTTGGACCTTTTGGTATCTTAGATGTTGTAGGGATTACTACGGCTTATAATATTAATAAAATAGCGGTAGAAAAAACAAATGATCCTTTAAAAATCAAAACCGTAAAATACTTAAAAGAACATTTTATAGATAAAAATAAATTAGGTGTTGCTACGGGAGAAGGATTTTATAAGTATCCAAATCCAGCGTTTATGGATCCTGATTTTTTAAAATAGGTATTCATTTATCGTAATAACTAGGGTGACCGATAGAACGTAAATCTAAGTAAAAACACTTATGAAAAAACATAAAAAACTAAGTGAATTAGCAGCAACTGCTATTAGCGGAAACGATATCAGTTCATCTGTATTATATGTGTCTGCATTAGCAATCGCTTTTGCTGGACAATATGCTTGGATTACTTTACTAATAGTATCGTTGGTTCTTTTTTTATTCAGAAAAATATATGGAGAAGTGGTTGGTGCATTACCACTAAATGGAGGTGCTTATAATGCGTTGTTAAATACAACAAGTAAATTTATGGCGTCCTTTGCAGCGACGTTAACCTTGTTGTCTTATATGGCTACTGCGGTTATTTCTGCTAATGAAGCCATTCATTATTTACATCACATTGTGCCAACCATTTCTATTATAATGGCAACTATATTGCTGCTTAGTTTTTTTGGAGGGTTAACCATTGTAGGTGTTTCAGAATCGTCTAAAGTGGCTATTGGTATTTTTCTGTTCCATTTACTTTCTTTTGCAGTATTAAGTGGTTTTATTATGTTCTTCTTGATTAATAATGGTATTGGAGTGTTTATAGAAAATTGGCATTTCCCCACGACTTCCGGAAGTATTACTAAAGCTATTTTTTTGGGTTTTGCAGCGTCTATGTTAGGGGTTTCTGGTTTTGAAAGTTCAGCAAATTTTGTAGAAGAACAACAAAAAGGTGTGTTTCCTAAAACACTAAAAAACATGTGGATTGTAGTCAGTGTATTAAATCCGTTGACTGCAGTATTTGCGTTGTCGCTATTTGCAATACCGTTATTGCAGAGTGATGCGTATCAAAATACACTGTTAATCGAAATGGCATCACATGTTGGCGGTAATTGGTTGGCAATAGTAATTAGTGTCGATGCCTTTTTAGTACTTAGTGGAGCCGTACTAACAAGTTTTGTTGGTGTTTCTGGATTGTTAGAACGAATGGCTTTAGATCGTATTTTACCTCAGTTTTTTCTTAAGAAAAATAAAAGAGGAAGCTCGTATCGTATTATAATTGTGTTCTTAATTTTGACTATTTCTGTTTTACTAATAACAAAAGGAGATGTCAAATTGTTGGCTGGTGTTTATACCATTTCTTTTTTGTCTGTAATGGCGTTATTCGGCATTGGAAATGTGCTTCTTAAAGTTAAAAGAAACAGTTTGCCACGTCCCGAAAAAGCAAGTTGGATGGCGATACTAGTGGCTATTACTGCTGTTGTTATCGCGTTGATTGGTAATATTATTATGCCACCAATAGAAGGCGGCACTAGTAATGTAACCGTCTTTTTAGATTATTTTATTCCTGCTATTATTTTTACAACCATAATGCTTAATAGGACAGTATTATTAAAATTTCTGTTAAAAATAATCCACACGGTGTTTGATCCTGTTCGTAGTTTTGTAATGAAAACAGATAGTAAAATATTGCAAGTAATTGATACTATTAATTCTCAAGAGTTTGTTTATTTTACTAAAGATGACGATGTGGAAACACTAAATAAAGTGTTGTTATATATTCAACGAAATGAACATACTAAAAAACTAAAAGTGGTTACTGCAACTAAAAATGGTAATCTGATTACCACCCAATTTAGGAATGATATAGATGTGGTAGATAGAGAATATCCTTTGATTAAAATTGAGTTTATAGAACTGGATGCTAGTTTTGGGCCAGAACTAATTACTAAATTATCTAAAGAGTGGTCTATTCCAATTAACTTTATGTTTATTGGTTCTCCTGGGAATCGTTTTCCTTATAAAATTGAAGATTTGGGTGGTGTGCGTTTAATCATTTGATTGAAGATTTAGCATGATAATATCTAAACAATATAGGCTAATGTGTTAAATTTATAAAAAATCACGATCCCCTATTTTTAATGCAAACAAATAATTTTAATATAAAAGGATTAACTAATACGGAAGTGCTAGAAGCACGCTCAAAATTTGGTTATAACAAACTAGAGGTCAAAAAAGAGTATTACTTTTTAGAAGCCATTAAAAGTTTAGTAAAAGAGCCGATGGTTATTTTGCTGTTGGTGGCTTCCTCTATTTATTTTATTAGTGGAGATGTGGGAGATGGTATTTTTTTGACTTCAGCCACAATATTGGTTGCTGCTATTTCTTTATACCAAGATTCTAGAAGTCGTAATGCCTTAGAGAAACTTAAAACTTTTTCAGAACCTAAATGTAAAGTTATTCGTGATGGTGTAACCGAAGACATAAAAAGCGAATTGTTGGTTGTAGGAGATAGTCTGATCGTTGAAGAAGGCGGTACTGTGGCAGCTGATGGTGTTATTGTGCATTCTAACGATTTTTCAGTAAACGAATCTATTCTAACCGGAGAGTCTTTAACGGTTTATAAAGATAAAACTAAAACAGACCATCAGGTGTATCAAGGAACATTGGTTTCTGGTGGATTGGCTATTGTTACCGTTACTGCTATTGGTAATAATACGCAATTAGGAAAAATAGGAAAAAGCTTAGAAGGCATCCATAAAGAAAAAACACCTTTAGAATTACAGATCAATAATTTTGTAAAAAAAATGGCTATCGTTGGGGCTGTTGTTTTTATGATTGTTTGGGGAATTAACTTCTACCATTCTCATGCTATTTTGGATAGTTTACTAAAAGCATTGACTTTAGCGATGAGTATTTTGCCAGAAGAAATTCCGGTAGCTTTTGCAACGTTTATGGCTTTGGGTTCATGGCGATTGATGAAGCTTGGCGTTATTGTTAAGCAAATTAAAACAGTTGAAACTCTAGGTAGTGCGACTGTGATTTGTACAGACAAAACAGGAACTATTACAGAAAATAAAATGAGCTTGGCTAGACTTTATACCTTGTCTTCGGGTAAAATACTAAAATTAGAAGATAACCTGGGGGCTGCAGAGCGTGAACTGATTAGAGTATCCATGTGGGCGAGTGAACCAATCCCTTTTGATCCTATGGAAATAGCATTGCATAATGCTTATAAAAAGACCAGTCAGATTGATGAACGTCCAGCATTTACGCTTGTGCATGAATACCCTTTGGGTGGAAAGCCACCTATGATGACGCATGTGTTTCAAAACAGTCAAGGCAAAAGGATTATTGCCGCAAAAGGAGCGCCAGAAGCGATACTAGCCATTTCAAAGCTTTCAACTCAAGAAAAAGAGCATATCAATAATGCTATTAAAACAATAACAGCAGAAGGATATCGTGTCTTGGGTGTGGCAGAAACTTATTTTAAAGGGGATGCTTATCCACAAAAACAACAGGATTTTCAATTTGAATTTAAAGGAATTGTCGCTTTTTATGATCCTCCAAAGAAAAATATAACATCTGTACTAGATAAATTTAGTCTGGCAGGTATTACAGTTAAAATTATTACTGGCGATAATGCTTTAACCACTAGAGCTATTGCTAAAGAGATTGCATTAAAAGGTTTTGAGAAAAGTATGTCTGGAGACGAATTAATGCAACTAACAGAAACAGAATTACAGCAAAAAGTAAAAGACACCACTATTTTTACAAGAATGTTTCCTGAAGCAAAATTAAAAATTATTAATGCTTTAAAAGCGAATAATGAAATAGTAGCTATGACCGGAGATGGTGTTAATGATGGTCCAGCTTTAAAAGCAGCACATATTGGTATTGCTATGGGTAAAAAAGGAACCGAAATAGCTAAGCAAGCAGCATCTTTAATCTTATTGGAAGATGATTTATCAAAAATGGTAGATGCTATTGCTATGGGAAGGCGGATTTATGCGAATCTTAAAAAAGCCATTCAGTATATTATTTCTATTCACATCCCGATTATTTTAACGGTGTTTATTCCCTTAGCATTAGGTTGGGCGTATCCCAATATATTTTCTCCAATACATATTATTTTTTTAGAATTAATTATGGGACCTACATGCTCTATTATTTATGAAAATGAACCGATAGAGAAAAATACAATGCTTCAAAAGCCACGACCGTTTACCGTTACTTTTTTTAATGGAAAAGAATTAATGACAAGTATTATACAAGGTCTAATGATTACTTTAGGCGTACTTGTTGTGTATCAATATGCTATACAAAATAATTATAATGAAGCTTTAACACGTAGTATGGTTTTTACTACATTAATAGCGGCTAATATATTTTTAACGTTGATTAACCGCTCTTTTTATTATTCTATCCTAACCACATTGAAATATAAAAATAAGTTAGTGCCATTAATAATTAGTATTACTATAATTATTACAACTTCATTGCTTTTTATTACTCCATTTGCAAAATTCTTTGAGTTTGAAGGGTTAAGTTTTGTTCAACTTGTTATTAGTGTAGTGAGTGGTTTTTTAGCCGTTATTTGGTATGAAGGTGTAAAATGGAACACCCGAAGAGTACGTCAGCAATAACGCTGATTCATATTCCTTTTAGAGTTTGTTTATAGCAATATTTTTGAGGTTTTTAATAAAAAAGATTTTATATGAAAATTGTGTCGTGGAATGTTAATGGAATTAGAGCTATCGTGAAAAAAGATTTTTTTGAATCTATAGCAACTTTAAATCCAGATATTTTGTGCTTGCAAGAAACAAAAGCTCAGGATAATGAGGTTGCAAAAGCATTGGTGTCTTTAAGTGGTTATAAACAATATTATAATTCGGCAGATAAAAAAGGCTATTCAGGGACGACTATTTTAAGTAAATCAAAACCCTTGTCGTTTACTATTGATATGGGCGTTGAGACTCACGATACAGAAGGAAGAATACAATGTGCAGAATACGATGGTTTTTATTTAGTTAACGTTTATGTCCCTAATTCTGGTCAAAAATTAGAGCGTTTAGACTATAGAGAAAAATGGGATGCCGCTTTCTTGATCTATTTAAAAAAATTGGAAAAGACTAAGCCTGTTATGGTCTGTGGCGATTTTAATGTAGCCCATAAGGCGATAGATTTAAAAAATGACAAATCTAATTACAATAAAACTGCGGGCTATACACAAACTGAAATTGATGGCATGGATAATTTTATCAATGCTGGTTTTGTAGATGTTTATAGAAACAAATACCCCGAGACTATTGCTTATACTTTTTGGAGTTATCGTTTTAAGTCCAGAGCACGTAACACAGGCTGGCGTATTGATTATTTTTTGGTAAGTAAGTCTCTTGTTAGTAAAATAAAAACAACACAAATATTGTCAGATTACTATGGTTCTGACCATTGTCCAATTAGTCTAGAAATCACTTTGTAAAACTTTCTAAATTAGTTAGTGTACATCATTAAGGAATTCTTTTAAAACATCTACCTGAAAGCTACCAACAAGCGGTAAGCTTTTGTCAGCATTCAATATTACTAATCCATAGCCCAAATGCGATAATTTGCAATCCTGAATAATTTGGTTATTTATTCCACTATATACGGGCATAAAATGTTTACTTGTCTCAATGTTAGACGTTTTTGAAATGCTTAGAGCTGCTGCTACTGCATCTGAGATTTGGTCCGGAGATAATCCTTTTTTTAAAAGATCACTGGCTAAATGTGTCATATGTAAACTATGGTATAAATCCATAAAATTATTAATTACATCAGCGTTATTATTTGTTGTAGTATATAGTGATAATTCCATAGTCATGGTATTTAGTTTTTTGTGTTTAAAAATAACTACTGAAGACAAGGGGTTTAAAGATAATACTAATGGCTTCAGTAGTTGTGATAATTATAAACCTTTTGAGTAGTCAAAAACTACTTTTTTAAAGGTTTTAAAGTCTTTAGTGAACGTGTTGATTCTTGATAAAAGTTGCGCATGCTTTTCTCTGTAATCATTATCGGATAATCCTTTTTCTGCTAGCTCTATTTTAGATAATAATTGTTCATGTTCTATTACACTTTGTTTTAAATCATCAAACAAATCAGCATGCACTTTGTCTAAGTTTTTTAGCATGTTTTCATATTCTGAATTGTTTTTCTCTGAAGCTTCTTTGTGCTTTAACAAATCATTAAAAAATTTAATTTCATCTTTCCAAAAGGCAATAATATCTAGCCATTCTCTGCTTTCAAAGTGTAAAACATCTAGTCCTGCACCAAGTAAATAATCCGTTTTTGGGTTTGAAGTTTTTGTATTCATGGTCATGTGTTTAAAATGTAATTATTCTATTTATTAGTATATCTATTTAAAAGACTAAGCTGTAAAGCTTTTTTAGCATCTTTTAAAAGTTGTTCAACGTCTTCTATGGTGTTGTTTCTTATTTCTGCAATTTCTTCTAGACTTAGCTCTTGAGTTGTAAATAATTCAAAAACATTACGCATAGCAGATGGTAGATTATATAACACCATAGTGATATGATTTTTAATATCCTCCTTACTTAAGTCTTTATCAATTTTTTCAATCCAACCTTTCTCTTTATTCTCAATAAATACGTGGTTTAAAGTGTAGTCGTTGTGGTTGTATGAGTTGTCTTCAAATTCTTCAATCAATTTTAAATGGCCATCACCATCAGCATCAGAACTATATTTTTCTTGCATCGCATCCCATTCTGGTTTAGAATAGTCATCAATATTTTTGAAGAATAAATCATTAAATTCTTCAGTGGTACTAAGATCTTCTAACAATGCATTGGTTTTTTTATATAACCATTGATAAAAGTGTTCTTCTTTTTCAACCTCATCTATATGATCATAAATTTCAACAAATAATTGATCTATGATATCGTCAGCTTTATACTTGTTTTTTGAGAAATGCCCTTTTCTAATAGCGATATTTAATTGTGTATTGACGTATTGTCTTATTTGTGGTATTATTTGTAATACTAAAAGATTAAAAGAGGCTTGATCTCCTTCTTTTTTTAGTTTAATTAAATTTGGAAAGGATTTAGTTACGAATAAACGGAACTCCTTTTTGTTTTCGAAATAAGAAACATTTGTTTGCATGTTATAAGTCTTAATAAGTTATACGTAAAGATGGAAACTTATCGTTTGATGTAAAATGACTTAGGTCAGTTGGTAATAAAAAGACAAACTGTCAATCTATTGTTATTATTCTATAATAATTTAATAAGTAATACTGCGTTAAGGATTGCATTTACATACTCTAAATGTATTGAATACGATACTAAATTATAACAAAATCAACTCATTAAAACTCTGTTTTACTTTTTAATAAAGACATTATTTTTATACAAGCTTATCACTGAAAACCGTGATAAATTTTATCATATAAATAGTAATTTGCACGCTTAAATAACTGATTATAATTTAGTAATATTAAAAATAATTTCATGACCCATTTAGAAAAATATTTCACTCAAACCATTAATAATACAATTCACTATTTTCTTATAGCGTTAGAGAAAAATTACACTATTGTAATTCATGGTGTAGGTGAAGAAACGCCTTTAATAAAAATAACGTCTTTCGAAAATAAAGAAACAGCAGAGGAAGCAGTCAATGCTATGTTTTTAGCTAAGCAAGCGGAGGAGTATAAAGAGGTTGAAAAACTAAGTGAGCATTCTGTTTTTACAATAGCAATGGCGCAGTTAAAAACGGATGATTTAGTTGTGTTTGAGAAAGGGCTTGATACTTTAAAAACATTAGTAGATATTTATTATACAAGAGGTAAACATCCTTTTGTCCAGTTTCTAGGGGTAAAGATGAAAGACGAAAGTTTAGTGACGGTATCCATTTTAGATGAATACCTTCAAAAACACATAAATAAACTTTCATCGTCTGTGTTGGTTTCTGTTTTTCAAATGACATTGCAGAATATTTATTTTAATTTTAAAGTGACTAGTTTAGTTGTTGAAGAAATTATTAAACGAAAGGATTTAGAGGCACAACTTGCAGTTGTAGCTCAGTTTTATGTCGCTTGCGAATATTATGATGCGGGACATCGATTCTGGGGTCGTACTAACCAAGATGGGTTAATAGGTGTTTATTTTCCTCAATTCGAATCGGAAGCATTATTTAAATTATTAGAGAAAGCGTCAGGCGATATGCTTAATAACGATGGAGGGGATGGTATGGACGACCTTTTTGCGCCTGCATTACACAATACTGAAGATCCTGTCCTTCAGCAAAAAATACTGAATGTTCTAGAAACTTATAAAAAAGAATATGAAGAAGAAGAATACCTGGAGGAGGACTATTTTGAAGAGTTATTAGATGGGATTTTAGAGTCTGGTTCTGCAACGATTAAAAAAGGGATTGACCAATTAATAAACAGAAAAGAAAATAGAGCGACTTTATTAGAAGCTATTGAAAATGTTGATCTAGTAAAGATTGAAGCCCTGTTAGATCAAGGCGTGCTGCTTGATAGTGGTCTTATTGAAAAAATAGTAGATTATTCTCTAGACAATAAAGAGTTATCGATACTTAAATTATGTAATAACAAAGGCATTCAATTTGATACTGAAGCGCTATTTGATAATGCGGAAAAGCATGTAAATGTTTTAATGGATTGTATTCAATTTGGTATTGTTGATATTAATTATATAAATTCAGAATCGAACAGGAACTTATTATTCTTTGTTTCTGAAGATAAGAATCTTCTAGAAATATTACTAAAAAAAGGAGTCGATGTAAACCAAAGTGATAACGACGGACATACTATTTTAGGTTTGGTATGCTCTTATGCTAAAGGGGATAACGAAAAGTATATTCAGGTGGTAAAACTATTGTTAGAGTATAATGCAAACCCTAATGCTTGTATAACGAGTAAAGGTTGGGAAAAAGGATCAGCGCCTTTACATTATGCTATACAAAATGAGGCTGTTCAAATTGCTAAAATGCTAGTTAGTGCTTCTGCAGATGTCAATGCTATGCGCGAAAATGGTGACAATCCGTTAATGTTAGCGCATAAAGCCAACAATAAGGACTTGATTGATTTACTAATTCAAGCGGAGGCGACTGCTCCAGAACAGGCACTTCTTAAAATTAAATTTTTAAGATGTGGTTCACAGAAAGCTTGGGGGCAACTTATAGACATGGAAGAAGCTATAATTTTAGCATATCCAGACGATTTTACAATTGTTTTACGTTTAGCAGAAGCTCATTATTTTTTTAATTCAAATTATACCCAAGCGGCAGTTTATGGAAACCGCGCTTTGTTATTAAAAGCAAATAATAACGCCTTAAATATTCTTATTATGAGTTTAATAAGGTTAGGTCAGCTTCAAAAAACGATAGATGTATTTTTAGAGCATAAAGGCGCTTTTGATCCAATTAGAATGTTGGCTGATAATATTATAGCAAATCTTATTGTGGCTTATTGTGCTAGCGGTCAAATAAAAGAAGGGCTTGCTGTCTTGAGTCCGTATTTTAGTAAAGTTGAAGAGTCTAAGCGTGCTAGGGGTGTTATGAATTTTAATATTGCTTGTATGTATGCTTTGTCAAATGATATACATGAAATGTTGCCCTATGTGATACATGCGTTAGAACGCGAATATACCAAAGCAGATTTTCTTAATGAGGGTGATTTTGCAAACTATCATACCAACGAATTATTTTTGTTTATCTTAAATCAAGACCATAAACAGACGATTGAATTAGAGGATTTTATAGAGGATAGAGAAGCAAATACATTTAATAAGATAAATGTAAAAGCTTTTTATAATACAGGGTCATTTTCTTTTGAAAATGATGATCATGAATTTACATACCAAACAGGTACTATTGGTGAAAAAGGAAAAATGACCAGTAGATTATACGTTTCTAAGGCGCAGGCTTTAACGGTGTATTTTAATAAGTTAAAAAATAGGACTCCGGAAGGTAAAAACATGTATTTTGTGTTGGAGGAAGACAATTCATCAGGGACTGATGTTGTGTTAAAAGTAGCAAACAAAGAATATGATGGCTTAGATTTTCTATCTGGAAAGAAAATAGCAACAAGTATAGATACTCCTATAGTATTTACAACTAATGCAAAATCTGGAGATGCAATACTTGATTTTAATGATGGTAATATTCCTGTAATGTCTAAAAGGTTTATTGATTTGCTGACAGAAGCGGGCGTAACGGGATTGCAAACGTTTCCTTTAGTTATCAAAAGTGAGAAAGACGACACGGTATGGGATGACTATTTTGCGGTAAATATTATAGACGTAATTGCTTGTGGTGCTTTTCCTGCATCTCTATTTAAAGAAAAGAAACCAAAACATGGTATTCGTTGTGAGTTGGCCTTAGATACGTCAAAAATTGACGAGACATTATTATTTCGTTTGCAAGAGTATTTACCAACTATTGTCTTACATCGTAATGTTGTTAAGTATCTTATAGATAATGATCCTGATGAGGTTTTGACATGGGAATTTAAAGGTGTTATTCACTAAAGAAGAACACGGTTACTTAGGACAGCGTGTCGCCTTTGTTTAATAACACTGCGTGATAAGAGGAAGTAAGCGGTTATAAGTTAATGCGTAACAGGTAGATGTTACCACTATAATAAGTAAAAAACCTCAGAGTAATCTGAGTTTTTTTTTGTTTTGAATTATAAGGTTTATATTATAAATAACATTAAAAAAGGGTTTAGTTTTAATGAGTAATGTGATCTCTAAATTTAAATAAAATCAATTTAAATCAGCTTCAAATTGTTTTAATTCGTTTTCAAAACCTCTAATAATAATTAAATAATCTCCATCATGTAATGCTTTTAAATAGGTTTGTGCATTGTCTTTATCAATCCCTAGACCTCGTAAAATACCGTAAGGGCCCGTTAACATCGCGCCAATTTCTTTAAGTTCTATTTCTTGTAAAAAGAGCGACACAAGAAACCCTGTAATAAAAAGGGATCCAATGTCAGGATTTGAAAGAATGCCAAAGTCTATAGGGTATTCAAACAAAGCTTTGCATTTTGTTTCCATGTCCTCTTCTAAAACAATTAGTGTTTTGGCATCATCCAAGCCATTGTCATCAAACTTTCCAATAATAGAAATTTGCAGATTAGTGTTATTGGATACTTTAAGGGTTTGTATTGCTTGTTCTATTTGCTGAAATTTTGAGTATGATTTTAATAAAACACGCTTTTGCTTTGTTTCGTTAATTTTTGATTTCATAATAATTTCATAGTGTAGGTCTAATGTAATGTGCTTTATGTAAAAAAGTAATGACCTATATCATTCCGTAATTTTTTAACGCAGTGACCTAGGTCATTCTAAATAAGCTCCAGTTACCCTAATTTAGTGGCATAGAAAGTAATTTATTAATCTTTAAAATATAAAATTATGTCAAGTACTAAGGAAAACACACTATTAGCTTTACTAGCTGGCGCTGCTTTAGGAGCAGGAATAGGCGTTTTATATGCTCCTGATAAAGGAACAAAAACAAGAAAAAAAATTAAACAAAAAGTAGAAGAGACGGGACACGATATTTCAGAGCGTGTGTCTCATGCTAAAGCAGATTTGACAAGATCTGTAAATGAGAAAAAAGAAGAAATGAAAGAAAAGTTAGATGAAACTATTTCTCATATGAATGGTAAAGCAGAAGATATTATTTCTAGCTTAGAACGTAAGTTAGAAGAACTAAAAAAAATGGAGCCGCAAAAAAAATAATTATGGCTTTTGAAAAATTAAAAGAAAACGTACTAGATACAGATGTTAATATTCATGCTTATATAAAAAGTAGTGAAGATTACATTAAGCTAAAAAGTTTTAAAGTACTAATGTTAGGGGTTACTTATATCACTAAAGTAATTGTTATTGGTGCTTTAGCTTGTATAATGTTACTCATCTTGTCTTTTGCTGTTGCCTTTAGATTTGCGCAAATTTTAGATGATACGTTTTACGGTTTTTTAATTGTAGGCTTGTTTTATGTAGTAGTTGTAATGGTTGTTTATTTTTTTAGAAATAAATGTAATGGGCCATTATTAAGAAAATTTTCTAAATGTTATTTTATAAAAGATGATACCAAATAGCTACAATTCGTTTGAAGACATAGATAATCAGTTGAAAATTATAAGTCTTCAAAAACAGATTTATAAACAACAGATAAAACAGAATTTAAGAAGTTCAAAAGCCAGTTTTAGTACCACTAGTATTAAAAGTGAGATTAAAAATACGTTACAAGTCAAGTTGCTGGAATTTATAACGACTAAGTTGATTAAAATATTCAGATAATAAAAAGGAGTTTTATTATAACTATTTAGTAAAACTCCTTTTATTTAATGACTACTATCCAAATTCTGAAATTTGTTTTAGTCCTTCTTTGTTTAATAAAACAAGTCTTCTGTTAGATTCTACCTCGATTAACCCTTCATGCTTAAACTCGGTTAACATACGTATAGCCGTTTCTGTTGCGGTACCAATTAATCCTGCAAAATCTTCTCTAGGAATACTTATTCCTTTATGGTCGTTATCTTTAATTAATCCTTTTTGATCTAATTCTAGTAATGCTTTGGCTGTTCTTTGTCGTACAGTAGAGTAGGCCATGTCAACCAAATGCTCTTGCATATCTATTAAATTATTTGAGATAAGATCTATAAATTTATTAGAGACCTCTTTATTACTATATAAGAGTTTAGTGAAGTCTGTTTTCGGGATGCCACAAATCTCAGCATCTTCTAATACGCTTGCGGTTTCGATATACAGGCCTTTATCGCCAAGTAGTGATAATTGACCTATAAAATCTCCAGGACCGTATAGACCTGTCACAAATTCTTTTCCAGATTCGGTAGTTCTATAAGTTTTGACGTTTCCTTTTTGAATGAAATATAATTGATGTGCAGCGTCTCCTTCTGTAAAAATACAAGCCTTAGTCTTATATTTTTCAAGATCACGATCTTTAGAAAGTTCTTCAAGTTTTAAATATTCTGAAGCATCGCTAATAAACGCGCTAAGACCTTCCATGTTTTTAGCAAATTCTTTCTTTAAAAAGGTGCTTTTTTTTATCCTACATGTTATAGCATCTAACAGTTCGTCTTCTTCAAAAGGTTTGGTTAAATAATCATCTACACCAATATTCATACCTTTTCTTATGTCTGTTTTTTCTGATTTAGCAGAGAGAAAAATAAAAGGAATACTTGCTGTTTTATGGTTTTTGCTTAAGCTTTCAAAAACACCGTAACCATCTAGGACGGGCATCATAATATCGCAAATAATAATATCTGGAGTATGCTCTAGCGCTTTCTCAACACCTATTTTACCATTTTCGGCGGTAATCACCGTATAATTTTCTAATTCAAGAATATCTGCTGTATTTTCTCTTACGTCTTGATTGTCTTCAATTAATAGTATTTTATTCATTTTGTTTTTGGTTTAAAGGAAATTCAATGTAAAAGATAGAGCCTTCATTTATTTCACTTTTAAAGTTAATAGTACCATCCATTAATTCGGTATATTGTTTTACTATATTTAAGCCTAACCCTGTACCTTGTATGTTTGAAGCATTATTAGCACGATAAAAACGTTGAAACATATTGTTTTGATCTTCGGTTGGGATCCCAATGCCTTTATCCTTGATTTCTATGCAGACCAACTGGTTTTTAATCGTTATACTTATATTTATGTCTTGATGTTCTTCAGAATATTTTATAGCATTAGAGACTAAATTGTAAATGATGTGCTTTAATAATTTAACATCTAAAAACACCTTAATAGAGGTGAGTTTACATTGTAAATTAATAGTTTGACCTTCTTTTTTTAGGTCTTCAAATTCTTCAATTAACGTTTCCGTAAAAGCAATTAAATTGAACGCTTCTGGATGTGCAATGACTTTTCCTTCTTGTAATTTGCCTAGAGAAAGGAAATCGTTTAGTATCACGACCAGGTTTTTTACATTAGATCTAATTTTAGAGACATATTTAATTCTCTTGTCTTCTTTTCCTGGTTCGTTTTGTTTTTCAATTAATATAGCTGAAGACAAAATGGCACTTAAAGGCGTCCTAAATTCATGTGAAGCCATAGATATAAAACGCGATTTTAATTCACTTAATTCTCGTTCCTTAGTTAACGTCTTTAAGATATCTAGTTCTATTTGCTTTTGTTGTGTGATGTTATTATTTACTAATAATATCTGTTCAATTTGATTCTCGTTATTTAGTAAAGGAGTCGTATTAACTAGGTAAGATCTATTTTGAATATTTATCTCAAAAGAACAATGCTCTCCTTTAAAAGTTTTTTTTATTTCTTTTATTAATATGTCTCTAGTAACTTCCGTAATTCCGATGCCATCATATATTGTTGCATTTGTATGTTCGAGGGCGCTAAAACCTAATGCTTCTATTTCTTCACCGTCAATAAAAATAATTTTTAAATCAATGTCAACGACCACTACAAATCCTTTTGGGAAGTTTTTAGTAATGTTTGCAAGAACCTGTTTACTATTAAGAGCTATGTTTTCGGCTTCTTCGGTGATTAATATTTGGTCTTCAAGACTAAGGTTTGCTGCCACTAGTTTTTGAACAACGGAGGTTAGTTCTTTTGTGCGTTCGGTTACCTTAGCTTCTAACGCTAGGGTGTAGTTTCTTAGTTTTTCTTCGCTTTCTTTTAATTTTTCTTCTGCTAATTTTTGTTTTGTAATACTATTGGTTACACCTATTATGCGTTCTGGCGTGCCATTAATATTTTTAAAAACCTTTCCTTTTTCCTGAAGCCAATGTATGGATAAATCAGGGTGTGTTATTCTGTATTGTAGCGTATAATTACCAGTGTTTTTTATGGCTTCAGTTATTGTGGTTTGTACCTTGTCTCTATCTTCAGGATGTATATTATTTAAAAAATCTTGATAAGTAGTGGTGTATTCTGTAGCGTCCATACCAAATAAAGCATTTTGGTAAGTATCTCTTACGATGTTATCGGTAATCAAATTCCAATGCCAAGAGCCAAACTCACCAGCTTCTAAAGTTAATCGTAAACGTTGTTCATTTTCTATAATCTTTTTTTCGTCATTTTCGCTTTCAGTAATATCGCGGATAATACACAAAAAATTATTAGTTTCTGTTTTAACTATTCGCGATTCAAAATGTATCAACTTACCCATGATAGTAAGCGAGTATTCTACAATTTGATTTTTTTTAGTTTTTTCGCAATCGGCAAAACCTTGTCTTATTTTATTGCAAACTTTTTTTGGAAGAATCTTATCAATATTATGACCTATGTGATCGCTATAAGGGACCACAAGTTGATAATCTTCCGGTGCATGTATCTCTAAGTGATTGCCATGTTTGTCATACAAAATCATAACGTCAGGTAAGGCTTCTAGTATGGCTTGCGTTTTTTCTTTACTACTTTTTAGTTTTAATTCAATATCTTTATGTTTGGTAATATCTTGAATGGTGCCATACATTTCTTTTGGTTTCCCGTCTGCATCATATAGTGGTTTACCTTTTGATAAAAGGTGTCTTATCTCTCCATTTGGTCTAACAATTCTATGTTTGTGTTTATACAGTGTTTTATTTTTTACGGCGTCATCTATTGCTTGTATTGTGTTGGCTCTATCTTCTGGATGTATAAAATTTCTGACGGATTCTGAATTCAGTTTTTTGTCACCAGGGATAAGTCCAAGAACTCTATAAAACTCATCGGACCAGCTTCTTTCGTTAGTTTGGATATTCCAATGCCAATTACCAACGTGTGCAAGACGTTGGGCTTCCGCCATTCGACTTTCACTAGTTAGTAGGGCTTGTTTAGCAGACATGCGCTCTGTGATATCTATTATAAAAGCAATGACAATTTGTTGGTTGTCAATCTTGGCGGGACTTAAACTGATTTCTAAAGGAAACTCCGTGCCATCTTTTTTTAAGCCCCATAAATCCAAATTTTGTCCCATACGCCTTGATGTAGGGTTTTCAGAAAAATGGTTACGATGTGATTTATGATTGTTTTTAAATTTATTAGGAATAAGAATGTCTAATTTTTCCTGAATTAATTCGTCTTCATTATAACCAAACATGAGTTCGCTAGCGGGATTGGCTTTAATAATAACTCCAGAATCATCTATAACCAAAATGCCTTCGACAGAAGATTGGAAAATACTTTTAAAAAGAATGTTGTCTTTTAATTGACTACTCATTTTTATGACTGTAAATTAGATGTTGGGTTAATTGTTTTATAATAATTTAGTGTTTTTTTGAAAGATTATTGGTGTAATTACGGTGCTAATATGTTTTTGTTTTCTTCTAATGCTTTTTTTGTGGCTGTGTAACCTAAATTAAAAATAGCATCTATACTATTCATATCAAAAGTGCCGTAGTTAATTAATTCTTCTGGCGAGATCACTAAATTACAACTGGGAAATTTTAACATGGACTCCGAAGCAACTTTAATTTTATAGGCTCTTTCTACAACGCTATAGGAATGTTTTAAATCTTTAATGCTGATTTTTTTTAAAGGATTAACATAAACGCCTATAATTTTGTCGCAGTCTTTTAGCAAAGGTTCTACAGGGAAATTATTTAAAGTCCCACCGTCGATATAAAATTTACCATTAATTTCCGTAGGTGTAAAAACACCAGGGAAAGAAGCCGAAGCGATTACAGGTTTTATAAGCTGTCCTTTGCTAAAAATTTTTAATGTACCATCGATGACATTTGCTGCAGTAATAAAAAGTGGTTTGTTTAAAGCTTCAAAATTATCAATTGGAAAATAGGTTTTAAGATCATCATAAAATTTTGCCGAATTTATAAAGCCTGGTTTATTACGTGCATATCTCGTGGTTTGAAAAATGGATATGTTTTTAAAAAAGGTTAACATTTCAGACCAACTGACACCGGCCGCGTATAAAGCACCAATAATAGCTCCCGCACTTGTTCCTGCAATATGTGTTGGTGTAATTCCAGACTCTTCTAATGCTTTTATTGCTCCTATATGTGCTGCACCTCTGGCGCCTCCTCCAGAAAGGACTAAACCTGTATTCATTTATAAGTTGTATTAGTTAAAGTAAAGGTAATACGTTGCTTACATAAAAATAATGATTATTATCAGTTGCTTATAATACGGGACTAAATACTTTGGCAAGTCCTTCTTTTAAACGTTCTGTTTTTGGTCTTTTAAGATGTTGTTGATAGTCCATTTGACTACTTTTGTGGCAATCTCTTAAAAAATCTTGCTTTAGGTCTATCGTTATTTTACTGTCGTAAATAAGGGCGTTTACTTCGTAGTTTTGCTCAAAGCTTCTAATATCTAGATTGGCAGTACCAATAGAAGTTAGCGCATCGTCAGATATTATAACTTTACTGTGTAAAAATCCATCAGGATATAAGTATATTTTAACTCCAGCTTCTAGTAAGCTTTCAAAATAAGCGCGAACATTCCACTTGACTAAAAAACTATCGGAATTAGTGGATAATAGCAGTCTAATGTCGACGCCACTCATAGCTGCCACTTGCATAGCCTCCAATATAGCTTCTCCTGGAATGATATACGGATTGGTTATATATACATAATCTTTAGCGCTATTTATTATAGAAAAATAAAGTTGTTGTACCGAAGAAAAATCAGAATCAGGGCCACTAGCAACAATTTGTGCTATGGATTGTCCTGGAGTACTATGTTTTAAAATGTATTTAGTGCTTAATAAATTATCTGTGCCACTAGCAAAACTCCAGTCCATTGCAAATACCGCTTGTAAACTATTAACTATTGTGCCTTTTAATTGCAAATGCATATCGTACCAGTGTCCTAAAATAGGATCTCCAGTAACATATTTGTCAGACACATTAATGCCGCCTGTAAAACCAATACGGCCATCCACAATTACAATTTTGCGATGGTTTCTGTAATTAATAGAAGAGAGTAAACGACCAAATGTCATGGGTAAAAAACCATAGACTTCTATGCCTTCCGCTGTAAGACTTTTAATATAGCTGTTACTTAATGTTCTGCTGCCTAAAGCATCATATAGAAAACGAATCTCGACACCTGCCTTCGCTTTTTGTATTAAAATGGATTTGAATTGTTCGGCTAAATCACCATCTTCATAAATGTAATATTGAATATGAATAAATTTTTCAGCTTGCTTTAGTGCTTCAAAAATAGCATCAAAAGTTATTTTTCCATTTTTTAATGGACGTAATTCGTTGCCCAAGGTTGGTGTAAACTTAGACCCTTTAGTTATGAGTTTAGCTAATTTAATATGTGCTGTAATAGCCTTTGGGAAAGTATCATTTTGATCCTTATCCAATGTGCTATAATAGGCTTCGACCCTTGCGTAATATTGTGATATCGCTTTGGTTTTTTTTAGTGTGTAAAATTTGTTTTTTCTTCTGTTTCGACCTAAAACAAAGTAAAACAGCATGCCACCAATAGGGACCGTAAAAATAGCGAGTAACCAAGCCAATGTTTTAGTGGGTCTGATACCATAAATTAATAATTTTCCCATTAAAAAAAAGGCTAAAAGAAAATATAGAATAATGGCTATCGTCATAGTCTAATGGTTACTTTTTCTGATGATTTCAAACTGAATAAGCCCACCATCTATAGTGGCTTTGGTTAAAAGTCCGTTTTTGTAATAGTATAAATTTTCGTTGTTGCTTGCATTCACTTTTTTATAAACATGATTTCCCATGGCTATTATAGTATTAAAACTTCCATTTTGTTCTGAATAGCAAGTCGTAATATTTTTTGGTTCTTCAAAATATAACTGCACAGTAGAGTAGGAGATGGCGTTAGTAATTGTAGCTTCATCCTTTCCATTTTTAACGACTTGGTAAGTGTTATTATCCCATTCAGTACTTGTTTTAGCATGTGATTTTTCATTTACTGTAATGTTTACATTGGATTGCTGTAAAGATTCAGAATCAAAAGTGACGTTATATTTATAATTGACCCTAATCTCTTTTATAATTCTAGCTTTAATACTCGTTGAGCTTTTATAATAGGTTTTAGAATCCTTGATTGTCTTAGTCGCTTTTAGGTTACCAATTACTTTTTCGTTGCGTATAACATCAAATATGATTTTCTCTTCGAAAGTATGCGAATCGCTGCCTAAGGTTATAAAAAATATAATGACTACTAAGTTCTTAATCATAAAATGGTGCGTCTAAATTTTTAACTAAAGGTTTAAGTGGCAAATTAACAAATTTAAAAACAAGTATAACTGACTTGTATCATTTCAGGAGGCTATTACTCTTTCTACCTTTGTCTTTGTTGACACTTAATAACACAGTAAACGTATTAAAAACAACTCCTAAACATAATATTACACCTATTTTTATGAAACTACTATTAAATAAGACAACCTATTTGGTTTTAACGTTATTGATTTTTTCATGTAACACTTCGAAAAAAGAAAAAACAAAAATAAGCGATGCTGAAACCGTAAAAGAAGGGGATTTATATTCTATTGATACAACAGGTATGTCTGTTTTATGGACTGCATATAAATTTACTGATAAACTTGGGGTTAGTGGTCAGTTTGATAATTTTAAGTTTTCTGGACCTAATAAAGCATCGTCTATTGAAGCATTACTAAAACAAGCTAAAATAGTAATACAAACAGCTTCTGTTAATTCTAATTTAGAAATAAGAGACACCAAATTGGTTGCTTCCTTTTTTAAAGTATTTAATACCGATACTATTGAAGGCGCTGTAGTAGAAGCAGATCAAGGTAAAGGGATTTTTAGTTTAAAGATGAATACGATGACAAATCCTTTAAATTATAACTATTCATTTAAAAATGATACTATAATTATGTCTGCAAAAATTGATTTAAAAACATGGAAAGGGAACGAAGCCATGCAGTCGTTAAATAAAGTGTGTTATGATTTGCATACAGGAACAGATGGGATTTCAAAATTGTGGCCTGATGTAGATGTACAAATCAAACTTCCTGTTAACACAAAGTAAGGTTTTAATTAGTCTTATGTAGGAAATATAGTTACCTCTAATTTTAATAGAAAAAAACATGAAAAAAGAAAAAAACTTAGGAATTTGGATGGATCATTCCAGCGCAAATCTGATTGATTTAAATGCCAAGAAAGAAAGTCAAACCATAGATTCTAAATTTAATTTTGACACCAAGGAAGAGGCATTGAGTAAAAGCGAAAGTCTAATGCATAATAAACGACAACAGATGAATGACGCTTATTATAAGGAAATTGCAAATGCTATTTTAAATTATAATAATGTGCTTTTATTTGGTCCAACAAATGCGAAAACAGAATTGTATAATGTCTTGAAAAAAGATTTGCATTTTAAGGATGTTAAAATTGATGTTGCCCCAGCTGATAAGATGACAGACCACGAGAAAAGTGCCTTTGTAAAAAAACATTTTGAATAGAAGATGCTATTTTAAGTGCTATAGAACCGTATGTTTTAATAAAAAAAACCGATAAAGTTGTCTTTATCGGTTTTTTTGTAAAGTGTGTTAGCCCGTTTTGGGCAGACTTATTTGACTTGCTTTATTTTAAAGTAATAGGAAATTCAGCAACTGTAGTATCCCATCCTATTTTTAAATGTACTGTATTTTTAGAAGCTTCGTAAAGTGAAACTGATAAGTTCTCAATCTCTTTTTTGCTTTTTGAAACCGGTACAGTTACACTAGCAACATCTTTACTAGCATCGTATCCGTAATTTCCCCAACCATCTAATTCTGTATTTAACTTTAAAGTCCATTCTGTAGCAGTAGGAATAATAATTACAGTATAACGTCCCGCTTTAATCTCTTTTCCACCAAAAGTAACATCGTTATTAAATAAGATTTCAGTAGACTCGTTAGCTCCAACTCTCCAAGCTTCACCAAATTTTAATAATTCACCAAAAACAACTCTTCCTTTTTTAGCAGGACGCGAGTAGGTTACACGTATTTGTGGTTCTAAAGCTTTCTTTTCTGCATCGTCTTTTTTAAAGGTTCTGTGTGGTGCTTCACTTGGATAATAAGCACGATCCATTGTGCTTTTGTCCATTTTTGCAAATTCTTGAGCGTTGACAGTCGATCCAGTTAATACAATTGCGATAATAAATAGTAATTTTTTCATTTTTAGTTTTTGTTTAAATTAATTATGTTCTCAGTTTTTATTTTTGAAAGTTCTTTTAGCTTTTTGGCTTCAAGAAGTTTTGGTAAATCTTTTAAAGGTGTGCCAACTTCAGCTTCATAATTAATATAATCCTGAAAGGTTATGCCATCAATAACTCTAGAGTTATAGGCACTTCTAAATCTAACACCCCCATCATTTACTTTGTAACTGTAAGCTAGGTAGTCTATCTTTTTGGAGTCTTTATTTATCCAATAATAAAACTGGTCGTCGTGATCTTCTCCGCCACCGGCTTCATTAAAAGTAATTTCTAAAACAGTATAATTTTTGTTTTTAATGGTAGTGCTTTCAATGTATTTAACATTAACTGCGCTGTCGTTTAGTTTGTAAGGAAGCGTTGCAAAGTAAATTACAGAGTTTATAGCACCTGTAGCGCTTGCTTTAGCTTTGTCAGAAAGGGTTACCGGTTTATCGTTAACGGTTCTTGAAAAGGTATCATTCTCCAAAACATCTATTGTTATGGTTTCGCCTTTTTTAACTGTTTTTGTGTAGGTATAGTTAGTGCCTTCATTTTTAAATTGATAGTTATTATCTCTAAATGTAAAAGCATAATTAGCGGAGTTGTATAAGTCTCCACCATGCGCAAGAATAGTTTCGTTTAAAACCGTTTGTCCTTTGTCTAATTTTTCAACTTTAGGAGTGGTAGTTGGTTCCTGTAAAATAGTTTCAGGTTTGTTTTTTTCTACCGTATTACAAGAGGCTAATAACGTTATAGATAAAACGAGTATAACCGATTTAAGTGTTGTCATTTATTAATTTTTATATGAAACTACACATTTTGTCGTTTTTATGTCAAGACCTTTCAGTTAATTAATAAAACTTTAAGAGATCTCAATCCATTGATATAATCAAAGGGAGTGTTTATAATTTATATAAAAATTTTACTTTTGTAAAATGGTAGATAATTTTGAAAATGAATATTTTGGAATCGGTATCCAAAATGGTAAAACACCCGAGAATTTAGGCGTACTATGGCGTACAGCACAAAACTTAGGCGCTAGTTATATTTTTACTATTGGTAATCGGTATGCTAAACAAGCGTGCGATACACATAATGCGGTAAAAGCAATGCCCTATTTTCACTATGCAACTTTTGAGGAGTTTTATAACAACATTCCAAAAGGCGCAAGATTGGTTGGTGTGGAACTGGATGATACTGCTGTAGATCTAGAAACGTTCCATCACCCTAGGCGTTGTGTTTATTTACTAGGCGCTGAGGATCATGGATTATCTAAGCAAGCGATAGCAAAAAGTCACTTTTTAGTTAAATTTAAGTCAGAATTAAGTTTAAATGTATCCGTTGCAGGAAGTATTGTGATGTACGATAGAGGAATAAACAAACCAAGGTCGTAACTTTGCGGTCTATTAAATAAGATTAAGATGGCACATAAAGCAGGTTTTGTAAATATTATTGGTAATCCAAATGTTGGTAAGTCAACACTTATGAATGCATTTGTAGGCGAAAAACTGTCTATAATTACTTCTAAAGCGCAAACGACAAGACACAGAATTCTTGGAATTGTAAACGGTGAGGATTTTCAGGTTATATTAAGTGATACACCAGGTATTATCAAGCCCGCATACGAGTTACAAGCGTCTATGATGGATTTTGTAAAGTCCGCTTTTGACGATGCAGATATCTTAATTTATATGGTCGAGATTGGTGAAAGAGAATTAAAAGACGAAGCGTTTTTTAATAAAATCACCAATGCTAAAATTCCAGTCTTATTATTACTTAATAAAATAGATAAATCTAATCAAGAGCAGTTAGAAGAACAAGTGCAATCTTGGGCTACTAAAGTACCAAATGCAGAGATTATTGCAATTTCTGCTTTAGAAGGCTTTAATGTGAAAGAGGTTTTTGACAGAATTATTGAATTATTACCAGAATCACCTGCCTTTTATCCAAAGGATCAATTAACGGACAAACCAGAACGTTTTTTTATAAACGAAACTATTCGCGAAAAAATCTTAATGCATTACAAAAAGGAAATTCCTTATGCAGTTGAGATTGATACTGAAGAGTTTTTTGAAGAAGATGAAATTATCCGTGTGCGTTCTGTAATTATGGTAGAACGTGAGACGCAAAAGGGAATCATCATTGGTCACAAAGGAAGTGCGCTAAAACGTGTTGGTGTAGAAGCAAGAAAAGATTTGGAGAAATTCTTCGGAAAACAAATTCACTTAGAACTTTACGTTAAAGTCAATAAAAATTGGAGAAGCAATCAACGTCAACTAAAACGTTTTGGTTACAATCAATAGTTATTTTTAATGTAATGGTTGCTTTGGCTTAACTTTAGGTTAAAGGTTATGTCTCATTTTTATGGTTTATAAAAAACCAATTTAAAAATGAAACATTTAAAAAAATCAGTATTACTTTTTTCTACTTTATTATTTCTGCATTGTGCAGATGATGACGATAATACAGTGGATCTACCAACGGTAAATACGGCTGTTAATTTTACGTATAAAACCACTATTACTGTTGGAGGAGAGGCTGCTGCCGAAATTTCCGCATATGATAAGATTACAAAAAAGCTATTTGTAACTAATGCTGAAAGTAATGAGATTTCGATTTACAACCTTTTAGATTTAGAGAGTCCTATTCAAGAACCTGCCATTAGTTTAAGTGCTTTTGGATCTCCAAATAGTGTGGCTGTGTTTGATGGTAAGTTAGCTGTGGCAGTAGAAGCACCAATCAAACAAAATGTAGGACAAATAAGAGTCTACAATACTTCTGATAGTTCATTATATAATCAATATACCGTCGGTGCTTTACCTGACATGGTAACTTTTTCTAAAGACGGCAATTTTATTTTATCCGCTAATGAAGGTGAGCCTAATGCAGATTATACTGATGACCCAATGGGTACGGTTAGTATAATCGATTTAAATACTGATACGGTAACCACTTTGGATTTTACAAGTTTTAATAGTCAAGAGGCTGCGTTGGAAGCGGATCATTTTAGAGTCACAGGTTTAAATGCAGACTTAGCAAAAGATGTAGAGCCAGAGTATATTACTATCTCTGAAGATTCGCAGACGGCTTGGGTATCACTTCAAGAAAATAACGGAATTGCAAAAATAAACTTACTAACTAAAACTATCGAAGCAATCTTACCTTTAGGTTATAAAGATCATATGTTGCCACAAAATAGTTTGGACGTGAGTAATGAGGATGGTGTAACCGAACTTAAAAACTGGCCAGTGAGAGGGTTATATCAACCGGATGCTATTGTGTCTGTTAGAATAAATGGAACTGATTATGTTATTTCTGCAAATGAAGGTGACGCCAGAGAATACGAAGGAACACCTGGATACACTGATATTGATAGAGTAAAAGATTTGACTTTAGATGCCACTATGTTTCCAGCGGTAGAGGATTACCAAAATGAAGTTAATTTGGGACGCTTAAATGTAATGTTATCAGAAGGAGATATAGATAACGATGGCGATTTTGATTATTTATATAGTTATGGTGCGCGGTCTTTTACTATTTGGAATGGTAACGGTGGTTTAGTATATGATAGTGGAAATAGTATTGCTACAGAAACATTAACAGCAACACCGGATACTTTTAATGATGAAGATAAACGTAGTGATGATAAAGGAGCTGAGCCAGAAAGTGTAGATGTTTTAAATATAGGAGATCAACGTTATATCTTATTTGTTGGTTTGGAACGTACAGACCAAGTTATGGTTTATGATATTTCAAATCCTAATGCTCCAGTATTCTTGTCTATTTTATCACATTCGGGAGATGAGGCTCCAGAAGGTCTATTAGCGATTCCTGCAATAGATAGTCCTACAGGCAAAGACTTGTTAATTGTGTCTAACGAAGATAGTGGTACAGTAAGTTTTTACGAAAACCAACAGTAATATAGAATAATGACTACAATAAAAGCTCTAGTTTTTACTAGAGCTTTTTTTATTCGTCTAAAACGCTACTCATAAAGGTGTATAAGTCGGTCATTTCTTTTTGGTTAGAGGTTTTACTCATTCGGCCGGCAAAGTAAAGGACAAACCATATAATAGTCATACCGATTAAGCCCCAAACTTGTAATTGGTAGTTTACTTGTAAAGCATAATTGGAGTAAGCCCAAACACAAAAGGCTACAAATAATCCGGCAACTATAAAATGCATAAACATGAATAAAGTCCAAACGGTTGGGTTAGGCCCAAATAAACCATACAACTGACTTTTATTGTTTTCTAGGTCGTTGATCTCTAAATGGAGTTGCGGAGACCAAAAATGTTGTTCTGCTTTTGGTAGTTTAATAAAGACATGATCGTCAATTCTAGAGACAATAAATTGACTCTGATTGTGCTTTTTAGCTTCAAAAGCCTCTAAAACAGACGTGTGTTTTTTATTTAATTCTATTTTGAATCGTGGACGTAGCACGACTTCATTTAAATTTTCATTCATAATTATCTCATAATGAAAGTAAAATACTATTTTTTCTGGAACTAAACACTACCTTTGCACTCGCTTACAGGATATGTAATGCATAAAAAAATAAATTATGAGTAATATAGTAGCAATAGTAGGAAGACCTAATGTAGGGAAATCAACATTTTTTAATCGTTTAATTCAACGTCGTGAGGCAATTGTTGATGCGGTAAGTGGTGTAACAAGAGATAGACATTACGGAAAAAGTGATTGGAACGGAAAAGAATTTTCGTTAATCGATACAGGAGGTTATGTAAAAGGAAGTGATGATGTTTTTGAAGCTGAAATTGATAAGCAAGTAGAATTAGCTATTGATGAGGCAGATGCTATTATCTTTATGGTTAATGTAGAGGATGGTGTTACAGGAATGGATGAGGATGTTGCGCGTTTATTACGTAAAGTGACAAAACCTGTATTTTTAGTTGTTAATAAAGTAGATAATGGTAAGCGAGAAGAAGATGCTGTTGAGTTTTACAGCCTTGGATTAGGAGATTATTTTACCATTGCAAGTATAAACGGTAGTGGAACAGGAGACCTTTTAGATGCTCTTGTTGAAGCTTTACCAGAAATAGAAGAAGTACAAGAGGAAGATCCATTACCACGTTTTGCTGTAGTTGGTCGTCCAAATGCAGGAAAATCATCTTTTATTAATGCTTTAATTGGAGAAGATAGATATATTGTTACAGATATAGCGGGTACTACAAGAGATTCAATAGATACTAAGTATAACCGTTTTGGATTTGAATTCAATTTAATTGATACTGCAGGAATTCGTAAAAAATCAAAAGTAAAAGAAGATTTAGAATTTTATTCTGTAATGCGAAGTGTTCGTGCTATTGAGCATGCGGATGTTTGTTTATTAGTGGTTGATGCAACTAGAGGTTTTGATGGTCAAATTCAGAATATTTTCTGGTTAGCACAACGTAACAGAAAAGGAATTGTAGTTTTAATTAACAAATGGGATTTAGTAGAAAAAGATCATAAATCTACTAACGAGTTTGAAAAGCATATCAAAAAACAATTAGAGCCATTTACAGATGTGCCAATTGTATTTATTTCAGTATTGACAAAACAACGTATTTTTAAAGCTATCGAAACTGCTGTGGAGGTTTATAATAACCGTTCTAAGCGTATCAAAACTAGCGAACTTAATGAGACGTTACTTCCAATTATAGATAATTACCCACCACCAGCTTACAAAGGTAAATTTGTTAAGATTAAATACATCATGCAGTTGCCTACTCCGCAACCACAATTTGCGTTTTTCTGTAATTTACCACAATATGTACGTGAAGGTTATAAGCGTTATTTAGAGAATAAATTACGTGAGTTATATGACTTTAAAGGGGTGCCTATCAGTGTATATATGCGTAAAAAATAATGATTCTAAATTAGTTTTAAGTTTTTATTAAGACTAAAAATAGTATCGCAAGGTTATTTTCGTTGAAAATTATAGACTGTTAATCAGGCTTTTAAAATCAACCAAAACCAATGCGTTACCTAATCTTTATTGGCACACTTTTGTGTGCATTCACCTCATTTAGTCAATCCAAAGAATTTGTTATAAAAGGTCAGGTGTTTGATGACTTAGATCAAACACCGCTTGAGGCCGCTACAGTATATCTGGAGCGTGTTAAAGATAGTAGTTTGGTTACGTATACCATAACAGAAAAGGATGGGGCATTTACTATGGAAGATGTTACCGGTGAGGACCATTTAAACTTATTAGTGTCTTATGTTGGCTATAAGTCTTACAAGAAAAAAATTGCTATTCGTACAGGTACCATAGATTTAGGAGCTATAAAGCTTCAAATAAGTAACTCGTTAGATGAGGTGTTAATCAAGTCTTCAGCACCCGTAACCATTAAAAAGGACACGTTAGAGTTTAATGTTAATTCTTTTAAAACTAAAAAGGATGCTACGGTAGAGGATCTATTAAAACAATTACCTGGAGTAGAAATTGACGAAGAAGGTAAGATTAAAGTTAACGGGAAAGCCGTTAATAAAATCTTGGTTAACGGAAAACCTTTTTTTGGTAATGATCCTTCTATTACTATAAAAAATCTTACCAAGGAGATTATTGAAAAAATTCAAGTGGTAGATACCAAAACTAAAAGTGAGGCTTTTACAGGAGAGGAAGGAGACAAAGAAAACAAAACAATAAACCTTACTATTAAAGAAGAAAATAATAAAGGTGTTTTTGGACGTGTAGCAGCTGGTATTGGTACAGATGATCGACACGAATTTGCAGGGATGTTTAATAGATTTGACAATGATCAGCGCATAAGCGTTTTGGTGGGTGGTAATAATATTAACTCTCCAGGTTTTAGCTTTGGTGAAATTCAGAAAATGTTTGGTAGTGGGGGAGGACGTTCGTTTAATAGTAATGGTTCCTTTAGTCTTAATGGAAGACAGTTTGGAGGTGGTCAAGGAATTACAACATCTAAATTAGGAGGCGTTAATTATGCAGATGCCATAGGAGAAAAAACGGAAGTCTCTGCAGATTATTTCTATTCGAATAGTAATTCTGAAAATGAATCGTCATCACAACGTGAGACCATTTTATCCGATTCTAGATACTTTTCTAATTCAACTTCACGCTCTAATAACGATACAGAAAGCCATTCGGCCAATTCTGATTTTGAAATAAAAATTGATACCACCTTTTTTATTAATATTAAACCCTCATTTTCTAATTCAACGAGTACGACAGAGTACAGGAGTGAAGATGAAACATTAGATGAAGATAGAGTGTTGACTAATCAATCGACATTAAGTTCTTTTGTTGAAACTAAGGTTAATAATTTTTCTAATGCTATGAGTGCTACCAAAAAGTTTGGTTCTAAAGGAGCATTTTTAAAGTTTGGTATCAATAATAGTTTTAGCAATAGCGAAAGTGATGATTTTATAAATTCAAATACAGAAATATTTGGATCGACACCAGAAACTATAAATAGAAACCAATTAACGGATGGGAATAATAACAGTGATAAGCTTAATACAGATGTAAGTTATAGGTTGCCAATTATAGCAAAGGAGTTTTTTGTCAACTTTAATTATAAGTATCAGTTCAATAAAGATGAAAACAAGGAAAGTACATTTGATTTTAATTCTACTTCAAATGCTTATGATCTGTTCAATGAAAGTTTAAGTACAGATTTTGAGTATATTGATACTAGGAGTTCTCCGGGAATAAGTTTTAGTTATCGTAAAGAAAAATGGTCGGCAAGATTTGGTGCGGATTACGTGATGAGAACTTTAAAAAATCAAGATGGTTTGAGATCGGAATTTAATGTTGAGAAAGATTTTAATACAGTCGAATTAAATTCTAATTTCAATTACAGATTTAGTAAAAAAGCATCTTTTTATTTGGGATACAGATTGTCAAATACCCCACCTTCTGTAAGTCAATTGCAAGCATTTGAAGATGTATCTAATCCATTAAATACAATTATAGGTAATCCTAACTTAGAGCCGACAAATCAACACAGTTTATATATGGGCTTTAATGCTTATAATTGGAAAGAGCGTACGGGTTTTTATGTCTATGCTAACGTAGTACAAAGTCAAAATGCTGTGGTGTCTAGAACAACTATTGATCCTGCGACTTTAAAGCGTACTACAACTTACGACAATGTCGATGGTAATAATAACGGGTATTTTGGAATTGACTTTAGTAAAAAGTTTAAAATAGACTCATTGCAAACGATAAGATTTAAAGTTGGTAGTTGGTCTAATTTTTCAAAAAACATAAATTATAATAATGAGGTGCAATATGCTAGTAATGTTTTAGTGTTTAATCCAAATGTGGGAATTGATTATGTTTATAATGATGTGTTTGAATTTAAACCGCGCTACCGTATCACGTTAACAAATAACAAATATGATATTGATGCTTTTGAAGATAGAAATTTCACGTCTCATAATTTAGATTTAAACTCAGCTTTTTTCTTGCCTAAGGGACTAGAGTGGCGGAATGATATTACCTATAATTATAACGCTAACATAGCAGATGGTTTTCAAAAAGATGCTTGGTTTTGGAATGCTAGTATTGCTTATTCTGTTTTAAAAGATCAAGGATTAGTGACTTTAAAAGTGTATGATTTACTAAACCAAAATACTAACGCGAGGCGTACTGCAACACAAGATTATATACAAGATACCCAGAGTACGGTATTACGTCAATATTTTATGCTTAATTTTAGTTGGAAGTTCAATAGTTTAGGATCTAAAGGAGAGACAAAAGGGAATAGTATGTACTACGTGGATTAATGCTATGGTTACGAGTGCGATATACTAATAGATTATATCTGTTAATCTGAAACAAAAAAAGCAACTGAAAAGTTGCTTTTTTTTGTTTAGCTAGGTTGTCTATTATTTGTTTAGAATAATGTAGTAGTTAATTATAGCGTCATTTTAATGTATATGATAAAATGTATTTTCATAAATAATGAAGCTTATTTCTCAATAAAAATGAATAGTTAAGAAGTGCTTTTTAAGATGAGTGAGTTACCAACCACCTGAAGCACCACCACCACCAAAGCCTCCGCCTCCGAAGCCTCCACCAAAGCCACCACCTCCAGAAGAACCGCCAAAACCGCCTCCTCCAAAACCTCCAGAGCCACTTCTGTAACCTCCGCGACCAGAATTACTTAGTATTATAGCTTCAAGTATACTTCGTGATGTATTTCGTCCACCTCCAAAGTTATCTGTGCCATTACCGCCTCTTCGATTTTTAGATATAGAAATTAAAATGATAATAAAAATAATGCCCAAAAAGAAAATAACACCTATGGGGAACTCTTCTGAAGTATCATTTTGACGTGAGCCTTTATACTCACCATTCATAACTTCAAAAATAGCATCCGCACCACGATTTAAGCCACCGTAGTAGTTGTTTTGTTTGAAAAACGGGATAATGTCTTGCTCTATAATGCGACGCGACATAGCATCTGTTAATAGGTGTTCAACACCATAGCCAGTACTGATATTTATTTTTCTGTCATTTCTGGCTAGTAAAATAAAAATTCCGTTGTCTTCCTTTTCTTGACCAATACCCCATTCTTGAGCCCAATTAGTCGCTAAGTAATTAATGTATTCACCTTGAGTAGATGGTATAATAGCAACAACTATTTGCGTAGAAGTGGTGTCAGAGTATTTTATTAGTTTAGACTCTAAAGCATTTTTTTGACTTGAAGATAGTAATTTAGCATAATCATAAACACTAGTTTGTCCACCATTAGATTTATCTGGTTTTGGCGGAATTTTGAACTGCGCAAAGCTCGTGCTAAAGGATAATAAAATAGCTATTACAACGAGTTTTAATACATTGTTTTTTAACGATTGCTTACTGACTACTGAAGACTGTATTCTGAATATCATCCTTTAGAAATAGTATTGCTTAACTCATTAGTGTCATCGTCTTTGATAGGGAAATGTGTTTTTAGTTGCTGTCCAGCATGTAAAATACCATCGACTAAACCTTGTTTGAAATGGCCTGATTTAAAATGGTTTTCAATGATTGTTTTAGTGTCATCCCAAAAGGTTTTAGGGACAAGATTGTTTATACCCTCGTCACCATATATTCCAAATTTATGGTCGTCAACTGCAACATAGATCAAAACACCATTTCTATCCCTAGTATTGTCCATTTTTAAATAGGAAAAAACCTCTAATGCGCGAGATTCTAAATCGGCATTACAGGTTTTTTCGATATGTACACGGATTTCTCCAGAGGTATGGTCTTCTGCTACACAAATAGCATCAACAATAGCCTGTTCTTCAATAGTGGTTAAAAACGATTCAACTTTATCTTGCATAAATTAAAATTGTACTTTAGGAGCGTTTTCACTTCCTGGTGATGCTTTAAATAACCCAAGCGCTTCTTTATTAATGTAGTTTGCAACGTAGCTAGTAGGGAATTTAGCAATAAAAATATTGTAAGCTCCTGCTAAACTGTTAAATCTGTTACGTTCCACATTAATTCTGTTTTCCGTACCTTCTAATTGGCTTTGTAATTCTAAAAAGCCTCTGTCAGCTTTTAATTCAGGATAACGCTCTACAGATACTAATAATCTTGATAAAGCGCCACTTAATCCTTGTTGCGCTTTTTGAAATTGAGCAATGTTTTCCGGAGAGATAGCACTGGCATCAACATTGATTGTTGGTTTTGTAGCTTCTGCTCTGGCTTTAATTACAGCTTCCAATGTTTCCTTTTCATGATCTGCATAGCCTTTTACAGTAGCGACAAGATTAGGGATTAAATCAGCTCTTCTTTGGTAAGAACTTTCTACATTAGCCCATTGTGCTACTGCAACACCTTCTTTTTCTATGATTTCATTATTAATACCAATGCCCCATTTGAATACTATAAAGGCCAGAAGTCCAATAATAACGATAGGTATAAGTAATTTTTTCATGGTAGATGATTTTTTAGTGTTGCCTTCAGGTAGTTGTTTATAGTTCATTTTTTAATTTTATTAATTGTGCTTTGACTCCTTCTAATTTAGTTATAATTTCAAAGTTATCAAGGGTTTTCTTTTTTTCTTCTTTTAAATGTGTTTTTGCACCGTCTAAAGTAAAGCCACGCTCTTTTACCAAATGATAAATTAGTTGTAAGTTTTTTATGTCTTCAGGGGTGAATTTTCTATTTCCTGTTACTGTTTTTTTTGGTTTTAGGACATCAAATTCTTTTTCCCAAAACCGAAGTAATGATGTGTTTACATCAAAGGCTTTTGCCACTTCACCAATGGAATAGTAGCGTTTTTCTGGAAGATCAATAATCATTAATCTAAAGATTGGTTTTCTACCGAGGCATGTCGCAGAAGTTTGTTAAATTCTTCAGGAGATAAACTACCGTAGTAAAAATTCATAGGATTAATACGTTGCCCATCTTTAAATATTTCATAATGAACATGTGGTGCTTGAGAGCGTCCAGTACTACCTACAAAACCTATTAAATCCCCACGTTTTACTTTTTGATTTTTTTGAGCGACAAATTTAAACATGTGCGCATAAAGAGAAGTGTACCCATAGCCATGATCTATTCTAATATGATTTCCGTATCCTGCAGAATTGTTGTCAGCACGCACCACAACACCATCTCCTGAGGCATAAATAGGAGTTCCTCTAGGGGCTGTAAAGTCCATACCCCAATGCATTTTTCTAAGTTTAGTAAAGGGGTCAGATCGCATACCATATCCCGAAGCCATTCTGGTTAAGTCTTCATTACTTACAGGTTGTATCGCTGGAATAGCTAATAATAATTTTTCTTTTTCTTCAGCTAAAATTGCAATTTCGTCTAGTGATTTTGACTGTACAACTATGCGTTTAAGGAGTATGTCAATGCGTTTGTTACTATTTACAATCAATTGAGAATTATCATAACCTTCTAGTCTTTTATATCTGTTAACACCTCCAAATCCAGCTTTACGTTGCTCCTCTGGTATTGGGTTAGCTTCAAAATACAAACGGTAAATGGCATTATCGCGATCTTCGATATTTGCTAAGACCATTTCTGCCTCCTCCATTTTTTTATTTAGTAAATCAAACTGTAATTCTAAATTTGATAACTCACGTTTTAGAGCTTTTTCTTTTGGTGATTCAAAGTATTGTCCGCCTATAAAAACAAACAGAAAACTAAATAAGGCGGCAGCAATTAAGAATAAAGATATAAACTTAAATGTGCGTCTTTTTTTGCGCTCTATCTTTTTATAAGAGAGTGTTTCAGAATCATAATAATATTTTACCTTACTCATTATCTAAAATATTCTATTTTTGCAATTATTAAAGCTGAGTTTTTCAGCTAATTAAAATAGTAAACGAAATAACAAATATATAAATTGTTTTTTTAAGCTTTAAGTTTAAGTAAACAAGATTAACATAGGCATATGAATTCTCAAGACGTACGCGCAACTTTTCTTAAGTTTTTCGAAGATAAAAAGCACAGCATTGTGCCATCTGCACCGATGGTGTTAAAGGATGATCCAACATTAATGTTTGTAAACGCAGGGATGGCACCTTTTAAAGAATACTTTTTAGGCAACAGCCAACCAAAAAATAATCGTATAACAGATAGTCAAAAATGTTTACGAGTATCAGGTAAGCACAATGACCTGGAAGAGGTTGGTTATGATACCTACCACCATACTTTATTTGAAATGCTAGGAAACTGGTCTTTTGGTGATTATTTTAAAGAAGAAGCTATTGCTTGGGCGTGGGAATTATTGACAGAGGTCTATAAAATTGATAAGGATATTTTATACGTTACTGTTTTTGAGGGTAGTGATGATGATGATAATCTTAAAATGGATACCGAAGCTTACGATCTTTGGAAACAATATATAAGTGAAGAGCGTATTTTAAAAGGGAATAAGAAAGATAACTTTTGGGAAATGGGAGAGCAAGGACCTTGTGGGCCTTGTAGCGAAATCCATGTTGATATCCGTTCTGCTGAGGAAAAAGCTAAAGTCGATGGTAAAACGTTAGTCAATGAAGACCATCCACAAGTCGTAGAAATATGGAACTTGGTTTTTATGCAATACAATCGTAGAGCAAATGGTAGTTTAGAAGAGCTGCCAAATAAGCATATTGATACGGGAATGGGATTTGAACGTTTGTGTATGGTTATGCAGAATGTTAAATCTAATTATGATACGGATGTGTTTACTCCAATTATAAGAGAAATTGAAACCATTACGGGTAAAGATTATAATAAAGATGAAAAAATAGATATTGCTATTCGTGTTATATCCGACCATGTGCGTGCGGTAGCTTTTTCTATAGCCGATGGACAACTACCTAGTAATACAGGAGCAGGTTATGTTATCCGTCGTATTTTGCGTCGTGCAGTACGTTACGGATTTACCTTTTTAGATAAAAAAGAACCGTTTATATACCGTTTAGTTAATGTGTTAACTGAAAAAATGGGTAAGGCATTCCCGGAATTAAAAGCACAAAAACAATTAATCGAAAATGTTATAAAAGAAGAAGAAGCGTCTTTTTTAAGAACATTAGATCAAGGTTTAGCCATTTTAGATCGCATCGTAGATAATGCAACAGATAAGCAAGTGTCTGGATCTAAGGTTTTTGAACTTAAGGATACTTATGGTTTTCCTGAAGATTTAACCGATTTAATTTTACGTGAAAAAGGATTCTCTTATAATAAAGGCGAATTTAATAAGCGTTTAAAAGAACAACAAGGTAGAGGTCGTGAGGCATCAGAATTAAAGTCTGATGATTGGACTGATTTAATTGAGGATGAAGAACAAGAATTTATTGGTTATGACCAGTTAGAAGCTAAAGTTAAAATTACAAAATACCGTAAAGTCGTTTCTAAAAAGGATGGTGAAATGTACCAATTGGTATTTAATTTGACACCTTTTTATGCTGAAGGTGGTGGACAAGTTGGAGATAAAGGTTATATCCAAGCGACAAACGGAGATGTTTCTTATATTGTAGATACTAAAAAAGAGAATAATATAATTATTCACTTAACTAAAGAGTTACCGCGTGATGTTAATCAAGTTTTTGTTGCAAAAGTCGACGAAAAACAACGTTACAGAACAGAGTGTAACCATACCGCTACGCATTTATTACATCAAGCGTTAAGAGAAGTTTTAGGTGATCATGTGGAGCAAAAAGGAAGTGCGGTACACTCAAAATATTTAAGATTTGATTTTTCACATTTTTCTAAATTAACAACAGAGCAATTACGCGATGTTGAAAATTTTGTAAATGCTAGAATAGAAAGTAAGTTGCCATTACAAGAAGGACGTAATGTGCCAATGGAAAAAGCTATAGAAGAAGGTGCTATGGCATTATTTGGAGAAAAATATGGCGATGCTGTACGTACCGTTAGATTTGGTCAGTCCATAGAATTATGTGGTGGTACTCATGTCGATAATACGGCAGATATTTGGCATTTTAAAATTGTGTCGGAAGGCGCTGTAGCATCAGGAATACGTCGTATAGAAGCGATTACAAATGATGCCGTTAAGTCGTATTATCATGACAATAATAGATCGTTTTTTGAAATGAAAGATATGCTTAACAATGCACAAGAGCCTATTAAAGCACTTCAAAATTTACAAGACGAAAATTCAAGTCTTAAAAAACAAATTGAACAATTATTAAAAGACAAAGCAAAAAATATTAAAGGCGAACTTAAAAACGAAATAGTAGCGGTTAACGGTGTTAACTTTTTAGCTAAACAATTAGATTTGGATCCTTCTGGAATTAAAGATTTGTGTTTTGAATTAGGTAACCAATTTGATAATTTATACCTGCTGTTTGGTGCAGAGCTAGATGGGAAGGCTATCCTATCGTGTTATGTGTCTAAAAGTTTAGTCGAAACTAAAGCGCTTAATGCAGGAACTATTGTTAGAGAATTAGGGAAGTATATCCATGGAGGTGGAGGTGGGCAACCATTTTTTGCAACAGCTGGAGGTAAAAATGCTGCGGGTATTAAGGATGCTTTAGAGGCTGCTAAAAGTTATATTGCGTAGATGTAATTTTCTCTTAAAGTCGAGAACCAAAGTATTTGATTTTAAGAGAATATTTTTCGTTGCTGAGTCGTGAGATAGAGAAGAGAAGGATATAACAAAAAAAAGGGGTTGATAAAAAGTGAATTAATTGAATCTAAGAACAAAAATACCATTAAAAAAGCAAGCGGATAATCTTATAGATTATAAGTCTAAAGTATTCCTTTTAGGGTCTTGCTTTGCTGAAAATATTGGGGATAAGTTCGAGTACTTTAAGTTTCAACACTATGTTAATCCGTTTGGTATTTTGTTTCATCCTAAAGCCATTCATAATTTAGTCACGAATGCCTTAAATGGTAAGAAATATACAGAGGAGGATGTATTTATTAATAATGAACAGTTTCATTGCTTTGATGCGCATTCTAAAATAAGTCAACATACTAAAAGCTTATTATTACATCAGTTAAATGCTGCTTCTCAAAAAACGAGTCATTATTTAAAACAAAGTTCGCATGTTGTAATAACTTTGGGGACTGCTTGGGTCTATCGTTTTTTGAAGACAGATAAGATTGTCGCTAATTGTCATAAAATTCCGCAACAGCAGTTTCAAAAAGAAATATTAAGTGTTGATGCTATTACGACAGTACTTCAATCTATAATAGCGCAAGTTAAAGCTGTAAACCCTAAGGTGAGTTTTATTTTTACAGTGTCTCCTGTTAGACATGTAAAAGATGGTTTTATTCAAAACACACAGAGCAAATCGCATTTGATTGCAGCTGTACATAATATCTTAGATAGTCAATCGCATTATTTTCCCTCTTATGAAATTATGATGGATGAGTTGCGTGATTATCGTTTTTATAATCAAGATTTATTACATCCAAGTCCATTGGCTGTAGATTATATCTGGCAGCGTTTTAAGGATGTTTGGATGGCAGATTCTACAGAAAAAATAATGACTGATGTGGACACGATTCAAAAAGGGTTACAGCATAAGCCCTTTAATCCAAACTCTACAGCACACCTTAAATTTGTCCAGCAATTAATTGAAAAACAAATGGTATTAAGTACTCAGTTTCCAAGTATGAAATTTGAATAATGTGTAATGTTTTGATTTTTTAGTGAATAACGTGTAGTGATTACTTATGACTAATTAATAGTCCCTTCAACGAAAAACACACAATATATCGCATAATGTGCTTAATTTCAGTGCGCTATTAATCAATATATCAAACTAACACCAATCAATAAGCTGCTAATGTCGTTTTTAAATTGGTGTTTTTTTAAATAATATTTTAACTTCACTTTTTTAGATAAATTCAGAATCTAATAGTACTTTTATCTCATGCGAAAAATAATTATAGGTATAGTAATAGCGTTTGCTTTGTCTTTCATTTTAAAAAAATGTACGGCAGGTAGTGCAGACAAAACAATTATTAGAGAACATTCTGCTTTAATAGAAAAGCAGATTAGTAACGTTGGTAAGTTAGTGGTTACTGAAGGGTATTTTAGTGACGCCTATAGTTATAAAAACTCCAAAGCATTATTTGCTAATTTAACCTCAGACAAACAGGCTTTGGTTATTGTTAATGCGGAAGTAACGGTGGCTTACGATTTAAGTAAGATCGAATTTGAAATTGATAGTATTAATAAAGTTTTGAAAATTAAGTCTATTCCAAAAGAAGAATTAAAAATCTATCCACAATTAGAATATTACGATGTGGAAAGCGGGTATCTCAATGCTTTTAATCATGATGATTATAATAAAATACAAGACATTGTAACAGCACGTATCAATAAGAAAATAGAAGCTTCTAATTTGCGTATTAATGCTAAAAACAGGTTGGTAAGTGAGTTGTCTAAATTTTATATTTTAACCAATAGTTTAGGTTGGACATTGGAGTACAACGATAGTAAAATAGATAATCAGGACAAACTCGAAAATTTCAAACTCTAAGGTGTTTAAATAAGTCGTAGTAAATAAACTATAGTTTATTACTTAGGCTTTGCCATCCACCACCATTCATAACTTCAATGCCATTGCTGCGTAAAATAGCTGCGGCACTGCCTGATCGCATACCACTGGCGCAACAAGTAATAACAGGTTTATCCCATTTTATTATTTGATTGACCTTAGCTTGAATTTGTTGTAATGGGATATGTTTTGAGCCAGGAATTGCACCCGAGTCATATTCTGCCTTAGAGCGTACGTCTAAAATTATAGCACCTCTATCTGTAAAATCTTTTATTTTATTGGCTTTATTTCCGAAAAGAAAACTAAAAATTCCCATAGTATAATTGTTTCTTACAAAGCTACTAATTTGAAACTTAAAAATCCTTAAATTTGTGTAAATTCAACTTAAAACTAAGAGCAAATGTCTCAAGCATACGTTAAACAAACCATTGAAAATAACATAGGTTATATCGAATTTTTTACGCCAGAACATAATGCAATGCCTAGTCCTATTTTAAAAGAATTAGAATTAGCTATAAAAGCAGCAGGTCAAAATGATAGTATAAAAGTGATTGTTTTAAAAAGTGGAGGAGATCGCACGTTTTGTGCTGGCGCAAGTTTTTCCGAGCTAGTAGCTATTAAGAATTTACAAGAAGGGAAACAATTTTTTTCCGGTTTTGCAAATGTGATTAACGCCATGCGTAAATGTCCAAAGTTAATAATTGGTCGTGTACAAGGTAAAGCTGTTGGAGGAGGAGTGGGGCTAGCAAGTGCAACGGATTATTGTTTAGCAACTAAATTTGCAGCAATCAAGCTTAGCGAAATTAGTATTGGTATTGGCCCATTTGTTATCGAACCAGCAGTGACGAGAAAAATGGGGCAAACCGCTTTTTCTCAAATGACCATTAATGCAGAATCCTTTTATGATGCAGCGTATGCAAAAACAAAAGGTTTATATGCGGATGTGTTTGAAACGGTTGAAGCATTGGACGGCGCTGTAACTGTTTTAGCACTTAAATTAACCTCTTACAACCCGGAAGCTTTATTAGAACTTAAAAGAGTGCTTTGGGAAGACACTAACGAATGGTGTGTTTCACTTCTAGAACGTGCTGAAATTAGTGGACGACTTGTGCTTAGTGACTTTACTAAGGAGAAGTTGAAGAGTTATAAGTAATTGTTTTTTTTGTAAACAAATAAAAAACTAACTTATATCTGTATTTTAATGTGGTCATTTTAATACAGTTATAAGTTAATAGTAATTTACCCTTTATGTCGTTTAAATTTAAACTGCAATCTCTTGGCTTGCAATCTTAATACCATCATCAATTAAATGCCCAACTTCAGGTCTGTTTTGTTTGATAGTTTCTAAATGCTCAAGAATAGTATGACACAGCTCATTTTCATTGCCTTTTTTTGCTAATTCAAACAATTCGATAGGTAATAACCAATCCATCGGAAAGCGGTTAATTAACTGTTCCAATACTTTTGTTCTAGAAATAGTACAGTTAGTTCCTTCTCGATAATCACGGACTTGTTTGTATAGGTCAATCAATTCTAATTTTTCAGCAGAATGTTCAATATGTATTGTTGTGCTGCTTATTTTATGCGTAATTAAATCAAAACTATGTAAATCTGCAGGGCCAGAATACCCAGATAACACTTCTTTACCAACAGCCATGTCATATTGTCCCCAGTCAGGTTCAAATAAAATAGTGTCTTTATGTGTTACGGTACAGTTTTTAAAACTAATCAAGATAATTTTACCTTGTAGGTTTCTTGTTCCCGTAATAATCTCTCCGGTAACAATAATATCATTTTCAAACTCTAAAGTCACCGTTTCACCTTCATAAATATCATAAGCACGTAAATCACGTGGCGACATGTCTTCAATAGCTAAATTAATACCTTTTAATTTCCCGATAGGAGATCCAAAACCATCCGCATGTTCTAAAGTACTGTGTCCAACCAATTCTTTATCTCTGTTAGCTAACGCAGTTTTTCCAGTGGTCTGTATATAGCTTACTTTTCCATTGTGTTCTATCATATTAGTAAACACACCCGAAATCTGCAAACCAGTACTAAGCTCAATAGTACCTAAAGCTTGACTGTGTATTAATTTTTTAATAGCACTAGGTCCACCAGTACGGAGTGCCATAGTATTAGCAAAAGACTCTAATACCAAACTAAGGTGTGCAAAATCTGGAGTCACATATAATTGAGGTTGTGGTTTTGTAATGTCAAAATTCTGAAAGGTAGACTCAATCGTATAAGGTAATTTTTTGACCTTATCCGTCATACACCAAGCGCTCTCTCCAATAGATGATAGTAAACCAGCACCATAAATTTTAGGATTTTCAATGCTGCCAATCAAACCATATTCAACCGTCCACCAGTGTAAGTTTCTAATTAAAGCCATCTCACTTGGTTCACCCATATTATTTTGTAAGTCTTCAACCGTTTTTTCTGCTAAATCGATTTGATCTTGTGGCGTATTAGGAGCTTCTTTTATAATAGACAAGTGGCGTACAGCTTCGTATAATTCATAATCCTTAGCAGAACTAATCGCTTTACAACCAATTTCTCCAAAACGTCTTAAATACTCAGCATATTCAGGATTAGCAATAATTGGAGCGTGACCAGCACCTTCATGGATAATATCTGGCGCAGGTGTATATTCTATATGTTCTAATTGTCTAATATCACTAGCAATAACTAATACATTATAAGCTTGAAACTCCATAAATGCATTAGGCGGTATAAAACCATCAACAGCAACAGCAGCCCAACCAATCGCTTTTAAAATACGATTCATTCCATACATATTTGGGATAGCATCAACACTAATCCCTGTCTGTTGTAGTCCTTCTAAATAGGTGCTATGTGCTACCATACTTAAATAATCGACATTTTTACGCATAGCATAACGCCAAACGGCTTGGTCAATTGCAGAATAATCCTCATAATCCTGAGGTTTAATAAACTGCCTTAAATGCTTAGGTAAACGATCCAAAATTGGATTAGACTCTATATTTTTAAACGCCATAGCTTTGTGTTTCACTTGATGTAAAAATACAAAAAAACAACCTAAAAGACTCTTAAAAAAAAGGGTACTTTATTCATACAATCAAAACAACTTAGTATATTTGTACCATGATACAATTAGCAACATTTTTATTTATAAGCGGAGGAGAAATTTTTTTCATCCTACTTATCGTTGTTATGGTTTTTGGAGCTAAAAATGTTCCCGAAATCGCAAGAGGTTTAGGTAAAGGTATGCGTCAGCTTAAAGATGCTACTAACGATATTAAAACCGAAATCACAAAATCTGCAGAACGTAACGGTTTGGATACAAGCATCACTGATGGTGTAAATGAAGAACTTAAAAAAGTTAAAGATGATCTAGAAGAGTTTACTGGATCTGTTCGTCGTAAATTATAATACAAAAATACCACTTATCTTTTGGGCGTTACCACAAGGGTCGCGTCATCCGTTATATCTTTTTTGCAGAACATTTTTGTGAGAACACAAATGATATACAGTTAAGTTAAGGTCATATCAACTAGGTAATCCAACTATTTTATCAAAAAAGGATGCCACTACTACCGCTAACGCAATTTGTAATTTTGTAAATTAGTATTAATTTGGTGTTATTAATATGTTTAAATTGTTAAATCATTAAAATTATTAACTTTTTTTTAAGAAAAAGCTATATATTTAACGAACAACCTTAAACTATATAAAAATGAAAAGACCATTATTAAAACTATCAATGTTATTGGTAGCTTTTACAATTTTTAATGCTTGTCAAAAAGATGAAGTTTTAGAAATGCAAGAAGAATCAGTCATTAACGACGATCAAAAGCCAGCATTAACTATCCCTGAAATTAATGCTATAATCAATCAAAGTCTTACAGAAACCGGAACTTTTGATTGGAAAGATGTTACACCGCACACTCTTTGGAGTGCTGTAATTAGAGGTAATAATATTTTAACTATTGGGTATGGAGCAGAAGGCGAAAGTTTTGCTGAAGTAAAAACAGAAAGTCTTAAAGCAACCTTATCTAACCTTATACAACTTGTTGAAGATAGCGAAGATTATAAAAAAGGTGATAAACCAGTCGTTGAGCATGATATTATTAATGTGATAGATATGGAAGTTGCCAACTTTTCAACAATTAAACAATTGTTACAGTCTGACGGTGTTAGATATTTAGAGCCAAACGGTTATAATCAATATGAAACAGTAAATAATGGGCGGTCAAGTTCTGGGTGCGATAAAGATTCAAATACTATAAATTCTGCACATTATACGACGATTGCACCAAGTAATGCACAAGTGTCTTGGCATTTTTACGAGCATAATATTCCACAAGCTTGGAGTCAAAGTACTGGAGCGGGTGTGACTATTGGATTAATAGATACTGGTGTATCTGCTTCTCAATCATTACTAAATTCGTCAGGAATTAATGACGGGTATTCAACGGGGCGTTTTGTTCAAAAATATGGAACATTTATAGATTCTTCTTGGTGGTGGTCAGATAATTATGATGGCATTCATGATAAATGTGGACATGGTACAGCAATGGCATCTACAATAGCAGCACCACGTAATGATAACGGAATGCCGGTTGGTGTAGCATATAATGCAAACTTAGTGGCTTATAGAGCTACAGAAGATGTATTGCTTAATGATTATCATGAGCGTAAAGGAGTATCTGATGCATTAACTCAGTTAGGAAATAGAAGTGATGTTAAGATTATCTCTATGTCTATTGGATATTTATGGTCAATCGGTAATATTAAGGATGCTGTAGAATATGCGTACAGTAAACAGAAATTAATTTTTGCAGCAGGTGGAACGTCTACTAGTTTTACAAATGGTTATGGTGTTATTTTTCCGGCTACTATGAGTGAGACAGTTGCTGTAACAGGAGTAGATGATGGACCAAACTATGATAGATGTGAGGTGTGTCATACTGGTGATAAAATTGACTTTACCATTATTATGGAAGGTGATAATAACACAAGTAAGGCACCACCAGTATTAGGGTTTTATGATGGTGATAGACGTTATACAGGAGGATCATCTGTTGCAACAGCAACAACAGCTGGTATCGCAGCTTTAGTGTGGTCTAAATACCCAACATGGTCTAGAGCACAAGTGTTAACTAAATTAAAGCAATCTTCAGAGTTTTATCCTAACAAAAACTCTAGTTTTGGATATGGTAATATTGACGCTTTACAAGCAGTGCAGTAAAAATTATAAGTGTTAATTTAAAAAGCCTCTCGTTTTATGAGAGGCTTTTTTTATGTTGATTTTTTTAAGGTCTTTCTCTGACGTCTTCTAATATGACATCGCTTAACTTTGTGTCACTTGCGTCAGATGACTTGTGTAATACAGATATATCTCCTGTAGATTCTAAAACAACTGCTTCAATTTGATTAAAATTTAAAACATTAGCTTCTCTAAGTTTTGCTATTAATTGCGGTTTTTCAATTCTAGCATGTTTTAAATTGTCATGTAAAATTGTTTTACCTTTCATTAATAATAAAGGTTTGTTAGAAATTATAGAACTTAAACTAGGAAACTTTTTTTGTAATGTAGAAAAAATGTAGGTTAGAAATAGTAAGCCAGAAATTGCGACACTCCCATGAATAAGGGATGTGCTTGATGTTAGAGTTGAAGAAATTATGCTACCTATAGCAATAGTAAAAGCAAAGTCATAAGCTGTAAATTTAGCAAACGATCTTAAGCCTATAATTCTAGTTAATATAATAATTACTACAAATAGTATAAGGCTACCTGCGACTGTTTCCCATAAAGGGTCATTTAAAGAGTATATCCAATCCATTATTTACTTTTTAATTAATGTTATTTTACTAGCTTAAAATTCGGAAAAATATATTGGAATAAGAAATTTTAGTTAAATGTTGTTAAAAGACATCTGTGCATATAAGAGTTTAATTTTATTATGATTATTTATAATTTTATTAAGGTTGGTGTGCTGTTTCATGCTTTAACCCATATATTGTTTTTACTTTCGCAAAGAATTAAAATAAAGGATAAGATGTTGGATTATGTAGTCATTGGAGGTGCACAAGCAGGATTAGCTATGGCTTATCATTTAAAACAAATGAACGTCAATTTTATAGTTTTAGATGGAGAGGCAGAAGTTGGTGCGTCCTGGTTAAACCGTTGGGATTCTTTAAAATTATTCACACCAACAGAATACAATCATTTACCAGGTTTAAAATTTGATGCCCCTAAAGGGCATTATCCAACCAAGGTTGAGGTGGCTAATTATTTTAAGACTTACGTTGCTGCATTTGAGATTCCTGTGCAATTAAATACATTGGTGACTGCTGTTACTAAAACAGCAAAAGGTTTTCATGTACAGCATAAAGATGGCGAGATTGAAGCTAAAAATGTCATCGTTGCTACAGGCCCATTTCATATTCCTTATACACCGCCTTGTCACACAAAAATATCCGATAGTACATTACAAATGCATAGTAACTACTATAAAGGTGTTAAGCAATTGCAACAAGGTGATGCTTTAGTTGTAGGAGGTGGGGATTCTGGTTATCAAATATTAAACGAGATTTCTAAAGACAGCTCTAGGACTGTTTATTTTTCTGGAGATACTAGCGTGAAATCATTACCTCAAAACTTTTTAGGTAAAACACTATGGTGGTGGTTTACCGTGGTCGGTTTTTTAAGTTATAGTAAATATAGTTGGGTTGGTAAAAAAATTAACTCTTCAACACAACCTGTTATTGGTACGGATGTAAAAGAAATTTTGTCTCGAGAAAATGTCATACCTGTAGGACGCACAAAAGATGCATTAAATGACGATATCTTTTTTGAAAAAGAAAAAAAATCGACAATTAAAAATGTGATTTGGGCAACAGGATACCGTCCTAATTTTAAATGGATTCAAGGATTAGAACTGGACGCTAATAGTTATCCTAAAAACTATAGAGGCGTTAGTAATATTGATGGCTTATACTTTATAGGTTTACCATGGATGTTTACTCGTGGATCAGCAACGTTAGGTGGTGTGTCTAAAGATGCTAGTTATTTGGCTGGTGTTATGAGTAATAAATAAGAGTGAAAATAGCTTTCAAAAAGGGGAGGTTTATTTATTATAAAGCTCTGGTGTTACAGAAATCTCCATAGTAAAAGCACCATTCTTATCGTAATATTTGTAATCTAAAGTGATGTTATTATCTCGATAGGTTTTTAATTCAGGGCTATTTTTTACGCTTTCGATGATTTTGGGTCTTATGTACTTATTAGCTGTGTCTATGTTGACTTCAGATTTTGTCATATCTAAAAGTGTGTAATGGTATATAAAATTGATTTTTCCTTTAGATGATGCACTGTCTAATCTTGTATACTGATCAATTGCTATAGGTGTTTGTTTATTCATTTCTATAGCTACATTTTTTAATTCAGTAGCTATATCTTTTTTAAAAAGTTGTTTAACAGCATAAAATGAAATGATAAAGACGATAATACCTACTGTTATTCCAATAATATTACTTTTCTTTTTTGGCTTGTCTTCCGTCATTGTAGTATTGTATTCTTAGAGTAAAGCATCTGTCTCTTCACACAAAACATAAGATTTAAAAATAGATTCTAGTTCTTTTTCCGGATCGTCTGTTAATCCAGCATGTGTTTTAGAACTTTGTATAATAGTACTTCTTGCGGCTGCTAGCCATCTGAATCTATCAGATACTTCAAATTGACCAATAACCCCTGCAGAAGGATCTCCTTTGCAAATTAGTTCCCATGATTTTAGATAGCTATTTAAAGCTTCTAAGTCTAAGTTGCAGGCAAAGGCTTTTAATTTAGCATCGCTGATTTTATATTTTACACCAACAAATTTTTTGCGTTTAGAGTATAAAATAACACCGATATTAAAAAACTCTTCACGTTCTACTTTAGGGACAAGCCTAATAATCGCGTATTCAAAAGTAACTTTATCTTGCATCTTGAGCTTCTTTAACTAGTGTGTCTATCATAGCCAGTTTGGCATCTAGATAATCTGTATACGCATCTCGTATTTCTAATGGTGTTAAGGTGTCGCCCTCACTTATCAACCAATCTTCTGGAATAGTATTGATAATGTTTTTAATAGTGGTTTTGTCTAAAGCTTTAATTATTTCTTTTGAAGCATTTTCCAAATCTGTAGCACGACTTAAAAGGACGTGGTCTTTTATTAATGGAAACGTTCTTGTTAAATGGTTTTTCCACGTGTCCCAATTATGATGAAAATAAAAACTAGCACCATTATCTATTACCCATAATTCCTTATTCCAATTTAGAATGTTCGGGTTTTTAGAAGTTCTATCTATATTACTAATGATACTGTCTAATAAAACGACTTTAGAAGCTGTTTTAGCATCTGCAACAGACGCCAATGGATCAAAAGTTATACTACCGCTTAAATAATGTAGTCCTAGGTTTAAACCGACGCTAAACTTAAGTAAGTCTTGTATTTCTTCATCGGGTTCCATTTTACTAAACGAATCATCTAAATTCATAAATACCAATTCGGGTACTTTTAAGCCAATAGCGCGTGCTAATTCGCCACCAATAAATTCGGCAATTAAAGCTTTTTTTCCTTGACCTGCACCTCTAAATTTTAACACGTATAAAAAATCATCACTAGCTTTAACAATGGCAGGTAAAGACCCTCCTTCTCTTAAAGGTGTGATATATTGTGTAACATCAACGGTTCTTATATCTAATGTATCCATAATGATTTAACTTATAATTTTCGGCTAATGGTTAAACCATCACGAATGGGTAATAACACCGTTTCTATGCGTTTGTCATTTTTTAAAAGTGTATTAAACTCTAAAACAGCATTGGTAGAAACGTCTTTTGGATCTACAGGTTCAATCACTTTTCCATGCCATAACACATTATCAGAAAGTATGATACCTCCTGGATTTAGTTTGTCAATAATTAAATGAAAGTAATTAACGTAGTTAGGTTTGTCAGCATCAATAAATACCAAATCAAAAGTTTTGTCTAATGTTGGTAATATATCTATTGCACTCCCTAAGTGTTGATGTATTTGTGTTCCGTAACCAGATTTATCAAAGTAACTACGCTGAAAATCTTCTAATTCTTCATTTACATCAATCGTGTGTATTTCACCTTCAGGATGTAAACCTTCCGCTAAACAAAGGGTTGCATAGCCGGTAAAAGTACCTAATTCTAAAACAGATTTTGGTCTAATTAATTTAGAAATCATGCTTAGTACGCGACCTTGATAAGGTCCAGACAGCATAATAGGTTGTAATATTTTTTGATAAGTTTCTCTAGTTAATTGTTGTAATAGCTTGGGCTCATCTTGACTGTGAGCAACCACGTAGTCGTCTAGTTTTTCTGGTAAAAAATACATTATCCTAAAATACGTTTAACAAGTTTATCTTTAGCTGCTTGGTCATCTCCACATAACCATTGGATCACGTTATCCTCCCAAATAGCATCACGTTCTGTTTCTGTAATAATTTTACGTTCGATAGCTAAATCTAAAATTTTTCCAGGGTAAGAACTTTGTTTTTCGCTTTCCATTTCCCCTAAAGGGTAAGGGTCATCAAGGCCCATTAAAACCTGTTTAGAACCTTGGTTTTTTAATAATAGATCTAATCCACCAGTATCGTGCACTAAAGTGTCAAAAAAGATGTTTTTATGTCCAACCGCTTTTCTTGGGTGACTTTTACCTTCGAATAAATCGGGTCTACCATCAAAACCTTGAATACGTCGTCCTAAGTTTATTTGTGCTAATTGCCCACCATGCGCAAAACAAGTTCTCATATTTGGGTACTTATCTTGATAACCATTTAAAGTTAAAAAGTGGTAGGCATCTGCACATTGTGCCAACATCCATATTAAATGAAAACGCCAAGAGGTGTTTTCTAGTTTGATAAACTTTTCACCATCGTAAGGGTGTATTTCTACAGCTAGATTATACTTGTTGGCCATTTCAAAAATAGGCTCGTTTTCTTCATCAAAAATACAACGCCAAGTGCCGATAGTATCCATATAATGGGTTGGAAGGCATAATAAACGTAAGTCTAATTCTTCCACACAACGTTCTATTTCCCAACAGGCTCCTCTAACAAAACCAGGATGGACTACAAAACCGCAAGTAAATTTGCTTGGGTTTTCGCGTTGTACTTTGGCATTAAAATCGTTTTGAAATTTAAGCGCTTGCTTCATTTCTTCCACACGCAAACCGTTACCGTATAACTGAGATAAATTTAAAACGACTGCATGGTCAATTTTAAAACGTTCCATCCAAGCTAGTTTTTCATCTAAAAAGAAACTAGAATCTGTAATCGGTCTGTTCCAATCTTTTTGAAGCATAAATTTTCGGTCTTTATCCACCCAAAAAATTTCTTTGTCTTGCATAAACTGAGGGATTTCCTCCGGATATGGCAATAAGTGTGAGTGACCGTTAATTCTAAGTTTGCGTTTTTCCATAAGTTTTGTCATTGCGAGTCTTTAAACGTGGTAATCTTTGTCTAAAATTATTTATTTTATTCATTTTTTGCTTGTCCAAAAAACGAACCAAAAAAAGACATCCAAGCCAAGGAATTTTTCAGTTTTAAACTGAAAATCGATACGAAAACTTCGCGTCGAACATCGTTCTCCTGATCTCGAAGCTTTTCTTTATCTATATCTTCGCCTTGGCGTTCAATTTTACAAATTGATTGGGGACTTTCAATTAAGTTAATGTTATTTTTAATCCCGCTTTGTTTCTTTTGCTAACTGCTAACTGCTAACTGCTAACTGCTAACTAGTCTTCTAGCTTTACCTTTTGTGGTGGTTGCATTACTGCGTCACAATTAGGGCAGGTGCGTTTGTCTTTATCACCATAATATTTATCAAATATTTTTGGCATATCGGTTTCAATATTTTTTACTGTAAAATCTTCTTCGTACAATTTAGTAGTACAATTTTCGCAGAACCAAAGTAAAGCATCTTGTACACCTTTTTCTCTTGGGTATTCAATGACTAAACCAACCGTATTTGCACCACGTTGTGGCGAGTGCGGTACTTTTGGAGGTAATAAAAATATTTCACCTTCTTTAATATGAATATCTTTTGGGACACCATCTTCAATAATTTTTAAGATAATATCACCTTCAATTTGATGGAAAAATTCAGGCGTTTCGTTGTAATGATAATCCTTTCTATTATTTGGTCCACCAACAACCATAACAATAAAATCACCATCCTTCCAAACCACTTTGTTACCAACTGGTGGCTTTAAAAGATGTCTGTTTTCTTCGATCCAAGCTTTAAAATTTATAGGTGGAAATAATTTACTCATATTATAATATTTTGGGCGTTTCCCTAAATAGGGTCAGGCTTTACACTATATCTTTTTTTTAACTTGTTCTCGATACATTTTGTTCATACTTCACAAAACACTCGAACTGACGTTTAAAAAAAGGGTGTCGCTTCAAACTTTCAGGTTCACGAAATCAATATATTTAAATATTAACCAGTGAGTAATCCTTAACGCAAATTCATGAATTCAATAAAATTAATGATAATTGAACAGATTGCCACGATTTTTTGAAAAGAAAAAAATCTCGCAATGATAGATAGAATTATAATGACTTTGTTCTTCCGCCATCAACCGGAAGATTAATTCCGTTAATATAACTCGCACGTTCGCTTGCTAAAAATGTAATTGCATCAGCCAATTCTTCGGGCTTTGCAAAACGTTTTGCAGGAACCGCGCTTTTCATAGCATTTGCAGATTCTTCTTCTGTATTTCCTGATTTAGCAGATTTGTTTTTAATAATTTCAGCCAAACGATCGGTTCCTGTTGCACCTGGCAAAACATTGTTTACCGTGATACCAAATTGACCAAGCTCATTAGCTAAGGTTTTACTCCAATTAGCAACTGCACCACGAATGGTATTACTCACACCAAGTCCGTCTAAAGGTTGTTTTACTGATGTAGAAATTACATTTATAATGCGACCAAAGCCTTCATTTTTCATAAAAGGAACCACTGCTTGTGCTAACACGTGATTACATTTTAAATGCTGAGTAAAAGCAGCTTCAAATTCGTCTACATCTGCCGAAAATACTGGCCCTCCTTTTGGTCCTCCTGTATTATTTACTAATACATGAAACCCATGATTCTCTTTTATGTAAGCTTCCACTTTTTCTTTTAATTCCTTCGGGTTAGAAAAATCGGCAACTATATAATCATGATTTCTATGTTGAGGTAACTCGGTTAACGTAGCTTTTAACTTGTCTTCATTTCTAGCAATAAGTGTTACTTGTACACCTTCTTCATTTAATGCTAAAGCTGTTGCTTTTCCTATTCCTGCTGTACTTCCGCAAACTAGCGCGTATTTATTGTTTAAGTTTAGATTCATAATATTAGTCTGGTCGAGTTCAGTCGAGACATTGCTCTCAATTGATAATTATTTTTTATTTAGAAACCTCTCGACTGCGCTCGAGGAGACAATCTTGTTTCAATTTATATTTTGTGTTTTATGTCTGGTCGAGCGCAGTCGAGACCTTAATCGCTTTCTATATTATATTTAGAATGAGTAGCGTTTCTGCATTCTGATAAAATTTGTAATAAATCAAATTCACCATTAGCTAATGCATATTTCTTTTTTGCACTCCACTTTTTTATTTTCTTTTCAAAAAATATTGCTTGTTCAATATCGTTAAATTCTTGATTAAAAATTAACTTTGATGGTCTTCTTTTATAAGTAAAGCAATTTTTATTTAGTCCTATTTGATGCTCTTTAAACCTTCTGGAAATGTTATTTGTAACTCCTGTGTAGGTTAAGTTATCTGAACATTGTAATATGTAAACATAATAAGTTTTCATAATAAACCTCTCGACTGCGCTCGAGGAGACATTTCGTTTTAATTTATATTTTAGTTTTATGTCTGGTCGAGCCTTTCGCCTTGGCCCAAGGTAGACTCTGTCGAGACCTCACTCATTATTAGTATTTTATACAAACATTTTTAGCTTCAGTAAAAAAGCGTAACGCTTCAAAACCACCTTCACGACCAACTCCAGAAGCTTTTACACCACCAAATGGTGTTCGTAAATCACGCATCATCCAAGTGTTAACCCAAACTATTCCAGCTTGTAGTTGGTTGCTCATTTGCATGGTGCGTTTTAAGTTGTTGGTCCATAATGTTGCAGATAAACCATACTTTACTTTGTTTGCCATTTGTAATACGTCGTCTTCTGTATTAAAAGGCATAATGGTAACTACAGGTCCAAAAATTTCTTCTTGATTGACTCTGCAGTCATCATTTGGTACTTCAATAACTGTTGGTTCTAAATAGTAACCGTTTTCATAACCTTGTACAGTCACTTCATTTCCGCCACAAAGGATTATTCCGTTTTCCGCTTTAGCGATATTTATATATTCTTTTACTTTTTCTAAATGAGGTTTGGAGACTAATGCTCCAATATTGGTGGATGCTTCCGATGGATGACCAACTTTTAAAGCTTTTACTTTAGCAACAAAATCTTTCTTGAATTTCTCATAGATAGATGCTTCTATAAATATTCTACTTCCACATAAACAAATCTGACCTTGATTGGCAAAAGACGAACGTACTGTTGTGTCTAACATATCGTCATAATCACAATCTGAAAAAATGATATTTGGATTTTTCCCGCCTAATTCTAACGATAGTTTTTTAAACATTGGAGCTGCTACTTTTGCAATATGTGCTCCTGTTGCTGTTCCTCCTGTAAAACTAATAGCTTTTATGTTTTCATGTTCTATAATGGCTTGTCCAGTTGAACCTCCTAAGCCATGTACAATATTTAAAACGCCTTTTGGGAGACCAGCTTCGTTGCAAATTTCGCCCAATAAATAAGCGGTCATTGGAGTTATTTCACTTGGTTTGGCAACAACGCAGTTTCCTGCTGCAATTGCTGGAGCGATTTTCCATGTAAATAAATAGAGTGGAAGGTTCCAAGGTGAAATGCAACCTACAACACCAATAGGTTGACGTAAGGTGTAATTTATGGCTTGTCCAATGCTTTCATGACTTTCGCTAGCAAATTGTGTTATGGCATTTCCGAAAAAACGAAAGTTACTTGCTGCTCTTGGTATATCTACTGCTTTTGCTAAGCTAATCGGTTTTCCGTTGTCTTTACTTTCGGCTTCTGCGAAACGTTGTAAGTTAGCTTCTAGTAACTCTGAAATTTTTATTAATATTCTACTACGCACTCCTATACTAGTTTGTGACCACTGCTTAAAAGCAGTTTTGGCACTTTGATATGCGTTTTCTACATCTTCTTTTGACGAGTTTGGTATTTGTCCGTAAACTTCTCCATTACTAGGATTGTAGTTGTCTACCCAGTTGTCTTGTGTTGGATTGTGGAATGCTCCGTTTATGTAGTTTTTAATGTTTTCCATTTTTTTGTCCGGTCGAGGGGAGTCGAGACCTGTTTTAGAAACCTCTCGACTGCGCTCGAGGAGACATTAGATTTATATATTATTTACCAACATAAGCCATAACTTTAATCTCAACAACCAAATCGGGATGCGGTAATTGATGTACGGCAACAGTTGTTCTGGTTGGTCCTGTTTCTTTATCAAAAAATTCAGCGTAAGCTTTATTATAATCTGAAAAGTCATTCATGTTTACTAAAAAGGAAGTCACATCTACAACGTCTTTTAAACTGGCGCCAACTTTTTTAAGATTGGTGTCTATGTTTTTTAAAACTTCTTGCGTTTGCGTGTAGGCATTTAGTTTTTTAGTTCCCATTTCGTCAATAATATCGACTCCAGCAATGGTATTGTCTGCTCTACGAGAACTTGTTCCTGAAACAAAAATGAAATCGCCAACTTGTTTTACGTGTGGATAAGCTCCTCTTGGTGTTACTTTAGTTCCTTCGTTCATTAATTTTATATTTTTACGTCATCCTGAACTTGTTTCATGATCACATTGTTTTTCTTCTTCTAATTTAAAATGTCACACTGAGCGGAGTCGAAGTGCTTCTTTTTCTATTCATTTTGTCTTTTTACAAACTCTTCGACTACGCTCAGGATAAACTAAGTCAAAAAAAGATGTTTGTTAAAATTCGTATCTTTTTTATCCAATATTGCGTCATTCTGAACTTGTTTCAGGATCTCATTATTCTTTCTTTCTTTCTTTCTTTCTTTCTGTTCATTTTGCCTTGATGCAAAACGAACCAAAAAATCAAATTGAAAAGAGGAAATTCCTGCGGAGCATTCTCTCTCGGAATTACGTGCTTAAAGCTTCGCTTTGCAGCTCCATTCCTTCGTTCATTATTTCTGCTTTTCAATGTTTCAATTCTCATGAATTGATTTGGGACTTTTATTTTTATTTTGTTCTTGTTTACCCCAAGATGGTTTCTTTTTGCTGAATGCCAACTATTTTAATCCTGCAACCATATCGTCTTTCAAGATTGCTTCCGTTTCTTGTTGTACTTTTTTAAAGATACTGTTTAAATCTTCGGTTGTTGTAATGTCTTTATTTACTAATAAGTTTAAAATAGCTTTGTCTTGCGCTCTTCCTTTTGTCATTGCTGTATGATACGGGATGTCTTCTTTGAAAGTTACCATTGAGTATTTTGAGAAATAATCATTTGGAAATTCTTTTTCTAAAGCCATTTCAATCGCACGTTTTTCTTTAAAAATAGGATTCGCAACGTGATCACGCATTTCGTAATAATTGTCTATTGCTAAATCGGCAATAGCGTCTGTATCTGCTTTTCTTGTTTTTTCGTAGACTTTAAAGATCGTTTTCCAATCACCTTCATATTGTTCTAGGATTCTATCAAAAACAGTGACATCTTCAAAAGATGCATTCATTCCTTGTCCGTAAAAAGGAACAATAGCATGTGCAGAATCTCCTAATAACACATTTTTGTTTTTGTAATGCCAAGGGGAACATTTTACGGTTCCTAAAGCACCTGTTGGGTTGTTAAAAAACTCGTCTGCTATATTTGGTATTAATGCTAATGCATCCGGAAATTGTGTTGCAAAAAAATCTTTTATGGTGTCTTCTGTAGTAAGATTGTTGAAATTGTATTTACCTTCTTCATAACTTAAAAATAGTGTAACCGTAAAGCTTCCGTCTAAATTAGGAAGTGCAATTAACATGTAGTCACCTCTTGGCCAGATATGAAGATAGTCTTTGCTTATTTGATGCTTTTTTTCAGCGGAAGCGGGAATCTCTAGCTCTTTATAACCATGCGTTAAGTAGTTTTGCGAGTAACTAAATAAAAACTTACGTTCTAGATAATAGCTTTTTCTTAATGAAGACCCTGCGCCATCTGTACCAAAAAGCACATCGCCTTTAACTTCTGTTTCTATTTTTGTTTCATAATCGTATAACCTGGCAGTATTATTTTCGATATCAATACCGTTACATTTTTTGTTGAAGTGAATGGTTAGGTTATCATACGAGTCAGCTTCAGTTAATAGTAAACCATTAAGTTCTCCACGAGAAATAGAGTTTATGTATTCGTTATCTCTTCCTGAATAATTAGAAGGAAACGTATTGCCTTCTATATCGTGTATTAAACGACCAAACATAGGGATGCATAACGGTTTTACTTTGTCTTCAACACCCGCTAATCGCATAGCTTTTAATCCACGATCTGAAAGTGCTAGGTTTATAGAACGTCCTGCAGAAATATCTGTGGTACGTAAATCTGGTCTGCTTTCATAAACATTTACTGTGTAACCTCTTTGCGCTAAACGTAAGGCTAGGAGAGAGCCGCAAAGTCCAGCTCCAATAATTAGTATGTTGTCTTTTTTGCTCATATTAGTAGTGTTGTCGTTGACTTGGTATTAGTCTTCGTTATCCTGATCTTGATTCAGGATTTTATTATTTGTTGTTCTTTTTCTATTTTGAAATGTCACACTGAGCGCAGTCGAAGTGCTTCTTTTACAATTTATTTCTACATTTCAATGTTCAATTATACGAATTGATTAAGGACAAAACTCGTTGTTTAGTTTATGTTCTTTTTTTAATTATTGGTTCAATATCTCTTTCAACTTTTCCACCATTCTATATACATCTTCAAAGGTGTTGTATAATGGCACCGGTGCGCAGCGTATTACATCTGGCTCTCTCCAATCTGTAATGATGTGTGCTTCGGTTAATTTTTTATGTAAATTTTTGTCAGCATCCTTTACCTGAATGGATAATTGGCAACCGCGTTCTTTTGGGTTAGTAGGTGTTATGATTGTTATTTTGTCGTTATTCAATTCGTTAATTAAAAACTCAAAATAACCAGTAAGTTTTTCCGCTTTACTGCGAATGGCATCCATACCAACGTCGTTAAACATATCTAAAGATGCTTTTATGGCAGCCATAGATAAAATTGGCGGATTACTTAGTTGCCAGCCTTCTGCTCCCGGAATGACATCTAACGGTTGACGCATATTAAATCGGGTTGATTTATTATGACTCCACCAACCTGCAAAACGTTTTAGGTCTTTATTATGTGCATGTTTTTCGTGCACAAAAACGCCACCTAAACTTCCTGGGCCAGAATTTAAATATTTATAAGTACACCAGGCTGCGAAGTCTACACCAGAATCATGTAACTCGGGTTTAATGTTTCCGGCTCCATGTGCTAAATCAATACCTACCTTACAGTCTTTTGCATGACCAAGTGCTGCTATTTTCTTTAAATCTAAGTATTGTCCTGTGTAATAGTTTACACCTCCAATTAGTAGTAACGCAATGTCATCCCCTTGTTCTTCAAGAATAGTTTCTAAATCTTCAATATTTAAAAGCGCTTCTCCTGGTCTTGGTTTCCATTCTATTACTCCTTCGTTAGCATCAAAACCATGAAACTCTAATTGGGTTTGCACCGCGTATCTATCACTTGGGAAGGCATCACTTTCTATAACAATCTTATATTTTGTTTTTGTTGGTTGGTAAAAGCTTACCATTAATAGGTGCAAGTTGGTCGTTAAGGTATTCATTATAACGACTTCAATTGGTTTTGCTCCAACAATTTTCGCCATAGATTCTGTTAAGAATTCATGATAAGGCATCCAAGGGTTTTTTGCTTCAAAATGACCTTCTACACCTAGATTTGCCCAATCTTCAAGTTCTTGATTAATATAATCTTTAGTAGCTTTTGGTTGCAAACCAAGTGAGTTTCCTGTAAAGTATAACCAATCGTTTCCTTGTTTGTCTTTTGGGATGTGAAATTGAGTTCTGTATTGCGACAATGGGTCATTTTGATCTTCTTGCTTAGCGTAATCTAGACCTTGTTTGTAGTTGGACACGATGTGTAGTTTTTCGGTTTACACAAAAATAAGAATTATTAATTTAGAAATGAAGGGGAAATATAATGCATGAAAAAGGGCTAAATAAATTAAATTTAAGAAGCCCTTCAAAGTTTATGTTGTCGCGTAAAGCGGAATTATGTTATTTACGTTTAGATTATATAGTTTGGATGTTTGGTTAATCGGTTTTTATAGAAATATTGGTAAAATACAAATTCCAAGTGCCCTCTGGCTTTTTATGGTCTTTAGCTATTTTAATACCTTTAAAATCCTCATAATTCTCGAAAGACGTTATCATTGATGGTGTAGCGGTATTTCCTTTTCTAAAAATCCATTCTTTAATCATGTAATTATCGTTGTAATAAAAATCGTAAGCGTCCCCAGGTGTATAACCACCAGAATTGCTATATACCAATGTTAATTTATTTAAAGCGATTTTACTTATGGGTGCAATTTTATTTGTTGAATCCAAAATTTTTGTCCCTTGGTCCCAAACCAATTGAAATGGTGCTAACAACCAGTATTTATCATTAATAAAGCCTTGGTCTGTTTGTATCGTTAAACTATCTATTTTGCTTCTGTTATAAGATATAGTGTCTTTGTCAACAATAAGAGACACTTCGTTTTGTTTTGGTTTCCATGACCATGACCGTTCAAAATGACTGCTATCTTTATCAACATTAAAAGTGAAATCTATTTGATTTATTGTATTCCAATTAGTAAGTCCGTGTGCCTGGGCTATTTTTTCAGCAGTAGAGACTTTGTTCTCTGCTATTTTTATTTCTTTTTTGCAAGAGAAAGAAATGATTGAAATGAGTATAAGTAATAGTTTTTTCATCTTAAGATTTTTTGCAAAGATAGGGAAGGGTTTCTTCTTTAAAATAGAAATGTTAAATTAGTGACTTAAAGGGATTGTATGAAAGCAAATTACTTCGACGTAAATAAGGCAACTTGGAATGAGAAAGTTAAGGTTCATGCAACAAGCCCGTTTTATGATATGCAGTCTTTTAAAAAAGGTAATAGTTCATTAAAACAATACGAGTTACTCGCTATTGGAGATGTTAAGGGGAAATCCATGTTGCACTTGCAATGTCATTTTGGACAAGATACCTTAAGTTGGGCTAGGTTAGGAGCTAAATGTACAGGTGTAGATTTAAGTAATGAAGGTGTTGACTTAGCGAAGACGCTAAATAACGAATTAAGTTTAGATGCTACATTTGTATGTTGTAATGTTTTAGAGACGTCTAAATATGTTAAAGAGACTTTTGATATCGTTTTTACCAGTTATGGTGTTATTGGATGGTTGCCAGATTTAAAGCCATGGGGACAAATGATTGCAGAAAAACTAAATAAAGGGGGTAGTTTTTATATGGTCGAGTTTCATCCGATAGTTTGGATGTTTGATTATTTAGAAGATAGGCCAGTAATGAAATATGGGTATATGCAGGACGAAGTAATTTATGAAGAATATGAAGGGACTTATGCAGATCCTAATTCAAAAATGATAAGTAAAGAGTCGACGTGGAATCATGGTTTAAGTGAGGTCGTAAATGCATTAACGCATGCAGGTTTGCGTATTGAGTTTTTAAATGAATATGACGAAAGTCCATATAATATATTGCCAGATTTAGTCGAAACCAAATCTGGCAATTATATATTAAAGGATAAATTATATCCTCTTATTTTTGAAATTAAAGCGACTAAGCTTTAGGTTGAATGTTTAGTGATTACTCTTAAGCAGCTCAGGCCTCTTATTTTTGAACTTATTAAGTCTTGGAATCGATACATTTTGTATGTATGGATTTTCAGGATGTAAACGTTCGTAATTTTGATGGTAATCTTCAGCTTTCCAAAATTTCAGGAATGGATATACTTCTGCTGCTATAGTCGCATTAAGTTGATTGGCTAAGGCTTTTTTCTTTGTTTCAATAATTAGTTTCTGTGCATCATTTTGATAGAATACAATAGAACGGTATTGACTACCTCTGTCTGGACCTTGTCCATTGGCTTGGGTTGGGTTTTGAGAGGCGAAATAGACATCAACTAAAGTTTCAAAACTAATAATTTCTGGATTGTAAATAACTTCAACAGCTTCCGCATGGCCTGTACGACCCGTATTACTTTTCGCGTAAGTTGGGTTTTTTGTGTGACCTCCCGAATAACCATTAATGACCTCTTCTACACCTTTAACGCTTTCGTAAACTGCTTCAACACACCAAAAACAACCACTGGCAAAATAGGCTTTTGCTTGTCCGTTATCTAAAGCGACGCTTACAGGTGTTGCTGTTTTTATAGCGTCTTGTTTTGGATTGGTTTGTGCTTGATTGTTGCAACTAAACAGGAGTGATAAAAATAATACTGGAATTAATTTTTTCATTTTCTTTTCTTTTTCATTTGGACGAATAAAGTATCGAAACCTTAATTAGGAAAGTTATAAATATTTCTTAAATGTTTTAGAATTTAGGTGTAAAAAAAGCCTTTACAATGTAAAGGCTTCTTAATATAATTTAGAAAGTGCTTACGATAACTTCGAAAACATTTTTTCCATTTTTGCTTTTTGTTCTTCTGCTAGTGCAGCATCAACAAGGATACGTCCACTGTGCTCATCCGTAATGATTTTTTTACGTGCTCCAATTTCCATTTGTACTTGTGGTGGAATAGTAAAGTATGATCCTCCTGAAGCTCCTCTTTCGATTGGCACTACAGCTAAACCATTTTTTACATTTACTCTGATACGGTTGTAAGCTTTTACTAAACGTGCTTCGATTTTTTTCTTGTAATCGTCAGCCTTTTCAATAAGTGCTTTTTCTTCTTTTTCAGTTTCCTTTAAGATAGCGTCTAATTCGTTTTTCTTATGTTTTAAGTGCGTTTCACGCTGTTTGTTATGCTCTTTTGTTTTAGCAATAACATCTTTTTTCTGATCTATCTGAGCTTTAAATTCTCTGATATGCTTTTCAGCTAATTCAATTTCTAACTCTTGAAATTCAACTTCTTTAGTTAAAGAGTTAAATTCTCTGTTATTTCTAACATTTTTTTGTTGCTCAGAGTATTTTTTAATTAAAGCTTTAGCTTCTTCAATTAAATTTTTCTTAGAATTAATATCTGCATCTACAGAGCTTAAGCTATCTTCTAACTTTTCTAATCTGGTTTTTAATCCTGCAACTTCGTCTTCTAAATCGCTAACCTCTAAAGGTAATTCTCCACGTACGTTTCTAATTTCGTCAATTCTAGAGTCTATTAATTGTAGATCATATAATGCTCTTAGGCGATCTTCTACAGTTGCTTCTTTTGTCTTTGCCATATATTAAAAATACTTAACAGGATTGGTATTTGTGTTCGATAAAATAAATGCAAAATTAGGGATTTTTTTGTTAAGTATTGCTACTAATCCGTTTTTTGTGAACTGTTCACTTTCATAATGACCTATATCTGTTAATAGTATACGATCTTCCGCTTGATAAAAATCATGATATTTTAAGTCTGATGTAACAAAAACATCAGCTCCTGCTGCTTTTGCAGCGTGTATTGCAAAGCTACCTGAACCTCCTAATACGGCTATTTTTTTTATCGACTTATTTAATAATTGTGAGTGTCTTATATGCGAAACATTCATTTTTTCTTTTAAATAGTTTAAAAAGTCAGTTTCAGATTGAGGGATTTCTAATTCTGCAATCATTCCCATTCCTATATTTTGATTCGTGTTTTCAATGGTAGTAATTTCATAAGCAACTTCTTCGTAACTATGTACGTCGAATAATGTTTTTAGAATTTTGGATTCTAAATGTTTTGCAAACGTTATACTGATTTGAGTTTCTGGTTCACTATGGTTTTCTTCTATAGTACCAATAGTTGGGTTAGCATTGTGTTTTGGGTTATAGGTTCCAATGCCTTCTGTGTTAAAACTACAATTTGTGTAGTTGCCAATTTGACCAGCACCTGCTTTAAATAGAGCTGTTCTTAATGTATCTGCTTCACTTTTTGGAACATAAGTTGTTAGTTTTTTTATGGTTTGCTTTTGAGGTATTAAAATCTGTTGGTTTATTAAATTTAATTGGTTGCAAATCATCGCATTTACACCATGTTTATCATTATCTAAAGCGGTATGAATGGCGTAGATAGCAATGTTGTTTTTGATCGCTTTTAAAACGGTCCGTTCTACATAGTTTTTTCCAGTAATACTTTTTAAACCCTTGAATATTATTGGGTGAAAACTTAGTATGAAGTTGCAGTTGTTGGCAATTGCTTCGTCTATAACAGTTTCTAGAGTGTCTAAAGTGACTAATACATTGGTAATTATAGTGTTTTTGTCCCCAATAAGTAAGCCCACATTATCAAAATCTTCTGCATAAGTAAGCGGTGCTATTTCTTCAAGATGACTAATCAGGTCTTTAACTAACATACTTTTTTGTCTTTATTATTTAAAACAAATATAAAATATTTACTTTCGTTACTATTAATCTTGCTAGCATTTCATAATTAAATAAAATGTAGCAGTCTTATGTAATAGACTATAAATTATTTTAATGAAATTTTTGCGTTTTATATTATTTCCTATTGTTCCTGTGTATTTTGTTGTGACGTGGTTTAGAAACCTAATGTATGATATCGGATGGAAGAGTTCTAAAAGTTATGATTTTCCAATACTATGTGTTGGTAATCTAAGTACGGGTGGTACTGGAAAAACACCTATGGTAGAGTATTTAATTAGATTGCTAAAGGATGATTTGAGGTTAGCAACGCTAAGCAGAGGGTATGGTAGAAAAACGAAAGGGTTCGTGTTAGGAAATCCTTTGTCTAATGCTGAAAGTTTGGGAGATGAACCGTTTCAGTTTTACAACAAGTTTAGTGATGGTGTTTTGGTTGCTGTAGATGCTAATAGACAAGAAGGGATCGCCCAATTGATTCAGAATGAACCAAAACCACAATTGATAGTATTGGACGATGCTTTTCAACATAGAAAAGTTAAGGCTGGATTTTACGTTATGTTGACAACATATGCCAATTTATATACCAAGGATTTTGTTTTGCCAAGTGGTAATTTACGTGAGCCTAAAAGTGGAGCTAAACGTGCGAATATAATTGTAGTCACTAAATGTCCTGATGATTTAACGACTGCTAAAAAACAGGCTATTGTATCGGAAATTAAACCGTTAGACTATCAGAATGTCTTTTTTAGTTCAATTAGTTATAGTGCTATTTTATATTCTGAAAATAAGTCGTTAACTTTAAGTGAGCTGTCCGATTTTAAGTTAATCACGGGGATTGCTAATGCAACGCCTTTAGTCGATTTTTTAACAGAAAAGAACTTGGATTTTGAACATATAGCTTTTAAAGATCATCATAATTTTAGTCTTCAAGAAATAGAGCGTTTCTCTAAATATGATTGTATCGTAACTACAGAAAAAGATTATATGCGTTTGAAAAACGAATCGTCTTTGATAGGTAAATTATATTATCTTCCAATAAAAGTTGAAATTGATAATGCTGAAAAATTTAATAGGTTAATTAAGGACTTTGCGTTATACTAAGACGGGTTTTCTTTTTTGGTTAGCATTAAGGCATTAAATAATTTTTTCTCAAACTCTTCTTGCTTAAAAGGTTTAGGTATAATATCTGAAAAACCAGCTTCATCAAACTCTTGCATTTTGTCTTCGATAGTTACTGCAGTAAGCGCGAAAATAGTCAGTTCTTTATCAAATTCTCGGATTAATTTTGTGGCCTCCATACCGCTTATTCCTGGCATGTGGATATCCATTAAAACAACATCGTAGTTTATTGATTTTACCTTATCTACAGCGTCTTCTCCGTTGTCTACGACGTCACAATAGAGTTTCATTTTATTAAGGATTTTTTTAGTAATCATTTGATTAATCTTATTATCCTCAACGACTAGTATTTTTATATTACTTAATTCCAATTCGTCAATTTCATTAAAATAGTTCGCTTTTTTCTCAACAATAACTTCATTGCTTTTTTTCATAGGAATTTCAAAGAAAAATGTAGTTCCTTTTCCTAACTCACTTTTTAAATAGATTTTTCCTTTTAAAATATCTATTAAACCTTTAACAATGGATAGACCCAGACCTGTACCTCCATATTTTCTGTTAATTTGAATAGAACCTTGAGAAAAACTTTCAAACATATTTTGTTGCTTTTCTTGGCTGATACCAATCCCATTGTCTTCAACTTCAAATTTAACATTAAAGTTTTCACCGTCTTTGCTTTGTTTTAGAATTCTAACCCAAATATCCCCGTCTTTAGTAAACTTGATGGAGTTTCCGATAAGATTAATTAGTATTTGAGAAATCTTGAGCTGGTCAGCATTAAAGTTTGTCGGTAGGTCTCTGTCGTATTCTAGATGTAACTTAATATTATTATCTGTAGCCGAATTATTTAAGGCTGATATTACGTTTTCAACTTTCTTTTTTAAATTAAAAACTTCTGGTTCTATATCTACTTTATTGGCTTCAATCTTATTAATTTGTAGAATATCATTAATAAAAGTTAATAAGTAATCTCCCGAAAACTTCAGTGATTTTAGATGTTGTATTTGTGCTGGTTTTGGATTTTCTTCCAATAACATGTTTGTTAAGCCCGTGACTGCATATAAAGGTGTTCTAAGCTCGTGGGTTACTGTAGATAAAAAGTTAGCTTTAGTTTTAGTAGCTAATTCCGCTTTTTCCATTGCAATAGTTAATTCTGCATTTTTTTTGTGCAAAATATTATTAGATTTTAGTCTAATGTTATTGTTTTTGTATAACGATAATGTCAGTAAAGAAAGTATGGTAATTAAAGCAATACTCAGAATTGTAGTTAGCTTTTCTAGCCAAGTAGAACTCGCTTCTTTTTCTAAATCAGCTTCCTTTTCTTTTTGGTATTCTATACGATTACTGTAAAGTTTGTCTAATCTTTTTTCGGGTGAAAGATAACTACGTTTGACTTGCAATAAAGAGTCGTTAAGTGTGATGTGTTTTTTTAAGAATGAATTTGCTAGTTTGTAGTCTTCTTTTTGACTGTAGACTTCGCTTAATGAAGCATACGCATTACTAACGAGACCTCTGTATTCGTTTTTATTGGCAATAGTAAGCGCTTGTTTTATTAGGTTTTCGGCCTCCGTTAAATCTCCTGTTTTTGCTTTAGTTTTACCAAGACTTAAATAGGTGCTACTTAAAATTTTATTGTTTTTATAGCGCTTAGCTAAGCTTATGGCATCGTAATATTCTGTTTCTGCCGCTTCATATTTTTCGAGATTATAATGGGCATCACCTTTATATAACATGGTCTCAGCAGCATAATCATGTAGGTTTTCATTTTCAAATGCTTGTTGGGCGGAATTGTAGTAATCCAGAGCTCTGCTGTATTCTTTACGGCTCATGAAAATATTACCTATTGTTTTGTAGGTCTCAGCAATATTGATATTGTCTTCTGCAAAACGTTGTTTCTCTACAGCTTTAAATAGGCTTTTTAAAGCATCAACAGGTTCTTCTGTTATAAATTGAATCTTACCTATTTTGCTATATATTAAGCCAATACTTCTATTGTCTTTTATTTGATGAGCTAAGGCTAGCGCTTGATCTAAATCACTCTGCGCTTTATAAAACTCATTATTGTCTATGTTTTTTTGAGCTAAACTAATATTGTAATTAATCTTACCTTGTATAACTTCTTTTTCCTTTTCAGAAATGTCTTGAGCTTGCAGATTTAATCCCGCAAAAAAGAACATAATACAAGTGAAAAATTTTATAGTTTGGGGATTCATTTTTTACATTTATTCTAACAAATATAAATATTTATCCGCCAAAAGTTATTTATTTTCCGACAAATTGAAAATCAAGTCAATGATTCTACTGGAATACCCAGTTTCATTGTCGTACCAGCCAATAATCTTTACCATATTGCCAATTACAGAAGTCATTTGGGCATCAAAAATACAAGAGTGTGGGTTGCCTACAATGTCAATGGATACAATAGGATCTTCTGTATATTCTAGAATCCCTTTATATTTTTCGTGTGATGCTTTTTTAAAAGCCTCATTAATTGTTTGGATTGATACAGATTGTTTTACATTAAACGTAATATCTGTTAATGATCCATTAGCAACAGGAACTCTGATACCACAACCACCTATAACCTCTGATAATTCTGGAAAAATTTTAGTTAATGCTTTTGCAGCTCCAGTAGTGGTAGGTACTATACTTTGTCCTGCTGCTCGAGCACGACGTAAATCTCTATGTGGTTGATCGTGTAAACTTTGATCTGTAGTATAAGAATGAATTGTTGTGATGTAAGCTTGGTTTATACCGCATAGCTCATTAATAATATCAATCATTGGAGCTGCATTGTTTGTAGTACAAGAAGCATTAGATATTATGGTTTCGGTACCATCTAATTCGTCTTGATTAACACCTAAAACAATCGTTTTAATATCATCTTCAGTTGCAGGAACACTTAAAATTACGCGCTTTGCACCGTTAGTGATATGATGCTGTAAGTCTGAAGTTGTTTTGAATTTCCCTGTAGATTCAATGACAAAGTCGGGCGAATACAAAGACCAGTCAATGTTTTTTGGGTGATTTTGGTTTAGCAAAGGAACAGCAACACCATTAACTAGTATTGCGTGATCTGTCGATGTTATGTCTGCAGGGAATACACCATGTATACTGTCATATTTTGCTAAGTGAGCTAATGTTTTAGCATCTGCTAAATCATTAATGGCGACAACCCTAATTTTTGGATTATTATGAAGCAATCTAAAAACACGTCGTCCTATGCGTCCAAAACCATTAATGGCAACTGTAATCATATTAGTTTATGTGTTTTTGAGCTTTGTAAGAAGAACGCACTAAAGCACTACTTTCTACATGTCTAAACCCTAATTTAAGCCCAATCTCTTCATATTCTTTAAACTCGTCTGGTAGTATAAAACGTTTAACAGGTAAATGCTTTTTACTAGGTTGTAAGTATTGACCAATAGTAACAACATCTACATCGTTATCACGTAAGTCATGAAGTGTTTGGATCACCTCTTCACGTTCTTCTCCAAGACCTAGCATAATACCAGATTTTGTTCTACGTTGTCCTTGTTGCTTTAAGTATTTTAATACACCTAAGCTTTTTTCGTATTTTGCTTGTATGCGGACTTCTCTTGTTAGTCTTTTAACGGTTTCTATGTTATGAGAAACCACTTCAGGAGCCACATCAATAATGCGATCAATATGCATTTCTACACCTTGAAAGTCTGGAATTAAAGTCTCAAGAGTTGTTTCAGGGTTCATTCTACGAACAGCTTTAACAGTTTCTGCCCACATAATACTTCCCATATCTTTTAGGTCATCTCTATCCACACTAGTTAAAACAGCATGTTTAATACCCATTATTTTAATAGAGCGTGCTACTTTTTCCGGTTCATCCCAATCCACATCTTCTGGGCGTCCCGTTTTGACACCGCAAAATCCACAAGATCGTGTACAAACATTCCCTAAAATCATGAATGTTGCAGTACCTTCTCCCCAGCATTCTCCCATGTTAGGACAGCTTCCTGATGCGCAAATGGTATTTAGGCTGTATTTATCAACTAAACCTCTTAGTTCTGTGTATTTTTTACCAGTAGGTAATTTTACGCGTAACCATTTTGGTTTTGGTTGTCTTTTTGGTAATATATTAGATGCAGTTTCTGTATTCATAAGTGCAGTTTTCTATAAGCAAAGATACGAAGTATTTTGTTTAAAATTTAAGCCGAAGCTGTAAAGTAAAGGCGATGAAAAGCTACTTTTTTCGAATGACTTCTGCTAATAATTTTTTAGCGCGAAGTAATTTTACTTTAATATTATTTATGGGTTCTTTTAATTCTTCAGAAATTTCTTTATAACTCAATTCCTGAAAATAACGGAGGTTTATAACCTCTTGATAGTGAGGTTTTATTTTTTTTATATCTCGTAATAACTTAGCTAGGTTCTGTTCAGTAATTAATTTGTCTTCAGCAGAAGGACTTTCATCAGCGACTTGATAAACGTCATTTTCATCTGAGGGAGAAATGGCTTGTTTAATGCTGTTTTTTTCTTTTCTAATAATATCGATATGAATATTTTTAGAAATAGTAATTAACCAAGTATTGAAGGCGTATTTATTATTATAAGATTCAATCTTATCAAATGCTTTAGAGAAGGTTTGAATCGTGATATCTTCAGCATCATTTTCATTTTGAATACGTTTTAACTGAAACCCATATACCTTATCCCAGTAATTATTTAGTAGATAGTTAAACGCTTTTTGATCGTTTTTTTTAGCTCTTGTTATGGCTTCGTCTATTTCCAATAATTTGGTTTTGATATTTGATTAGTTATAAAGATAATAAATTGTAGTACAATTAAAGAAATCTCAAGAAAAGGTAATAACAGAATCGTATCTAATTCGTTTAGTTTTTTAGCAGAATAGCCCAACGATAGATATTGGAATAAAAATCTTAAAAGGATTAGAGGCAATACAAAAGGCCATAAAAAAGAGGATAATGCTAATGCGATTCCTAATACCCAAAACAAAACTTGAGTGATGTAAAATAAGGCTAATAAAAATTGATGTTTAATTTTATAATGTTTTGCTGTAGATACATGTCTGCGTTTTTGCTTTATCCAATCTTTTAAAGCTGTTTTTGGAATGGAGCTTGTAAAGCTTTGAGGTGTAATACTAATAGTTGTGTTTTTAGCATTAGCAGCTTCATTTATAAATAAATCGTCATCACCTGATCTAATTTGCATGTGTTTTATAAACCCATTAGATTTAAAAAATTCATCTCTGTGATAGGCTAAATTGCGACCAACGCCCATAAAAGGGATACCTATTTTTGCAAAAGAAAAATATTGGGTTGCTGTTAAAAGTGTTTCGAATCTTATCAGCTTGTTAAGTAAAGAGTTTTTGACTTTATTATAAGCACCATAGCCTAAAACAATGGTTCCTTTTTCAGAAAAATTAGCACTCATTTGCTTAATCCATTGATTGGACAAAGGTTGGCAATCTGCATCGGTGAATAAAAGATGGTCGTATTTGGCAGCTTTAATACCAAGTGATAATGCATATTTTTTATTTCCCCAAAACGCTTCGATGTTTTTAACATCTACAATTTTGATGTTATTATGACTAGATTTAAAAGCTTCAAAAATTGTCAAGGTGTCATCAGAGGATGAATCGTTGATTAAAACGACTTCAAAGTCAGGGTAGTCTTGCTCTAAAATACTAGGAAGAAATTTTTTAATATTCTCCGCTTCGTTTTTAGCGCATATAATTACAGAAATAGGAATAGTATTAGTAGGCTTTTTTTTGTTTTTTGAAAAAGCGAAGCTACCAAATAGGACAGCATAGAATAATACTTGAATGATAACTACAGTAACAAAACTGTAGAACAATACCTCAAGTATTAGCATGTGTTAAGAGTGTTGCGTTTCGTTACAGTTGTCAAATTGATCTGGAGATTTTCCACAAAATCCACAAGATTCACCTTCCGTATTTAACATAGGGTTTTGACTTGCACAAGTCCCTGCAAATTTACCGTCTTTTTTTGCCCAAATTTTAATTGCAATTCCTGCAAATCCTAAGCCTAAAAGGCCAATAGTAAGTAATAAAAGTTTCAAAATAAGTTGCTTTTTTAGTTTTACAAAGATACTAAATTTTAGGAAAAAGAGCTTTGATTTTAACTTTTCAAAAGTATTGTTTGATTTTAATGGCTTTGAAAAGTGTATTTCATCGAAATTCTTATTCTTGATGTAGTAAAATAGTAATATCAATCGGTTTTTTTATAATTTAAGACTCTAACTTTTAAATATTAAAATTATGAAAAAATTATTTGCAGAGTTTTTTGGAACCTTTTGGTTGGTCTTTGGAGGATGTGGTAGTGCTATTTTTGCAGCAGGATTCCCAGATTTGGGTATTGGATTTGTAGGGGTTGCATTGGCTTTTGGACTTACTGTCCTTACGATGGCCTTTGCTGTTGGTCATATTTCTGGAGGGCATTTTAATCCAGCAGTATCTCTTGGTCTTTGGGCTGGTGGTAAGTTTCCGGCTAAAGAGTTGCCAGGTTATATCATAGCGCAATTAGTTGGAGCTATTGTAGCGGCTGTAGCTTTGATGTATATTGTTTCTGGTAAAGCTGGTTTTGTAGATGTGGGTGGATTTGCAGCTAATGGTTATGGCGATTTATCTCCTGATGGTTATTCTATGATGTCTGCGTTAGTCGCTGAGTTTTTATTGACTTTATTTTTTCTATTAATTATATTAGGTAGTACTAGTGAAAAAGCACCTAAAGGGTTTGCACCAATTGCAATTGGTTTAGGATTGACATTAATACATTTAATAAGTATACCAATTACAAATACTTCTGTTAATCCTGCTAGATCTACTAGTCAGGCATTATTTGCAGAAGGAGGTGAGCACCTTGCGCAATTATGGTTGTTTTGGGTAGCGCCAATTGCAGGCGCTTTAGTTGCTGGTGTTATACATAAAATGGTATTGAGTAAAGATTAATATTTTTTTAATACAATAAAAAAAGCCTCACTTAATTAAAAGTGAGGCTTTTTTATGAAAACTATTAGTTGATATTTAATCGCCTATTTTTAAGGATATTTCAGCAACTGGTGTATCGTTGGATCTTACTTGGCTACCTCCTTTAGGTTCTATTGATATGCTTAAACCTAAAGCATCTTCTGTATAAGGGATTTCTTGAAGACGTCTATCCGCTTCGCTTAACACACCTAGATTAACCATTTTACCTTGTAATTCTGCCCAAATTTGATAGACTTTATTATCAGGTAATTGAGGTAGTGAAACCACATCAATCATTGATTTTTTATCTTCTGGGTTTATGTAGGCGACCGTTTTTAAGTTTTTGGCTCTAGTGTTTCCTTTAAGAATATACTTTTCTGTTTCAGGGTTATTTAATTGCTTAAATTGATCTAATAATAGGTTTAAAGTACTGTTGTTATTTGCTATATCACCTCTTAAATCAAAAATTTCATCGGCAATAGTTTGGTTCTCGCTTGATAGTTGTTTGTTCTGATTAAACAGATAAAAAGAACTTGAAGCAAATAATAAAGCAGTTACACTAGCTGCAATAGCTAAACTATACCATTTTTTTGTTCGTTTTGGTTTTAAAGCAATTACGGGTTTCTCATCTAAAGCATTTAAGACATTGTCTAAGATTAACTTAGGCGCTTTTACTGTCGTTAATTGTGCAGTAAACTCTAGTTTGTCTTGAAGTGTATCGTATGCTTTTTCTATTTCTGGATATATAGAAATATAGTGTTCAACTTCTAATGTTTCAGAAGCTGTTGTTTGACCTATTAAATATTTGTTTAACAAGTCAGAATTTAAAAATGTAGTTATTTTATCATTCATCTTTTTTACAATTAAGGGTTGTAAATTTTTTTTAATTCACGTAACGCAATTTTTAATCTTGATTTTATTGTCCCCAATGGTATATCTAGTTCTTCACTAGCTTCTTGTTGTGTCATTCCTTCAAAAAATAAAGCGTTAATAACAATCTGATACTTTAATTCGAGGGTATGTAAATGTTTTTTTATATCTAAAACATCCTCGTTTAAACTATTCGTTGTCAGTTTATATACGTTTGAATTTTCGATTTGGATTTCTTTGATAGATTTTTTATTTACAGATCGTATTTTGTCTATCGCAGAGTTATAGGCAATCCGATATAGCCATGTAAATAATTTAGCTTTATCCGGATTATAACTCTTTCCTTTTTTCCACACTTTGATAAGTGTTTCCTGAAGGACGTCTTGTGCTAAGTCATCGTCGGATATTACTTTTTTTATAACGCCAAATAAGGCATCTGCGTAATTTTCGTATAACAGGTTTATAGCTTGTTTATCACCGTTTTTGAGGTGTGCTATAATATGTTCTTCTAATGAGAAATTCAAGCTATTGTTTATCGTTTGTTAGTTTAACTGTTTTAATTTGAAGTTATTATATTTTGTTAGAAAATATTAACTTCAGCTTCAATTGAAATATTAAAGATACGATAAATAGTATCTTGTATCAATTTTGAAAGATTTAAAATGTCCTCGCCTTTAGCGTCACTGTAGTTAACTAAAACTAAAGCTTGCTTTTTATGGACACCGTAATTATCAAAGGTTTTGCCTTTAAAACCCGCAGTTTCAATTAACCAGCCCGCAGGTACTTTAATTTCTGTTTCAGAAATTACGTAATGCGGAGCATCTGGAAAGTTTTTTTGAAGAGTGGAAAAAGCAACATTGGAAATGACAGGGTTTTTGAAAAAACTACCTGAATTACCAATCTCTTTAGGGTTAGGTAATTTGCTTTCGCGAATAGCAATAACAGCATTAGACACATCTTGGACTGTTGGTTGCTTAATATTAAAATGTGCTAATTGAGTAGTAATCGCTCCATAATTAGTATGTAAAGTGTGGTTTTTAGTGCTTAATTTAAAAACCACACTAGTAATTATATAATGTCCTTTAGCTTCTTGTTTAAATATAGAGTTACGATAACCAAAATTACAATCTTTGTTATTAAACGTTTCTAACTCTAATGTTTGTAAATTTAAAGCTTTACAAGAATAAAAATTGTCTTTTAGCTCTACACCATAAGCACCAATATTCTGTATAGGACTAGTGCCAACATTTCCTGGTATTAAAGATAAATTTTCTAAGCCTCCAAAGTCTTGTTTTAGTGTCCATAAGACAAATTCATGCCAGTTTTCGCCAGCCTGAGATTCTATTAAAACATAGTCGTCTGTTTTGGATACAATTGTTTTTCCTTTTAAATTTAAGTGAATAACAAGTTTGTCTACAGCTTTAGTCAATAGCATATTACTACCACCACCAAGGATAAACTTATCGGTATTTTTTTCAGTCGAATAAATAGATTTTAGATCTTCGACACTTTCTACCGATACAAAATGTTTAGCTGTAACATCAATACCAAAAGTATTGAAAGGCTTTAAAGATATGTTGTTTAGAATAGTCACTAATCTTTATATACTTTAAGCGCTTCTTTTAAAATATGAACTGCTTTTTTTAAACTATCTGTATTTAGTACATAAGCAATTCTGATTTGATTTAAACCAACACCAGGTGTGCTGTAAAAACCAGCAGCAGGTGCCACCATAACAGTCTCTCCGTTAACATCAAAGTCTTCTAAAAGCCATTGCGCAAAGGTGTCAGTGTTTTTTACAGGTAACTGTACTATACAATAAAATGCACCTTTTGGGTTGGCAACTTGTACGCCTTCAATTTTATTTAATTCTTCAATTAAGACATTTCTTCGTTCTACATATTCTTCAATAACATCATCAAAATAACTTTGAGGCGTATCTAGAGCAGCTTCACTAGCAATTTGTGCCAATGTAGGCGGACTTAATCGTGCTTGTGCAAATTTTAATGCGGTTGCGATAACGGCTTTGTTTTTAGAAACTAAACAACCTATACGTGCGCCACACATACTGTAACGTTTAGAAACTGAATCTATAACAATAGCGTGGTCTTCTAAACCATCCACTTGTAAAATAGAGTAGTGCGTTGCGCCGTCATAAGCAAACTCACGATAAACCTCGTCAGCAATTAAAAACAAATCATGTTTTTTAACAATGGCAGCTAGTTTTTGTATTTCTTCTTTAGAATATAAATAACCGGTAGGGTTTCCTGGGTTACAAATTAAGATTGCTTTTGTCTTAGGTGTGATTAGTTTTTCAAAGGCTTCAATTGGAGGTAAAGCAAAATTATCTTCAATTTTAGAAATTACTGGGACAACCTTTACTCCAGAAGCAGTTGAAAATCCATTGTAATTGGCATAAAATGGTTCAGGAATAATAACTTCATCATCTACATCCATAATACTACCAAAAGCAAATAATAAAGCTTCGCTACCACCCGTAGTTACAATAATATCGTCATGTTTAACATGGATATCATTTTTCTCGTAATAGTTCGCTATTTTTTCACGGTATTGTTCTGAGCCTTCTGATCTCGAATACGATAATACATCTATATCCGCATCTTTAACAGCTTGTATTGCTATTTTTGGCGTTTTAATGTCTGGCTGACCAATATTTAAATAAAAAATATTTTTACCAGCTTTTACTGCTTTCTCAGCAAATGGCACTAATTTTCTTATCGGTGACTGTGGCATTAACTGCCCTTTATTAGAAATCTTTGGCATTACAAATTATTTAGATTGCAAATTTGCGAAAAATAATTGTAAATTTTCTCAAAAAAACAGGTCTTTTAAACTGACTTTTAATTAAATTCTAAAAGGGCTTATTTCTATTGTAAATCGAAGTAGGTAAATAATTTATAATAGTACAGGTCGAGTTTGTTAAAGAACAAAATTTGTTATAAAATAAAAAAGCCGAAACATTTAGTTTCGGCTTTTAAGTTATTAAAGGGGAATGGGTTTATTTTTCCATTACGCTTTTACTTTTTTTTTCTAAAACACTAGTTTTAGAAGGATCGATAACTTCTCCTTTTATTTTAAGAGAAACAGTTGGTGTTGTAGCGTTAGATAAAACTGTAATTGTTTTTCTAATAGGCATCACTCTGTTAGTGTCGTATTTAACTTCAATTTCTCCAGTTTGTCCAGGCATGATTGGTGCTTCTGGCTTTTTAGGGACAGTACAACCACAACTAGAGCTAACTTTAGATACGATTAATGGTGCGTCTCCTGTGTTTGTAAACTCAAAAGTTCTAACGCCATCGGCACCTTTGTTAATTGTTCCGTAGTCAATAGTCGTGTCTTTAAATTCTATTTTAGCTGTTTTTTCTTGAGCATTCATCGATAAGCTAATTAGTCCGATAAATAATATTGTAAATAATTTTTTCATTGTATTATGTTTTATTTGGTTTGTAAATTTAATTACTTTTTATTCCTCATGCAAAATTATTAGATGTAATGCACAGTTGTAAATACTTCTAACGTATTTAACTATACATTATTCATCGTTATAATTTCACAAAAACAGAAATATAAGTACTTTTGTAATATATATTTCAAAAACTATTCCAAAGTATGCAAATTCCATCAAAATATAATGCTATTGAAGCAGAAAATAAGTGGTACGATTACTGGATGAAAAATAATTATTTTCATTCAGAGCCGGACGATAGAGAACCTTATACCATTGTAATACCTCCTCCAAACGTAACAGGAGTCTTGCATATGGGGCACATGCTAAACAATACAATACAAGATGTTTTGATTCGTCGTGCACGTTTACAAGGTAAAAATGCTTGTTGGGTTCCTGGTACAGATCATGCATCAATTGCTACGGAAGCTAAGGTTGTTGCCAAATTAAAAGAACAAGGTATTGATAAAAATGATCTGACAAGAGAGGAGTTTTTAGCACATGCTTGGGAGTGGACAGAAGAATATGGAGGTGTAATCCTTGAGCAACTTAAAAAATTAGGATGTTCTTGCGATTGGGACAGGACTAAATTTACAATGGACGATGATATGTCGGAGTCCGTAATTAAAGTTTTTGTTGATTTACATGATAAAGGGTTGATATATAGAGGGTACCGCATGGTAAACTGGGATCCTGAAGCAAAAACAACGTTGTCTGATGAGGAAGTAATCCATGAAGAGCGTCAAGGAAACTTGTACTATATCAATTATAAAATTGAAGGTAGTGACGATACACTAACGATCGCAACAACACGTCCTGAAACTATTTTCGGGGATTCTGCTATCTGTATTAATCCAGAAGACGAACGTTTTGCACACTTACGTGGAAAAAAGGCCATAGTGCCAATCGCTAATCGTGTAATACCTATAATTGAAGATGAATATGTTGACATCGAATTTGGTACTGGGTGTTTAAAAGTAACGCCAGCACATGATGAAAATGATAAAAACCTTGGTGATAAACATAATTTAGAAGTTATTGATATTTTTCATGAAGATGCTAGTTTAAATAGTTTTGGATTGCAGTTTGAAGGTCAAGACCGTTTTGTTGCTAGAAAAAATGTAGCAAAAGCATTAGACGATTTAGGCGTTTTAGTGAAGACAGAAACACACTTAAATAAAGTAGGAACGTCAGAACGTACCAAAGCTGTTATCGAACCAAGATTAAGTGATCAATGGTTCTTAAAAATGGAAGAATTAGCAAAACCAGCTATCGAAGCTGTTTTAGGTGAGGATTCTGAAATTAAATTATTTCCGAAAAAATTTGAAAATACATATCGCCATTGGATGGAGAATATTCGTGATTGGAATATCTCAAGACAATTGCTTTGGGGGCAACAAATCCCAGCTTATTTTTATGGCGATGGAAAAGAAGATTTTGTAGTTGCAGTAACTATGGAATTAGCGCTAGAAAAAGCAAAAGTAGCAACTAATAATACTGGGTTAAAAGCAAGAGACTTACGTCAAGATACTGATGCTTTGGATACATGGTTTAGTTCTTGGTTATGGCCAATGTCAGTCTTTGATGGTATTAGAAATCCGGAAAATGAAGATATTAAGTACTACTATCCGACAAATGATCTAGTAACAGGTCCAGATATTTTATTCTTTTGGGTCGCGCGTATGATTGTTGCTGGTTATGAGTATAAAGGAGAAAAACCATTTAACAATGTTTACCTAACAGGTTTAGTACGTGATAAGCAACGTCGTAAAATGAGTAAATCCTTAGGGAACTCTCCTGATGCTTTAAAGCTAATAGAACAATATAGTGCAGATGGTGTGCGTGTTGGAATGTTGTTTAGTAGTGCGGCAGGAAACGATTTAATGTTTGACGAAGCATTGTGTCAACAAGGAAAAGGTTTTGGGAACAAGATATGGAATGCATTTAACTTGACTAATTTATGGGAGGTTAATGATACGATTGCGCAACCAGACTCTAGTAAAATAGCTTTAGAATGGTATGAAGCTAAATTTAGTAAGGCTTTAGTAGAAATTGAAGACCACTTTAGTAAATACAGATTAAGCGATGCTTTAATGTCTATTTATAAGTTGATTTATGATGATTTTTGTGGTTGGTTATTAGAGATAGTAAAACCAGCATATCAACAACCAATAGATGCGGTAACGTATAATAAGGTCATGTCTGCTTTTGAAGATAATTTAATAATTTTACATCCATTTATGCCTTTCTTAACAGAGGATATATGGCAGTATATAGCAGAACGTACACCTGAAGAAGCTTTAATAGTTGCAAAATGGCCAGAAATAAAGCCGGTAAATGAAACTATTATCTCTCAATTCGATTTTGCTTCTGAAGTTATTTCAGGGATCAGAACGATTAGAAAAGAGAAGAATATTGCTTTTAAAGATGCGATTGGTTTTTCTGTAATAAATAATGAACATTCAAATACCAAGTTTGATGCGGTTATATCTAAATTAGGAAACTTAGAAACGATCGCCTATGTTACAGAACCTGTGGAAGGGGCGTTAACGTTTAGAGCAAAATCCAATGAGTATTTTATACCAATGGATGGTGCTATAGATATAGAAGCTGAAATAGTAAAACTAACGGAAGAATTAAGTTATACTGAAGGTTTCCTGAAGTCCGTGCAAAAGAAGTTGTCTAACGAGCGTTTTGTTGCAGGAGCACCAGAACAAGTAATCGCTAACGAACGTAAAAAAGAAGCTGATGCTTTAGCTAAGATTGAAACTTTAAAAGCTAGTTTATCTAGTTTGAAGTAATTAAAGTCACACTAAGTACAGTCTAAGTGTTGTATAAATTTAAAAAGCCTTTCCAGTTTGGAAAGGCTTTTTTTTGGTTGTTGATTAATAACGTTATTGATTAATTTTTCCCTTAACAAATAACTAACTATTTATAAGTCTCTGAAGTATTCAATTTGTTACCCTTTTTAATGATTTTTTTTTAGGCTATAATGATGTGAAACAAGTGTTTTACTTCAATTCTACTAGAAAAGAAACATTACTTTGACTAATATTGAAAACTTTACAGAGAAGTTTAAGTAGTTTGAGTGGAATGAGAAATTGATCTAAATAAAAAACAATATTAATTGTTTATCAATTAACAATTACATTCATGATAACCGTTACCTAATGTGCTTCCTGCAGAGAGTAACTATCCAGAACAAAATCCTTCAGAGACGAAGTGTTCACAATATGGGGCTTTTGTTTTTAATTTTTTAAGACCTCCATTGATGGTTTTTTGTTCCGATTGAGTTAAAGTTTGTCCTAAGTTTTTTAAATTGTTCCTAATTAAAATTTACGTAATATTAAATAAATTGTGATCTTTTAAAGATAGTCACAACTTCTGTCTGTTCCCTGCGAGAGACTGTTTTTATTTAAAAATGTCTTTCACTTGATAAAAGAATCGTTCTGTTAATCTTAATTTTTCGGTTATAATCTCAGCAGAACCTCTCATTTCTTGTTTGAATTCTATAGGTTTTTTATAGGATGTAATTAACTCTGATGGTAGTTCCGCTAGAATAAGATAAAACCCTTCACTGTCTGGGATAGGTGAAATACGATTTACTTTAGCTTGTAGAGTTCCAAACTCGGATGTCGGATAATTTTCTAGTTGAATGTTAACACTTTGCCCTATTTTTAACTTTCCAGAATTAGTGGCAGGTGTTTTTAGTTTTGCAATAAAAGTTGAGCTTTCACTCGGTATAATGGTAAATACTAAATCCCCTTGATTGACGGTTTGATTTGGACTCCAATAATTGGAGAAGGCTACTTTGCCATCTATATTAGATTTTAAAACATAGTTTGTTTCCCAAACTCTAATTGCTTTTTTGAGTTGTCTAAAAGATTGAATGACACTTTTTAATAACATCATTTCTTCTTTTGTTTTATTTATTTCTGTGCCTTTTGAAGTGTTATTAGCATTACTAATAGATTCTCTAATTTGCGAAATTGAAGATTCAAAGCTTTTTAGATTTTGTTCTGCTTGAAGAAATTCTACTTGTTTGCTCTCATATTCTAAACGAGCAATAGTACCTTTTTCAAATAGTGTTTTATATCTGTTTAAGTCTTTTTGCTTTAAGGTTAATTGTGATCTATTTAATTCTAATTGTTCTTTGCTGCTTTTAAGTCTTCTGTGTAATTCTGATATAGAGTTTCTATTTGCTATGGCATCATTAGAAAATGGTTGTAAGCTTTTGTTTAAAGTATACTGTATGTAGTTGTTTTCAAATAAGGCATACTGTGTATCTATATCTCCTAGAAATAAAACGGGTAGTTCGTTTACAGGAAAATAGAAAGATTTTGTGTTTACTTTAATAGTATCAATTATAGATTTTAATTTATAAACGTCTTTAAAGTTAGAGGTGTTTTCTAAAATGGCAATAGGACTATTTTTAGCAATAATACTATTGTCACTAATTAAAATGGTCTCAAACTTACCTGTGGTTTGTGATAATAGTTTTTCTGGTGGTATTTTAGTGGTTAGTAAAGCTTCTGCAATTATAACATCAGGGTATTTTATTAGCCAGCTTAAACTGAAAAATAAAATTATTAAACCTAAAAATAAGAGGTTGCCATAGCGTATCATCCAATGGGGGACATAAGATAATATATCTTGTACTTGCTCGCTTCTTAATTCTATTTCTTCTAGTTTTTTTGACATTAGTTTTATAGTTAGGCAGTATCTATGTATTTCGGTCTTTTTTATATTTTTATGTGATTCTGAAATAAAATCACCATAGCGTTAATTTTTTTTTAAACTTTGTTTCATAATTTTGAATGGTTCTAATTCCCAAGTTCTAGTTGGTTTTTAACCAAGTGGTAATAGTTGCCTTTTTTTGCAACTAAGTCTTTGTGGTTTCCTATTTCAACTATTTTTCCGTGTTCTAGAACTACTATTTGGTGTGCGTTTTTTACGGTACTTAGTCTGTGTGCTATCACAACTACAGTTTTGTCTTCAAAAAAAGTGTCAAGATTTTCCATAATAACCTTTTCGTTATTAGCATCTAAGGCTGAGGTAGCTTCGTCAAAAAATAGATAATCAGGATTTTTGTAGACTGCTCTAGCTATAAATAATCGTTGTTTTTGTCCTGTACTTAAACCAGAACCTTCTACTCCAATTTTTGTGTTGTAAGATAATGGTAGCGATTCTATGTAGTCTTTTATATTAGCGACATCAATGGCGTGTGCTAATCTTTTTTTATCTACCATGTCTTCTCCAATAGCTATATTATTTGCTATAGTATCATTAAAAATATAGCCTTCTTGCATGACTACGCCATAATGATCTCGCCATGTTTTTTGAGAGATATTTTGTAATGAAAATTGATTTAATAAAATGTCGCCTTCATTAGGTTTGTAATAGCCCAAAAGCAATTTCATTAAAGTAGTTTTTCCGCTTCCACTTGCGCCAACAATTGCAGTGGTTTTATTTGCAGGAATATTAAGATTTAAGTCTTTTAAAACTTCAATGTCAGATCCTGTGTATTTAAATGTTAAGTCTTTAATAATGATTTTTTCGCTTTTTGGAATATCTTTTATTTTATTCTGTGGATCAATTTCTTCATTTTTTATATTATGAATTTCACCTAAGCGATCTAAAGATATTTTTGCGTCTTGTAATTCTCTAACAAAATTTATTAGTTGCTGTACAGGACTATTTAATTGCCCAACAATGTATGATATTGCCAACATCATCCCTAAAGTGATTTCTCCATCTATTACTAGTTTGGCAGATAGAATAGTAATAAAAATATTTTTTAATTCATTTATAAAAGAAGAACCTACACTCTGTGTTTGCTCTAATGCTAAACTTTTAATAGAGACTTTAAATAGTTTGGCTTGTGTGTGTTCCCAAGCCCAGCGTTTTTGCTTTTCTGCATTATGCAACTTGATGTCTTGCATACCGTTAATTAATTCTATAACTGTACTTTGCTCTTGGCTTAAAGCCGAAAAACGTTTGTAATCTAAAGTGGCTCGTTTTTTTAGAAATATTTTTATCCAAACAAAATATAGAACACTACCAATTAAAAATATGGTGAATATTTGTAAGCTATAGTAGGCTAACACGAAACTGAATATTATAAAATTGACCATTGAAAACAAAACGTTTAATGATGAGGTAGTTAGTATTTTTTCAATACGTTTATGGTCATTAATACGTTGCATTAAATCTCCTGTCATTTTTACATCAAAATAGGAGATGGGTAATAGCATTAATTTAATAAAGAAATCTGAGATTAAGGAAATATTGATTCTTGCGCTGACATGTAATAATATCCAACTTCTAATAGTTTCTATTGCTGTTCTTCCAATAAATAAAGCAACTTGCGCAAATAAAATAAGATAGATAAAGTTGAGGTCGTTATTTTCAATACCTACGTCTACAATGCTTTGCGTTAAAAATGGAACGACTAATTGTAATAAACTAGCAGCAAGTAATCCAATACAGAGTTGGATAATAAAGTATTTGTATTTTATTAAATATTTTGATAAGTAAGTGAAATCAAATTTTTGTGTTTCATTTTCCTCAAAGTCAGTGTTATAAAATTTAGGTGTAGGATCTAGTAATAATGCAATACCATCTTGTGTATTTGCTGTTGCATTATTCCCAATCCAGAATTTTAAAAACTCATCTTTTGTGTAACTTGTTAAGCCATGTGCTGGGTCTGAAACATAAAAAGTGTTTTTTTTTATTTTATAAAGCACCACATAATGATCCTTGTTCCAATGTAGGATACAAGGTAGTGGTGCTTTTTTTAATTCTTCTAAAGTTAATTTAACTCCCAAACTTCTAAATCCAATTATCTCACTAGCATCACTTAAATTTAATAAATTACTACCTTCTCTAGTGGTTTCACTAATATTTCTAATTTGTGCAATAGATAGGTTTTTATCATAATATTTAGTAATGATTTTTAAGCATGTTGGTCCACAGTCTTTTGACTCGGCTTGTTTGTATTTTGGGAATTTTTTCAAATATTAATTTTTAGGTGAATAGCTTATGATATTACATATCCTTTTTGAATAAATTAGTGACATTTTCCAGCCTCACAAGTACCAGTAGCAGTTTGCATTTGATGGACAGTCATACCTGTATTAAGACTGGTTGATTGACAGCTATCACTTGATGAGCAAGGACACCCAGGTGGGAGAAGGGAATCGGCTACAGAACAATACTCATCATACACTTTTAAATAGCTTAGACCTCCAAAGACAGTTTTTTGCTCATTTCGGGATAAAATTTTCCCTAAGTTTTGTAATTTTTTCATAATTAAAAATATTTGTAAATTATATTTGCTGTGAACATTAAAGACACTCACAGTTTGTGTCTATTCTTCGCGAGAGAATGTTTTTTGAGTAAAGCCCTTTAATTAAGGTTTTATTGTTTTTATAAATTTCCTTGTAATTGTTTGGTCTTTTGGGTGTTGTAAGTGTCGTATAGATCTTCTATAAAATATATTAAATCGGTTCTTTCGTAAGCCTTTGGATAGGATTTACTGTTAATTAAAATAGCTGGTGTAAAATTAATATTGTTGTCTAAGCACCATTTGTTTTCAGCTTCAAGACTATTAATATAATTAGCGATATCACCGCATGTTCCCCATTTAGATAGCCATGTTTTAATGTCTCCATCATTATAAATATCGTGCATTGCCTCAAGGCATTTAATTTCTCCTTCCGTGTTAAGAAGCTCCATTAATCTGCTAGTAACTTGTACGGCGTTACTTTTTATATTGCTAGTATTAATATTAAATCTAACTGTAATATTGATGTTGTTATGGTGCTTTTTTAAAATAGATTCAATTAGATTGTGAACACTTTTGCAATGTCCGCAAAAAGGATTTGTGACTACAGTAACTTTTAAAGGGGCATTTAAGTTACCAAAAACTATTTCAGGAGTATTTAGTATGCTAGTGTTTACCTTTTTTGACTTTTGTAGTAAAGTATTAAATAAATCGAAATTTTTTTTAAACTTGCTTGACTGTATTTTTAGTTTTTTAAAGTCTTGTTCTTGTTTTAATTTTGAGCTAATAAATAACCAAATTGAAGCTATGGTAATAAACGTAAATCCAATTATTAAAACTGTTTTTATATCTGTTACAGAAAATGATGAGTTAGAAAAGAAGTAGATAGAAGCTTGTGAAACTAAAACTGAAGCTATAGTTAAACATAAAACACACCAGTTTTTAGATATTTTTATTTGGTAGTAAATGGAGTATATTACAACAGGAGTTGCTGTTAAGCTTATTATATATAATGTGCTTATAGTTTTGGTAGTAAGGCTAATAAAAACGGCAGATATGCTAATAGCTACAAAGTAAACAAGGCTTAGATCACTAAGTTTTATGTTTTTGTATATGGTTGCTCCTTTAGAATTTAAAACAGCATTGCAGTTTGTGGTTTTGCTTTCTTGAGAGCAAATACTATCTATTATTTTTGAGCTTATGCCAAGGTCATGTTGTATGATTAAAAGGCTTACGACAATACCGACTATGGTTAATCCAAAGTATAAGGACACATATATTTCTGGAGTAGAATAATAAAATAAAATAATTAATAAAGCTAAAGCTAAAGCTGTAGCAAATAAAGGTTTTTGAAAGCTACTAGTGGGGATTTTATTTGTATTTTTTATATCGTCTTTTTCGACACCAACAATAATACCTGTAAATTGCTTTAAAAAGTTAGATTGGTTTAAAGATTTTTTTTCTTTGTTATTATAAATGGTTTTGTAGTTATTCCCTTTTTTTACAACTAAAGCAAAATTGGTATTGCCGTTATTGTCCAATTGAGCGATAAAACTATTGGGAAGTTGTTCCAATGTTTCTGTATCTATAGGAACTCTTATGGCAATATTATCAATATCAAAATGGCTTAACACGCCTGTTATAGCATGTAAACTAGGATAAGAGGGATGGCTTTGTATTTGGAAGTCCAGCTCTTCACTATCAATATTTATTTTGTTTTTTTGAAGAAGGGACTGTACTAAAAAGGATAATGTGTCTTTCAAATTAATTAAGAATTTGGTTGTTTTCTTAATTGTTCATACTTGTATCTATTTGTTACCCTTTATTATTTGTTTTTTTAATATAAAGACTAGTAATAAAGTGAATAAAATACTTATAAGTTTGTAATTCAGTGGTTTACTAGGTGTTTTTATTGGAGAATCATCACCTATTAAAATTAAAGACGACCAATAATAAGGAGATATTTGGCTTAAACTATGTGTGTTTAAGTAATCTAATTTAGCTTGTCTTAAGGCAGTATTTTTAGACTTGCCTTTTTTTATGTATTTATAGAAAGACACTGTTATTTCTGAATTGGATTTATCATTAACATTCCACAAGGAGGAAATAACACTATTAGCACCTGAATAGAAAAAGCCTCTTGCAAGACTAAAAACACCTTCTCCTTGGTTTGATTCTCCTAAAGAGCTTTTGCAAGAACTTAAGAATACTAATTCAGCCTGGTTTTTTGTCGTGTATAGTTCGTTAAGTTGTAGTTTTGTGTTTTTGAATGCTATCCAAGGGGGTATTGAATCGTTTGTGTCCGAATGGGTAGATAAATGTACTATTTTATAGTTATTTATGTTTTTTAGAAAACTATTTTTCGTGGCGTATTCATTATTTCTTGATTCTCCGGAAAATAAATTAGCTATAGTTTCAACTTCAGATTTACTCTGTGGTAAATTTATAAGATTATCGTAGTTAAAATTAATTGGAGCAAAACTGATAAAAGTATTTTTAGGATTTCTTTTTATTCTATTGTTCTTTAGTAAGTGAGTGGCTGAATAGGCATAGCTTATTTCGTGGTTTTTTATTAAGTAGTCGTTATTTTTAGTCAATAAAGCCTCAAAGGGAATGCTTTGTAAGTCGCTGTCAGGAATAATTAACAACTTATTATTGACTAAAAGTGGTGTTATTTCTTCGGGTAATAAGTCATTGTACAATGATTTTGCTATGTTTTCAAATTCAGTTTTTTCTTTTAAGCTTGATATTGGCTTTTTTATAAATTTTTTAAATTCGGTTATTTTTCTATCAAATAGTTTAAGATTATTTATTTTGAATAAAATAGTCTTATCCTGGGTAATAGCAATACCGTATAAAACATTAAATTGATTTTCTGTCTTATCCCATAAATAGGAGATTATACAAGTGTTTTTTTCTTTTATTGTATTTTGTAATGCTCTTAATGAGAGGATTTGATTTAGATTGTTTTTTGAGTTTTTATATGTAGGATAGTTTGCTTCTAGAGAGTCAGTTAATAATTTTAAAGTAACTTGCGTTTCAAATAAGTCCTTTTTTGCTTTTAGTAGTGCTTCGTTTTTTAATATATTTATTTCATTCTCGAGTAAGTAGATAGTCTTTTTTAGAAGAGTTTCTCTGGTTTTTATACTATCAGGTAGTATAGGTTTGCTATTAAATGTTATTTCATTTAGTAAAAGCAAGGCTTTACTTTTTTCAGAAAAATAGAAAGCAGATCCAATATCATTTATTTCATGACTAATATGTATCCCTAAATAATAAAAATGATATGCTCTTTTTCTCCAATGTAATTTTGTTTTTTCCGATTTTGTTTCTTTGAAGAGTAAATCAAAAATTTTGTCGGCTAATTTTATAATGTTTAATCCTTTTGTTAGATGCTTTTTGTCTTTTAATTTTATTAAAGCATAAGTTTTTTCAAATAAAGTGTTTAATAGGAGCTTTTTATTCTTGCACTTTTTGACATCGTTTAAATTTATAAGATCACCATTTTTTGTTTTTGTTAAAATTTCAATAGCTCTATTGTGATTTTTAATAGCTGTTTTATAATCACTTAATAGATAGTTTACTATGCCTAAATTTGTGTATATATCAGGGAATGAAATGGAGTCATAACTAAGTGCTGTTTTTATAGTGTTTTGAGCTGTTTTTAATTGTTTTGAAGATGCATTTATGTTTATGTTTATTGTGGAAATATTTGAATAAGTTTTTGATATTTTTTTTGAGTCATTTAGCTTTTTTGCAATAATAATAGCTTTTTTGTAATATTTTATAGCATAATTAAAATTAGATAACGCTTTGTAATAATTGCCGATATTATTACAAAGCGAATACTTTATTTTATTGGTAAGACTGAAACTTTTTTCTATTTCTAAAGCTTCTTTTAAAAAACTAATACTCTTGCTTATACTTTGTTTAGTGTTTAGCTTCCTGTATGCTTTCGCTATATCTAGATAGTTTGTAACAAGATTTTCGCGTTTTTTATTCTTATTATTAATATAAATTACTCTTTCTAAGTAATCTATTTCTTTGTAGTAGTCATTTAAATTGTTATAACATTTGGCTATAAAATTCAGATTTTCAACATGTGATAAATCACATGTTTGCAATGTGTTATTTATAGCTTCTTGATACCGTTTGTTTTGCGCTAATGACTTGGATTTGTTACAGTCGCTATTTTTTTTTTTGATTTCGACGCTATTGAATGAAAAGTAAAGGAGAATTAAGGAAATAAGCAATTTCACAGGCAATTATATTTTTTATTGAATTGTATTACTGGAAAGGACTGAAGGGTAAAATTGCTCTATTTTATCGTCAATTTCGTTAGCGACACAACAAGCTCTTGTAAACCAAAGTTCATTATTATTTACGACAGGTGTTGTTCCGGGTGCGGTTATAAAACCAACATATTCAAAATTTCTAATTTCAAGTAGAAATTTAGTTTCATCATTTTTGAAGTCTTCTCGTATATCAGATTTTTGAGCCTCTGTTTTGTCTACAAGATAGTTTATTCTCATTACGGTTATATAATCTTCGTTTATATCAGGGCTCTCTATGATTAAAGGGAAAGAAGAATTAATATAATTAATTATTGTAGTTAAATTAGTGTTTTGATATCTAAGAATATCATAGTCTATTTTTTTTGTCATAAATTCAATCTCGGTAAATGTTGCTATAAGGTTAGCTCTAAATATTGTTCTTTCATTCACAGTCATATTTGGTTTGTAGCGAATTATAAAGAAGTGATCTCGTGGATCAACAATGTAATTTCTATTTATTGCGCTTTTTGGATTAAGTGCTGTTTTTTTACTGGTTTCAGTAGGGGATAATGTAAGGGGTATTTCACTTTCAATATTTTCCTTTGGTAAATGTTCTCTGGTGCAACCCGTAAATAAAGCTAAACTTATTATTAATAGTAGAAGGGCTTTTCTCGTTTGATTCATTTTCATTTTGTTTAGTATGTATGTTAATACAAAAACGTTCATAAATATATATATTTGTTACCCAGTTGCAAGATCATTTTACGAAATCATTTTTATTATACCTTTTTTGGTGTGATTTTTGGGGATAACAAATTACTAACAAATTTTTCTTTTAATGAAAAAAACAAATTACTTTATTAATGGTTTGAAAACTAAAAATGAAAAAGTAATATTAGAAATCTACAGGACCATCTATCCAAATGTTAAACGTTTTGTGCTGCAAAATTCGGGACAAGAACCCGATGCCGAAGATGTTTTTCAAAAAGCTATTGTACAAATTATGGCTAGGGTGCAAGTCCAAAACATAGAAATTAACGCAACATTTGATGGTTATTTGTTTACGGCCTGTAAGAATTTATGGCGCAGAGAATTAAATAAATCAAAACGGATGGTAACAATTGATCAACCTATCGAACTTAATAGTGACGCTAACGATATGGCTACATCTGTTTTAGAACAAGAACGTTGGGAGTTTTTTCAAGAAAAGCTTGAGTTAATTTCTGGTAATTGTAAAGAGATTTTAAAACGTTTTTTTAAAAAAGTAGCTTATAAGGACATTGCTGTAGAGTTAGATTATAATGATGAAAATGTAGTGAGACAGCGTGTATTTAAGTGTAAAAAGAAATTAATAGAGATGATTACAAAAGATAGTCGTTTTAATCAACTAAAGACATTATGAGTTTATCTGACAACCTACTTAAACAAGCAGATAATTATTTAGAGAAACTATTGTCTGAATCAGAAAGTGCTGCTTTTGAAATAGAATTGTCTACTAATACAGAGTTACGAGAGTATTTATCAATAAACAAAGAACTTGGAATACAGTTTGACAATAAAGACTGGCAGTTTGTTGATACTTCAAAATCACCTCAAGTTAAAGATTTAGAGGATTACTTTAAAAGTGAAGAAGCGCAAGCGTTAAAAGCAGTATTGAATAAAGTTGAGAATAATTATAAGGACACCCCAAAATCTAAAAGTAATAATAAAATAAAACGATATACTATTTTTGCGATAGCAGCTTCTGTGGTCTTGCTTATTGGTTTGTTTTTTTTTAGTAATAATCAGAATATTTATAATGATTATAATTCTTGGCAAGAGTTACCGTCCTTAATAGAGAGAGGGGATTCTGAAAGCATAACATTGCAAGACGCGGAATTGGCATTTATAGCCAAAGATTATTTGACGGCAACTACTTTATGTAGTAAATACCTTACGGAAACAAAATCAATTAATATTAATGTATACCTATATCTTGGAATTGCTCAACTAGAGTTAAATCAAAAAGAAAACGCTTTGTCTTCTTTTGATGCGATGTTAAAAAGTGATAGTATCGATTTTTCTAAAGGTTTTTGGTACAAGACTTTAGTGTATTTAAAAGCTAAGGATACAAATAACGCAATTAAGCAATTAGAGTTAATTGTTAAAGATTCTACTAATTATAAATTTTCTGAGGCAGAAAAGATTTTAAAGCGGCTTAAAAATTAAGAGGAGTTTAGTTAATGTTCTTGTTTGAAAAGACTTACAGTTTTTTAAGCCTTTCATATAAATATTAACCTTAAAACGTATTTCTTTAACATTTTATCGGATTAAAAGTGCGTTTTGACGAGTTGTTTGTCATTTCGTCGATTATAATTGCATTTCACGGAGTTATTTGTCTATATTCGTCGCGTGTTTAAATGTTGAATAATTATGATTAAAAATGTCTCGTTAACAATAGCGTTTGTCTTATTGATGCTATTGCCTATTTGTTTATTAGCTCAAACAGGTCCTGGTGGTGTCGGTGATGCAACCAATCAAGTATTATGGTTAAAGCCTGATGCTTTCTCTGTTGTTGATGGTGCAAGTATAGATACCTGGGATGATGATTCCGGAAATGTTAATACTTTGTCTCAGCCAGATGTTACCTTTAGACCAATAGTCAAAACTAATATATTAAATAGTTATGATGTTGTTAGGTTTGGAGTGGGTAATAGAAGATTGAGAAAAACTAATTTTACAACTTTTCCAACGACCCAAATTACAACTTTTTATATTAATAAAACAACTGACAGTAACGATGGGGTTTTATCTTATGCATCATCTGCTCATAATAATGATTACCTTATTTATAGGAGTAATAGTTTAGAGTATTATCGTAGTAATCAAACAAATATGAATATTGACGCTAACGATGGTAATTGGCACATGGTAGATATGAGTTGGAACAGTGCAGGGGTGGGATTAACGTCTTATTTGGATGGGACGTTAAGAAGAACTGTTGGATTTAAGCTTGGAACCTCAATAACATCCGGTGGTAGTTTAGCATTAGCTGGAGAACAAGATTCTGTAGATGGCAATTATGTTGCTAATCAATCACATCAAGGTGATTTTACTGAGGTTATTATTTTTAATGAAGCTCTAAGTACTGCTAAAAGAGTAATCGTGCAAAATTACCTTACTGCAAAGTATAGTTTAACACTAAATAATGCTGTAGATTTTTATACTCAAGATAATCCTGCAAACGGTAATTTCGATTTTGACGTTGCAGGAATAGGTCAAGCTTCAGATGGGAGTAATCATACAGATTCTCAAGGAACCGGAATTGTAAAGATTAATACACCTTCAGCATTATCAAATGGTGATTTCTTATTCTGGGGAGAGGAAAGTAAGGATCCAAGTTATGGTTTTGTGACAAACGCTTCTAATTATAGTGATGAGCTTAATTCTAAATGGAGAGTTAGTAAGGTTGGAGATCTAGGTACGGTATCTGTCGTTTTTGATGTTTCTGGCATGTCAGTGGGTGCTATTTGTGGCAATTTACAATTAGTTGTAGATAACGATAGTGATTTTAGTAGTCCAACAGCTTACAATCTAACCGTTTCAGGGACAACAGCAACAGCGACAGGTGTGTCATTTTCTGATGCAGATTATTTTACATTAAGATATCCAGATCAGATAGTATGGAATGGAACCGCTTTTTTTAATGGTTCAGGAGCTTTAAATGCGCCAGATAACACTGATTCCTGTTTAAAATTGACCGTTAAATCTGGAAATACAGCCGTTTTAACTGCAGATGCATCTGTAAGAGAGATAGAAGTGGAGCCGGGAGCAACATTACAAGTCAATGATGGTGTATTGCTAGAAGTGGACAATGGAATATTTAATCAAGGTACAATAGAATTTTTAGGAGAAGCCCAGCTAATCCAAAATCATACAGGAGTTTCTTTAAATACAGGAAGTGGAGATTTAAAAATTAGACAAGAAGGGACTTTTAACTTATATAACTATAATTATTGGAGTGCACCAGTCCATAGAAGTGGTGATTGGCAAGTTGGTTATTTAGAAACAGAGGCTGGACCGGTTGGGTTTACGGGAGGGTATGATGCTAATCCATCTGCTAGTCCTATTGAATTAAGTAGTTATTGGTTGTATACATTTAACGATTTAATAGATAATTATTATGGTTGGAATCATATCACTCCAACTACCGGTGTAACTCCAGCTATGGGGTATCTTATGAAAGGTTCTGGTAATACGACACCAACACCAACGACTGATCAAACTTATGTTTTTAGAGGTACGGCAAATGATGGCGATTATAGTATTCCTGTTATTAGTGGTAATCAAGTTTTAATTGGTAACCCTTATCCATCAGCAATAACAGCAACAGCTTTTATTAATGATAATTCGGCTGTAATCGGTGGGTCTATTTATTTTTATGAGCATTTTCAGGAAAATAACACTCATATATTAGCTGATTATCAAGGCGGATACGCTACTCGTAATTTACTAGCAGGTTTAGAAGCACCATCTTTACCTTCTACTGGTAACTCGTCGTCAAAAGGAGCGCCGGAAGATGGTGTTGCAGTTGGGCAGGGTTTCTTTGTCAAAATTCAAAATACCGGTGCTGTTCAGTTTAGTAATAGTCAACGTGTATATGCTCGAGAATCTTTAAGTGAATCTGTGTTTTATAGGTCAGCACAAAATACGCCTACAGATGATAGAATTATATTTTGGCTTAAATTTAAAGACCATTTAAATAACGAATCAACAATAGCTTTAGGTTATGATACTAATGCGAGTGAAGACTATGATAATGGTTATGATAGTGAGTCTTTTAATGAGTTACCAAATGAATTGTATTGGCCAATAATAGACAAAAAAATGTGTATTCAAGGATTGAATAATTTTGATTTTTCAGATGAAATACCATTAGGTATCGACATCACAAACTCAGGAGATTTTACTTTTGAAATTGATAGAACAGTAAACTTCCCTGCTAACGAAACTATTTACTTAAAGGATAATCAGACTAATTTATTTTATGATATACAATCTAACCCTATAACGTTAAGTTTAAGTGAGGGTGATGATGAGTCTCGGTTTTCTATCGTTTATCAAAATGCAGAAAGTTTATCTACAGATGATTTTGATAGTGACGCCTCTGGATTGTATTATAATGTAAATAAGGATGCTTTAGTTTTTGCAACTTTGGATAATTTAAATAACATTGAGGCTATAACTATTTATAATGTATTAGGTCAAAAAGTAAAAGTGTTAGATGATGTAAATTCTAAAGAAGTTGATCTTTCATTTTTGAAAACTGGTATTTATATTGCTGAAATTAATGATAGTTTTTGCCGAAAATTAAAATTTATAAAACCATAGTGGAAAACAAAATAAATGTGTATTAAATAGTTGTCGTTAAATGATTTTTGTGATGTAAAGATTCTAAAATAAAGACGACTAATATTTAAATAATAATGCGTGATAAAGTAGTCTCTAAACTTCAATAAAAATCAAAATTTTGAATATTTTTTATATTGAAAAGGTTCTTTTTTAATTATATATAAAATAGGAAGTGTGGTTTTAACCACAGTAGTCGGTAGTATTTACCTTTCATCGAATTTTATTAACTCCTTCTTTAAAAGCAGTTTAGATTTTATATATTCGCAGCCCCTTAAATCGTTAATAGCATGTTTAAAAATTCTTTATTGTCAATAATGCTTGGTGCATTATTGTTATTATTACCTACTTATTTATTTTCTCAAACAGGTCCTGGCGGTGTCGGTGATGCAACCAATCAAGTTTTATGGTTAAAGCCTGACGCTTTCTCTGTTGCAGATGGTACAAGTATTGACTCTTGGGATGATGATTCCGGAAATATTAATACATTGTCGCAACCAGATGTTGCCTTTAGACCAATAGTTAAAACTAATATCGTAAATGGTTACGATGTGGTTAGGTTTGAAGTAGGAAATAGGCGATTGCGAAAAACTAATTTCACGACTTTTCCTTCTACGGAAATAAGCACATTTTACATTAATAAAACAACTGATTCTGGAGATGGAATCTTATCATATAATTCTGCTGGTCGCGATAATGATTACTTGTTGTTTAACAGTGGAAACTTAAATTATTATCGAGCGACAAATACGACGCTTAATATTGATGCTAATGATGGTAATTGGCACATGGTGGATATGAGTTGGACAAACACTGGTACAGGTTTATTTTCTTATTTGGATGGAGCGTTAAAGAAAAATGTTGGTTTTAGGAATGGTAATTCAATTACTCCGGGAGGAAGCTTAGCTTTAGGAGCAGAGCAAGATGCTGTAGATGGTTCGTATGCAGATAATCAATCGCATCAGGGTGATTTTACTGAGGTTATAATTTTTAATGAAGCTCTAAGTACAGCTAAAAGAGTCATTGTTCAAAATTATTTGACTGCGAAATATGGAATAACTTTAAATAGCACAGTTGATTTTTATACACAAGATAATGCTGCAAATGGAAACTTTGATCATAACGTCGCAGGAATAGGGCAAGCTACAGATGGAAGTAATCATATAGATTCTCAAGGGACTGGAATTGTTAGGATTAATACGCCTTCGGCATTATCTAATGGAGACTTTTTGTTTTGGGGGGAAGATATTAAGGATCCAAGTTATGCTTTTGTAACAAATTCTTCTAATTATAGTGATGAACTAAATTCGAAATGGAGAGTCAGTAAAGTAGGAGATTTGGGTACGGTAAACGTGTCTTTCGATATTTCAAGTATGCCTATCGCTGTTGTATGCGGAGGTTTGCAATTAGTAGTGGATAATGATAGTGATTTTAGTAGTCCTACATCATATAATCTTACGGTTTCAGGTACAACAGCAACAGTTTCAGGTGTGTCATTTTCCGACTCGGATTATTTTACATTAAGATATACGGATCAAATTGTTTGGAATGGGACAGCCTTTTTTAATGGTTCAGGTGCTTTAAATGCACCAGATAATACCGATGCGTGTTTAAAGTTGACGGTTAAATCTGGAAATACAGCAATTTTAACAGCGGATGCACATATTAGAGAGGTCGAAGTAGAGCCAGGAGCCATGTTACAAGTTAATGATGGTGTATTGCTAGAGGTGGACAATGGAATATTTAATCAAGGTACAATTGATTTACTAGGAGAAGCTCAGTTAATACAAAATCATACAGGAACTTCCTTAAATACAGGAAGTGGTGATTTAAAAATTAGACAGGAAGGGACTTTTAATTTATATAATTATAATTATTGGAGTGCACCGGTTAACAGAAGTGGTAATTGGGAAGTAGGATATTTGGAAACAGAGTCAGGGCCTATTGGGTTTACTGGAGGGTATGATGCTAATCCATCTGCTAGTCCTATTGAATTGAGTAGTTATTGGTTATATACTTTTAACGATTTAATAGATAATTATTACGGTTGGAACCATATAACGCCAACTACAGGGGTGACACCAGCAATGGGATATCTTATGAAAGGTTCTGGAAATGCAACACCGACACCAATGACTGATCAGACTTACGTTTTTAAAGGAACAGCCAATGATGGAGATTATAGTATTCCTGCTATAAGCGGTAATCAAGTCTTGGTTGGGAATCCTTATCCATCCACGATGAGTGCAAAAGAGTTTATTAATGATAACTCATCTGTAATTCAGGGGTCTATCTATCTTTATGAGCATTTTCAAGAGAATAATACACATATATTAGCCGATTATCAAGGAGGGTACGCCACTCGTAATAATCTTACCGGTGTAGAGGCGCCATCATTACCTTCTACAGGTAATGCTTCTTCAAAAGGAGCACCTGAAGATGCTGTCGCAGTTGCTCAGGGTTTCTTTGTGAAAATTCAAAGTACAGGGACTGTTCATTTTCGTAATAGTCAACGGGTTTTCGCAAGAGAGTCTTTAGGTGAATCTACATTTTATAGATCTGCACAAAGCACGCCTGCAGATGACCGAATTATATTTTGGCTTAAATTTAAAGACCATCAAAATAACGAATCGACAATAGCTTTAGGTTATGATACTAATGCGAGTGTAGGGTTTGATAATGGTTATGATAGTGAGTCTTTTAATGAGTTGCCAAACGAGGTGTATTGGCCAATAATAGATAAGAAAATGTGTATTCAGGGATTGAATAGTTTTGATGTTTCAGATGAAATTCCATTAGGTATTGCTATCTCGGAATCAGGAGATTTTACTTTTGAAATTGATAGAACATTAAATTTTCCTACTAACGAAACTATTTATTTAAAGGATAGCCAGACTAATACATTTTATGATATACAATCTAATCCAGTGACTTTAAATATAAGTGATGGAGAGAGCCAATCTAGATTTTCGATTGTTTATCAAACTACAGAAAGTTTATCTACAGATAATTTTGATGCTGACGCAGCGGGATTATATTATAATGTAGATAAGGACGCTTTAGTTTTTACAACTTTGAATAATGTAAAGAACATTGAGACTATAACTATTTATAATCTATTAGGTCAAAAAGTTAAAGTATTAGAAGGTGTAGATTCTAGAGAAGTTGATCTTTCATTTTTGAAAACTGGTATTTATATTGCTGAGATTAATCAGGATTACGGTCAGAAAATAACACTTAAATTTATAAAACCGTGAGTACTTTAGGATACCAAGGTATAGGATTAGTAAAAACTTAAAATTATTATGTAGCATAGTAGGAGGACTAAAGTTTATAGTTAGTTTATAAATGTTTTATCCTGATGTGATATGTAATTAGGCCTCATAAATTAGGCAGTACTTTTTGTCTACAATCTGTTTTTAGCTGTGTTTGCCGATTAAACTATATTTTTTACTGCATCTTATCTGACTTATATGTTCTTTGTCGATTTTTATTAATAGTAATATTAAAAACATCTGACAGTCTTTTAGTTTGTATATATTCGTAATGCCCTAAAATTATTACTAGCATGTTAAAAAAATATTTATTATCACTAATACTTTTTGCCTTTTTATTACCTACTTATTTATTTGCTCAAACTGGGCCAGGTGGAGTTGGTTCCAATGATGGTAGTTCAAGTTTAATTATATGGTATCGTCCAGATAACGGTATTTCGACTTCAGGCTCATTAATAGATTTATGGACTAATTCAGCAGGAGTTACTGCTTTTGATATTAGTGAGACGGCGGGCTATAGACCCACATTAAATGTAGCAGCTGTAAATGGTTATGACGAAATAGCGTTTAATGGCGCTAATAGACTTAGAACAGGTTTAACATTAACTACATCTAATTTTGTTACAAATCAAGCTTCTTCATTTACGGTTGCAAAGGCTAACAATACATCACAGAGGTCAGTGGTTTATACTACAGATCCATTAGTAGGGACTACTAGATTTTCTAATCATATTCCTTGGAATGGAACGGTTTATTATGATATTGGTACTTGTTGTGGTGCCGCTGGACGCATCCAGGTCGGAGGCTTGACTGATTTATTGGATTATTCTATATGGTCTTATGATGCGGACCCTACAACAGGTAAGCAGCTGTATCGAAATGAAGATTTACTAGCCACAGTTGCAGGAAGTTCTACTTATAATTCGCATAGTTCTCAAAGATTTAATTTAGGAGGAAATACAACAAGTACTAATGGTTTTTCAGGTGATATTACCGAGTTAGTCATTTTTAAAGAAAAAGTAAACGCATCCCAGCGCATTATTATTGATAATTATTTGTCTTCTAAATTTAATCGTTCTTTAACAAGTAACGACTTATATACTCAAGACAATCTTGCAAATGGTGATTTTGATCATGACGTTGCAGGAATAGGTCAAGCAGCAGATGGAAGTAATCAAACAGATTCTCAAGGAACCGGAATTGTAAGGATTAATACGCCTTCGGCATTATCTAATGGCGATTTTTTGTTTTGGGGAGAAAATATTAAGGATCCGAGTTATGCTTTTGTAACAAATTCTTCTAATTATAGCGATCAACTTAATTCTAAATGGAGAATCAGTAAAGTCGGAGATTTGGGTACGGTAACCATGTCTTTTGATATTTCAAGTATGCCTATCGCTGTTATTTGTGGTGATTTACAATTGGTGGTGGATAACGATAGTGATTTTAGTAGTCCTACAGCTTATAATTTGACCGTTTCAGGAACAACAGCAACAGTTACAGGTGTGTCATTTTCGGACGCTGATTATTTCACATTAAGATATACGGATCAAATCGTTTGGAACGGAACTGCTTTTTTTAACGGTTCAGGTGCTTTACATGCACCAGATAATACCGATGCTTGTTTAAAGTTCACCGTTAAATCTGGAAGTACAGCCATTTTAACTGCAGATGCACATGTTAGAGAGGTTGAGGTGGAGCCAGGAGCAATATTGCAAGTCAATGATGGCGTGTTGTTAGAGGTAGAAAATGGAATATTTAATGAAGGTACAGTAGAGTTTTTAGGAGAAGCTCAGCTAATTCAAAATCATACAGGAGTTTCTTTAAATACAGGAAGTGGAGATTTAAAAATTAGACAAGAAGGGACTTTTAATTTATATAATTATAATTATTGGAGTGCACCAGTCCATAGAAGTGGTGATTGGCAAGTTGGTTATTTAGAAACAGAGGCTGGGCCAATAGGTTTTACAGGAGGGTATGATGCTAATCCATCTGCCAGTCCTATTGAATTAAGTAGTTATTGGTTGTATACTTTTAATGATTTAATAGATAATTATTATGGGTGGAACCATATCACCCCAACTACCGGAGTAACTCCAGCTATGGGTTATCTTATGAAAGGTTCTGGTAATACAACACCAACAGCAACTACTGATCAGACTTATGTTTTTAGAGGTACGGCAAATGATGGCGATTATAATATTCCTGTTATTAATGGTAATCAAGTTTTAATTGGTAACCCTTATCCATCAGCAATAACGGCAACAGCTTTTATTAATGATAATTCGGCTGTAATTGGTGGCTCTATTTATTTTTATGAACACTTTCAGGCAAATAACACTCATATATTAGCTGATTATCAAGGAGGATACGCTACTCGTAATTTACTAACAGGTGTAGAAGCACCATCTTTACCTTCTACTGGTAGCTCGTCGTCAAAAGGAGCGCCGGAAGATGGGGTTGCAGTTGGGCAGGGTTTCTTTGTCAAAATTCAAAATACCGGTGCTGTTCAGTTTAGTAATAGTCAACGTGTATATGCTCGAGAATCTTTAAGTGAATCTGTGTTTTATAGGTCAGCACAAAATACGCCTACAGATGACAGGATTATATTTTGGCTTAAATTTAAAGACCATCTAAATAACGAATCGACAATAGCTTTAGGTTATGATACTAATGCTAGTGTAGATTATGATAATGGTTATGATAGTGAGTCTTTTAATGAGTTACCAAATGAGTTATATTGGCCAATAATTGACAAAAAAATGTGTATTCAAGGATTGAATAGTTTTGATGTTTCAGATGAAATTCCATTAGGTATCGACATCACAAACTCAGGAGACTTTACTTTTGAGGTTGATAGAACAGTAAACTTCCCTGCTAACGAAACTATTTACTTAAAGGATAATCAAACTAATATGTTTTACGATATACAATCTAATCCTGTAACGTTAAGTCTAAGTGAAGGTGAAGATGAGTCTCGATTTTCTATCGTTTATCAAAATGCAGAAAGTTTATCTACAGATGATTTTGATGCTGAAGCCTCTGGATTGTATTATAATGTAGATAAAGAAGCCTTAGTTTTTACAACTTTGAATAATGTAAATTCTATTGAAACGATAGCTATTTATAATGTATTGGGCCAAAAAGTAACAAATTTAGAAGATGTAGACGATAGAGAAGTTGATCTTTCATTTTTGAAAACAGGGATATATATTGCTGAGATTAGTAAGTATTCTGGTCAAAAATTAAAGTTGAAATTTGCAAAACAATAATGTCTAATAAAACGAAATACTCTTTATTAACGGCATTAATCATAATAGCAACTTACGGTACAAAGGAATATTTGGATGTAAGAGATAAAACGGAAGTTGTCGAAGAAGGCGCTACCGTAAAATCTGACACAAACGAATACTTTTTACCAACAAGCACCACGGGGCAAATTGTGCATCATGATGGTTATAGTTTAAGTTATAGCGAACCGCATGAGCAAGCAGAGTGGGTGGCTTATGAACTTAAAAAAATACATTTATCAAAGAACGACTTTAAAAGACCTTATTTTGAAGTGGATGATGCTGTAAAAACGGGTGCTGCACATTGGCGTAATTATAAAAAATCAGGCTATGATCGTGGACATTTATGTCCTGCGGCAGATAGGAAGTTTAGTAAAGCAGCGCATGACGAAACTTTTTTAACGAGTAATGTTTCTCCGCAACGACATGATTTTAATGCCGGTGTTTGGAATCGATTAGAACAGAAGACACGGTATTGGGCAAGTAGGTATGATGGTGTTTTTGTTGTTTCTGGGGGTATTCTAAAAGGTAAAATGAAAACTATCGGCACAGAAAAAGTAGCTGTTCCTAATCAATTTTATAAAGTATTAATAGATAATAATTCTGGTAAAACTAAGGTTATTGCCTTTTTGATGCCGCATCAAGAGTCTGATCAACCATTATATAAATTTGTAACGTCAGTTGATACTATTGAGGATTTAACAGGAATTGATTTCTTTTCAGAATTAGATGATGCTACAGAGAATAGATTAGAAGCGTCAAGTGATTATAAAGGCTGGAGTTTTTAGATTGTTTTAAAAGTAGTAAGTATAAAGGCAAAAGAGAGAAGGTAAAAGGCTGAAGCTGTCAAGAAAAACTTTAAAAAATGATGCTTTCACTAATTAATAGATTTTCTGTAATGTCTAATCAGTATTTTCTAAAATAATTTTTTCTTAACACCGGTCCATCGCAAGTTTCTAATAAATTGACCTTCTTCAATGGATACTAGTTGTTCTGGTTTGTTTCTGGCAGCTTTTAGGTAACCAATAATATAATCTTTAAAGTATCTAAAGCTTTTCTTTTTTAAGCCCATTTTTAAGGCTGTTATAAGTGTAAGTGTAAAACCATAACGCATCTTATACATGGCTTCACCTTGTAGGTGTTTTGCGCCTTTATTATAGCTTGCACCTGTAGGTTTTAAATGTTTGACGTGTAATGTCTCGTCCAATACAATATCATACGTATTATATTTAGCTAATAACTCGTCAATAGTATCCCAACCCATCGCTCTTTTAAGTTGTCCAATAGCTTCAAAACAATCTTTACGGTACGCTTTAAGTGCACCTCTAATATGGTCCTTTCCTGTTATAGGCTCTAAAACCCAATCGTTATTTTTTTTAATATAACAATAGCCAGCAACCATCCCAATGGTTTTACTTTTATTAAAATGAAGCGCTAATGTTTCTAAATAATTTAAAGGAAAAATAAGATCGGCATCAAATTTACAAAGCACATCGTAATTGGTATTCAAAAGCTCATAGCCTTTGTAAAAGGCGTTGATTATTTTAGTTCCTGGTAAGTGTTTGTTTGATGACGTAACGTTAACTAAAGTGATACAATCATGTTGTTTCTGAAAGTCCTCTACAATCGTTTTTGTGTTATCTGTAGAGTTGTCATTAACCACCACAATTTGTTTAGGTGGTAACGTTTGGTCTACTAAAGACTGTAGCGTTAGTCCGATAGAAGATTCTTCGTTATGTGCTGGAATAATAATACTGAAATTCAAAATAGAAAATATTAGAATTTAAAGTTAGATGTATTTAAGCGCGTTCAGCATAAATAATGTAATATCTAGGGGTAAACCATCTTAAAATTGGTCTAATCCCTAGTTTTTTTGTTGGATTGGTCCATTTTTGTCGGTCTATAATTTTCCATCCCGTTTTTTCTAATAGCCAATCTAATTGCCAATCTTCAAACTCGTGATAATGTCTATCCCATGTATCCGTTTTGCTTCTGTAAGCGGAAGAAAACCATAATCTAAGGGGAACACTTATTACTAATTTGTCTGCTTTTATACTTTGTAAAACAGTAAAAGGATTTAGTAGGTGTTCAAAAATTTCAAAAGCAGTGACTACTGTCGCATCTGAGTTTTTTATAGCAGATGTATCAAAATCTAGGTCTTCACCTTTGGTATTCTCAACTACAAATGAGTGGTCCTTTAAAATTTTGGTAAACGGGTTTTCTACACCTAAATCTAACACCGTTTCAGATTTAGAAATATGTTTTTCTAAAAATTGATAGGTTAGTTTAAAGCGTTTATGCGGAAAGGTTTGTTCGTACACAAAAATAGATTTTCGTCTGAAACGGATTCAGATTTTTATTGTTTATAAACTATAGCATTAATATTCATACCTGCACCAACACTAGCAAAAAGGATAACATCCCCTTTGTTAATCTCCTGGTTTTCTAATTTACCATTTAAAATCAAATCGTATAAAGTAGGTACCGTTGCAACACTTGAATTACCAAGTGTACCAATACTCATAGGCATAATACCTTCAGGCATTTTCATGTTATGCAATTTGTATAATCGTTTTACGATAGCTTCATCCATTTTTTCGTTAGCTTGATGGATCAAAATCTTTTTAACATCTGTTATATCGTAACCACTTTTCTCTAAACATGATTTTAAAGCTAATGGTACGTTGGTTAGCGCAAATTCGTAAATTTTACGACCAAACATTTTAATATAACGACGTTGACTATCGGTTTCAGGTTTATTAGTTTCTCCGAAGAAAATATAATGTGCTTCGTCATAAGCAAAAGTGGCAGATTCGTGAGCCAAAATACCACCTTCTTCAGTAGTTTCTTCAACTATGACAGCGCCAGAACCATCACTATAAATCATAGAGTCACGGTCATGTGCATCAATCACTCTTGATAAGGTTTCGCTACCAATAACTAAACAACGTTTAGCTATGCCAGCTTTAATAAAAGCATTAGCTTGTATAACGCCTTCTATCCAACCTGGACAACCAAAAAGTAAATCGTAACCAACACATTTTGGGTTTTTAATTTTTAAAAGGTGTTTTACACGAGAAGCTAAACTTGGCACGGTATCACTTTGTTCCGAGTCTATTTTTACATCACCATAGTTATGTGCTACAATAATATAGTCTAAAGTTTCTTTGTCGATGTTTGCATTTGCAATAGCCTTTTCTGCTGCGAAAAATGCAATGTCAGAATTTGATAGTTCAGGTTTAACATAGCGCCTTTCTTCAATACCTGTTATCGCTTTAAACTTCTCTACGATAACCTCATTTGGGCTATTTATTTTAGAACCATCAGCATTTAAAAATTCGTGATTATAGAAATCTTCGTTTTTTTCTATAGTGCTTGGTATATAACTTCCTGTACCTGTAATCTTAATATTCATAAAAAAAGGATTGCCTTTAATTGTTTATCTGCTAAGATAAGCAGTAAAAATTAAAGGCAATTTTAATTGATTAATTATTTACGATGTTCAACGCTTAGTTTGCCTCTACATATGCTTCAATAGGCGCACAAGTACAAAATAAATTACGGTCTCCGTAAGCATCGTCAACACGACGTACTGAAGGCCAGAACTTGTTGTCTATCACGTAGTCAAGTGGATATGCTGCCTTTTCTCGAGAGTAAGGTAATAGCCATTCGTCACTAGTTAACATCGCTAAAGTGTGCGGTGCATTTTTTAACGGATTATTATCGTCATCCTTTGATGCGGCATCAATTTCTTTTCTAATAGAAATCATAGCATCACAAAAGCGATCCATTTCTGCTTTGCTTTCGCTTTCCGTTGGCTCAATCATCATCGTTCCTGCAACCGGAAAAGACACTGTTGGTGCATGAAAACCATAATCCATCAAACGTTTTGCAATATCTACAACTTCGATACCATTTGCTTTAAACGGACGACAGTCAATAATCATTTCGTGGGCTGCACGACCTTGCTCTCCAGAATACAACGTTTCATAAGCGCCTTGTAATCTGTGCTTGATGTAATTGGCATTTAAAATAGCAATTTCAGTTGATTTTTTTAAACCTTCTGTAGCTAACATTTTAATGTAACCATAAGAAATTAAGCATACTAAAGCTGATCCAAAAGGCGCAGCAGAAATAGCAGTAATAGCTTGATCTCCTCCCGTTTTGATTACTGGGTTACTTGGTAAAAATGGCACTAGTTGTTTAGCCACACATATTGGTCCAACACCAGGTCCACCACCACCGTGAGGTATAGCAAACGTTTTGTGTAAGTTTAAGTGACAAACATCTGCACCAATGTTACCTGGATTAGTTAAGCCTACTTGTGCATTCATGTTGGCTCCGTCCATGTAGACTTGACCACCATTATCGTGTATTATTTGTGTGATAATTTTAATTCCAGACTCATAAACACCATGTGTTGATGGATAGGTTACCATTAAGGCTGCTAAATTATCTTTATGTAATTCTGCTTTTTCACGTAAATCGTCAATATCGATATTACCGTTTTCATCTGCTTTAGTAACAACCACTTTCATTCCTGCCATGACTGCACTTGCAGGATTGGTTCCGTGAGCAGAACTTGGTATTAAACAGATGTTTCTGTGATGATCCTCTCTAGATTCGTGATACGCTCTAATAACCATTAATCCAGCATACTCACCTTGAGCACCAGAGTTTGGTTGTAAAGAGGTCCCCGCAAAACCTGTAATTTCCGTTAGTTGGTCTTCTAATGCTTTTAACATTTGTTGGTAACCTTCGGCTTGATCTATTGGCACAAATGGGTGAATACTTCCCCAGTTTGGATTACTTAATGGTAGCATTTCTGAGGCTGCATTAAGCTTCATTGTACAAGATCCAAGTGCAATCATAGAGTGATTTAATGCTAAATCTTTACGCTCTAATCCTTTGACGTAACGCATTAATTCTGTTTCAGAATGGTGCGTATTAAAAACGTCTAAAGTTAAAAATGACGTTTGACGTTGGATTGAATCTTGAATATTGTTTGCGTCAGTAAAACCATCTATTGTTACTGCCGGCTTTGTTTCCGCTTCAGCGAAAATTGAAATAATCTCGTTTAAATCGTTTACAGAAGTCGTTTCGTTTAGAGAAACAGTTACTGTAGTATCATTAGGGTAATAAAAATTAACCTCACGTTGTTCTGCAATTGTTTTTACTGCAGACGCATTAGCTTTAAGTTGGATGGTATCAAAAAAGGCAGTGTTTATTTGCTCGATTCCCATTTTAGTTAAGGCGTCGGCTAAAGTAGAGGTTGCATTATGTACTTTATTAGCTATAAACGTCAAACCTTTTGGACCATGATACACGGCGTACATACCAGCCATAACAGCTAATAATACTTGTGCAGTACAGATGTTAGAGGTTGCTTTGTCACGTTTAATGTGCTGCTCTCTAGTTTGTAAAGCCATACGTAAGGCTCTGTTACCATTAGCGTCTTTTGTAACACCAATAATACGACCAGGAATATCACGTTTGTAAGCTTCTTTAGTTGCAAAATAAGCGGCGTGTGGACCTCCGTAACCCATTGGGATACCAAAGCGTTGTGTAGTACCAACCACCACATCTGCACCAAATTTACCGGGTGCTTCTAATTTTACTAAACTTAAAATATCTGCAGCTACCGCTACTTTTATGTTATTAGCATTTGCTTTTTCGATAAAAGTTTTGATGTCTGTAATTTGACCATCTTTTCCTGGGTATTGTAAAATAGCTCCAAAAAAGTCAGAAGAAAAATCAAATGATGCTTCTGTACCAATAACTAGCTCAATTCCAATTGGAGTAGCTCTGGTTTGTAATAATGAAAGTGTTTGCGGTAAAATAGCATCACTTACAAAAAACTTGCAAATCCCTGCTTTTTTCTGGTCACGTGCTCTAACCGAGAATAATAAACTCATAGCTTCTGCAGCAGCAGTACTTTCGTCTAATAAAGAGGCGTTTGCTAATTCCATTCCTGTTAAATCAGTAATCATGGTTTGGAAGTTAAGCAATGCTTCTAAACGTCCTTGCGCAATTTCTGCTTGATAAGGCGTGTAAGCTGTATACCAACCCGGGTTTTCTAAAACGTTACGTTGTATAACGGCCGGTAGGATTGTAGGGTGATACCCTAATCCAATGTAGGTTTTATAAGTTTTGTTAAGTTTTGACAGGTTGTTAATATGATTTGAGTATTCATATTCTGTCATGGCTTCGTCTAATTGTAACTCTTTTTTAAGACGAATGTTTGCAGGAACGGTTTCAGAAATTAGTTGTTCTATTGAATCTGCATTAACTGTTTGAAGCATTAGTTTTTGATCATTTTCTCTAGGACCAATGTGACGTAATGCGAAAGCGTTTGTATTCATTTGTGTTGTGTTGTTAATGTCCTATTTTAAAGGACTGACAATAAATTATAGTTGCTTTTTTAATGATTGCAAAATTAACAAAATCTAATAGAAAGTTTTGTTAAAAATTGAAAGTTTTCAACTATTAGGCTCCTTTATTAACAGATTAATTATTTTTGCCTGATGAAGGCGTTAAAACAACTTTTAGATTTTTACATAAATAGCAGTGTCCATGTTGCTTTAGCGGTGTATGCATTAAGCTGGGTGACTCTTAAAAAGTTTGATGTCAATTATGATAGTAGTGTCTTGTGGTTTAATTTTTATGCTACGATTACTGGTTATAATTTTGTAAAGTATTTTGGGATTGCCAAGTGGCACCATAGAAGCTTGGCGAGTTGGTTGCGCGTCACACAAGTGTTTTCTTTAGGCTGCTTTATTTTAATGTGCTATTATGCCTTACAGTTAGCGGAGGAGTCGTTGATTTTGATTGCGATTTTTGGAGGTGTTACTTTTTTATATGCCATTCCTTTTTTACCAAAAAAATGGTATTTGGATACACAACAAAATCTAAGAGATATTAGTGGGTTAAAAGTATATGTTATTGCTTTGGTGTGGAGCGGGGTAACCGTTATTTTGCCACTAGTAAATAACCAAGTAGGTTTTAGTGAGGACGTTATCGTGTCTGTAATACAAATCTTTATATTTGTAATTGCCTTAATGTTACCTTTTGAAATTATAGACTTACGGTATGATAGCCTCAAATTAGCAACGATACCTCAGAAAATAGGAGTGAAGCGTACAAAACTATTAGGATTTGTATTGTTACTAGTCTTTTATGTTTCAGAATTTTTTAAAGACACTATTAAAACAGACTATTTGATAATACAATTAATAGTCTGTCTAGTGTTAGGTCTATTTATGCTATTTGCTAACCAAAACAGAACAAAATATTATACGTCCTTGTGGTTAGAAGCTTTGCCTGTTTTTTGGCTAGTGTTGATGCTTATTTAATTCTTTTTCAAAAGACGACTTAATGGTATCTTTTTCTGTAGAAGATAAGTTTTTTGATTTCACTTTTTCGATTAAAGCCGTAAGCTTACCGTTGGTTTCGGAATGCTGCCTACATACTTTACATATTAAAGTATGAAATTTAAACTTCACTTTTTCCCATATTGAAGCTTCGTGATATTGTGCTTTGTCACAAATGTGACCGGATTCCTCGCAAGAAATCATAAATTTATTCTTCATTTTTAAAACCAATTATTTTGTAAACAACTTGCCATAGATACTCGGGCTCTGTGTATTATAACCCATAGATTAGACGCAGTAATTTCTAATTCATTACAAATAGTTTCCGTTTCGTAATTTAAAATCGTTTTCATTTCAAATATTTGAGCTTGCTTTTTCGGTAATTTTGATAAGCAATTTTCAATTGCATCGGCTAACTCTGTATTTTCAATTTGGTCTTCAGCTGTTTTATCATAGGGATCTGCAACGCGTTCTTCTAACCAATCACCTTCAGTTTCGCTGTCACTATTATAGGACATTCTAACTTCTGCTTTTCCTTTGTTAGAGTTGATTTTACGATAATGGTCAATAACTTTTCTTTTTAAAATGGAAACTAACCACGTACGTTCGCTGGCTTCGCCTTTAAAATTTTTCATACTTTTTAGGCCAGCTAAAAATGTTTCAGAGACTAAATCTTGCGCGATAGCCCTATCATTTACACGTGTGATGGTGTAATTAAACAGGTAATCGCTGTATAAATCAATCCATTTATTGGGATCTATTTTGTGATTAGGCATATAATTAATTTTTCTTTTTCAGGCTAAAAATAGTAAAATTAGAATAAACCTTAAGTTTTATTTTTTTATTAAATCTTTTAATGCTGTTTTTATGTTTGTATACTTAAATGTAAATCCATGCTGAAGCAGTTTTTCAGGGAGTACATTTCTGCTTTTTGTAACTAATTCTGTTTCTGTACCTATAAAAAAGGCCCCTAATTTTAAAAGCCATAATGGATGAGATAATCCAAACGGTATTTTTAAGACATGTCTCAAATTTTGCATGAGTGTTTTGTTGTCTGTGGGTTGAGGGACACAAAGATTAAATATGCCTTCTAGATTGTTGTCCATTAAAAACTGAATAGCATTAGTAAAGTCAGTTTCATGTATCCAGCTTACTTTTTGATGTCCGGATGTTTGTTTACCTCCCAAACCAAATCGTGTCAGTTGTTTCAATGGGATTAAGGCGCCACCATTTTTACCGAATACAATGGAGGTGCGTAAGATTACTTTTTTTGTTTTCGGAGTTGTTATTGCGTTAAAAGTTTGTTCCCAGGATTTAGCAATGCTCATGGAAAAGTCATCACCTATTATTCCGTTTTTCTCGGTATTTGGTGTGTCTAATGATCCTTTATATATTGTTGCAGTGGAGGAATTAAACCAATATTTAGGTGGATTATCACATAAGTTGATAGCTAATCCAAGTAAATTGGTGGTGTCAATTCTTGAATTGTAAATTGCTTTTTTGTTTTTATCTGTATATCTACAGTCCACAGATTTTCCTGATAGATTTATTAATGCGTGTGCGTTTTCTAAATGCTTAGTCCAGTCACCAAGTTCTTTTCCGTCCCAGTGTATATCGTTTTTTGATTTTGGCTGTCTACTTAAAATCAAAACAGTATATTTTTTTTTTGTAAAATGCTTTTTTAAGGCTTGCCCTAAAAATCCAGTACCGCCAGCTATAATTATTGTTTTCATTATTTAATTTATTTAGTACAAGTTATAATGTAATACCCAAAACTTTTCATGTGCAGACCAGATAATAGAGCATAGAAAGACCCTAGTAAGTTGTGCAGACTTTCTTTTTTAAAACCTTTAAGTGTTATTAGGTTTTTTAGGAAGAAGCCCATAATGGTAAACGGAACATGTAATACAGAAGGGGCTACTCTAAGTGAAGCATCTTCTATTTTAATATTTGTAAAGCCGACAGATTGAAGCTTTTTAACCATGTTGTTTTTGGTTTCTAGCTTTTCTAAACTCCAATGACTACATAGTTTGTGATACGCGTATTTTCCACCATAACACAATTCTGTTTCTTCTTTTTTTAAGAAAGCATCAGCAATAACTAATTTGCCATCTGGTTTTAAGATTCGGTATGTTTCTTTAAGCGCCGTTCTACTGTGACCAGAATGACAGAAACTTTCTATGGCTAAAGCAGAATCAAAACTGTTAGTTTTAAACGAGGTGTTATTATAGTTTTCTTTAAGGATTGTTCCTTTTAAGCCTTTTAATAATGTATTGCCTTGTTTAACTTGAAAGTTAGATAGTGTGACACCAATAGCGGTCAGATTTTTATGTTTTCGAATAGCATATCGCATGGAGCCTCCCATACCGCAACCTAAATCTATTAAAGTTGCTTTTTTGTTGGTGTAATTAAAGCGACTGATTACTTGGTTGGTCATTTGGTTTAACATCTCATCTCTTTTAAAAGGGTTTGTTTTAAAAGGAATGTAGTAACCAAAATGCATATTAAAATCTTTACTCCAAAATTCATAGTCTTCTGTTGCTTCGTTATAAAAGTCAACCATTTCTATTTTGTTTTGTTCTGACTGATCCAGTTGTGCTGAGAGTATTGTTTTCATAAGTCTTACGTTTTAATTAATGGCATATGTTTAAAATGAGTAACCAAGTATATATAATTGCGAATGTCACAAATAAGGTGTTCATAAAGTAACTTCCTATTTTGAAAATAGTTTTTTGCGGGATGTCGTACATAGGGTAGTAAGCAATTTGCGTGGCTACTTTACCAACCCAATAGGCAGCAATTAGTCCTGTTAATGTGATTGCTAAGTGTGTTCCGTTTTTTAAATCTGTAGGTATTAGAATTGCTATTAATCCAAAAGAGAAATTTAAACCTTGGATATAACGCCCATAAGTTTTAGCAATTTCTTGATTTAAAGGTTTTAGTTGTTTAACATCATTATACCAATCAAAAACGTTATGACGGATATAAGGATAGATAAGAGCAGTGAATATTTGGCCACAGCCTCCTAAGATTATTAACCAATTTGGAATTTGAATTGTCATGATTTTGAGATATTATAAGTTATGTATAAATGAAAACAAGCTAAGTAGTATTGTAATTAAGACAGACCAATAATTGACTTGATATAAGTTTTTCTTTATTTAATAGTTAAACGCTTGTACTACCAGGTAATGCACAAACACTAAGTATAAGCCAATACACATTGGGATTATGAAAAGAAATAAATAGTTGTAGTCATTTAGCGTTAATAGGTTTGCAAATAAGACATAAGCTGTAAACCAGAGCGCTATTTGTATCCAATAGTAACTTAATAATTGTTGTAACCCTTTTGAGTAGTGGGCTGATTTAGTTTTGAGATATATGGCTATAATGAGTTGTATTATGCCTAAAGCAAACTGAGCAAGAGCGCCATATATTGGTGCTGCTAAAAATAGTAAAATGACGAATAAATAGGTGACTAGGTTAAATATGAATGTGTTTCTCATAATTATAGTTTTTATGAAACTTTCAGAAATTATTGAAAGTTAATAGTAAATTTTTTTATTTGAAAAGTTTAAGTAAAGATTTTGTAATCCAGTTTTGTTTTTGATTTACCAATTTATTTATCATCACGTCCATAGTTTCTGTTAATTCGTGAAGTGCTTTAGTTTGTTTAATTAATTCTTTAGTTTTTGCTGTTCCATCATCTGTAATACTAGACACATCGTTTAACACTTTTACTACAGGTTTGATTTCTCTTCTGCTGCGTTCTACTGCAATAATTCTTGCTAATTCTTGTACGTCTTTTTCAGTAGTAAAAAACTCTTTACGCTCTCCAGCAACTAATGTTTTGGTAACAATACCCCAATCCATTAATTGTCTTAGATTCATACTTGTATTTCCTCTAGAGATTTTTAAATCCTCCATGATCTCCTCCATAGATAATGGTTTAGTGGATATAAAAAGAAGCGCTTGTATTTGTGCCATAGCCTTGTTTATTCCCCATAAAGAACCTAAACTTCCCCAAGTACTAATAAATTTATCTTTTGCTTCTTGATATTCCATGACACAAAGATATAGTTTATTTTTAAACTTTCAGTAATTATTGAAAGTTTAATTTATTTAAATAAAAAAACCATTCCTAATTTAATTAAGAATGGCTTGATTTATTATGTTTAAATATGGATTATTTAATCAGTCCAGCACGTTTTAATAACGCTTCAGGTTTTGGCTCTTGACCTCTAAAACGTTTGTATAATACCATTGGGTTTTCTGTACCGCCTTGAGACAACACGTTGTCCTTGAATTTTTTTGCTACATCTTTGTTAAAAATACCTTTTTCCTTAAAGTAGTCAAAGGCATCTGCATCTAAAACTTCTGCCCATTTGTAGCTATAATACCCAGAAGAGTAGCCGCCTTGAAAGATGTGTGCAAAAGCAGTGCTCATACAGTTTTCTTTTACGTCAGGATATAAGTTAGTGTCTTCAAACGTTTTGTATTCGTGTGTTTTTACATCTGTAATATCCGATGGATTTATACCATGCCAGCTCATGTCTAAAAGACCAAAACTTAACTGTCTTAAGGTTTGCATGCCTTCTTGGAACGTCGCACTCTCTTTAATTTTTGCAACTAAATCCATAGGTATCACTTCACCAGTTTCGTAGTGTTTAGCAAATAACTCTAGTGCTTCTTTCTCATAACACCAGTTTTCTAACACTTGACTTGGTAACTCTACAAAATCCCAAAACACACTTGTTCCAGATAAACTTGGGTAAGTAGTATTTGCAAGCATACCATGTAATCCATGACCAAACTCATGAAACAAAGTAGTCACTTCATTAAATGTTAGTAAGGATGGTTTGCTTTTGGTCGGTTTCGTAAAATTACAGACATTAGAGATGTGTGGTCTTTCATTAATACCATCTTTAATAAATTGAGGCTTGTAAGAGGTCATCCATGCGCCATTTCGTTTTCCTGCTCTAGGGAAAAAATCAGCGTAGAATATTGAGACTAATGCATCGTTTTCATCTAAAACTTCATAGGTCATAACATCTTCATGATACTTATCTATGTTGTCAATTTTTTTAAATTGAAGTCCAAATAATTTGTTAGCCACTTGAAAGGCACCATCAATAACATTCTCTAATTTAAAGTAAGGTTTAAGTTGCTCGTCATCTAAATTAAATAATTTTTGTTTTAATTTTTCAGAGTAGTAAGCTGAATCCCATTTTTCTAATTGATCAATAGTATCAAGTTCTTTTGCGAAATTTTCTAATTCGGCAAACTCACGTTCAGCAGCAGGCTTAGCTTTTACTAATAAGTCCTGTAAAAACGTGTTTACTTTTTCTGGAGTTTCTGCCATGCGCTCTTCTAATACAAAGTGCGAATGCGTTTGATATCCTAATAGGTTAGCACGTTCAAAACGTAATCTTGCAATATCTAATACGTTGTTTTGATTGTCTAAAGCATCATTTTTAAAACCTTTAGCTCCAGACGCTTTTGCTAATTTTTCACGTAAATCTCTGCGATCAGCATACGTCATAAAAGGGATGTAGCTGGGGTAGTCTAATGTAATTAACCAACCGTCTTTGTCTTTGCTCTCTGCTAATTGTTTGGCAGCCTCTTTAGCACCTTCAGGTAAACCAGAGACTTCCTCTTCTTTGGTTAATAGCATTTCAAAAGCATTAGTCTCAGCTAATAAGTTTTCTCCAAACTTTAATTTAAGACTAGCTAATTGTTTGTCAATAGCTCTTAATTTTAATTTTTTGTCTTCAGATAAGTTTGCACCGTTTCTGGAAAAACTTTTGTATTTTTTATCTAATAATGTGCTTTGTTCTGTTGTTAAATCTAAACTATCTTTAGTATCATACACAGCTTTAACTTTAGTAAATAAGTCTTGATTTAATGTAATGTCATTTCCAAACTCTGTTAGAATAGGAGAGATGTCCTGCGCGATTTTCTGAATCTCGTCATTTGTTTCAGCCGAGTTTAAATTAAAGAATATACTCGTGACACGATCTAGTTGTTGTCCAGAAAATTCTAATGCTTCAATCGTGTTTTCAAACGTTGGTGCATTAGTATTATTAACTATGGTGTCAATATCTTGCTTAGCGTCTTCAATAAGTTTTAAAATAGAAGGTTTATAGTCTTCATTTTTTATAGATTGGAATGGTGCCGTGTTAAAATTGGTAGTAAAAGGTTTTAAAAGTATGTTCATTATAACGTTGTAGTATAAATGTTTTGTTAAAATTAATATTTTTCTTGCATATTAATTATATAAATGTCTATTTTCGCAAAGATTTTTTCCCGTGAGCTGGTTACTCACTTAAAAATTATTGATTAATAGCGATAAAAAGCCTCAGATACTTCTGAGGCTTTTTTTTTTGCTTTTTTTTTATCTTTTTCGTTACTCATCGTATTAATGTCTCTTTTAAACTAAAATAAAAAATGTTTTTGAATAACTATTAGAGTTTATTAATTAAAGTAACGTTTTTGCAACTGTTTTTTTGATATGTGTATTTATACCCATATGTATAGAAAAATAATAGCGATGGAAGCCTCAAACTTAGTTTGGGGCTTTTTTTTTGTTTAAAACCCGTGTTTTGTCGGTTATTTAGGGTTTTTTGCCGAAAGCGTTGGTTTTTAGAGGTTTCATTTCTACTATTAGAAGGATAAGTGGCAAATTTGTAATAAGTTTTTTTGATGTGAGATTATATTACCCTCATATAGAAAGATTAATAGCGATTGAAAACCCCAACTTTAGTTGGGGTTTTCTATTTTTAACTATTTAATAGCTTTAGCCGCTTGCTCTACTTTTAATTTTAAACTGTCTTTGTAAGCTATTATTTTGTCTAAAACTAAAGGGTCCGAGGCGCCTATAATTTGTGTTGCTAGGATACCAGCATTTTTTGCTCCATTTAAGGCTACTGTGGCTACAGGAACTCCTCCAGGCATTTGAAGGATAGATAATACAGAATCCCATCCATCAATAGAGTTGCTGCTTTTTACAGGGACTCCTATAATTGGTAATGGACTTAAAGCAGCTACCATACCTGGTAAATGTGCAGCGCCACCAGCACCAGCAATAATTACTTTAATGCCTCTTTTGTGTGCGTTTTTACTAAATTCAAATAATTTTTCTGGTGTACGATGTGCAGATACGATATCAACTTCAATATCTATTTCAAAATCTTTTAAAATATCTATAGCGTCTTGCATGACTGGCATATCGCTATTGCTTCCCATTATTACTGCTACTTTATTCATCTTTTATTGACTTATTACTTTTATACTGTTTTTAACCTCTTCAGCAATTTGACGTGCCGTATTTAAATCTTCGTTTATTATAGTGACATGGCCCATTTTTCTAAAAGGACGAGTTTCTTGTTTACCATATATATGAGGTGTTACACCATTCATAGCCATGATAACTTCAATATTTTTATATTTTACGGGGCCTTCATAATCTTCAGCACCTACTAAATTAACCATAACAGCCGCCGTTTTATTATCTGTCTTCCCTAATGGTAATCCTAATACCGCACGGATATGTTGTTCAAATTGCGAAGTGTAACTCGCTTCAATCGTTTGGTGCCCGGAGTTATGTGGTCTTGGTGCGACTTCATTAATCAGAATCTGGTCGTCTTCTGTTTGAAATAATTCGACTGCCAATAAGCCGACATGATTAAACGCTTCGGATGTTTTTAAAGCAATGTCTTGTGCCTTTTTAGCAACTTCAGAGGGTATTCTTGCTGGGCAAATAACATATTCGACTTGATTGGCTTCTGGATGAAATTCCATTTCGACTACGGGATACGTTTTCGTTTCTCCAGTAGCACTTCTTGCCACAATAACAGCTAGTTCATTTTTAAAAGGAACTAATTGCTCTGCTATACATTCGCCTTTAGGCAAATCTGTTAAATCCTTTAGAGATCGTACTATTTTAACCCCATTACCGTCATAGCCAAATTGTGCTGCTTTCCATACAAAGGGTAGTTTTAACCCACCGTTATCAATCGCATCTTCAATTTCTGAGACATAAGCAAATCGACTAAAAGGAGCAGTTGGTAAATTATGATCTTGATAAAATAATTTTTGCGTGGCTTTATTTTGGATACGTTGCAAAGTTTTAGAGGACGGGTAGACTTTTACGCCTTCATTTTCTAGTTTTTCTAATGCGTCAACATTAACGTTTTCAATCTCAATGGTAAGCACATTAACCTGCTTGCCAAAATTGTAAACGGTATCAAAATCCATTAAATCACCTTGTGTAAATTCGTTACAGGCCATTCGGCTTGGTGCTTCATTGCTATTATCTAAAACGCAAGTGTATATGTCAAATTTTCGAGTATCATAAAGGAGCATTTTACCTAATTGGCCACCACCTAAAATACCTAATTTAAAGTCTGAAGAAAAATAATTCATTAGTCAAGAAACGTGTTAGCTACAAAAATACATTTTAAAACCAAAACAGTACCTAAAAATCGAATTCAAATATCTCTTAAACAGTCACAATTACGTATATTTGCGCTTTAAATTTATAAAATGCAGACGATAACGCTTCACGACAAACAGTTTAAACCATTTATTTCTGAGCAAGAAATTGATGATGCAGTCACAAGAATGGCGCATCAAGTTGCGGAAGATTTAGGCGACGAAGTACCCGTTTTTATTGGTATTTTGAATGGATCTTTTATGTTAGTTAGCGATTTTGTAAAAAAATATCCAAAACCTTGTGAAGTCACTTTTATTAAATTAGCATCTTATGAAGGTGTTAAATCGACAGAAGATATTCAGCGTTTAATAGGTTTAACACAAGACTTAACGGGACGTACAGTTGTTATTTTAGAGGACATTATTGATACCGGTAACACTTTAGTCGAAGTACATCGCATTTTTGAAAACGAGAACGTAAAACAATTATTAATTGCAACACTTTTTTATAAGCCAGAAGCCTATAAGAAAGACTTTAAGTTGCATTATATTGGTATGGAAATACCTAATAAATTTATTGTAGGCTACGGATTAGACTATGATGGATTAGGAAGGGATCTACCAGCAGTATATCAATTAAAAACCACACAACATATGACTAATTTAGTGCTATTTGGACCTCCAGGTGCAGGAAAAGGAACGCAAGCTAATTTTTTAAAAGAGAAATATAATCTAGTACATATATCTACAGGAGATGTGTTTAGATATAATATCAAAAACGAAACGGCTTTAGGGACATTAGCAAAATCATACATGGATAAGGGACATTTAGTGCCAGACCAAGTGACTATAGATATGTTGGAAGCAGAAGTAGACAGAAATGCTGGTGCAAATGGATTTATTTTTGATGGTTTTCCAAGAAATGAAACACAAGCTATAGCATTAGAAAAGATAATGGAGGCTAGAGATTCTGAAGTTAGCGCAATGGTTGCTTTAGAAGTTGAAGATGAGGTTTTAGTACAACGTTTATTAGAGCGTGGTAAAACTAGTGGAAGAAAAGATGATTCTGACGAATCTATTATTAGAAACAGAATTAAAGTATATTATAACGAAACGGCTATTTTAAAAGACTATTACGCAGCACAAAACAAATATTTTGGAGTTGATGGAATAGGATCTATTACAGATATTACTAAACGTTTAAATACTGTAATTGACAAATTGTAATACAAACCAATAGGTTTGAGTTATTGAAGTATTAGTGAAAGCTTTTAACTGATAACGTTTTAATTTTTTAAATAAATTATGACTGAGGGAAATTTTGTAGACTACGTAAAAATGCACGTCTCTTCTGGGAACGGAGGAAAAGGATCTGTGCATTTACACCGCGAAAAATTTATTACAAAAGGAGGACCAGATGGAGGAGATGGTGGACGTGGAGGACACGTTATTTTAAGAGGGAACTCTAATCTTTGGACACTATTACATCTTAAATTTAAACGACACGTCAAAGCTGGACACGGTGGACACGGAAGTAAAAGTAGAAGTTCTGGAGCTGACGGAGAAGATATGTACATGGACGTGCCTTTAGGTACTGTTGTAAGAGATACTGAGACGGACGAAATTCTTTTTGAAATCACTGATGAAGGAGAAGAGGTTATCGTTGCTGAAGGAGGAAAGGGCGGTTTAGGAAACTGGAATTTTAGAAGTTCTACAAACCAAACGCCGCGTTATGCGCAACCAGGTTTACCTTTGGTAGAGCATTTTATTACTTTAGAGCTTAAAGTCTTAGCGGATGTAGGATTAGTTGGTTTCCCTAATGCAGGAAAATCTACACTTTTATCTGTAGTGACCTCAGCAAAACCGAAAATTGCGGATTACGAGTTTACGACGCTTAAGCCAAACTTAGGTATTGTGGAGTACAGAGATTTTCAAACCTTTGTAATGGCTGATATACCTGGTATTATTGAAGGAGCAGCAGAAGGAAAAGGATTAGGATACTACTTTTTACGTCATATAGAACGTAACTCTATCTTACTATTTTTAATACCGGCAGATGCACCAGATATTAATGCTCAGTATGAAATCTTGTTAGATGAATTAAGACGTTACAATCCAGAAATGTTAGACAAAGATCGCATGATTGCTATCTCTAAGTCAGACATGTTGGATGATGAGCTTAAAGCTGAAATGAAGGTAGAATTGGATAAAGTATTACCAATACCTTATCAGTTTATATCAAGTGTAGCACAACAAGGATTAACCGAGTTGAAAGATTCGCTTTGGAAAATGCTTAACTAAGTATTCAATTAGTATATAAAAAAAAGCTTCCTATTAGGAAGCTTTTTTTGTGATTAATGTTTTAGGTATTGTTTGCTATGACACAAAATCAATCTCATATAATGTTAGTACTTGCTCTAAAATCTAGCATTAATCCAATCCGACATTATTTTTAATACAACAGGAGAGAAGGTTTCTTCGTTTGTAAAATATTCATTTAAAAGCCCCGTTTTAGCTGTTTGAAATAAGTGATTGTATCCTTCTAATTGTTTTATAGTGACATCCTTATTATTTGCAGTTTTAAGATGTTTTTCAATTTCAGGCAAGTTAATTTCCGGTAACACTTGTACATCTTTTGATCCGTTTAAAACAAGAATAGGACAGTTAGTCTTTTCTAGATAAGGTTTAGGGTCTAGCTTTATAAAAGCTTGCAACCAAGGATTAGAAAGTTGTGTTTTTAATTGATTAATAGTATAATCATTAACATATACTTTAAAAGGGCTATCCTCAGTTTGTAATTTGACTTTAAATTCTTTTAAAGCATTTTCGATAGCTGTTTTTTGTTTTTCAACCTCAGTTTCAGAAAACATAGCTCGGTATGCTATAGCAGTTAATTCATTATTAAAAGCAATACCTTCATCCGTCGCTCCTTGTAATTTGCCTATCTTTTTACTTTGCGATTGTAGTATTTTTTGACCATTAACTCCGGGCCCAGCAAGCATAATAATATAGGCAACATTGGGATTTGTAGAAGCAACGATAGGTGCTATTACACCACCTTCGCTATGGCCAATTAATCCAATTTTAGACGAATCAATATCTGTTCTAGATTTCAAGTAGTTTATACCCGCTTCTACATCCTTGGCTAAATCAAAAGTGGTTGCTTTACTAAAATCACCTTCGGATTTAGCAGTACCACGTTCGTCAAAGCGCAGCACAGCAATACCTTGATTGGTTAAGTAATCCGCAATAACCCAAAACGATTTATGAGCCATCATAGTACAATCTCTATCATGTGCACCAGAACCATTTATTAATATAACAACTGGTGGTTGCTTTCTATTTTTTGGTAATGTTAATGTGCCTGCTAACGTTATGCTATCCGCGTCTTTATTTACAAACGTGACGTCTTCAATTATATAATCAAAAGGTGCTTTAGGAGTCTGTGGTTTTTCGGTTTGTGCAAAAGATATCGTGTAAATAAACAACGTTAATAAGGATATTACTTTTTTTAAAGGCTTCATATTAATAGATTTACTTGATATTTCCGTTTATCATTATTAGTTGACCGCTCATCATAATTTCAATTATAAAAGCAGATTCTGAATATATCTTTATAAAAACAAATGTAACAATTTACTGTAATTGATTACAAATAAGGTAACTACTAATAATAAAAAGCAACCATCATGAAAAAACCAAACACAAAATTAGTTTTAAGTATTTTAGCTTTGCTGCTATCCATTAGCACATTTGCTCAGGATATTTCTGGATCTTGGAAAGGGACATTGACTGCGCAAGGTCAAGATATCCCTTTAGTATTTAATGTAAAAAACGATAGTGGCATTTTGTCATCTACAATGGATAGTCCGGCACAAGGTGCAACAGGGATTCTTATGGATAAAACTCTTTTTGAAGACAACCAATTAACCATCACTTTTAAGCAAGGCGGAATTAAATATGTTGGTGTTTTAGATAAAGAAGCTATTAATGGAATATTTTATCAAGGCGGGATGGAGTTTCCTTTAAATCTAACCAAAACCATAAAAATCAAACCAGGCGATGTGTCCTTGCCATCTTCTAAAGATGCTTTAGATAAGTTGTCTTCTTTTGATAATGGAACATATAAATATTCTACTGAAGATTATTTTGAAGATCCAGCAACTAGCTCTTTTCAATTTTCGCCTAAAGGGAATTACTTTTCATACAGAGAGAAAGATGCTAATGGGAAAAACCATGTGTATGTAAAAAACACAAAAACTGATAAGGTAACACTTGCAATAGAAGAAGGTGAGGAACTAATTAGAGGTTATGGTTGGGCTAATGATAATAGATTAGTTTATGTAAAAGATAATGGGGGTAACGAAAATTATCAACTGTTTGCTGCTAATATTGATGGAAGTAATCCAAAAGCATTAACACCATTTGATGATGTGCAAGTTAATTTTTCTAACCTTTTAGAGGATCAGCCAGATCATGTTATTATTATGATGAATAAAGATAATAAACAAATATTTGAGCCTTACAAAATCAATATTGTAACGGGAGATATGGAAAAACTATTTGAAAATAAAGATGCAACTTCACCTATTGCGGGTTATGAATTTGATAAAGATGGTAATTTAAGAGGCTATACAAAACAGCAAAATGGAGTGGAGTATGTGTTAAATTACAGAACAGGAGCTGATCAACCTTTTAATCAGGTAGTAACTACTAATTGGAAAGATTCTTTTTCTATCGTAGCTTTTAATTATAATACACCTTATAAGCATGATGCTTTTGTATTAACCAATTTAGAGAGTAATACAAGCGAATTGGTTTTATACGATTTAGCAAAAAAACAAATAATAGAAAAGGTCTATAGCAATCCAACTTTTGATGTAGGTGGTGTTAGTCGTTCTAAAAAAAGAGGGTATGAAGTGGATTACTATTTTTATACAGGAGAAAAAACACACATTGTACCAGTAAGTGATTATTACAAAAAGTTAGATGAAAAATTCAAAAGGGAATTTGGAGATAAAGTGTTCTCTATTGTGGATAAAACTGAAGACGAGGATAAGTATTTGGTAATTATACAGACAGATAAGCTTTATGGAACATACTATACTTATGACGTGAAAAGTGACACGTTTACAAAGCTATTGGATTTAATGCCACAACTGCATGAGGAAGATATGGCAGAAATGAGACCTATTAACTTTATATCTCGAGATGGTTTAAAAGTCTATGGTTACATCACAATACCAAATACTATTAAAAAGGGACAAAGAGTGCCATTAATTGTAAATCCTCACGGAGGACCTTATGGTGTTAGAGACTATTGGGGTTTTAATCCAGAAACGCAATTGTTTGCAAGTAGAGGATATGCTACTTTACAGGTTAATTATAGAGGGTCTGGTGGTTATGGAAAAGAATTCTTTTTAAAAGGAAATAAGCAAATTGGGAGAAAAATGCTTAACGATTTAGAGGATGCTGTAGCTTATGCTAAAACCTTAGATTTTATTGATGGAAATAAAACGGCTATTTATGGCGCAAGTTACGGCGGACTGGCAACTTTAGGTAGCCTTGTTAAAACTCCAGATTTATATACTTGTGGGATAGATTATGTAGGTGTTAGTAATCTGTTTACCTTTTTTGAGTCTTTTCCAGAATATTGGAAACCTTACATGCCACAATTTAATGAGCAGTGGTATAATACTGAGGATGAAAATGATCAAAAGATTATGACAGAAGTATCTCCTGCTTTACACGTCGATAAAATTACTAAACCATTATTTGTAATTCAAGGTGCTAATGATCCAAGAGTTAATATAGACGAATCTGATCAAGTTGTAAAAAGTATGAGAGCTAGAAATATAGAGGTGCCTTATATGGTAAAGTATGATGAAGGACATGGGTTTTCTCATGAAGAAAATAGAGTAGCATTGTACAAAGCGATGTTAGGTTTTTTTGCACAACATTTAAAGTAAACCAGCCAAAACCAATCAAAACCAACCAATCAATTTAGTTAGTAAAAAGCCTTTTAAGCGTAATCTTAAAAGTTTTTTTTATGACTTAAAACCTCTTATTTCCGCTTAGCATAAGCTATTTACCACTCGTCATATTATCACTTTTAAATGCCTAATGTGTCTGTATATTTATGCTATCAATACAAAACGAGTAGTAATTATCAATCAAAAACAACAGTGTTATGATCAATTTAGTAAAAGCAGTCGTTCAATTAATCATTGACGCCGTTTTAAATTAAAATCAATAATTAACCTAAAACCAATACACCATGACAACATCAAAAACAAACAGAACAGACACATTTGAACAACAATTATCAAAATTTAAAAAGTTACTTATAGGAGCTAAACTGGCAAAACTATCATCAATTGTTTTGGTAACTATTTCATTAGCGTTAGCATTTAAATCTAGAGATAATAACCTATCTGTAATACTATTATTAATGGGGGCTTTAGCTATAATCTTTTTTATAGATAAATTTATGTCTCTAAAAGATATAAGACAAAAATCCTATACACAAATGTCCTTATTGGCAAGTATTACAAAACTTAAGACTTATATGTCTAGACGTAAAAAATATGAAATGTATTTTATTGCTTTTTGGATGTTAACTCTAATGCCTTTTTCAGCGACTTATTTTAGTTCAAATGTCTATGGTATTTTAGGTGTTGTTCTTTATATAGCTGTTGTTGGCTTTTTAGGTAACTTAGCTTATAAAAAATCAGATAAAGAGATTTTAGAGTTAGAAATGACTATGAGTAAAGAACTAGAAAATTTTATATAATTACATATTACTGTAAATAGATTAAAAAAATAAGCAGTAAAACTGTGTATAACAATAACGAAGCTTTATTATTGAAAAATGTTAACTGCTAAACCAACTAATATTATTTTAAACAAATGAACAATACAATAGAAATACCATTAAGTAAGAAAAAAATAATATTCGGAATTATTATCTCTTTTCTATTTGTAATAGGTGCTATGTGGATAATGTTTAACACACATTTATATCAAAATTTTCCTTTAAAATTTATGAGAGATCCTTTAGTGCTAAGAATTGTAGTAGGCTTTTGTTTGCTATTTTTTGGAGCAATAGGTGTTTATCTAGGTACAAAATATTTTGATAAAAAACCGGGGTTGATTATCAATCAAAACGGAGTTGTAGATAATTCAAATGCAACTAGTATTGGGCTTGTTAAATGGGGAGATATTACAGATATAGAAATTAAGCATGTAGCTTCAACTAAGTTTATTTTAATTAATTTAAAGAATCCAGAAGCATATATCAGTAAAGCAAATTCTAAAATAAAAGCAAAATTAATGAAATCTAACATGAGGTTGTGTGGTACACCAATTACTATAACATCAAAAAGTTTGATCTATAATTTTAATGACTTAGAGCAACTATTACAAACTGAATTTGCTAAACACAAAATCAATGCTTAATTATGAGTTTTAAAATAAAAAAGGCTATTATGATTTTAATTGTTTTGTCTATTTTGATAAGTGGCATTATAGCTTTAATTCCTTTTTTATTAGGTATGCACCATGGCTACGATTCAGCTATTTTAAAGACTGTAGTTGAAAATAGTTGTGAATGTCAAGTTTCAGCTTTAAAAGAAAACATAAGTAACACAGATCTTATTAAGGATTTAAAGTCTAAAAAAAGAGCCAAAACATTTTCATTGCAATTGGCTAATTGTAAATATCAATCTTTAGACCATTTAAAACAAGATATTTTAAATGCGTTAAAAAAACAAAATTTATGTTTGGATTTGACTATTGCATTTAAAGTTTTAATTTCAGATAGTGATGCACAAATATTTAATATTAATAATTGTAACCTATAAAAAAGATGTCTAAAAAAACAATTTATTATTGGTCAATACAAATTATAGTCTGGACATTATTAAGTGTTCTTGTAGCTTTTTCTTATTGGTTTGGAGGTAATCAGTTAGAGTTACAACTATGGCAATTAATACTGGATTTTTCTGTAATTATGGTGTTAACTGTAATTACAAGTCATTTACTAAAACAAGCATTAAATAGGTTTGTTAAGTTTGACAACTTAAAGCTAATAGATGGTTTTAATGTTCTTTGGTTATTATTTGTTTTTACAAGCCTATTTTATGTTACTTTTTTACTGTACAATTATTTAGTATACAATTATCTTTATGATAGGTCAGATGTTTTATCACATGAGTCTCAAAATTTAAAAAATAATATAATTGTGTTTATTAACTATGGTTTGTATTTTATTGTGTGGACCGTTTTTTATGTCGCCATAAAAGGATTGATGCAATTAAATAAAAGTAGAGAGGCCAGGTTAGCTTTAGAAGCTAATTTGAAGGAGTCTCAGCTCAATACATTAAAAGGACAAATTAACCCACATTTTATGTTTAATAGTTTAAATAATATTCGTGGATTAATGTTGGAAGATGTTAATAAGGCTAGAGTTATGTTAACTAATTTATCAGAAACCTTAAGGTACTCTTTAACTAAAAGCGAAGTTAATGCAATTGCTCTAGAGGATGAATTAGAAATGGTTGAAAATTATGTGGCAATATCCAAAATTCAATTTGAAGACCGTTTACAATTTACTACAGATTTAGACTCTAATACTTTAAGTTGTAAAATTCCACCAATGATTATACAAATGTTAGTTGAGAATGCATTAAAACACGGTATTTCAAATTTAAAAAAAGGTGGTCAAGTATGTTTAATTACAAAAATAGAAGAGGATCAATTAAATATAATAGTTTCAAATTCGGGAGTGTTAAATGTTGCTCAAAACTCAACACAATTGGGACTAAAAAATATTAAGCAACGTCTTAAGTTATTATATGGTGCTTTAGCCATGTTTAATATTGTAGAAATAGATAATCAAGTGGTTGCCACTATTAAAATGCCATTACTATGAAAATATTAAAAGCAGTTATTGTTGAAGATTCTAGATTGGCTAGAAATGAGTTAAAAGAGCTTTTAAAAGCACATAAGGAAATAGAGCTTATTGGCGAAGCTGAAAACGTAGACGAGGGGTTTAAGCTTATAAATGAAACTAATCCAGACTTACTTTTTTTAGATATTAATATGCCCGAAAAAGACGGGTTTGAGCTTTTAGAAATGCTAGACGAAGTACCAACTACTATTTTTACAACCGCTTTTGACGAATATGCTATTAAGTCGTTTGAGTATAATGCGTTTGATTATTTATTAAAACCCATCAATCAAAAACGCTTTTCTGCAACAATAACAAAAGCCTTAGAACAACGTCATGACACTCCAAAAACAGAAACCAAAGAAGTCGGCTTGAGCTTGGATAAAAAGATTTTTATCAAGGATGGCGAAAAATGTTGGTTGGTAAAAGTCCAGGATATCTCGTTATTTGAAATTGTTGGTAATTACACCCGAGTCTTTTTTAATGGTAACACCCCATTAATTTATAAATCGCTTGCTCAAATAGAAGAGAAATTACCTTCAGATATCTTTTTTAGAGCCAATAGACAACAGATTATAAATATCAATCACGTTAAAAAAGTAGTCTCTTGGTTTAATGGAAAATTAAAAATAGAACTGAATTCTGGAGAAGAAATTGAAATCTCAAGAAGACAGTCCTATATATTTAAAGATCAGTTAAGTTTTTGATGGCTTATTAATTATTCTACCTCAATACGAACACCTTCACTATGACTACTAAATTCTGGTGCATACATACTTTGTATGGTTGTTACACCATTACTCATATTACCAGCGTTGTTAACACGTAAATCATATTCAAAAACATAAATACCTTTTGGTAAATAGTCAAAAAAGAAATTTGTTGACGCATCCTTAGTGGCTTCGTAATATCCTAAACCATCTTGATACTTATATTTACTTAATACATTTACAGGTTCTAAACCAGCAGCACGCATATCTTTCATGTGTACAAATTCCATAGCACGATCACTTCTTAACTCTATACGGACTCTCACTAAATCGCCAACCTTAAGTTTGCTGTCTTTAGTGATTGCAGTAATAACCTCACCGGTATCTGTATTGGTTTTTAAATACAATTGCTTTTTCAGTTTTAAAGGTGTTTCTGCAGAAGTTATTTTATCTAAATCTTCAAAATATTGCCAGTATAAACTTCCCCAAGCAATACCATCTCCTTTTTTAGTCAGCTTTACATCAGCCATTTTTGGTGTAATATCAGCTCCAGACCATGACGTTTTGTAGTAACCTGTTCCAGCTTCTACTTTAACATCTTCTAAAGTCGCAGGTGTTATTTTTTCGCCACCTAAAACCACATCTACCATATCTGTAACACTTAACCAGTCATTACCTTGCAATAATAAGGCATACACCACATCTGTAGTGGCTTTAGTTGTTTTCCATCGGTTGGTCTGCTTATTTTTAAGTAACCAGATTTTAAGATTGTCAATAGTTTTTGTTTTCTCTGCTTGTGCTTCGACTGTGCTCAGTTTGGCATCAGTACTTGTTAGATCTATTTCAGCAAAAGCTTCAATCATTAAGGCTTGTGTTTCAATAGACGCTTGATACCAGTAGTAAGAATTGGTGTTTTCTTTCCAGTACATACCTAACTCGTCAGACGTAATACTGTTTTCTTTTACAGATTTTAAAATAGCATTAGACGTTGTTTTGTCCTCGTTTCTATTCATAATTAGTGCCATCATTCCTTTGGCATATAAAGGACGTTTTAGCCAGTAATTTCTAATCTGTGACAAGTAATATTGGTGTATGTCTTGTTGTTTTTTAGATAACTTGTATTCCGGAAAAAAGCTACGCATATATAAATAATGTAATTGCGTATAACTTAAATGATCTTTGGTATAATCCACGTCATTAGTATACTTTGTTAAGTCGTTATATTCTTTTTCAAATGCAGCATCTAAATAATCTAAAGCATTTTCAACCATGTCCGTAATGTCTTCATCTTTATCACTAACCACATTTAGTTTTTTAAGATGTCCAAAACCTGTAATAATATGTTGTGTGATGTAGCGGTTAACGCGGTAATCTCCAAACCAAGACCAACCACCATTGCTCATTTGGTTGTTACGTAGTTTTTTCTTGGCACGTTTTAACTCGCTATTCATTTTATTTAAATCAAATAACAATGCGATACGTTTTTTCTGTTCCGTTTCCGATTGTGCATCACGTAGCCATGGTGTTTCCTGAATTAAAATGGATTTCAAATCTTGATTTTTTTCAAGGTTACTTAATAACGCATCTGTATTTTTCCATTGGCTAAACACCTCTTTAATACGTGGATTGCTATTTACAATATGACTTGCTAAGGCATTAGCGTAAAATCTACTAAACGTTTGCTCATTACATTCATACGGATATTCCATTAAGTATGGTAACGCTTGTACTGCATACCAAGCAGGATTGCTAGTCATTTCTAAGGTTAATTTATGGTGCTTTAAAGTGGTAGAGGTGTTAGTCTTTAATTTGTCTAAAGTAAAAGTTCTGCTCTCGTTACTTCTAATCCACATGGGTAAGGTTTCTGTTACTAACATGCGGTTAGTTAAAACGGGTAAAGCGTTTTGTTCACCATCACTAAAATCGCCTGATTTAGCTAGTATTTTATATTGTACCGCACTTACATTATCAGGAATAGACAACGTCCATGTGACTTGTGTGTTGCCTTTCGCTTTCGCGGAAAAGGATTGCTGGTTTAAAGTATTGGCTAATTCCGAATCTATAGATTTCCCCGTCAATGCATCAAACAACTGAAGCACTGCCGTACCACTTAAATCTTTTGCAGTAAGGTTAGATATTTTTGTACTAATCTGAATTTGATCTCCTTGACGTAAAAAACGTGGTGCATTAGGTAACACCATCAAGTCTTTTTGCGTGACTGTTTGCATGGTTTTTTTAGCATAATTACCTTGCTTATCATGAGCAAACAAATTAAGATTCCATCTAGTCAAAGCTTCAGGAGTTGTAAAATTAAAAGATACATTCCCTTCTGTATCTGTGGCTAATTGCGGAAAGAAAAACGCAGTTTCTTGTAAATTGGTTCTTGCTTTTACTTGTGAAAATTCTTCTTTCTTCCCGTTTTTTGTAGTTATTATTACCACTCCGTTAGCGCCTTTACTTCCGTATATGGCAGTAGAAGAAGCATCTTTTAAAACAGAAACACTTGTGATTTGGTCGGAGTTTAAAGCTCTAAACTCTGCTTCTGATAAAGCAACACCATCGACTATAAAGAGAGGTTTTGATTCACCATTTAAACTACTAACACCTCTTAAGTTGATTTCTGTAGAGTCATCCTCGGAATCAGCTTGATTTGAGTTAATATTTAATCCTGAAACTTGACCTTCCAGTGTTTGTGCCAAACTAGCATTTGGTCTAGAAGATTTCCTTTTTAATGTAGAACCATAACCAGTCACTACAACCTCTTCTAATTTGCTATTTGGATTAAGAGAGATATTAATAACATTATCAGATTCAACAGTTTTTTCTAAAGAAGTGTAACCGACATAATTAAAAGTTAATACATCTCCTTTTTTTACTTTGATTGTATACTTTCCATCAAAGTCCGCACTTGTTCCCGTATCCGTTCCTTTTATTTGTATTGTAGCACTAGGAAGTGGTACTCCATTTTCGTCGTTAACAGTTCCTGCCACAAATCCTTTTTTAATTGTACTATCATAGGACGTTACAACGCGATCAATTCTAAGTTTATTTAAATACTGATTGTACACCCAACGGTTATTATTAATAGTAAATCCAAACCAATTAAATTGATCAAAGCTTTTTAAGTTAATATAACGCTCAAAAGAATAAGGATTAGTAATGTTAAAAGTGGTGGTTGCAAAACTATTGCCATTACCATGTCTGTAAGATGCGTAGTAGCTTCTTGGTGTAAAGTTGGAGTAGTTCCAATTGTGTGGTTTGAATTGATCTAAAGACGCATCGTACATACTCGCTAATACTTCGGATGCTATTTTTTCGCCTTTAGTGCCTTTTATTTTAAAACACCAAGTTTCATCTGTTCCTGGTTGTAGTTTATCTCTAAAAGTTAAGGTTTCAATCTCTAATTCTGTTTTCGGGTAGGGTACATTTATAGTCATACTACCGCCTTCATAGCTATTAAAAGCTGCTGTACTGTAATGGATCCCAAAACCTCCTAAATCGTTTTTTTCAATAGGAATACTTATGGTCTTTTTATTGTTATTTAATTGAATAACATAATTTTTTTTGATTTGAAACTCACGTTCTAGACTTACCGTAACAGTAACATCTTTTGCGGCACTTGCTAAAGTTAGTATCAGGTTATCACCAATCTGATAACTGGTTTTGTCAGCAGTTACAGATAATAATTGTTGGTCTGCTAATGTTTTGTCTTTATCAGAATATAAGGTTGTTTTAACTTCATCTTTCACATCTTGACCAAACTTATCTTTTGTGTTTAGCTCAATAAAATAAGCACCCGATAACCATTTTTTAATATTTTTTAAATCAATAGTTTTAGATTTCTCGGTATCAAAGGTTTTACTTAATACTAAATCGCCTTTTTTCCAATGTTCTGGATTATCTTCATTAGTGTAAGCGTCGTGGGGAAAGTAGTCTTTAAAAGCACCTTCTGTAAAACCAGGATAATCTGGAGCCGTCCAAGGACGTGTTCTTAAGACCGTGTTTGGAGCTTGTAATTTATAAATTTTTAAAGTGCCTTTTGCGGCTACAAATTGACCATTTAGATTTTGTGTTGTAATAGTAATTTGATTATCTTTTTTAGATTTATCAATAACGGGACTAATACCAATAGCGGCTGTTAAAGCATGGTATCCCACTTTTACAATAGTTGAGGTGCTTCTCGTTTCTCCGTTAATATCTGTGACATCTGCAGTGACTTCATAACTAAAAATAGGTAAGCCCGATTTATCTACTTTTTCATCAGGTATTGCTTTAAAAACGATATCGTAATTGCCTTCTGCATCTGTAGTCGTTTCGCCATGTGTAATTTCTTGCGTGTCACTATTGTAATTTGGTCTATACCATCTATACCATGCAGGGTATTGTACGTTTCTAACCACGCGATATACTACTTTGGCATCCGTGATTTTACTTCCAGCAAATGCGATAGCTTCTCCTTTTACAGTAATACTATCGTTAACCTTTAAAGTTTCGGTAATGGGATTAAAATTAGTTTCGAATTTAGGACGCTTATATTCTTCAACAGAAAGACTAGTGTTTCCATAAATCTTATTATCACTAATAGTAATGCTATAATTACCCGTCAGTCCATCGTTTGGTAACATAAATTCCCCAGAAATGGAACCAAACGCATTAGTTACAAGGTCTAAATCACTTACTTTTTCGCCATTAACATTGTATAATACTACGGTTACTTTTTTGTTAGTAATAACTTCCGTTTTATTGTTTTTGTTTTTTAAAGCGATGGCTTTAAAATAAACGGGTTGTGATGGTCTGTAAATACTACGGTCTGTAAAAATAAAAGCTTGATAATTAGCATCGTTATTAGCGCGATTTTTGTAGTAATTATTAATATAATAATTGCCAAAATAACCAGTGTCTGATTTTGTCTTAATAGTAAGGTTAACATTGTTACGGTTGTAATTTGTGCCTTTGTTTAATGTAATAAGACCTTCTGCATTTGTTGTTTGGCTTGTGGTTTTTGCGACTTCATTACGGCTGATATGTTCAATCTCTACTTTGATATTTGTTAAAGGTTGTCCATTATTACGATCAATAACTTGGTAGAATTCTTGATTTTGATCTTCAAAATCCACAATAGCAATGTTTGTTACTTGTGTTAATGTGGTTGCGAAAAAGTTGTCTCTTAGGTTCTTGGATTTTCCAACAATTAAATATAGACCATTTTCTAATTTTGGGACTAACGTTTCTGTTGTGTGTTTTTGGTAATCGGATTCGCTTTTTAAATTTGAATCCCATGTTTTTTCAACTTTAAGTTTGGTAATAAATGTTGTTTTTTCGTCTTCTTTGTACAGTTTTGAAAAAGCATCACGTTGTTTTCTAGTTAGTTTAAAAGCTTGAAAGGTTAAATTTTGGATGTTTTTATAACTAATTAGAAAGCGCGAATGCGTATTGACTGGTACAAACTGTTCGGCAGTAATATTTAATGAGGGCTGTACTATTTGTGACTGTAAAATTTTGCATAAACTAGCCCCTTTACTATCTGGAAAGTCGGTAATAACTTGTTTGCTTAATGTTAACGCTTCCTTGATTTTATATTGAACCTCTGGATTAGTCTTTTTATTATAACGATTACCTTGTACAGTGTATACTGTTGCTATTTTAAAATTGTAAAGTGCAGAGACTTGGTGTGTTTTGTATTTTTCAGCTGCAGCTTTAAGTGTGTTTAAATAGATAGTCTCTTTATTGTTTAAAGTCGCATGGTTGTATACATACTCTAAACGGTCTATATTAACTTCGGTTAAAGCGTATGGGTTTTTATCTTTTAAATGAAATTTAATTAAATTCTGATAGATTTTTAAAGCTTGTAATTGTAATGATGTCGAATCTTTTGAGGTAATAGTTGTTCTAGAAAAGGTGTTTGAGTCCGTTAAATAGTCGGCATTGTCAATTACAAATTTATAAGCTGGTTGTATGATTCTGTTTTCAGATGTTTTATAAAAAGTTAAAGCATTATGATTTAAAAAATCGAATAACGTTGGTCTGTAAACTTCAGAATCTTTCCCTTTGGTAATAATAGCACTAAATTGGCTAGTGTCCGTTTGTTGTAAAATTAATCCATTGCGTAACGAGCGGTCATAAAGTGTTTGGATTTCGGAGAATAAGGTTTCCAAGTCCCAAGTTCTAAAATCAATAGCATCTGCTTTGTCTTCCGTTTTGGTACGGTTGTAAAACTGATATCTATTTTGCTGAAAATATTGCCAATACAAAGTCGCTAACATATTTTCTAACACATTTTTAGTTGGTGCTTGACTTTTAGCGATTTCAGCTTTAAAATTATTGACTATACTCAATTGCGCATCTTCCTCTAGTAACAAAGCAAATTTGCTTTTAAATAGTAAAACTTTTATGCGTTGCTCTGTGTTATTTTCAGCAACAGCTTTAGTCTCGATAGTCGTGAGAATATCTAATGCACTTTTTGGTAAACCATTAATTTCATGCGTTTCCACTTCGGACCAAAGTTTGGAATACTTGTTGGTTTGAGAATAGGAGGTTGCAAATAGTAAAATCATTATATATGTTGGTATGTGCTTCATTTTATTAATTTTTAAACAAGATACTTTGGTTTTTAGGTCCGCTAAAACATAAATGCGTAAAGTAAACGTTTGAGTGAGTGACGTGGTATAAATTTAAAGTTAAATAATATTTAACAATTTAAACAAAAACAATACCAAGAGAATGCTATTTTTGTTAACCTTTATTATTCACTATAAAATGAGTATGACAAATAATTTATCGTATAATACAATCATTAATAGCCAACAACCAGTAACTTATAATAACAAGATCTATAAACACATGAAAACATTTTTAATCGCTTTATTATTTCCTGTTACTATTTTTGCACAGACTTCCATAGAAAAAGGACAAACCTATATTGCTAATAAGCAGTTTGCTAAAGCTGAAAAAGAATTGATAGCCTACGTCACTTATCATGAAGATAATTTACAAGCTATAGAGTTACTTGGTGATGCGTATGGGCATCAAAAAAAATGGGATGAAGCAGCGACAGAATATAAAAAGCTTATTGCAGCTAAGCCAAAGTCTGCAAATTATCACTACAAAGTTGGTGGTGCTTTAGGGATGAAAGCCTTATCGGTTAATAAAATATCTGCTTTAGGAATTATCGGAGATGTAAAATCGTCTTTTTTAAAGGCTGCAGAATTGGATGCAAGTCATATTGAGGCACGTTGGGCTTTAGTGGAGTTGTATATGCAGTTACCAGGTATTATTGGAGGAAGCAAAAAGACGTCTTTAAAGTATGCTAATCAGTTAGAAAATTTATCTAAAGTAGATGGTTATTTGGCTAAAGGTTATATTTATGAATATGATGATGAACCAGAATTAGCAGAAGCGTATTACCTAAAAGCCATTAAAGTAGGCGGTTCTATAACGTGTTATGATAAATTGGTTGCTTTATATGAAAAAGAAAATCAGCCAGACAAAGCTATTGGTGCTATTGAGTCTTCCGGGGTAAAGCATCAGCGTAATGGCTTAAATTACCAAATAGGAAAAGTTTGTGCAGATTATAATGTACAATTGGATAAAGGGGAGCGTTGTCTGGTAAAATATATTGATAATTATTCAGCTAAAGATGGTGTGCCAAAAGCATGGGCCAATTATCGTTTAGCACAAATCTACAAACATAAAAGTGATATAAATAAGGCGTTAACATGTATTAATTCAGCTATAGCTGAATTGCCAAATATTGACGTGTTTCAAGATTTTAAAGACGATATTTAGTGGTCAGTCACAGTCGTTTTGTATTATCAATTAGTAGTTTTTCATTCTAATAGAAACCCTTGGTGTTCTTGTGATATTTGACTTATTTATTGGTCAAATCCATGTCAAAATTAAATCCAATACTTATCTTTACTTTTTATTTATAAAAACTCTATGAACGTACATTTTATAGCAATTGGTGGAAGTGCCATGCACAATTTAGCATTAGCATTACATAACAAAGGATATCAAGTTACAGGAAGTGACGATACTATTTTTGAACCTTCAAAATCAAGACTTGAAGTTAAAGGATTACTACCTGAAACATTTGGTTGGTTTCCTGAAAAGATCACTGCTAATTTGGATGCTATTGTTTTAGGGATGCATGCTAAAGCTGATAATCCTGAGTTGTTAAAAGCGCAAGAATTAGGCTTGAAAATTTATAGCTATCCTGAGTTTTTATACGAACAATCTAAGCATAAAACTAGAGTTGTCATTGGTGGAAGTCATGGTAAAACAACTATTACATCAATGATATTACATGTGATGCATTATCATGATCGTGATGTTGATTATATGGTTGGTGCACAACTAGAAGGGTTTGATGTTATGGTTAAACTAACCGATGATAACGATTTTATAGTTTTAGAGGGGGACGAGTATCTAAGTAGTCCTATTGATAGACGGCCAAAATTTCATTTATATAAACCAAATATTGCATTGTTAAGCGGAATTGCTTGGGACCATATTAATGTGTTTCCAACGTATGAAAACTATGTAGAGCAGTTTAGCATATTTGTAGATAGCATTGTTAAAGGCGGAAGTATTAATTATAACGAAGAAGATGCGGAGGTAAAACGTGTGGTTGAAGCTTCAGAAAACCCAATCCGTAAGATTGCTTATAATACACCAGAATATACTGTTGATAATGGTGAAACACTGTTAGAAACTCCAGAAGGTCCAATGCCTATTGAAGTATTTGGAAAACATAATTTAAACAATTTAGCAGGCGCCAAGTGGATTTGCCAACATATGGGAATTGACGAAGACGATTTTTATGAAGCTATCTCTACTTTTAAAGGAGCTAGCAAACGTTTAGAAAAAATTGCGGAAAGTAAAACGAGTGTGGCTTACAAGGATTTTGCACATTCGCCAAGTAAGGTTAAAGCAACAACAAATGCGGTTAAGGAGCAATATGAAAATCGTACGTTAGTGGCTTGTCTAGAACTGCACACGTATAGTAGCTTAAATGCTGAGTTTTTAAAAGAATATAAAGGCGCTTTAGATGCAGCAGATGTTGCAGTTGTCTTTTATAGTCCGCATGCAGTAGAAATTAAAAAACTAGATTCAGTTTCTGAACAACAAATAGCGGATGCTTTCCAACGTGAAGATTTAATTATTTACACCAATCCTGAAGATTTTAAAAACTATCTATTCTCTCAAAAATTTGATAATAAAGCTTTGTTATTAATGAGTAGTGGAAATTATGGCGGATTAGATTTTGATGAGGTAAAGGAGTTGATTGGGTAGTGTTCAATTAGAATAGACTACTGTGAATTATTATAATATAGTCGTTTTTTGTTTACGTCCCAAAGCAATCAAACCTAATAGAGGTCCTAAAGCCAGTATAAAATAGATACTGTTGGAGTTGGATAACTCAACTAAGGAAGTCATAACCTGAATACTAATTATGGTAATAGTAAACCCAAGACAGTTAACTATGGTAAGTGCAGTTCCTTTTAATTCAGAGCTTGCATTTTGAGCTACTAAAGTAGATAGTAAGGGCGAATCAGCAACCACTACCATTCCCCAAAATATAAGAAAACCAATAAGAAATATTTCCGAAGTTGTAGTAAACACTAAAGGAGATATTAAACAACAGAGACACGATAAAAGCAGCACGATAAACGCTGTTTTTTTTGTGCCTATCATTTGTGCTATATATCCACTAAAGATACAGGCTAATCCTCCTAGTCCTATAATTATAAAGGATAATAAAGGGATGTTAAAGGTGACGTCTGCGTTTATAATGGTGTATTGTTTTAATATTAGGGGTACAAATACCCAAAAAGTATATAATTCCCACATGTGACCAAAATACCCAAAAGCAGCAGCTCTAAAATCTCGTTTTTGAAAAACGTTAAAAAAGGCACTTAAATTGGTGTTTTGGCTAGGTTTTCGAAAAGGTCCATCAGGCACTAATGCTAATAATGCTATGCCTCCAAAAACGGCTAATGCAGATGTTGTGATTAATACGGATTTCCAAGGATAGGTAGTCGTGAGGTCTTTTAGTAGATGTGGGAAAGCGGTACCCAACACTAAGGCGCCCACTAAAAAGCCAAGTGATTTGCCAAGACCTTTGTTGTAATAGTCCGTTGCAATTTTCATTCCTACAGGGTAAATTCCAGCAAGAAAAAAACCAGTCAAAAACCGAAGTGTAAGTAAGCTTATCAGACTATTGCTATCCCAAATGATACACAGGTTAAAAAAGGCGCCAAGTAAAGCACTTATAAAAAAGACTTTTGAAGGCGAAAACCGATCTGCAATGGTTAAAATAGCAAAAAGTAATGTGCCAATAATAAATCCAAATTGGACTGCTGAGGTTAAATGCCCTAAAGCACTTTCGTTAAGATCAAAATTTAAAACAAGCTCATTTATAACGCCATTACCAGCAAACCAAAGCGAAGTACAACAAAATTGAGAGAGGACAATTACGGGAAGTATTATTTTTGAGTGTTTCAATGCTATTACAGGATTGTGTTTAATGCAAATATAAAGTGGGTTTGTTAAACCAAGTTAAAGTAAAGGTTTTTTAACGAAAATTTGAGGACGGATTCAAGTTGCTTCTTTTGGCTAATAAGTTTAAATGCGTTTTTATCTATTCCTTCTATCTAGTTCGTCTTTTGTAATATAACCATCTTTGTTTTTATCTCGATTATTAAAATTATCTTTTAACTTACCTTTTACTTCAGATTTAGAGAGTTTACCATCAGCATTCGTATCCATTTTTTCTAGCATTTTATCAAAAGAAGGCGCTGTATTGTCTTGATTGCCTTCAACCTGTTTAGTTTTAGTGACTTCTTGGTTTAAAATGGTATTAGAAGTCGTGTTTTGTGTAATAGGTAATAACATTAAGTCTTCAGCGTATATAACTACACCAGGATAATTTTCACGTATTTGAGCAGTTGTAGCGGTTTTATCAATAGTTGTAAAGTTAAAATGGGTTAGGACTAAATGTTTGGCATTAGCTTCTTTAGCCATTTGCGAGCTTTCTGCTAAATTAACGTGTGCTTTGTGTTGTGTTCCATGGTTGTTTTTTTTATTCTTTTTTTTGGAGCTAGCTTTTGAGTCTTTGGCAATCGCACCGCCAGAATCCATTATTAGATAATCTACATTTTTAGCCAAAATAGGTAAGGATTTAGAGTATGTTAAATCGCCAGAAATGACAATCGACTCATTACCCACATCAAAACGATAGGCAGTTGTAGCAATAGTATGATTAACGGGTGTGTAGCTAATTTTTATATCTCCGATAGTAAATGTGCCATTTCCAGTGAGGTTTTTGGCAGTAAAATTGGAAGTTACATCGCTTAAGCTTCTTTCGGATTTTGATAATCTATAGTCAATATCTTCTTCATAGATGTCAATGATATTATCAATTATTGAAGTGGTTTGTTCTGGACCTGCAATAATGGTTTGATTTCCTCCAAGCAACGATTGAATAAATAGTGGTGCAAACTCTTCATTGTGGTCTAAATGATGATGCGTAAATAGCAACCCATCTAAGTCTTTGATTTTTGTGTTAATTTGGTTTAGGTTGGCCTGTGTGCCGTTCCCCATATCTACCAAAATTTGAGTGTTTTTATAAGATATAAGCACAGATGGTCCAGAGCGCTGTGTATTAAATTTTGGTGATCCAGATCCAATGATTCTGGCAGTCAAATGGTCATTAACCTCTTGTGCGAATAGTGTTGTCCCTATAAAAAAAAGTAGTAAAGCTAAATGTCCTTTCATCTTATTATTGTTTAAGACTTTGACACTTACTTGTGGTGATAGTTTAATTGGGGGCTGTTTTATTTAGTTAAAGTGAAACGATTGTGAGACAATAGACGTTCTAAAGAAAAGGAGAAATTAATAACGCTTAATGGATAGTATTTATACTAGTGTTCTACTTTTTCGACAAAATTATTACTTATCCAACCTCTTAATTTTTGATTGTCGTATTCATAATCTATTGGATTATTACAAGTTGTAGTGTTTAGGCTTGCGCTATCAATTTCGACAAACAGCCACGTTCTATTTTCCTTAATTAATTCTGCTAAAACTTTAATATTACTATTGGCCTTTAATTTGCCAATAATATTAGTTTTTGATTCGCATGAAAACATGGCGTCGTCTTCGGAATATTCTTTTATATTCGGAGAAAATCGTACATTATAATTGTTATTTATGACCTTAACAATATAGGTGGAACTTAAATATATTTCGGGTGAGATAAGTTCGTAAGTACTATTAAAAAGAACATAGTTTTCTTTAATGACTATGTTGTCAGCATTAAAATTGAAAACTCTGGTAGAAGTAAACGGGCTTTCTCCACAACAGTGATTCAATTTTACGATTAAATCTTTTATTAAATCTTGATATAAAAAGTAATTATAACAAAATTCTGAAATGACTTTGTCTAAGTTGTTATCTACATTTAAGTAAACCTCGATACATTTGGGTTCGGAGCATTGGTATAGGTAGATGTAGTCTAAATCATTATCGTTATCTAAGTCTATTTCTAGTTTTTGATAGTCGGGAATGCCATTGGAAATAATGGTTTTTTCTATCAATTCTAGTTGTGTCTGTATTTTATTTTGTGATACACTACAAAACGAAATAAAAAATAAAATCAGGCAAGTAATTGGTCGCATTGTTATTCTTTTTTTAGTAATTCTTTCGAAATTTGTTCAAAAGGAAGTATGCCTGAAATTTCTCCATCTTTAATTACAAATAAATCTTCACATAAGATTTTGGATTTATTAGCTTTATCTAGCATAATATAATTGTGTATTGCCAGAAAATGACTGAAGTTGTCATCATTTAAGTCTTGTCTTACCACAAAAATAACATCTGATAAAGGTATTGAAACAAACAACTCATCTGTGCCTAGCATTTTGTGGGCTTCTAACATGTGTTTTTTGCTAAGAATTTTTGAAGTAGATGAAGGGGAAATGGGGCATGATAAAATTTTATAGTCTAATTTTTGTCCGGTTTCATTCCAAAAAGAAAAAGGTAAATCCAATTTATCAAAATTAATTTCGCTGTTTATTCTAAGCGTATGTACATAATCTTCGTTTTCATTTTCGGTGATAATTTGAAAAGCGTCCACTTGTCCGTTAACATCAGAAGTCTCAGGATCCATAAAAATATAAATACAAATTAGATCTGCATACATGTTTTCTCTTTGATGTACTGTTCTAACAAACTCATTATTTAGTTTGTATTCGGTAGTTTTTCCTGTAGTTAGAATAGGATAGACATTATCCATATTATAATTAATGGTGCCTTCCTTTATTGTGGATTGTGTTGCTGGTTTAGGCCTTACATTTGACAGCGCTTTGGGACCTAGTCCTAATAATTTTCTGAAAAAATTCATGATATTTTTATTATATTATTGTGTTATACAAAGTGTATTGGTGCGATCAAATGTTGTTTTGCTTTATCAAAATCATTGATATATGAGGTTGCTTATTGCCTTTAAAGTTCTTCGTACAGTGTTTTTATATAGGTAGCATCATATTTGTTTTCAATTTTCCTCATTATAAAATGTCCTTTTGCCATATCTTGAAAGTGATCCATAAACATTGTGTTTATTAATGCGCCTCCAGCAGCCCCAATTATTGGAACAGATTGGCTTATCATTTTTTCCGAAATTTGTATACTAAACCTTTCAGATATTTTGGCGATTAACTTTAATAGTATGGGAGCACCTTCTTCAATAATTCCTTTTTCAGCTATAAATTTTGCTGTTTCAGAAATTGATTTAGCTAATATTGCTTTGATAGCGTAATAGCCTGTTTCTGTGCCATCATCAGATTTAGATTTTCCTCCAAGAGCAAAGACCTCCAAACAGGCTAGTTTTGTTTCAATAGCGTTAATTGGTTCGCCTTGTTCTCGTGCTATATCTGCTATTGACCGTAACATTATGGTTGTAGAAATGGGTAACTCAATAGCTAAACCTGCTAGTCCAAAAAATCCGCCAACGCCACCACTTGCAGCTACTGCTATTTTATGAGTTATATTAGAAGATTTAGTACTGGGTTTATCTTTCATTGTAAAAACAGCAACGTTGGCTGCTTTGAGTAAAGATTTTTGTGTTATATCAACTAGTTTGTCTTTCCAATCTTCAGGCAGTATTTCTAACCCTTTCTCAAAAGGTTTTCCTATAAAATTCGTGATTTTTGCTGCAAATCCAGGGTTTTCTAATAAAGCTTTAGCGTCTTTTAATTCTTGTAAGTCTTGTTGTGTAATGTTCATTTATTTTAATTTTATAAAAGACAAGGGATTTGGTTTAAAGAAAGATTTTATATCGAGATACATTTTTGTGCTTACAAGATATTATTCAATTTTCCATTCTACAAGAACTAGTGATAATATTATCTTACTTTTAAAGTTCAATTGATTGTTTTAATTGATTTTGATTTTTCAGGGCTTTCCTTTGTGGAGCGAGATTTATAGATAAGCCCAGTTTACATCGGATAGAAAGGGGTGTAGATTGTCTTCCAGAATTAGTTTGAGTGAAAGACGCACATCAAGATGTTTTAACCTACTTGAAAGTATTTTTGTAATTGACCCCAAAACAATTTTATTGTTAGTGGTTTTAACCGATGGATTTGATCGTTTTATTAGTAGAAGTGAATGATGTCGTTATGCAGGATTAACGTCTGTTATCAAGCGGAGTGGAAGTGGCGTAAAAGGGCGACTACTAATTAGTGAAATGGGCAATCAAAAGCTTAATAATTTATTATTTATGTGAAGTTTTAGCGCTTGCAAATACAACAAAGCATGCCAAGCTATTTATGAACGATTAGTTGCCAAAGAAAAGCGCAATAAACTTAGCCTTAATAAGTTTGTAATAAGCTATTAGAATAGGTGTTTGCTATTACTAAATCAGGATTAATATTTGATAAAGACTATAAAAGTACGTTAGTTAAAAATGAATCAGATTTTACTTTTTTTTTACAGCAGTACTTTTTGGCTTTAGTTTTCTGCAAATTTTATTAAAGGTTTTATATTTCCATTGTCAGCTTCTCTCAAAGCTTTTATATATTGATTTCTTGTTTCGTTAGCTTTAACCATATTTGATTGATGCCAAGAAAATATTTCATTGCCAAATATTGATTCCATAATTATATCAGCCATCATCCTTGAGTGTCTTCCGTTTCCATTTGGAAAGCAATGAATGGATACTATGCGATGTTTAAATTTTATAGCTATTTCTTCAGGTGGAAAAGTGTTGTTATCTATCCAATATTTAGTGTCGTCCAATAAGTTTTTTAATTCAATTCCAATTTGAGTCCATTTTATCCCAATGTTTTTGTCAGTCTTTCTAAATGCACCTGCCCATTTCCAAACATCGCTGTACATTTTTTTATGTAAATCTTTTATAAACTTTTCAGTCAATATTTTTTCAGGTTTTAAATTAGCACGAATAGTCCATTCTACAGCTTTTTCAATATTTAACTGTTCAAATTCATCGAGTTCTTTCTGCGTTGTTATTGATTTTATTTTTAAACCTTCTTTTTCGTCTTCATCTAAAGGTGTTTGGCCATTTGCGTATTTTAAATTTAATCCCATAATGACTTTCTCATTTCCCTTTTTATTTCATTAGCCAAGTCATTTATTGAATGATCAATTTTATCTTCACTGATTCCTTGGTCCTCTAATTTCATATTTTGATTGGTCCTTAAAACAATTTTTCGGGCCAGTTTTTCAGCCTTTAAGTTGATTAGCCTTTCGATGGTCCCATCTTTAGGAATAAAACCATAGATAAATTTCATATTCAAGGCATTGCCAACATCTTTTAGTTTATTGATGGTTATCTGACCTGTAGCTTCACGTTCCTCAATTTTTTGAATAGCTCCTTTAGTCAGGTCAAGTTTGGTGCCTAATTGGTCCCTTGTCATGTTAAGAGTAGTTCTAATAGTATTTACCCATCCTTTTTGTGGGACCAGAACCATTCCTGCATCTTTAAAATTAGTCAGTTTTTGGTCTAATTGTTCTATGAGTAGTTTTTTCTTGTTTCTCATTTGTTAACATTTTATACATATAAGTATGTAAATTTAAACAAAAGTATACAAATATGTATAAATACATAAATAAAAGAATACTTATATGTATTCTCTTATATCAATAATCATACACATATGTATGAATAAGTTTGTCTAAAAGGTTCTGATTTAAATTAAAGCCAACGTCTCGTATATGAAATGTAGCGCTGAAAATAAGCGATAAATTTCGGATGCTACACAAGCCGAATTTTTAAATTTTATTAATTATTTTATTTTTGGAAATTTGTCAAATTTAAAAATTTGGCTACTTTCCAAAAATGCCCAAGCCTTCGTGTTAGCAACGACTTGCGCTATTTTTTATATACATTGTTACAAAACGTTATTTTTTAATCAGTTTTTTTATTGAAAACTCTGTAAGGGATTTATTAGAGAGTTTCACTATATATAGACCTTTACTAAGTTCCGAAATATTAATTTTTTTGGTTACAATTCCTTGCTTGACAACAATTCCGTTTATCGAGTAAATTTTATAATTCCCTTCTAAATTTTCTGATAAATTAATTTCGTCTTTTGCAGGATTAGGATAAAAACTAAAGTAATCTTTAATGTTTGAAAAAGTTTCAGTGCTTAATGCTGTACTTGAGCAATTACTATTAAACGGTGTAAAAGTTACAATTCCAAGTGAAGTACTGTCATAAGCATCATATATACTTTGAGAAATTTCGCTTTCGATATTAGAACACCAACAATTATTCGCGATGTTAACAGGGTAACTATATAGGTGTTTAAAATTATATTGAGTATTATCACAAATTTTATTATCAAAAATATTAGCACCAGAAACTGGGGATGAGGAAACAGCAGATATACCAATGGTGTTAAATTCAATAGTTGAATTTTTTACTATTAAATCTTCTCTCATTCTAATTCCTACAGCATTATCATGAATGTGACAATTGTCAATTTCACCTTCCATATTGAATGGCCATATGCTAAAGTTGAAAAATTCAGAATTGGAAATAAATATATTCGGAATACTCGCCCAAGAGTGAATTCCTTTTTCTCCATCAGAAAAAACACTATTAGTAAGTGTTATATTCTGACCAAATATATATCCATAATCATTATTATGAACATTCAGATTGTCAAGGATAACCGTATGATTAGAATCACCATCATAACCATAAAAAGCATAATTACAATTTTTAATTTCCGAATTGCTGATATTCAAAATTTCACCACTAGATGAATTCATTATACGGATAAAATTATATGCATATTCTCCTATAATATTAGAAGCAATAATTTTACCTCCTTGATTATTCTCTACCTCTATTCCTTGCCAACCACCTCCTACTGGATTGTTAAAACTAGCTATGAAAATTATTTTATTTTCAGGAGTTCCAGAAGCAATTAATAGTCCTCGTAATAGCATTTTTGTATTATCATTAAATTTAACTGTAACACCAGGTTCAATAGTCAAAGTATAGCCTGGATATAAGGCGATATCTGAAGTTACTGTATAAGGACTTCCATTTATATCCCATGTGGTATTACTAAAAATTCCTCCGCTAACATTTGTTTGTCCGAAAAGAGAATTAGTTGTAATATAAATTAATAGATAAAGAAGTTTGTTTTTCATATTTGAATGTTTTGTAACTAGTTATATAGTGACTAAAGTACTCAATATCCCCTAAATATTACGGGATATATGGAAGTTTTGTTCCTGATTTCGGTTTTGAAAAGCTTATCTACAATTTATAAAGTAGTCTTGCAATATGCAGAACTACGTGTTTTTTATAATTATTAGTCTTAGTGATGACCTGTAATTAGTTTTTGATTACTCACTTATAACCAATATTGCGTTATTTAAAGCGTTCTAAAAGTTGGGCACCTTTATCTTTTAGTTGGTCTGCCCATAAATCTAGAATAAGTAGCTTAGTTGCTTCCTCTTTTATTAATAGGGTTACCATTTTTTTTCTTTCTTTTATAGGGGCTGCTAAATATTTAAAGGGTTGTAATGGTCTATCTGTTGCGACTATTACGCGCTTCTTTATGTTTGATAAATATGGTTGTAGCTCTGCATCAGCCATCAGTTCTTGACACATCAGTGCTAGCATGGTGTTTAACATAAAGTATTCTAAATCGTAAATTTCTTGTTCGTTTTTAGGCCATTCTTGTCTTTCTATGTCTACTAAGTAGCCTTCGTCATCTTCGTATGGTATAGCCTCTAAAATATGATAAACGTCGTTTAAGGAACAGTCGCTTTCGTCAAAAGTTTCATCCGTTATGTATTCCCAATAGTTTTCTTCAATATTTTTTGTAAGTCCTAAAGCAAAACCTTGACCTGTCCATTGTAATTGGAAGTAGGTATAGTGATCTTTTGGGTAGTTTAAAATAGCACGTTTGTATAGGGGTAATATTTTAGTATAAATCACTTCAAACCATTCGCCTTTTTTTAATGGTTCGTAATTTGTGTCATCATCATCGAATAAAAAGTCATAGCCTTTGTCTAGCATGTCGTCGGTAAGCTCGTCTATTCGGTCTTCGCAATTATCCCAGCTTTCAAACTCGGTGATGGTTTTTTGTCCCTCGGTGCCTACTATACCTTCAGTAATTATTAGGTTGTTATCTTGTCGTTCTGCTTTCCAAAATCTATTTGGCTTGCGGTCAGTTGTTTCTAAATAGGATTCATTCATTTTTACTTTTTATTTGGAGGTAACTCAACGTCACCATTAGGATGAATGCGGCAAATTACTTTATTAGCTTGATCGATTAGATTTAATACAAAGACTACAGGGCCGTCTTTTGGTAGCGCTATAAATGCGTCACTTTTAGAAATAGATTGAAGCCCTTTTAGTAATGCAGAAGCAGCATCTTTAAAGCATTTTTCTATAAAATCTTCAGCATCACTTGCAAAATAATCACCGTCGGAGTCCAGTGGAAAAAAGGATTCTAAATTTACGCCACCGCATTCGCTAAAAGTTTCGCCTTCTGATCCGGCACCATACCCCATAAACTCTAAGTCAGGAGGAGAGGTAATCTCTCCTTGCGCAGTAAACATAATTTTGCCAACTGGGCGAATGGGGTCATAGCCAGTATATTCTGTGTTTGCGAATAAGCTTAGGGAGTCTAAAAGTTCAGTCTTTATTAATTGATGTATAGCGTCATTTTGTGTTGCATTCATATTTTTTAAATTATTTATGATGTTATCAGGCTTATCAGTGTCTTTTGACAAGTGGTCCAAAATTAGTAGATAATATAATTTTACTATACCCTGTTTTCCGTGATATTTTGATACTAAGTGTTTTATTTTTGTAAACGTCTTACGGATTATTAAAGGCCTCTAAATGTATTGTGTTAGCCTTTAGTGTGGTCTTGCTTAGTGTAAGTACTATTCAATTTTTTCTTTGCAAATTTCTATAATAGTATCGCAATTGTCACACTCTAATTTTTGAAATTCTACTAACGCGTATCGACCAGAACCACTCAAAAAAACAAGATATTTTTTATCGACTTCAATTTTGGGTTTACCGTAGTGTTTTATGGATTTGAGGTCGTAAGGTTTTCCATAAATCTGATGTTCTACCAATACCTTGTAATGTGATTGTTCTGAGCGTGTACCTATACGCGTGTGTGCTACGTTTTTTATAGTGACAATAGCCACAATTCCATCGTCTGATTTAACCGTTTTAAATGTTTCTGTAGTAATGTTTATAATTTGGGCATGCATCGGTTTGTTGTTGTTTTGAGCAAAAGTAAAATTAAAAAATAATAGTAAACTTAAACTGTTTAACGACCATTTTAATGTATCTGTAATCATCGTGTTACTCGGGTTTAGGGATTTGTGTTTTAAACCTATTTAGGATGAGTCAAAACTTTTTTTGTGTAAAAAATTAATTTTATCAAGTGTATGGATAGGGAAGGGAGTCTGTCTATTTTGGATCTGTAGATAAGCGTAGAAACTATGAAAAGTAGAGTTTTTGTTAATTGCCGTATAGCGTTACTTTTTGTTGTATCCATACTTTTAAAATATTTATTATTTAATAGGGCTTACCAGTGTCTTTTGACAAGTGGTTCAAAATTAGTAAATAATATAATTTTACAATACCCTGTTTTCCGTGATATATTGATAATGACATGTTTTTTTTCTGTGGTTTTATGATAGCATCATAACTATTACCATCTGTTTTTTAAATTTAATAATGACTTGTTTTTCAAATAATTAAAGACTGTTATTTGTAAATATCAAACACTAGTCTTACATTTAACCATGCAAGAAGATTTTCTACAGTATCTATGGAAGCATAAAAAGCTAAACACCTCAAACCTACAAACCACTAATGGTGAGCAGGTCACTATTAGTAATGTGGGGACGCATAACCATAATGCAGGACCAGATTTTTTTAATGGACAATTAACTATTGCTAATCAACTGTGGGCTGGAAATATAGAAATCCATATTAAATCTAGTGATTGGTATGTCCATAACCATGAGGTAGATCCTAATTATGATAATGTCATATTACATGTCGTTTGGGAGCACGATACAGAAGTGTTTAGAAAAGATAATACCCAAATACCAACCATAGTACTTAAAGACTATGTCTCCAAAACAGCATTACATAACTACCATAAATTATTTAATAGTAAACAGACCTGGATTAATTGTGACCATAGGATTGGTGCTGTTAGTCCGTTTACGGTTACTAATTGGTTAGAGCGTTTGTTTTTTGAACGTCTAGAACGTAAAGCGAAGGAGATGGAGGAGATTCTAGACCAATCAAATAATGATTGGGAAGCGGTATTATTTAAATTGTTGGCTAAAAACTTTGGACTTAAAATTAATGGCGATTCCTTTTTAAGTTTGGCTAATAGTTTTGACTTTTCAGTAGTTAGAAAACAGCAAAGTAATTTGCAAAGTTTGGAAGCCTTATTTTTTGGACAGGCTAATTTGTTAGCGGGGGATGTCCAGGGAGGCTATTACCAAACGCTACAAAAGGACTATGGTTTTTTGAAACAAAAATTCAGTTTGGATAATAGCAGTGTTATCCCGTTTCAGTTTTTTAGATTACGTCCTCCAAATTTCCCAACCATTAGATTATCACAATTAGCTATGGTGTATCATGTGCATCACAATTTATTTTCAAAAGTGATTGCTTCAAAAAGTATAGCAGATATTTATAACATATTTTCGGTCTCTACCACCGTCTTTTGGGAGACGCATTATACGTTTGAAAAGGAGTCTAAGGCAAATAAAAAGCAAATCACTAAAGCATTTATTGACTTGTTATTAATTAATACTATTATTCCGCTTAAATTTTGCTACGCCAAACAACAAGGTAAATCTATTGAAGCCGATATTGTTAAGTTAATGACGCAATTAAAACCTGAAAAAAATAGTATTGTAGATAAGTTTAAAACATTGAAGGTCGTGTCAGAATCAGCATTACAAAGTCAAGCAGTGCTTCAGCTTAAAAACAACTATTGTGATAAAAACCGTTGTTTAAAATGCGCCATTGGTAATAGCGTACTGACACAAAAGGAGGTGTAATTGCGGTTTTGTGATTAAATCTTGACATATCTAGACTCGTAGTAGTGCAAAAGCAAGAATCTTATTATAAAATTATTAAATTTATAATTACCTTGCCATATGCAATTTTTATATAAACCATTACACTATTTTCAAAAACGAGGGTACCATGTATGCCAACGTATTGCTGACCGTCTAGGGATCAGAGCCAAAGTGGTGCGTACCAGTTTTATGTATTTAACATTTGCAACATTGGGGTTTGGTTTTGCATTATACTTATTTTTAGCTTTTTGGATGCGTATAAAGGATATTGTATATACTAAGCGCTCTTCTGTGTTTGACCTATAAATTATGACCAATCCATTAATTACGCTTTACAGATCTAAAATTTATACAGCAGTTGCATTATTAATACTGTTATTAATAGTCGGCGTCTTAGGGTTTAGATTTATGTCCAATTATACTTGGGTAGATGCCTTATATATGACCGTAATTACCATTACAACGGTGGGTTTTGGAGAAGTGCAACCTTTGGATGATGTCTCAAAAATATTTACAATATTCTTAATTTTAAATAGTGTGGTTATTGTTGGGTATGCCTTAACAATTATTACCGAGTTTATTTTAAGTAGAAATAATATAGAAGAACTAAAACAAAAGAAAATGCAGAAAAAAATTGATGCTCTTAATTATCATATTATTATATGTGGTTACGGTCGAAACGGAAAACAAGCGGCATCCAAATTATTAGCACACAAGCAACCTTTTGTTATTGTTGAAAAAAACAAGGATATTATTGAAAAGAATCAGGACGAAAACACGCCTTTTATATTTGGTAATGCAAATGAAGACGATGTTTTATTGCAAGCGGGTATTACACGGGCCAGTACTTTAATTTCGGCGTTACCTAATGATGCAGATAATTTGTTTGTAGTGTTGTCTGCAAGACAAATGAAAAAGGACTTAAGGATTATAAGTCGTGCGTCTCAAGAAACGTCTTATGAAAAACTAAAATTAGCTGGAGCTAATAACGTTATTTTACCGGATCGTATTGGTGGTGATCACATGGCGTCTCTAGTCGTTGTTCCGGATTTAATCGAATTTATTGATAATCTGGCCATCGTTGGAGAAAGCAATATTAATATCGAAGAAGTCCAAGTCGAAAAATTATACGATCCTAATACAGGAATTAAATCTATTCTTGATTTAGATTTACGTCATAAGACAGGTTGTACAGTTATAGGTTTTAAAAACGGTACTGGTGAGTATATAGTTAATCCGGAAGCCGAATTAAAATTAGTGCCTGGCTCTAAAGTTATTGTATTAGGAAGACCGGAACAAATTAAAAAATTGAATACTGTTTTTAGTTTAGACTAATGCGGTATTTAACACGTTTTCTTTTAGAAATTCATCATTTTTTTGCATCTTGCTACTCTTAAATTAAATTTTACTAACTAATAATCAAATTATGAAGAAATACCTTCTTTCAATTTTTACATTAATATTACCGCTTTTGACCTTTGCACAGGACGAAAAAGGTTTAGATCAGATTATCGACGAAAAATTCGGAGATGCTACGGGCTGGTTTGTTGATCTTATTTTTTATCAAATAGATTTTGGAGGAGGAATTAAAATATTTTGGGTACTATTCCCTTTAATTTTAGGAGCTTTATATTTTACATTCTATTTTAACTTTATCAATTTTAGAGGTTTTTTTACGTCTATAAACATTGTAAGAGGTAAGTATGACGAGTTAGATCATCATGAGTCAATGATTGCTGCAGGAGATTCTACTCCAGGTGGTGATAATATAGAAACGATTGCTATCGAAAATCATGAAGGAGAAGTGTCACACTTCCAAGCATTAACTGCGGCTTTATCGGCAACGGTAGGTTTAGGTAATATTGCAGGAGTTGCTATTGCGGTATCCATTGGTGGTGCAGGAGCAACGTTTTGGATGATTGTCGCTGGATTTTTAGGGATGGCGTCTAAGTTTGTCGAGTGTACACTTGGTGTAAAGTATAGAGATATTGGAGAAGATGGAACCGTATATGGTGGTCCAATGTACTACTTAACTAAAGGTTTAAAGTCTAAAGGAATGGAAGGCTTAGGTAAAGTCTTAGCAGTTCTTTTTGCAATATTCGTAATCGGAGGTTCTTTTGGAGGTGGTAACATGTTCCAAGTTAATCAAGCGTTTCAATTAGTAGAAAATATAACAGGTGGTGATCAGTCTTTCTTACATGGTTATGGTTGGGCTTTTGGTCTAGTTATGGCAGTTTTAGTAGGTATTGTAATTATTGGTGGTATTAAAAAAATTGCCAAAGTAACCGATAAGATTGTGCCATTTATGGTATTAATATATGTATTGGCATCGTTATTTGTAATTTTTGCTAAATATGATATGATTGGTGATGCATTTGCTCAAATCTGGAATGGTGCTTTTAGCCCAGAAGGAATGGCAGGTGGTGTTGTTGGAGTCTTAGTACAAGGATTTAGACGTGCAGCGTTTTCAAACGAAGCAGGTATTGGGTCGGCTTCTATCGCGCATTCAGCAGTAAAAACAAAATATGCTGCAAGTGAAGGGATGGTTGCTTTATTAGAGCCATTTATCGATACAGTAGTAGTATGTACAATGACAGCTTTAGTTTTAATTATTACAGGATCTTTAGCTGGAGCAGGACCTTCAAGTGATGCAGAAGCTATTTTAATGACTTCAGGAGCTTTTGGTAGTGTTATTAGCTGGTTTCCTTATGTGTTAACAGTAGCAGTTGTGTTATTTGCTTTTAGCTCAATGATCTCATGGTCTTATTATGGTTACCAAGGATGGTCTTTCCTTTTTGGAAGAACTAAAAAAGCAGAGTATACATATAAAGTAATCTTTTGTGTCTTTGTAGTGATTGGAGCAGCAGCAAGTTTAAATTCGGTTATTGGATTCTCTGATGCAATGGTATTTGCAATGATGGTTCCAAACATGATTGGATTAGTGTTGTTAGCGCCAAAAGTAAAGGCTGAACTTAAAAAATATATGGGCGTAATTAAAGCTTTTAAAGCGTCATAAAAACTATACAATGAATATTAAATCCCACTTTGTGTTTTCTAAAAAACAACGAAGTGGGATTTTTTTATTGATAGCTATTATCATAATCTTATTTGGGTGTTATCATTTTGTGCTACCTAAAGTCATGAATACCAACCCTGATTTTTCTACAAGCAGTACCGAAGTGGCTCCCTTTATAAAACAAATAGATTCGCTTAAAGCTATTGCAATAGAAAAACGTAAACCAAAAATCTATCCGTTTAATCCTAATTTTATTACCGATTATAAAGGCTACACTTTAGGGATGACTACTCAAGAGATTGATAGGTTATTAGCTTTTAGAAAACAAGACCAATGGGTCAATTCTGTTAATCAGTTTCAGCAGGTAACTAAAGTTTCGGATTCGCTATTAGCACAAATAGCGCCCTATTTTAAATTTCCGGAATGGGTTACTCATCCAAAGTCCCAAAAGAACGGAAGTACTAAGCCATTTTCCAAGACACCAAAAACAGAACGTCAGAAGTTAGATTTAAATTCAGCTACAGCTGAACAGCTTCAAAAAGTATATGGTATTGGGCCTTCGTATTCAGAACGGATTGTAAAATACAGGCAAAAAATAAATGGCTTTCATGCGTTTATAGAACTACAAGAAGTCTATGGGTTGACACCAGAGGTTATTCAAAATGTAAAAGATAACTTTACTATCAAAACACCAAGAGCAATTACTAAAATTGCTTTAAACACAGCAACAAAAGAACAGCTGGTCACCATTAAATATATTGATTACGAAGTGGCGCACCATATAATCGAAGAACGAACCTTACGTGATGGGTTTAAATCCATTGAAGAATTAACAAAAGTTAACGGTTTTCCTGTTAATAAAATACAGATAATTAAGTTATCTTTACGTCTAGATTAGAACTTAACAATAACACAACGGATTATGGAGAATATGTACTTCAGCGAAGAGCATAATTTATTTAGAGACAGTTTACGCGATTTTTTAAAAAAGGAGGTCGTACCACATATTGATAAATGGGAAAAAACAGGAAGTATAGAACGCTTTATTTGGAAGAAATTTGGCGATATGGGCTTTTTTGGTATTAGTTACCCAGAGCAATATGGCGGAATGGATTTAGATATTTTCTATATGGTTATTTTGCTTGAAGAATTACAGAAAATTAATTCGGCTGGTTTTGCTGCAGCAATGTGGGCACATGCTTATCTTGCAATGACGCATTTAAAAGCGGAAGGAAGTGATGCTATAAAAGATAAATATTTAACAGCTAGTATAACAGGAGACATGATTGGTTGTCTTTGTATTACAGAACCTTTTGGAGGTAGTGATGTTGCAGGAATGCGATCTACAGCGGTTAAAAAAGGAGATACTTATGTTATTAATGGGTCTAAAACGTTTATTACAAACGGAGTCTATAGCGATTACCTAGTAGTAGCAGCAAAAACAAATCCTGAATTAGGAAACAAAGGCATTAGTATTTTCTTAATTGATAGAGATACACCGGGTGTATCTGCAACTAAATTGGATAAATTAGGTTGGAGAGCGTCGGATACTGGAGAGATTGCATTTGATAATGTAACCATACCAGCGTCTAATTTAATGGGAGAGGAAAACAAAGGATTCGCATATATTATGCAACATTTTGCTACAGAGCGTCTAATAATGGGCGTGAATGCACATGCTAGAGCAGAGTTTGCTATAGAGTATACCATGCAATACATGTCAAAACGTACGGCTTTTGGAAAAACAATAGATCGTTTTCAAGCTTTAAGACATCGTTTAGCAGATCATATTACGGAAGTAGAAATCTGTAAAACATTTAATTATACCATTGCAGCTAGATTAGGTAAAGGCGAATATGTTGTAAAAGAAGCAACAATGTCTAAATTAAAATCAACTAAGGTTGCAGATGATGCAATATATGATTGTCTTCAGTTTTTAGGTGGTTATGGTTACATGGAAGATTATCCATTGGCACGACTATTAAGAGATAGTAGATTAGGTCCAATTGGTGGTGGTACTTCTGAAATTTTAAGAGAAATTATCGCCAAAATGGTAATAGATGGTAAGGATTATAAACCAGCGACTAAATAAATAGTGTTATCGTTTTGGCGAAAATCAAATACTGATTATCGCCAAAATGGTAATAGATGGTAAGGATTATAAACCAGCGACTAAATAAATAGTGTTATCGTTTTGGCGAAAATCAAATACTGATTATCGCTAAAATGGTAATAGACGGTAAGGATTATAAACCAGCGACTAAATAAATAGTAGTATCTTTTTGGCGAAAATCAAATATAGGTTAGCGCTAAAATGATAATTGATGGCTGGTATTTTAAGCCATCTAGTATATAAAAAAGTTATTATTTTGGCGAAAATCACAATGTTGATTTTCGCCAAAATTATAAATAATGGTACGGGTTTTGCACCCACTACCAAATAATAAAAATGTTTAAGATGAAAATAACCCAAATCAAATCCTCAGTATTTATTCTTTTTTTACTAGTAGGAAGCTTCGCAACAGCTCAAACCGAAATTAAAAATAAGGTCGCAGATTTTATGAGCATGCTACCTATTGAAAATGCAAGTGTCTATGTGCAAAATACAACTATAGGTACAATAACAAATGCAGATGGTAAGTTTGTATTATTAATACCTAAAGCATATGAGAATGATACTATTGTAGTGTCTTCTATTGGATATAAGAGTTTTAAGACAACGGTAACCGAGTTTGATAATGATTTTGATATACTACTTGAAGAAGATATTGCGTCTTTAGACGAAATTTTGATAGTTGCAGATAACAGACCTAAAACAGGAAACGATATAATGCTTCGTGCATTAAAAAGATTACAAGGAAACAGTCCTGAGGAACCGTATTTGCAAAAAGGGTTTTTAAGACATAAAGAGCGCAACAAAAAACAATTTAAGTGGTTAGTAGAAAGTGCGATTACATTGTATGACGATTCGAGTTATGTTTCTGGAGGAAAAGATAACCTTAAAATTAATGTTGATCAGGTAAGAAAAAGTTACGATTTGCGTGATGTTGATAGTTTGTTTTCTTATTCTACTTATCTAAAGTACAATGCAAACGTCAATTTAAAGCCTAGAAACTTAAGGAGAGATACCATTAAAACAGAAGCTTTGATCAAGTCTATTAAATGGAATGACACTCGTGTTAACGGCTTGGAAAATTTATTTAAGGGTAAACTTAATTTAGTTAGAAACTCAAAAAGCCCTAAAGCCTTATTTGGTGATGCTATTTTAAAAACGCATCTATTTAAATTAGATACTGTTTTAGTAGATAACGAAAGGAAGATTTATAAAATAAAGATTGAGAAAGCTGAAGAGTTTGTAGGGCTAAATACAAAAGGAATTTATAATGAAGGTTATATTGCTGAAGGATGGGTGTATGTCTATTGGGATAATTTTGCGATAAAAAAGATCGAATATCAATTAAGAGCGGGTTCTAATGCACAAAAAAGTAGAAGTAAGACCTTATTTGATACACAAGTCAATCATAAATTGGTAATATCTTATATGGAGTATCAAGATAAGATGTATCCTAATTATATCTATTATGAAACGCCAAAGCTAGTTAACGTTGGATACAAGCCAAGTGGTAAAATTAATAAAGAAGAAGAAGCACTGTTTAATAAAGAAGAACGCTTTTATTATACGATTCAGGAAATATTATTTACAGAGATAATTCAAGATCCACAAAAAATAGAAAGTGCCTTGCAGGAAGATTGGGATCCAGATATCTTTTCTGTAAAACCTTATAATAAAGAATTTTGGGATGATTATAATACCTTGTTAGAGAGTGAAGAAGATGAAAAATTGATTCAGGATTTAACAAAAAGATCCTCTTTATTTAAGAAAGAGTAAATAATTAAAAACAGGTTGATTCTTAGAATTAGCCTTTTTTTTTGTCGATTTACTAATGTAATCAGGTCTTATTTGATTATTTATTAACACGAAAACGTTTGCGTAAGCTGTTTTATTTTGTTGCCACTTGGTATTGGGTTAGCTTTAGGTATAATATAATCCCGTATAACATGAAAAAACTAAAATTAGTAGTCCTATGCGTCTCAATTATCTTTGCTTATAGTTGTAGTAAAGAAGACGTATCTGTAGAGCAAGTAAAAGATAAATCCGTCACCCCAACCGTAAGTGCACAAAGAGCAGGATTAAAACCAATAGGTTCTGGTGTTATGATGCAGGCCTTTTATTGGGATGTTCCCGCAGGTGGTACTTGGTGGAATACAGTCAAAGTAAAAGTTCAAGACTGGAGTGATGCTGGTATTGATGCTATTTGGTTACCTCCGGCGTCCAAAGCACAAAATGGACCATTCTCTATGGGGTATGATCCGTTTGATTATTATGATTTTGGAGAATATGATCAGATGGGAAGTATTGAAACGCGATTTGGTTCTAAAACAGAACTGGTGTCCTTAATTGATACAGCGCATCAAAATGGATTAAGTGTCATTGCAGATATTGTGATTAATCATAATAGTGGCGGAGATAGTGAAGCAAATCCGTACGCAGGAGTAAACACATGGACGGAATTTAATCCGCTTTCAGGTAATTTTTACAGATCTGCAACAGATTTTCATGCCAATAATGTGCATTCAAATGATTCTGGTGCTTTTGGAGGTTTTCCTGATTTATGTCATCATCAAACATATGTTCAAGATTGGTTATGGAATAATCCAAATAGTGTCGCTAAATATTACAGAGATGTTATTGGTTTTGACGGTTGGCGTTTTGATTATGTCAAAGGTTTCGAACCATGGGTGGTTAAGGCTTGGAATGATGAAGTCGGTGGTTTTTCTGTTGGAGAATATTGGGATAGTAATGTCTCTACTTTAGATTGGTGGACAGGCTCAGCAGACGCAAGTGCTTTTGATTTTGCTTGTTATTACAAAATGAAAGATGCGTTTGTAGGTAATAACCTAAATGCTTTAAGTGACAATATGCTATGGAAGCAAAATGCGTCAAGAGCAATGACATTTGTGACCAACCATGATACAGACGAGATTATAAATAATAAAATTTTGGCCTATGCTTATATATTAACGCATGAAGGGTATCCAACCATTTTTTATAAGGATTACGAAGAATGGTTAAATAAAGAAAGATTAAATAACTTAATCTGGATTCATAATAATTTGGCTAGTGGAAGTACTTCCATTCTTCATGTTGATAACGACGAGTATATCGCTAAACGTAATGGTGATAGTGCTTCAGGGTTAATCGTGTACATTAATAATTCTGATGTTTGGCAAGAAAGATGGGTAGAAACTAACTGGTCCAGTGCAACATTAAAAGATTATACAGGGCATTCAAATTGGCAGCCAGTAACACAATCTGGTAAATGGGTTAAAATACAAGCACCGCCAAAAAGTTATACTGTGTGGTCTACTTTTTAAGTTTTAAAGTATTTTTAAAATAAAAACCGAGTGTTTTAAATATCTTTTTATATTTGCACCTCAAAATTTTAAAAGAGAGGAGGTTAAGGCACTATGTTAGTAATTCCAATAAAGGACGGAGAACATATAGACAGAGCATTAAAACGTTACAAACGTAAGTTTGATAAAACAGGTACAAGACGCGCTTTACATAATCGGAAGCAGTTTGTAAAACCTTCTGTAGATAGTAGAGAGAGAGTTCAAAAGGCTCAATATGTACAACGTTTAAGAGATCAAGAAGCGATTTAATTAGTTTCTAATATTATAAAATCCCACTAATTTTTTTAGTGGGATTTTTGTTTGAATACTTTTCCGTTTCAAAAACGGTATATTTATCGTCATTAAAATATGTCACGCCACTCATGTTATTAAAAGCCTTTTTAGATTATTTACTGCTCGAAAAAAAATATTCAGAGCTAACGGTCAATGCCTATCAAAAAGATATTACTTCATTTTTGTCTTTTTTAGAGGAAGAAGAACAAAGTAATACGATTAAAGCAGTTAATTATTCTCAAATTAGATCCTGGATTGTTTTTTTAGTCGAAAAAAATATAGCCAATCGGAGCATTAATAGAAAAATATCAGCATTGAATAGTTTTTATAAATTTTTATTAAAAATTAATGAAGTTGATATAAATCCACTAGCAAAACACAAAGCACTTAAGGTTAGTAAAAAAGTGCAGATCCCTTTTTCTGAGAAAGAAATAACGACCGTTTTAGATCAAATAAATCACAATCAAGATTTTGAAGGTATAAGAAATAAATTAATTATAGAATTATTTTACTCGACAGGAATTAGACGTATCGAATTGATAAACATCACCTTAAAAGATGTTGATTTAGAAAATAAAACAATTAAGATTTTAGGGAAAAGAAATAAAGAGCGTATTATCCCATTATTACCAATGGTTATTGAAAGTATCAATAGTTATGTTTTAGAGAAAAATAAACTTGAAATTATTGAGGATAAAGCGCATTTATTTTTAACAAAAAAAGGCGTTAAAATTTATGAAACTCTTGTTTACAGAATTATAAATGATTACTTTAGTAAAGCTTCCAGTAAAGTAAAGAAAAGTCCACATATACTTAGACATTCTTTTGCGACACATCTTTTAAATCAAGGTGCGGAGTTAAATGCTGTTAAGGAGTTATTGGGACATTCAAGCTTAGCTGCAACTCAGGTGTATACGCATAATAGTATTGCAGAGTTGAAAAAAGTGTACGCGAAAGCGCACCCACGAAGCAAAAAATAAATGTTTAACCACAAAAAATTAAAGTATGAAGGTAAACACACAGGCTGTAAATTTTAATGCCGATCCCCAATTATTAGCGTTTATTCAAAAACGAATGGATAAGCTAGAGACGTATTATGATAAAGTAATACAATCAGAAGTCTATTTAAAAGTAGAAAAAAGCAGTAATAAACTCAATAAAATATTCGAAGCTAAAATAAATGTACCAGGAGATAGCCTAATTGTAAAGAAGCAGTGTAGGACGTTTGAAGAGGGTGCGGACATAGCTGTAGCGTCTTTAGAGCGCCAGTTAAAAAAGCGAAAACAAAAAATAAGAGAAAATTTTAAAAATATTTCATAAAAATGTTTTGAATAATTAAATAAATATTTACATTTGCAGTCCGTTAGAAATAGCGGGCTTTTTTTAGAAGTAAAAACTGCAGAAAAAAGCCGATGTAGCTCAGCTGGCTAGAGCAGCTGATTTGTAATCAGCAGGTCGTGGGTTCGAGTCCCTCCATCGGCTCAAAATAAAGTAAGAATAAATTAATTTTTGTTTTAACTTTGTATAAGTTCTTTAAAAGAGTGAAAAGTTTAAAATTGGGGAGATACTCAAGCGGCCAACGAGGGCAGACTGTAAATCTGCTGACTACGTCTTCGCAGGTTCGAATCCTGCTCTCCCCACTTTTTTTTACCATAAAAAAAGTAAGTTTTAAACACTAAAGGAATTTAAATAATTGCGAGAGTAGCTCAGTTGGTAGAGCGTCAGCCTTCCAAGCTGAATGTCGCCGGTTCGAACCCGGTCTCTCGCTCTAATATTTAAGCCGGTGTAGCTCAGGGGTAGAGCGTTTCCTTGGTAAGGAAGAGGTCACGGGTTCAATTCCCGTCATTGGCTCTGAATAAAGATTAAAAATTGAGAATACACTAATATTATTATATAACTAAGATTAAATTATTAAAACATGGCAAAGGCAACTTTCGATCGTTCAAAACCACACTTAAATATTGGTACAATTGGACACGTAGATCACGGTAAAACAACTTTAACTGCTGCTATTACTAAAGTATTAGCTGATGCAGGTTTATCAGAAGCAAAATCTTTCGATCAGATTGATAACGCTCCAGAAGAAAAAGAAAGAGGTATTACAATTAACACTTCACACGTTGAGTATTCAACAGCTAATCGTCACTATGCACACGTAGATTGTCCAGGTCACGCCGATTACGTTAAGAATATGGTAACTGGTGCTGCACAAATGGATGGAGCTATTTTAGTGGTAGCTGCAACTGATGGACCAATGCCACAAACTCGTGAGCATATCCTTTTAGGTCGTCAGGTAGGAATTCCTCGTATGGTTGTATTCATGAATAAAGTGGATATGGTTGATGATGAAGAGTTACTTGAATTAGTAGACATGGAAATCAGAGAATTATTATCATTCTACGAGTATGATGGTGATAATGGACCTGTTATTGCTGGTTCTGCTTTAGGAGCACTTAACGGTGAGCAAAAATGGGTAGATTCTGTAATGGAATTAATGGAAGCTGTTGATAACTGGATCGAAGAGCCAGTTCGTGATATGGACAAGCCATTCTTAATGCCTATTGAAGATGTGTTTTCAATTACTGGTCGTGGAACTGTAGCTACAGGTCGTATCGAAACTGGTGTTGGTAATACAGGTGATGCTGTTGAAATCATTGGTATGGGAGCTGAAAAGTTAACATCTACAATTACAGGAATTGAAATGTTCCGTCAAATATTAGATAGAGGTGAAGCTGGAGATAATGCAGGTATCTTATTAAGAGGAATTGAGAAGTCTCAAATCTCTAGAGGTATGGTTATTGTTAAGCCAGGTTCTGTAACACCACATGCTAATTTCAAAGCAGAGGTTTATATCCTTAAAAAAGAAGAAGGTGGACGTCACACGCCATTCCATAATAACTACCGTCCTCAGTTCTATGTACGTACAACTGATGTAACAGGAAACATTAAGTTACCTGAAGGAGTAGAGATGGTTATGCCTGGTGATAACTTAACAATTCACGTTGAGTTAATCCAAAAGATCGCAATGAATATTGGTCTACGTTTCGCAATACGTGAAGGTGGTAGAACAGTAGGTGCTGGTCAGGTAACTGAAATTTTAGACTAATTTATAGTCATTAAAATAAAAAACTAAGGCACTTCGTTAGCGTAGTGTCTTGGTTTTTATTTACGGGCGTAGCTCAGTTGGTAGAGCACTGGTCTCCAAAACCAGGTGTCGGGAGTTCGAGTCTCTCCGCCCGTGCAAATTGAGGTAAACGATATTATTCGTTTACCTCAAAATAGAATAAAGTGGTCCGCTCCAATAGGAAGACATTTAAATAAAGACATATGGCTGGAATAGTAAACTATATAAAAGAATCATTTGGAGAGTTAAAAAACAACGTAACTTGGACACCTTGGTCTGAAGCACAAAGTTTAACAATCCTAGTGGCTGTCTTTTCAATTATTTTCTCTTTAGTAATATGGGGGATTGATACTGTTTTTGGTAAAGTTATTAGTACTTACTTTAATCTTATAACAGGTAAATAATTATGGCTGAAGTAGGAGAGAAAAAGTGGTACGTAGTTAGAGCTGTAAGTGGTCAAGAAAATAAAATTAAAACGTATATTGAGAATGAGATTTCTCGATTAGGTTTACAGGATTACGTTGAGCAGGTTTTAGTACCTACTGAAAATGTAGTTCAAATTCGTAATGGAAAAAAAGTAAATAAAGAAAAAGTTTACTTTAGTGGTTACATTATGATTAAAGCAAATTTAACTGGAGAAGTACCTCATATTATTAGATCAATAACTAATGTTATTGGTTTTTTAGGTGCAACAAAAGGTGGAGATCCATTACCATTAAGACAGTCTGAAGTAAACAGAATGTTAGGTAAGGTTGATGAGCTTTCAGTAGATGCAGATGTTAACGTTGCTATTCCTTTTACAAAGGGAGAAACGGTTAAAGTTATTGATGGACCATTTAATGGTTTTGATGGTACTATTGAAAATATTAATGAAGAAAAGCGTAAGCTTGAGGTAATGGTTAAGATTTTCGGAAGAAAGACACCATTAGAATTAAGTTATATGCAAGTAGAAAAAATATAATAATTGTTACAATAAAGAATACTTTTTTTAGGCTTCCACTTAAAATGAGTATAAAACTAAATTAATTAAAATGGCAAAAGAATTAGGTAAAGTAGTTAAGCTACAAGTTAGGGGAGGTGCAGCGAATCCGTCGCCACCGGTTGGACCCGCTTTAGGTGCTGCTGGAGTAAATATCATGGAATTCTGTAAGCAATTTAATGCAAGAACCCAAGATAAAGCTGGTAAGGTTTTACCAGTTGTGATTTCTGTTTACAAAGACAAATCATTTGACTTTGTAATCAAAACACCTCCTGCTGCAGTACAATTATTAGAAGCGGCCAAATTAAAAAAAGGTTCAGGAGAACCACACGTTAAAAAAGTAGCAAAAGTTTCTTGGGATCAAGTCAAAACTATTGCAGAGGATAAAATGGTAGATTTAAATGCATTTACTATCGAGTCTGCAATGAAGATGATTGCTGGTACTGCAAGATCTATGGGTATAACTGTTAAAGGTGGTGATGCACCAAATTAACCTAAAAAGATTTTAAAAAATGGCAAGATTAACAAAGAAACAAAAAGAATCTGTAGCAAAAATTGAAAAGGATAAAGTATATTCTATCAAAGAAGCTTCAGCATTAGTAAAAGAAATAACTAATACAAAGTTTGACGCTTCTGTAGATTTAGCAATTCGTTTAGGGGTTGACCCAAGAAAAGCTAATCAAATGGTTAGAGGTGTAGTATCTCTTCCTCATGGTACAGGTAAAGACGTTAAAGTTTTAGCATTAGTAACTCCAGATAAAGAAGCAGAAGCAAAAGAAGCTGGTGCAGATTACGTTGGTTTAGATGAGTACCTTGATAAAATCAAGAGTGGTTGGACAGACGTTGATGTAATTATCACTATGCCTAGTGTTATGGGTAAATTAGGTCCTTTAGGACGTGTATTAGGTCCTCGTGGTTTAATGCCTAACCCAAAGACAGGTACTGTAACAATGGATGTAGCAAAAGCTGTAACTGAAGTTAAAGCTGGTAAAATTGACTTTAAAGTTGATAAAACTGGTATCGTTCATGCTTCAATTGGTAAAGCATCTTTTAGTGCTGACAAGATTGAGGACAATGCAAATGAATTATTAACAACAATAATGAAACTTAAACCAACTACTGCTAAAGGTATTTATGTAAAAAGCATTTTTATGTCTTCTACAATGAGTCCTAGTATAGCTGTAGATACTAAAATAGGTTAATTAGTTAAAAACTTTAGATTATGACAAGAGAAGAAAAATCACAAGTAATTAAAGACTTAACTGTACAATTAGCTGAAAATTCAAATATCTACATAGCAGATATTTCAGGTTTAAACGCAGGAGTTACTTCGGACTTACGTCGTGCTTGTTTTAAAGCAAACATTAAGTTAGCTGTAGTTAAAAATACATTACTTGAGAAAGCAATGGAAGCTTCGGATAGAGAATTCGGAGACTTACCATCGATATTAAAAGGAAATACATCTGTGATGTATTCTGAAACTGGAAACGCTCCAGCTAAATTAATCAAAGCGTTCAGAAAAAAATCTGAAAAGCCTTTATTAAAAGGTGCTTTTATTGAAGAAGCTGTTTATTTAGGAGACGATCAGTTAGATATGTTAGTAGACATCAAGTCTAGAGAAGAGTTAATTGGTGATATCGTAGGATTATTACAATCGCCAGCTAAAAACGTTATATCGGCTCTTAAATCTAGCGGTGGAACACTTTCAGGTATCTTAAAGACATTATCTCAGAAAGAGGGATAATTCAAACATTACGCACTTTTACAATTATATATTATTAAAAAATTAAAACGATAGAAAAATGGCAGATTTAAAAGATTTCGCAGAACAATTAGTTAACCTTACTGTTAAAGAAGTAAATGAGTTAGCTACTATTTTAAAAGATGAATATGGTATCGAGCCTGCTGCTGCTGCAGTAGCTGTTGCAGCTGGTCCTGCTGCAGGAGGTGAAGCTGAAGAAGCTCAAACTGAATTTGATGTTATTTTAAAAGCGGCTGGTAGTTCTAAATTAGCAGTAGTAAAATTAGTTAAGGAATTAACTGGTTTAGGTTTAAAAGAAGCTAAAGGTTTAGTTGATGATGCACCAAGTGCAATCAAAGAAGGAGTTACTAAAGATGAAGCAGAAGCTTTAAAGACTTCTCTAGAAGAAGCTGGAGCAGAGGTTGAGCTTAAGTAAGCTTACCAAATAATTTTACAAAGGTTTAGGTCTGAAGCATGCGCTTTACGACCTAAACCATTTGTCGTATATAGTGATTAGCTATATAAAATAATATTTTTTTTAATCAAAATTTCGTCCATTGATGTTAGTAACACAAGCTGAAAGATTAAATTTCTCGTCTATTGTAAATAGAACGGAATACCCAGATTTCATGGATATTCAGATTAAATCCTTTCAGGATTTTTTCCAGTTAGAAACAAAATCTGAAGAAAGAGGTGATGAAGGTTTATACAACACCTTCATGGAAAACTTTCCAATTACAGACACACGTAATCAATTCGTTTTAGAATTTTTAGATTACTTTATTGATCCGCCAAGATATGCTATTGATGAGTGTATTGAAAGAGGACTAACCTATAGCGTTCCGCTTAAAGCAAGGTTAAAGTTATATTGTACAGACCCTGAACATGAGGATTTCGAGACCATTGTCCAGGATGTGTATTTAGGAACTATACCTTACATGACTCCATCTGGTACTTTTTGTATCAATGGTGCAGAACGTGTGGTAGTATCTCAATTGCATAGATCACCGGGTGTCTTTTTTGGGCAATCTTTCCATGCAAATGGTACCAAATTATATTCAGCTAGAGTTATTCCTTTTAAAGGATCATGGATAGAGTTCGCTACAGATATTAACCAAGTAATGTATGCGTACATTGATAGAAAAAAGAAGTTACCTGTAACAACTTTATTTAGAGCAATTGGTTTTGAGCGTGATAAAGATATTTTAGAGATTTTTGACTTAGCCGAAGAGGTTAAAGTGTCAAAGTCTGGACTTAAAAAGGTAATTGGTCGTAAACTTGCTGCACGTGTATTAAACACTTGGCATGAAGATTTCGTAGATGAAGATACTGGTGAAGTAGTATCTATTGAACGTAACGAAATTGTTTTAGACCGTGATACAGAATTAGACAAAGATAATATTGAAGAAATCCTTGACATTGATGTAAAAACTATTCTTTTACACAAAGAAAGTGCACAACAAGGAGATTACGCAATTATACATAATACACTTCAAAAGGATCCAACAAATTCTGAAAAAGAAGCTGTAGAACATATTTACCGTCAACTACGTAATGCTGAGCCGCCAGATGAGGAGACAGCACGTGGTATTATTGACAAATTATTCTTTAGTGATCAACGTTATTCTCTTGGAGAAGTAGGTCGTTATAGAATGAACAAAAAACTACAATTGGATATCGGAATGGATAAGCAAGTGCTTACCAAAGAAGATATCATTACTATAATCAAGTATTTAATTGAGCTAATTAACTCTAAAGCTGAGATTGATGATATTGATCACTTATCTAACCGTCGTGTACGTACAGTTGGTGAGCAATTATCTTCTCAATTTGGTGTTGGTTTAGCACGTATGGCACGTACTATTCGTGAACGTATGAACGTTCGTGATAATGAAGTGTTTACTCCAATTGATTTAATTAATGCAAAGACGTTATCGTCTGTTATTAATTCTTTCTTTGGTACAAACCAATTATCTCAATTCATGGATCAAACCAATCCACTTGCAGAAATTACGCACAAGCGTCGTTTATCAGCATTAGGACCAGGTGGTTTATCTAGAGAGAGAGCAGGTTTTGAGGTACGTGATGTTCACTATACTCACTACGGAAGATTATGTCCAATTGAAACTCCTGAGGGACCAAACATTGGATTAATTTCATCTTTATCGGTTTACGCAAAAGTAAACTCTATGGGATTCATTGAAACGCCATATAGAAAAGTTACAGATGGTGTTGTAGATATTAAAAGTGAACCTATTTACTTAAGTGCAGAAGAGGAAGAAGATAAATTAATTGCTCAAGCAACGGTTAAAGTTGATGAGAATGGTAAGATTTTACATGATAAGGTAATTGCACGTATGGAAGGTGACTTCCCAGTAATGGATCCAAAAGATATTCATTATACTGATGTTGCACCAAATCAAATTTCATCTATATCAGCTTCTTTAATTCCTTTCTTAGAACATGATGATGCCAACCGTGCATTGATGGGATCTAACATGATGCGTCAGGCCGTACCATTATTACGTCCACAAGCACCAATTGTTGGTACAGGATTAGAAAGACAAGTAGCATCTGATTCTCGTGTTTTAATTAATGCAGAAGGAGAAGGTGTTGTACAATATGTTGATGCTAATGAGATTGTTATTAAGTATGAAAGATCAGAAGACGACGCTAAAGTTAGCTTTGAAAGTGATGTTAAATCTTATGCATTAGTAAAGTTTAGAAAAACTAACCAAGGGACTTCGATTAACTTAACACCAATCGTTAAGAAAGGTGATAAAGTTAGCAAAGGTCAAGTGTTATCTGAAGGTTATGCAACTCAAAAGGGTGAATTAGCATTAGGTAGAAACATGAAAGTAGCCTTTATGCCTTGGAAAGGGTATAACTTTGAGGATGCTATTGTAATTTCTGAGAAAGTTGTTCGTGAGGATATCTTTACTTCTATTCATATTGACGAATATTCTCTTGATGTAAGAGATACAAAATTAGGTAACGAAGAACTAACTAACGATATTCCTAACGTTTCTGAAGAGGCTACTAAAGACCTTGATGAAAACGGTATGATCCGTATTGGTGCTGAAGTTAAACCTGGTGATATATTAATTGGTAAGATTACTCCTAAAGGAGAATCTGATCCAACTCCAGAAGAAAAATTATTACGTGCTATCTTTGGTGACAAAGCAGGAGACGTAAAAGATGCTTCATTAAAGGCATCACCATCATTACATGGAGTTGTAATTAATAAAAAATTATTTTCTAGAGCTGTAAAGGATAAACGTAAGAGAGCTCAGGATAAAGAAGATATTAATAAATTAGAAAATCTTTATTATACCAAGTTTGATGATTTACAAGCGGTTTTAGTTGAGAAACTATTCACTATTGTAAATGGTAAAACATCTCAAGGTATATTTAATGATTTAGGAGAGGAAGTTTTACCTAAAGGTAAAAAATTCACTTTAAAAATGTTAAATGCTGTTGACGATTATACTCACTTAACAGGAGGTACTTGGACAACAGATGATCATACTAACAAGTTAGTTGCTGATTTAATTCACAATTACAAGATTAAAGAAAACGACTTACAAGGGTCTTTAAGACGTGAGAAGTTTACAATATCTGTAGGGGATGAGTTACCAGCAGGTATCATTAAGTTGGCTAAAGTTTATATCGCTAAAAAACGTAAGTTAAAAGTTGGTGATAAAATGGCAGGACGACATGGTAACAAAGGTATTGTTGCACGTATCGTACGTCAAGAGGATATGCCATTCTTAGAAGATGGAACTCCGGTTGATATCGTATTGAATCCATTAGGTGTACCATCGCGTATGAACATTGGACAGATATATGAAACTGTTTTAGGATGGGCTGGTCAAGATTTAGGTCGTACGTATGCAACACCAATTTTTGATGGTGCTACAATTGATCAAATTAACGCATTAACAGACGAAGCAGGTATCCCTAGATATGGACATACTTATCTTTATGATGGAGGAACAGGAGATCGTTTTGATCAACCTGCAACCGTTGGAGTTATCTACATGCTTAAATTAGGGCATATGGTTGACGATAAGATGCACGCACGTTCTATTGGACCGTACTCATTAATTACGCAACAACCTTTAGGAGGTAAAGCGCAGTTTGGAGGGCAACGTTTTGGAGAGATGGAAGTTTGGGCACTTGAGGCTTACGGAGCATCTGCAACGTTAAGAGAAATCTTGACTGTAAAATCTGATGACGTGGTTGGTAGAGCTAAAACTTACGAAGCTATCGTTAAAGGAGAGCCAATGCCAGAACCTGGATTACCAGAATCTTTCAACGTATTAATGCACGAATTGAAAGGGTTAGGATTAGACATTAGATTAGAAGAATAATTTTAAGTGAGTCGAGCAGTCTATAAATTTATTTTATAGACTGCTTTACAAACTGAACACTATAAGAATTATGGCAAAAAAACAAGATAAGAATACAGTACAGAGGTTTAACAAAATCTCTATTGGTTTAGCATCACCAGAATCTATTTTAGCAGAATCTAGAGGTGAAGTTTTAAAACCAGAAACTATCAATTATCGTACACATAAACCTGAACGTGATGGTTTATTCTGTGAGCGTATTTTTGGTCCTGTAAAGGATTACGAATGTGCTTGTGGTAAGTATAAGCGTATTAGATATAAGGGTATTGTTTGCGACCGTTGTGGAGTTGAAGTTACTGAAAAGAAAGTACGTCGTGATAGAGTAGGACACATTAACTTAGTGGTTCCTGTGGCTCATATCTGGTACTTCCGTTCTTTACCAAACAAAATTGGATACATTTTAGGGTTACCATCTAAGAAATTAGATATGATCATTTACTACGAACGTTATGTAGTAATTCAAGCAGGTAATGCTAAAAATGAAGAAGGAGAGCCTTTAAAAAAATTAGACTTTTTAACTGAAGAAGAGTATCTAAATATATTAGAAACACTTCCTCAAGATAATCAATATTTAGATGACACGGACCCAAGCAAGTTTATTGCTAAGATGGGAGCTGAGTGTTTAATCGATCTATTGTCTCGCATTGATTTAGATACGCTATCATACGAGTTACGTCATAAAGCAAATACAGAAACGTCTAAACAACGTAAAACTGAAGCTTTAAAACGTTTACAAGTTGTTGAAGCATTACGTGAATCTAATGAGCATAGAGAGAATCGTCCTGAATGGATGATCATGAAAGTTGTGCCAATCATACCACCAGAATTAAGACCTTTAGTGCCTTTAGATGGTGGACGTTTTGCAACTTCAGATTTAAATGACCTGTATCGTCGTGTAATTATCCGTAACAACCGTCTTAAAAGATTAGTTGAGATAAAAGCACCAGAAGTGATTTTACGTAATGAAAAACGTATGTTACAAGAATCAGTAGATTCTTTATTTGATAACACACGTAAATCATCTGCAGTAAAAACAGATTCTAATAGACCATTAAAATCATTATCAGATTCACTTAAAGGTAAGCAAGGACGTTTCCGTCAAAACTTACTTGGTAAGCGTGTTGATTATTCTGCACGTTCTGTAATTGTTGTTGGACCAGAACTTAGATTATTTGAGTGTGGTTTACCTAAAAATATGGCGGCAGAGCTTTACAAACCTTTCGTAATTAGAAAATTAATTGAAAGAGGTATTGTAAAAACAGTTAAGTCTGCAAAGAAAATTATAGATAAAAGAGAACCAGTAGTTTGGGATATTTTAGAGAATGTTTTAAAAGGACATCCAGTACTTTTAAATCGTGCTCCTACATTACACAGACTAGGTATACAAGCATTTCAACCTAAATTAATTGAAGGTAAAGCTATCCAATTACACCCATTAGCATGTGCGGCATTTAATGCCGATTTTGATGGGGATCAAATGGCGGTTCACTTACCATTAGGACCTGAAGCTATTTTAGAATGCCAACTTTTAATGTTAGCTTCTCATAATATCTTAAATCCAGCAAACGGAGCTCCTGTTACTGTACCTTCTCAGGATATGGTACTTGGTCTATATTATATGACTAAGCACAGATTTTCTACACCAGAGGTAAAAGTAAGAGGTGAAGGTTTAACATTCTATTCTGCAGAAGAAGTAAATATTGCTTATAATGAGAAGAGAGTTGAATTAAATGCAGGGATTAAAGTTAGAACAATGGACTTTAATGAGGCTGGAGAATTAGTTCCTCAGATTATTGAAACTACTGTTGGTCGTGTTTTATTTAACGAGAAAGTACCAGCAGCAGCAGGTTATATCAATGAAGTATTAACTAAGAAATCTTTAAGAGATATTATTGGTAATATTTTAAAGGTAACTAGTGTACCTGAAACTGCAGATTTCTTGGATGCAATTAAGACTTTAGGGTACTACTTCGCATTTAAAGGAGGATTATCTTTCAGTTTAGGAGATATTATCATCCCACCAGAAAAACAATCTATGATTGATGCTGCCAACGAAAAAGTTGATGGTGTGACTGGTAACTATAACATGGGACTAATTACAAATAACGAACGTTATAACCAAGTTATTGATATTTGGACGTCTACCAATGCAGAATTGACAGAATTGTCAATGAAACGTATTAGAGAAGACCAACAAGGATTTAACTCGGTATATATGATGCTTGATTCTGGAGCCCGTGGATCTAAAGAACAGATTCGTCAGCTTACAGGTATGCGTGGATTAATGGCTAAGCCTAAAAAATCTACTGCAGGAGGAGGATCAATTATTGAAAATCCAATTTTATCTAACTTTAAGGAAGGTCTTTCAATTTTAGAATACTTTATATCAACTCACGGTGCGCGTAAAGGACTTGCCGATACAGCACTTAAAACGGCCGATGCAGGTTACTTAACACGTCGTTTAGTAGATGTATCACAAGACGTTATTGTAAATAGCGAAGATTGTGGTACGTTAAGAGGGGTAGAAGTATCTGCACTTAAGAAGAATGATGAAGTTGTTGAAAAATTAGAAGCACGTATTGTAGGTCGTATTTCATTAAATGATGTATATGATCCTTTAAGTGAAGAAGTTTTAGCTGAAGCTGGTCAATTAATTGACGAAGAAGTTGCCGCTAGAATAGAAAAATCACCAATTGATTCTGTTGAAGTACGTTCACCATTATCTTGTGAAGCTAAAAAAGGAATCTGTGCACAATGTTACGGTCGTAACTTAGCTACCAATAAAATGGTACAACGTGGTGAAGCAGTTGGTGTTGTAGCAGCGCAATCTATTGGAGAGCCAGGTACACAGTTAACACTTCGTACGTTCCACGTTGGAGGTATTGCAGGTAACATTTCGGAAGAAAATAAGTTAGCTGTTAAGTTTGATGGTATTGCTGAAATCGAAGATTTAAAAACAGTTAAAGGAACAAACAAGGAAGGTGAAGAGGAAGATATTGTAATATCTCGTACTTCTGAGCTTAAATTAATTGATAAGAAAACAGGTATTACTTTAAGTACAAATAATATCCCTTATGGTTCTACCATTTTAATTAAAAATGGAGATAAACTTAAGGCAGGAGATGTTGTTTGTCAGTGGGATCCATATAACGGTGTAATTATTTCTGAATTTGCAGGTAAAGTGAGATATGAAAATATCGAACAAGGTATTACTTACCAAGTAGAAATTGATGAGCAAACAGGTTTCCAAGAAAAAGTAATTTCAGAGTCTAGAAATAAAAAGTTAATACCAACGCTTATTGTTGAGGATAGTAAAGGTGAAGCGATTCGTTCTTACAACTTACCAGTAGGTGCCCACATTATGATTGATGATGGAGAGAAAATTAAGGTTGGAAAAATCTTAGTTAAAATTCCTCGTAAATCTTCTAAGGCAGGGGATATTACAGGAGGTTTACCACGTGTAACAGAATTGTTTGAAGCGCGTAACCCTTCTAACCCAGCAGTTGTTAGTGCAATTGATGGTGTCGTTTCTTTTGGTAAAATTAAAAGAGGTAATCGTGAGATTATTGTAGAATCTAAATTAGGTGAAATTAAGAAGTATTTAGTGAAGTTATCTAGCCAGATTTTGGTACAAGAAAATGACTTTATTAAAGCGGGAATGCCTTTATCTGATGGTTCTGTAACGCCTAACGATATCCTTAATATTAAAGGACCATCTGCAGTGCAACAATACTTAGTAAACGAAGTACAAGAAGTATACCGTTTACAGGGTGTGAAGATTAATGATAAGCATTTTGAAGTTGTTGTAAGACAAATGATGCGTAAAGTAAGAATTATTGATTCTGGGGATACAATCTTCTTAGAAGATCAATTAGCTCACAAATCTGATTTTATTGAAGAAAATGATAACATTTTTGGAATGAAGGTAGTGGAGAGTGCTGGAGATTCTTCTACTTTAAAAGAAGGTCAGATTATATCTGCTTTCCAATTAAGAGATGAAAATTCAATTTTACGTCGTGAAGATAAGCAACTTGTAGTAGGAAGAGACGCGCAGCCGGCAACAGCAACGCCAATCTTACAAGGTATTACAAGAGCGTCTTTACAAACTAAATCGTTTATATCTGCCGCTTCTTTCCAAGAAACGACTAAGGTATTAAATGAAGCGGCGGTAGCTGGTAAAATAGATAATCTTGAAGGTCTTAAAGAAAATGTAATTGTAGGACATCGTATACCAGCAGGTACAGGTATGAGAACTTATGAGAATATTATAGTAGGATCTAAAGAAGAATTTGATCAAATGATGAAAGCAAAGCAAGAAGTTAATTATAACTAATTGTTTAACTGGAATGTATAGATTAATTTCTAAAGTATAATAATTAAAAGAATCCTGCATTACTGCGGGATTCTTTGTTTAAAAAATAAAGGTATGGCAGATAATAAGGACAATAAACCAAAACAGGGACAAGTAAATATCGAGTTAGACGAGAAAATCGCGGAAGGGATATACTCTAACTTAGCAATAATTAATCACTCAGTTTCTGAGTTTGTTGTGGATTTTGTGAGCATTATGCCCGGAACTCCTAAAAGTAAGGTTAAATCTAGAATAATATTAACGCCGCAACATGCCAAAAGATTATTAAAGGCATTGGGTGAAAATGTACAAAGATTTCAAAAAGCACATGGAGAAATTAAGGATTACGAGCAACCGCCAATTCCGTTAAATTTTGGACCTACAGGTCAAGCTTAAAATAAAAAGCCTTTTTACTAATTAGTAAAAAGGCTTTTTTTATTGGAACAAAAAAACTATAGTTTTAAATTATAGATTATTGTTTATTAATAAATTAAAATTATATATTATTTTAGAACGAGTGCTTTAAATGGGTTTAAAACAATTTAAATAAATTAATAATCACTTATATTAGGGATAGGTTAATAGTGCTTTAAAATAGCTTTATAATTGTTTTCTACTTATTCAAACTCTGATACGTAATGAAATTTGATACTTGGATATTTTTGTTCCGTCATTTGTAATGAAAACGGAGAATCTGCTAAAAAGACTAATTGACCTCTTTTATCTTTAGCTAAATAACGTTGTTTGACTCTTATAAACTCTTTGTATTCATTATTTTTCTTGTCGGCAGGATCTACCCAACACGCTTTGTAAACATTTAAGTTTTCATAGGTACATTTTGCACCATATTCATGTTCTAATCTGTATTGAATAACTTCGTATTGTAGTGCTCCAACCGTACCAATAATCTTTCTACCATTTAATTCTAAGGTAAATAATTGGGCAACACCTTCATCCATTAATTGGTCTATTCCTTTGTTTAATTGCTTTGATTTTAAAGGGTCTGCATTATTAATGTACCTAAAGTGTTCTGGCGAAAAGCTAGGAACACCTTTATAATTAAGGATTTCACCTTCTGTAAGTGTATCTCCAATTTTAAAAGTTCCGGTATCTTGTAAGCCCACAATGTCTCCTGGATAGGAGATGTCTACAATTTCTTTTTTCTCTGCAAAAAAGGCATTTGGACTAGAGAATTTTACTTTTTTATTATGTCTTACGTGTAAATATTGGGTGTTACGTTTAAATTCACCTGAAACAATCTTAACAAAGGCAAGTCTATTTCTGTGATTTGGATCCATATTAGCATGAATCTTGAAGACAAACCCAGAGAATTTATCTTCCTCAGGCTTAACAAGACGTTCTTCACTTTGTTTAGGTCTTGGTTTTGGCGCTATTTCAACAAAGCAATCTAATAGTTCTCTAACTCCAAAACTGTTTAAAGCAGAACCAAAAAACACGGGTTGTAGCTCACCTTTAAGATAAGCTTCATTACTAAATTTAGGATAGATACCTTCTACTAATTCTATTTCCTCACGTAGCGTATTAGCGGCCTTTTCTCCAATTAATGTGGTTAATTCTTCAGAATTTAAATCATTGATTTCAATAGTATCTTCGATATTTTTTCTACTGTCACCACTAAATAAATTGATATTTTTCTCCCAAATGTTATAGATTCCTTTAAAGTCATAACCCATACCTATAGGGAAACTTAATGGTGTTACTTTTAGCTTTAATTTTTGCTCTATTTCATCTAATAATTCAAATGCATCTTTACCTTCTCGGTCCATCTTATTAATAAACACAATCATTGGTATGTTACGCATACGACAAACTTCAACTAATTTTTCTGTTTGTTCCTCCACACCTTTTGCGACGTCAATAACAACAATAACACTGTCTACAGCTGTAAGTGTTCTAAAAGTATCTTCAGCAAAATCTTTGTGACCAGGCGTATCTAGAATGTTTATTTTAATCCCATCATATTCAAAAGCTAATACAGAAGTCGCTACAGATATACCACGTTGGCGTTCTATCTCCATAAAGTCACTGGTAGCCCCTTTCTTTATTTTATTACTCTTTACAGCTCCTGCTTCGTTAATAGCTCCACCAAATAGTAGTAATTTTTCAGTAAGTGTAGTTTTACCTGCATCGGGATGCGATATAATACCAAAAGTTCTTCGTCTTTTAATTTCGTCTAAGAATTTCATTAAATAAATTTTTACAAATATAGATGTATAGGTTTTAATGTCCTACCTACAAAATCATTTATTGTAAGTTAGTTTGTTTAATTATCAGTGTGTTTTGTCTGTATTTATTTGGTTTAAAACGTTTATTTGTAAGTTGAAAAGGGTGCGTATGTGTATTTAGGCATTCGTTTTTTGTTTTTAATCGTTGATAAGATATGTACGTGAATGATTTTAAATTTGTTATATTTATTTATTATAACCTATAAAGTGACTGTTTAACGAATAAATACACTTTTTAGGAGCTAATTAAATGACAAAAGTCTATTAGTCTATACATTTGTGTTTGATTGTGTTTTAAATCACAATAAAAAATTTTCCTAAAAAATTGATTATAGAATTATATGAAAAACTCTACTCCATTCTTGTTTTACTTTAAGATGTTAAAACCATTTTTTAGTGCTTCTGTAAAGTCTTTATTCTTACTGTGTTTTTTAAATTTGGGCATGACTTATGGGCAAAATAAGTCTACCGCATTAAATAAAGATCCTAATGTAAAGATAGCTCCTGTAAAATATTCCGATGAGGAGATTCATGAAGATTCGAAAGTTGACTCTTTTGAAGGTTTTTTCGGTGGCTTGTCTAAACTACAATCTGATGCTACCGCAAGAACGGTTACTTCAGTCGATTTAAATGGTACAGGTGCAGGGGTTGACAATAGTGTTGCAGCTATAGTTGGTTTTATTTATCGTACTGTCTCAATTGATAATACGGTCACAACGACTAGTGGTACGCTTAATAGTGCAACCATTACTTTTTCTAGTGATCCGTCAGGGACCCCATCCGGTGCTCCCGATCCGAATGATAGAGTATGGTTGTATGATAGTAGTGGAGCGTCTCTTGGATCTGTTACTATTAATGCTGCTTTTGGTCCTTATGTTTCACCGGGTTATGGTACAAATAGTTTTACCATACAAACTTCTGGAAATGGGGTGTATAATATTACAGAAACCAATGGAGCGACTATTTTAGTAGCTAACTTTGAAGATTTTCTTTACAATTTTGCCTATGCTCACACTGGAGGAGTCGTGACTGATGGGACGCGTTATATGATCGTTAGTGTAACAGACGCTAATAATACTTTAAGTGCAACTTCTGAAATAAATCTAGTTAATCCTCCAGCAGCAGTTGATGATGTTAATACTATTCTTGCTAATGCTACTGTACCAGTATCTGGTGATTTATTGTCGAATGATACAGATGCCACTACAGGAGATGTGTTGACAATAACTGAAATTTATGGTTTTACAACTACGGTTGATGCAACTTATGCGACTACTTATGGTTTTCTTACCGCTCAATCGGATGGGAGTTATGATTATATAGCAGATAACAATAATATAGCTGTTCGTGGATTAGGGAATGGTGCTTCTATTACAGATGTTATTTCCTATACGGTTACTGATTTAAATGGTAATGTTGATTTTGGTTATTTAACAATTACAATTAATGGGGTGGATGAATTACCTGTAGCTACAGATAACCTTAATACTGTCGCAGTTAATACAGCTATTACTGCTTCTGGAAATGTTATTTTTGATGATGACGGTTTTGGCGTAGATATTGGTGATAGACCTTTAGCTCAGTTAATATGGGAAGCGGAATATGTAGATGATGCGCCTATAAATGGAACTAGCAGATTGATAAATGGGGTTAATGTGTCTTTTGTAACTAGTGATCCCGGAGCAGTAGGTACTGCTGAGAATCAAACAGTAAATTATGGTACAAATGGTGGACACTCAGGGTATTTGTATTTTAATTCTAACCCATCAGTCAATCCTGCTCAAGATAATACGTTAATTATAAATTTTGATAGTCCTGTTGCTAATCTGTTTTTTACGATTTCTGATATTGATTATTCCCAAGGGACATCATGGCAAGATTTAATGCGTGTAACAAGTTCTTTGGACGGGGCTAATGTAAGTTATGTTTCTAGAGCTAATGGTTCTGTTGTAACTGTTGGTAGTGATACTTTTTATGGGACAGGTTCCGTTCCTGCAAATGATGCTCATGGAAATGTAAGTTTTTATTTTGATACACCTGTTGATCAGATTATTTTGGATTATAATTATGGTCCGCAAGTGACCGATGCTGATCCCAGTAATCAAATTGCAGGTCTGACAGATTTAAACTGGCAAGATAGTGCAGTGCCTAGAGTAGGAGAAGTGTATGGTAATATTGCAGACGTTGGTGTTTCTATTCCTACGGCTTATGGTTTTATTGTTTTAAATGGAGATGGAACGTATACTTATACTTTAGACACGTCGAACCCTGATGTGATTAATTTATTGGTGGGTGATACATTAACGGATGTTATTCCATATACATTAATTGATTCAGTGGATAATACTGGTAATAAAGATACCGCTAACTTAACAATGACCATTAACGGATCTGCTACGGATAGTGATATGGATGGTGTCGTAGATGCGAATGATTTAGACGATGACAATGACGGTATTTTGGATGTTAATGAATTAGAGTGTTCTGCTGGTTTTGTGGATTTAAATCAAACGTTTACTAATAACTCAACAGGAACTAATGGAGGAACAGGGACAGCAACATTGTCAAATTTATATCCGTTTAGTGGTGCTGATGTAGTAACGGCTGTTTATGAAGTTCAGGGTAATGCTAATTGGAGTTCGGGTGTTAGAAGTCTGACTGGTACTGCGGGTATTTCTGGAGCATATATAAATACACAACCTGAAAATACTGATTTTCCTAGTGGTGATGTAGGAGTGTATACTTATACTTTTTCTGAACCAGTATATAATGTAGAATTCAAATTTGGTGGTCTCGATAATCAGGATAGAGCAGATTTTTTGGCCGCGAATAGTGGTGTAAACACCTCGGTTTTTTTAAGTGATATTAATTTGGGGGCTAATGGAACATTTACAGGTCAAAATGTTGTTAGCTCAGCAGGAGGAAGTAATGCTCCTAATAATGCAATACAAGTATCTATTCCAGGTCCAGTAACAGAGGTGACTATAACGGTAGGTAAACAAGATGGTAACGTAGGTAATGTCACCATGCAATTTTATGAATTAGAGTACTGTATTGGACTAGACACAGATGCTGATGGTATACCTGATTACTTAGATTTAGATAGTGATAATGATGGTTGTTTTGATGCTATTGAAGGTGGAGATAATATTTTGTTAGCAAATGTAAATACGGATGGAACGCTAGATGGAACTGTAGATTCTGTAACAGGAGTGCCTAATAATGTTGATGTTAATAATGGACAAACTGTTGGAGGGGCTGCAGACAATACGATTTTTGATAGTTTTAATCAATGTGATCAAGATGGAGATGGGGTTGTAGATGCTAATGATGCCTGTAGTGGTTATGATGATAGTGTTGATATTGACGGAGATTTAGTTCCAGACAGTTGTGATTTAGATAACGATAATGATGGAATTTTAGATAGTAATGAAGGTAAATGTAATACACTAGAACAATCAGGCTCTTGGACAATTTCAGGTACAACAGCGTCCTACACTTTTACTAACGGTATAATAGCAAACGTAACAACTACAAATAGTGCGGGGTTTTTAGAAGATAATTTTACTAATCAAGCCTTTTGGTCAGAAGATTTAGCGAATGATGTTTCTTTAGAAAATTCATATGTATGGGGAACTACATTAACAGTCAATTATGTTGATAGTTTAGGTAACCCTATTAAAGTTACTAATCCAATTATTCATTTGGATAGATTAGGAGGGACGGAAGCTGGTATTCAAAATGGAGCGATAGTGACTTTGTTAAATGGCTCAACATGGAATGCTTTATCAGGAACATCTGATTTTAGTACGACGTCCACAACAGCTTCAGATTCAGGAATTGGTACGACTGCAGATGCTGGTCATATTCAAGATAGTACGCAAGATGATTCAGATGGTACTGCTGCAGGAACGTTACAAATTAATGGAGAAATTTCTACTTTTACTATTGAGTTTGTTCAAGGTGGTTTATTTGGAACTTCTACTGATAGTATTGAGTTAATTCTTGCTGCTTGTCAAAGTTTGGATACTGATACTGATGGAACACCGGATTATCTAGATAATGATTCTGATGGAGATGGTTGTTTTGATGCTATAGAAGGAGGAGATGATATTTTGTTAGCAAATGTTAATTCAGATGGTACGCTAGATGGAACTGTTGATCCAGTAACAGGAGTGTTTAATAACGTTGATGTTAATAATGGACAAACTGTTGGAGGGGCTGCAGACAATACAATTTTTGATAGTTTTAATCAATGTGATCAAGATGGAGATGGTGTTATAGATGCTAATGATGTTTGTAATGGTTTTGATGATTCTTATGATGTTGACGGTGACTTAGTACCGGATGGTTGTGATTTAGATGATGATAATGACGGAATTTTAGACGATAACGAACTAAGATGTGACCAACCTGCTGTAGCAAATCCAGATCCAGCAGAGGCTAATAATCCAGGTGGTGGTATTTATCAAGATCAGCTATACATATTCAATTGGTCTAATACTGTCTTTGATAATGGTATTGATAATAACGATTTTCAAGTGTTTAATCTTCCAAATGGATTAACAATAACGGCAACCTTTTCTAACGTTAATAATACAAGTACGTTTCTCCCTTCTGATCTTCAAACTTGGAGTGGAGCATTGGTTGGAAGAGAATTATATAATACAACACTTCTTGAAGAGGCTTTTTATGGTGCTGATACTGTAGATGCCACGCTAACAGTTACTTTTACAGCACTTAAAAATGGTGTTGCTTATCCTTTAGATATTGTTGCTATTGATGCAGAGTCTACTAATAATGGAACTGAATATATAGAGTTTAATACAGATGGTGAAGACTGGACTGCTTTAGAAGCTTTTGCAGGTGGTGGAGTTTGGACAGGTGTTGGCACACAAACAATACGTGCAACAGATACAGAACAATCAGGTGGAAATACAATTTATTATTCAAGAAATTCAAGTGTAATAGATATTGACATTAATTCAGGAGGTCGACAGGGATTTGCATTTGGTATATTTTTAACTTGTGATACAGATAATGACGGTACACCAAATTATTTAGATTTAGATAGTGATAACGACGGATGTTTTGATGCTTTTGAAGGTGGTGACACAATAAATGAGACTAGCATTGATACTAATGGTCAGTTAACAGGTACTGTTGATTCGACTACAGGTGTACCGAATAATGTAGATGTGAATACTGGGCAAACAGTAGGAAGTTCTACGAATGCTGCTTTTAATGCATGTACAGTCGGAACAGTAAGCGGAACAATCTTAGATGAGAATGGCGATCCAGTATCAGGAATCGTGGTAACATTAAATGATGGCAATGCAGGAACAGTTGATCCAACAGCGACTACAGATGCAAGTGGAAACTATGTTTTCACAAATGTACCAGTAGGCGAGTATACAGTAGAGCAAACAACACCAGCAAATACAACAGTAGTTGATGGCGATACAACAGATGACGGTGATACTGTAGTAAATACAGATACAACAGATAGTAGTATTCCAGTAACAGTAACCGCAGGAGAAGTTGATGCCGATAACAACTTTGAGAATAGTCCAGCACCAGGAAGCGTAAGCGGAACAATCTTAGATGATAACGGAGATCCAGTATCAGGAATCGTGGTAACATTAGATGATGGCGATGCAGGAACAGTTGATCCAACAGCGACTACAGATGCAAGTGGAAACTATATTTTCACAAATGTACCAGTAGGCGAGTATACAGTAGAGCAAACAACACCAGCAAATACAACAGTAGTTGATGGCGATACAACAGATGACGGTGATACTGTAGTAAATACAGATACAACAGATAGTAGTATTCCAGTAACAGTAACCGCAGGAGAAGTTGATGCAGATAACAACTTTGAGAATAGTCCAGCACCAGGAAGCGTAAGCGGAACAATCTTAGATGAGAACGGCGATCCAGTATCAGGAATCGTGGTAACATTAGATGATGGCGATGCAGGAACAGTTGATCCAACAGCGACTACAGATGCAAGTGGAAACTATGTTTTCACAAATGTACCAGTAGGCGAGTATACAGTAGAGCAAACAACACCAGCAAATACAACAGTAGTTGATGGCGATACAACAGATGACGGTGATACTGTAGTAAATACAGATACAACAGATAGTAGTATTCCAGTAACAGTAACCGCAGGAGAAGTTGATGCCGATAACAACTTTGAGAATAGTCCAGCACCAGGAAGCGTAAGCGGAACGATAGTAGACGAAAACGGCGATCCAGTATCAGGAATCGTGGTAACATTAAATGATGGCGATGCAGGAACAGTTGATCCAACAGCGACTACAGATGCAAGTGGAAACTATATTTTCACAAATGTACCAGTAGGCGAGTATACAGTAGAGCAAACAACACCAGCAAATACAACAGTAGTTGATGGCGATACAACAGATGACGGTGATACTGTAGTAAATACAGATACAACAGATAGTAGTATTCCAGTAACAGTAACCGCAGGAGAAGTTGATGCCGATAACAACTTTGAGAATAGTCCAGCACCAGGAAGCGTAAGCGGAACAATCTTAGATGAGAACGGCGATCCAGTATCAGGAATCGTGGTAACATTAAATGATGGCGATGCAGGAACAGTTGATCCAACAGCGACTACAGATGCAAGTGGAAACTATATTTTCACAAATGTACCAGTAGGCGAGTATACAGTAGAGCAAACAACACCAGCAAATACAACAGTAGTTGATGGCGATACAACAGATGACGGTGATACTGTAGCAAATACAGATACAACAGATAGTAGTATTCCAGTAACAGTAACCGCAGGAGAAGTTGATGCCGATAACAACTTTGAGAATAGTCCAGCACCAGGAAGCGTAAGCGGAACAATCTTAGATGAGAACGGCGATCCAGTATCAGGAATCGTGGTAACATTAGATGATGGCGATGCAGGAACAGTTGATCCAACAGCGACTACAGATGCAAGTGGAAACTATATTTTCACAAATGTACCAGTAGGCGAGTATACAGTAGAGCAAACAACACCAGCAAATACAACAGTAGTTGATGGCGATACAACAGATGACGGTGATACTGTAGTAAATACAGATACAACAGATAGTAGTATTCCAGTAACAGTAACCGCAGGAGAAGTTGATGCCGATAACAACTTTGAGAATAGTCCAGCACCAGGAAGCGTAAGCGGAACAATCTTAGATGATAACGGAGATCCAGTATCAGGAATCGTGGTAACATTAGATGATGGCGATGCAGGAACAGTTGATCCAACAGCGACTACAGATGCAAGTGGAAACTATGTTTTCACAAATGTACCAGTAGGCGAGTATACAGTAGAGCAAACAACACCAGCAAATACAACAGTAGTTGATGGCGATACAACAGATGACGGTGATACTGTAGCAAATACAGATACAACAGATAGTAGTATTCCAGTAACAGTAACCGCAGGAGAAGTTGATGCCGATAACAACTTTGAGAATAGTCCAGCACCAGGAAGCGTAAGCGGAACGATAGTAGACGAAAACGGCGATCCAGTATCAGGAATCGTGGTAACATTAAATGATGGCGATGCAGGAACAGTTGATCCAACAGCGACTACAGATGCAAGTGGAAACTATATTTTCACAAATGTACCAGTAGGCGAGTATACAGTAGAGCAAACAACACCAGCAAATACAACAGTAGTTGATGGCGATACAACAGATGACGGTGATACTGTAGTAAATACAGATACAACAGATAGTAGTATTCCAGTAACAGTAACCGCAGGAGAAGTTGATGCCGATAACAACTTTGAGAATAGTCCAGCACCAGGAAGCGTAAGCGGAACAATCTTAGATGAGAACGGCGATCCAGTATCAGGAATCGTGGTAACATTAAATGATGGCGATGCAGGAACAGTTGATCCAACAGCGACTACAGATGCAAGTGGAAACTATATTTTCACAAATGTACCAGTAGGCGAGTATACAGTAGAGCAAACAACACCAGCAAATACAACAGTAGTTGATGGCGATACAACAGATGACGGTGATACTGTAGCAAATACAGATACAACAGATAGTAGTATTCCAGTAACAGTAACCGCAGGAGAAGTTGATGCCGATAACAACTTTGAGAATAGTCCAGCACCAGGAAGCGTAAGCGGAACAATCTTAGATGAGAACGGCGATCCAGTATCAGGAATCGTGGTAACATTAGATGATGGCGATGCAGGAACAGTTGATCCAACAGCGACTACAGATGCAAGTGGAAACTATATTTTCACAAATGTACCAGTAGGCGAGTATACAGTAGAGCAAACAACACCAGCAAATACAACAGTAGTTGATGGCGATACAACAGATGACGGTGATACTGTAGTAAATACAGATACAACAGATAGTAGTATTCCAGTAACAGTAACCGCAGGAGAAGTTGATGCCGATAACAACTTTGAGAATAGTCCAGCACCAGGAAGCGTAAGCGGAACAATCTTAGATGATAACGGAGATCCAGTATCAGGAATCGTGGTAACATTAGATGATGGCGATGCAGGAACAGTTGATCCAACAGCGACTACAGATGCAAGTGGAAACTATGTTTTCACAAATGTACCAGTAGGCGAGTATACAGTAGAGCAAACAACACCAGCAAATACAACAGTAGTTGATGGCGATACAACAGATGACGGTGATACTGTAGCAAATACAGATACAACAGATAGTAGTATTCCAGTAACAGTAACCGCAGGAGAAGTTGATGCCGATAACAACTTTGAGAATAGTCCAGCACCAGGAAGCGTAAGCGGAACAATCTTAGATGATAACGGCGATCCAGTATCAGGAATCGTGGTAACATTAAATGATGGCGATGCAGGAACAGTTGATCCAACAGCGACTACAGATGCAAGTGGAAACTATGTTTTCACAAATGTACCAGTAGGCGAGTATACAGTAGAACAAACAACACCAGCAAATACAACAGTAGTTGATGGCGATACAACAGATGACGGTGATACTGTAGCAAATACAGATACAACAGATAGTAGTATTCCAGTAACAGTAACCGCAGGAGAAGTTGATGCAGATAACAACTTTGAGAATAGTCCAGCACCAGGAAGCGTAAGCGGAACAATCTTAGATGATAACGGCGATCCAGTATCAGGAATCGTCTTAACATTAAATGATGGCGATGCAGGAACAGTTGATCCAACAGCGACTACAGATGCAAGTGGAAACTATGTTTTCACAAATGTACCAGTAGGCGAGTATACAGTAGAGCAAACAACACCAGCAAATACAACAGTAGTTGATGGCGATACAACAGATGACGGTGATACTGTAGTAAATACAGATACAACAGATAGTAGTATTCCAGTAACAGTAACCGCAGGAGAAGTTGATGCCGATAACAACTTTGAGAATAGTCCAGCACCAGGAAGCGTAAGCGGAACAATCTTAGATGAGAACGGCGATCCAGTATCAGGAATCGTGGTAACATTAAATGATGGCGATGCAGGAACAGTTGATCCAACAGCGACTACAGATGCAAGTGGAAACTATGTTTTCACAAATGTACCAGTAGGCGAGTATACAGTAGAGCAAACAACACCAGCAAATACAACAGTAGTTGATGGCGATACAACAGATGACGGTGATACTGTAGTAAATACAGATACAACAGATAGTAGTATTCCAGTAACAGTAACCGCAGGAGAAGTTGATGCCGATAACAACTTTGAGAATAGTCCAGCACCAGGAAGCGTAAGCGGAACAATCTTAGATGATAACGGAGATCCAGTATCAGGAATCGTGGTAACATTAGATGATGGCGATGCAGGAACAGTTGATCCAACAGCGACTACAGATGCAAGTGGAAACTATGTTTTCACAAATGTACCAGTAGGCGAGTATACAGTAGAGCAAACAACACCAGCAAATACAACAGTAGTTGATGGCGATACAACAGATGACGGTGATACTGTAGTAAATACAGATACAACAGATAGTAGTATTCCAGTAACAGTAACCGCAGGAGAAGTTGATGCCGATAACAACTTTGAGAATAGTCCAGCACCAGGAAGCGTAAGCGGAACAATCTTAGATGATAACGGAGATCCAGTATCAGGAATCGTGGTAACATTAAATGATGGCGATGCAGGAACAGTTGATCCAACAGCGACTACAGATGCAAGTGGAAACTATATTTTCACAAATGTACCAGTAGGCGAGTATACAGTAGAGCAAACAACACCAGCAAATACAACAGTAGTTGATGGCGATACAACAGATGACGGTGATACTGTAGTAAATACAGATACAACAGATAGTAGTATTCCAGTAACAGTAACCGCAGGAGAAGTTGATGCAGATAACAACTTTGAGAATAGTCCAGCACCAGGAAGCGTAAGCGGAACAATCTTAGATGATAACGGCGATCCAGTATCAGGAATCGTCTTAACATTAAATGATGGCGATGCAGGAACAGTTGATCCAACAGCGACTACAGATGCAAGTGGAAACTATGTTTTCACAAATGTACCAGTAGGCGAGTATACAGTAGAGCAAACAACACCAGCAAATACAACAGTAGTTGATGGCGATACAACAGATGACGGTGATACTGTAGCAAATACAGATACAACAGATAGTAGTATTCCAGTAACAGTAACCGCAGGAGAAGTTGATGCAGATAACAACTTTGAGAATAGTCCAGCACCAGGAAGCGTAAGCGGAACAATCTTAGATGATAACGGCGATCCAGTATCAGGAATCGTCTTAACATTAAATGATGGCGATGCAGGAACAGTTGATCCAACAGCGACTACAGATGCAAGTGGAAACTATGTTTTCACAAATGTACCAGTAGGCGAGTATACAGTAGAGCAAACAACACCAGCAAATACAACAGTAGTTGATGGCGATACAACAGATGACGGTGATACTGTAGCAAATACAGATACAACAGATAGTAGTATTCCAGTAACAGTAACCGCAGGAGAAGTTGATGCAGATAACAACTTTGAGAATAGTCCAGCACCAGGAAGCGTAAGCGGAACAATCTTAGATGAGAACGGAGATCCAGTATCAGGAATCGTGGTAACATTAGATGATGGCGATGCAGGAACAGTTGATCCAACAGCGACTACAGATGCAAGTGGAAACTATATTTTCACAAATGTATCAGTAGGCGAGTATACAGTAGAGCAAACAACACCAGCAAATACAACAGTAGTTGATGGCGATACAACAGATGACGGTGATACTGTAGTAAATACAGATACAACAGATAGTAGTATTCCAGTAACAGTAACCGCAGGAGAAGTTGATGCCGATAACAACTTTGAGAATAGTCCAGCACCAGGAAGCGTAAGCGGAACAATCTTAGATGATAACGGCGATCCAGTATCAGGAATCGTGGTAACATTAAATGATGGCGATGCAGGAACAGTTGATCCAACAGCGACTACAGATGCAAGTGGAAACTATATTTTCACAAATGTACCAGTAGGCGAGTATACAGTAGAACAAACAACACCAGCAAATACAACAGTAGTTGATGGCGATACAACAGATGACGGTGATACTGTAGTAAATACAGATACAACAGATAGTAGTATTCCAGTAACAGTAACCGCAGGAGAAGTTGATGCCGATAACAACTTTGAGAATAGTCCAGCACCAGGAAGCGTAAGCGGAACAATCTTAGATGATAACGGAGATCCAGTATCAGGAATCGTGGTAACATTAGATGATGGCGATGCAGGAACAGTTGATCCAACAGCGACTACAGATGCAAGTGGAAACTATGTTTTCACAAATGTACCAGTAGGCGAGTATACAGTAGAGCAAACAACACCAGCAAATACAACAGTAGTTGATGGCGATACAACAGATGACGGTGATACTGTAGTAAATACAGATACAACAGATAGTAGTATTCCAGTAACAGTAACCGCAGGAGAAGTTGATGCCGATAACAACTTTGAGAATAGTCCAGCACCAGGAAGCGTAAGCGGAACAATCTTAGATGATAACGGCGATCCAGTATCAGGAATCGTGGTAACATTAAATGATGGCGATGCAGGAACAGTTGATCCAACAGCGACTACAGATGCAAGTGGAAACTATGTTTTCACAAATGTACCAGTAGGCGAGTATACAGTAGAACAAACAACACCAGCAAATACAACAGTAGTTGATGGCGATACAACAGATGACGGTGATACTGTAGCAAATACAGATACAACAGATAGTAGTATTCCAGTAACAGTAACCGCAGGAGAAGTTGATGCAGATAACAACTTTGAGAATAGTCCAGCACCAGGAAGCGTAAGCGGAACAATCTTAGATGATAACGGCGATCCAGTATCAGGAATCGTCTTAACATTAAATGATGGCGATGCAGGAACAGTTGATCCAACAGCGACTACAGATGCAAGTGGAAACTATGTTTTCACAAATGTACCAGTAGGCGAGTATACAGTAGAGCAAACAACACCAGCAAATACAACAGTAGTTGATGGCGATACAACAGATGACGGTGATACTGTAGCAAATACAGATACAACAGATAGTAGTATTCCAGTAACAGTAACCGCAGGAGAAGTTGATGCAGATAACAACTTTGAGAATAGTCCAGCACCAGGAAGCGTAAGCGGAACAATCTTAGATGAGAACGGAGATCCAGTATCAGGAATCGTGGTAACATTAGATGATGGCGATGCAGGAACAGTTGATCCAACAGCGACTACAGATGCAAGTGGAAACTATATTTTCACAAATGTATCAGTAGGCGAGTATACAGTAGAGCAAACAACACCAGCAAATACAACAGTAGTTGATGGCGATACAACAGATGACGGTGATACTGTAGTAAATACAGATACAACAGATAGTAGTATTCCAGTAACAGTAACCGCAGGAGAAGTTGATGCCGATAACAACTTTGAGAATAGTCCAGCACCAGGAAGCGTAAGCGGAACAATCTTAGATGATAACGGCGATCCAGTATCAGGAATCGTGGTAACATTAAATGATGGCGATGCAGGAACAGTTGATCCAACAGCGACTACAGATGCAAGTGGAAACTATATTTTCACAAATGTACCAGTAGGCGAGTATACAGTAGAACAAACAACACCAGCAAATACAACAGTAGTTGATGGCGATACAACAGATGACGGTGATACTGTAGCAAATACAGATACAACAGATAGTAGTATTCCAGTAACAGTAACCGCAGGAGAAGTTGATGCCGATAACAACTTTGAGAATAGTCCAGCACCAGGAAGCGTAAGCGGAACAATCTTAGATGATAACGGCGATCCAGTATCAGGAATCGTGGTAACATTAAATGATGGCGATGCAGGAACAGTTGATCCAACAGCGACTACAGATGCAAGTGGAAACTATATTTTCACAAATGTACCAGTAGGCGAGTATACAGTAGAGCAAACAACACCAGCAAATACAACAGTAGTTGATGGCGATACAACAGATGACGGTGATACTGTAGTAAATACAGATACAACAGATAGTAGTATTCCAGTAACAGTAACCGCAGGAGAAGTTGATGCAGATAACAATTTTGAGAATAGTCCAGTAGTTGGAACAGTAACAGGAACAGTAGATATTACAGATGCTTCAGTCCCAGGCGATACTTTAGATGTTGTTGTTACAGATAACGATTTAAATATAGATTCAGCAGTAATTGAAACTATCGATGTAGTTGTTGTAAATGATGTTACCGGAGAAAGTGAAATTGTAACGTTAACAGAAACAGGAGCAGATACAGGAGTATTTACAGGAACAGTTGATACAGTATTCGGAACAACAGGAGGAACAGATAATGATGGAACGATTAATACACAAACAGGAGATACAGTAACTGTAACTTATGACGATGTATTAGATGCAGACGGAAATGATCCAGTCGCCGTAACCGATACTGATATTGTAGGAGCAGGAGCAACTGGAACAGTAGATATTACAGATACTTCAGTCCCAGGCGATACTTTAGATGTTGTTGTTACAGATAACGATTTAAATATAGATTCAGCAGTAGTTGAAACTATAGATGTGGTTGTTGTAAATGATGTTACCGGAGAAAGTGAAATTGTAACGTTAACAGAAACAGGAGCAGATACAGGAGTATTTACAGGAACAGTTGATACAGTATTCGGAACAACAGGAGGAACGGATAATGATGGAACGATTAATACACAAACAGGAGATACAGTAACTGTAACTTATGACGATGTATTAGATGCAGACGGAAATGATCCAGTAGCCGTAACCGATACTGATATTGTAGGAGATACAGATACGGATGGAGATGGAGTGATTGATTCTGTAGAAATACTTAACGGTACAGATCCAAATAATGCATGTGATTATAACGTAGCAGATATTACAGAAGTAATCACGGCAACAACAGATTGTGATAATGATGGATTAACTGATGCAGAAGAAATCAACGGACCAGATGGAGATCCAACTACAGATGATGGTACTGATCCTACAGAATCAGATACAGATGGAGATGGTGTGTTAGATGGGACAGAAGTTGCAAATGGTACAGATCCAAATAATGCATGTGATTATAACGTAGCAGATATTACAGAAGTAATCACGGCAACAACAGATTGTGATAATGATGGATTAACTGATGCAGAAGAAATCAACGGACCAGATGGAGATCCAACTACAGATGATGGTACTGATCCTACAGAATCAGATACAGATGGAGATGGTGTGTTAGATGGGACAGAAGTTGCAAATGGTACAGATCCAAATAATGCATGTGATTATAACGTAGCAGATATTACAGAAGTAATCACGGCAACAACAGATTGTGATAATGATGGATTAACTGATGCAGAAGAAATCAACGGACCAGATGGAGATCCAACTACAGATGATGGTACTGATCCTACAGAATCAGATACAGATGGAGATGGTGTGTTAGATGGGACAGAAGTTGCAAATGGTACAGATCCAAATAATGCATGTGATTATAACGTAGCAGATATTACAGAAGTAATCACGGCAACAACAGATTGTGATAATGATGGATTAACTGATGCAGAAGAAATCAACGGACCAGATGGAGATCCAACTACAGATGATGGTACTGATCCTACAGAATCAGATACAGATGGAGATGGTGTGTTAGATGGGACAGAAGTTGCAAATGGTACAGATCCAAATAATGCATGTGATTATAACGTAGCAGATATTACAGAAGTAATCACAGCAACAACAGATTGCGATAATGACGGTCTAACGGATGCAGAAGAAATTAATGGACCAGATGGAGATCCAACTACAGATGATGGTACGGATCCTACAGAACCAGATACAGACGGTGATGGTGTGTTAGACGGAACAGAAATACTTAACGGTACAGATCCAAATAATGCATGTGATTATAACGTAGCAGATATTACAGAAGTAATTACAGCAACAACAGATTGCGATAATGACGGTCTAACGGATGCAGAAGAAATTAATGGGCCAGATGGAGATCCAACTACAGATGATGGTACGGATCCAACAAATCCAGATTCAGATGGAGATGGGGTGTCTGATGGTACGGAAGTATTAGTTGATAATACAGATCCAAATAACGTTTGTGATTTTGTAGTAGGGAGTATTACATTACCTCAAGATGCGTTATTCTTAACGCTTGATTGTGATGGTGACGGTGTAACAAACGGTCAAGAGATTATAGATGGAACTGATCCTATCAATGCGTGTGATTATACAGTAGGAAGTCAAGATGAAACTATGGTTTCACTTACTTGGGAAGCATTAGATTGTGATGGTGATGGTGTAATTAATAGTACAGAATTAGATGACAATACTAATCCATTAGATCCATGTGAATTTATCTTATCTAGTACTACTGTACCACAATCAGTGGAATGGTTAGAAGGAGATTGTGATTCTGATAATGTGCCTAACGGAGAAGAATTTCCTTTAGGAGATACTGATGAAGATGGAACACCTAACTGGTTGGATGCAGATGATGACAATGATGGTGTTGATACGATCAATGAAGATTATGCAGATACAGATGTTTCAGATGGGGATGTAGATCCAACAGGTGATAACGATCCAACTAATGATGATACAGATGGAGATTCTATTCCTGATTATTTAGATACGGATGATGATAATGACGGAGTTTTAACGTCTGATGAATATCCTGACCCTAATGATAATGGTATCGGGTTTGGTGATGATGCTGTTGATAGTGATGGTGATGGTTTACCAGATTATTTAGATGTAAATAACGCTTCATCTTCTGAAGATGATCTTGAAATATTTAATGCGGTTACACCTAACGGAGATGGTGATAATGATGTGTTTGTAATTAGAAACATAGAGTTATATCCAGAAAATACTGTTAAGATTTATAACAGATGGGGAGTTGTAGTTTATGAGACTTCCGGTTACGGATCAAATGGTAACTATTTTGATGGTCGATCTAACGGAAGAGTCAATGTTCAGGAAGACGAATTATTACCTGTAGGGACTTACTTCTATATTATAGAGTATACCGCAGGAACTGATACTAAATCAAGAGCAGGATATTTATATATTCAACGTTAATAATTGAAAAATAAAGAGGTAGTTTTAAACTGCCTCTTATAAAAAATAAATTCATACCTATTTATAATGAAAAATAGAATTTTAATTTTAGTAGCTGTAATAAGTACTTTTTGCTCGGTAGATGTATCTGCACAGCAAGATGCTCAATACACGCAATACATGTACAATACACTAAGTATTAATCCAGCTTATGCTGGGGCTAGAGATGGTTTAAGTGCCTTGATATTGTATCGTACACAATGGGTGGGCTTAGATGGAGCACCAGATACAGGGACATTTAATATTCATACACCATTAGGAAATGAAGGTAAGGTTGGTGTCGGACTTTCTGTTGTTAATGACAGGATAGGGCCAAGTCAAGAAACTTTTTTAGATGCTTCTTTTTCTTACTCAATTAATACTTCAGATAAAGGAAAACTATCTTTAGGAATAAATGCAGGTGGAAGTCTAATGGATATAAAATATTCAGAACTAAATCAGTATAACAATGGTGATCCATTATTAGCGACTGATGTAGATAATAAGTTTTCTCCTCAGTTTGGAGCAGGTGTTTATTATAGAAGTGCTGACACATGGTATTTAGGACTTTCTGTTCCTAATATGCTTGAAACAAAGTATTTGGATAAAGGGTCGTTATCTGAAGCTTCTGAGAGAATGAATTTTTATGTAATGGGAGGGTATGTATTTGATATTAATACAGATTTAAAATTGAAACCTGCCTTTTTAGCTAAAGCAGTTTCTGGAGCGCCATTACAGGCAGATTTAACGGTTAATGCATTGTATAAAGATAAATTTACTGTCGGTTTAGCATATCGTTGGTCTGCAGCTGTCAGTGGACTTCTAGGGTATCAGGTGTCTGATAGTGTTATGTTAGGGTTTGGTTATGATAGAGAGGTTACAGATTTAGGATTAACTAAATTTGATTCAGGTTCTTTTGAAGTCTTTTTAAGATTTGAACCAAGGGATGTAACTAAAATTTTATCACCAAGATTCTTTTAATATATTGATACTATAGATTATGAAAAATAAATATATACTTTCTGCCTTAATCATTGCACTAACGTTTACATTTTCATTTGGACAAGATGATGGTATTTCTACAGGTATAGATAAAAAGTATGATAAATTGTCATATGTAGCAACAACAAAAGAATTGTTGAAACTAGTAGAGAAAGGAAATAGAACACCAGAAGTTTATAAAAAGCTTGCTAACTCGTACTATTTTAATAGTAAAATGGAAGATGCCGCTAAGTGGTATGGTGAGTTATTCATGTTAGACGCAGTTGTAGAATATGAGTATTATTATAGATATGCAATGAGTTTAAAGGCTATTGGAGATTATAAGAGTGCTAATGCTACCATGACAAAATTTGCAACTTACAAGCCAGAAGATTCTAGAGCCATTTTATTTTCTAAGTCACCTAATTATTTAGAAACTATTGAAGCGCTTTCCGGAGATTTTGAATTAGAAAATTTAGATTTAAATTCTCGTTTTTCAGATTTTGGAACGTCTTTCTATAAAGATGGAATTGTATTTGCATCGTCTAGAGGTGATGGTGATTTATACAAATGGAATGAACAACCATTCTTAGATTTGTATTTTAAAAGTGACGACTCTGTTGCAGTAGTTCCTTTTTCAGAAAACTTAAATACTAAATTTCACGAGTCTTCAACCTCCTTTACTAAGGATGGAAATACGGTGTATTTTACAAGAAATAATTACTTCAAAGGTAAGGTTAGAAAAAGTGGAGAGAAAGTTAATGGATTAAAGATTTTTAAAGCCGAATTTGTAAATGGTGCATGGAAAAAGATGGTTAGTATGCCATTTAATAATGACGATTATAATGTGGCGCATCCAGCATTAAGTTTAGATGAAACTAAATTATACTTTGCAAGTGATATGCCAGGGACTCATGGTAAATCTGATATCTATTATGTCGATATTTTAGAAGATGGTGCTTATGGCGAACCTGTTAACCTAGGAAGTACTATTAATACAGAGGGTAGAGAAAATTTTCCTTACATAAGTAATAATGGAACATTATATTTTTCTTCAGATGGACAACAAGGGCTTGGAGGATTAGATATTTTTATGACTAATTTAGACGATCCAAATCAAGAGATTACTAACTTAGGTAAGCCAATTAATAGTTCTAGAGATGATTTCGAGTTTATTATAGACGAATTTTCTAATATAGGATATTTAACATCTAACAGATACAATGGTAAAGGGGATGATGATATTTATAGATTTCAAAGAACTTTTTGTACTCAGTTAGTCTCAGGAACGACAGTAAACAAAAAAACAAATATTATTATACCTTACGCAAGTGTAGTGGTTATAAACGAAAAAGGAGTGGAAGTCCAAAACTTAACTTCAGATCAGAATGGCGCATTTAGCTATGAAGGGGCATGTAATAAACAGAAGTATAATGTTATAGCATCTAAAGATGGTTATATTCAAGCAGACCAAACGTTTTTAGTTAATCCTAAAAAGAAAGAAGATGTTGTTTTAAAACTAAAATTAACGCCAGATACGTCACAACCTGCAGAAGTTGGGATGGATTTAGTAGAGGTTTTAAACTTAAAGCCGATATATTTTGACTTTGATAAATCTAACATTAGACCTGACGCAGAACTAGAATTAAGGAAGGTTATTGATTATATGATAAAGTACCCTTCAGTAAGAATTGATGTGCAGTCACATACAGATTCTAGAGCATCAGACGATTATAACTGGGCTTTATCTAACAGAAGAAATGTTTCGACTAAACAATATATTATCCAAAAAGGAGGCATATCTGCTGACAGATTAGAGGGTAAAGGATACGGAGAGACGATGTTGGTAAATAGATGTAGTAACGATGTTAAATGTACAGAAGAAGACCATGATTTAAATAGAAGAAGTAATTTTATTATTATTTCTAGATAAGATCACAAGTTTTAGATAAGTAAAAAGCATCTCTAGTATTAGAGATGCTTTTTTTATTAAAATAAACTAAAAACAAAATATTCAAAATTCTAATTATTAACTTTGTGTATCAATTATAATGAATGAAAGAAGAAAACGTAATTTTAGTTAACCAATTTGATGAGCAGATAGGATTAATGCCTAAAATGGAAGCGCATGAAAAAGCGCTATTGCATAGGGCTTTTTCTGTTTTTGTATTTAATAATAAAAATGAGTTAATGCTACAACAAAGAGCATTAACTAAGTACCACTCTCCTGGATTATGGACAAATACGTGTTGTAGTCACCAAAGAGAAGGAGAAACTAATTTACAAGCAGGTTCTAGACGTTTAATGGAAGAGATGGGGTTTGTAACCGATTTGGTAGAAAAGACCTCTTTTATATACAAAGCGCCTTTTGATAATGGTTTAACAGAGCATGAATTAGATCACATTATGGTTGGCTATTATGAAGACAACCCAAATATAAATAAAGAGGAAGTTGAGTGCTGGAAATGGATGCCATTAGAGGATGTGAGAAAAGATATAGAAGTACAACCGCACTTATACACCGCTTGGTTTATAATTATTTTTGATAAGTTTTACCATTTTATAAATATCAATCATGAGAGTAACAGTTAGTAGAAAAGCTCATTTTAATGCAGCACATCGATTATATCGTAAAGATTGGTCGTTTGAAAAAAATAACGAGATCTTTGGAAAATGTAATAATCCTAACTATCATGGTCATAATTATGAATTGATAGCAAGTGTTACAGGTGATATAGATCAAGAAACAGGATTTGTTATAGATGTAAAAATTTTAAAAGACATTATTAAAGTTGAAGTTGAAGATGCTTTTGATCATAAAAATCTGAATTTAGATGTTGCCGAGTTTAAAGATGTAAATCCAACTGCAGAAAACATTGTGGTTGTTATTTACAATAAAATTAAGGCACAGTTAAAACCTAGCCTAGACCTAGAGGTTACGCTTTATGAGACACCAAGAAACTTTGTTAGTTATTCTGGTAAATAACCTATTTAATATAAATAAAGGCTTTAAAATGCATATAAATAGTTCTAATTTCGAACTTTATATGTAGCTTTGCAGCTAAATAAATTTAAAAGTTATGGCAAATAAAAGAGACCTAAAAAAAGACATTAATTACGTTTTAGGAGATATTATTGAAGCAGTATATGTTTGGGAATATTCAAACACTGATAAGGACAATTCAAAAAGTGAAGCAATTATAGATGACGCTATTGAGACATTTGACGATCTTATTTCTAAATTAAACACAAAAGTTGAAGAAAATAAGAAAGCTCATTTTAACGCTATTAAGTCTGACCTTGAGGTAAAAGGACGTGCGTTAATTGAAAGAATAAATAAATTAGGATAATTTATTAAAAAAAAGTTTGGTCAATCTAATAGTTAGTACTATATTTGCCAACTCTTTTGCCGATGTAGCTCAGCTGGCTAGAGCAGCTGATTTGTAATCAGCAGGTCGTGGGTTCGAGTCCCTCCATCGGCTCCAAAAAGCTTCTCAATTTTGAGAAGCTTTTTTTTTGTTTAAAAAAGCCAAATAAAAAAAGCCATTTAATAATTTAAATGGCTTTTTTTATAACTGTAAATATGTAATCTATTGTTCTGATTTTTTAATATCTAAGATATAGTCATTTAATTGTTTACCATATTTTGAGGCTTTTACCTTAGGTGTTAAAACAGTGTTTATAGTATCTAAGTATTTAATGTTAGCGTCATATATCTCAGAAAGGGCTAAGTAAGGCGCAACCTCACTATCACTATTTGAAACGGCAAAGTTTGCAGTATATAAATACTTTCTTTTAGTAAAGCTATTTAAGGCTAGTTCTATTTGTTTTAACTTGACACTATCGTTTGCTTTAGCGGCTTCAAACAGTTCCTTAGTTAAGTCTAAATTTTTATCATTAAACTTAGCAATCATGGCAAGATACTCTTCCAAAGTTTCATGTTGCTTTGACCCTTTGATTTTAGCATCGTATGAAAAGTTTTTCAAAGTAGTATTAATTTCCGTTACACCTTTGTCCGCAAAAAAGGATATGCGGTCATCTTCTTTAGTGTTTTTATTTAAATACAAATAAAACATCTCTGGTTCAGTTATGTCAGATTGTAATTTAAATTCAGACGTCCCATTAATACTGATGGAATCCATAGTTACTAATAAGGTGTCTTGTACTTTTTTTAAGTAAATAGTTCCTTTTTTTAAACCTTTTACAGTTCCTTGTACAGTTAACTTGTCAGTATCGTTTCCACATGAAAATATAGAAACTAATAGTAATAATGCAATAATTTTTTTCATTTAAAGTCGGTTTTTATCGTTAGCAAATATCAATTAAAATAAACAATAATACTAACCACCAGCAGCTAATTGCATTAAAATAGTGCAACCAATGGCAGCTAAAGTACCTACAGCATATCCAAATACGGCTAATAATACACCTACTGTTGCTAAAGAAGGATGAAAAGCAGAAGCTACAATAGGGGCAGAGGCTGCACCACCAACATTAGCTTGACTACCTACCGCCAAGAAGAAATAGGGCGCTCTTATTAATTTAGCAACAATTATTAGTAGTATAGCATGAATGGTCATCCATATAAAGCCTATACCAATAAGACCAACGTTGTCAAATATTGAGGCAATATCAATTTTCATTCCTATCGTTGCGACCAGAATGTAAATAAAAACACTTCCAAATTTACTCGCGCCTGCACCTTCAAAGTTTTTTGCTTTTGTAAACGATAGTATAATTGCTATTATGGTGGCAATACTGATCATCCAGAAAAAGGTACTATCTAAAAATGTAAAGGTGTTTTTTAATGTTTGAGATTCTATACCTGACACAACTTTACCAAAGTAAGGTGCCAAATGGTCTGCTAGGTAATGCGCGGCACTTACAGATCCAAAGGCTATCGCAGCTAGTAACATTAAATCTGTCACCGTAGGATTGCGTTTAACACTTTCGGTAAAAGATGACACTTTCTCTTTTAAAGCTTCTATGGAAGATGTATCTGCTTTGAGCCATTTATTTATTTTAGCTCGTTTTCCAATACCAATTAATAAAATAGCCATCCATACATTTGCTACTACAATATCAACAAAGACCATTTTACCATACTCAGCTTGGTTATAGCCATAAATTTCTAACATTGCGGTTTGGTTGGCACCGCCACCAATCCAGCTTCCTGCAAGTGTAGATAAGCCTCTCCAAACAGCATCCGGTCCTGCTCCTCCAACAGTTTCTGGAGAAATTGCCGAGATTATTAAAATAGCAATGGGACCGCCAATAACAATACCTATGGTTCCAGTAAAAAACATAATTAATGCTTTCCAACCTAAATTAAATACTGCTTTTAGATCTATGCTTAATGTCATTAATACTAAAGCTGCTGGTAAAAGGTAGCGACTAGCGACAAAGTATAAATTAGTTTTATGGGTTATAACATCTCCAGTGTCATTTGCGGAAGTCCACTCTGGAGCTATTAATCCTATGGTAGTCAATATAGCAGGTAACATATAAGCCATAAATAGTCCTGGTACGATTTTATAAAATTTTTCCCAAAAACCGCCTTTTAAGGATTCTGTATAAAAAATTAATCCTAATGCAAGCATTAGTACACCAAAGACGACGGTGTCATTTGTAAATAGTGGTTCACTCATAGTATTCGTTTATAGATAATGCAAAATAATCAAATAATATGGTTATTTAATGGTTTGAAAATAAAGTTTGGCACAGCATTTGTAATATATGTTGTGTAATTAAATATGAAGACTTTCTAATACTAGGTGTGGTTACCTAAACAGAGACGAGTAATAATTACTTTGGTTGGTTAGTATGAAAAAGCACTCTTTTTAGAGTGCTTTTTCTATTTAATCATTTTAATAAACATTTAACAAGGCTTAGTGTTAGTAACTAGGATTTGGCACGACAATTGTTGTATTAGTACTGTAATTAAGTATGAAGACTTTCTAATACTAGGTGTGGTTACCTAAACAGAAACGAGTATTAATTACATTGGTTGGTTAGTATGAAAAAGCACCCTTTATAGGGTGCTTTTTCTATTTAACAGGTTTTAGTAAATTATTAACAATTGTTGATGAAAGTAAAATGATATTGGCACGACAATTGCTATCTATATAAAGTAATTAAATATGAAGACTTTCTAATACTAGGTGTGGTTACCTAAACAGAAACGAGTAATAATTACATTGGTTGGTTAGTATGAAAAAGCACTCTTTTAGAGTGCTTTTTCTATTTAATAGTTTTAATATATGATTAACAGTACTAATCGTTATAAAAATGAAACTGGCACGACAATTGTAAATATTTAGTTAGTAGTTATTTACATAGACTTTTGCTTTAGGTGTGGTTACCTAAACAAAACGAGTAGTGACTATCATATTTTTGGTTGGTTATTATGAAAAAGCATCCCTTTTAGGATGCTTTTTCTATTTATCACAAGTGATGTAACACTCTTATTTTTTTATAAAAGAAATGATGTTTTCTAATAGGCCTTTGGCTAGAGGTCTTCGGGACTCGTTATAAGACTTCGAGTTTTCCAAATCGTCACCTTCAATTGTGACTAGGACATGATTCATGTCCTTTATAATTTTTAATTCAGCTTGGGCTGATGCTTCTTTTAACAGTTTAGCTTCGGCTTCGCTAACTTGTAAATCTTTAGTCCCATTAATAATGAGAATAGGCATTTCCAGAGTGCCTAAAATAGCAGTTGGACTATATTGCATCCAATTTATTATAAATCGCTGTGTCTCAATGTTAAAAATAGATGATAACGCTACGGGATAATCAGTGGTTGTTTTTCCAGTTTTTAAAATTTTAAAAATACGTTTGGTGTCTGGAGAAAATTGAGGAGCCGTTTTTTCAACTTGTTCTAAAATAACATTGTCAATACTTAAAGCAGATCCAGCAAGCGATATAAAACCAGTAATTTTGTCTTTAGCTGCTAACATACCTATTAAGCTGCCTTGATCATGACCGATAACGTATATGTTTTTGTATTTGTTTTGTTTTTTAAAATAATCTATGACAGTACTGGCATCAGACACAAAGTCATCAAATATAATAGCATTGTTAACATTATTCTCTCGTATTTGCTTCACGATACGCTTATCAAATCTGAAGGTTGTAATATTACTATTAGTTAAGCCTACAGCTAATTTTTTGATATTATTGGTTTTTTGAAAATTTTGGTTACCATCCTTATCTGTAGGACCTGATCCTCCAATGATTATAGCTAAACTTGAGACGTCATCCACATTAGGGATTAACAATGTCCCATTAATATACCTGTTTATTACAAGGTCTTGACTAGAATAGTTTAGGTCCTGGCCTGTGACATTAGCAGATAGAAAAGCAAGTAAGAGTAAGGGATATAATTTCATAATTAGATGTTTTGACCATTGAGACAAATAAAATGCCAAAACGGAATTTAATTACTCAAATTTACATTTAATTTGTGATTTTTAGAACCGAATGGTATTCTATTTGTAAATGTTATTAATCGTTTTTATATCACCTTTATCGGTTAATGTTAAAATTTATAGTATTTCATCGATTTATTTTGTTTTTTAACCTGAATCATTGGAATAAGTTTTATGTTTGCAGCGTACTAGAAATTACATACTTTTTAGTTCAATGGATTAATTAATTAATATTTGCATTATTTAAGTTTTTAAAACCTAATGTAAAAATGACAAATAGCAAAAAGCCAAGGTTGAGGGACCTTGGCTTTTCTGTTTCAAAAAAGAAAATATAAATTTTCGATATAATATTATTTAATAATCCTGAAAGTCAAATTTATTCTTGGCTTGACCTCTTGTCTTGTTTTAGCAATTTGATGTAACCAATGATGCTGCGTCGTACCTTTCATTAATAGTAGACTACCGTGTTCCAACAATAGTTTGTGTTTTAAGTCTTTGTTATCTTTATGTTTTAAATTAAAGTATCGTGGACCTCCAAAGGTTATAGAGGCTATAATGGGATTGGTGCCTAACGTTTTTTCATTGTCTGCATGCCATCCATTACTATCTTGACCATCTCGATATAAGTTAGCGAGGCATGTTGTAAATATAGTCTCTGCTTGCTCGTCTATTTTCTTTTTTATGTCGCTTAAAGCGGAAGTAAAGCCGCGCGGATGCATGATAATATTTGAATAACTATAAGGTTTATCGCTATGTCCAAATAGTGCCGTAAGTCTTGGTTGTGCATAGGTTTTCCCGAATACTGTAATGTCATCTTGCTGCCAAGGAATGTCATTTAGAAGTAACTCGAAGTACGTATTAGCTTCTTCTAGATTGAAAAATTTAGGGAAATAACTAATCTCAGCATCTGGTAAGTTCAGTTTAATTTCTTCAGAGAATAACATGTCTTATAATTTTAAATAATAATATGCCCAATACACTAATATAAATTGTAATGGAATACGAAGTAGTAAAATCCACATTGGTAAGCCGAGGGAGGCTTTTTTGCTAGATAGCATGTGATAATGAACCAATAAAAACACGATAAGCATGACTATTATAGAATAAATGGCAACGTTTTTTAATATAGGGATACACAGCGAAATACCCAAGGTAACTTCCGTAATACCACTTAATAGCACTAAAAGTTTATGGTTGGGTAAATACAAAGGCATGACACGTAAATAAATCTTAGGTTGTATAAAATGAATCATTCCAGAAAACACGTATAGGGCTGACATAATATAAAGATGCCAAGGATAAGTCATAGTTCGTTTTTTATTTTATAAATTTAGCCCATAATTTAGATCTTATGAAGTTTAGCTTAGCGTTTTTACTAACATTTATTACCACCACTTGTCTTGCGCAATTACGTGATGGCTTTGTATATGCACAAGATATTATTGATGATTTAGCAGTCGAGCTAAGGTACTGTAATGATAATAATTTTGTTGGAGAGCAAATAGATGGCTATAATAAAGAGGTTGTTATTATGACTGATTTGGCAGCAAAAGCATTAAAGAAAATACAGGACACACTTAAAAAACAAGGCTTAGGTGTTAAAATTTACGATGCTTATAGACCGCAACGTGCTGTAAATCATTTTGTACGTTGGGCAAAGCAAATTAATGACACGTTACAGAAACAACAGTTTTATCCAAACGTTAAAAAACGGAATCTGTTTAAACAAGGGTATATCGCATCAAAATCTAGGCATAGTAGTGGGAGTACTTTAGATCTAACAATCATTAATTTAGAAACAGGAATAGCGCTGGATATGGGGAGTCCATACGACTTTTTTGGCCCAGAATCTTGGGTAGACAATAAAAAACTGACTAAAAAGCAGCAATCTAATAGACAATTATTACAACATGTCATGTTGGCTAATGGATTTAGAAACTATGCGCAAGAGTGGTGGCATTTTACTTTAAGAGGAGAGCCCTATAGAAATCAATATTTTGATTTTCCTATAGAGTAGTAAAGGCATCGTGTTTATTAGTTTTAGTCTGATAAAATTCAATACAAAAAAAAGCCATAGCTGATGCTGTGGCTTTTTTTTTATATATATAGTCTTTATTTTGTGTAGGCACCAGAGGAATAGGTTAACTCATAACTATGAGTGTATATTTCGAAAACAATTCCAAAGGGATCTTCTACATAGCACATTTTAAAAGGTTTGTCTTTTGGGTAATACTCCCTAATAGGCATTCTCTGTTTACCACCATAAGAGACAATTTTATCAATAAGGTCTTCAATATTGGGATCTTGCACGCAAAAGTGAAACAGTCCGGTATTAAAAGGATTAAATTCTGGGGCTGCTTTTACGCCATTTGGAAAAGAAAATAACTCAATACCTATTCCGTCGGAAGTTGCTAAGTGTGCTATTTCAAACGTGTTCCAATCTTCGCCAAAGACATCAATGCACATCTGGCCTATAGCAGTTTCTTTTTCTTTTTTAACTTTAGAAGGCTCCATAATAATATACCATCCCATTACTTCAGAATAGAATTGAACAGCTTTGTTTATATCAGGGACCGTAATCCCAATATGAGAAAAAGATTTTGGATAATTTTTTTTAGTGGTCATATTATTTTTTTTAGAGTACAAAGATATTTTATATTTGCAGTATTGGCAATAACTTACTAAAAAGTAATATACTATACTAAAAGAGTTAAATGCTTATTATCAAATGTTTATACACGTAAAATGATCAAAAATAATTACTGTCCGCTTAATTATACCATGAATTTGATTGGGACTAAATGGAAGCCTCTTATTTTATTTCACTTATTGAATGGTGCCTTGCGTTCAGGACTACTACAGAAGCATATTACAGGAATTTCAAATAAAATGTTTACACAATCGGTTAGAGAGCTAGAAAAAGATGGTCTTATTACTAGAAAAATTTATCCTGTAGTTCCGCCAAAAGTAGAGTACAAACTGAGTGCTAGAGGACGCTCTTTGGAGCCTATTTTAAGAAGTTTAGATCAATGGGGAGTTGATGATAATTTAAAGTAGTATTTCTAATTTTATAACAACAAAAAAAAGCCACAATATAAGTTGTGGCTTTTTTTTAATTAATAAGATTATTTTAAGCCTTTTTAGCTTTAACCATTATTTTTATTTCTACATTATCTTTTATTACCTTGTCTCCTAATGCAGCAGCATCAAAAGCTTTTCCAGAATTATACATAATATTCCATTCTGTTCTGTCAATAGAAAAAGTATCACTTGATAATGTTACGTCATCACCAGTAACAACAACAGTTGCAGGAAAAGTTATATTCTTTTTAATACCTTTCATTGTTAAGTTACCACTTACATTTTTACCATCTACCTTAGTTATTTCAAAAGCAGCAGTAGCAAATTGTTCTGCATCAAAAAAGTCAGCGCCTTTTAAATGTCCAATTAATTTTCCGTTAGCTTCATCGTCAGCAGGAATATCTGTACACTTGATAGTGTTGATATCAAACATAAAACTTCCACCGACTAGTTTGTCGCCTTCAAATTTAACAACACCATTAGATACGTTTATGGTTCCTTCATGTCCACCAACAATTTTGTTAGCTTTCCAGATAATCATAGAGTTTGCTGGGTCTGCTTTATATTTAGCAGCCTCATTGTTTTCAATAACAGTTTCAACAGCTCCAGTTTTTGCTTCTTTAACATCGCTTTTGCAACCAACAAGAGTTACTCCTACTATGGCTACAGCAAAAAGATTTAATACAATTTTTTTCATGATATACGTTTTTTAGTCTTTAGTGATTTATTGTGCAAATATATAAATAATCTTCCATGGAAACTAATTAAATAATTGTTAAAATAAATAATGACATTTTGGCACTATTTATAGTAATGGCAATACTTTTGCCATCTCTATTACAGTATTTTAAATTAAGTACAACAATGAGCAAGAAAAGTAAAAAAGAAACAGACATAGAAGAGGGAGTAAATGCAACTTCAACTCAAGTAGATACAGATACAACGCAAGAAGAAGTTGTAGAACAATTATCTCCAGAAGAGCAATTAAAATCAGACTTACAGCAAGAAAAGGATAAGTTTTTACGCCTTTTTGCAGAGTTTGAAAACTACAAAAAACGTACATCAAAAGAACGTGTTGAGTTGTTTCAGACAGCTAGTAAGGATGTAATGGTTTCAATGTTACCTATTTTAGATGATTTTGAACGCGCCTTATTGCATATCGATGATGACAAAGAAGCAGAGGAGTTACGTAAAGGAGTCTTGTTAATTTATAACAAACTATTAAATGCTTTACAACAAAAAGGATTGGCAACAATAGAGGTTAGAAAAGGAGATGTGTTTAATGCAGATCACCATGAGGCAATAACGCAAATCCCAGCACCTACTGATGATCTAAAAGGTAAAATTATTGACGTTATAGAAAAAGGATATAAACTAGGTGAGACAGTTATACGTTTTCCTAAAGTAATTATAGGACAATAATATAAGCATGGCTAAAAGAGATTTCTACGAAATATTAGGTATAAGTAAGTCGGCAACTCAAGTCGAAATTAAAAAAGGATACCGTAAAAAGGCAATCGAGTTTCATCCAGATAAAAATCCGGATGATAAGGATGCTGAATCTAAATTTAAGGAGGCAGCAGAAGCTTATGAGATATTAAGCGACGAAAATAAAAAAGCACGTTACGACCAATATGGACACCAAGCATTTGAAGGTGGCGGCGGTGGCGGTGGCTTCAATGGTGGCGGCATGAATATGGATGACATATTTAGTCAGTTTGGAGATATCTTTGGAGGCGGAGGCTTCGGAGGAGGAGGAGGATTCTCTGGCTTTGGAGGACAACAACAACGTCGTGTTAAAGGGAGTAACCTTCGTGTTCGTTTAAAGTTAACATTGGAGGAGATTGCTAATGGTGTTGAAAAGAAAATTAAAGTAAAACGTAAAGTTCAAGCGCCTGGTACAACTTACAAAACTTGTAGCACTTGTAATGGTGCTGGTCAAGTTACTAGAGTGACCAATACTATTTTGGGACGTATGCAAACAGCATCACCTTGTCCAACGTGTAGTGGTGCTGGACAAACTATAGATAAAAAACCAAGCGAAGCAGATGCGCAAGGGATGATTGCTAAGGAGGAAACGATTCCTGTAAATATTCCGGCAGGTGTAGTAGATGGTATGCAACTTAAAGTATCTGGAAAAGGTAATGAGGCACCAGGAAATGGTGTTTCTGGAGATTTATTAGTTGCAATAGAAGAAGAAGCACACGAGTCTTTACAACGTGAAGGTGATAATTTACATTACGATTTATACGTTAGCTTGCCAGATGCTATTTTAGGTAACTCTAAAGAAATAGATACGGTAACTGGAAAAGTGCGTATTAAAATTGAAGCAGGAATGCAGTCAGGAAAAATATTACGCTTACGCGGAAAAGGGATTCCTAGTATAAACGGTTACGGAAAAGGAGATTTATTAGTACATGTTAATGTTTGGACACCAAAAACGTTAAACAAAAAGCAAAAAGATTTCTTTGAAAGTATGCGAGAAGATGAACATTTTGTTCCTAAGCCAGAACGTAGTGATAAGTCCTTTTTCGAAAAAGTAAAAGACATGTTTTCTTAATTGAAACAAATCTATAAAGTGTTTATTTAGTAAGAAAATCCGTTATAATTAACGGATTTTCTTGTTTTTTGTTTAACTATTTAAATCATTTAACATCTTAGTTTAAGAAAAAATATTATATTTGGTTTATCGCTAGCTTAGCTAGTGGTAATTTTTCTTTTTCATAGCAATTTTTTCCCATCCTTTATTTATTTAAAGGGTGGGTTTTGTTTTTAATGAGATTTTTATTTATGTAGTGCATTGCGCCAACAAAAGAGAACTCGTCGAATTAATCCCAACGCAGGTTGCAGTGTAAGATGATAACGGATTGACCTTTAATTTTCTATTAAATATTTTCTCTAATTTTCGGATGCTAGTTATAGACAAGGTAATATCCCTGATATAGTCCTCTCAAAGCGTAAAGCGTAATAATAAAATTGATCACACCTAGTTAAAAATAAGTAAATCTATTACGTTACTCTTTTAACATTTTCTATATTTACAACGCGTGCTATAAGTAGCTATGCTAATCAATTATAAAATCTATGAGCAACCTTTTAGAGGTGCATCAAGTATCTAAAAATTTTGGAAACTTTACTGCACTTAATAATGTGTCTATAACTGTACCTAAAGGCAGTATTTTTGGTTTATTAGGACCAAATGGAGCAGGGAAAACAACCTTAATTAGAGTGATTAACCAAATAACAATGCCAGATACTGGTCATGTGCTATTGGACGGAGAGCCTCTTAAAAATCATCATATAAGAGATATTGGATACTTACCAGAAGAGCGTGGATTGTATAAATCTATGAAAGTGGGAGAGCAAGCACTATATTTGGCACAATTAAAAGGGATGGATAAAGCAGAGGCTAAAAAACGACTTAAAATGTGGTTTGAGCGTCTTGAAATTGGAGATTGGTGGAATAAAAAAATACAAGAACTATCTAAAGGGATGGCTCAGAAGATACAATTTGTAGTGACTGTCTTACATGAACCTAAATTGTTGATTTTTGATGAGCCTTTTTCGGGTTTTGACCCTATTAATGCTAACTTAATCAAAGATGAGATATTAAGATTACGTGACGAGGGAGCAACCGTTATATTTTCTACACATCGCATGGAGTCTGTGGAAGAATTGTGTGATCATATTGCCTTAATCCATAAATCTAATAAAGTCTTAGATGGTAATTTAATGGATATTAAACGCCAATATAAAACCAATACCTTTCAGATTGGTATTAATCCAAATAATAGTAATTTGGAACAGGAATTAACTAATAAATTTAGCGTAACACCTGCAGAGTTTAAAACACTTGGAGACGATTTAAAACTGAATGTAAAGTTGTCAGAAAATGAAACCGCTAACGATTTATTAAACTATCTTACTAGTCAAGGACAAGTCTCTCATTTTGTAGAAGTCATTCCTAGTGCAAACGATATTTTTATTCAAACAGTAAAGAATAACTAATTATGAATCATCTTTCACTTATCATACAACGCGAGTATTTAACAAAAGTTAGAAACAAATCATTTTTAATAATGACTATTCTTAGTCCATTAATAATGATTGCGCTAATTACAGTTGTGATGTATTTGTCACAAATGAATAATAATAAGAAACGTACTATTTCTGTTTTGGATGAGTCTGGTTATTTAACAGAAGCATTTACGGATACAGAAAATACAAAATATAATGTATTGACAGGGGGAACACTTGATAATGCAAAAATAATAGTTGAAGAGCAAGGCGATTATGGGCTGCTTCATGTTAATAAAATAGAACATTTTGATGATGTATCTAATAGCATCCAATTTTATTCTGAAGAATCACCATCAATATCTGTAATTTCTTCTTTAGAAGATAAAATTGAAAAAGAGTTGACCAATCGTAACATGGCTCAAAAGGGAATTGATATTGACATTATTGAAGCGTCTAAGATTACAATAGATATTGCTCAAGAAAATTTTTCAGGGGTAAAATCATCTAAGATTGATAGTGTTGTTAAATTGGCGTTTGGTGGTGCTGCCGGTTACTTGTTATTCATGTTTATTATTATTTATGGTAATATGATTATGCGTAGTGTTATTGAAGAAAAAACGAGCCGGATTATTGAGGTTATCATATCTTCAGTTAAACCAATACAATTAATGTTAGGTAAAATTATAGGAACATCTTTAGCGGGTATTACGCAATTTGTAATATGGATTATTCTTGGTGGCGTATTATTGACAGTGGTTTCTGCTGTTTTTGGTATCGACTTCGCACAAGCGCAAACACCACAACAGGAATTAATGATGCAAGCATTGGATAACCCGGACGCAGGTATGAAGATGCAAGGGTTATTTACAGCCTTTTATAATTTACCTTTAGCTAATTTGGTTATTGCTTTTTTACTATTTTTTATTAGTGGATACTTATTATACAGTTCATTATATGCTGCAATTGGAGCTGCTGTAGATAATGAAACGGATACGCAGCAATTTATGTTGCCAATATTAATGCCATTAATATTGGCAGTTTATGTAGGAATGTTTACTGTTATTGAAGATCCGCATGGGACAGTAAGTACTATATTTTCGTTTATACCGTTTACATCTCCTGTCGTTATGTTAATGAGGATTCCGTTTGGTGTGCCAATTTGGCAACAAGTTGTGTCATTATTGATTTTAGTTGCTACATTTATGGGAACCGTTTGGTTTGCAGCAAAAATATATAGAGTTGGTATTTTAATGTATGGTAAAAAACCGACTTATAAGGAGTTGTTAAAATGGATTAGATACTAATAATGAAATAAAATGCAAGACGGTAAGGTTTCTAGTAAAATAGGAGAGAGTGTTGAGAAAGTAAGTGATGCTATTGTTGATAGTTCCATGTGGGAAAAACTCGTGGAATTTTTAAATTTTAAGATCTATACGTTTACAAATGCTCAGGAAAATATTACGGGTGTTTTAAAAGTAAAAAATCTATTACTTGTCATTTTAGTTCTTATGTTAACAACATATATACTACGTTGGGTAAGAAATCTAGTCACTCATAAATTATCCGATGATGATAAAGCTAAGTTTGTAACCGTTTTTTCATTCGCACGTTGGATTATTTATGCCATCGTTTTTATGGTTGTAATAGATTCTTTAGGGATTGATATTACAGCTGTTTTTGCAGCTTCCGCAGCTTTATTAATTGGTGTTGGTTTAGCTTTGCAAACTTTATTTCAAGATATTATCTCAGGTGTTTTTATACTAATAGATCAATCAGTACATGTGGGGGATATTATTGAGATCGATGGTAAAGTTGGTCGTGTGGAAGAAATTAAACTACGAACGACAAGAGCAGTAACAATTGATAATAAAGTATTGGTGATACCTAATCATTTGTATTTAACTAATAGTTTATATAATTGGACTCAAAATGGTTCTACAACTAGAGAAAGTGTAGATGTAGGTGTAGCTTATGGTAGTGATGTTAACTTGGTTAAAAAGCTATTGCTTGAAGCTGCTAGGTCTTGTAAACTTGTATTTAAACAACCAGCACCCGCTGTTTTATTTACAGACTTTGGAGACAGTTCTTTAAACTTTAGAGTCGCTTTTACCATAGAAGATAGTTTTAATTCAAGAATACCTAAAAGTGAAATTAGGTTTGCAATAGACAAACTATTCAGAGAAAATAATATTTCAATCCCTTTTCCACAAAGAGATATACATATTATTCAAGACTCGACTCAAAAAGAAAAAATTACAATCAGATAATTAATAACGTTTATGCAGAAACATTTTAAATTAGTCCTACTTGTCATACTACTATTTAGTGGGGTGTATAGTGCTAACGCGCAGCTAACAGATTTAGCGCGTTTAGAATATTCTTACATACCAAAAAACAATTCGGAAGACAGTTTTGATCGTTTTCGTTTTGCATTAAATTATCCAATCAAAATTAAAGAAGATAGTTATTTGCTTATTGGGGGCGATTATAGTCGAATTACACTAAATTTAGAAGATCGTTACCCTTTTCCAACGTCTAATTTAAGACGTTTACATATTTTGGATTTTAATTTAGGCTATACTTTTAAAGTGTCTGAAAATTGGCGATTAGGAGCTAAAATAACGCCAAGATTAGCGTCTACATTAAGACATAAGATTAGCGGAGACGATTTGTTTTTAAACGGAGGGGTTTATGCTATACATGATAAAACGAAGGATAAGAGTATAAAAAAACCTTATCGTTTAATTTTAGGACTAACCTATAATAGTACGACGGGTATCCCACTGCCATTGCCGTTTGTGAGTTATTATCGTCGTGTAAATGAAAAGTGGTCCTATAATTTAGGTGTGCCTAAAACGAACTTGAAGTATTTTATAAACGAACAAAATATTATTCAAACCTTTGTTGGTATTGATGGGTATTTTGCTAACACACAGGAACGTTTTTCTATTGATGGAAAAGAGGCAGATAGCGTATCGTTATCTATAATATTGGCAGGTGTTGGGTATGAGTATTGTTTTACAGACCATTTAGTCTGGTATGCTTACACAGGCTATAGTTTAAGTATGAATAATAGATTGAGAGACGAGAATCGAGAAGACGTATTTAAGTTGGATAATGTCAATACGTTTTATTTAAGAACAGGAATTAAATTTAAAATATAATGCCAAAAATATTAGTAATAGAAGACGAAGCAGCGATTAGAAGAGTATTAATAAAAATTCTATCGGAAGAAAACGATACGTATCAAGTCGAAGAAGCAGAAGACGGACTAGTTGGTTTAAATAAAGTAAGAAAAGAAGATTACGATTTAATTTTGTGCGATATTAAAATGCCAAAAATGGATGGTGTTGAGGTTTTGGAAGCAGTCAAAAAAATAAAACCAGAAATACCAATGGTGATGATCTCTGGTCATGGGGATTTAGATACAGCTGTAAACACGATGCGTTTAGGGGCTTTTGATTATATCTCAAAGCCGCCAGATTTAAACCGTTTATTAAATACAGTACGTAATGCTTTAGATCGAAAAGAATTAGTTGTAGAAAATAAAATTCTTAAAAAGAAGGTTAGCAAAAAATACGAAATGATTGGAGATAGCGATGCTATTGCTCAAATTAAGGGTATTATAGATAAAGTGGCACCTACCGACGCTAGAGTTTTAATTACGGGACCAAATGGGACAGGAAAGGAATTAGTGGCGCATTGGTTGCACGAAAAAAGTACAAGATCAAAAGGACCGATGATAGAAGTTAATTGTGCGGCTATACCATCAGAGTTAATCGAAAGTGAATTGTTTGGGCACGTCAAAGGGGCTTTTACAAGTGCAGCTAAAGATAGAGCAGGTAAGTTTGAAGCAGCCAATGGAGGAACCATTTTCCTAGACGAAATTGGGGATATGAGTCTATCAGCACAAGCAAAAGTATTACGAGCGTTACAAGAAAGTCGTATACAACGTGTGGGTAGTGATAAGGATATAAAAGTAGACGTGCGTATTGTTGCAGCAACTAATAAAAACTTAAAAAAGGAAATTGCGGAAGGTAATTTCCGAGAGGATTTATACCACAGGTTAGCTGTTATATTGGTTAAAGTACCAGCATTAAATGATAGACGTGACGATATTCCGTTACTAATAAATCATTTTTCTGCAAAAATAGCAGAAGAGCAAGGGACAATACACAAAGTGTTTTCAGCTAAAGCCATAAAATTATTGCAAGATTATGACTGGACAGGTAATATTAGAGAGCTTCGTAATGTTGTAGAACGATTAATCATTTTAGGAGCAGCGGAAGTTAGCGAGCAAGACGTTAAATTATTTGCGAGTAAATAATTGTAAAACGTAAAATACATTTATAGTAATAAAAAAGCCTCAATATTTATTGAGGCTTTTTTATTTTGTTACTATTATTTACAACTGTGTAGTAGTTGAAGATAATTTTCTGTTGTGCGTATTATTTTATCTAAATAATAGGACTTTAATTCTTCTATGGATTTAGATGTTAATGTTGTTTTGTCTTCAGAAGTGGTACTGACGGTGGCGTTACAATTGCAGTTTTTCAATAAATCGTTATACCCTTTTATATTCGCAGCTATTGTTTTGTCTTGCTGTGTCATAAAAACCTCTTTTTCTAAAATCGATTCTTTGACCTTTTGCTCTTCAAGTTTTCTTTTTAAGTCATTAGCCTTTTGTTCTAATTCTGCTTGTTGTCTCTTTAAGTCTGCTTGTTGTTGTTCTAATTGCGATAATTCATTGTTACTCCCAGAAGAAGTTTCACTAACGTCGTCTTGTACAGTCGTGCAAACTTCATATTCATAAAAGGTTTTGTCTATTAATTCTTCAGCCATATATAAATAAGATCGTCCAGCCGCCAAATCATCACCTAATAGTGCAGTGTCTAGATAGGTAGAGATGCTTTGTGATAAGTCATAAGTAGCAGTGCAATCTGTAGATTCTAATAGACTCTTAGTTGTTTCAATAGATTTTTTTGCTAATCTAGCATGATACTTTAATCCTTCAAAATTATAAGACTTAATACCTTCTGTTATATTTTTACTAACTATTCTAAGGTTTGTATGTACATCACCTTCTTGATATACAGCAGCATGACTAGTGTTTAAAAAGATGATAGATAAAACAAGGAGTAAATGTTTTTTTTTCATAAGTAGAATATTTTTAATTTGGGTTTGCGAAAATAACATAATCTTGCAATTAAACGATATAAAACATCTTTTAATCGGTGATATGCATGTTTTGAACTCCTGTTCTCTATGTGATTTCAATATTTTGAAACTGATTAAAGCGAGGAGTAAAAATAATTGCATTATATTTATTAAATAAATTTGAACAATGAAAGACATCAATGCTATTGACCATAAAGTCACTTCAAAAATTAAATTAAGTGACTTGCCAAGTAAACATGATTTAGGAGCAGATAAGGATACTACGGAAGAAGAACTGAAACGAGTAAGACGTAAGTTGGGAGATCTTCAAGATACCATGTATGCACATGGTAAATATTCTGTTTTAGTATGTTTACAAGGTATGGACACGTCTGGAAAAGATAGTTTAATACGCGAGGTTTTTAAAGATTTTAATGCAAGAGGTGTTGAGGTTATGAGTTTTAAGGTGCCTACCGAGCTAGAGTTAAAGCATGATTACCTTTGGCGTCACTACATTAAGTTACCAGCAAGAGGTAAATTTGGAGTGCACAATCGTACACATTATGAGAACGTATTAGTGACGCGCGTACATCCTGAATATATTTTGGGAGAAAAGTTGTCTTTTGTGCATAGTATTGACGATGTCAACGAGAGCTTTTGGGATAAGCGTTTTGAGCAAATCAATAATTTTGAGAAGCACTTAACTGATAATGGGACTTTAGTTTTTAAATTTTTTATGAACTTATCAAAAGACGAACAACGTAACCGTTTACTACGTCGTTTGGATAAAAAAGAAAAAAATTGGAAATTTTCTGCAGGCGATCTAAAAGAGCGCAAGCTATGGGATCAATATATGGATTGTTATGAAGATGCTATAAATAGAACAAGCACAGAAAATGCACCTTGGTATAATATTCCAGCAGACGATAAGCACACAGCACGATTAATCGTAGCACAAATTTTATATGATACATTAAAAGAGTATAAAGACATAAAAGAGCCAGAGTTGGATGATAAAACTAAAGCCAATCTACATTTGTATAAAGACCAATTAAACAACGAGTAATATTAATTTGGACGTTACCTTTATCCTGAATGTAGTTCAGGATAAAGGTCGCGCTTTCACTACTCGCTCTCTGCGAGGAGCTCAGACAAACCGTTCAATCACTAACGCAACCTATCATGAAACAACTAGCATTATTTATAACCTTTTTGCTATCATTAAACGTCACAGCTCAATCAGATCAAGACGCATTAAAAACCATTTACAGTCAATCTTTAACTAATGGAAAAGCTTATCAATGGTTAGATCATTTGTCAAATCAAATAGGTGGTCGTTTATCAGGGTCTGTAAGTGCAGAAAAAGCAGTGCAATACACAAAATCAGAACTAGAAAAATTAGGCTTAGATAAGGTGTGGTTGCAAGAAGTGATGGTTCCAAAATGGGAGCGTGGCGATAAAGAGGTCGCACATTTTACAACTAATACTAGTCGGTTTGATGTCAATATTTGTGCTTTAGGAGGTTCTATTGCAACAGCAAATTCAGGATTAGAAGCAGCAGTTATAGAAGTTAAGAGCTTTGAGGAATTGGCAGAACTTGGAACAAAGGTTAAAGGTAAAATAGTGTTTTTTAATGGTGCAATGAATCCGGAGTTAATACACACTTTTGAAGCTTACGGTGGCTGTTCTAAACAGCGGTACGCAGGTGCCTATGAAGCTAGTAAATTGGGAGCTGTTGGAGTTATAGTAAGATCTTTAAACTTGCGTCAAGATGATTTGCCGCATACAGGAAGCATGGGGTATATGGATTTATCAAACGACCAACGCATACCATCCGCAGCAATTAGTACAAATGATGCTAATAAGCTGTCTGAAGCATTACAAAAAGACACGAATTTAAAATTCTATTTTAAACAAAACTGTCAGCAGTTTGAAGACGTATTGTCCTATAATGTTATTGGTGAAATTACAGGAAGCGAATTTCCAGATGAGTTTATGGTTGTTGGGGGACATTTAGATTCTTGGGATTTAGGAGATGGCTCTCATGATGACGGAGCAGGAGTAGTGCAATCTATGGATGTGATCAGATTATTAAAAGAAAGTGGAATCAAACCTAAACGTACCATCAGAGTTGTGCTATTTATGAATGAAGAAAACGGGTTACGTGGCGGAAAAAAATATGCTGAAGAGGCTAAACGTAAAAATGAAAATCATGTCTTTGCTTTAGAGAGTGATTCAGGAGGGTTTTCGCCGCGTGGATTTAGTTTTGATTGTAGTGAAGCTGTATTAAATAAAGTGTTAGGTTGGGAGTCTTTATTCAAACCATACCTCATTCATTATTTTGAAAAAGGATACAGTGGTGCGGATATTGGACCATTAAAAAATGAAACGATTGTAATGGCTGGTCTACGTCCAGATTCTCAGCGGTATTTTGATCATCATCATGCCGCAAACGATACGTTTGATGCGGTAAATAAACGTGAGTTGGAGCTTGGTACAGCAACAATGACAAGCTTAGTGTATTTGTTTGATAAGTACGGAACAAGTGATATGTCACAGGTTAAGGAATTTAAAGATTAAATTTTGGAGTTATTATCTGAATTTTTAATTGATATTTATTTCTTTTTTATAGATTTCAAATTCTGGAAAAAGAAAAAAGCACAACGTAAATACGAAAAGGAGCAGGGGTTGCCAAAACAGCTTATGGTTTATCCCTCAAGCAAAATTTATTTAAGAGTATTGTTTTTACTTGTTGTGCTTACTTTTCCAGTTTGTTTTCTACTTTTTATAAATAAAGACCAAAATGTTATGAATAAACAGATGACGCAAATTCATGAATTACTTAAAGCTGAAAAAAAACAATTCAGTACATATCCAAAACAGTTAAACACGATTATTAGAAATAACCCTTTGCACAGAAATTTGACTCTTGATGCTTGGGGGAATGCCTTTTCTTATAGTGTTACAAAAGATGGGACAGATTACAACTTAGTTTCAAAAGGTGCGGATGGGATTTTAAATACAGATGACGATGTGGAATAATTATAAAGTTATGTTTTTATGTTGTTTGCTTTTTTTTCAATGTAAAAAAGAAGGACAATTAGCTATCGATGCTACAAAACAAGATGCAAAGGAAGACGTGGTTAAACTTAAAAAGAAAGTGCTAGATACTTTTAAAGTCACTAATGGGTATGATTTTCCTGTTGGTAAACCAGATGCAAAGCTCTATTATAATGCACAAGGATTTCAAGAGAACTACCATTTAGGAGATGACTGGAATGGTGTTGGGGGGGGTAATACGGATTTAGGAGATCCAATTTATGCTATCGCAAATGGTTATGTGTCTTTTGCAGAGGATATAGAAGGAGGTTGGGGTAAGGTGATTAGAATGGTGCATCACAATCCTGATAAATCTAAAACAGAATCACTGTATGCGCATTGTAGTTCTATCCTAGTGTCTGAAGGGCAATACATAATAAAAGGGGCTATTATTGGAACCATTGGTACAGCTGATGGTGCTTATTTAGCGCATTTGCATTTGGAGATAAGGGATGTGTTAAACCTGCCAATTGGTCCTGGATATTCTGAGGAAACTGAAGGATACTTGAATCCAACTGATTATATTAATAACAATAGATGATAATGAAAACACAATTTTTTTTTCTTACTTTAATCATAACAACTACAATGCTTTCTCAAAATAAAGACTTACCATATTACGAATTACCGGAACCATCAGAAAAATTTACAGCAGGTACAGTTGCTGCAAGACAAATAGATGCTTTAGGGTTTCGGTTTTATCATGCAACAGATGGTTTAACGGAAGAAGATCTTCTTTACAAACCAAGTGATTCGGTGAGAACATCAGGTGAGACAGTGGATCATATTTATAGTTTGTCAAAAATAATTTTGAATTCAACAGTAAAAAAAGAGAATGTAAAAGAGCAAAACGATTTTACTTTTGAACAAAAGCGTGTTGCTACTTTGAATAATTTAAAACAAGCCTCCGATATTTTAAGTCAATCTGAAGATATCTCTCAATTTAAAATCATTTTTGGTGATAAACAAATTCCGTTTTGGAATAATATTAATGGACCAATATCAGATTCTGTTTGGCACTGCGGACAAATAGCATCGTTTAGACGTATTACAGGTAATCCGATGAATTCAAAAGTAAATCACTTTTCTGGGAAAATAGAAAAGGATAAATAAGTCATTTTGATAATCCTAGAAAACACAGCTTGACAAACTAAAAACTGTGCGCTTTTTACGTTGTATTCAAAATGAATTAACGTTTTATCAAGCGTGTTATAATTAAAGACACTTGCTTTTAATTAGAGTCAAGCTGTCTAAATTGAGTGGTTTATTGACGTAACCTCTAACTAGGTCATTCGTTTTTGCTTTACTAACATCTAAGTTGTCTACAGAGGAACTGGTGATAAAAATGGGGGTTTTTTTGTGTAGGTCTGTGTTTTTATAAGCCTCTAAAAATTGCCATCCATCCATTATTGGCATATTGATGTCTAATAAAATCAAGTCTGGTAAAGCGTCGTGTCTATTATGGATATTATTTAACCCATCTAAAGCCTCTTGTCCATTTTTAAAAACAACACATTTATTAGAAAAGTTATTCATCTTAAAAAGTTTTTGTACCGCAAAAGCATAGATCGGGTCATCGTCAATAATGCAAATTAAGTTTATGGGATCAGTCATGATTAAAATGTATTATAAATTTAGTGCCTTTTCCAACAACGCTTTCAACGTTTATTTTGCCACCAATAGCTTCTATTTGGTTTTTTACAATAAATAACCCAAGGCCTCTGGCATCTTTGTGTTTATGAAACACGTTATACATACCAAATAATTTGTTTCCATGTTTCTCTAAATCAATACCTTGACCATTATCCGTAATGGTTAGGAGTGTGCGATTGTCTTTTTTTAAGGCTTCTATTTTTATTATGGGATTAACAGTGGGTCTTTTGTACTTAATAGCGTTGGTTAAAAAATTTATAATAATACTATCTAAATAGGCTGGTATAGCTTTAATCGTAGTTTCTTGATCTATGGCGATATCAATTTGAACAGAATTAGCTATTGTCAACCCTTTAATTGTTTTTAAAGCATTTGAAGTATAGTGTAACAGGTTTAAAGATTCTAGTTTGTTGTTATCTAAAGTGTGATATAGCGCAACATCATTTAGGTTTTGAATAGTTTCATTTAAATTATCGACTGCTTTTTCGATAAGCGGAAAGTATTCGTTAGTAATAGATTCTGGATATTCTTCTTTTTTTAATTTTAAAAGCATGTCTAAATTGCCGCCATGAGATCTTAAATTGTGAGAGACGATGTGAGCAAAATTAATCAGCCTGTCATTCTGTTTAGAGGTTACCTTTAGTAGGTCTGTTATTTTTTTTTGCCCATTTTTTATTTCAGACACATCATTAATATTAGCTATAAAATGTTTAGGATCTCCATTAACATCTCTAACAATTATTAAGGATAAAATACAATGGATACTAGATCCGTTTTTATGTAAATATCTTTTTTCTATTTGATGATTATCTAATTGTCCCGAGAGCATAAGTTTTAGCTCTTTTTCACCTATTTCTTTATCTTCTAGATGGGTTTGTTTTAAAAAGTTAGATTCTAAGAACTCTTTTTCAGTATAGCCAAGAATTTTACAAATACCGTGATTTACTTTAAGCCAATTACCTTCTAGACTTAAAAGTGCCATGCCTGTTAGTGAGTAGTTAAAAAGAGATCTAAATTGTTTTTCTTTTAAAATCGTTTTTTTGTTTTCAATTGTTTTTGTTGTAATATCTTGAAAAACTCCTCGTACGGCTGTGCATTTACCGTTTACGCATTTGGGGTGACCAATAGATCGTATCCATTTTTCGTTGCCTTTAGCGGTAATAATTATAAATTCGTCATCAAAGTTTTTTCCGTTTTCTAAGGCATTGTTGAATAGTTTTGTAATCTTTTCTCTATGTATTCCTTCTTTATAAAAATTAATAGCATGTTCTACATCAGGAATATAATCTGTATTAACTTCATGTATTTTTTTAGTAAAAGAGCTCCATTTTAAGGTGTTAGTTATAACATCAAGTTCCCAAGAACCTATAGCGAGTGAATTTTCAATGGTTGTCAAAAAGTCTTTGTCATGAATTTCGTCAGACAATATGGTTTGGTTGGAATCAGTTAACATATTTAAGGGAATTTGTTAGAAAATATTATAAAAAGATAGAATTATTTGTTGTTATCCTTCTTTTTGAATCGAAAATAATATTTTTTTTAGATTAAATGCGTTTTTTGGGGTTAAAACGCAAAACTCAAATTGCTAGTGTATTATTTAGCTCCGTGAAAAGCGCTTTTTAACGTTAAGAGGTTTTTCTGGTAAGGGGTGTATTCTTTTAGTTTTTGGTATTAAAAAAGCCACCTCTATATTAGAAATGGCTTTTTAAAATAGTAACAAGAGTGCCTTGTTATATATCAATTTCAATTTGATTGTTTAAAATGTCATCAAATGTTTCTCTTTTTCTGATTAAATGAGCGTCTCCGTTATAAACTAGTACTTCTGCAGGTCTGTAACGCGAGTTATAGTTACTAGCCATAGAGTAGCAATACGCGCCGGCATTACTAAAAGCTAAAATGTCACCTTCATTAATTTCAGAAATACGTCTGTTGGTTGCAAAAGTATCCGTTTCGCAGATGTAACCAACAACACTATAAAAACGCTGGCGGCCTTCCGGGTTAGAAATATTTCTAATACTATGTTGTGAGCCGTACAGCATTGGTCTAATTAAGTGATTAAAACCACTATCTACTTGTGCAAAAACTGTTGAGGTTGTTTGTTTAACCACGTTTACATTCACCAAAAATTGTCCAGCTTCGCTAACTAAAAATTTCCCTGGTTCAAAAGCTAAAGTTAATGGTCTACCATATTCAGCACAAAATGCATTAAATCGGGTTGTTAGTTTTTCTCCAAACTCTTCGATATTGGTTTCTATATCTCCAGTGTTGTAAGGGACTTTAAAACCAGATCCAAAATCTATAAAATCTAAATGTCTAAAGTTTTTAGCAGTTTCAAATAAAATTTCACTAGCATATAAAAAGACATCAATATCTAAAATATCACTTCCAGTATGCATGTGGATTCCGTTGATATTCATTTTTGTGTTTTCAACAATTCTTAAGATATGCGGAATCTGATGTATGGAGATTCCAAATTTACTATCTATATGTCCAACAGATATATTAGTGTTTCCACCAGCCATGACATGTGGATTAATTCTTATACAAACAGGTGTTTTAGGGTGTTTAGTTCCAAATTGTTCTAATATAGAAAGGTTATCAATATTAATTTGACACCCTAATGCCGCAACAGTTTCTATTTCTTGTAGCGAGACGCCGTTTGGGGTGAAAATGATGTTTTCGGCAGCAAATCCAGCAGCTAATCCTAATTGTACTTCTTGCAAAGACACTGTGTCTAGTCCAGCACCGAGCTGTTTCATTAATTTTAAAACCGAGATATTGGATAACGCTTTAACAGCGTAATTTATTTTTAATTGATCTACAGTTTTAAAAGCAGAGGTTAAACGATTGTATTGCGCAGCTATAATATCTGCATCATAAATGTATACAGGACTCCCAAAGTCCTCTGCTATCTTAAGTAATTGACTGTTTTGCATCTTTTAATTTTTGATCAAAGATATTTTTTTAGTGGTATTAAAAAATTTAATTATAATAATATTACATATTTAAAACAAATTGTTAATTATTTAACAATTTATAAATTCTTCATTTTGTTAACTTTTTTCATAATTAAATATTAGGGTAAGTAAATGTGATTATTTACTTTTGTTATTCTAAAATTTTACTCTAAACAAGATGAATTTACACGAATATCAAGGAAAAGAATTATTAAGCAGCTTTGGCGTACGTATCCAACGTGGTATTGTAGCACAAAATGCTGAAGAAGCGGTTGCTGCAGCTAAAAAATTAACTGAAGATACTGGAACAGGATGGCACGTTGTTAAAGCGCAAGTTCATGCTGGTGGACGTGGTAAAGGTGGTGGAGTTAAGTTGGCTAAAAACTTAGACGCAGTTAAAACTATCGCTGGAGAAATTATAGGAATGGATTTGGTAACACCTCAAACTTCAGCAGAAGGTAAGCGTGTGCACCAAGTATTAATATGTGAAGACGTATACTATCCTGGAGATTCTGAGCCAGAAGAATATTATATGTCTGTATTATTAAATAGAGGTAATGGACGTAACATGATTATGTATTCTACAGAAGGTGGAATGGATATTGAAACTGTTGCTGAAGAAACACCACATTTAATCTTTACAGAAGAAATCGATCCTGCAACAGGAATCTTACCTTTTCAAGCACGTAAAATTGCTTTTAACTTAGGATTATCAGGAGCAGCTTTTAAAGACATGACTAAATTTGTAACAGCATTATATACTGCTTATGACAAGTCAGACTCTTCATTATTTGAAATCAACCCAGTTTTAAAAACTAGTGATGACAAAATAATGGCAGTTGATGCTAAAGTAACGATTGACGATAACGCCTTATTTAGACATAAAGATTTAGCAGCAATGCGCGATTTACGTGAAGAAAATGCTATTGAAGTAGAAGCAGGAGAGCAAGGACTTAACTATGTAGACCTTGACGGAAACGTGGGTTGTATGGTAAATGGTGCTGGTTTAGCGATGGCAACTATGGATTTAATTAAGCAAGCAGGTGGAGAGCCAGCTAACTTTTTAGATGTTGGTGGTACTGCAGATGCAGCAAGAGTAGAAATTGCTTTCGAACTTATTTTAAGAGATCCAGCTGTTAAAGCAATTTTAATTAACATTTTTGGTGGTATCGTTCGTTGTGATCGTGTTGCTCAAGGTGTAATTGATGCTTATAAAAACATGGGTAACATTACTGTACCAATTATTGTACGTTTACAAGGTACTAATGCAGATATCGCTAAAAAATTAATTGACGATTCTGGATTAGATGTAATGAGTGCTACAGAATTCCAAGAAGCAGCAGATAAAGTACAAGCAGTATTAGCTTAATACTTTAATGTATATAATAAAAAAAAGAGCAACTATTTAGTTGCTCTTTTTTTGTGACTTATTGTACGTTTTGTTTAAGTCTATTTTTTTAGGTTTCGCTTTCGCGGAATCGTCGCCAGATGGTTTCTCTCCTTTTTTAGGCATTGGTCCTCTTAAGTGGATTACTAAACCATTTAAAAAGTTACGTAAAATCTGATCACCACACTCTACATAGTTAGGATGGTCTTCACGTCTAAAAAGAGCATTTAGTTCTGATTTAGTAACTCTAAAGTCTACCAAAGCTAAGATATCCACAATATCTGTATCACGCAATTGATGCGCTACTCTCAGCTTTTTTAAAATATCGTTGTTTGTCATCATAGTCTTATTATTTATAAGTGCAAAAGTACAAACTTGTAAAGTTGATACGTTATTGTTTACACGTTATTTTACTAACAGGCTTTTATTAGATGGTTTAAGGTGCGCATCTTATTTTTTTGAATCACTATTATTTAAATAGTGTACTAAACTTTTAGTTCTTCTAATTTCCCTTGATACATTTTAATTTCATCACGTAATTTGGCCGCAATAATAAAGTCTAAAGCTTTAGCTGCACCTTCCATCATTTTACGTTTTTCTCTAATTTTCTTTTCTAATTCCCCTTTAGATAAATACTCACTTTCAGGCTCTGCAGCACGAGCAGCTTCTAATTCGTAACTATAAGTACTTACAGAATTTTTTCCTAAAGCACTATCTAAACTTTTGTTTAAAGCTTTTGGAACTTGGTTATTGGAGGTGTTGTACGCAATCTGTTTTTCTCGCCTGTATTCTGTTTCGTCCATTGTTTTTTGCATGCTTTTAGTGATCTTATCTGCATACATAATTGCTTTTCCGTTAAGGTTACGTGCAGCACGACCAACCGTTTGGGTTAAAGATCTAGCAGAACGTAAAAAACCTTCTTTATCGGCATCTAAAATAGCAACTAAAGAGACTTCGGGTAAATCTAAGCCTTCACGCAGTAAGTTAACACCAACCAATACATCGTAGATACCTTTACGTAAATCTTGCATGATTTGAACACGCTCTAAAGTATCCACATCACTGTGTATGTAATTTACACGTACATTAATTCTGCTTAAGTATTTCGTTAATTCTTCAGCCATACGTTTGGTTAAAGTCGTTACCAAAGTACGTTCGTCCTTTTCAACACGAAGTTGAATCTCTTCAATTAAATCATCTATTTGGTTAAGACTAGGTCTAACCTCAATAATAGGATCCAATAAACCTGTGGGACGTATGATTTGCTCTACGTAGAGACCATCTGTTTTTTGTAGTTCGTAATCGGCAGGCGTTGCACTAACATAAATGACTTGGTTTTGAAGGGCTTCAAACTCTTCAAATTTTAAAGGCCTGTTGTCCATGGCAGCAGGTAATCTAAAACCATAATCTACTAAGTTTTCTTTTCGGCTTCGGTCACCACCATACATGGCGTGTACTTGGGATATGGTGACATGACTCTCGTCCACTACCATTAAATAATCGTCCGGAAAATAATCTAGTAAACAGAAAGGACGTGTGCCTGGATCACGACCATCAAGGTAACGCGAGTAATTCTCGATACCAGAACAATATCCTAATTCTCTTATCATTTCTAAGTCAAACTCGGTGCGTTCTTTTAGACGTTTTGCTTCTAGGTGTTTCCCTATTTCTTTAAAATAATCGTATTGTTTTACTAAATCGTCTTGTATCGATTTTATGGCATTTTGTAATACATCGGGTGATGTTACAAACATGTTTGCTGGGTAAATGGTAAGTTGTTCATATTTTTCCACTACTTCATTCGTTTGAATATTGAAGGATTCAATGTCTTCAATTTCATCTCCAAAAAAGTGAATACGAAAGGCATCATCTGCATAACTAGGGAAAATATCTACAGTATCTCCTTTTATTCTGAAATTTCCATGCTTAAAATCGGCTTCTGTACGTGAATACAAACTTTGTACTAATTGATGTAATAATTTTGTACGCGATATTTGTTGATCAATTTCAATCGTAATTACGTTTTTTTGAAATTCGACAGGGTTACCTATACCATATAAACAAGACACTGATGCGATAACTATAACATCACGACGCCCAGATAATAGGGAAGAGGTGGTGCTTAGTCGCATTTTTTCTATTTCCTCGTTAATAGATAAATCTTTTTCTATGTAGACACCAGATGTTGGAATATAAGCTTCCGGTTGGTAGTAATCGTAGTAGGATACAAAATACTCGACAGCATTATCAGGAAAAAACTGTTTAAACTCAGAGTATAACTGCGCTGCTAAAGTCTTGTTATGGGCTAAAACTAAGGTTGGTCGTTGCGTTTCTTCTATGACGTTAGCAACCGTAAAAGTTTTACCAGAACCAGTAACACCTAATAAAGTTTGATACTTGTCTTGGCTATCCAAACCAGCTACTAATTGCTTAATAGCACTAGGTTGGTCTCCTGTTGGTTTAAACTCTGATTGTATTTTGAATTTCATAAAACAAAATTACAGAATATAACGGAGTTATTTATTTAAAGTAAGGTTAAAGGTTTATTAGATTGATGAATAGCCGAATGTAAAATGTTTGTATGTAACCCTATTTTAAAGCCTAAGTGCAAAATGACCTTTTACTTGAAATTCAATAGCTCCTTTTTTAACGTCTGCAACAAACCAATAGTCATTGGCGGGCATTAAATTACCATTATATTGTCCATTCCAGCCTTGAGAGTTGTGAGTTAATGTTTTTAGTAATTTACCGTAGCGATCGTAAATAGTTACAATAGTACCTTCAAGTTGATTAACGCCAGTAATATGCCACGTATCAAAGTACCCATCTCCATTTGGTGTTACAAATTTTGGAACGTCAATAATAACAATGTCTTTGGATGTAGAATTACACCCGTTTAGATCGATAACCGTTATGGTGTGAGGACCAATGGGTGTATTACTAAAAACGTTAGATTCTTGTGGTTCGTTATCATCAAACTGATAAAGGTAATTTCCGATTCCTGAAATTTCTACAGTGACATTATTAGGGTCTGAAAAATCGACGGTTTCAGTAAATTCTATGGTTGCTGCTTCAGATTCTGAGACTGTAAAATTTGTTGAGGTTGTACATCCAAATTGTGTGGTTACAGTTACGGAGTAAGTGCCTATTTCAGTAACTTCTATATAGCTATTGGTATTATTTGTAGACCAAGAATAAGTGTCTGTTGGGACATTAGTTTCTGCAGAAACCAGTAGTGGTAAGTCATCTACACAAAGGACTTGATCTGGAATATCTAATTCCGGTTTTCTATTTACTATTGTTTTAAAGCTAGAGGTATTAAAACAACCAGTCATGTTATTTTCTATTCTTACAAAATAGCTTGTGTTATTTTCAGAATCGACACTCAAATCACTTATAACATTGGTGTTGTTTATAGCGTCATTTTGAGAGGTAAAGTAAGAAACACTAAAATTATTTGGGTTTTGGTTATCTAATACTGAAGCATTTTGTTGATTTAAATCAAATATGGCAAAGGTGTCATAGTCATCATCACAAGTTTGTAAGTCTTGTAAATTACTGAAAGTTGGCGTTGTATTTACATTTAAAACAAAAGTATCAATAGCATAACAGGTACTTCCTGTAAAATTAGCTCTAATAAATAGGGTTTGATTACCAATAGTGTAATTGTAATTTGTGTTTATTGCGTTTTGTTGTGTGTTAGCTTCTGTTTGCGACGTGTAAAAAGACGTTTCAATAGATTGTGTCGTGTCTATTAAGTCTGGCAACGCTTCATTTAAATCATAAACAAAGGAGGTGTCTTCGCATAAGCTTATGATTGTATTGGGAGTGATTGTTGGTGGTACGTCGACAATTAATTCTAACGGAATTTCAGCATAACAATTAGAGACTGTGTTTAAAACTTTGATAAATACTATTTGTGGATTAGAAGTATTAGTAAAGTTTTCAGGAGCTGTAATTAGGTTGATGCTTTGTTGTAAATCTTCTGATGTCGTGTAATATTCTACTACGGTATTATCTTGTCTTATGGAAAGCACTTCAACTTCAGAAAGCGTTAAATCAAAAGTTGAAACTCCATCAGTATCATCATCACAAACATGTAAAGCGCTAGCTGTATTTGTTGCGGGTACAGCAATGACGTTAAACTCAAAACTAGTAATACCTTTACAAAAAGTACCATTGTCTATAGTCACAAATATTTCTTGTGGATTTACAGTTGTTGTAAAACTATCAGGTAATGGGTTTGCTTGTGCTTCTGCATCTTCTAGTGTTAGATGATAAGTAATGCTCAAGGTTTCAGAGGTACCTTGATTTATTTCTGTTGAGACTTCTGTTAAATCGAAAGTGTCAAAACCGTCATTACTAACATCATCACAAACATAGACATCGGAAGGTGGTGTGTAAATTGGGTTAGAACCAACTTCTATTTGAAAAGAAGCGGTGCCGTAACAGTCTACATCAGTTACATTTTGAACACGGACATAAATGGTTTGCGGATCTGTTGTATTTTCAAAAATAACGGTTTTATCTATAGGGTTACTTCCTGAATCAGCATCGGCTTGAGAGGTGAAGTAAAGTACTTCTTTTCCTGTCTGACCATTTAATATTTCAGCATCTTTATCAGAAAATAGAAATTCGCCAATTTGATTGCCATCTGTTTCGCAACTAATTAAAGTGGTTATGGTCTCAAAAACGGGTAATGTATTGACAAAAATTATAAAATTTTCAATAGAAAAGCACCCCGTAGTTGTATTCTCTATTCGACAGAAAACTAGTTGTGTATTTGCATTATAACTGGTATTATCAATAATAGGATTTGTGTTTGTATCTGCGTCTGATTGAGAGATATGAAATGTAAAAGTTCTATTGGTTGTGTCTGCAACCATTTGAGATATTGTAGTCGTTAAATCTACAATAGAAAAGCCATCTTGATCATCATCACAAATGGTAATATTATCTGGGTTAGAACTTTCTGGTGCAGGTAATATCTGGATAGTTAATGCTGAGGTTGCAGTACAATTATTTTGGTTTTGTACACGCACAAATACAGTTAAGGGGTTATTGGTATTGTCGTAAAAGGGAGGCAATGGATTTGTATTTGAATCGGCGTCTGCTTGAGTTTCAAAGTAAGAGACGGATCCATTAGGGATTCCGGTGGCAACGTAGTCGTTAAAACTGAATAAATCAATGCTTGTAAAACCATCACTATCTATATCACAATAATCTTGAGTCGTTAGGGTTTGAATTTCAAATCCATCATTTATAATTAATTGTATTGATGAATTGTGAGAACACGAATCGCTATTTAATACAATAAACAATGTTTTAGGAGTGGTGTCTACGACATAAAGTACATTTTGATCGATGGGATTAAAGGTAGCGAGTTGTTCTGCTTCTGTTTCGTAAAAATCAATAGTGACATCTTCTACACCATTAATAATTGCTATTGCTATTTGCAGTAAATCAAAGTCTACGATACCGTCATTTGGTATGTCCTCACACTGATAGTAATCTGTAATTTCTGTTGCGGATTCCAATAAAAAAGTATGGAGTTCTAAGGGAATGACAGAAGCACAGCCTGTTGTGTTATCTTCCACTCTTATAAAAACAATTTGAATAAATTCTTGCGAGTTAGGGTAGTTGGTAGCATCGCTAATAGCATTTTCTCCACTAAAGGCGTCGTCTGATGTTTCGTGATAGGTTACAGTAACATCACTTAGACCTTGTAAAACATCATCTATGTTTTCTGTTAGATTAAACGTGTCGTAACCGTCCCCATCTTGATCGCAAGCGTCTAGTAGTTGACGGTCTGGATTTATAGCAGGATTAGAACTAATTTGAAGATCTAGGGTTGTTGTCGTACGACACCCAGTTGTAATATCTACAATACTAACATATAATGTTTCTGTACTATTGGAAGTAACGTAAGGAGAATCTATAGGGTTGTCTCCATTTAGAGCGTCAGTTGCGTTAAAATGATAATTGACATTATAATTGGGATTTGTATTTGTTATTTCATCATCTTTTTCTGTTAAGTTAATGCTTGCCGTTCCTGTGGTGCAAATATTTAAGGGTGATGGTGCAGTTATGGTCGGAAAAGGATTGATTATAAGATTAAATGTACCGATGTAAATACATCCGGTCGCATCATTTTCGGCGCTGTAGTATATCGTTTGAGTAGGTGTTGTATTTAAAAATGAAGTGATTCCGTTTGTGTTACTTTGTGCTTGTGATTCCGTTGAATGAAAACTAATCGTATAATTCGCAGTTGGTAACAAGGCTTCGACTTCAGTAATTTTTATAGTTAAATCAAAATTTTCTTCTCCGTCATTAGAAATATCATCACAAATTTCGATAGCTGTGAGTGTAGGCCCATCTTGTATTGTATTAAGTGTAATATTTACCGAGTCTTCAAAAGTACATGAATCCATATTTAGTGGTACTGTGATACTAACGGTATAGTTTCCATCAGTATCGACAACTAAAGTGCTATTGGTTTCATTGGGAATTACTGTATTATTTAAAGACCATACGTAAGATGCTTGTGGATTGCTCGTGTCAGCATTTAAAATTACTGTGGCGTCACATGTATTGATATCTTCGCCGAGATCTGCGCTGTCTGTAAAACTATTACCTTCGATAAAAACAGCCGAGTCAAAATTTCGATCCGTTTGATCGGCAATTATTAATTTAATGTGGTATTGTACATTTGGAGTGATGGAAGCAGAAGCACTTAATGATGTTGTTCGACCATTAAAATTAGTGTCACCAAGATTGTAACCTTCAAAGTATTGACTGTTTTCCTCTGGGCAAAAGCCAACTATTTCATCATGAATTGTAGTTGTGTTTACAGGTGTATTAGTTCCTGGTATTATGGCTATGTTTTGATATGGAGCTCCGCTACCAGATTCTCTAATTAAAAAAGCGAAACCATCAGAATATAGACAGGGATATTCAGCAAAATATTCTTCTGAGGCTAAGATGTAATTAAATTGGACCACACTTGAACTTGAAATAAAATCAAAATCGATAGAGGTTGCATTTAAGGTATTAGTAATGCCTAGTGCAGTTTCTAAATCTGGATCTGTTATCCAGTCAGTGTTACCCTGGTTAAGTGGATTTGTGTTTTGTGTGTTACCAGCAGCCCTAGCTTGTCCTGTCGATAATACTATTCCGTTCTGAAAAGGGAAGTTTGAGTCGGCTTTTTCAAAATAACCAAAGCTTGAAAACCCATTAATGCTTCCATTTACGGTCGTGTTTATATTGGTTACTTCTACGCAACCTTGCACTAAATTATTTTCTACTAATTGTTGTGCAGAAAAGGAGTCGTCTATGGCTACTTGTTGTGAAAAACTAACAGAAGTTAGTGTACCAATTATAGCCATAATTGGAAGTTTTAGGTTAAGTTTCATGTGTTTTTAGGTTTTGGGAACCACGATAAAAAACATATTTCACCGTTTAAAAACACAATATTAGATAAATAATCTATTAAACACAAGTAATATCGATTAAAAACCGTTTTTAAAATGTTGTAAATTAATAGTTTACGTACACCCAGCCTGTTTGGACGCTATAATTAGAGTCTTTTAAATTTAAAACATAAAAGTAAGTGCCTACCGGAACTATTTTTCCATGGTTATTTAAACCTTGGTTAATTAGACCATACCATTTAGTAGTATTATCTCCTTTAAAAATTAAGGTACCATAACGATTGTAGATTAATAACTCGTGGTTTTCAAATATGGAGTACAAGCCTTGAATATTAAAATAGTCATTAATACTATCGTTGTTAGGAGAAAAACCTTGTGGCACATGAGGTGGGCAGTTTTCGGTAACTAGGTCCAAAACATATAGGTCAAAGCATAGTTCTGTATAGGCTGTTATATAAATGCTTTGCGGTGTAGTGCTAGATCCATAAGAAGCCAGGTTTGTTATCGTATTATCAGACACTATGTCTTCTATGGTTTCATAGAAAGAAAAACTTAAATACTGATTTTGATTAATTTGAGATAATGCTTCCGTTAAATCAAAAGTGGCTTGGTTATAACCCTTATTACATTTCAAAATTGGTTGAAGGTGTATTGTTTCTGGAAATGGGAGCAATTGTATTTCTTGGAAATTGTTATTATTTACTTCGTTAGTTTCTGTTATGATGCCATTATTTAATCCATCATTATCTACAACAAGTTGGATTGTAAATGTGTCAGAAATAGAATTAGGGATTTGTATTGTAATTTGATTGTTTTCTTCACCTCCAATAGGGATATCATTAATAGTTTGACTTTGATCAACTAAAACGGCATCAATAAAAAAGGCTATTGGCGTGTTTGCAGGGAGCGTGTCTGTACTATTGCTATTAAAAACAGAATAATCAAGGGTTACAGCTCTACTAGCACAGCTAACCTCATGATTATTTGTAATTATAGTGGCATCTGGTAATTGGCTATTAAGTACTGTTATAATATTATTAATAATAATTAAGTCAGCTCTAAATATTCCGTTACTATCTGGAGCGCCTGTTGTGAGGTTAATGGTGACTTGATTGTCTCCAATTTGAATATTGTTTTCAATATTATAAACATCCAGATCTGCATTGTAAAAGTTATTAGCATTGGTGAAGCTATTAGTCCCGTTAAAAGCGTTGTCAGCTGAGTTTAAGGGCGGATTGGATAGAATATTTCCGTTTATAGACAGGGATTCTCCAAAGTTTAGCGCATTGTCTCCTTCCCAAGCTAAAAAACCAATTTTAGCATTGTCATTATCTAATACATTTACGTTTTCTAGAATAATGGTTTTGTCTTGTACTTCTTCATTTATAATTTCTAAGCCTAGAAATAGATTAACTTGATTTAGTGGTAGTGTATTGTCTTCATAGATAACATATAAACTCCATCCGGCATAATTGGTTCTATTATTACAATAGCCAGGTGTGTTTGCTAAAGCATCAGAAATATCTAATCCCGAAAATTGATAATTGCCATTACCTTCCGCAATAATTTGATCAGTGACGTTTGCATAACTAGCAAAATAGGTTAGTATCCCATTAAATCCTGCATTGTAGTCCACAGTATAGGTGTCCTCGGCAATTACTGTGGAGGTATTTAGCATTACTTCGGTATCTCCAGAACCGGAGCCAGACCAAAATAAGTAAGCAGCTATTATCGATGTATTTGTGGCGAGGTTTAAACTCGCTTGAGAGGATGGGAGGATTTCGCAAAAAGCCTGTGATAAATTGTTTTCTGCTTGATTTAGAGTGTTCCCGATTGCTGTGTAGTCATATCTTCCATTGTATTGCTGAAAGAGCATAATGTCTTGAGCATTTACATTTTGAAAGCAAAAGCTTATTAGAAAAAAAGCATAACATAGGTATTTCATTACTCAGTATTCTTGATTAAAAATACAAATTACTATCGTTTTAAAGTGAAATGATCTTTGTAAATACGACCATCCTGTAGTTTTACTGTAAACCAGTAGTCATTAGTGGGCATTGGTAAACCGTTAAAAGTACCATCCCAACCTTGACTAGAAGGGGCGAATTGTTTTATTAATTTACCATACCTATCAAAAATTTGTATGACAGAATTAGGTTGGAATTGACTAGATACACCATAAACTTGCCAATAATCATTCTGACTGTCGTTATTTGGTGTAAAGTATAGAGGGAAACCTACTACAGAAAATAATTGATCAATAGTGCCACAATCATTTTTTATATCTTTTACAGTAGCAGTATAAAATCCAGGTGAAATATTGTTAAAAATATTGCTAGATTGAAAGCCTGTGCTTTCTCCTGAAAAATTAATAAGCTCAAATTGGTACTCGCCTTCTCCTGAAGTTAATATAGTAACTTGGTTGTTGTCAATTGTGCTGTCAACGACTATAATGTCATTGATTGTTGCAATATTCGAAGGTTCTACTGTTATCGTTCTGCTTTTTGAACATCCTAAAGTATTAGTTACAGTAACTACGTATGTGCCTATTGCATTAACTTCTACGTTAATCGTTGTGTCTCCTGTATTCCAATTATAATAATAATTGTTACTGTTTCCAATAACACCTCCAGTTATACTTAGTGCTTCAGGGAAATTATTAAGGCAATATAATAGTGTTTCGTCAGCTTCAAGTTGAGGTAATTCTAATATGGATAATGCGACTTCATTAATACCATAACAGGTATTGTTATCTTCTACTCGTACGTAGATGATTTGATTGTAAGGCGTTGTATTGTTGTAATTATTCGGTAAAGCGTTTTGCTCTAGTAAGGCATCATTATAATTATCGTAATAATTAATATCTAAATTAGGGGGGAGTCCGCTTAAAATAGCTGTTGAAAATTCGCTTAAATCAAACGTGTTTAACCCATCTTCGGAGTCAACTTCATCACAAACAGGAGGTGCAATGTAATTGTTAATTGAAGTTGTACTGACTTCCAGGATTAGTTGTGCTGTTTCAAAGCAGCCAGTAATAGGATTGGTTACAACTGCAATTACTGTTTGAGGATTGCTAATATTACTGTAGGCTAAACTATTCAATTCATTTGTTTGTGACGTAGCATCAGTATAATTTTCGTAAAAATCAACTTGATTATTACTAGAGAAAGCATCAGTAATATCAGTGATAGCTTCATCTAAATTAAAAATAGTAAACCCATCTATAAGATCATCGTCATCACATTGAAATAATATACTGTCAAATGTGGTAATTATTGGATTAACCACTAAGTTAAGTGGTGTAATACTTATACAACCTACATCTAATGCATTTTCTACTCTAACATAAATAGTTTGCTGATTTGGTGTAGTGTTGTAAAAATTATCACTCAGCACATCAGTATTATTTAGTGCATTTAGGAAAGTAGAATGATATGAAAAAATATAATTTGATGCATTGCGACCACCAATTTCATTGTTTTTGCTTGATAAAATGAAGAAAGATTGTCCATTAGTATCATTCCCATCTGTGGTATCATCGCAAACTTGATAATCTGTTGGTATTGTTATTGTTGGGCCATTTTTTATGGTTAAATTAAATGGTACTATCGTGTAACAGTCTGTAATCGTGTTGGTGACTTTAGCATATAAGGTTTGAGGGTTGCTAATATTTGTGTAAGGACTGCTTATCGCGTCGCTATTTATATTAGCATCACTTTCACTTTCATGGTATGTAATGGTTACATTGTTTTGATTCCCTCTGATTATAGGAGTGTTTAATTCTAAATTAAAAGTTGTAATCTCGTCATCATAAGGTAGTGTCAAATCGCAATTTTCAAGTGTAATTTCATTTTGATTTATGGCGCTGTTAGCCGGGGGCTCTGCAAATTGTGCTGTTCCTGTCCATTCTAAACTAAAAGGGCTATTTCCTATAGGTCTATCTATAACTATATAATAAGAATCTCCAGCTGTGGCATTAATAGCGCTAACAAAACTGTTTCCGGCACCACCAGGACCTTCAGCCGTATCATTTGCATTTACACTTAAACCTGTTAAGTTATTACCTTGATTTGACTCTTGTGGATTTGTTGTAGAGCATCGGATGGCTTGTCCAATATTTCCACACGTTACATTTGGACCAAAAACAAAAAAATCATAATCTTCAGTAATATTGTTACTTTCAGGAGTTAATGTGAAGGCTAAAGTACCATCATTTACGGTAGTTACTTTTAACCAGATACTGTTGCTCTCTTGACTAGAGCAGGTGTTACTTCCTGTTAATTCTTGTGTTCCAATACCGCTAACGTCTAAGCTAACATTGGAATTTCCACAAATTGTAATGGCTTGAATACAATCTGTTGGTTGCTGGCAAAAGGCAAGATTAGAATTAATAAAGCAAATGATCAGTAAGGTGTAATTTAGTATTTTCAAATTATCGTTTTAAGGTGAAATGATCTTTGTAAACACGGCCATCTTGCAGTTTTACTGTAAACCAGTAGTCATTAGTGGGCATTGGTAAACCATTAAAAGTACCATCCCAACCTTGGCTAGAAGGAGTAAATTGGTTTAACAATTTACCATACCTATCAAAAATTTGGATGACAGAATTTGGTTGGAATTGATTAGATACGCCATATACTTGCCAAAAATCATTCTGACCGTCGTTATTTGGTGTAAAATACAAAGGAAACCCTACTACAGAAAATAATTGAGTAACTATCCCGCAATTATTTTTTATGTCTTTTACGTTTACTGTATAAATCCCTGGTTTGACATTAGTAAATATATTGCTAGACTGAAAGCCTGTAGACATATTTTCTGAATTTAGTAATTCAAAAAGATAGTCACCTTCACCGGATGCAATTACTGCTACGACGTTACTATTTAGGCTTCCGTCAATGACTTCTATATTTTCAATGGTTGCTGTATTTGAAGCTTCTACAATAATAGTTTTTGTTTTTTGGCAACCGTCTAGTGTTGTTGCTGTAACGGTGTAAGTTCCTGTTGTATTTATATCAATTGTAGCTGTCGTTTCATTTGTAGACCAATTATAATAATAGTTATTATTTACCGGTGTTGATGCTGTTAATTGTATAGTAGAAGGAAATTCATTTAAACAATAAAAAAGAGTTTCGTTTTCTGATAATTGAGGTAATGGATTTATGGTTAATAAGACTTCATTTATACCATAGCAGGCATTATCATTTTCTGCTCTAGCATAAATTATTTGACTATATGCTGTGGTGTTATTATATAATGTAGGTAGTGCATTGGCTTCTATTAATGCATCATTATAAGTTTGGTAATAATTAATAGTAATTCCCGTCGGAAGACCACTTAAAATTTCTGTAGAAAAATCGTCTAAATTAAAAGTGTTTATACCATCTTCGGATCCCAACTCATCACAAACGGGGGGCGCTATATAGTTATTAGTTTGAGTTGCACTTACCTCTAATATTAATTCGCTAATTGATTTACAGCTTGTAATGGTATTAGTAACTACAGAATAAATGGTTTGCGGGTTTGTTACGTTGCTATAAGCGTTGCCATCTATTGGAGTAGTTTCTGAGACGGCATTCGCCATAGTCGTATAAAAGGCGGTAGCTACATTTGGTGCGTTGTTGGTAATGTTTGTCGTGATTTGGTTTAAATTAAAGATGGTTAAGCCATCAGGAATACCATCTTGGTCGCATTGAAGGAGTATTTCATCAAAAGACAAAGGGGCTGGATTTATGTTGATGTTAAAACTTTGGGTATTAAAACAAGCTGTGTTATTTACATTCTCTAGGCGAACAAAAATAGTTTCATTAAATGGAGTGGTATTATAATAATTATTAGGTAATGGATTGTCTCCTAAATTCGCATCAGCTTGCAAATGATGATAAGAAATAGCATAGGTCATTGCGCTTTGACTCCCGTAAACTTCGCTGTTATAATATGATAAATCTATTGTCGTTTGACCATTAGTATCATCTCCATCAGAGGTGTCATCGCAAGTACTATAATCCGTTAATAGACCAATAGTAGGTGTGTTAAAAACTGCAATATTAAAAGAAGTAGTATCATAACAATTTGAGTTTAAACTATTAAAAACCCTTGCAAATATTGTTTCTTGAGGATTACTATTACTATATAGGTTAGCTAATTGATTTTGATCTAAATTGGCATCTGCTTGGGTTAAATAATATTGAACAGAGTAAGTCGCTGAATTTTGCCCATTTAATATTGTTGCGTCTTGAATGGAAAGGGTAAATGTTGTTATTAAGTCATTATTATCATCACAAATACTAAGGTCATTTGGTTGTGTTGCTACGGGGATATCAAAATACGTTACGATAGCTTGACCTTCTTTTGTGTCGCAATCACCGGTATTTAACTCTATTAATACTTCGTAATTACCATTTTCTGTAATTAACAATTCATTTGGAATTGTGGGTGTTGGTATTGCGATGTCATCTTTAGTCCATGTGTAAGTGGCGCCAGAAATAGCCTCTGCAATTAAAGTGTAATCATCACCAGTACACAGGGGTAGATTAATAGTATTTGTTGTGTCTGTTGGTATTATGTCTATTTTTTCTGAGAAAAAGGAGGCTATAAAAGGAGGTAGTCCTTGTCTGGACGATCGTCCATTTAAGTTTATGATGGCGTGTTGATAATCTGATGACACTCCTAAGTTATTTGGGGTATTTATAACACTTAAAAAAGGGGTTCCTTGATCATAAGTGGCGCTTAATGACCTGTAAATTTTACCATCAGGGCCTAGTTGTAAGGCGCTTCTATACATTATTCTTTGATCCAAAACCTGCTCTGTGGCGCTAATATTTGTATTTGTTAAATCATATTGAATTAAAGTCCCGTATTGTGCACTAGGGTTAGTGAAATCTGCAGAAGGAGTTTCATAATAAGTAGTGACATATAGGACTTGGTTGTCCGGAGAAAACTCTATACCGTAGGGCGATTGTGGTTGTCCAGGGGGGGCAATTGTAGTATTAATTTGCTGAGAATTACTGACTATTCCTGTAGTTGTATCAAAATCAAAAAGATAAAGGCCTTCTGCGACGTTAGCACAGGCTAGTTTAGTTCCGTCAGGAGAAAATTTAAGATAACCTCTTCTTTCTGAGATAGAAAAAGGTAAGGTAGATACTATTGGAGTTGGGTTGACACCTGAAGCAGCGCTAACTTCAAAGGCATAAAAAGTGTTATTATTGTTGTCTACCGCGTTAATGTTTGTAAGGGCATCCGAATCGGCATAAGTAACCACCCATATATTTTGAGATTGACAATCTTTTAAAACTGCAGTTACTTTTTCTGAGGCTTTATTTAGTAAAAATTGATTTTTAGTAGTAACCGCACCAAAACCACCATTTAATGTCATGTCTACGATTGAGTAGTTAAAACCATTGTCTGGGTTCAATTGAAAATTAGTGTCTTGAGTAAAAATATAATAGAGGTTAGGATCTTCTGGCTTGGGGATAATTATCGCAGATTGTGTACTAGATTGATTTCCAAATAGTCCGGTGCCGTTGGGCATAATGTTATGCTCTCTGTCATAAACGTTTTCTCCGTTAGTGTAAAACAATAAATTACCAGTACTATCAGAAATACTGGTACAACCTTCTTCTGTAGATAATAATCCATCTGTTAATGCGGTAACAGCGTTTGTATTGGTGTTAAAATTAATACCTGCATTGTTTCCAAAATACCAATTGGCCGCTTCGTTTTGTGCTATGGAGATGTAATTACAAAGTAGTATAGTGATTAGTAATATTCTTTTCATATTTTTTTTAGCGATAGCTAGTAAAGGTATGAAAAGAATATTTTTAAATATAAATGAAGGGTGTTAAAAGAATATTATAAATCTCTTTTTTGTAATAATTTGTAAGACCAGTATACAAATAAAGCGGTCCAGGCTAAAACAATAAGTATTTCATTCCAATGCACCGCATAGTCATAAAGTAGTTCTGTTTTTTCAGGAGATTTCATTAATACAATACGTCTAAAAGGTTCGTCAATTAGTTTCCACATCGATTTTAAGGGAAAGTAATTTTGAATATTAGTGGCTATTTCGTCGTCGTAATTTTTTGCAATTACGGCATATAAAATCCATTCTACTATAAATATGATAAACATAAAACCAAGCGCAAAGGCAGAGCGCTTTATTAATACCGCTAGAAATAAACATAAACTGAAAAAGCCAACTAGTTTTACAAAATAGGCTAGTAAGAATATAATTTCACTATGCATATAATAAGCTTCTGTATCGCCAGAATAATATAACCCAATACATAATGTGATTAGTCCAATTAAAAGAGTGGATACTAACGCAAAGAAAACGATGGTAATAAATTTGGATAAAATAAATTCCTTTTTGCTTAAACCATCAATCAGGTTTTGTTTAATGGTTTTATTACTATACTCATTACCAATCATGCTAACGACAACAATGGCGAAAAACAGTTTAAATTGAGCGGTAAAAAAGGTGGTGATGTGCCATATATAAGGGAAGTCAAATATACCAACACTACCTAGGTCTATGGTAAATAAACCAAAGAAGTTGATTTTAAAGGACGATAATAAGATTATAAAAAAGGGCAGTATAAAAGAAAAAAAGATAAGTATTTTACTACTTCTGTTTTCTAGTAATTTTTGTAATTCTATGGATAATAGTCGAAACATGATTGCGGTTTGTTAGGGTAGTGGTTAGTTAGCGTCGTTTAGATCGTCTGTAAGTTGAAGGAATTGCTCTTCTAAGCTTTCTTTTCTCAATACTAAATGAGATAATAGAATGCCTTTTTCTAATAGCTCTTTGTTAAAAGCAGCAGCAGACATTGGTTGCTCTATAAAAGCGGTTACTAATCCATCCACAATTTTTATGTTTTTAATATTTGGATGTGCTTCTAAATAATTAATTAACAGCGCTGTATTTTCGCATTTTAATTCAAAAAAGCCATTGCTAGAAATCATTTGGTCTACAGGGCCTTCATATAATTTTTCTCCTTTTCTAAGAACAACGACGTGAGTACAAACTTTTTCTACTTCGTCTAATAAATGCGAGGCTAATAAAATAGTTGTCCCTTGGCTCGCAATATCTTGTATTATAGCTCTAATTTGATGTATTCCTTGAGGGTCTAAGCCATTGGTGGGCTCGTCTAAAATTAATATTTCAGGATCGTTAAGTAATGCAGATGCTATGGCTAAACGTTGTTTCATCCCTAAAGAAAACGTTTTAAACTGGCTGTCTTTTCGATCTAAAAGACCAACTAACTCAAGTTTTTCATTAATTTTATCCTCACTAATTTCTTTAATCTTACAAACTAATTTTAAATTTTTGTAAGCCGACATGTAAGGATAAAAATTAGGGCGCTCGATGATGGCACCCACTCTTTTTAGCGCATCGTGGGTGGAGGTATTACCGCCAAACCAACTAAAGTTTCCGCTAGTGGCATTGACTACATTTAATGTAATACCTAGAGTCGTTGATTTTCCGCTTCCGTTAGGGCCTAAAATGCCATATACATTACCTTTTTCAATAGTAAAAGATAGATTATTGACAGCTGTTAAATTGCCATACTTTTTAGTAAGATTACTAATGCTAAGAATAGTTTCCAAGATGTGTGGTTTTTTGATTGATTTAATAGTAAGACGATAGAGTGTTAAATATGTTACAATTTAAAAATTAGTTTTTAAATTTGGAGACAGATATATTTATGAAGGATTTAAAGATTTCGAAGAAAAAACCGTCTTACCCAATCAGCGATAGATTGAATAGCTATTTATCAGAGTACAATAGAAACTCTAAAATAACGATTCTATATGATGACTTGTTACGTTTTCAAGGCGCGATTACGGTTTATGATAAAGACGATAATGATACGCTTTGGGTACGTGTGTATTTTAGCGAATTTGATAGAGAAGAAATTGACTTAAGTTTAAAAAAAGTATATAGTAGACTCCATTCTGATGGTAATGTCACCGCTAACGCCTATTTAAATATCGATGCTATTGATTATTGTACTTTTGGGAATTCTAAGCCTTTTAGAGTAAAAATCAGGAATATTATTAATGATAATTACACTTATTTTTATGTCAAAAAAGCGGATGCTTCTCGTATTTATGGTTTAGAGTTAGAGCAAATGCTATCTCCATATCAGTTAAATTTTATGGTGCATGGTAATACTTTAATAGAAGAACATATTGCAGGAATACCTGGTGATGAATTTATAAAAAATAATTTACCAGATTGTTCGGAGCGTGAAAAATCCCAGATAGCAAAAGAGTTTGTTAAATTTAACGAACGTTGTATGATTAGATTACTGGGTGATATGCGTTCTTATAATTACGTAATTGTACCTACTCATGATTTTGATCACGTAGTGTTTAAAATTAGAGCTATAGATTTTGATCAACAATGCTACGAAGGAAAGTTTAATGTGTATAGACCACAATTTTTTAAAGAAAATTTAAAATTAGTACAACTAGTAGCTAAAAAATTTAAACAGGGCTCTATTGATCAATATAAAGTGGAAGAGCGCTCCATTGTTGCAAAGCGCATGATTAGTTATAACGATCGTATTGCGCAACTGCTAGATTGTATGGTGCATGATAAAATATCTAATAAAGCCAATATAGAACTTCTAAAATCCAAAATATACGATCATACGTTAGATTTAGAATTTAAGAAAAGTAAAAATATGGGTGAAATTTTGAAAAATGCTTTAAACTTTGTCAAGCGTAATTATGAAGATATGAATACTCAGGATTTTTAGTTCCAGTTTTCTTCAAAGTCTAAATTATCGTAATCGTCAATATTAAAGTCATCATCTTCTAAATCGTCTTCAAATTCATCTTTTTCTGCTTCAAACACTTTTTCAGGTGCTTCAGTAGGCACTTGACCTTGAACGTACATCAGATTAGGGTAATCTACACCTTCCGCAACTTCAACGATTTCAGCCAATTCTACAAAAAAGGTCCACATACTCATGAAGTCGTAAACATAAATTAGTTTTGTTTGGTCTTCGTGTACAGTGTCAGAAAGTGATGTTTCATTCATCAATCTAACTTCGTTTAAGCCATCACTCATATCAAAAAGACTAATTTCTGCGCCTTGATTCCACTCGTCATCACTTAAATAAAAAGAAGCCATTTCATTACCTTCAAAGCCAAAACATTGTGTGATAACGTTATGTAGATCTTCCATGGTGTCGCTTTCACGCATTTCAAAATCTCTAAAGATATCTTCTTTAGTATCGTTGTCTAGTATAACTCTGAATCTGTAAATCATAATAAAAAAATAAGGGTGTAAAGATAATGCTTTTAGCTGTTATTTACTAAAGCGATGTAACGTAAATGTCATTGCTGTTAGTAATAAAAAGGCACCAACTTGATGTGCAACACCTAACCATACAGGAACTTGTAATATCAAGGTGAAAACGCCTAAAATAAATTGTAAAAAAACGAGTGATATTAGAGCATTAAGTGCTCTACGTTGATAGTTGGTTTCGACATATTTTTGCCCTTTGAAGACAATTAAAAGAATAAAAGCGACTACAATATAAGCTAACGTTCTGTGCACAAATTGCACGCCACTTTTTCCTTCAGTAAGATTAGCAAAAAGGGTCTCTCTTTCGATATATACACTTTCGTGAATAAATTTACCTTCACTCATCATTGGCCAATGGTTATGTACCCAACCGGCATCTAAACCTGCAACAAATGCACCATAAACAATCTGGATAATTAGAACTAACATACCAATACGAAGGAGTCTTTTAAACCCAGTGCTCACAATTTTATCAAATGGAAACATTAAATCTAAAGCGACCCAAAATGTCGCTGCAAAGGTTATAAATGCTGTTGTTAAATGCATTGCTAGCCTATAGTGACTGACATCTGGACGGTCTACTAATCCACTTTTAACCATGTACCAACCTAGAAATCCTTGTAAGGCACCTAAACACATTAGGCCAATTGATTTTTTAATAGTTGGTCCTGTTAGTTGTTTTGTAATTAAAAAATATAAAAAGGGTAAGAAAAATACTAATCCTATAAAACGACCGATGACACGATGAATCCATTCCCAGAAATAGATGTCTTTAAATTCTTCAATATTAAAATGGTTGTTTAATTTTTTGTATTCTGGATATTGCTTGTATAAATCAAAGGCTTCCTGCCATTCGACGTCATTCATAGGCGGAATAGTTCCAGAAATAAGTTTGTAGTTAGAAATGGCTAATCCAGAATGGGTTAATCGGGTAATACCACCTACAATGACCATTATAAAAATTAATAAACAACCCGTTAATAGCCAATAGATAACTTTGTTATTGTCCTTTTTCATATTGCTTTTTCTTTAACTTACAATGCTTTTTTAAAGCATATACTTTCTTTTACACCTTTATATTGGCCGTAATTATCTGTGATGTGATAGTTGCATTTTTTATAAAATTGAATGGCTTCTATTTGTCTAATTCCGGTTTCTAAAATACTGTCTTTGTAGTCGAGTTGTTTTGCCCAAGATTCTAATTCTTGTAAAATATTTGAAGCCACCCCTTGTCCTCGAGTAGTTTTAGAGGTAAACATGCGTTTAATCTCTACGGTATTTTCCTTAAAGGGTTTAAAGGCTCCGCAACCCACAGGAGTTTTGTCTAAATAAGCAAGGACGACGTGTTTAATAGTATCTAACCCATTATATTGATTGTAAAACTCATGATCATCACCGTCTGTTGTTTTTAGGTAACTATCTAACTGCTTGATTAGAGTAATAAAGTCGGGATTATTAGAATCTGTTTTAATTAACTCTAACATGCTTATTCATTTTTAATGAGTCCTAAAGCTTCCCCTTTTTTAATCATTAAATTAAAAGCGGCATCATGCTCGTTCGGGATTTCTCCTTCAAGAATAGCTTCTTTTATGGCTTCTTTAATAATGCCTATTTCTTTTGAAGGTTTTAAATTAAAGGTTTCCATAATTTCTTCTCCAGAAACAGGAGGTTGAAAATTACGAACGTGATCTTTTTCTTCTACTTCAATAATTTTATCTCTTACAATCTTGAAATTGTTATGATATTTATCAAAACGTTTTGGGTTTTTTGTAGTAATGTCAGCCTCACAAAGTGTCATTAAATCTTCAACATAATCTCCAGCATCAAAGACTAAACGTCTTACAGCCGAATCGGTGACTAAATCCTCAGCTAAAACAATAGGTCTAGAGCTCATGAATACCATTTTTTGGACAAATTTCATTTTGTCATTTAAAGGCATTTTTAAGCGTTTAAATAAGTGGTATACCATTTTAGACCCTTCAAACTCATGTCCGTGAAACGTCCAACCTACTTTTTTACTAAATCGTTTTGTTGGTGCTTTACCAATATCATGTAACAATGCTGCCCAACGTAACCAAACATCGTTCGTGTTTTTAGAAATATTATCAACCACTTCAAGCGTATGGTAAAAGTTGTCTTTATGGGTTTGCCCTTCCACTTCATCAATACCTTTTAAGTTGGTTAACTCAGGTAAAAAATGTTTTAAAAGCCTTGTTTTTTCTAGCAATAAAAAACCTTTTGATGGTTTTGAACTTTCTAAAATTTTGTTTAGCTCAACAATGATTCGTTCTTTTGTTATAATCTTGATACGAGCGCTATTTCTAGTAATAGCGTTAAGTGATTGCTCTTCAATTATAAAATCTAATTGTGTTGCAAATCTTATAGCACGCATCATGCGTAAAGGATCGTCACTATAAGTTATATCTGGATTTAAGGGCGTTTTTATAATCTTGTTACCTAAATCTTCAACGCCATTAAAAGGGTCTAATAAATCACCAAAATTAGATTCAGATAAGTTTATTGCTAAGGCATTAATAGTAAAATCGCGCCTATTTTGATCATCTTGTAAAGTCCCGTTTTCGACTATTGGGTTTCTACTATCTTCATTGTAAGATTCTTTACGTGCACCAACAAATTCTATTTCTACGTCATTGTAACGCAACATTGCTGTTCCATACGTTTTAAAAACTTGAACTTTAGGTTTGTTAGGTAGTCGTTTTGAGACTTCTCTTGCTAATTCAATTCCGCTACCTATGGCAACAACATCAATGTCTTTAGCATCTCCTCTTTCTAAGATATAATCACGAACAAAACCTCCAATAACATAGCTGTCCAAATTAAGGTTTTTAGACGCTTGAGAAATAACTTTAAATACTGGGTTTTGTAGTGCTGCTTTGTAATTCATATTATAATTTACTCACGAATAACTTTAACTTGTCCACTATTACTTAGTTTTATAATAGTAGAAGGATTTCCTCCATTTTTTTGTTGGTGCAAATTTACGACATAATCCACACCTTTTAAAACAGCTTCGCTAATTTCTTTAAAGGATTTAGGTGTCGGTTGGCCACTTATATTTGCAGAGGTGGATACAATTGGTTTTCCAAAATATTTTATCAATTTTTCGCAAAAATCATGATTCACTATTCTAATCGCCAATGTATTGTCTTTTGCGACCAAATTTTCTGCAATACCAGCTGGAGCATCATAGATTACAGTGGTTGGTTTGTCCGCAATATCTAAAATTGTATATGCTATTTTTGGTACATTGTCTACATGTCTTTCAAGCATGCTGTAGTTATTAACTAAGCATATTAATGCCTTGTCATCCTGGCGTTGCTTTAGTTTGTAAATTTTATTGACAGCGTTAGCATTTGTTGCATCACAACCAATTCCCCAAACGGTATCTGTTGGGTATAAAATTAAACCACCTTGTTTAAGGGTTTCAATTGCTTTTTCTATTTCTTCTCTCATGGTTTGCTTTTATAAGTTTAAAATAATTTAAACCTTTTCTTTTTTTGTTTCCAATTACTTTGAAATATAACACCTAGATAAACTTTTTTTAATTTTTCTATATTGTGGAATTTTTTTTCAATGTCAAATTGCTTTTTATAATGGTATACTTTAAAAAAGCATTCGCATGGTATAATTTCTATAATTTTAGTTTTTCTTAAATACTCACCATAAATTAAAGCTTCAGCAGGATGTGTTGTTTTATCAAGCTCGCTAAAAAAACTTTCGATTGTAAAATTATTTGCAGGTAAATAGTCTTCGTAAAAACTTTCCCAAACTTTACAAGACCATAAATATGGTGATGGTCCGTAATCCCAATATTTAACTTCTGGAAGATTAAAAATAACCCTAATAGCTTTGACAGGTGTTCTAAAGCTATGTTTAACAGTGTCAACATCTATACGTTCAAAAATTTCTAATTGTGGTTTAGATTCTTGCATTATTGTATAAGGTACGTCGTCATTATATATAAAGTCTTTAATATAAAAATCGGATATAAATAGGCTGTCAGAATCTATACATAAATAGTTTCTAGCAACTTTAAGTCTATAAAACTGAGATTTAATTATTTGTTGGTATCTCCAACCATCTGTAACACTTGTTGTACAAATTTGACTATCTTTTAATAGGGTATGCTTAGTGTTGGTTAGGTTAGATTTAAAAAAATCATAATCTGCATCGTTTATACTTATATAAATAGGGATATTATCCGAGTTATGTTTGTCTATTGACTCAATAAGTAGTTTGACTCTGTCGTAATCTGGTTTATATGTCTTTATAACTAAAGCTAAATTATGCATAGTGTCCAATTATTGGTTTGTAGATTATAAATTGGGATTTAGACCAACCTGCTATATTTTGTTATGGATATGCAAAAGTACTAATCAATAGCTTTTTTAGGTTACGTATTTAGGTTTTTTTGAAGTATCAACCATCTCAATTATAATTTATATAAGTAGATTTCAAAGTATACCGCTTAAATATATCTATTTTTGTTTTAGTAAAAAGATAAATATGAGTAGCGATTTTGGAGTAAATGTATATGGTTATCTTAATGAGTTATCAGGTTTAAGCGAAGCAGCTAGAACCAATATTGATGCTTTAAATAAAGTAGGTGTAGGGACTAATATTACCTGTTTTAATTATAGTAACCAGATTGTAGATTATGATTTCAATCATAAAAATACAGGTGTAAATTATAAGGTAAACTTAATACATATTAACTTAAATTTTATTGAAGATTTTATACAGAATACGAATAAGCAGTTTTTAGAAAATCACTATAACATCGTTTTTTGGGCTTGGGAGTTTATTGAGCCTCCAGTTGAGGTTATGAAATACTTGTCATTTTTTGATGAGGTTTGGGTGCCAAGTGATTTTTGTGTAGAGGCCTTATCCATAACATCTCCAATTCCAGTTGTAAAAATTCCGCACTCTATTCAATCGATTGCAGGTCATTTAAAACGAGACCATTTTTCGTTAAACAAAGATGTTTTTGTTTTTTTAACTATATTCGACTCTATTAGTTCTTTAGAACGTAAAAATCCGTTAGCTACAATTAAAGCTTTTAAACAAGCTTTCTTTAATAATCCAAAAGTATGTTTGGTCATAAAAACACATCATTTAGATATGTTTCCTGAGCAAGCAGCATTACTTAATAACGCAATAGCAGGAATCGAAAATATTAAATTGATTAACGCTTCTTTTAAAAAAGAAGAATTACACAGTTTAATAAATGTTTCTGATGCATACGTGTCACTACAAAGATCAGAAGGATTTGGGCTGACTATGGCAGAGGCTATGGCTTATGGTAAACCAACCATATCCACTGGTTATTCTGGTAATTTGGAGTACATGAATGTCAATAATAGTCTTTTAGTGAAATATAAATTAATACCTGTAAGTGTGGATTATGGTTTAACTAAAAAAGGCTATTTGTTTGCAGATCCTGATGTTGATCATGCGTCATTTTTAATGAAAAATTTAGTAGAAGATAACACGTTATTTAACAACTTGTCAGAAAAAAGTAAAGCAGATATACACACCTATTTATCCAAAAAGACTATTGGTAACAAGATTAAAAATAGATTACAAACTATAACTGATAACTTTTTAGATAAAGAAGGTAAGACTTTAAAACTATTAAATAATTTAGAACAAAAGGATAAAGAAATTAAGACACAGCTCAAAAAGATAAGAAAATTAGAGAAAAATGTTTTCATTAAAATGAAATATCAATTCAAGAAAATATTTAAATAAATGAAAAAAATACTTTTCTTCTATCCAGAAAACCCGTTACTAAAACATCAAGGTAACAATGCTAGAGCTTTTTGCTTGTTGGAATATTTTAAAGCACAAAACTATCAAGTAGATTTAGTGTCTTTAGAGCAACCGCACAAAGAAAATTTTACAAATGCGCATTTAGCGACTTTAAAAAATAAACATTTAATTACAAATGGTTGGCTTTTAAAAAGAAGTAAACGAAGTGGAATTAAGTATTCAATATTTAGTTTAAAACAAAAAATCAGCAATCTATTTAAAAATAAAGTTTCGGCCTTTAACAGAATTAGATTTGGTCAAGGTGAAGAATTAGCTTCAATTACAAAAGATAAAACCTATGATATTATCATTATATCCTACGCATACTATCATGGTTTTTTAAAATATTTAAATACAACTAATTCAAAAACAATAGTTGATACACATGATTTTTTGACGTCACAGTTTCAAAATCATAAGCAGTTTAATTTAGGAGTGTATTTTAATAATGAAATTCAGTTGTTAAATGATTTTGATAATGTTTGGGCAATTTCATCAGAAGAACATTATTTGTATTCACAATTTTTAGGAGATAAAGTTAAATTAGCACCTCATGTTCTAGAAGATAAATCTTCGGATAACACTCAAGAGAAGAGCATAGATTTAATTTACGTAGCAAGTGATAATAACCATAATGTTAAAGCAGCAGATTGGTTTTTTAACAACGTATACCCTTTGTTAAATAAGGATATAACTATTACAGTCGTTGGGAAAATTAGTCAAGTTATTCCGGATTTTACTAATGTTACAAAACATACTTACGTTGAGGATTTATCAGATTTATACCAAGCGTCAAAAGTATCCATATGTCCAATGATAACAGGTACTGGATTAAAAATTAAGGTGGTGGAAGCATTATCTTATGCTTTACCCGTAGTTTGTAACGAGAGAGGTTTAGATGGGCTTTTAAATAAGACTAATAATGGTTGTATGGTAACAAACTCTGAAACTGAATTTGCTAGATTTATAGACCAATTATTAACTGACAAAAAAATGTATGACAAGCAAAGTCAACTAGCAGCAGATTTTTTTAAACAGTCCTTCTCAAAACAATCGGTATACACTAAATTAAATGCAAGTCTAAAATGAGTTTAAAATCGTTAAAAAATCAATTTAAAATCTATTTGTTAACCAAAAAACTGAAGAAAAATAAGATCCTGTTTAACGAAACTGATTTTACGTTTTCCTCTAAAAACGTATTAATTGTCGACGAGATTATTCCAGAATTTAATAAAGATTCTGGTTCAAGACGACTAACAGAAATTATTAAATTACTTCTTAAAAATAAGGTGTCTGTATTTTTAGTAGCAGATTTAAAACAGTACAAATATAAAAGCGATTACCTTCAAATATTTATAGATTTGGGTGTGAACGTTTATCAACCTAGTATTGATAATAAAGGTAAGTTAGTTACTAAAGAGGTTTTTATACAGCGTATCTCTCCAAAAATGAATGTCGCATGGTTGCATAGGCCTATGGTTTTTAATAAGTTTCAATCATTAATTAAAAGGGCTAATCCTAGTATTAAATTGGTATTTGATATGGTGGATTTTCATTATATCAGATTATTGAGAGAATACGAATTAGGTAAGGATGAGGCATTGAAAATCCAAGCTGAAAAATTTCTTAAAATTGAATTAGAAAATTGCAAACAGGCAGATTCTGTTATTGCTATTTCTAAATCAGATAAGGAATTATTGAAACAACATTTTAACGAGGATGACAAAGTTTTTTTGATTAGTAATATCCATCAACACCTTGATAAGGGGACGGGCTTTTTTAAATTTGAAGATAGAAAAAACATCTTATTTGTTGGTAGTTTTAGACATGATCCAAACAATGATGCCGTCAAGTATTTAAAGGAAGATATTATGCCCCTTGTTTGGCAGTCGTTGCCGGAAGTAGAGGTTAATATAGTTGGTAGTTATATTACGGAGGATATTAAATCATTGGCATCTCATAGGTTTAATCTTTTAGGTTTTGTGGATGATATAAATGTCGCGTTAAGTTCGGCAAAGTTGTTTGTTGCTCCATTACGTTTTGGAGCAGGTATTAAAGGTAAAATAGGGCAAAGTTTAGAGCATAGTTTACCGCTAGTAACGACAGATGTTGGAGCTGAAGGTTTTGATTTTAAAAATCAAAAAGTAATTATGGTTGCAAATTCAGCAGAGGAAATAGCGCAAAAAATTATTGCTTTATACACAAATAAACAGCTTTGGGAGGCTGCAAGTGACAGTTGTGAAAATATTTTAAAACCATTTTCGTTAGCAACAACAGAAACACAGATATTACAAATAATTAACAATTAGGCTTCATAGAAAAACGTAGAGGGTTACCGCCTTTTAAAACAATCTTAAAAGAAGTTAAGTGTTTTTTAGGTTTAAAAATACTTTTGATACCATATTTTAAAATTAAAACAAATCTTAAAAACTGATAGTATAATGTGCTATAATTTTTCTTTATTACGTAAAGATAGGATACTGTAAATTCTGTTTTTAAAGCAACATTGCCACAACTTTTCCCCATATAATGTATAAAAGAAGATTTAGGGTAAAATTGTGTAGAATAGCCTTGTTTTTTTAGACGTAAACAAATATCCATTTCTTCATAAAATAAAAAGATTTTCGGGTCAAAACCACCTGACTTCTCATAAGCTTCTCTTTTAAAAAACATAAAAGCACCAGAGACTAAATCAACATTAAATGGTTCTGATAAGTCTGAGTTGTATAATTTACTATAATAGTTGATTGGTTTTTTTGAATTGAACAAATGGTGTTTTAAACCTATAAATTGCCTATAACTATACTTAAAAGTCTGGCCTTCTCCATTTATTTGTTTTAAACCAATACAACCTACTTTTAATTGTGATTGGCTATACTGTAACAGTTGTAATAATGAGTTTTCAGTTAACTCTGCATCATTATTAATAAATGCGAGGAAGTTTCCTTTAGCTTGCTGAACGCCTAAGTGATTTCCGCCGCCAAAGCCTAGGTTTTCTGAACTTTTAATTAGAGTGAATTTGGCAGTATTTAAATGGTTTTCTAATGAGTTTAAATCTTCCGTTTGAGAGTGGTTATCGATAACAATAATTTCAAAAACTAAGTCTTTAGTATATTTATATATGGAGTCTATACAATTTATGGTATAACCAGAAGAGTTGTAGTTTACAATAATAATAGAAACGTCCATGTCGTTGTTTTTGGGTAAAAATAAATAAAACCAATAGATTGACTCACTTAAGTTTTTATTATTTATTAGATTTGTTTGACTAATTAATTAAAATGAAAAACATTGTTGTTGGCTTTTTGATGTCTTATGACTACGAAAAATTAAAACTTTCCATTCCTCCAATTTATGACCAAGCAGATAAAATTTACCTAGCATTAGATTATAAATATCGTACTTGGAACGGTGAGTTTTTTGAAATAGATCCTGATTTTTTCTCGTGGTTAGAGCAGTTTGATATAGCTGGTAAAATTGAAATTTATAAGGATGATTTTTATGTACCTAAATTAAATGCAATCCAGAATGATACTAGAGAGCGTCATTTATTAGCTTTAAAAATGGGGATTGGTAATTGGTTAGTGCAAGTGGATTCTGATGAAATTTTTATTGATTTTGATCAATTTGTAAAAACATTAAGACAGCATGATAAGTATTTAGTTAACCCAGAGGAAAATCCAGTACAGATTGCAGGATTTTTGATTAATATCTATAAATATTTGGAAGATGGTTTGTTGTATGTTGAGCAGCCTACTAAAGTGTTTTTAGCAACTAACTATCCCAATTACAAGACAGCAAGGAAAACTAAAGAACGCATTATTTATACTAATAACGTGCTTTTGCATGAGTGCTTATCTAGAACAGAAGAGGAATTGCTATTTAAATTTAAAAATTGGGGACATAGTCATCAAATTAATAATCAGTTTTTTGATAAGTGGAAAAAAGCAGATAAGAATAACTATAAAACTATAAAAAATATATTTTATTTAAATCCAGAGCTTTGGAAATCTTTAGGATATTTTGATACAAAAGATTTAAAAAAAATAAAAGAAATTATTAAAGTAAATTCTAAGATGTCTCCCTCTAAATTTTATTTGTTCAAAAAAAATATTGGACAATATTTTAAGCACTTAAGGCTTTTTAAAACTAAAAAAGATATTAATTTTGAAGGCTATTTTAAAAATGACTAATACTTTAATTATATCAACTTACAATTGGCCAGAAGCGTTAGGTTTAGTTTTAAAAAGCGTTTTAAATCAGTCAAAACTTCCGGATCAGATTATTATTGCAGATGATGGATCTACTAAAGATACTAAGGTGGTTATAGATGCTTTTAAGTCTGAAGTAGAAACCCCTGTTATTCATATATGGCAAGAAGACACAGGATTTAGGAAAGCTAAAATTTTAAACAAAGCTTTATTAGCGTCCACTGGAGATTATATTTTGCAGGTCGACGGAGATTGTATTTTGCATAAACATTTTGTAAAGGACCATCTGTCTTTAGTAAAACCAAATCAGTTTTTATTCGGTAGTCGTGTAACGATAAAAAAATCATATTTAGATTCATTGTTTAAGAGTAAAGAAATTAATTTTTCATTTTTGTCTAAGGGTATTAAGAAACGGACGCGAGCAATGCATGTGCCTATTCTTAGTCATTTATATATGGCTAGTCGAGAATTTTCTAAAAAATATAGAGGTTGTAATACATCTTATTTTAAAACAGATGCTTTAGCTATTAATGGTTATAACGAAGAATTTGAAGGTTGGGGGCGTGAGGATTCTGATTTCGCATTGCGGTTATTGAATAATGGAGTTATTTCAAGACGAATAAGATATAAAGCTATTGTTTTTCATATTTATCACTTTGAAAAACCTAAAAGTAATTTAGAGAAAAATAATAGTATTGAGTTACAGACTATAAAAAATAATGTAACATGGTGTGACAATGGAATTAACAAAGATATAAGTGAAAACAAATAGACAAGTACATCGAGACTTTAAAAAAAACGAATCAGCTTTAGCTGACATTTTTGTTAATTTTGAAACTAAAGGAACGCCTTTTGGAGATCAAGAACGGAATACTCTAAAAACGTTTGATTTGGATGGTTATACTGTAAACGTAAAATCTTTCAGAATTCCTAATCTTATTAACCAAGTGGCTTATCGTTTTTTTAGAAAAAGTAAAGCACAGCGGTCATTTATTTATGCTACTAAACTTAAAGAATTGAATATTGGAACGCCGCAACCGGTTGCTTTTTATGAAGAAATGAGTGCTTTTTTATTTAAAAAAAGTTACTATGTTAGTCAGCAATTAGATTGTGATTATACCTACCGAGATTTAACCAACGATTTTAGTATACCAGATTATGAGACTATTTTAAGAGCCTTTACTAGGTTTACGTTTACTCTTCACGAAAACAATATTTTGTTTTTGGACCATTCTCCTGGAAATACGTTAATCAAAAAAATAGGTGATAACTATCAGTTTTATCTAGTAGATTTAAATAGAATGCAGTTCAAGGATTTAAGTCTTGATGTACGTATTAAAAACTTTTCAAGATTAACCATTCATAAAAGCATGGTTGAAATTATGAGCGATGAGTACGCAAAATGTTCTGGTGCTGATTATGACCAGGTTTTTAATTTAATGTGGAAAGAGACTGAAGCTTTTCAAGAAAAGTTTTATCGTAAGAAACGTTTAAAAAAGAAACTTAAATTTTGGACACGTTAATGATTTAATGTTTTTAATGTTTTGTATCTAAAGTAAACACCATAGGCGCTTAAGTAACATAGCGTAAAGCCTTCTTTTCCGTCTAAGAAACCTAGTCTAAAAATATAATTGACAATAAACTTGTATAGTGGTCTAAAGTGTAAATTAAAGATATTGGTTGTCTTTCCTTTTTCGCTTAGTTCTAACGCTTTAAGTTTAGCATAATGCTCCATTTTTGACTTGTAATGGGCTGCGCTAGCAAAGCTATAATGTAGCATATTGTTTTTTAAAAGACCAGTTTCTCCTTCAATTTTCGGCATTTCATGTACTATTTTATCTTGGATATAAGATACTTTATTGGTCTGGAATAAGCGGTAGGTCGTATCTGTTTGAAAACCACTAAACCTAATGCGTTTATTTTTAAAGTAGAACAAACGTTTTACCATGTAACCAGAAATAGAAGTGTCGCTATTGATAGTTGTAAGTATTTCTTTTTGTAATGGTTTGGTTATCCTTTCGTCTGCATCAATAAATAGTACCCAATCTTGAGTTACCTGCTTTAAAGCAAAATTACGCTGTTCTGCAAAATTTTTAAATTTATGTTGTATTACTGTTACATTGCTAAATTTTGCTGTTTTATCTAAGGTAGCATCGGTACTAAAAGAATCTACTACAATAATTTGGTCTACAAATGAGATGTTATTAATCAATTTCTCAATATGTTTCTCTTCATTAAATGTTATAATTAGCCCGGCTATTGTTTTCATTGTGTTTAGTTAAATGTGCTAATGATTACTTAGATATTGTAAAAGGTTTATTGTAACTTTTTAGAGTAAAAAGGTTTAGTCGTTTACGTATTTTGTATTTGCGTATTAGATTTAAAGGTTTGTTTTTCAACTCGCTTTTATCTTTATGTAATTGCATTATACTGGCATCAATAATACGTTGGCTTGATTTTCCGTCAAAATAAGGATGCAGGTCTTTTATAAATATTTCGATGTTTTTAAGTAATTTTTCTGGAAAACTTAAAGCTTCAATAAATCCTTTTTCGATATTATTTGATTGATTGATATCAATTAAATAATTGTGTTTAAACGTATGGTTAAATGTAACTACAGGTTTTTTTTGTAGTAAAAATTCCTGAATAGCAGAGGTTGTATCAGCAAACATGATATCTGCTTGCTTGTATAGTGGTACTAAGTCTGTTGTATTACAGTATGTGAAATTTCTGTTGTTTATTGTTTGCCACTTTTGTTTAATAATGTTAGGTAATTTTGGGTGTAATACCATTATAAAATTGTAATTCCCATTATTAGATAATCGCTTTATTTCTTGAAATACGTCGTCATTGTAAGCTAAGCTTAGACGCTCTGTAAAAGTAGAGGCAATCATAATAGTATTAGAGCTTTTTTTCTTCTCTATAGGAAATAAAGGGTCTACTTTACTCCAGCCTGTTTCTATAACTTCAAAATAAGGATGTTTTATTTGCTGTGCAATAAACCCTTTAGTTGATGATGGACCTTGTGTGCAGTATAAATCAAAAAGACCGCGAAGTCTAAAGTGAGCTTCTCCATAGCTTTTTTTTGGTCTCTTATAAGTTAAAAACCCATGAAACACTTGCACTTTCAAGCCTGAAATAAAATCAGGAACATCATCAGTGGCTGTTAAAACAACATTCGGATTATAATCTATAACATCCTGTATCGTATTTAAAGCATTATCTTTTTGTTGTATCGCTTTTTTACCGTCTTCAATATCTGCAAACCATTTTACGGTATAGCCTCGTTTTAAAATTTCTTCTTCCAATGGATTGCCAATTGGTAGTGCATAACTGTACGATATGTAGATTAAAAAATTATAATTCATGATTATAAGTTGCTTAAAAACTTTTTAAGTTCGGGTTCTATAAATTCTGGTTTAAGCTTTAGATAATATTTTTCAGGATCCTTTTTGGCGTTATTAATATCTTCTTCTCCGTAAGGGATATAGTCCGACAAATGAATGGCAATATTATGACCAGGTTCGTTTTTGCTATACCAATTAGCTTTATTTAAATACGGCGAAAAAATAGTAAAAGTAGGAATATTTAGTGCTTTTGCCATGTTGTTTGCACCACCTTCATTACCTATTAAGGCGTCACATTGTTTTGTAATGGCTAAAAATTCTCTTAAACTTTTTCCGAAGACATTAAAAAAGATATGCTTTTGTGTCACCGCTAAACAGTAATCAAAAATTGCTTTTGCTTCTGTTTTCTGCTTTGGTATATAATTAAAAAGTATCTGAGCGTCTTTAGTGTTAGCTACAAGACTATCTAACAATTCAGCCATATATTTAGCAGGATAGGTTTTAATAGCACTACTACCTACAACACTAATCATAAATAGAGGTTTATTGTCTTGTATGTTTGAACTCTCTAAATATTTTTTAGCATTACTTATTTCTTGAGGTTTCAAATAAATTTGAGGGACTCTGTTTTTAAAAGTAATATCTAAAGGTTCTAGAAGTTTTAATCTGTTTTCAATTGCTAAACTAGCATTGTGATGCGGTTTTTTTAAACGCTGTACAGTATGCGAAAAAACAAATGCAGTATATTTTTTATGATACGCTATTTTAGTTTTGGCTGCAGTAAAAGCACTAATAAGTGCAGTTCCAATTTTACCGTAAACATCAATAACAATATCGTATTTTTCTTTTTTTATAGTTTTTAAAAAGCGATAAAATTTTAGTTTACTCTTTTCAATTTCTGGAGTAATAAAAACAAAGTTATCAATATACGGGTTGTGCTTTACAACTGCATATGTGTGAGCATTAATAACATAATCTAGTTGTGCCTCTGGATATTTTTCGCGCAGAGCCTCAAACAGAATACTACTTGTCAGTACGTCTCCAATCATTTTCTGTTGTACAACTAAAATTTTCAATCGCTATTTATTTTATATCAGTACTTTAATTTGTTTTGATAATTACTGTAAGTCTAAACTAATTAAACAGCAACATCATATTCGCGAAGTGCATCATTTAAAGACGTCTTCTTATTTGTACTTTCTTTACGTTTTCCAATAATTAGAGCACAAGGGACTTGAAATTCTCCCGCAGCAAAGGTTTTAGTATAACTACCAGGTATCACTACTGATCTTGCAGGGACACGACCTTTCATCTCAACAGGAGTATCGCCGGTAACATCTATAATTTTAGTACTCATGGTTAATACCACATTAGCACCTAAAACAGCTTCTTTTTCTACATGTACACCTTCTACAACGATACAACGTGATCCAATAAAAGCACCATCTTCTATAATAACAGGAGAGGCTTGTAAAGGTTCTAAAACACCACCAATACCAACACCACCAGATAAGTGGACGTTTTTACCAATTTGTGCGCAACTACCAACGGTGGCCCAAGTATCAACCATGGTTCCTTCGTCTACATACGCACCAATATTTACGTAACTAGGCATTAAAATTGTTCCAGCAGCGATGTAAGCACCATGACGTGCAACAGCATTTGGTACCACTCTAATTCCTTTTTCTTTATACCCTCTCTTTAGTGGAATTTTATCATGATATTCAAAAATACCAGCTTCTAAAGTTTCCATTTTTTGAATAGGGAAGTATAAAACAACCGCTTTTTTAACCCATTCATTAACCTGCCAACCATCAGTTGTCGGTTCTGCTACTCGAAGTTTTCCTAAATCTAAAAGGTTAACCACTTCTCTAATAGCGTCTATCGTTTTTGCGTTTGTTAATAACTCTCGGTTATCCCAAGCAGTCTCTATTGTTTTTTGTAATTCTGTCATGTCAATTTTAATTTAAGACAAATATAATTCGTAAAAATTAAAATATGGCACAATATTTAAGGTGTTAAGAGTATAAAACTATAAATTTGCACAAAATTTAATATGGCTCGCATTTTAGCAATTGATTTCGGAAAAGTTAGAACAGGATTAGCAGTCACTGATGAGATGCAAATTATTGCCTCTGGATTGACTACTGTAAATACTAAGGAACTTATTACATTTTTAAAGGACTATCTAAGTAAAGAGCAAGTCGAATTGTTTTTAGTCGGGGAACCAAAACAAATGGATAATACGCCAAGTGAAAGTGAAGCGTTAATTATTCCGTTTTTGGTGAAATTAGAAAATGCATTTCCTAAGATTCCGATAAAACGTGTGGATGAACGTTTTACTTCTAAAATGGCGACGCAAACGTTAATAGATAGTGGATTAAAGAAAAAACATAGACAAAATAAAGCGCTTTTAGACGAGGTTAGTGCAACCATAATCTTACAGAGCTACCTTTATAATCAATAATTAATAGTATGATATTACCAATTGTCGCCTATGGCGATCCCGTTTTAAAGAAAAAAGCGACTGACATTACTAAGGATTACCCGAAGTTAAAAGAGTTAATAGCAAACATGTACGAAACCATGTATGGTTCGTTTGGTGTTGGTTTAGCTGCACCGCAGATTGGATTGTCAATCCGTATGTTTATTGTGGATGCGACTCCGTTTGCAGATGACGAAGACGTTTTAGGTAAAGAAGAAAGTGAGTTTTTGAAAAATTTTAAACACACTTTTATCAATCCAGTTATTTTAGAAGAATCTGGAGATGAATGGGCGTTTAATGAAGGCTGTTTAAGTATTCCTGATGTTAGAGAGGATGTCTTTAGACAACCAAATATTAAAATTGAATATTTTGATGAAGACTTTAATAAGCAAGCTATGGCATTAGATGGTTTGGCTGCTAGAGTGTTTCAACATGAGTATGATCATATCGAAGGTATTTTATTTACAGACCATTTATCTGCGTTAAAAAAGCGTTTGATAAAAGGAAAATTAACTAATATCTCTAAAGGGAAAATCAATGTAGATTACCGCATGAAATTTCCATTAATGAAAAAGAAACGTTAAACGTTTGGAAAACCCAAACTAACATAAGATATTTGCCATCCAATTTTTGAACACTATGCAGCGTCAAAGTGAAAGATAAAAGGATAATTAAAAACAAGAAATTATATGGCTTTAGATAAAGTATTAGCAATTGCAGGTAAACCTGGATTATATAAATTAGTAACTCAAACAAGAGGTGGCTTTATTGCTGAATCTTTAATTGATAATAGACGTATGTCTGTTGGAATACAACAAAACGTTAGTATTTTAAGTGAGATTGCAATTTATACTTTAACAGAAGAAGTGCCATTGAAAGACGTCTTAAGTAAAATTAAAGACAAAGAAAAGGGAGCACAAACTAGTATTAGTCATAAAGATTCTAAAGATAAACTGGAAGAGTACTTTTTTGAAGTATTACCAGATTATGATGAAGATAGAGTGTATCCAAGTGATATTAAAAAAGTGGTGCAATGGTATAATATGTTACAAAAAAATGACATGTTAGACTTTGAGACTGCTAAGACTGAAACGTCTGACGAAGAAGAATAAATTGATTTAATTTATAGATATTAAAAATCCAGCTTTTGCTGGATTTTTTTTGTTTATCATTTTTTAAGATGAAACAAATCAACGTACTTTTACAAAAACCTTTTTTATATGAATTCTAGAGCAGACCAATTAAAAGCATTTGACCGTTTATTGACTATTATGGACGAGCTGCGTGAGCAATGTCCTTGGGATAAAAAGCAAACTATGGAAACGTTACGTCATTTAACTATTGAAGAAACGTACGAGCTGGGTGATGCTATTTTAGAAGACGATTTAGAAGAAGTTAAAAAGGAAATTGGAGATCTAATGTTGCATATGGTTTTTTATGCAAAAATAGGAAGTGAGAAAAAAGCATTTGATATTGCAGATGTTTGTAATAGTATCTGTGAAAAACTAATCCATAGGCACCCACATATTTATGGAGATGTTACTGTAAAAGATGAAGCAGAAGTCAAGCGTAATTGGGAAAATCTAAAATTAAAAGAAGGAAGAACAAGTGTTTTAGAAGGTGTTCCTAATAGTTTGCCAGCCTTAGTAAAAGCAAGCAGGATACAGGAAAAAGTAGCAGGAGTTGGTTTTGATTGGGAACGACCAGAGCAAGTATGGGAAAAAGTAGAGGAGGAGCTTAACGAGTTTAAAGTTGAAGTAGAGAAGGGTGATGCTGACGCCATGGAAGACGAATTTGGAGATGTATTGTTCTCTATGGTGAATTACGCTAGGTTTTTGAATATAAACCCAGAAAACGCCTTAGAACGCACGAATAAAAAGTTTAAAAAGCGCTTTCAGTATTTAGAGAAAAAAGCAAAAGGGCTGAACAAAGATTTAAAAGACATGACTTTGGGTGAAATGGATGTTTTTTGGGAGGAGGCCAAAAAACAGTAATTAGAAAATCTGTGATTTTCAAATACCAAGTTTTTTTGGGAGGAGGCCAAAAAACAGTAATTAGAAAATCTGTGATTTTCAAATACTCAGTGTTTTTTGGGAGGAGGCCAAAAAACAGTAATTGGAAAATCTGTGATTTTCAAATACTCAGTGTTTTTTGGGAGGAGGCCAAAAAACAGTAATTAGAAAATCTGTGATTTTCAAATACCAAGTTTTTTTGGGAGGAAGCCAAAAAAAAGCAGTTAATTTTTGTTTGATTTAAAACCCAATAGCTATTAGTTAGAGTTAGTCTTAAGCTATAGTAGGTTAGATGCTTACGTTACTATTATAATATCAATTGTAATTAGCAAATAAAGTGCTGGAATAAAAAAACATTTTTTTTTCAATCTAAAAAATCCAAAACAATAATTGCGTCGTATATAAAACAAATGATACAATCTTTTCAAGATACTATAGTTGGTTAATAGCATACATGACTTTAGATGTCATTAAAATAATTATTTCTTGTAAGCGAACGGAAATAATTGGTTAGTTTAGTTAGGAGCTACAATCCTACCTCTTTACAGAGGTGGGATTTGGTTTTTTATAATGTTTCGTTTAATTACTTTTTTCAGGAAAAAGTTGGTTTATAAGTGTTTTGTTGGTGTACAAAAAAGCTATTAATAAGATTAGAAACAAGAGATTGAAACTTAAGCCAAATACCGTTATTTTTATATTTATATAAAAAACGTCAATTAAATTAATTAAGCCCAAAACAGAACTTGACAGAAAAGTTAAAACATACCATTTTTTGTTTTTAAAAAATAAAAGGTTCGAAATTAATAGTAGAAGAAAGCCTAATAGATGCGTGTTATTAATTACGTTGGTTGATAAAAAAGAGATTATAATTGACACAGTAATTAAACTGAGCGCAATTAAAGGGATAATAATAGTACCTTTTAGAGGTTGCATGTTTTTTCTTGCTTTAATTTAATGTGTTTAGCGCAGCCTCAATTTTTGTATTTAAGATATTTAGTTCATTATCGTATAGGTCTGTATCTTCTGCAATCGTTTTTCTAATAAGTATAAAGCTTTGAAGTCTTAATTCTGAATAGTCTAATAAGGTTTTATTTTGCTCTATTAAATCAGAAGGTAAGCCATCTAACGTATTTAATTTTTCAATAATATCGACATTTTCTTCCCATTTAGGAATTACAATAGCATCCAATTCTTTAATTAAAGTAGGATTGTCTTTTGAGTCTATATTGTCATAAAACTTTAGAGATTCAGTTTCATTTTGAGAAAACACTTCTATAGTGTTATCGTAAATATCATATACAGGATTACTGGTTTCATAGTAGATGTATCCAAATAGTCCTATTCCAATAATTAATAGAGAGATAAGTCCAATGCCAGCAGCTCTCCATCCTGAAAAGAATATATGGTCATTGTCTTTATGGCTCTTCAATGCCTCACCTTGGGTATGTTCTACAAGTCCTAAGATAATAGCAATGTAAATAGCAGGTATTACTATGTTGGGGATTTTATTGATAATCTCCTCAGGAATCATTAGTATTCCAACAAAAATAATAACTGTGCTTACGATGCCCAAAATTAAAGCAATACGACCTTTTTTAGGTTGATTTAATACTTTAAAGTTTTCTCCTATCATATAGCCAGCAGCTAATGGACCTCCTAAAAAGGTTGCCCCGCCTATTGCTCTATGAGAGTATAATTTTAGGTCTTTCTGTGCTACGGCAATTTGTGTTTCTATATTATCCATTCTATAGTTGTCTCATTTTTTTGTAAAAAAAAACCTGTTTAATCCATTAAAAATGGACTAAACAGGTTTGTGAAATAATTAATATTTTAAGAATATAAACCTTTAATTTTTTTCAATTTAGTGGTCCATAATACTAAATCGTCCTTATGTCTTTTAATATTTTTATGTACATCTTTAACTAAAGGATTGTCTGATTTTACATTAGAGAAAAACTGTAAGTTATTTTCTAATTGAATGATCTCGCCTTTAATGTCATCTACTTTTTTCTGAATGTAAAAACGCTCGCTATCAATTGCTCTAGAATCATCACCAGAAGCTAATTGGTCTAACTTGTTTTCAAATTTAATTAACTCAGATTCTGTTCTGTTTAAGTCTAAAGATTTAAAAACACCATCTAAAGCATCATTAAAATCATTTTCAATTTGACGTTTATTACGTGGTACGCGACCAACAGCTTTCCATTTATTGATATGTTCTTTAATGGTGGCAAGGTCTTCTTTTTTCTCTCCTGCTAGTTTTAAGCTTTTAATTTCTGCAAGTAATGTTTCTTTAGTCGTAAAAGCTTCTTCCTCCTCAGCACTAGCGGCATTACGTTGTTCTTTAATACGATCAAAGTAATGGTTACATGCACTTTTAAATTGTTTCCATATTTTGTCGCTGTCTTTTCTAGGGACATGTCCAATACGCTTCCAATCCCCTTGAATTTTTTTCATTAATTGGGTAGTCGCTTCAAAATCGTCATTGTTCTTGTTGTCTTCAGCAATTTTAACTAAAGCTTGCTTTTTCTCTAAGTTGTCGTATTGGTCTTTTTTTAGATTTTTATAGAAATCATTTTTCTGTCTGTTAAACCCTCTAACGGCTTCTTTAAAAGCAGCCCATGTAGCTTCGTTAACTTTTACAGGTACTTTTCCTGCTTTGAAAAATTCTTCTCTAAGCGCTTCAATGTCCTTAATCTTGTTTTGCCATCCACTATGATTACTGATGGTCTCATTAGATTTTTCGTTGATAAGCGTAATAATAGCTTGCTTATTTAGTAAGTTTTGCTCGTAAATAGTGTCTAGATTTTTGAAGTAGTCTTGACGTTTCGCATTTATCTTTTTGGTTGCTTCTTTAAAGCGATCCCAGATTGGCTCTCTGTGTTCTCTGGCTACAGGCCCAAGTTCTTCTTTCCAAATTTTATGTAAATTTTGAAGTTCTCTAAAAGCTCTATTTGTATTTTGATCATCGGCTAATGCTTCGGCTTGCTCAATAATTTTAGTTTTTAACTCTAAATTATGTGCAAAATCCTTGTCGCGTAAATCTCTATCTAAATGTAATAAATCGTAAAAACGTTCTACATTAAAATGGTAACTGTTCCAAGCGTTGTTGTATTTGTCGCGCGGAATTGGTCCTGCAACTTTCCACTGGTCTTGAAGTTCTTTAAATTTTTTGTATTTAGTATTCATAGAGTCTTCAGCATCTTCTGTTAATGCTTTTATACCCTCTATAATGTCTAATCTATTGGTTAGATTTTGTTTGTGGTTTTGTTCTATATTCTTATAGTGACCATTCAAACGTTGTTTGTAATCTTTATAACTATCTTTAAAGCTACGTTGTAAAGGCGATTGGAAACTAAAATCAATCTCATTACCACCAGTACTTAAAAACTCTTCTTTTTTCTCGTCAAGCAGGTCTTGAAATTGCTTGTCAAACTCAGTTTTTATAGCATCAATATGCTTTTTTATGGCTTGTACTTTTTCATTCTTTACTAAACGTTCAATCTCTATAACCAGTTGTTCAAGGCTAAGTGACTCGTAATCTTTATCCTCAATATTATGACGATCTACATTACCTTCATCTTCAGCATCTTCTGCATTAGAGTCCTCAATCTCGTTTAACACTTCATCATTGTCTTCTGTAGGAGAAGGCGTTTCTTGAGGTGTTTCAGGTTGTACGTTTGCGTTAATTTCTTCCGTTCCATCTGCATTTTGCAGGTTATCTAGCTCTGACATTTTATAAATGTTTTAGTTTGTTTTATGTGTATTCAGCTTTTAAAGATAGTAACATCTTCAAAAACTACCAATATTTTAAGTGTTTACTCGTGATTTAAAGTCGTTTATTCCAAATTTTCCAAGATTTTTCGGCTTGAAAGACTAACATATCATACCCATTGATTGTTGTTGCGCCTCTATTTTTACCTTCTTTTAAGAATATAGTTTGTGATGGGTTATAAATTAAATCAAATAATATATGTTGAGATGAAATCCCTTGATATGGAATGTTTGGAGCATCATCAACATCCGGAAATGTCCCAACAGGAGAACAATTAATAATAATTTGATGGTCTTTAATAATGTCTTCTGTAAGTGTATCGTAGGTGTAACTCGCTTTTTCTGAATCTTGACGAGAGACAAAATGAAAATCAATTTTTAGTGCTTTTAACACAAATGCAATCGCTTTACTAGCGCCACCAGTTCCTAAAATCAACGCTTTTTTATGGTGTTTTTTTAGATGTGGTTTAATCGTTTTTTTAAAGCCGTAAATATCTGTATTGTAGCCTTTAAGGTGTCCTTTTTTTGTGAATTTTATGGTGTTTACGGCACCTATTTGTTCCGCTTTTTTGTCTAAACGGTCTAAAAATGGAATAATACTTTCTTTATAAGGAATGGTGACATTTACGCCAGATAAGCCTTCTGTTTTTAGAATACTTTTTTTAAACTCTTCAATGTTTTGAATATCAAAGTTTTGATACGTCGCATCGTTTATAGCTTCATCCTTAAACTTTAAAGTAAAGTAATTTTGCGAGAAAGAGTAGGAGATATCTTTACCTAATAAGCCATATTTACGCATGTTGTCGTCCTGTTTTTTGTCCATAAAGTTCTAAAGCTAATACAATTGCTATTCCTACAAGAGTATAGAAAAAGGCAAGATAAGTTTGGGTATTTAATTCTGGTAAATAACGTTCGTAATTTTCTATTATTTTATGATTTCTAGAATCCATTAGAAAACCACCTGTGTCTGTCATTTTATAAATAGTACGCTTAAAAGGCCATACAACACCTAAAGACCCCACAATAAAACCTATTATAGAAGCCATTGTAACACTTTTATAATGTTTTAGTATATAGTTTAGGACATGAGAGAACGTCACCAATCCGACGACGGATCCAATAGTGAATACCGTTAGTACTTTAAGCATTCTGAGACGTTCTAAGTTTGATGTAAAGCTGAAATCACCTATTAATAGTTCTGAGAAGGTATCAAATAAAGCATTTACAGAATCTACTAATAATAATACATAGTTGCCCAGTAAGATTAATATGAATGATCCTGAAAAACCAGGTAAAGTCATTCCAGAAACACTTATAATTCCACAGAAAAACACAAAAATTAGATTGTCATTTTCTGTTGCGGGGTCTAAAAAACTGATGCCTAAACCTAATGCTGCTCCAATTGCTAATGCAAAATAGGTCGTTGTTTTCCAATCTTTAAAATCTTTACTAATATAATAGATAGAGCCAATGATCATCCCGAAAAAGACACTCCAGACATACAATTGATAATGTGTGATTAGATAATCTAATATTTTAGAAATACTAAAGTAACTGACGATCATTCCGAAGAATAATAAGGCTAAAAAGCGACCATTGATATAGTGATAAAACGCTTTAAAACGACCAGTTATTAATAGTTTAAAAGCGGTCCCATTTACTTTTTGTAGTGAATGAATAAACTCTTCATAAAAACCAGCAACAAATGCGACAACACCTCCAGATACACCAGGAACTTTATTAGCAGCTCCCATACCTAATCCTTTTAAGACTAAGAATATTTTATCTTTTAATGTCCGTGTATTCTCCATTTATTCCGCTCTGTTACCTACTTTTTCAAGAATAAAAATAGTTAAAAAACCAGCAATCATTAATCCAATAGCTAACATTGTTTGTGGATTAACTAAATAATTATTTAACTCGCTATAGTGTATGGGTAACACACTTTCTTCTAATACGGTTTTGTATGATTCAAAGTCATTAGTCGTTTTTTGAAAAAAGGATAAGGTTCCAAAATCGGTAATAGTACTAAAAGGTACCACGTCTCCTGTTTTGTCAACCATAACCGAAACTGTTTTTTTCCAAGGCCAGACTTTATTTAAAGAGCCTAAAATAAAACCTGTAAGTACTGCCAAAGTTGTATTATGATAATTTTTAAATAACCATTTTAAAACGTGGCTAAAACTAAGTAAACCAACGACTGCTCCTGCAGCAAATAAACCAATTTTTTTAATGTCAAAGTCATGAAAAGCATTACTTAACGTTTTGTAAGCGCCTAAGATCACTAAGATAAAACTACCAGAAATACCTGGCAATATCATCGCACAAATAGCAATGGCACCGGCAATGAATAAAAAGTAAGAATTTGTGTTACTTGCTAAAGACGGGAGGCTAGTAATATAAAAGGCAGCAATAGCACCTACTATAATTGCAAGTATCGCACTGACTGACCATTTGGTAATTTGTTTACCAATAAATAGAATACTAGCTATAATTAATCCGAAAAAGAAAGACCAAATTAAAACCGGATGATGTTCTAGTAGATATTTAGCTAAGCGCATAAATGTCACAAAACTGATAACAATACCTGTTAAAAGTGCTACTAAAAAATTACCATTAAGTTTTGTCCAAAAGGCTGAAAATCCGTCTGATTTTAGAGTTTTTAGCAGCGCTAAGTTAACACCACTTATTGTGGAAATTAACTCTTCATATATACCAGAAATAAAAGCTATTGTACCTCCTGAAACACCAGGGACAGCATCGGCAGCTCCCATTGCAACACCTTTTAAGCTAATTAAAAGATAATCTTTTAAACGTCTTTGCATAGTTTAATTTTTGTTAGTAATCAAAGGTATGCAAAAAACGTTTTAAGTTTAAATTATTGCAACTTTTTTAATGCCTTTTTAAAGGTAGTAGACTGATAAACAAATGGGAACAATTCCTCAATAACGATTAAAAATTCTTTGTCAAAAGTAAAGGCGTTTTTTAAGTGATAACTCGCTTTTTCTGTTTCTAATAGCGTATAGTAAATACCTGTTAATCGGAATTCGATTTCTGCATTTTCAGGATAAAACTCAGCTGCTTGTATTAAATTAAAACTCGCAGATTCAAATTCGCCTAATTGTACTAAAATATCAGCACGCTGTAACCAAGAGGTTAATTCGTAGTTACCTAATTCTATAGCACGTTTATAACCACGTTCTGATTCTTCTAAAAAATTTAATCTATGATTGATTTTTGCATATAACTTCCAATAAGACACGTTATCTTCATCAATGTTTATGGCTTTATTGATGTAGTATAGTGCTTTTTGGTAATTTTTCTGTTTATTATAAAACTTAGTAATTGCAATCCATCCTTTATCTAATAAGGGATCTTCTTTAACGGTTTGATAATAATATTGTTTGGCCAATTTATTCTGACCTAATTTTTCATGACAACATCCCAATCGTAATAAAGCAAATGATGTTGGATCCTCTAATTCTAGAGTTAATGCGTAGTTTTCTATAGCTTCATTGTATCGTTTTAATTTTTCTAAAACTTTACCTTTTTCAATATAGGCCCCAACAAATGTATCATCTGAGATAATAGCAAACTCATAGGCGCTTAAAGATTTTTTATAATCTTTTATAGTATAATACTGTTTTCCTAATTGGTGCCAACCCACTTCAGAATACGGGTGTTTGTCTAAATACGCATTTAAAAAGTTTATGGCTTCTACGTTTTCATTTAAAAAGTCGAAGCAATACATCACATTATATAAAGACGAATAATCCTCAGAATCTTCCGCTAAACAACGCATAAAGCTTTGTTTTGCTTCTTCAAAATTATCTAAAAATAAGTATTCCATCCCTATTAAAGAATGTAATTCAGACGTTTCTTCAGATAAGTCTAAGGCTCTATTTAAGACTTTTATAGCGTCTTCATGCTTGTCTTCTTTAGATAAAATATTTGCTTTTTGAATGTAAACCTCTTCATTTGAAGATTCTAAAACATATAAGGCATCTAATAATTGATTCGCGTCTTTTAGCTTGTTTTCAAATACAAAAATTTCTACTTGAAACAATTTGAGATTAGTAGAGGTCGGGTGTTGGTCCAAACCTAATTTAATCGCTTTTTTTGCTAGTGATACTTTTCCTTGATTAAGGTAATGATGAATTATATTTTCAAACTCATCCGAATCAAAAAACAACACATGGTTTGTTTTTAACATAGATTCGAATTTTTTGAGTGATACTTTATTAGGTTCTTCTTGGCTAAACTCCATAGGCACTGTTTAGGTGTTTCTAGTGTAATAAATGTAGTGTTCTCTTACTTGTTTTATGGCCTAAACCAATTTTGTTTTTAACAAAGTAATCAACAATTACAGGGATTTATATGTTTTTGGGTGACTTTTAGTAACTTATGTACTAGTTGTGATCACTTATGTTATCTAATAAGTCAATAATAATGCCACAACCGTCTATTATTTGAGCAATGCTAATGGTTAAAGGTGGCGTGATACGTATTGCTTTTGGTTCAAATAGTAACCAGAATAAAATTAAGCCTTGATTTTGAGCTTCTAAAATGACTTTGTTAGTGATGTCTGCCGATGTAGTGAGGGCTGCTAACATTAAGCCACGACCTCTAATTTGAGTAATTAAAGGGTGTTTTAAGTGTTGTCTTATAACTTGTTCTTTTATTAAAGCTTCTGCCATTAAGTCACTATTTACAACTTCTTTTAATGTCGCTAAAGCGGAAGCTGCAATTAGTGGATTACCTCCGAATGTGGTGATATGCCCTAGTTTTGGACTATCTTGGAGTGTATCCATATGTGCTTTTGAAGCTGTAAAGGCACCAATAGGTAAGCCTCCTCCAAGTCCTTTTCCTGTGACAACAATGTCGGGAATGACATTATAATTTTCGAAACCAAATAATTTACCAGTACGACCAATACCTGGTTGTATTTCATCTAAAATTAAAAGGGCACCAACTGCTTTACATTTAGCTTTTAATACTGTTAAATAGTTGTTTTCAGGTTCGATAAACCCAGCACCTCCTTGAATAGTTTCTACAATAACAGCTGCAGTTTTTGTAGTAATATGCTTTAAGTGTGGTTCGTAATTAAAGGTAATATGATTGATATCTGGTAGTAAAGGTCTAAAAGGTGCTTTGCGTTCTTCAAAATCCATCAAACTTAAAGATCCCATAGTATTACCATGGTAGGCATTATGGGCTGCTATTATTTGACTACGTCCTGTAACACGGCGGGCAAGTTTTAAAGCACCTTCGATAGCTTCTGTACCCGAGTTTACTAAATACGTAGACTCCAATGGTGCCGGTAAATGTTTGGCGATAAAAGCACACAGGTCGACCGCTGGTTGTTGTGCGTATTCACCATAAACCATGACGTGTAGATATTTATCGGCCTGATTTTTAATAGCATCAACTATTTTTGGATGACAATGCCCTAATGTACATGCAGACACGCCTGCAACAAAGTCTAAATAGGCTTTATTGTTTGTGTCATAGATATAACTTCCTTTGGCATGAGAAATTTCTAAGGCTAAAGGATATGGAGAAGTCTGTGCTTGATATTTAAAAAAACCATCGGTCATACATTATTCTTTTTCGTCTTCTAGTTTTAATCCTGGTTTTTCAGCTGTTTTTTTAACCCCGGTAGCAGCCTTATTTAAAAATTTCTTCGGTACAGTTCTAGAAGCTTTTGGTGCTTCATCCTTTTTATTCAGTTGTTTAGCATCGGCTTCTTTATCGGCTTTATTGATACGTCCAATTAAAGCGTCTCCAAAAAACTCTTCATCAGCTTTATACGGGGCTAAACCTTTTATAACAGGTAAAACATAAGGCGGGTCGTCTTTAAATAAGTCTTCAACAGATTTAGGACGCTCATCATCACGCCAGTCAAATCCTCTTAGTTTTCTAGCATTTTTAGGAAGGTCTTCCTCTGTATATAGTTTGCCTTCAAATTGTGTTATTTTTCTAAGTTCTACAACTTCTTTGTTTTCAAAATAGATTATGATATCTCCTGATTTTGATTTTTCAATACCAATTAATTCATCTTTATCATTTCTACTATAATTTATAGATTCTGCGTTTTTAAGAATATGCACTTCATTAATATCATTATTATCATCAAATAACCCAATCAGTCGTTTACCAGATATTTGATTATAGCCATCTTCACTAATAGTATCCTTACTAATTAAGAAGGCGTTATTAAACACAATAAGTGAATCTAATTTTTCCGTTTTAGGATTTGATTTTAAATGAATAGTATCCCCAGTCATTTGGTTGTCAACATTCCAAAGTATGGGTTTTCGTGCTGCCGAAAAGGCGTCTCCTTTATTAAGTCTAGCTAAGTTAATTAACTGTGTTAATCCTGATTTATGATCGGCATGAATCGAATCGGCTTTAGCACTAATGTCTGATTTATACACTTTACCATTATAAAACCCTCTGGTTATACGATGGTCTGCTTTACCAGTAATCATTAAGGTATCTGCGTGCATATAAATACTATCCGTTTCTTGAATAGTAATGGCTAAGGCGCGTTTTGTAATGTAAACAGAATCTTTGGCACGATATACTTCTGCATAATGACCTTTAATAATACTACTATTGATAGTATCAGTGACTGTAATATTATTGGTTGCTGATGCAAAATTACGGTTTCTGTCAAAAAAGATACTGTCACCAACTACCACGCGATTATCGTAGTCTATTCTTGAATTTCTTACAAAGTATCCCGTGTCATCAGTGGTATTATAAAAACCACGTTCACTATAAATTTTACTACTATCACCAACGATTGTTGAAGGACCATACATGTAGGCGTACCCATTATCTGAATAGTAGTCTAAGGTTTTTGTATTTAATTCGTATTGTGGATTTACTAATTTTACACTATCTACAAAACGGTATTTTTTTTCATTCATATAATAACGTCCGACACGACTAGTAATAGTCCCTGAAGAATCTCGCACTACTTTTCCTCCAGATTTATAATAGGATTCTTGATTAACTCTATTAAAATATAAAGTATCAGAGGTAATTGTTGATTGTGGATCTGTAAGTACGACATCACCACTAGCAAATGCTAATTGTGTTTTTCCAGAATACTCGACATATTTAGACGTTAAGTTAATGGTGTCTCCTTGTTTCATGTTTACATTACCATAGGCTTCTATAAAATCTTCCTTACCATAAAAAATAGCTCTGTCACAAAACATATCAATACCATCATGGTATATGTGGACTTGTCCTTGATCACTTCTAGTCAAGATACTTGCACCAGGAAAATTTTCTTCATCAATATCACCAAATGCACCAGAGTCTTTAATCTCGATGTTTTTTTGTTGGGCCATTCCTAATTGCATGATAAATACAAGGAATAAAAAGGGAGTATATTTAGTAAATTTCAAATTGCGACTGTTTGGTGTAAAAATAACGATTTAATAGACTTACTATTATGTATTAGGAATAATTTAAGATGAAAAAACCTGCTATTAAACTGAATAGCAGGTTTGTAATTTAAACGTTTATTTTGAATTACATAAAAATAGTTTGCTTTCTGTCTGGTCCAACAGATACTATTTTTATAGGTGTTTCTAATTCTTCTTCTAAGAAACTAATGTAATCATTAAGTTCTTTTGGTAGTTGAGACGCTTCACTCATTTCAGTTAAGTCTTCACTCCAGCCTTTAAACTCAGTATAAATAGGTTCTACATTTTCCGGTTCTATATTAAACGGTAAATGCGTAATTGTTTCGCCTTTATATTTATAAGCAGTAGCTACTTTTAAAGTCTCAAAACCAGATAAAACATCACTTTTCATCATCATTAATTGCGTCACACCATTAACGCGACAAGTATATTTTAAGGCTACTAAGTCTAGCCATCCACAACGTCTAGCGCGACCTGTTACAGCTCCAAATTCTTGACCAATTCTAGCCATTTCATCACCATCTTTATCAAATAACTCAGTTGGGAATGGTCCAGAACCTACACGTGTTGTGTATGCTTTAAAAATACCAAAGACTTCTTTGATTTGGTTAGGTGCAATACCTAAACCAGTACAAGCGCCTGCTGCAGTTGTATTACTTGAAGTTACAAATGGATACGTTCCAAAATCAATATCTAAAAGAGACCCTTGAGCACCTTCAGCTAAAATGGTTTTACCCTCTTTAAGCGATTGATGTAAATACGCTTCACTATCTATAAATTGTAACTCTTTAAGTTTTTCAATAGACTCGAAAAATTCAACTTCCATTTCATCTAGATCGTATTGTACGTCTACATTATAAAAAGCAATCATAGCTTCATGCTTGTTAGCTAAAGCTCTGTATTTTTCTTTCCAGCTATCCATTTCTAGATCACCAACTCTAATACCATTTCTACCAGTTTTGTCCATGTAAGTTGGACCAATACCTTTTAAAGTAGAACCAATTTTGGCTTTTCCTTTAGAAGCTTCACTAGCAGCATCTAATAAACGATGCGTTGGTAAGATTAAATGTGCTTTTCTTGAAACAATTAGTTTGGCCTTATAGTCAATATCAAATTGGTCTAAACCTTCTAATTCTTTAATAAAAACAACTGGATCGACTACGACACCGTTTCCAATAACATTCATAGCTTCTTTATGAAAAATCCCTGAAGGTATAGTACGTAGTACGTGTTTTATTCCGTCAAATTTTAAGGTATGTCCTGCATTTGGACCACCTTGAAAACGTGCTATAATGTTGTATTTAGAGGTTAATACATCGACAATTTTTCCTTTGCCTTCATCTCCCCATTGTAAACCAAGTAGTAAATCTACTGCCATCTTTAATTTGTTGTGTTGTTATTAGTTTTTTTTCGGTTTCCGTAAAAGTATAAAGAGTGTTTTGATATCTCGATATCAAACACTTCCTCTATTGTTTTTTTTATTGCTTGGATTCTAGGATCACAAAACTCTATGACTTCTCCTGTGTCTTGAAGTATAACATGATCATGTTGCTTGTCAAAATAGGATTTCTCATAATGTGCTTGGTTTTTACCAAACTGATGTTTTCTTACCAATCCACAATCCAAAAGTATCTCTATAGTATTATATAAAGTAGCGCGACTCACGCGATACTTTTTATTCTTCATATTATCGTACAAAGATTCTATATCAAAATGTTCTGAATTTGAATATATTTCTTGGAGTATAGCGTAACGTTCTGGCGTTTTCCTATGTCCATTGTCTTCTAAAAAAGAGGTGAAGACGTTTTTTACAATCTCTTGATTTTTTATATCTGTTTTTCCGCTCATAAATACCCAACAAATTTACATCTTTTTTTGAGGTTGTACTCATAAAAAAAGATAATTTGACAACTGTGTTATTAGACAGTTATTAACAACTAAACTTTAAATTCTAGTAACTTTATCAATACCATTGATTTTTTTAAGGTTATCTGTCAGTTTTTTTAGCATTGATTTATTATGAACTTTGACATTTATTTTTCCTTTAAAAACACCATCATCACTCTGAAAACTTATACTATTCATGTTGACATGCATGTTTGAGGATATGACTTTAGTGATTTCATTTACTAACCCTAAGTTGTCAATACCTGATAATATAATTTGAGCAGCAAATTCTTGTTGAGAGGAATCTATCCATCGTGCTTGAATAATGCGATACGCGTAATTAGATTGTAAACTAAGTGCATTTGGACAGTTTTTTTTGTGCACTTTAATACCGTCATTAATAGTAATAAACCCAAATACAGCATCACTGGGAATAGGATTACAGCAATTGGCTAATTTGTAATCTAACTTTTCTTCCTCTTTACCAAATACTAATAAATCATACTTATTAGTAATCTCTTCTTTATGTATATCGTCAGGATTAGTACCAGGCTTTCTGTTTATTTTACTTTTCAAAAAGCTGACTAACGCATTACTTCTAGACGCTGAATAGTCCTTAAGCATCGTGTTATCTATGCTTCCGGTACCAATACGATAGAATAAATCTAAACTAGTTTTTAAATTAAAATGGCTAACCATTTCATTAACAGATTTTTCGTTTAGGGTGATTTTAAGTTGTTTTAATTTTCGTCTTAAAATCTCTTTACCATCCTCAGCTATTATTTTAGTATCTTCTTTTAATAAGGATTTTATTTTTCCTCTGGCTCTTGCAGTCGTGGCATAATCTAACCAGTTTGGGTTAGGTTTTGCATTTTCGGAGGTGATAATATCAACTTGATCTCCGCTATTTAAAACGTGGCTTAATGGGACTAATTTTCCGTTTACTTTAGCACCTCTTGTTTTTTTACCAACTTCAGTATGTATACTAAACGCAAAATCTAAAGGCGTAGCTCCTTTTGGCAACGACTTTAATTCCCCTTTAGGGGTAAATACAAAAATTTCTTTAGAATATAAATTCAGTTTAAACTGTTCTACAAAATCTACAGCATTAGTAGAGGCATGCTCTAAAGCTTCTTGCAAACGGTTAATCCAGATGTCTAGATTATCTTCTTTGTCATCCGCATTTTTGTATTTGTAATGTGCAGCATATCCTTTTTCTGCAATTTCGTTCATGCGCTCACTACGGACTTGGACTTCTACCCAACGTCCTTTTGGCCCCATTACAGTAATGTGTAATGCTTCGTAACCTGTGGACTTTGGTGATGATATCCAATCGCGTAATCGAGTCGGGTTGGGTCTAAAGTGATCGGTAACAATTGAATATATTTTCCAAGCTAAAAACTTTTCGTTGTCTCTGTCACTTTTGTAGATAATACGAACCGCAAATTTATCGTATACCTCGTCAAAGGAAACCCCTTGCTTGTCCATTTTTCTTTTAATAGAAAAAATAGATTTTGGACGTCCTTTTATATTGTAATTTAAACCTTCTTTATCTAAAGATTTTTTGATAACATCATTAAACTCTTCAATATAAGCGTCTTGTTGTTCTTTACTTTCTTTTATATTGTGTAAAATGTCATTATAAATCTCAGGCTCTGTATATTTTAAACCTAGGTCTTCTAATTCCGTTTTAATATTATACAATCCAATTCTGTGTGCTAAAGGGGCGTAAATATATAAGGTTTCGGACGCTATTTTTTCTTGCTTGTCTGGACGCATACTGTCCATGGTTTGCATGTTATGCAAACGGTCTGCTATTTTTATAATGATAACCCTAACGTCATCATTTAAAGTTAATAGCATTTTTCTAAAATTTTCGGCTTGTAAAGACACATCCATGTCTTTCTCTTTACTTAAAGACGAAATTTTGGTCAGTCCATCAACTATTTTGGCAACAGTTTCTCCAAATAGATCTTCAATGTCTTTGACAGAATAATTGTCGTTGTCTTCTACAACATCATGCAATAGGGCAGCAGCAATAGAGGTCGCATCTAAACCAATTTGTTCGGCAACTATTTTAGCAACTGCAATTGGATGAAAGATATAAGCTTCACCACTTTTTCTGCGTTGATGACTATGGGCTTCCACCGCAACATCAAAAGCTTTTCTAATTAGTTTTTTATCGTCCGTAGATAAGGTGCGATAACTCACTTTTAAAAGATGCTTATAGGCTTTTGCAATTTCTGCATTTTCTTTTTCAATATCGATTTCTGTCATAAACTGTTCTCCTTCATTTAAAATAGAATGAATACTAAAAATACTACAAAAAAGTGAAAAGACAACACCTTAATGGCTAATTTGGATTAAAACTATATAATGTATTTTTTATAGGATAAAGTGTCGTTTTAAAAGATTACTGTTCTTTATAAACAGCCATTTTTAGCCCCATACCGTAATTGTTTAAACCTGCGTTTAGTAGGTTAGAGTTTGTAATGTTTTGTTTATCAAAAAGAACCCACTGTCCATTGTTGTGAAAAACACGTTTGACGTAAGTTGTTTTAGTCTCAATTTGATCAGTAAATGGTAATAAAGGTCTAAAGGTGGTTGATACTTTTACAATACCACGTCTGGTTTTAACCTCTTTGTATTTTTTATTAGGGAGTAGTTTTCCATTTTTATCTGTAAAACCTAGTACTTGTATGGATACATAAATACCGTCTTTTGGAACAAAAATATCAAAGCCTGAAACGTCAAATTCAAATATGGGTTTCGTGTTTTCTGTGGCAATAAAAACAACTTTTTCATAAGTTAAAACCGCTCCAGGGAACCCGTTTTTGTTTTCATAAAATTGGACTCTAAATAAAGTTGAAAAGCGGCGTTTGGCTTGTTTACTCTTACTTCTTTTTTTCCAGTCCTTCGCTTCCGTTTTTATAGGAAGCAATATTTTGGTTAAATGTTTAGGCTTATTGTCCTCATTGGGAAAAAATACCGCAATTTCACTTTCTATTGTTGGTAACCAACATTTGTAATAATCATTATGATCTGTTGGTTTTAAAGTGACTTCTTTATATTTTCCGGTAGGTCTAGCGATAACAATGACCTCGTCCAATAGGTCTGCTTTAGATTCTAAAAAGAATGTATCTTTTAGGGTGGCTGTTGCTAACTTTAAGTCTTTGTAGCCTAAAGCCGAAATAAATAACGAGTCAATATCTGAATATAATTTTTTTGTAAAGTGAAATTTACCTTCGTCATCTGCAAACAATCCGTTTCCGTTTCCAAATGAAATAGTAGCAAAAGAGACCGGTTCGTTGGTTGTAGATAGTAGTGTTTTATTTTGTGATTGACTTAAAAGTGAAATAAAACAAGTGAAAGCGAGAAGTAGGTGTTTTTTTGACATGGTCTAATTTAAAGATTATACTTAAATGATTCAATAATTATTCCAATAATTTGGAAATTAAAAAGCCTTCTAGAAATAGAAGGTTTTTTTAATTTAATTGAGTATTGTATTATTAGATTCTTGTGAGAACCTGAAACCAATTCAGGTTGACGACTTGTATATCTTAATTTTATTAATGAACGTCATTCCGAATTTATTTCGGAATCCCATTATCTTGGATTGTGGAGTTTTAAGTGAGAACCTGAAACGAGTTCAGGTTGACGACTGTAGTCTTATAATTCAAAGTTTATCATGAAAACCTAAAACCAATTCAGGTTGACTAAAACTTATTTAGACGCTTCAATCCACTGGTCTATTTTAGTTTCTAGTAACGCTAATGGTACACAACCTGGTTCTAATACTTGATTATGAAACTGCGCAATATCAAAACGATCACCTAAGGCTTGTTCTGCTTTAGCGCGTAATTCCATGATTTTTAATTGCCCAATCTTGTACGATAATGCTTGTCCAGGATTTGCCATATAACGTTCGATTTCCGAAATGATACTAGCTTCATTTTCTGCTTCATGGTCTAATGAGTATTTAATAGCTTGTTCTCTTGTCCAACCTTTAGTATGCATTCCTGTATCCACAACTAAACGAATCGCACGGTGCATTTCCATCCCTAACATTCCAAAATATTGATAAGGATCTGTATATAGTCCTAATTCTTTCCCTAGAGACTCGCAGTATAACGCCCAACCTTCTCCATAGGCACTATACCATAGTGTTTTTCTGAATTTTGGTAATTCTGTATCTTCTTGTTGTAATGAGATTTGATAATGGTGTCCCGGAATAGCTTCGTGTAAAAACAAGGCTTCGTCACTAAAGACGTTATATTTTGAAGCATCAGGAATTGGTGTGTAAAAAATACCAGGTCGTGTGCCGTCTAAAGAGCCCGGATTATATTCTGCACTAGCAGAGGCTTCTCTGAATTTTTCAGTTTGTCTTACTTCAAAAGCTGTTTTAGGTTTAACATCAAAGAGCTTGGCAATTTGCGGTTTCATAGTTTCATGTATCGCATTAAAATTGTCAATTATTTGCTTAGGTGTGGTGTATGGCGTTAAGTCTTTGTTGTTTCTAACGTAATCAAAAAACGAAATAATATCTCCTTCATAGCCAACTTGCGTCTTTACTTTTTCCATTTCGGCAAGAATACGCTTCACTTCACTTAGACCTAAATTATGTATTTGGTCTGCAGTCATTGTCGTTGTGGTGTATAACTTGATTTGATGCTCGTAATAGGCTTTCCCGTTTGGCGTATCGTCAATGCCACTAGTTGTTCTACCAGCTGCCATATAATCGTCTTTCATAAAATTGTAAAGCGATGTGTAAGCAGGAATAACTTTGTTTGACACCATATTAGCATAAGCTGTTGTCAAACGTGTTTTGTCTTCGTCAGAAAAACTGTCAGGTAAATTTTTAATCGGTGTATAAAATAGGTGATCCTCTAATGTCGTTTCTGCAATTGTTTTTAATTGTGGTACAACCTTAGCGATTAATGCTTTTGGTAAAACATGTTTGTTGTCAATCCCTGCTTTCATTTTTGTTTCAGCAGAAGCAACCCATTCTAAATATTGGTCTACACGTTGCAACCAATTATCATAATCTTCGACTGTTTTAAAAGGCTGAGAACTTGCACCACTTGCCAGAGTACCAACCGTTAGTTGTTTGGTCCACATTTGGTTTATAGGGGTGTAGTTTTCATTAAAATCAAAGCGTTCTAAATTAATATCGCAATCCCATATTAAAATGTCACGACTTAATTGTTGTTTGGCGTTAAGCTGTGAGTTGCTATAAGATGCCGCTTTAGATTTAAAATCCGAATAGTATACTTTTTCTTTCTCTGAAAAGGTATCTGTTAGCGTATTTGGTAAGCTATTATTGTAGCGATTATCTCCAGCCGATGTTGCACTTAATGGGTTTAATTTTAAACCTTCTTCATAAAAATCGTTTAGCATGATACTAAAAGCTTCGTTTTTTACTAAAGTTTCAGTAGGAGTGTTGTCTTTTACGGTTTTATCGTTTTTACAAGCTGTAAATAATGTAAAAACGCAAAGTAGGGTGAAGTAATGTTTCATTTTATGCTTTTTTGAAGGTGTGATTAAATGATTGCTATCATGTTACTTATTAATACCAACGCTTTTTCTTCTTTTTAGACGCTTCACTTTTACGTCCTTTTTTATGCTTACTACCAGATTTTGCTGATTTGTGCACAATAGGTTTTGCTTTTGGATCTAAAGGATAAGGATGATCGTCTATAACATCTAGTTGTAAATGAATCAGTTTTTGAATATCTATTAAATATGTTTTTTCGTCAGCACTACATAAAGAGTATGCCATACCTGATTGACCTGCACGAGCTGTACGACCAATTCTGTGGACATACGTTTCTGGTACACTTGGTAAATCAAAGTTAACGACAGCATCTAAATGATCAATATCAATACCACGTGCAGCAACATCTGTTGCAATTAAGATATTAATTTCTTTTTTCTTGAAGCGTTTTAAGGCGTCTTGTCTTGCTGTTTGACTTTTATCACCATGGATACTATCCGCTAAATAGCCATTTTTAAGTAAGGTTTTTTCTAATTTATCCACACCATATTTGGTACGTCTAAAAATTATAATGTTTCCTTTTATGGTATTGCGAAGCAGGTGTAATGCTAATTCTATTTTGTCCTTTTTAGGTGTGAAATAAAGTAATTGATTAACATTTTTTGAAGTAGAACTATTTTGCGCCACTTCAATACGTTGTGGCTCCGTTAAAATAGTACTTGCTAATTGTTCTACTTTATAAGGTATCGTTGCAGAGAATAGTAACGTTTGTTTTGTTTTAGGACAAAGACGTTCAATCTTTTTAACATCATCAATAAAGCCCATGTCTAACATTAAATCAGCTTCATCAAGGACTAAGGTTTGTACATAATCTAGATTAATTTCATCTTGCTTATGTAAATCCAATAAACGTCCCGGAGTGGCAATTAATATATCAATCCCTTTACGTAACTTTTCTATTTGAGGGTCTATTGATGCTCCTCCAAATATAACCGTACTATCAAGGTTGGTATACGTGGCGTAAGCTTCAAAATTTTCGGCAATTTGTATTGCTAATTCTCTTGTTGGACTTACAATTAAGGCTTTGATTTTTTTACCTTTTTTGGGACCGTCTTGTTTGTCATACAATAACTGTAAAATAGGTAATGCAAAAGCAGCTGTTTTTCCTGTACCGGTTTGTGCAGAAACAATCACATCTTTTTTGTTAAGTACTAACGGAATGGTTTTTTCCTGTACTAATGTTGGGTTATCGTATCCTTTTTCCGCAATAGCGCGCAAAATAGGTCTGTTAAGTTGTAAGTCTTTAAATGACATGTATTAATATTTGCTACAAAGGTAGTTTTTTCCACGCATTTAATAGTGTTTAATAGTTTAAGAATAGCCTAACGGTATTTACTCTTTAATTACGCTAACCGTGTAGGTTGCAACGATGTCGTTTTTGATTTTTAAATGGACATCATAAACGCCTTTACTTTTAAATTTGTAATTAAAAGACACCAAACCATTATCGTTTTTAAGGTCGGTAATTTTGAATGGAATAGTTTTAATACCAATATATTTAATCAGTGATATGTCTTTAGTCTCTAAGCTATTTAGAGATTTAAAGCGTATTGCTAAGGTGTCATTCTTTTTTATGGTTGTATTTAAGTTACTGGGACCAATCGGAATGATTTTGTGTGTAAATGTCTCGCCATAAACTATTGGAGACGCGCTATAGTCAGAGGTTATTAACGTATCGTTTAATAACCATTTTTTATCCAACGGATAATGGTTTTTAGCAAATAGAGTAGGGTCTGTTAAAAAATAGCCTAAGTTGTAATCTTTGATAAAGACATTGTTTACAAAATAGCCACTAGACCAGGTCGCGTCACACAAATACCATTTGTTATTTAATTTTACGGCATTCCAAGAATGATTGGCTAAGTCTAAAGATGTCACATTGGCGGTTGTAGAACGTCCATAACCATTGACCATTTTACAATCTATATCCACTAAAAAACAAAGCTCTTTAATGAGATAAGCATAACCTGTACACATGGTTTTTTTATGCTTTAATAGTTTTTTAAAGGCTGTTTTTTGATAGTCATTATTCCATTTTAAATAGGATAGACTATCGTTTTTAAAGCGTTTACGTTGTTTGCTAACTTTATTATCTTGATTAAGATCGCCTTTTATATTAGTACAAACCCAAGTATAGATTGCTCTAAATTTTTCGGCATCATTATCTAGTTTGTAAGTTAAATTATGCGCAAGTAATGGTAAGTTTTTTAAACTAGCATTAGCATTTAATTTAGCAATATTATCAGCTCTAGTAAAATCGATAGATTTAAAATCCGAAACTTGCGCAATAGTTAATTTAACTATGAAAAAGAAAAATAGTATGAGTCTGTTTTTCATATAAATAGCATTAATCCTTTTTAGAAGAATACACTTCTTTAACAGCCACTTTACCCATTAAAATATAAGAGTCGTTGTTTAAACTGACATTTAATACCATGTTTGCAGTTGCATTGTTATTCTGAATCGTCATTTTTTTAGATTCGTAACCAACGTAACTAAAGATTAATATGTCTCCATTTTTTACTTTTTTAGGAAATACAAAATTACCATCAAAGTCAGATTCAGCTCCAGTAGCAGAACCTTGTAAAACAATATTGACGCCTGGTAATGGTAAGTTGTTTTCGTCTACTATTGTTCCTGTTACAGCATTATTTTGGTTAGTTTGATTCACTCTGATATTAGGTGTCGTGTCTTTTGTAACGGTATCCTGTGCTTTGACACTAGTAAAAGAAAATAGCGCTAAGCACGCTAGACCAATAGCGCTTATAAAACTGAATTTACTTTTTGTGACGTGTGTAGGATACGCTGTTAATTGTGTGCTTTTAAATCGACCACAAGTATTTTGAGTGTCTTTTTTATTGAAAAAGCTTGCGATGTCATCAGTATTCATGGTTGTAAAGTCAATCACTTCTTTTGTACAAGACTTACAAAAGCCACCTTTTGGTGTTGGTGCAAATTGATTGAAGTTTTCCGAGCAAGGTGTCGTAATGTCTAAGTTGATTTGATTTTGCATGAGCTATAGGTTTAAATGTTAATATACATCAAACTTATATAACTAAGGGGAAGATTAAAAAGGGTAATGAGTAAACTATACTTTTCAATGAGTAAAGTCTCTTTTTTAGTAGATTTACTTAAAGTGATCGAGTCAACTGTTTGATTTTGTAGAAAAACGGATTAGTCTTGTTCGCCTTCTGGTGCTTTGGCATTGTCAGGATTTGTTCCTTTTAAAGCATATATATAAGCTGTTACTTGACCAACTTCTTCTGGAGATAATTGATATCTCCATGCAATCATACCTTTGCCCGGAGTACCACCAAATATTATAGTTTGTGCAATGTCTTTTTTGCTTCCACCATGGAGTGAATAGTTATCGGTTAAATTAGGGCCGATACCCCCTTGACCATGTTGTCCGTGACAAACGTTACAATTATTGTTATATATTATTTTTCCAAAATCAATACTAGTATCATTATCTGCGATTTCAAGTATTTTAATGTTTTTTTCTGCGATAATATTATTCCAATAAGAGGTTTTTATTAGTTGTTTTTCTTTTTCAATATGGATCTCTTTTTGAAGAGTTTTACTTGTTGGGATTTGCTGTAAGTAAGCTATCAAAGCTAGTATTTCGGTAGTGTTATTAGCATTTGGATAGGTTACTGATTTAGAAATGATGTTGGCTTCATTAATTAATGTTTGCCAAATCAGATTCTGATCTGTTTGTAATTTATTAGCTGTTGTGATTTGTGATACGACTGCTTTAGTAAGTTGATTGGTTTTTAGTTTTGGGTATGCAGGCATTTCTGCGTTAAAAGCAATTATTTTTGGGTCATTTAAAAAATGAAACAGCCAATCGTTAGAATACTTTCCGCCTAATCCATCAAGGCTAATCAGTTGTTGTGTTTGATTTTTTATTTGTTGCGTATGACATTGACCGCAAAGTTCTCGAGTATAAATTTTTTGACCATATGCTGCTAAAATGTTTTTTTCAACAGTTGGGATAGCTGTATAGATTGCTGTGTTTTTTTTGATTGAACAACTTACTGAAAAAGTAAGAATAGCTATACATAAGAATATGATGGATATGTATCGTCTCATTAAAGGCGGTGTTTCTCTATCTAAAGTGCGTCGTAATAAAATTTGATTTTTAAATTACTATAGCAAGTTAACTAAAAACCGACTTATATTTTACTGTCGTTTTAGTTAAATTGGCTGATAACGATTTTAACCACAGTAATTGATTGTTAATTAAGTGAGCTTCCTGGAGGTTTAATAACATGTTGTCATCAATTTTGGTTTGCCCAGCTTCAATATCACTGTCTCGTTTTAAAGATAAATTATCATAGCGTTTTTGTAGTTTTTTATGCGCTTGATATATTTTGTTTTCTTCGGAAACAAGAACCGTTTTAGTGCTTTCTAATTGCGAAGCAGAATGCAGTAATGTTCCTGTAATCCCTTCGATAATAGTATCAAATTCTTCTGAAGCTGGTGTTGTACTATGATTTAAAATATAACGTCCAATCGAAGCTATCGCAGATAATATGGTGTGGTTTAGTGTGACCATCTCATATATTAAAGCCGATTCTTTTTGTTTAGATTTTGGATCTTGTGTTAACCTTTGGAATGCTGCATTTAGATTACTCATCGCTAAAAAAGCCTCTTTTCTGGATACTTTATAAGCTAATGTGTTTTCTTCCTTGTCGTGGTAGAGCTTTTTGGTCGCTTTTAAATAATTACTGTTAGAGGTAATTACAGTGGCTAATACTGTGTCTAGGTTTTTGTATTCCCAACTCGGGAACAATAGGTAATTGGCTATCACTGCTATTATGGCGCCAATTACGGTGTCTATTACACGATATTGCACTACAGTAAAAGCGTCAGGATCTATAAGTGCATATACAAATACAATGTGTAAGGTTATAAAGGCGGCGCCTACTTTATAGCTTTGTTGTATTAATGAAAACGCAAACGTTAAAGAGACAATCGCTAATACTAAATAGACCGTTGTGTTTTTGGTGATTACTATAATTGTTGTGGCAATTATAGCACCAATTAAGGTACCGATGATTCTATTTTTAGAGCGCTCTTTGGTTAACCCGTAATTGGGACGCATGATCACAATTATGGTTAGAATAATCCAATATGCATTTTTTAAATCCAAAACACTTCCTAAAAGAAAACCAAATACAATGGCACAAGCCAATCGTAAAGCATGCCTCAGCATTGGCGATTTTAAACTAAAATGCTGTACTAATATATTTAGTCTGTAATCTTGAGAGGTTAAAAACTGTTTAGATTCCAGAGGTTTTAAAGAAGCCTTCGCATTGTTTTTTACTTTGGTTAAAACGCGTCTGATAACTTTTACTTCCTGGAATAATTGCTTCTGATAATCTTGAAGGTTACGCATCGTAATTGCACCTTCTCTAGCTTTAGGTAGCGTCACTTCTGTAACATAATCCTGAATTGCAGTCTCTGTGTCGGCAGCTATTTTATTTAATAATTCAATATCAGGAAGATTGCCTTTTTTTATGAATAATTCAGATAATTTGATAAGGTGATTTCCTAGCTCTTTATTTAGTTTTTTAAAGGTATTTAAATGCTTTTTTTCTAAGCCAAATAGGGTGTCAATTTTGGTGTAATCTAAAGTGTTTGCTAAGGCTAACTCAAAAATATCGATTAAGGATATAAATATTAAGAGGCGTCTCTCATTAGAAAAGGAACGTCCAGAACGTTTTCGACCCTCTAAAAGTAGCTCTCTTAAGGTTTCGTGTTTTTCACTTATTTGGGTTTGAAGGACTAATGCTTTTTTAGCATACTTCTCCCGTTTATTAGGCTTGGTTAATAGCTTGGCTCTTATTTTTAAATATTGGCCAGTAAGCGATAATGTATCCGATAATAATTGGTCATCGTCTTTTCTAGGAAACACCCAATTAGACAATAAAGACACTACTAAATACCATAAGCCACCAACGCCAATTAAGCCGACGTGTAAAATAATAGATTGAAAATCGGGCTTACTAACCGCTAAACCTAATACAATCGCGAGTAATCCTGAAAATGATATTAAAGAAGCTCTGAAACCATAAGCAGAAATTAAACTAACCGCAAAACTTAAAACAGCAATGGCAATTAGTAGAATAATAAAAACGGGTTTGGTTAACAGGATTATAAACGTTACCAACATGGTTAGTATAATACTAATTAAGATGCCGTTTATTTTACGTCTTAAGCTTCCTGGGACATCACTTGGGGCGTTTAAAAATGTCCCTAGAGCAATGGCGGGCGCGTAAGCAAACAAGTCTATTAAATTAAAAACAGCTAATGGTAAAACAATAGCAACGGTTAAGACTACACCTCTATAAAAGCCTGAACCTTTAAGAAATAACTCGATGGTTTTTAAATGATTTTTAATCTTATTTCGCATTAAAACAAAGGTAGCTTTTAATGCCTTTCGGCGAAATTAATCTTGTGTTAATTATAATTGCAACAAACCAAATTCTTTCAGCTTTTGCATAGGTTTAGAAAACCAGAATAATTCAAAATCGTCTAACTGCGTTTCGAAGTCTTTTTTTAACGCTGAAAAAGAAACACTTTTGCCACTTGTTGGTTTTAGCGTTTCTAGTGTGTCAAGCAACCATTCGCCTTCAGGCTTATTTAATGTCATTTGAAGACGCTCCGTTTTATCATGAAACGTCAGGTCTAACAACTCATTTATAAACCCTTTTTTAGTTTTTGTGCGCTCTGCAACTAATGGTAAGTGTCCTAACCATACAATTTTTGCAGTTGGTTTTGTGGTTAATGTGGTTTCGATATTTAAACAATCTTCAATATGAAAAGGTGCAATTGAGGTCTGCGGAATCTCAAAATCAAACCATTCTTGTAAATCCATATCAAAACCAATCCCGTGCATAAAATTGAATAACGATTTTTTTAAACCGAAACTGAATTGGCTATGATCAATACCTGTGCTATCCGTAAAATCAATATCATTATTGGCAAACGAAATAGATTTATAATTTGGCGTGATACCATATTCGGTAGGATTTAAACCAATCGGACTGTGGGCTGTTAATGCAAATTGATGCCAGAACCCAGACTGAATAATTCCTAATTCAAATAACTGTCGGACCATCTCTAAACTATCAACCGTTTCTTGTACCGTTTGTGTCGGATAGCCATACATTAAATAGGAGTGGACCATAATGTTGGCTTGCGTAAAGTTACGCGTCACTTGCGCGACCTGCTCCACCGTTACACCTTTATCAATTAGTTTTAATAGTCTATCTGATGCCACTTCCAAACCTCCAGAGACGGCAATGCAACCTGAGGCTTTTAGTAAATAACATAAATCTTGTGTAAAGTTTTTTTCAAATCTGATGTTAGTCCACCATGTGACGGTAAGTTTTCGTTTTATAATTTCTAAGGCTAACGCTTTCATTAACGCAGGTGGTGCCGCTTCATCCACAAAATGAAATCCGTTTTCTCCAGTTTGCGCAATTAATTGCTCCATACGATCCACTAAAAGGGCTGCTGCAATGGGCTCGTAAATCTTGATATAATCTAAGGATATGTCGCAAAACGTACATTTTCCCCAATAACAGCCATGTGCCATTGTTAATTTATTCCAACGTCCATCACTCCATAAGCTGTGCATGGGATTAGCAATTTCTATAACCGAAATGTAATCCTCTAGCAATAAGTCAGAGTAGTCTGGTGTGCCTACTTGTAGTTGTTTATATTCTGGTCTTGTGGTGTTGTTTTTATAAACGACTTTCCCATCTTCTAAAAGGAAGGTGCGTTTGTACTGTTTTTCTTTGCTACTGTGATCAGTGGTTATTGTAGTGCTTCGACTGCGCTCAGCATGACTGGTGTTGTTGCTATTTGGGTCATTGGTTATTGTGGTGATTTGACTGTGCTCAGCGTGACCTTTGTTGTTGCTATTTGGGTCTTTGGTTATTGTAGTGCTTTGGTTGCGATCAGCGTGAACTTTGTTGTTGCTGTTATTGTCTTTGCTTATTGTGGTGCTTTGATTGTGATCAGCATGACCTTTGTTATTGCTATTTTGGTCTTTGGTTATTGTGGTGATTTGATTGTGATCAGCGTGACTATTGCTATTTTGGTCTTTGGTTATTATAGTGCTTCGACTGCGCTCAGCATGACTGGTGTTGTTGCTATTGTGGTCACTTGTTATAGTAGTGCTTGGACTGCGCTCAGCATGACCTTTGTTATTGCTATTTGGGTCATCGTTTTCTAGATTGTTTTCTAGATTTTTTTTTAGATCAGTTTCGGAAGGACTTTGGTTGTCATTAGACTGACATACGTTTTGGTATAATAACGCAATGGGTAGCTCGCCATCGTCTAGCGTAATAAAATCAAAGAAATCAAAAACACGTGTGTCTGTTACTTGACGTAGCTCGGTATTTGGAAAACCACCACCAATCGCAATTTTAATCTCTGGATAATTTACTTTTATAAATTGTGCACATCTAAACGCGCTGTATAAATTCCCTGGAAAGGGTACCGAAAAACAGATTAATTTTGGTTGTACGGTTTTTAATTTGTCCTCAAGAAGTGCCAGTGTTAACTGATCTATAAATGTAGGTGTGTTTTGTAGACTGTCGTAAAGTTCGTCAAACGCATTGGCACTTTGTCCTAAACGCTCGGCATATCTGCTAAATCCAAAATTAGGATCGATACATTCAATAATAAAATCTGATAAATCTTCAAGATATAAGGTGGCTAAATGCTTGGCTTTATCTTGCATGCCCATTTCTCCAAATGCCCAGTCCATATCTTCTAGTTGTTCAAATCTAGAGGCTTGTGGTAGGAAGTTTGTCGTGCATATTTGTCGTGCTAAAGTTTGATTTTTGCCTTGTAGAAATAATATAATAGCATCCAAAGGCTGTAAATAATCATCTTTTAACGTGTAAATACGTTGCCCATTTTCTGTCGAAATGGAGTCGTTTTCTATGGCTAAATCAAAAAGTTTTTCAAAGGTCTTTTTACTGAATAATTCTAAAATCACCTCAATCCCTAAATCCATCTGAAAGGCAGACACCCCAATAGTATTTAAAAACCCTTTTAAATATGCGGTGGCAGGATAAGGCGTGTTTAATTGGGTAAAAGGTGGTGTTATTAGTAAAAGATCTTTCAAAAAAATGGCTTTAAAAATAGATTGGCGCAAAGATAACTTAATTGTTAGCTATCAGATTTGTGTTCTATTAGTTTTTTATAAAAGCCGCTAGTTTTTGACGTTTTTTTAGTGGTATGGCGTCATTGTCTATAATTAAGGCTAATTGTGATTGGTCTTTTTGTTTAGAAAACAATAGGGTAAACAGTTGTGCTGTGGTTAGACTGTTGGTTGCCGCTTGCACCAATAACATGTGGTCTCCGGGTTTTACAAGCCCTTCTTCTAAAATACGGATATAGGTTCCTGGGCGTGCATGATTGATAAATTGTTTAAGAATGGTCTGTGTGCCAAACCGTATACCTAATTTAAAACAAGGTTCCCTTGGTTGTGTCACTTGGACTAGGGCGGTTCCTATTTTATAAATATCACCAACCCTAATTTTAGTTTCGTCTAATCCTTTTACGGTTAGGTTTTCGCCAAAAACGCCATAATTAAACGCTATGTTTGGGTATAGGTTTTTCCAATAGTCATAATGGTCTTCCGAAAATAAGTAACAGGCTTTAAAAATGCCACCATGATGTTTTCTGTCGGAAACCTCGTCACCTTTTACGTCTTCTTTTTCTAAATAAATACCAGCATCTGTTGGGTTTTTGTACATGCCCGTGGTTTGCTTTTTTCCATTCCATTCAATGGTTGTTGGTTTGGCGATGTTAGTAGAAGTGATTTTCATAAAGGACAATTATACTTTAAAATACCAAAAAGGGATGGTTATTATGGTGTCTCGGGTTTGTGTACTATCTGTTGTTTCTAATCGAAAAATACTTAAGTCATGCTTTCCGTCTTTAAGAGTATTAAGTGGTAATACCGTTTCAAAACCATTTTGGTTATTGTTGTGTCTTGTGTATATAAAATCAGGATTGGTATACTCTAAACTATCTATTTTAAAGCTGTAAATACGTGCTATTGTTTTGATGTATTCTAGTTTTAAGCTGTCATTGCTTTTTTGGGATGAAGCATCATGCATACCCATGAACATTGCCGATTTAAGACCACGAATGTCTTCTTTAGGTTTTAATGACGGATTAAAGTTAAAAACAGCATCTTCAACTCCTTTTTGGTAATCAATAAAAACAGGCAAATACGCTGTGTTTATAATTTTAGAAGGAATGGAAGCCATTTTTATAAACAAGTTTTTATCAGAAATACTTTCGTCATAATTGTTATTGTTTGCTATAAATGCGTTTGAATTATCCGTTGGAGAAAAATAGTTAGATCTGTTATAAGAGTAGGAGGATGCCGTTATAATTAAAAAATAAATAGGTATTAATGCAAAGCTTAAGCGTTTTCCAAATTTGTTGTCTAAAAAATTATGTACTAATGGTCGATATAAAAACGACAGTGTAATAAAGCTAAAGACCCAATAAAACGGAAAGTAAATTTTGGCCAACCATTTGTTTTTTTTCAAATACCCTTGAGTCAAAAAATCAATAAAAGTTAAGAGCATTCCAAAGATAATAAATAGTAATAGCGCTATTCCAATAACATATAAAATAACAGGTCTTTCTTTGTGATCATTGATTAAAGAATAGGCGACAAGTGTAATGGCTGCAAAAGTTAAAAATATGGAAAGAATATAAAAAATCAATAAAAAAGAGACAGCGAATAAAACACTACAATAATCTTCTAAGGAAGCAATATACTTGTCAAAAGAGCCTGTTTTTTTACGTAAATAACGGTCAAATTTAGGTCTGTAGTTTAATGTTTTATAATCAATATCTCCAGAGACATAACGCAAACCCAAAGCTCCAATCCATAAGCCTCTAAGCACGACGTGCAGTAATAGTGTCGTAATTAAAATCCAACATGACATTAAAACGATTGTTATTGTAGTAAGATATAACCAATTGTTTTCATTTCTGGCAATCGATTGGTATAGTTCTAAAGGCCCAAACACTTGTGTCAATCCATAAATTGCAAACCCAGAGATAATTAATTCTAACTGCCAACTTTCTTGTTGTAGTTTATCTAACCAAGCTTTAAAGGCTTTGGATCTATAATTATTTTGCATGGGTTTACTCTGGTTGGTTTCTGTAAATATAGAGTAAATATTGAAAAATTACTTTTCATTACTTAAAATACTAGCGACTGCTTGCTTGTATTTTACAGGATTCCCAGCTTTTTTAATGGCTTTGAATGTTTTTTGAGGATTAGAAAACGACTGCGAGAAAAATTCCCAAAAGCCTAACATTTTCATTTTTATTGGGGTTGGTCCCGACAGATACGCGTCGTACTGTTGGTAAATCGTATCATGAAACTGACTAAAAATCTCCCAACGGTCTTTAGGATAGTCTGTCGTATTATTTTTAATCATGCTTGGTAAAAATGGATCTGCAATTAAACCACGACCTATCATAAAATGATCAATACTCGGAAAGCGTGCCTCTATCTTTTTAAAGGCAGCAACACTAGTAATATCACCATTATAATACAATTTGTGCTTTGTACTTGTAATGCAACGTTCAAAGGCCTCTAAATCTACAGGACCTTTGTATAGCTGTTTTCCAATTCTGGCATGAATTGCAATGTTTTTAAGCGGATAACTATCTAGAATAGGGAAGGTGTCTAAAATTTCTTCCGCATGGTCATAACCCATTCTCATTTTCATAGAAACCGTAATATCACTTTCGTCGTGTGCTTTTTTTAAGACGTCGTTAATTTTGGCAGGATTGCAAATCAAACCAGAACCCATTCCGGATTTAGTGACCATTGGATAGGGACACCCTAAATTCCAGTTTAACTCTTTATAACCCAAACTTTGCACGTATTTAACCACAAACATAAACTCGTCAGGATCATTAGTCATCACTTGCGGAATCACGTCTAACGTCGTGTTATTTTCTGGTAGTAAATCTAATTGATACGATTGCTTGATTTTTAGCTTTCCGTTTAGCCTGATGTAAGGGGCGTAAAACGTGTCGATACCACCAAAATAATGGTGAAACGCATTACGGAATCTAAAATCCGTGAAGCCTTGTAACGGTGACGATAGTAAAGTGGTTGACATCTAAAATATACAGTAATATTAGTTGCGCAAATATAGTTTCAAAATATTACAATTACGCACTATTTGCTAAACCACTTGGAAACGGTCTGTAGGCATAGTATTGTAGGACTTCTTCAATGGCTAATTTTAGCGCCCTGTTTATTGGGACAATAACATTACCCATTGTAAAATCTATCTGCGAGAGTTGCATGTAATACGCTGTAAACATTGGGATGTTTAGGTCTTTGTTTATGGCATCTGTAGTTTCTTTAAGTACTTCTTTTTGGTTTTCTTTTATAATTTTGCAAGTCACCATACGTTTTTGTCCATACTTATCATTAGAAGCTGCGTAGCCAAAAAGACGACAGACTAAACCCCGATATTTATAATTACTACAACGACCTAGTGCACTGTCTACGAGGTTTAAGGGACTATAAATGTGGCAAATGGAGTGTTTTGCTTTGGTATTAAGTGTTTTTAGCGTGGTTTCGGCTTGACCGTTTAAAAATAAATGAAACGCAAAAGGTAGAAACTCTAAAGGAGAGGCTTCCATTGTGGGGTTAGTACAGCACTTACCGCAACCCGTTGCGCAATGTAATGTTGTTTTGTGTTGAAAGGTTGCAATCTCGGTATCTAGCGTCTCAAATAACACTTCCACCATTCGTACTCTTCGCTCTATAGACATTACTTTTTTTTGAAGGTACGCTATAAATTTACCGTATGCTGTGTTTATTGTGTTTATAAAAAAAGAGAAGTGCTAGACCATGCTTTAAATTAGAAAGGTTAGTGTCTAATTGGCTTTAAAACCAAAGGCGATATAGGGTTGTGAGTTGTTGTTAATAACTGTAGTGCTTTCGCTAAATTTGGAACTTAAAAATACGACTTGGTTGGAGGCTAATGGGTAAGGGACATCAGAAAAGTCCGATTGACGTAACACCCGACCTACAACAGCGTCGTATGGTGTGTAGCCAGGCGTTATAATACGTCTTACTGTAATGATATCTCCAGAAGTTACTGTTACTGCGGTAATATTTTGATAATCTAAACCGGCTTGAGAAAACGTATGAAGTCCAGAATAACTTAAACCACTGGTATTATTAATAACCGCCACGGTATAACTTCCCGTATATGTGCTTGGGTTTTGATAACCGATACTGCAGATTTCTCCAGACTGATTAATTTGTATGTCATACTCATGCACTTCTAAATCCATCCATTCGGCAAAATTCTCATAACCATCAGCTATACTAAAAATAGTCGTCATATAATTAGCCGCATATTCATTTTCGCAGCTAGAAGACTCATAATCGCAGTCGTCGTCGTTATCGCAATTAAAAAGGGTGATAGCTAAAAGTGCGAGTATACCAAAGGTTATATTTTTCATTTTTAAAAGTTTGTGTTGCTTGCTGTATTATCAGTAATCTACTGGTTGTAAATTACTGATAATGCAAGCACTTTTAAAAGTATGATTTATTGAACTCGTAGTTTCATTAGATTAAAAGAAGACTTGAGTCCATCCCCGTTATCGGTTTAAAACTAGATATAAGGCCGCCACCAAACAAATGGCGATAATAATAAGTACGTATTTTTTAACTTGATTGGGTTTACTGTACAACATTCCATTGCTAGATTGTTTTTCTAACGTTTCGATGTTTTTAGCCATGTCTGGGGAAACCACAGCTATTGTATGCGCTTTACCATCATAATATTCGGGATTAGCCATCAAATTCTCGACAATGGTTTTGCTTTCCTTTAAATCTAAATTAGTTTGCGCACGGACATATTTTATTGCCGCAAGTTGACCAGCGTCCATTAACTCCAGAATAATCTCCTTATCTAATGGGATGTTATTTATAACAATTTTCATAATTACTCAATAGCCTTTTTTAATGCGTCTAAACCGCCAACGACAGGTAATGTAATACTTGTGTTGTCTAAATCGACCTTTAATTTTGTTCCTGGTTTAGGATGAATGGTAAACTCTTTATCACTAGAAAAAATAATCAAACCAATTTGTTGTCCTGCTTTGATAATTTGATCATCTGGTTGTAAATTGAAGGTCATATCGTAAAACGTTCCTTTTTCAAGCGGTTCACTTTCTGTTAAGGACTTATAGTTTTGCGGATCCGCCCAACCACGTGTAATAATATTATCAGTGATCACTTCTGGATCATCAGTATACGGTAACGACACTAACATTACCGATAAATTGGCAGCCGGTTTACTACTAGATAAGCTAATCGTGATTGTGCTTTCTCCAGAAAGATGTACGTCTTGTTTTAAAGTCTTAGTAGCATATAATAAACGGTGTTTACTTTTTTCGGCTTGCGCATGTTGCTTTCCAGAAATATTAAAATCATCCTCTAGCGTTTCTGTTTTTTGCTTTTTGCTTCGTAGGGTTGTTAAAGGACCAACCTCGTTACCGCCTTTATTTAAATATAACGTCACATTTTTAGCCTCTGGATTTGGATAGGCTGTATACGACGTCGGATTGTTGGGTTTGTCATTTTCTCTAACAATTTTGACTTGTGGGTCATTTTCTACACCATTATCAATACCGTGTAAATAGTGTGTAAACCAACGGTTCATCATCGTCATTGGTGGTGGTCCACCATGTCCATTTTGATGGTAATATAGTTGTGTTGGTAAGCCCATTGCTTTGGCCTTTTGGTAAATACGATTACTGTGCTCTGGCATAACATTCCAATCGTTAAAACCATGAGACATTAATAATGCTGCTTTCATACCTTCCATTTGGTTGAGGTAATCACGGTCGTTCCAAAACTCGTTTAAATCTCCAGTTTCTCTGTCCATGCCGTTAGCCATTTCTGTATCTCTAACGGTTTTGTTATTGTACGGACGTTTACTCTCGTCGCCACTATGTATAAAATCATACAATACATCAATATCTTCTCCTAAATAGCCTCCTGGCGAACGTACTAAACCATTAGATCTGTAATAGTGATATGATGAGGTATTTGGTGCGATTGGGATAATGGCTTCCAAACCGTCTACACCTGTTGTTGCAGCTGCTAGTGGTAAGGTCCCGTTGTATGAGGTTCCTGTCATACCGACTTTTCCGGTAGACCAAAAGGCTTCCACCTCTTCGTCACCATCAGGTGTGGTGTAACCTTTAGCACGACCATTTAACCAGTCAATGACTGCTTTTGGTGCTAATGCTTCGTTTGGACCACCAACAGTTGGACTACCTTGTGATAAACCTGTTCCTGGAGAAGAGGAGTGAACCACAATGTAACCACGAGGCACCCATGATGCGATATGCGAATTTGATATAATTGGACGTTCTCCTAAACGGGTAACTTCTGGATGGGCACGTTCGGTTTTAGCAGGTTCGCCTAGTTCATGCTCTACATCCCACATAATACCCGGGACATCTGGTGCCACACCAGCAAAATAAGGACTAGTGACGTAAACGATAGGTAATTTTAAACCTTCTGTATCAGTTTGTTTTGGCCTAGTTACAGACACGTGGACACGATCTAAAGTGTCGTCTCCATCGGTATTAAAGGTCGTTTCTACCCAAAGGTCATGTCTTATATAATCTTTATAATTGCTAAAGCCTTCTACCTTTTGCGCTTCTCCGTTTTCAAAAACAGGCACCGTTTTGTCTTGCGCGATACTTATGGTAGCAGCCGAAAATATTAAGGCTAAAGCAGACGCTTTTAAATACTTTTTTATCATAATAACTAACTTGTAACGTTTGTGGGTTACAAGTTAGTTATTTTTTATGAGTAGAAATTACCGTAGGTTGTTAAGGTAATTATAAATGTTTTGGAGTGGGTTTGTTAGAGATTGAGTAGCACCTTGGTTTTTAAATCGTGTCTTGAGTCACTAAATCTTCAATTTTATAGAATAGGATTGCATTAAACAGAATGTAAATAATTGCTGTCCAGAATCCATACAACATAGATAGCCAACTTGATGCTCCAAAACTGTGTGCAATTAAAACAAACAATAAGAAAACACGAGAATATTTTTTAGGGCTGTAATAGCCTAATAGTCCAATTATAATTAGCCAAAGTCCGCAAAGTATAAAAATTCCGGACACATGTTGATTCATCACAAAATGCCCTATATCATTTCCTTCGTTTGCGATAGTTAGATCTCCATTCCAATAGGCTTTGGGTTGATGCGCAATAGTAATTACAGCATCAAAAAGACTTGCCCATAATTGTTAACGATTTTGTGAAAAGTTAGTTTTGAGCAAGCAGTTTTTTTTATTGAATTAATGCTTAATTCGCTTCCAATAAGAATAAAGAAATAGCAGCTTGTTCGGGAAACGATAATTGACTTGTTCCGTTTTTATTCATATGATTAAGTATATCCATTTCCGTAATTTTAATTTTGCTTTCTTTTCTCAAAGTCACTAAAACACTTCCTGTTCTCTCAAGATTGTTTTCTGTAACTTCTATTCCGTGGAATTTCATAACTTTTTCTAAAGTCGGTTGAATTTCACTTGTCATAGGATTTCCGATAAAAGCAACTTCCATTTTATCATATGCCGTTTTTTCAATAGTTGTTTTTTTGTTTCCTGTCGATGAATTACAATTTGATAATAAAATTGTAATTGAAAGTAATAGTAAAATTTTTTTTAATTTCATAATTATGGTTTTTAATGTTTGCTAACTCGTTATATAATTACTTTTGCTACTCATATCTCGTAAAAAAAATATAGTACTTTTTTAGTACTGATAATACGTAAAGTTCTGTTAAATATGTTTATAGGTTTTCCTGTGCGTGTGAAATACGTAGAACTACTTATGTTTCCGTAAAGGCATAAAAAAAAACACGAGATTGGGTGTTTTTTAGATGTTTCGCTTTGCTCTGAATGATAGCTGAGGTTTGAATGTTAAGTTTGGTTAATTATCCAGGTTGTTGGCGTCATTGTTTTTATTTATTATAATTTTTAAATAGCTTTCAAGTTTAAACGCATCTAAATTTGTAATCGGAATAGATTGAGATGAAAGTTTTTTATTTTCAAATAACTCAACTTTGAAATCACTTTTTTCAATTAAGACGCCGTCAACAAAGCTGACGTCATAATATTCTTCTTTCTTATTATTAAGAAAATCTGTATAATTGATTCTTATGATAAATAAAGGGTTAATAAGCAGGGGAGTATATCCGTTTTTTATTAATTCTGTGCTCATTACTCTTGTAAATTCATCAAATTTTATATTGTTATCAAAACCTTTTAGTAATCTAATATCTCCCTTGTTTTCTCCAGTTCTATAGCTCTCATTAAAACATCCCGTTAAGTGAATATATTTATTCAGTTTATTATTTTGTTGATCAATAATTTCGAAGTGAGCATAACTTTTAATCCTTGTGGAAATATTTTTTGCTTTACCTCCAAACTTAGATATTTTAACGGCTATTTCTCTAATGTAACCTGTGGCATCTCTTTTGACTTCTTGTGATAAATTAAAATCTGGCGTGTTCTCATAATAGCTCATCTGTTTTTGTTCATTAGCTATTACATTTGAATTATACGAAACAATTATTGCCATCAAGCCTAACAATAGCGTTGTTAATACATTAAAATAAATTTTATTTTTCTTTAAAAACTTCTTAATCTTCATTTGTAAATAATTACTAACGTTATGTTTAAAAATAGTTTCGATTTTGTGTGCGAGGGTTAACGAACCGCCGTATACTTTCCTGAGTGCTATTGTTAATAACAATAGAGACGAAAGGACCAACCTAGTTGCTTACGTGCGGTGGTGTGAGAGGCGCACTCCGGCTATTTTAGTCGGAGCCGTCTACTCGATTAGCTGTAGCGTTATATTATTCTATTATTATCTTTATTCAATTCACTCCACAATTTATTCAATTCAATTAATATTTTCTCATTATCATTAAATAACCATTTTTTAATATTCTTTATTTCTTTTGATTTTAAAGAACATTCAAATTTTAATTCAGTATTATTTTTAGAAGGAAAGTATACTTTTCCTAAATCTTTATTTGTTTTAAATTCTATGATATGAAAATGTGGCTCACCATGTTCACTTCTTCCGGAAGAACCTGTTTCACCTCCTCTAATATCCATGTAATATTTTCCAAATATTCTTCCACTAATATTTTTTAATTGAACTAAAAACGTATTTGAATCTAAAGTTTCAGGAATATGAAAAGAAGTTTCAGATTTAGGTCTTTCTTGTAATATGAAGCTATTTATTTTTTTATTTTCAAAGTATTTTTCACCTTTTGTTATAAGAATTTTAACATACCAATCTCCTTTCTTAAATTTAATATTAGGAATTCTATGTTCTCCATTTATTGGTTCAATTATAGAGAAAAGCTTTACAATAAATCCTTCTATTTCTGGAATATCGATGACTATTAATTCACAAATGGCAAGGGTTATTTCAGGTTTTTCAACCCGACCTTCTAAACACTTAGTTTCTGAATTATATTCAAAATTTAATATAGAATTTAGTATTTTTTTCATTAGTTACAGCTAACGTTTATGTATAAGAATAGTTGCGGGTTTGTATGCGAGGATTTTCCGAAGGAAAATCAGACGTAACAAAAGCGCACGAACTCTAGATTAAGCACTAAACTACGCATTATTTTTATGCGATGTTAGCTGCTGTCTTTACTATTAAAATGACTTTTCAAAAGGTGTTCGTTATTTTCATCAACTAAAAATGATGTTATTTGACCATCAGGTTGCAATACGCTCATTCCAATATCTATTCCAGATGAGTAAAGAATAAAATCTAAAATTGATGAAAATTCTTTATCAACCCACTTTCTAGACTTCAATGTTCCAACAGTATTTACAGTCAAAATTTCTGAAGTTTGATGAAAAATCGAATGATAACGTGGTACATTCTCTTTTATCATTGCACTATAAAACAGAAAAGCATTTACTTCTAAATATTGAGCAAAGTTTAATTGATGCTTTTGAAGGTCTTTTAGAGGACTCATAAAGTCTGAAATTACATTATTATCTTCATAAACTATAGTCAGTGATACTTCGCCAAATTTCATTGATAAGCATAAAGCAGGTATATTGTTATGATAGAAGAATTCATCATCCTTACATTTAAATGTAAATATGCTCCAAGGTTTTGGGGCGTTGAATACTGTTTTATATCTAATTGATTGTAAAAATAAATGTAACGCAGAGTAACCTTCTAATTCAGCTGATGATAATATATTTCCAAGATTGGGATTTGCTCTGTCAACTTTTAAAGACAGTTCTTTGTATCTAGTAGCGTATAAAATTTTAGCAGTCCATTGGAATATTATTTTTTCATCTTCATTAGTTAGATTTTTAAATGAATTGTCAAGAAGTGTTCTGAATTTTTCTTCCATTTGAGAAAGGTGAACATTATTGCATTGAGAACAACAAGGAACGGTCAAACTTCTGTATGGTATTTGACTTTGATTTGAAATGGTCAATTTTTTATCCCATAAATTATATTTGTGTTGCAACCATTTAGGAAAAATATGTTCGGCAGTTTTTGAATCACATTCTTTTCCACATAAAAAACAACTTTCATCATCGAAAGTTTCTTCATTCAAGTTTCTATAAAAATTAATTTCTTGTTCCAATTCTCAGATTGCAGATAACTCGTTATATAATTACTTTTATTCCGGATATCCCGTAAATTAGGATAGGGTATGGTTACTTTTTATTCATAATATCCCGTAATGCGTTAGTACACAAAGCTACAACTATTCTTTTTGTTGTGAAATACGTATAACTACGTATATTTTTTACAAAGCCAAGTTATAACAGTTGCTATAATCTAGTTTACGGTTTTCCGTAAAGGCTTAAAAAAAAAAAGGATTTTAGTTGTGAGATTATACCGTGGGTTGTTAGGATAATGTTGTTTATGTGTAGTGTTTTGAGAGGCGCACTCCGACTATATTAGTCGGAGTCGTTTACTCGATTGTGCGCTGGCTTTTTCCGTTTATATTAATTTTCAATCATAATTTTTATCATTTCTAGGTAACCTGGGAAATCATTTGGATTTAAAAGAACTTGGTCTCTGTTTTTCGCAAGATTTACAACTTTGAAATCAGGCGAAGGATTTGTTTGAAGAATATATTCATTCAGCACTTTTGCTCCTAATTTGTTGTTGCCACGAAAACTATAATAATATGTATAGGACGCAACATCATTCGCTTTATCACCTAATTCAGTTGAAAGGCGGTCTATTTCAGATAAAATCTTCTCGTTCTTCTCGATTTTTGAGTTCAGTTCAGTAACTTTTTCTTCGCTGAACATTGAAGGGATTTCAGTTTTGTATCTTTCTTGTCTTTCAAGGTCGTCCTTATCATACTTTAAATTTTTTTCGAAATATTCCTTGCGATATTTTACATTGTCACTATAAAGAATTGAATCGGTTAGTTTTAATTCGGCAAATTCATAACTTTCTGGGTCGTTCATTTTCGGTTTTAAATACTCCTCAACATTTTTTTTTACAATGTCTTGTTGAGTTGGTTCTTTTTCCGATTGACAGGAAGTCATTCCTAATACTACAAATGCAATTCCGACAAATAAAATAGTAGTTTGTTTAATCATAATTTCTGGTTTTTGTTTTTTTCCGCTTGCGCACAACTCGTTATATAATCACTTTTATTACTCATCTCCCGCAAGTACAAAAAGATATAGTGCCTTTTTAGTACTGATATCTTGTAAAGCTCTGTTACACAAACCTACAACTATTCCTATACGTGTGAAATACGTAGAACTACGTGTATTTATGTAATACCAGCAAGTTACAACAGCTTGATTAGTAATGGTTACGGTTTTCCGTAAAGGCATAAAAAAAAACACGAGATTGGGTGTTTTTAGATGTTTTGCTTTGCTTTTAATGATAACTGAGGTTGGTGTGTTATGTTTGGTTGGATGGTTAGGGGTATGGAAAGTTGTGGTTTTGTGTGTGAGGATTTACGAAGGAAAATTAGAAGCTAGCAAACGAGCAACTGACTTTGGTTACCCTAAAACTAGCAGTTTTTTATACGGTGTTTTGCTTAGTGCTTTTTTACTTCAGTTTTTTATTTAGTAACTAGATCTAAAGATTAAATTATTTTATTCAATTTTAATATCAATTAGAGAAACATCTCCATTCGGTTTTTGATTTAGTTCAACGGTATAATTACTTCTAATCATTGCACCAAAACCATTTTGAGAGTCAACATAAGATGTTATTATGAATGAACCATTCTTTTTTTTAACTTTTGCTTTAAAAAGAGCAGGAAATTTAGCTGTACTAGGAGTTTTTAATTGTCTTTCAACAAATTTTTGGGAAGCAATTACAGCTTCATTGTCACTTAAGTTATTGTTTTTTTTATATTCCGATGAAGAGCTTGGAATTCCGAAATCTATTTCCGTTTTGTAATCTATGTATTTGTTATACAGAAACATACCTGCGGTCAATACAATAAGTATAATTAATGTTTTTTTCATTTTTTTTAGTTTTATGTTCGTTTTGTGAGTTTTTCGGTATTGAGCATAACTCGTTATATAATTACTTTTTTTACTGATATCTTGTAAAGTTCTGTTACACAAACCTACTATTATTCTTATAGGTGTGAAATACGTAGAACTAGTATATTTATGTAATATCAGCAAGTTACAACAGCTTGATTAGTAATGGTTACGGTTTTTTGTAAAGGCAAAAAAAACACTGGATTGGGTGTTTTTAGATGTTTTGCTTTGCTCTGAATGACAGCTTAGGTTGGAATGTTACGTTTGGTATGCTATTGTTTGTTGTAGGAATAAATAATGTATGTGAATATCTTGGACTAATTGGAGTTCAGCAAGAATTTACAGATATAGCCACACCAGAAGAAATACGCGTATACCAGCAAGCCTATCATGGAATACTAAAAAAAAATAAAAGAGTGGGTTACCAATATTTTGGGCAAATTGAACAAATCTTAAAAAGGGATGTGGCTTTTTATAATAATATGTAGGTTACATATGCTCTTAGAATATGTTATACCAATGGAAAAATAGGATGCTGATAAACACCTCATTTTAATAAAAAAATTAGGAGCTTAATTAATAATTGAAATTTAAAAGATTACTCTTGTTTTATAGGGCAAAACAGTTTATTTCAAATAATCTTTTGTTTCAATTATATAATTATAATCTAAAGTAATTAACACTGCTTATTTAAAGTAAGATAAAAAAAATGTGATTATAAACATCGCATAAACTGCCCAAAAAAAGCCTTCAAACCCTTTGGTTATCATAGTTTGATTATAAGCCAACCATTCATTTCTTGGGTTTTTATGTACGACATTCTTAATCAAATTTCGAACTCCGTATTTATTCCAAAGGAATATTATAATTCCAATGAATAGTATTTGTGTAATGTGCTCTATAAATGTCATCTTTTAAATTGTTATCAACGTTAAATATATGGCAAGTTGGGCAATATAAAGCAGTGAACTTTCTAGTTTGCAGTGAGCCAAAACGTTGTGTTTTGTTTTTATCTTATTTATTTTAAAAGCCAAATCAACGATTTGGAGGGGTTGGTAAATAGAACTGAACTTTATTAAACCAGCGAACGCCCTATTTGCTATATACCGTGTTTAGGTAGTTTAATCCAATTCGTACTTATCAAATTTTGCTCTAAATAAATGTTCTCCCCATCCGTTATTCAATCCGTTTAAGATTTCATATTCAAAAAGTTGAATAGATTTTGTTTCACCGTAAGCATCCTTTGGTTCAATATTTCTACTATTCAAAAGAGTTTTAAACTCCTCAATTCCCTTGACCGATTCAGTTGGTTTTCCTTCTGAATAAGCCCTAAAGATTGGGTTTTCAGATATGTAGAATGTTTTTACCTCAAAACTTTTAGAAACATTCAATGGAAACTCTTCGTTATGGGTTACTCTATTTACAACATCAGTTATAATTATCCATCCGTTTAATTCAGTAATTCCCATTGCTTTTTCCATTTTATATGAAGTTACATCTTCAAAAAATAGATTTTCTTCTGATTTGTAAAGTACATCAGGTATTATTTCGTCAATTTCTTGTTTTGATGCTTTAACACACATGATGCTAATATTCCATGCCATAATTTCTAATTGATTTATTTTTCTGTTATTACCTACAACGTGATTGTGTATGGCAATCTGGGCAGAATACAGGTACTTATTTTCGGTTTAGCCACAAGCCATTTTTTTTATTTTGCTTTAATTTTTCTCTTTAATACCAAATCTATTTCATATTTCCCTAAAGGTTAATCTAAAAGATTTGGCGACTTTGTAACTAGATAACAACCTTTGGGTTAAACACTAATCACCCACTTTACTACATATAGTGTTATCACACGTTTTTAAGCTAATTCCTCTGAGACTATTTCTATTTTATTTCCATTTTCATTAATAGTCCAGATTTGTAAAGTGTCAAATCCGTTCCGTTTTACTTTTTTAAAGTCAACTTTTTGTCCGTTAATTAATTCTATTTCTCCATTTGAGTCAACTTCGTCTCTATAGTCATCTTCATAATCAATTCCATTATAAGTTGAAATAATCAATTCGAATTTGCTATTTCCTTTTTCGTCATGGTATATTTTGTCGGGAATTCTATTATTTATTTGTTCATCAGAATATTTGTCACAAAACATAGCATTATATCCGTGTTTGCATCCGTCAAATAATAAGTATTCACTTTTGTCACTTATATTAACCGCAATAATTTTAGAAGGAGCAAAGTCAGTACCTACGATTAAGTTTTTATAGTCAGAGTGAAGTTGTCCATAATACTTGATTTTGAAAAATGTCTCACCATTTTTTGATTTAAGTTTACGTTTCCACTCGTGAGAATGTAATTCCTTTGGGTTGAAAATATGTTCAACATTTCCTTCAAGAAAAGTCGGTCCTAAAATTCCGTTTTTAGTTGTAGAGTTTGAGTTTGATTTCTCTTTTTTGAAGATGTCAAATATTCCCATTTTTTTCTTTTTTGTAATGTGTGGTAACGTGTTTCTTTAGTTTGTAATAAATATCTTTATATAGAGAAAGAGGAGAATTATAACGTGTTTTAGAATTATAGATCCATTACGCGTACTTATAAGATTTTTTGCGTGTATAAGCGACTAATTTAGCAAATAAAAAACCAACTAGAAAATCCGCGAGAACTTTTGTAAGTATGCTAAAACTAACCATTAACTTTATACGGTGTTAGGTATCTAGCTTTTCAATCGTTTTCCATTTTTAATAATAAGTATGAAAGTTCGATTGATAAATTCCGTACTTCTTCTCTTGAATTCGTATTGTTTGCCAGAGCTACAACTACTATTTTCTCATCAAAAAATATTCTAAAAAAACTACTACATCCAACTTGCTTTCCATTATGTTCTATGACTTTTCCATATTTTGGTGTTATCCAACTAAACCAACCATTAGTATATTCTCTTTCTTTGTTTTTTGGATTATTGAGTAGAATCATAAGTTCAGTAGTTTTTGGACTTATTAATTGATAATTTAAAATTGCTTTTCCAAATTTGAGCATATCTTCTGCTGTCGATTGTATTCCTCCACCAGCATATGTATGGCTTAAATCATTTTGTGGGCTTCTATAAAATGTGTTTCCAAGTTTTATGTAAACATCTGCTTTGTTTTTATAGTCTAAATCACTATTTTCTATATCAGTATGTGTCATTTTTGAAGGTTCCCAAATGTTTTTCCGCATATAATTCTGATACGTTTGTCCAGTAACTTTTTCTATAATAGCTCCAAGTAATGTGTATCCATACGAAGTGTATATAAATGTACTTCCAGGCTCAAAATCAAGTTTTCTATCCTTAAATTTATCTAGAGCTTTTATACAATTAGCATAATGAGTAAAATGGACTGATTCTAAATCCGATTTGTAATTAGAAATTCCAGATGTATGATTTAATAACTGACGAATAGTAATATCTCCTTTTTCTTTTTTAGGAAATTCTGATAAATAGTTTTGTATTGGAATGTCTAAATCAATTACACGTTTTTCATAAAGTTGAAAAATTGCAATAGCAGTCATAGGTTTGCTGATTGAAGCAATTCTAAACTTGCTAAATTGATTTGGTTTTTCTTGGTTTCTTTTATTTAAAAATCCAGATGTTGATAGCCAATTCCCACAATTTTCAGAATAAACACCTGCTGAAATTCCTAAAAAATCATTTTTTTCTATTGCAGAGTTAATGATGCTATCCGCTTTGAAGCCAAAATCATTTAATTTGCCACAATTCAGATTATTTTCGCTTTGAGATAAGGAAACTGGTTTGTCAGAAAACGGATTTAAGCTATAAGGCTCAAAAGTCCAATAGAAAATATAGAAAAGTAAAAGTAAAATTATTCCAAAAATTATTTTTAATTTATTCATAGGTTACTTCTGCTTGTGCCTAACGGTTACGTATAAGAATAGTGCGGTTTTGTGTGCTAGGATTTTCCGAAGGAAAATTAGACGTAGCAAAATAGCACTAACCTTTGATTAAACCTAAAATAGTTATTGTTTTAGACTGTGTTGTTTTACTAGTTTTTATTTGTTTGTAACAAATAACAATTGTCTTTTAATTGAATGTCTTTTCCGTCATAAAAATCAATTTCCATTTTTAAATCATCAATAAGCTTAGGTTGATCAATGGGACATAATTTAAAAAACTTATTTTTAATTAATAAGTTTCCTGATTTATCATAAATCGAAATCATCACATTGTTTTTATGACTATGGATCCAATCTAAATTAAACCAGTGTCCTTTTTGTTTGTTTTGTACCCAAAATGCTGTTTTAGGAATTTTACTTAATGTAATAATAGAATCAATGTCTTTTCGATATTTAAGTTTCCAATCGGAGCCATTTTTTTTGTTCAGATATTTATCGATTTCAGTGTTGTAGCTTTCAATTCCGTTTAGCTCAGTTCCGCTGACTACGCATCCAAATCCAACATTTTTAAATCCGTATTTCTGACTTACTTTATTCATTTCTATAGGTGAAATGATTGATTCGCCTACTAATACTTTGTGAGGTGTACTGTTTTTAATATCAGATTTTGCAGTTAAGTAATTAAATCGGTTAAAAAAGCCGTAGTGCCATAATCCAATGGCGATTAGAAATACTATTATTCCACTAAATATTATCTTTTTTTGATTCATTTTTTTAATAACGTTTAGCGATTAGTATAAGACAGGTAGGGGAGTTGGTAAGTGCTTTTGTTTTGTTACTTAGTTAAATATAAATATTTTGCTTTTATCTATACTATTATAAATGCCCTATGTTTTTTATAGCTTGTTTTAGGTAGTCTTTCTACGTGTAATTTTAACAGGTATGTTATTCCTAATTAATGGTTTAAAAAGTATTTGCTTTTTTTTATAATCTTCCCAAAACAGTATGCAATAGATTAGGTTATTTTTTTAAAATTGTGACCAGATCAAGTTCACCAAAATGATGAAAGTAAAACCTTTCAATATGATTAAATAGATTTGTATTTTTATCTACTATTTCTTTTAAAATCGAAATTATTATAGCATCATTATCATCTATATTATTCGGCCAATCTGGAAAATATATTAAGTCTAGTGCAATTTCTTCTTCAATATACTCATCATCCTCAAAACCATAAAGGTCACTTATATACTCAAATTCATCTTGGTCAATTGCTGTCTTTAATGCAATATCAAATTCATTTCCATTTTTTATAATCGTAGAAATGTCAAGATGTGGTACATTATTATATTTTTCACTAGCTAAATCGGTATACGCGTTAATATCACATACAATAATCTTAATGGTTTTATTACTTACTATTTTTAAAATATGTTCTGTTATTTTTTTCTTTAACGTTTCCATTGTTTTGTTTAAAGGTTTGATTAAGTTGTTCTTAAGTTTACAAATTATTAAATTTTACATGTTTTTTAGCACAATACTTTTGTTGTAAAACGTTTATTGAGTCGGATAAGGTTTTTCTAGTGTTGCTTTTCTCCAAATACTATTTTTCGTTCTTTTTAGTGAATCATTAATATTAAAATTCACAATTTTCTTTTTTAATTCACTCAATTCAATAATACTCTCCAAATTATTGTCAAGTGAGATTTCTGCATTGGTTTCTTTTGCAAGAAAATAGGCTAAGAAGTAACCAAATTCTGCTTTTGAAGATTGGATTTCATAAATTTTAGAGTTTTCCTTTGTTTGTCCAATTTCGGCATACTCATTTTTAGTTTTTCTATTTGATAAGTATAACCAAGTCCATTCTTTACTTGCAGGATTATGAGAGTCTCCTTCAGTATCTACATTATCAACATTTTCAGAAATCCATTCGCAAACCAGGCGGAAATCAGGTCTAAATTGAGTAGTCTTAAAATAAATGTAATGTTCCATCTAATGTTTTACAACTCGTTATATCATTACTTTTATTGTTTATATCCAAAAAAGACAAAAGGATATAGTGTCTTTTTAGTACTGATGTATTGTAGAGTTGTGTTACACAAACCTACAACTATTCTAATACTTTTAAAATAGATAGACTGCCGTGCATTGATCCAATCTTAAGAGGTATGATCTTTAGGTTAATTCCTTAAAGGCATAAATTTTGATGAGGTTTTAGTTATATTTAGTTCATTATTATCCAAAAAAGCATCCGTATTTATCTTCCTTAATTATTTCAATCATTTTGTCTAAATAGGTTGATTCTGGAAATGGGGCATAAAGTTCCCACTTTCCGCTTGCACGCATCCAATATAGATTCCATTCTCGTCTTGACTTATAAAATCTAATTTTGGCAAACTCAATATTCTGAATTTCGCTTGGATTGTCCCAAAAAGGTCTTATTTCGAATAGTATTATTATTTTTCGGTCATAAGAATAACCAATATCAAGTTGTTTTCTTATTTCTATATCTTCTGGACGTAATGATTCAACAAACTTTTTTATTGTTAATTCATTTATGTCAATCGTGGTATTTTTCATTCAGTCACAATGTTTTTTTAGCTTGCGTACAACGTTCTTGTGCATGACCTAGTATGCGTTGTTAAGTCAACTAATTTAGTAAATAAAAACCAGATAAAAAATCTGGGAAGATTTGCGTAAACAAGCTGCAATTAGCCATTAATTATAAACGTCTTTGTTGGCAATAGTTTTTTAATTAAAATCCGAATTTTCAATATTAATACTAAAATTTATAGATTCTATGGTGTTTGATGCAGGCACTATGACAGAATAATTCTCAAACACATTTGGAGTAGTTTCTCTTTTGAAATTAATTTGTGTATCAGTGTTTTTATCTGTGTAAAGTGTCCTATTTATCTCACTATTAGTAATCTCTATTGATTCTAAATGTGGATAAATATAAGAATTTAGATGGACAGGAGTATATTCCATGTTATTCAATGTAATCAATAAATTCACAGGATATAAGTGTAAAAAATCAAAGTCCCATTTGTTATCTACTCTTATCTCAATAGGCACAGCGTCATAAAGGTAATTCCATATATCAATATCTTCTTCGACAAATAATCGATAGTAATTTCCTGCACCTGAAGTTTCAAATGTAAAATCATAGTTTCCATTTGAATCTGTGTAAGTGGAATCTAGAAACTGAACAAAATCGTACGAAACAAAAAGACCATCTGGATCGGTTTTATATTCTGCAATTTTAAATTTTCAAATGGAATGTCATTTGGAGTGTCATAAATCATTCCAAAAACTTTAGTTTCGATTCCTGCGTCTAAAGCATCATCTTTGTTACAAGATAACAGCAAACATGCAATAGTCAATAATAAAACAATTCGTCTCATATAGTTTTTTTATAGAAGATGTAAATGTCCTCATTTGGTTGCGTCAAATTACTGCCAACGTTTATGTATAAGAATAGCGCGGTTTTGTGTGCGAGGATTTTCCGCAGGAAAATAGACGTAACAAAAGTGCACGAACTCTTGATTTAGTACTAAACTACGCATTATTTTTTTACTGTGTTGTAGTGGTTTTTTTTTATTTGTAATGCCTATGTTTATATCCTAGCATAGCAATGGCGTTACCAACTTTTTCTAAATTTTCAGTAAAATGAATTACCAAAACATATTCATCTCCCCCTGTTTCTAATAAACTTATCTGTAAATTATGTTTTTTAATAGCTTCATTATATACTTTAAAAGCGTCCCAATCAGTATTAATTAAATAATTAGCTTCAAAACGTTTATAATTTGGTAATTCTATTTCTTTTTCGAGTAATGATTTTACTACAGAATCTATCCAATAATGTAACTCACTTACCGATTCTTTCCAATCTAGATGTATGAATAAATCAATTTTATTTTCCATTGCATATTCATTCAATTCATACCAAGGTAGCTCAATGAATTTATTTGTATCAATAAAAGATAATAATTTGTTTTGTGTTTTTAGAGGTGAGCAGAGTTTTACGATATCTTTAAGCCCTTCTTTTTCATTCTTGCTTACATCTATTTCTTCTTCGATATATTGAGGGATAAAGGGTTTTACTTCTTTTAAAGTGTTATCTTTTTTTTCAAACCATTTTTTTCCAGTGACAACCTCTTTTATAAGAAGCCACCAAAAAAAAGGAATAAACCACCAAAGGTAAACTTTGAACTCAAAATTTAAACAAACATAAATGGCAAGCACTAAAAATACAAATAGAGTTATAAAATAGAATCTAGTTTTGTTCATAGTTGGTTGGGTGCATTTTGTATATTACTGACAACGCGTTATATCATTACTTTTATTATTCATATCCAAAAAAGAGAAAAGGATATAGTGTTTTTTTAGTACTGATATATTGTAGAGTTGTGTTACACAAACCTACAACTATTCTAAAACTTTTAAAATAGATAGACTGGCGTGTATTTATCCAATCTTAAGAGGTTTGATCTTTAGATTAATTCCTTAAATGGTTAAATTTTGAGGATGTTTTAGTTATAGATTTTCATGTCTTCAAAGACATTTTCTGGATGATAATAGCGGCTGGTTCTTTTTTGCCAATGATATGAGGAGGCTACAATAACTTCTAGGGCGCTAAAATATTTTTCTACCGTTAACTTGTCTTGTAAAGGCAAAGGCGTCTGTTTAGCTTTTAGTATTGTTAATTTGAAATCGGAGTGAATTTGATTTACTTTGTCTATAGATTTAATTACAGCCTGATTGTAATTAGACGCTTCCTTAGTTTTTAAATAGGCATTTATTAGGTTATAATCACTGTGTTTTTCTTTAGCATAGGAGAAAAGATCATTAGATAAAGCGCCGATTAGCGCACATTGTCTGCATAAATTTTTAATTTGAAGCTGTTTATTATCAATTAAGGCTTTGTTTAAGTAAATAGAATGCACGTACTCGATTAAATCAATAAGCAGGTACATGCCTCCTGTGATTAATCTTATAGAGATATATTCGTTGACAGTGGTATATGCTTTTTTTGTCAACGAAGCCGATAAATGTTCTACTACAGAAGCCGTGTATTTATTAAAAAAGTCTTCAGGGCTATCGGCTCTTAGAGTAGTGCTAATATAATTAATAGACGTATATAATTTATTGATTTGACTAGTTTCAGAATGATGTGTTTTTTTACCTTTCCATATTTCTAAAATTTTAACTATTTCTGGCAGTTGCCCGGTATTGGTGTCTTCACCAAAAAAGTCGTCCATAAAGTACAAAACGTCATAAGTAACAAGAACATTGACCATTTTATCTATGGGGCTATCAATGTAGATATAATTTGTCATTGTAGAATGGCCAGAATATAGATTATCATCAATTATACCCAGTGTTTTAGATGTTGTTTTTGCTTTTTTTGAAATAGTATCCGCGTCTTTGTGAATATATAATTGGGTATTAGATATTGTTAAAAGCGTTGAGTTGAAATTCATTTTTTTTTATTTTTAATTTAAACTTGTGTCTAACGGTTTTTTACTTAGGAAATAGCTTGTAAAAACAATTGCTTTTCGGATTAATGCATCCTTCCACTTTTATTTTCTAACACTATATTTTGTATTTTTAAGTGCGTCGCGTAATGTAGAATAACTTGTTATATAATTACTGTTAGTATTGAAATCCTATAAAACTATGTTACGCAAACCTACAATTATTACTATACTTATGAAATACGTAGAACTACGTATATTTATTGGATAGCAACAAGTTACAATAGTCTTTTAAGTAGAGGTACTGTTTTTTACAAAGGCATAAACAGCGCCAGATTAGTTGGTTTTAAGAGTCTTCGCTTCGTTCTTAATGATAGCTACGGTCTAAATTATAAGTGTGATTTGACAACTGGAGTCTGTACTGTTTCAAGTTTAACCGTTGGGAAAGCTTGAGGATGCAGAGCGAGTAAACAAATGGTTTATAATCTTAACCGTATGTACTGTTTGTACAAAAGTAAAAAAAAAGTAAAGCTGAAATACTTGGGGTTATTTCTAAAAATTATAACGCTTCAAAAAAGTATAACCGTCCATTTAAACATGTCAAAATAGCATTCAATCTTAATAAATAATAAAGTGAAGTGTTAATTAGCTTAATCTATTGGTGTAATATCAGGTTGCGCATCGATTGTAGGTGTTTTATGTTGTTTTTCTATGTTATACTTAAACCGTAACACTCTTAAATTCCACAACGTCAAAGTCTGTATTGCTGTTATTTTTTCATTTTCAGAACTGACAATCAGCTGATCTTTAAATGACATAATAAATTTAGTCCATAAATTACCTTTAGAGTCTTTTAATAGAAAGTAAAAGCCACTATCACCAATTTTTCTTCCAGACGAATTTAAAATGAGTGCTCCATTTGGACCTACTGTAGGCTCTAAGATAACCGTTGCGCTTCCGTTTGGTAAAGGGAAAATTGCTTTTAAACAACTTTTTCCGTTAGGAATTTTACAAGTTTCATAAATTCCGGAATAAACAACTTGCTTAGATTTTTTGAAAGTCCTTAACCATATAGTTCGTTTAACTTCTTTTGATTTTTTGTCTATTAAATAAATTATTTCACTTTTTAAAGTTGTAGATTCTTTACTATTACTCAACGGTATATTTAGCTGCTCAATACGATTGCTAAATAATATTTTTAATAAAATTCCAAAGATTTTAAATACTGGATTCCATTGTACCTTTAAATCAAAATCATAATTACTGGTGTTTTCGTAAAAATCAATAACATCCTTAGATAATTTGTTGCGCTCTTTTTCTGGTAAGTTTAATAGGTTAATAGAATGTAATAGCCCTTTATCAACTTGCTTTTCGTCTATTATTAATTGTTCTTTTTTTGCTAATTGCGTTATAAACTTTACGCCAATGCCTTCAGTTTGGCCAAAAGGCCCTAACAACCATTGGTTGTCGCTGGCAATAATCTTTTTACCAAATAGGATGACCCATTGTTGCGTTATCCAGTCTTGAAAATTTTGTTTTAATAAAGCAATTGCCATTTATTTTGTTGCTTTTAGGTTAGGTATATAATTGCCTTTTCCTTTCCAAGTGCCAAATTCTGAAAGTGGTTTAAATCGTAATGTTGCGAATTCAAAGTGGAAGTTTTTTCGTTCTCTTTCTTTCATTGCATACGCATGTCTTTTTGGTTTAGACATTGCGCTATGGCCATGAACCATACTAGACATGTCTTGTTCCGTTTTCCAAATCGAAAAGGTAGACACTGTGTTTGGAAACTTAAATGAAGCTAATGACAGTAACGTTCCGGAATGATCACGTACTAATTTTTCAACCGGTCTTCCCCAATGTAAAAATCGTGGGAGTGCTAAAGGTTTCATTCTTGCAATTGTTACAGCAACTACAGGAGCGGATGGCTGTTCCAATTCAGCTTTTTGTTTTGGTATTTTGTAGCCAGTAATACCACCCCATTCTCTTATAAATGCTAATCTGACGTGCCAACCTTTAGCTAAAATGCTACCAAATATATCTTCTTTTAAGTAGTTATCAAGAGCTTCTTCGCTTTCCCATTGTGCAAAAAAGGCAATCTCCCTTATTAAAAAACGAGACGGAGATAGGATAGGGGCGCCTAATGTCATTGCGGTCATGTATTCCGAATAGATAAGGCCTTTAGTGTTTTTATTAATTAGGTTTGACACGATTCCTTTTATCGCTAATGAAAATGGAATTTTGACCAAGTGATAAGAAGATATGCTCATATAGATATTATTGTAGCGTCGTATTTTGTTGCGTTAGACTTTTATTACAGTTCTTAAATTTATAGTGCCACCCTTATTTTTAATCGAATAATTTTTATTTGTTATTGCTGTTGGGGTAGTAATGCAAATGTTGTTGGTGTGTGTGGTTACGTGATTTAAACATCTAATTTAGTAAATAAAACATACATTTTAAACATCTGTTTTGGATAATAATTACTGAAAATTCATTACTATTATAGCAACTTTTGGATTTGTTTTCTGCATTGTTTTATTAGAACTTCTAATGTCTTTGTCTCCATAGATTTCTTGAGATTCTTCAGTTGTTAATATTCCTTTGAAATGAGAATTTTCTAAACGAATAAAAAAACCATTTTTAAGCGTAACGGTTTTATTTAGAGTGCCATTATTCCAGTTTGTTATGGTCCCTTGATAATCCCATCCAAAACCTAGTAAACAAAAAGAGTCTTTATTTAGTTTTTCTAATGTTTTTAAATCCGTTCCAAGTGTAATACCTTCTTTAGTTTTCCAATTTGTTTTCTCTCCTTTGATTTCAACTAATTTTGGATGTACTCTGTCTTTTTTATTTTTCCAAGTTATAGTAACTTCATCAATAGAATTAGGGAATAATTTTTTTCCAAATTCAAACTGTCCTTCTCCTGTAGCAATTGAATCTTTTATGACGTTTTTTTGTCCATAAATTTCAATTAATTCCTTTTCAGAAATAGATGCTGTAATTGCTCCAAAACTTTTATTTGGACTAATTAATTTGACGGTTTTGTTTTGAAAACTCAAATTTAAGAAGATGAACACTATTAAAACTGTTGCTCTCATATAGTTGTTATCGGGTGTGTGTGAAAAAAGTAGGGTAGAGGATGAACATTATATTACGGGTGTATTACTTCTTAGATATTAAAATTTGGTAACCTTTATTAAGGTGTATTGCCCTTGGTTTGGGCACAGAATCTTTATTGTTTTTCAGTGTGTTGTATGCAAACTTTTTAGGTGTCTGTTGTTACATTATCCCAATTTAGATTCATAAACTTAATCAACCAATTTAAAGCATAATGTCTTTCATAGACGACACTTGTATTTAAACCTCCTGGAGCTTCTTCTTGTTTTACTCTAGCATTTACGCAAGCCCAATCAAATCTTAAAATTAAATCTGCTTGGTCAAGAATTTCTTTTTTACTTCTTAATTTAGATTGTTCTCTAAATATTTTTGGACCTAATTGATATACAATTTTTACATCATCCGCAACATTACACATTTGGTTTGGGTAAACTAACGTGTCAATATAACCAAGTGACCAAAGTAGAACGTGTAAACTTTCATATCTCCAATTTGCATTTGTTTTTTGTTGTTCTGTTGGATGTATTGCAGACGCATACTCTTTTTCAGTTGGAGTTAGTTTTGATGAAATTTCAAAATCTTCATCCATTTTATCTAAATGAATTTTTTCTAATCCTTCACTTTTTAAACCTAAATATAATAATGCTAATGCTCTGTCTACAACTTGGTCTTTAGTTCTTAACACTACATTTTTCTCAGGTTCGGAAAAAAGTGAATTAGCGTTTTTATAAATCGGAATACCTTGAGATTTACAAATTTTTTCAGATTTGATTCTTCTTTCTTTTTGGTCAATAGTTGCTGTGATATTTTCAACTGGTTTGGTAATTGGTAGTGTCGTAAAATCAGATTCTTTTTCTGCTTTTTTGTTTTTTTGACTGCAACCAAATAGGCTTGATAAAAACCCCATAAGTATAAGTATTTTTAAATATTTCATTTAAAGTTTGATTTTTTAGTTGGCATATAGCATATTTGGTATGCTCCGAAGTTTAAGCACCCAATTTAGTAAATAAAACATAAATTGAAAAAATCTGTTTTGGAAAGTAATTACTAAAAATTCAATGCCATTATAGCAAATTAAAAGATTTGAGAACCATAAAAATGGTTGATTATCTTCAGGTTAACCGCTAATTACTTCTGTTTATTATACATAGTGTTATACGGCGTTTTCTTTCTTGTTCATTTTCTTAGTGTCCTTTTAAAGTTTTTATTTTAAGTAATGTAGTGCCGTTCCATTGGTAAAATGTTGTTGCATGAGTTACGATATCTCGTGCCATTGTTCCGTCCGTCTTATATCCACCTATATATTCTTCAGATATATCTTGTACAACTATTAATTCTTTTATAGGGGTTTTTAAATCTTTTGGATAAGGAAAAATTTCTGGTTCTGCGGTTATTTGATTAATACTTAGAACACCATTTTTTGCAAGAATTATCTTTTTTCCATTTGTTAATGTTAATGGCAAATAAACAATACTTTGATCTGAAATACCACCGTCTCCTGAGGCACTTGTTAAAACTAAACGAGACAATTGTTCTCCATTGTCAACAATAAAATTATTTACTTCAACTCCTATTCCTGAATAACAGTGATAACTAAGATGAAATAATGCTTCTGAATTTTTTAACGCTGAATTATGTATTTGATTGATACTATAATCTTTGCCATAAATACTATCTTAATATACATTTAATATTTCTTTCTTATCATTTATTTTAATCACTTGTAATTTACTGTTGTCACAACTAGTTTCATCATTGGTGCCATACTCGCTTATACCAAATAAGTAGGTGCGCATTTTAAGTCCCCAAAAAATGGACTGAAGGTATATATCTTTTTTATTAACATATCCACTTTCTCTATTTTGAGTACAGACAAGAAAATAATCAGGATATTCGGCAAGTATATTAACCGGTGTATTAAAGGATAAAGTATCAATTACTTTAGCATTTAATTCCGTTGATTCATATACTAATGTAGTGGCATTAAAAGTCCCTGGAGAAAAGTTAGTCCAATGGTCTCCATATTGATATGCTATAGGTTCACATCCTCTGTTTTTACTTGAATAGGTAGTCTTGTTTTGTTCGGTTTCATTTATATTTTGTGCAGTACAAATAAAGAAATATAAAAAGATAAAAGCTATAGCCAATAGATAAGTTTTTTGTTTCATCTTATTTTTTTTAGGCCCGATACGTGATTGTATAAGATTAGTTGGGCGGTTCAAGCAACTAAGTTAGCAAATAAATCACAGATAGAATATTCCGCAGGAATGTTCGTAAGTAGGCTTAAAATAGCAATTAATTATACAGGCTGTATATGCTTTCATGTACATTTTTTAATGTACCGGAAGGGGAATAATTAATTTATAGAATGCAGATCTCTCAGGAATCATAAACAAAGGTCTGTTTACCTGGCTAAGCAAACCGCATTGGTGTCAGAAGTATGGAAAGGTTGAGCTCCTTTCTTTTTAAAACTTGGATATATACACAAGTTGTAGCTTTTTCTTAAATTGGATGATGGCAAATGGGTAAAGCCTTTTTGATGTGGTGATTTACGAACTACGATATGCGTTCTTGAACGCTATTGCTAAAAGTAATAGAAACGAAAAGATCACCGTAGTTTTTTATGCACATTGGTGTGACGGGTACACCTTCTTTAATTATGGGTAGAGCCGTCTAATGGATTGCAAATTGTTTTTTTTTATCAGTCATTTAAGAAGCTTCTTCGTTTTTTTATGTTGTCGTCAGTTTCTTTTTTCAAAGTGGCTTCGTATTCTGGTAACTTTTTATAGCTTTTAGGGCGAATGGCATACATACCACCAAAAGATTTTTTAGGGTACATCGGGTTGGGGTCTTGAACTATAAAAAAGACCTCTTCGCTTCCTCCTAACTCTTTAGGTATTTGGTAAATTTCCATTTCTGTTCCCATACCGCCATATCGTTTAAATTTTAAGATATCCCCTTGTGCTAAATGTAGCTCGAGCATATAATAGCCAGCTGAAAAATCTACAGGATTTAAACCTTTCCCATCTTCACTATCCTGCTCTATATAATCTATTATTTTTAATTGATTTGTTTTACGTAACTCATCAAATACATCTTTTACTTTTACCATACGGATGTCTTGATCTTCTTTAGCGGGGTATTGTTCTATAAAATTTTCAGGACAGTCTTCAAATTTTAAAGGATCTTCTTTTATTTTATACCATAACGTTTTAATTTTAAAATAGTAACCTGTATAGTGTTCATATACATAACTTGCATTTGAATATAATTCAGTAAACTTTTTGTTATATCTTTTCCAGTCTTTTTTTTCTTCGTTAGTCAAGGGGTCTATATACTCATGCTTCGTGTCATCTCCGTTTATAAACCAATTATTATAACTTTTAGAACTCCACATTGTTCCATCTTTAAGAGTATTATATGAAGGCTGAGTCCCTTTGATACCAGCAAAGAAATCTACTTTTATTCTAGTATAATCTTCTTCTTCTTTACTCAGAGAAATGATACTAATTAATTGTTGCTTTTTATCTACAAGAATCTCATCAAGCAATAATTTTTTGTCAAAAATAGTAATCATTTCATAATTCTCTGTCCCTTGATGCTCATTTAGGTTCTTATATTCTTTCATCTGTTGCTCTATTTTGTGCCCCTTAATTGTCTTACAGTTTGTGATTAAACAAAGTGTGAAAAATAACAGGCTAGCCTTTATAGTTTGGTTTATATTCTCTTTCATCATGCAGTTTTTCTTCGTAGCCGTCTACTTTATATACATAAGCTTGCACTACATTATTAATGTATTCCGTATCGGCAATGGAAGTGTCAATTAATTTGATTTTTGTTTTAGAACGTTCTACATATTCCTTATCTTTTTCTCTTTTTTCTTCATCTGTTAATTTCATTTTGCCATACTCCATTCTATAAAAACGATCGTTACCGGCTTTAAAAATACGGTCTAATATCGTGTCATTACCATATTGGTCGTTAAAATCACCATTTTTATCCTTCAGAAATTTAGTATGGTTAATTAAGCCTACAGGGCTAAAGTGGGCATACAAATCTGCTTGTTGTATGGCCGCATAGTTTAATAACATTACTTTATAACTTAATATTGCAATTTTATGATACCATCTTTTTTCTTTTGATGAATTTTCTTTTTTTAAATTTTTTATTTTTTTCTGGTTTTTTATAATGCGTTCCTTCAACCTTCTTCGTCTTCCTTCTCCTCCTGATACCAGCCCAAATATATCTTCTGGATCAAATTTTTCATTAGCATTGGTTTCGTAATTTAACACAGCTTCTTTAAAATTATACATAGCAACACCCCAGCTAATAGCAATAGACTCATAACCATTCCACTGAAGGCCATATTTGTTTTCTTCTACAGTATTTTTATGTTCTTTTTTCTTTAAGGCTTTGAATTCAAAACGTTGTTCTGCATTATATTTAGGAATTAGAAGAAAGCCATCGCCAGCGCTGTGTAATTTTAAATCAAATACTCTTTTGTCAAATACATTTACTATTTCTTCTTTTAAATGAAAGTATTCTACACTAAACAAAGAGGTATTTACTTTATCCCTGCAAGCACTTTTAATTTCAGGAATATCCCCATCTATCGATACTAAATCGCCATGATCGTTAGAGAAAGTAAACTGTACGGCTCTGCTTTTATAAGTCTCCCAGTCGCCACAAATGTTTTTAACATGTTCTGATAAGCCACGTACATTATGTAGCTTATGATGTTCGTCACTGTATAATTCGGATATTTTATTTAAAAACTTATTACTTGCTTTTTCTTTTTTACCTGTCAAAAAGGCATTTTGGTTAACCATATATTTTTCAAGCTTTAATTTGATAAATTCATCATATTCATTACCTGAAAGCCCTCTGGGTTGATGTACGCCTAAAAAGACAATATTGATAGCAACCTTATCCCAATTAAGGTCTTTAGCGTATTTTATAATTCCTAAAACAACACCAGCAGCCATACAGCAGCCTTGACTATGTCCAACTATAGTTACTGGCATATACTGTGGTGTATAACTTTCTATCTGTGGCTTTTCGGCTATTTCCGCATCAATTATTGATTTTTCTTTAATTTTCCAATTATCTTTTGCCCATGCATAGCCTAAAGCAATACCATGATCTACTCTATGTGATCCGCTACTAGATAACCCGTGTGAACCGTTTATATAATTAACTCTGGTACCCGCATTAAAATAAGTCGCATATTGTGATGTAGCTTCTTTTCTATTAGACTTACTGTTCCAATATCCTTGATATTTGTCTTTAGGATAATTTATTATAAGATCTGCATGAAGTGGTTCTTTCCTGTGTTTTCTACGCGCTCTTTCTTCTTTACGTAATTGCGATTTAGATTTATCCATACCAATATCTTCATTGTATTCATCATCGGTATAAATATCTGCTTGGTCCGTTCTATCTCCTTCAAATGCATTTTCACCAGTTAAGGGATTATCATCTGTACTATCTGGGTATTTATCGCTAATAGCATTATGCAAAACGGCTTCACTATTAGTAATAGGGTCACTTAAAAATCCGTTTACAAAAATAATTTCACCTTCTAATTTTGGTAATTCTCTTTCTTCTTCCTGTTCTTCCTCTTCGTCTTGAGCTGCAAGTGCTCTTATTTCAGCTTGATTTGCTGCTGCAGTTCTTAAATTTTCTCCTTGGCCTATATAAGCAGCCTTCACTTTATCGATAGTTGTAATTTTGGAGAAAGGAATTTTTGAAATTGGCATTACTGCTGTTGGTGCAGTAGCTCCTGTACCAATTAATACTGTTGTTGCTCCAATAACAACAGAACCTCCGTGAGCAGTCATACTTCCTGTGGTAGCTGCTGGCTTACCACCTATAATCACATTAGATACGCCAGTTACAATAACATCAGGAGGCCCCACACAAACGCACATACTTCCGATAGTAGCTGCAGGTTTGCCTTCTATCAATACAGTGGGATCACCTTGTGTTATTGGACCACCAACATGCGGAACGACCCCACTACACATTGGGCATACATGATTACTTCCTACGGTTGCTGCCGGTCCTGCCATGATTTTTTTTATGTTTTAATTATTTCGAATGATTTAGAACGGTCTTACGTATAGATAGTTACGTATATAAACAACTAATTTAGTAAACAAATTCGAACTAGAAAGGATTCTGAACAAATTTTATAAATAAGCTCTTGTGAGAGCAATTAATGATATAGGCTGCGTGTGTCCTGCATGGACGTTTTTAATTTATCAAAAGGGAAATGATTAATCTATAGGCTGTAGTCTCTCAGGAATCGTATACGGAGGTTTATTTGTTTAGGTAAGCATAGCTATAAGTCTCATCAGTAAGAAGGGCTGAAGGGATTGATCTTCAAAAATTGTATAGGAGCACAAGTTGTAGCCTGTACTTAAACTAGAAGATAGTGTCAAAAGTGAAAATCCCTTTGATGTGATGATTTTAAAACCGTTGTATACAATACTCTTACTTTGCATTGGTATGAGAGGCGCATTCTAATATTTTAGTCGGAATCGTTTATTTGATTGGGAATAGTATTTATTATTCAGCTCTAAATTCGTTTATGTATTCAAAAAAAACATTAAATCCATCTCTATTCCATATTCGCAACTTATTGCTCCGAACCAACTCATCGTGTTTTCGTATTTCAATTCTAGCTTTTGATGAACAAAATCATAAAATTCATCTAGCTTGTCAATATTTTTTATGTCAATATTCTCGCTTTAAGAAATCAATTTTAATCTTGATATAAAACTTTTTAATAATTCCAAATTTGGTTTCAATAAAAATGGTCTGGGTTTTATTTCGATATGGTCGAGAATATCAAAAATATCGTCAAAATCGATTTTTTTGGTCGATTTAGGTTTTATGTTATTCATTTTATAATGTGCATAATACGTTCCGTTTCTCGTTTTTTATTGAGAGTTTTTGTCGTCAACGTTATACTGTTATTCTCTATTTTTATTATTTTAAACTCAAAAGTTTTTCCGATGATTGGATTATACAAAGTGTCATTAACTTTGTAGATGGTCATTTCATATTCACAATCAGATTTCCAATCTTAATCGTATCTGAAAACTATTATGTTAAAAATATAATACACTACTAAATGCCGTATTGTCCAGTGTTAATATTGTAATTTCTTAGCTAAAATAATTTCAATGGTTGGTATCAATAATCCTAATAAAAAGAATAAGAAAGAGAATTTAAAATATGTACGAAAATATGAATTCATTTCTGTTTTAAAAATGTCAACCAATGCTCCTTCATGAAATAATTGATTAAAATCTGTCTGATATAATGCTTGTCCTGAGTTTTGGCTAATCCCTATCGATTTTACAGACTTTTCTATTATTTTTGATTCAAGAATTTGCATTAAGAAACTATATTCAACTTTTCTTTTTGTTTTTATGAAAAAACTCTGAAAAACGCTAAATATTTTGTTGTCAGGCATGGTATCTATTGAATGTGTATATTTATCTAAATAGTGGTTAACAATGTCTTTTGCAGAATTATCTTGAGATAGTAATGAGTCAGAAACTATGGTATTTATAAAATGAAAAGTAAAGGCTGAAATTAGTTGCTTATTAACATCAATTGAATTGTTTATTTCAATTTGTGTGTTTTTAATTGCGGCATATTTTATAGCAAAAACAACAAAGTAAATAGGGATAAGGATGTAGTAAATTTTAACTAAATAACTTGCCGTTTTAGTCCTACGTTTAAATAGCCCTGTTCGTTTACAAACAATCAATATAATTATACTAATCACTAAAAATAATAAAATCCATTTAGCGAAAGCCGCTATAAAAGAAAAGTAGTTTATATCCTTTAAAATTTCTAAATAATTCATATCAAATTAGTACTTGTATTTTAATTAGAGTCAATATTACGGATAAGTGCCAATTATATACAGGTCTTTAGTCCTAAATTTAATTATTACGGTAGATTTAAATGTCAAATAAATGAGCTGTACTTGTATATTTAGTACCCCTAAAAACTGTTTTAAAAAAAAACATTAAAACTTAAGTCTTTGTTATTTTTAAAAAACAGTTAAAATCAACACGGCTTATCGCGCAATGATACTAGCCTAATTTTCTTCTTTAAAGCCGCTTTTGAGTTTTGCTTTAATTTTTTTCTCAAAATCTTTTATAGCTAATGCTTCGTTAGCATAGCTTTTTAAATTTTTTCTAGGTGAACCTGTGTCTACAGGTCCTGATTGTGTTTTGGCTTCTACTCCCGTGCGCATTATTTCCCAGAACTTTACGTTGTAATAACCATCATAAGGGGTGTTTGAAAAACCTTCGGTTTTTTTATGTACTAATCGTCTGATTCCTGATTTTTTTCTTTCTTCTGAAAGCGCGTGTCCTTGCTCTATAATTTTTTTTAGACTCAATTCTGAGTCCCACTCACACTCATACATCGTATGAAAAAAAGAAAAATAAGTTGGAATATAAATAAAGGCTTGTTTTTCAGTTTGTTTATTGAATGCTTTTATGAGGGCGTTTACCTTTTGTTGCTCGTTGTCTGTTGTATTGATTAGTACAGTAACGTTTTCCTTTATTTCTACTGTTTTGGAATAACGGTCTCCGGTTGCTGTACATTCAAATTCTAAAAGTACCTCTCCTACAGGTAATATTATATCCTCCAAAGGCGTTAAACCAAAACCTTTACCTTCAATATATAAACGAGTTATTGGGTTTGTTTTTATAGAAAGCTTACCAGTAATAAAAAGATCTAAGGCTTTATTTAGTTCTGACACTCTGTCTTTTAATAACTGATGTAATTCCTCTTCTGAATACTGTTTACCGAGTTCTTGTAAGAGATTAACAATATTATGTTCGTCAATATCCTTCAAAATAGACTCTAAAGAAGCGATGCTTATTTTAATGAGCTCTAGATCTTGTTCGTTTGTATCAGCAAAGCGCATCTCACATTCGTAAAATGTGGTATATGGATTACTTATGGCATGTTTTGCTAATTCCTTTTTGGTTGTATTGCTGTAATCTCGTGGCTTCTGAAATGTTTTATTACTCATGTTCCTTACGTTATTTTAATAGGTTGTACCCCTGTTTATTAGGTTTTTTATCATGTAAATGAAAATAAATTAGGTTGTTAGTGGGGAGTAACTTATTCAAAAAAAAAGAGATTAATACTTGTGCTCTCCATTTAATACTTTAAAGTCTTCGGTGCATTTTAAACAATCAAAAATAGTATACTTGTTTCTATTAAATACACTAAGTAGATTTTCTATAAGTTGGTTATACTCTGACTTTTGTTGTTCCGCGTCAGTAATTTTATAATGTTCATCAAAAACAGCATCAATATCATTAAAAAAAATCTCCAAAACCTTGATAAGGACAATCTCCAGTGTTATATAGTAAAGCATTTAGTTCCTCTTCATTCTCATAGGGGTTACCTTTTTTTAAAGCCTTCTTCGCTAGTCAAACACAACAGGCCAGCGTCCATCGCAAAAGCATAAAAATACTCTCCTTGACACTTTTTAGAAAATGTGTTGATTTGTTTTACACCTTTTTTATATCATATTGTCTCATAATTATAGTTTCGGTTTGTCTAATTTAAATTGACTTAGTAAATTGATGTAAAAAGTTTCTGTTCCGAAAGCTATTTTACCTTGTTCGCGAAAATCATCAGTATCAACTTTTGTTAAATTATGATTAGCTATTGTCATTAATGATTTTTCTAAAACCCTAATAACTCTTTATAAGTTACGTGCTATAGCTTTTTATAAAGCGTTATTAGGCTTAAAGCTCTATTTAAACACTTCGTTTTCTTAATTTTTATTTTAAGGGGTATTTAAAGACTGTTTTAGGAATTAAGTTTTGGATCTCTTCATCATTTTCCCATGGGCTATCTTTCCATCGAGACCATCCAAAACTATAATCTTTTGCACCATATTGCTCTGCTAGTTTTAACATTTCAATAAGTTTTTCCCTGTCTTGGTAAGTAGCATAGAAGCCTGAAAGTGCAGTATAAGTATTTACATTTGGAGTTATCTTGGAGATGTAAGGTTTTACCTTGTCTGCAAATGATTGATTTTCCCAACGAGCTGCCATCTGCAGTGCTTTGTCAATAATTAGGGTTCCAAAACATAAAGGAAAGGGTCTGTGGCTAACGTAATACTCAAAAGCGTCAAAGCTTTTTTCGGCTAGAATGCGTGCTTCAGGTTCACTAAAATTTGAGGATGCAGATACAATAGAAGGCGATAGTTTAGACAAGAGTGCTTCATCCAATAAAGGACTCATAAATGAAAAATCCTTATTGTTTAGAATTATTTCTGGACGTTCATCACTTGTCGCCTTTTCAAATTTCTTAAGAAATTCTATTTGTCTAGGGTCTGTCATTTTTTTTCTTGCACTCATAGCAAAACACATGTGACCTTTTTCAACAATTTTAGCTAATAACCTTAGGTATTCCCATTCATATTTGCCTGTTGTTTCTATTTTTTCTTTTAATTCAGTGATTCTTTTATTGATACTTTCTTCATCACCCCAGCTCTCACTGTAGCCTTCATGCTCATCGATATCGTCTAAAACGGCTTCTAAGGCATGACAGATAATGGCAGCTGATTCTGATTCTGGTAGGTTTAGAGAGTCTACAACTCTTTCTATTTGTGATTCTTCTAAACTACTGCATTTGTAAATCCATCCATAGGCTCTTGAAGAATACACATCAATTACATCTTGTATGTTTCCGTCAAGGATTACCTATACTATTTCTTCATCTTCGTCTATATACATTATTTTGTTTTTTTATATTTAATTAGTGATTTTATGTTTTTTATTCCCAGTTATATTTAGGATTGTCTAGTATAAATTGACTCATCAGTCTTATAAAAAGGCCTCCTGTACCAAAAGCTATTTCATCTTGTTCTGGAAAATCATCATTATCCTCTACAGCTAAACCATGGTCGACTATTATAATTACGGGCTCTCCTAAAGCATTTTTTCTTTGATGATCCCAAATAATCCAATTTTGACCAGCATCACAAAATCCTTGATGTCTTTCTTGATCTGCTTTAAGTTGGTCTGTCGCAAATCCAGACCAAGGCACTTTTCCATTATATCCATGAAAACCTATGCCATAAGGTATGCCCTCACCAAATATTATGGTGTTATGCATTTCAACTACCGTTTTGTATGATTTTGGTACCGTGAATGGGCTGTCTTGAAAAGCACCTTTATAAGGCTTTCCAAAGGTTATTTGGACGTCATCATCATCATCATCATCATCATCATTTTTAAAATATATTTTTAGATTTTCGTCATATGTCACTTCAATTATTTTAGAAGACATTTCTTTTAATAGTTCACTACAGGAAGAGGTTAAAGCCCATGGTTTAAAATAAGCTATAAAAGCTGTTTTTAAGGCAGTTCCTTCTAATAAGGATAATTCTTTTGAAGTCATATTTAAGATATTTATATATTACAAATATCTTATTTTAGGGGTGATTTTTTCACCCTGAATACAGTGAAAAATCAGCTTTCGTTTGAGGTAGCATCTCGTATAAAAATAATAAACATCTTTTTGTATGCTTATTATTTCCTACTGATATGTAGTCTATTTATTTCGACTTCCAAATAAATTTATCAAGATTATAGATGTAACCTTTTCGTTTTTATCTTTAATATAAGCAAGTCCATTTTTAAAAGGTAGTGCAATTGTATGATTTTCAGGAATTACTATTTCGCTGGTTTTATTTGTAAATCCTGAAAGCCATTTTCTATCTTTTTTAATTACAAGCCAAGCTAGCCCGTCTTTAACTCTGATACTGTTTCAAATATAGATTTAATTATTTCTTGTTCATCTTTATTAATAAAGCCTTGTTTTCCTTTTTTTAAAATTAGCCAGGTGTTTATCACACGTGCTATTAATGTCATCACATGGATTGGATGTTGTTATATTTTTTTAACTAATTTATAAGCATAATAGCAACCGACCATCTTCCATGTCTAGTCATAGTAACCCAAAATGGAGCTCTATCTTGAAGTGCTAATACAACCTTACTTCCTTTTAATTGTTCGCAAGCTTCATAACCTATTTTGTAATTCCATATTTGAAAATAATCAGTTATAAGAGTGTCTATATTCATAACTAAATCCTCTTGTTCTTCATATAATTTTTTTATAACAGGATTTATTTTTTCTACCATTTCATTAATGGCTGTATAAACAGGAATTCCTGAAAATTGTTCATCAACGAGATCACCGTGTTCAAGTTCTAATTCAATACCTGATAATTGATCAGGACCTAAATCGCTTTTAGCTAACGCTCCTTCCGTAGTACAGCTGTCTAGTCCATAGGCAAATGCTTCCATAATTTGATTGCCGGCATAATACCATTCAAAATCTAGTGCTTTTATTTCGTCATTTTCTACACAGTATTGCATAGCAGATTCTATGCCCTTATAAAACTCTTTTTTTATTTCTTCTCTTGGTAGATCATTAAGTATTTGATCTGCTTGTTTTAATAAAAAATCAAGTTTGTTTTCTTTTAATCAAGCAACAATATCTTGTTCTCGTTTTAATAATCTTTTTAAATGTGTATCCATAATTTTCGACTAAATTAAGTTTTAGTATACTGTATATCTTTAAAATTAATGACCTGAAAGTTGCTATCATATAAAGACGTTCCGCCTTTTTTAATATCAAAAGTGTCTCTACAGGTCTTTATGTATTGTCTTGGATTGGGGATGTGCTATAGTTGAGAACAAATAGAGACCAAACCTTAGAGCAAAGTATTTTTCATTTGGTAAAATTAAAAGATGTATTTTAAGTGTATCTCCCTGTTTTCCGTGAAATTTGCTCCAAATCACTAAAAGTGGTTATGTTAATGGGTAAGTTATTAATGTAACGAGTAGTGTGCAGATAGCGGATTGCTTTTGTAATATTTTATAGGCTTTGTTTTTATCACTTATTGCTATCCTGTTTAAAAAATAATAGTTGAAGCAGTATAGCGTTTAGTAGTATTCTAATGCTTGCTTGTACACTTGATATAATTTACCGTTTTTAAAAATATTTTTTACCGTCCAATTACCATTGTTGTCAAAAACGTAAACATATTCTTTTGTAGATCTTATTGTTTTGAAATCGTCTCTATACTCAACATGCTTTATTAGTCTACCGTTGTAGTCGTAGTAATATTCATTTCTATAGCTTTCCTTAGAATCACTATAATAGCTATGGTATAGCTCATTAGAATAGTTTTGTTTGTAATTGATAGCTTCTATTAATACTTCTTGGTCTTTTTGGTTATAATACAGGTCTCTATAATTTTTAGTAGACGTAAGTGCTCCGTTTTGATAACGTTTAACAGTTCTTTCATTATAATTTCCACCAGTACCAGAAAATCCAATATTTGGAAACTGACTTTCAGCCGCCTCGTAGGTTGTTGTTTCTATTAATTGCTGTTGTTTATCATACACCTTTTGGTTGTAGGTGTATAATTTACCTTTGTTATACTGGGTTTCTTTAGGAAAGTATTCTACATATTTTTCGGTTATAAAACCTAAAGAATCATTTACTAGTCTTTCTGCGACTACTCTTTTATTGTTTTCAGAATCAATTTTATATTTTTTTACTAAAATAGTATCCTTTAAATAGTCGTATAAATAGGTGCTGTTTAATTTTCCATCCGCATTATAGTGAGTCGCTTTAGTCTTTTTATTAGCATGGTTATAGGTGTAAATTGACTTCGTGCTACTCTCTTTTTTATACTCATAATACTCAGAAGACATCGTATTACCTTGACTATCGTAAGTGGTTAAAAACTTAGTGTCCGGTACTTTGTTTTTGTCAGAATTAATACTTTCTATTTCATTACCTTTTTGGTCATATTTAGTTTCGTAGAAGCGGTTGTATTGATATCTTAAAACTAATTGATTTTTATTGTTGTACGTGTATTCCTCATCTAGTACCCATGCATCATCATCATAATCGTAGACTTGCGTTTTTTTACCCAATTTATTAAATGTAATATGCTTATCATATTTAATTTTTTCTTTATTATTTTCATAATAAGAATAGCGTTTTAAGGACTTAACAGGACCATATAAGTTATAATGTTCTGTGCCATAAGCTCTTTTCATAAAACCATCAAAGACATAACCTTTTAGGGTGTCGTTTTCTACCATAACCCAATGTCCAACGAGGGTACTAATTGTATCTAATCTATTGACTTTTTTTTCGTCAACTTCAAAATGATAGTCGTAAGGTAGCTTACCAAGCCGTTCACTATTAATTGTTGGACGTTCTCTTATAATTAGCCCGCTTTTTGCTTTGACAGTATAACTGCGTTGGGCAAAACATAACGTGCAAAATAGTGTTACGCAAATGATGATTAGTGTTTTTAAAGGTGTAGTCATACTGATATTTAGTCTTTAAAATTTCTTTTTTACTTATGCTAGTCAATAATATATACTTAATCTTAAGCATTTAGCTTAGATATATTGTCATATTATGGTTGATTTAGAAATTAAAAGTAATACTTTTTGATTACACTTATGCCTAAGTACATTTGGGAAGATTATAATGTCGTGGAAGTGTTATTGGAATTGTGAGTATGTAGTATTGATGAAAGCTTTTTGTTCCGGTTTTTAATACGGTTACTGAATTGTTTTAGTTTTTTTAAACGAGCAATGTTTATTATTTCTTCTTTTGCGAGTCTTTTATTTTTTTTGCCTTACGATCTTTTCCCAAGCCGTTATAAATAGTTATCAAAGTTTTTGCGGCCTCTTTATTATTGCTATTTGCTTTTAATACTTTTTTTAAATAAGGTACTACTGATTTATGTATTTCTTTTCTTTTTTATCTTTTTTTGAATATCCTAAATTGTTCATTTTATCAACTAGTTCCGTTTCTTTAGTCAGTAATAATACCGCGAAATTTAAATTAGCAGCCTCGCTATTTTTGTTTATAGTTAGCGCCTTTTGGTAGTAATATTTTGCTTGTTTAAAATCCTTTTTTTCGAACGAAATAACGCCTAAATTATAATTTGCGTGAAAATTATTAGGAGCAATACTAAGCGCTTTTTTTAATTGTTTTTCAAAATTATTTTTATCATTGATTGAATAATAAGAATTTGCTTTAAGTAAAATATATTCACTATCAACTGGTTTTATTTTTTGTGTTAGAGTTATAGTTTGTATTACTTCTTTGGGTTGATTTCGAAGATTAAAAATAACGGCTAAATTTTGGTGAATGATAAATTGCTTTTCTAGCTCTAATGAATCCATACCATTTTTTAAAAGTTCGTTATAACATAGGATTGTTTTGTCATTATTATTGGCCGTTTTATATGAAGCTAGCGCATTGAATAAAAGCGTTTTGTCGTTTCCAGAGTTGTATTGAAAAGCTTTTATGTAATATTTTCCTGCTAATTCAAATTGAGCATCATTGTAAGCCTTTGTGGCTTTATCTAAAAAGGCATCAGATTTTTTTTGGTCAAATTCAAAATAGGATATGTTTTTTATTGAATCTTGTTTGTTAGTAGTTTGTGAAAACACAACGTGATATGTTGTAATATGAAATATGAGAATAATTAGATATTTCATTCTTTGATTTAGAGTTTTAGTCGGGTAATGTGTCCCTTAAATGGAGTGTTTACAGAGTTTTACTGAGTTTTAAACTCACACGATTATTTTATTTTTTTAAACTGATAAGTGGTAAATTCAATAAATGGATCAACACTAAGTGTTAGCCCTGTGACTTTATTATTCTCGATTGTAAATGGTATTTCTACAATCCCCATAGTAGGCAGGCTATAAGTGCATAAATAATTGTCATTTTGGATATGCTCTAGTTTTCCAATTAAATCAGGATGATTTGAAAAGTGTATTTTTAATGTATTCGCTTTGTTGTCAATGGTAATGTTACCATACACTTCATTTTGGTAAGTGACTGTATAAGTTGAAATAGGTAGACTTGGTTTTTTATTAAGTGTTATGATTTGTTTTAACGAGTCAATGGTATGGGTTTTAGCTAAGGTTTCTGCTTTAAAATCTTGAAAAGAGGCATCGCTATAGTTTTTGTATTTTAAGGATAAAAAAGCATCTCTGATTTCATAAGTTAAATCGTCATAAAAATTGTTTTTATCGGTATTAGTCAATACTACAATACCTAGTTTTTCTTCTGGAACAAATAATACTTGAGACAGAAAGCCATCCACTGCTCCACCATGCGAATACACCATTTTGCCATCACAGTCATTTAGTATCCATCCCATACCATAAAGATAAAAATGTGACTCTTGGTTATCTCTTGGATCTACTCCTAAAATAGATGACGGGGTTCTAGTGGTTTGAATACTGTTAGCGGACAACACTTGTTTGTCATTAATTTTACAGAATTAATCTGAGCTAATAACCAATTGGTCATATCTTTTGCGCTTGAACTCATGGCACCTGCAGGTGCTAAGTTATCAATGTTTGTAATAGGTATTTGGACAAGTGTATTGGCAACTATTGAATGTGGAGCGGCTGTATTTGATGCTTTTTTAAATTGTTCTGAGCGCATCAATATTTGTGTCATAGTATTCCATAAGTTGTGGAGCCTTTTCTTCCGCTCTCTTTATAAGTGAATTTAATAATAGATCCTTTGAGTGTTCCTTGAATAGCAATTGGATTGTATTTAAAAAAAACTATTGTGGGTTGCTATTCCTATTAATGAATGCTTTTTATCTTTAAAATCATATATCATATATCATATGTAAAGACTGTAAATTTTAATTTATTCAAATCAAAACTATTGCGAACCGTAGCGGATAATAAAAATTAAGACTTTTAAAAAGTTTAATTTACTTAATCTATAAAAATACTATAGGCTTGTGCTATGATTATTTCTGTTACTATTGGTTTTTTGTTTACAAGCAATTTCAATTAATAATATTATTTGATATGTTAATAAATTTATGTTAGTTTTTTTTAAGTTAACTTTATGGCAATCTTAAAAAGTTAACGCAATGAAAAAAACGACACTGGTAGCAGGTCTATTACTTGCTTCACAATTAATTTATTCACAAGAAGCTATTCCAGGATCTGGGGGTGATGCTGCAGGTGTAGGAGGCTCATCCAGTTATTCTGTAGGTCAGTTGGTATACACCACTATTACAGGAGATGGTACAGTAGCTCAAGGTGTACAACAAAGTATCGAACTCTTTACCTTAAGTAATCCCGAACTTACAACAGTAAAATTATCAGCTGTTACTTATCCTAATCCCACATCAGATTATGTCGTGTTAGCTATAAGAGATATCAATCTTTCTGATTTAAGCTATGCGCTTTATGATATACAAGGTAGAACCGTTTTAAAAGGACTTGTTTCGGAAGAGACAACTCAAATTACTATGCAAGACTTGGAAGTAGCGACCTACATTCTTAAACTAAGTCGAAATAATAAAGAATTAAAGTCTTTTAAAATTATAAAAAAATAACGATTTAAAACACACAGTTTTTACAAATCCCATAACACTAAGAAAAATCATGATTAAAAATTTACATACCTTTTTAGTAGCATTATTAATTACTGTTACAACATTAGCACAGACACCAGAGAAGATGAGTTACCAAGCTTTGGTAAGAAATGCTACAGACGATTTAGTCAGTAACCAAGCGATAGGTATGCAAATAAGCATACTAGAAACTACAGCAACAGGAACAGCTGTTTATGTCGAAACCCAAAATCCAACGACTAATATTAATGGATTGGTAACGTTAGAAATAGGTTCAGGAAGTATTGTAAGTGGCGATTTTACGACTATAGATTGGTCTGCTGGCGCGTACTTTATAAAAACAGAAACAGATCCAACAGGAGGGAGTAATTACACGATTACAGGTACTAGTCAGTTAATGAGTGTACCTTATGCATTATATGCAAAAACTTCTGGTAGTTCAACACCTGGCCCTATTGGTCCACAAGGTGTTGCTGGTGCTGATGGCGTTGATGGAGCAACAGGAGCGCAAGGCCTGCAAGGTATTGCTGGTACTGATGGCGTTGATGGCGTTGATGGTGCAGCAGGAGCGCAAGGCCTGCAAGGTATTGCTGGTACTGATGGCGTTGATGGTGCAGCAGGAGCGCAAGGCTTGCAAGGTATTGCTGGTACTGATGGCATTGATGGCGCAACAGGAGCGCAAGGCCTGCAAGGTATTGCTGGTACTGATGGCATTGATGGCGCAACAGGAGCGCAAGGCCTGCAAGGTGTTGCCGGTAATGATGGAGCTGATGGTGCAACAGGCCCGCAAGGCCTGCAAGGTGTTGCCGGTAATGATGGAGCTGATGGCGCAACAGGCCCGCAAGGTCTAACAGGAAATGACGGAGCTGATGGTATAGGTACCGCGCAAACATTAAGTTTTACGTCACCTAATATATCGCTATCTGACGGTGGTGGAACTATTGATTTGACAGCACTTATAGATGATGCTGATTCTGATCCTGACAATGAAATTCAAAATATCACTTTAGCTGGAGCTGTTCTTAGTATTTCTGGAGGTAATTCAGTTACTTTACCTAGTAATGGTGGAATTTGGTCTACAGTTAGTACAGATTATAATCAAATAGAATTTACAGGGGAAGGGGATGCAGAAATAAGAGGTGGCAGTACGGATTTAAGCGGAGATGATTTTGGATTAGAAAATGGAGTTTTTTGGGGAAGTAACCCGGGAGAAGACACTGGAATGTTTACTGATGGAGATCAAATAATATTTATTTCTCCGGCAGATGGTGAATTAGTACAATTTTGGGAAGAAGATACACACCTATTAGTTGCTCAAATTTCTGCAGCTGGTGCTTATTCTCAAGTCTCAGATGAAACCTTAAAGAAAAATATTGTGGTAATTGATAACGCTTTAGAAAAAACGTTAAATCTTTCAGGATATACGTATGAATTCAAGCAAAGTAAAGAAGATATCAAGAAAGGGACTCCAGTTGAATTAGGAATTGGAATACTTGCCCAAGAATTGCAAAGAGTAGCTCCTAGATTAGTTACTAAAACTGACCAAGGACATTTTGTAGTTAATTATGATGGAATTATTCCAATTTTAATTGAAGCAACAAAAGAACAGCAAGGTTTAATTAATGCGCAACAAACTGAAATTGATAATTTAAAAGCTGAAATTGAAGCTATTAAATTAATGTTATCCAAAAGATAAGCGCTGTGTTTTAATGTGTAAAAGACCTTTTAATAATTATTAAAAGGTCTTTTTTTTTAATAATGGATATTGATTACGTCAGCTTTATAATAACAAATTCCTGAATTTGCTTTATTATTTTAGTCACTTAAAGAAGTTGATGAATGGTTAAATTATATAAATATATCTGATATTTAATTGATTACTTTTTTTTTCTGTAAAAATAAACCATCGCAATAGCTGGCTTTTAAATTGTTATAATCTGGATTAACGCGTGGTAAGTAGGGCAGGAGCCTCCATCTTATTTACGTCCTGTTTTTAATACTGTTTTTTAATTTATTTAGTGCGAAACGACTTTTAGTCCAACAATCGAGATGATTAATGACATGATAAAAAATAGTCGCCAGAATGTAGCTGGTTCTTTAAAAATAAAAATACCGACAAGAACAGTACCTACAGCACCAATACCTGTCCAAACAGCATAGGCAGTGCCTATTGGTAACTGCTGGGTTACTTTTAAAAGCAGACCCATACTTACCATTAAACAAACTATAAATCCAATATACCAATAGGTAGATTCAATTCCTGTGGCTACTTTGGCTTTTCCTAAACAGGTGGCAAAAGCGACTTCAAAAAGTCCGGCAATTATTAATAATATCCAATTCATTTTTTTATAAAAAGTCCTGATTTAATGTTTGTGTTACTTATAATCTTTATTTTGAAAAGGCATTTAAAACAGCCATCGCTTTATCTGTGTCTTTTTTGTCGACAAAAATATGGTCGTGATAATAAGCAGCAACAACATTACAGCTAATACCATGTTGCGATAAGGCATTAGAAAAAGCAGCAGTTAAGCCAACTGCTTCTAAAGAAGAGTGTACAGTAAGTGTAATCCAAGAGGCTACAAAAGAATAATCTAGATTTAGTGTGTCTGCGACTGACTTTTCTGCAATTATAGTCATACTTTCGTCTTCTTTAAAGGTCATTATAATTTGGTTCAAATTTATATGTTCCAAATGGTCTGTTTTACAAAAAACAAATTCGCCTATATTGTGTTTAGGTTTCATTGATTTTAAAAGGACGTCTAACTTTGTTTCTCCAGTCATTTATTTAATGCTTTTATAATGCTATGGGACAAAAGTCTTAAACATTAAAGAGAAACTATTTAACAAATGATAAAAACGATATTTATTTGATGTTTGCTCTAATTCTGCTTAAGCTAACCTGAGTAATGCCTAAATAGGAAGCGACATGAGATAATTGTACACGTTGTATAATGCTAGGGTGATTTTTAAGCAATGCTAAATACCTTTGGGTAGCCGTATTAAATTGTAGGGCAATAAGTCGCTCTTCGGATTTAATAAGCTCAAACTCTGCAAATTTTCGGCCCCAATTAGCAATTTGGATGTCTTCTAAAAATAGCTTTTGAAGTTGGTCTATTTTTAATTCGTAAAGCTCGCAATCTTCCAATAGTTCGACATCCTCGTACCCTTTTTGATTAGTAACATAACTTTGCATGGATACAATAGGATCGCCTTCTTTTCCTAACCAAAAAGTAATTTGATTCTCTTCTGAATAGGCATACGCTCTGGCTATTCCTTTTTTGATAAAATAAATACTGGTTTCAACAGTATTGGCTTTAAAGAGAAGGTGTCCTTTTGGTAATTTGGTTTCAGTTATATACTTTTTTATTTTATGTTGTGATGTCGCTGATAGTGGATATATCGTATCAATAATTTGGTTTAGTTCCATAAGTATTAGAAATCATTTTGTAAATATTGCGTTTCTAGTCTCAATGTTTTAATTACGCCTGTGTTTTTGTTTAAATCGGCCTTTAAAAACATCGCTTTAAAATGGTCTATTGCTTCAATAAATTCTTGTTTTGTGACATTATTATCGTGTGGCGAAAAATAAAAATGGTAGTCTTTATTGTCTAAATCAATGCTAGGCGCTAGGAGTTGTTTCATGCTTGTACTTCTTTTTCTGTCGACAAGCTCTGTACTAGTCAGTATTATTTTTTCAGAATTAAATACCGTGTCTCTATCTTGTTCCCTATAGTTTGAATATTTAGAGCGACGCTTTTTTTTGATTCTGAGTTCAGTAGCACTCATCTTGTAATCGACAAGCAGGCTATATTTTTTTAGTGATTGTTTAGTAAATACAGAATCATATATTTTAGCTTGAAGTAGTCTTACACGGTTATTATCTAGCACAATATTATAACCTAAACGCTTATCGTTTAAAAGGGTATTTAGCGCTTCTGTTTTTGATTGTGTATTGGAGTAATAAGGCGCATAAGGGTTTACATAGCTGTCTATATTAGGTTTTAAAGTCCCTTTTAGTGCTGTCGTATCGTTGGTGTAAACATAAATAAAGGGATTACTTTTAAGGATGCTGTCATACTTTGCCTTAAAAATGGTAAACACCGCATTATAGTCGCTAGACGCTTTTTTATTGGCTTTTGTTATGGGATCATCACCGTTTAATACTATTGCAAAAAAAGCAATTAAGAGCAGTATACAAATTATTAGGACTGTAGCTACTGGGAGCGTCGAATATTCTTTTTTTATATTTTTTGAATGTGAATCTGTAGATTTCGCATTGTCATTGTCATCAATTACAGCGTCTGAATAGGATGGTTTTGAGGGGGCTAAATCAGAATCGTTAATATGAGGATATAACCGTTTTATTTGTTGTTTTGTAGCGTCACTATAAGGGTTGCTATCAAACCAAACCTCTAATTTTTTTGTGTTTAATCTTGAAAAGGAGGCTGGTAATGTTGTTATTTTATTATAACTAATATCTAAGTTTGTTAATCTAGTAAGCTGACCAATATTGGTTGGTAATTTTTGGATTTCATTTTCACTAACATTAAGGTAGCTTAGCTTTTTTAGATTGCAAATCGATTCAGGGAGGTATTTAATTTTGTTAATTCCAAAATTGATTCTTTCTAAATTAATAAGATTACCAAAACTATCAGGAAAGTACTCAAAGCAATTGGCTTCGGCCCATAATTCTTTTAAATTTTTTAATTTGCCAATAGCGTCAGGTAGTGTTGTTAATTTATTTCCATCTAATGACAGTACTTTTAAAGCGCTTAGCCGTGTTACCACATCTGGTAAGGTTTCTAATTTAAGATCGTAGATTCCAAGATCCTTTAAAGCATACAATTTATCAATCCATTGTGGGAATTCAATTAAAGGGTTAGAACCTATATCAAAATCTTCTAGATTTGAAAGCGTACTAAAGGATTTAGGGATACTTTTAATCTGATTTTCAGAAAGCGATATGGTTTTTAAATATCTCAATTTAAGAAGTTGTTCCGGCGCCACTTTAAACTTATTATTTCTAAGTGTAATGACCTCTAAGTATTTTAATTCTGTAATAAAATCAGGTAACTCTGTAAGTTGATTATTACTTAAATTAAGTGTTTTTAGGTTCCTCTTTTTTAAAATGCTTTTAGGAACCGTTTGTAGTGATTGCCCTGATAGATCTAAAATACTATTGTCTGTTGCTTGGTAAGCCATTGTCATTTGTTAAATCAGAACACAATTATAATCAAGATTGCATTAGTAAACTTCTGGAATGTCTTTTATTTTAAACTTTAATTTTAAAAAAAAAATACGCTTATCTTAAAACTACTGCTTTTAAATAGGTCATGCAAATCGTAAAGTCTTTTGGTTGTTTGGTTAAAAAAATGGGAATTACTTTTGAGGTTGATACGTCGGATTGTCTTTAAAGTTACAGTTCAATATGTTGTTAACGACACTTATGTATTCCATTTTTTGTAAAGCTTAGTAGCCGTTATCCACATGTTGGTGTTCCATTCTGGGTGGTTGTTAGCAGTCTCTAATCGGATGTGTTCACGTAATTCTTGTTGTTTATTTAACAGGGGTAAATCTATTAAAGGTGGTCCTAAATCATGTTTTTTTAATGTCCACTGCCTTGCGTTTGAGCTAAAAGCAGTGTGGTCTATAATCGCTTGTATTTTATTAAAATCAGCTCTAAATTCAAGACCATCATTTTCATTTTGAAAGGTGTCACCTAGTCGTTCAAAAATAACAAACTCTAAAACAGGGCAGCGTTGTAATACTTCTGGTAATAAGTCAAGTAGCACTTCTGGGATGCGACCATCGTGCGTATCTCTTCTAATGGGTTTGGTTAAGTTAGGGGCATGGTCCCAACTACCTCCAGACAAGTGAATCTCTTTAACCAAATGTAAAGGATAAGAGGTGATGATGGTTAACAGGTCTAAATCAAAATTTATGGATTGACAATATATATTATGAAGATCTAGAATTACAAAGCCGTTAATCGGTGCTACTAGTTTTTCAATAAAAGCCCCTTGTTTTAAGATGTCAGAAACGTTGGAAGCTAAAGCTAAATTTTCTATCCCAATATCTAGCTGAACGGTGTTTTGAAGGCGTTTTAAGCGATCTATACCAATTTTAAGGATCGTATCAGATAAATCAAAAGGAAGCGGAAACCCATGATGTGCATTCGCACTGCTCATTACTCCAAAATGTTCAGAAAGGTGATTATAGTTATAGGCTAGTGTCTCTAGTTTTGCTTTTTGTAGCCAGTTGTCTTGATTAGGGCCCCAATTAGCATCCAAAGGCGCATAATAGACGCCATGACCAAGCAGTCGGTTATTATCTCCGTATTCTTTTAATACTAACGGAAGCCATTCTGGTTGGTACTTTTTATCCAATATAGTATCAAAAGACCACTCGATAACTTCTACTTGAGCGCTTTCAAATAAAGGTAGTGCGGCTGCTATAAATTCTGGATTAGGCATTATAGATAAGCCTAATTTAGGTTTGTTTTTTTTCATTATCCCATACCACATGCAGGACAATAGCCCATAGTACGTCTGCTGTTATTTAGATTTTTTAACTCGAGTATTTTTTTTTGTTCCAACGCGGTGGAGTCTGCTGCAACCACTGTTTGAGGTGTGCTAGGTTTGACCGGTTTGTGTTGTTTTATAATAACACTTTTAGTTTGTGTGCTATCTACTTGCGCTGTAACACTAAGCGATGTGGTTATTATACTTGCTAATACGAGGTTTGAAAGTTTCATCTGTTATTTTTTTATTACAAAATTAAGAAAAACGGGGTTTAGATTTTCGACTACCCCCTACCACAAGCGGGGCAATTATCATGCCTTATTTTTGGTTCGAGAGGTGTTGGTAACTGATTAACGGAATCTTTAGAAACCGCGACACGTTCTGTTTTGGGTTTTGTAGTTCCGTTATCTATTGGTGTCACCACATTGCGTTTAGTCGAGTCTTGATGGACAATAGGTTGCTCTGTTTTTGTTTTTTTATTTTCCATACAACCACTAACAGAAGACGCTATAAGGCTGGCTACTACTATATTTGAAAGTTTCATAGGTGATGTGTTTTAATTACAATTGGTAAGCAAGGTTAACCAAATAATGGCTTATCCTACTAGTCGTTTAACAAGTTAACTATTTTTTTTTGAAATAGGGTAGTGGTTGTTTCTTGTTTGTGAGCGTTTATATGAGTGATACGATCCACAAATTCGGTCCAAGTTGGGTGTATTAAGTCGTTTTTATTTATCTGTAAAATTTCGTTTTTGTTAAATCGAAATTCCACATTATTGGGGTAAATTTCTAGGGACGTTATTTCTTTTAGTTTGCGATGTTTATTTTTTCCTAATGCATCAATACCACTGTTATTTATTGTTAGAATTCTTCTTTTTGAAATGGTATATTCAATGAATAAATAAGTAAGAGCTGATAAAAGGAGTAGTCCAGTATAAATTGTCAAATCAAATAAACAGAGTAGTACTACTAATCCAGCAAACCCAATATTCCAAAAGTTAAAATTACTTTTGGATAGTATAATGTGATGTTTGCTTCGCATAAGTTGTTCAAATTTGCGGTAAACTATTATAGAAGTGGTTAGATAAGGTAGGAATAAAATAGCCATTGCTAAATCATGATTTTGGTAGTCGGAAACAACAAGGTAGGCGACCAATAAATAGATAATTTTAAAAATTAAAAGCTTATTAAACTCAATCATTTTTTTAGTGTTTTTGAAAATGGATGGTGTTAAGTATCTGTTGTTAATGAGGCACAACTTCAAGGCTTAAACGAAAAGGGTATAAACCTTTGTAAGATTATATTAATAATAAGCAAACTTCAATTTGGTGAACCGCCGTATACGTTCCTGAGTGCTATTGCTTATAGCAATAGAGGCGAAAGGACTAACGTAGTTGCTTACGTGCGGTGGTGTGAGAGGCGCACTCCGGCTATTTTAGTCGGAGCCGTCTACTCGATTGTAATTAGTTACTTAATTTTAATAAAATATTCTGCAATTCAATAATGTCTTCTCTCACAGCAGGCTCTTTTACAATTTTCAGTGCTTTATTAGAGAATTCAGAGGATACTTTATAATCTTCTTTTTTATAATATGAGTTTGCTAAATTGTAATAAAAATATCCCTTTCTTTCTTGTATGTCTTCAAAATTGAGTCCCTTTTTTAAAACTTCAATTGACTTGTCAAATTTTAAAAGTTTATTGTACGCAGTTCCGAAGTTCATATAGGTCGAAGTATTTGTACTATCAATTTTTAATGATTTTTCGAAATACATAACACATTCATTTAAATTTTTTAAATCTGCTGAAATATCACCTAAAGCATTAAGAATAATATTATTATTTGGTTCAATCTTATTTGCTTTTTGATACAGTTTTTTCGCTTTTTCAAAGTTTCCTTTCACGTATTGGTCAGAAGCTAGGTCAAAAGTGACTGAAGCAATTGAGTCTTTCATCCAACCTTTGTCATATTGATTTTTATAAAATATCGTTGTGTCTTTCGATTGTTTTGAAATAGTCTTTTCAGAATCTGATTTACAATTTAGAAAAGATAAGGTTATCAACGTTATTAGTATATTCTTCATAATGTCTAGTCCTGAAATATGGCTACAGGTTAAAATTGAATTTAAGCTGATAATTTATATTCCATATTAGGTGTTTTATAATCTAAAGATAAATGTAATCTTACTTCGTTGTATAAATTAATTGCATTTTTTGCAGCTCTATGTGCGTGTACCACGTTGTCTAAGGTTTGATCTAGATAGAACTCATCTTTTAAGATGCCTTTTACACGTTCTGCTATGGCGTTTTCGTAACATTGATTTTTTTAGTAAAAGGGCGACCACGAATTAGTAAAATGGGCACTCAAAAACTTAAAAATTTATTATTTAGGTGCCCTTTTAACGCTTGTAAATACAACAAAGCATGTCAAGCAATTTATGAGCGATTATTCGCTAAAGGAAAAAGCAAAAAAACAGCCTTAATAGCGGTTTGTAATAAGCTATTAAAACAGGCATTTGCTATTGCTAAATCAGGGTTAATATTTGATAAAGACTATAAAAGTACGTTAGTGAAAAATTAATGAAATTTTACTTGTTTTTTAACACAGTACTTTGTTTCCTACAGTATTTTATTTTCAATTAACCAGTCATTTAGTTCATTATCAAATTTTTGAAAGTGTTCAGCAAGATTGAAGTCGTTCGAATTTCTCCAACGATTGTTAAAATTCTCAACAATTTTGAACAATGAAGGATTTAATTTTTTTAATTTATTCAGACTTTTTAATGTGCTCTTTCGGTTAGCTGTTTCATTGTCATTAAACAAAGCCATTGAATGTCCGATAAAATCAGTTACAGCGAGTGCTCTTGTTTTTTTTTAATAGAAACATAATTCGTAAAATATAGTAACTCGAATTTGAAAATTTGATTCTGTCTGCAATAAATGAACTTTCCTCAAATCCCATTTCGACAAAATAAGGGAACATTTTTGTATGACAACAATAATTATGAATTCTTGCAAATAGAGCATTCGTTGTCAAAATCTGAAAAGAGTCGGTTCCGTACATACTGTTTAGAAGTTCTCTGTCAGATGACATTCCTTTTGATTCTATATATACGTGTAAAAGTTCGTGCGTAAAAGAAGGGATATCTGGTGTTTTACTTGAGGTGTAAATTTCGATTGGTCTTTTTTCGTTATTTACTCTCCAAGAAATTTCATTTTCGGAATATATAAGTTTGAAATCAAATTGAGATTTTAATTCATTCCAAAGTTCAATGTTCTGATTATTTATATTTTCCTCAAGTGTCATTGGCGATATTGTAGGCAACGGTTACGTATAAGAATAGTGCGGTTTTGTGTGCGAGGATTTTCCGAAGGAAAATCAGACGTAACAAAATAGCACTGTTCTTCGATTAAGCACTAAACTACGCATTATTTTATACGATGTTGGGCATAGTTTTTTAGAAAGGTAAATCATCTTCTGGTCTTTTCTCTACAAAATTTTCAAGTTCTTTTTTAAAATCAGAATCTTTCTCCTTTCCGTAATATTTTGAAACCCAATCGTAAATTATTCTATTTCCATCATCCAATTCTTTTTTCAGAACATCTTTAAATGAAGTCAAAAACAAATCATCTTCTAAACTATCAATATGATAACCGAAAAAATCAATTACAAATCTCTGTTTTTCTTCGTACCGTGAATCTAAAGAATTATAAATTTTGTCAGCAACTAAGTTTCTTAATAATGATACTTTAATAATAGAGGTAAACCACGAAGCATAAACTCCAGCTTCATTTGTTATTCCGTGATAATCCTTTTCAGCATCTGGAATTAGTTGTATTAATTTATTTTCAGCTCTTAACCTTGAATCTTCATCTATTTTTGTCCATTGCGATTCGAATAACGCAATACATCTAATTACTGTTTTTAATGAATCCGTAAATCTTAATTCTTCCGAGACCAATTTCAAGATCTCAACATTTTCTTCTTCGCTTAATAAATCTTTTAATGCTTCCCAAATGAGTTTAATAATAGCTACTTTACCGTTTTCTTTTTGTCTAAATATTTCTATTGCTATTTCGAATATTTTGTTTTTTGGGATGTCTTTTATTAATAAATTTGCATATTGTTTCGTTTGAACAAAATCATTGTCAAAAACTCTCTTCAAGAAAAGTTCAGTTGTGAATTTTCCTTTTGATTTATCGATTAATTTTAAAAGGTGATTAATAAAAATTATTATTTCAAATGCATCTTGTTCACTATCGTTAATTTTTGAATGACTTCTTGGGTTTCTATAAGCTGAATAAATTCCACGTAAGATACTTTCAATACCCTTTTGGATATTCTTTTCAGATTCAGTTTTTAATTTATTTAACCTAATTTTTGGATTGGTTCCGCCAAGTGCTCCACCAATTAATTGATTTCCATCGTTGTCTAATCCAGATTTTTCTCGAATTATATCTCCAATGAATTGAATGGAATCAAGTATGGCTGTTTTATAATCCTCCGAATTATAACTTCTTTTTATAAACTCCCAAAGACGTTCTTCAATATGTTGTTTTATGTGTTCCATTTAGATGTCTTTAATTATGCCTAACTCGTTATATAATTACTTTTATTCCTGATATCCCGTAAATAGGACAGGTTATGGTTACTTTTTATTCCTAATATCCCGTAATGCGGTATTACACAAACCTACAACTATTCTTATAGTTGTGAAATACGTATAATTACGTATGTTTTTTACAAAGCCAAGTTACAACAGTTGTTATAATCTAGTTTACGGTTTTCCGTAAAGGCTTAAAAAAAAAAGGATTTTAGTTGTGAGATTATACCGTGGGTTGTTAGGACAATGTTGTTTATGTGTAGTGTTTTGAGAGGCGCACTCCGACTATATTAGTCGGAGTCGTTTACTCGATTGCACGGTGTTTATTTCATTTTTGATGTAAATATATTCCTAATTGTATCTAATTCCTTTTTGTATTTCAAATCTGTTCTTGATGCAAAATATAAGGTGTTTTCCGTTTTTACTTTTCCTTCCCAAACTAAATTTATTTCGTTTCTTAAAATTTGTTCTTGACATAAAAAATCTGGAACTAATGCAAGTCCGTTTCCATTGTTTAAACATCTAATAATAGAAGTAATATTTGGTAAAATATAGTTGGGTTTAAAAGCAGGTTTCTTATTAAAATTTTCAAACCAAAAACGTCTAAAATGTTCCATTTCGTTTGATGAACTATACCAAACATTTTGAAGTAGTTCGTCCTCTAAATTACTTAAATTATTCGATTTAATGTGGTTTTGTATTTTAGTTGTATCTGTTTTGTTTCCTGCTATTAAAACGATTCTTTCTTTTGAAAACTGAATATACTCAACTAATGATTTTTTTTCATTCTGTTTTTTAGGTGTTATTACTAAATCTAAAATACCATTGTTTAGGTCTTTTATTAAATCTGTATGAGCTCCAAATCTAGCTACTAGGTCAAAGTCTAATTTGGGGATTTCAGGCTCAATAATTAGTTGGAACATTTCTGAACACATTCCAATGTTTAGAGATGGATTTTTTTCTTGAGTTGTTTTTTTAAAATGCTGTTCTGCAACTTCAAGTTTTTTTAAAGATTCAATAATATATTCGTATAAAAATTTCCCATCCTCTGTTGGAATCATTTTTCTCGAAGTACGTTCAAATAGTTTTTTACCAACATAAGATTCTAAGGCATTTAAGTGTACACTAACTCCAGACTGTGACGCATATAAAGCAATAGAAGCTTTAGTTAAAGTTCCGTTTTCATATATTTCTTTAAATGTTCTGTACCATTCTAAATTCACCATAACTATTAAAATATTGATACAAAGGTATGATTTGTATTATTTTTACAATAATAAATATTGCTTTAATTTTGCCTCAAATAAAATAAGATACAAATGAAAAATATATTTATAATTAATGGAAGTCATCCATTTGCGCATTCTGGTGGAAAATTTAACGAAACACTTTTCAATAATACTATTTCCTATTTTGATACGCTTGAAGAATTTGAAGTGAAGTTTACTCAAGTAGGTGAAAATTATAACGTAAAAGAAGAGGTTGAAAAATTTAAGTGGGCAGATATAGTGATTTATCATACTCCAATTTGGTGGTTCCAAATCCCTTTTGGATTTAAAAAATATATAGATGAAGTTTTTACGGAAGGTCATCAAAATGGAATTTATGCAAGTGATGGAAGAAGTAGGAAAAATCCAAACATCAATTATGGGACCGGTGGTTTAATGCTCGGAAAAAAATATATATTGACTACAAGTTGGAATGCACCTAAAGCCGCATTTACTTTAGAAAATGAATTTTTTAATCAAAAAAGTGTAGATGAAGGTGTTATGTTTGGGTTTCACAGAATGAATGCTTTTACAGGAATGGAATTATTAGCAACACACCATTTTCACGATATGGAAAAAAATGCTGATGTTCCTTTTGAATTGAATAATTACAGTACTTTTTTAAATGATTTAATAATTAATTTGTAATTATCTGGTTTTGTTGCGTAATGCAGTACAACGGAATTGTATAAGATTAGTCAATACAAGAGTTTAAAGTTTTATTTTAGAATGTTATGTGTGCCTATGTCCTTGGAAGGAGGTTTGCTATTGCTACCTCATTTTTAAGTATTTGTTGTTCTGTTGGAATAGAATTTTGAAGGACTTGTTTTATGGAAAGGAACGCTGTAGTATAGTATAAATAATAGACCTTCCAAATATAAAATAGAATTTGAAAGGTATTATGTGGTGTCTGATGTAATGATTTTTATAAATGTTTAATTTTTTTCCAAAAACCATTTAGTAATAAATCCAATTAGAAATGTTATTAAAGCAATTAACCATCTAAATCTAATGTCCCAATTTCCTAATCGTAGATTTTCTTTCTGAAGCCTTAAATTATCATATTCCAAAAGTTCTTTTTCTTTAAGAAACTCTGATTTAGAATTTATTTCCAATTCTATTTTTTCAAATCCACCATTTAATAAGAAATCATCTATTAACCCACTATATTGAACAGGAAGACTAGAGGTGGTTTCTTTATAAACTCTCATTAATTCCTCGTCGTAAGCTATTATCTCTTTTAACAGTCGTTTAATTTGGTCTGTATTCAGTTCAGGCAGAAGTGATTTTTTCAAATCTCTTTGGTCAAAATGACGTTCTCTGTTTTCGGATAAGAAATTTAATATTTTGTCTTTACTGTTCTTCATTCAAAATGGCTTACAACTCGTTATATAATTACTTTTATTCCGGATATCCCGTAAATAGGATAGGGTATGGTTACTTTTTCTTTATAATATCGCGTAATGCGTTAGTACACAAACCTACAACTATTCTTTTTGTTGTGAAATACGTAGAACTACGTATATTTTTTACAAAGCCAAGTTACAACAGTTGCTATAATCTAGTTTACGGTTTTCCGTAAAGGCTTAAAAAAAAATAGGGTTATAGTTGTGAGATTGCGTGGTCATTTGTTGTTGCCATGCCGTTTTATTGGAGACTTGTTATACGCGCTTATGGTTTTTTTGATAGGCGTTAGATAGTATGTGTTAAGCTAAGTTTTATTTGCTTTTATGTGTGCAGTCATCGTTTTGGTACTACATAAATAACAGTGTGATTTGGTTTTTAATAAATGCTGGATTTTTGTACAATTATAAGAATTATGCAACAAAAAAACCACCCAGAATTGGATGGTTTTTAAATGAAGAGGATATTAAAACGCTATTACGCTATGGTAACAATCAAATCGTTTTGTTTTACCATTTGCCCTTCTTTTAGTGTTACTGACTTTATTTTTCCAGATTTAAAGGCAACGACTGTCGTCTCCATTTTCATAGCTTCAATTATAAATAAAGGATCGTTTTCTTGTACTTCTTGTCCTTTTTTAACTAAAACCTTATATAAGGAGCCTTGTAAAGGGGCACCGATTTGGTTATCATCGGTGGTATCTACTTTGCTATTTTTTTCAATTTTAATGTTTAAAGATTTGTCTAATACGTCTACAAAACGGTTTTCTCCATTAACCTTAAAAAAGATAGTTCGCATCCCTTCTTCATTAGGGATTCCGATGGATAATAACTTAATAATTACTGTTTTTCCTGGTTCTAACTCGATTAGCGTTTCTTCACGCAGTGTCATCCCGTAAAAAAAGTTTTTAGTAGGCACTAAAGCTAAATTACCATAGGTTTTATAATTTTCATGTGCTTGTTCAAATACTTTAGGGTATAAGGTGTACGATAAAAAGTCTTCCATCTCTATAGCACGCGTAAAGCCTTTTTGGAATTTCTTTTTGAAGGCGTTGTATTCTAAATCAAAATCTATGGGCTCTAGATGTGCGTTTGGCCTGTTGGTATAGGGTTTGCGGTTTTTAAGAATAATTTTTTGAAGCTTTTTAGGGAAACCGCCTACGGGTTGTCCTAAATCTCCAACAAAGAAGCTTATTACAGAGTCCGGGAACGAAATCTCCTCGCCACGTTCCATAACATCTTCTGTGGTTAGGTTATTGGTTACCATGAAAATAGCCATATCTCCGACTACTTTAGAGCTTGGTGTTACTTTTATTAAATTCCCAAATAGTTTGTTGACTTCGGCATACATTTTTTTAACCTCATCAAAACGATCCGCTAATCCTAAAGCAGTGGCTTGGGGACGTAAGTTACTGTATTGTCCACCTGGAATTTCATGTTCAAAAACCTCAGCCGTTCCTGCTTTTAAGCCTGATTCAAATGGATAATACAATTCGCGAGTGTCTTCCCAAAAGTTAGAAAACTGATTTAGTTTAGGCATATCAAAAGCGTGTGCTCTTGGTTGGCCTTTCATCATCTCTACAGTGGCATTAAAGTTTGGTTGCGACGTTAATCCAGATAAACCACTTAATGCCACATCAACCACATCAACGCCGGCTTCAATAGCTTTTAAATAGGTTGCAGTTTGCAATGATGAGGTATCGTGTGTATGTAAATGTATGGGCACCTTTACGGTGTCTTTTAAAGCAGCCACCAGTTCTGTTGCGGCGTATGGTTTTAATAAACCTGCCATGTCTTTTATAGCAATCATATGTGCCCCAGCATTTTCTAAGTCTTTAGCTAGCTGTGTATAATATTTTAGATTGTATTTTGTTTCGTTTACATCTAATATATCCCCTGTATAACTTAAGGCGGCTTCTGCAATTCCACCTGTTTTGTTACGCACATAACTAATACTTGGTTCCATTGCTTTTACCCAGTTTAAAGAATCGAATATTCTGAAAATATCAACACCATTCTCCCACGATTTTTCAACAAATTTCTCGATCAAATTATCTGGATATGCTTTATATCCCACACCGTTAGAACCACGTAGTAACATTTGGAATAATATGTTTGGTACTGCTTTACGCAATTCTCTTAAACGGGTCCAAGGACTTTCGTGCAAGAAACGTAAGCAAACATCAAAGGTGGCACCACCCCAAACTTCCATACTAAAGGTGTTTGGATGGTTTTTTGCAAAACTTTCTGCAACTTTAAGCATGTCAAACGTTCGCATTCTTGTCGCTAATAACGATTGATGCGCATCACGCATGGTGGTGTCCGTAAAATGAATCTTTTTCTCGTCTTTTAACCAGGCGCAAAATTGTTCTGGACCTAGCTCTGTCAGTAAATCTTTTGTTCCTTTTGGATAGGGATCTGCTAAACTAAACTTTGGTACTTTAGGGGTTCTGAAGACTTTATTGTCGTCAATATTTTTGACATCAGAATTTCCGTTAACGATAACTTCTGCTAAAAACTTAACCACCTTAGAGGTTCTATCCTGTGGTAATTTTATTTTGAATAGTGCAGGGGTGTTCTGAATAAAATTAACCGTGACCTTCCCATTTTTAAAAGTGGGATGTTGAATAACATTTTGCAAAAAGTGAATGTTTGTTTTAACGCCTCTAATCCTAAATTCTTTTAAAGCACGAACCATTTTACGTGTGGCCCCATCTAACGTTCTTCCATGAGACGATACTTTGACTAACATCGAGTCAAAAAACGGACTGACTTGATACCCTTGGTAAATACTTCCAGCATCTAAACGAATCCCCATTCCTGAGGCACTTCTATAGGTCGTTACATTACCATAGTCTGGTGTGAAGTTGTTTTCTGGGTCTTCTGTGGTTAGTCTGCATTGTAAAGCAAACCCGTAGGTTGCTAATGTCTCTTGGCCATATATTTTAATTTGCTCACTAGATAATTTATAACCTCCAGCAATAAATATTTGTGTTTTTACAAGGTCTATACCTGTCACCATTTCGGTAACCGTATGTTCTACTTGTATTCTTGGGTTGACTTCAATAAAATAAATATTGTCTTCTTGATCTACTAAAAACTCTACAGTACCAATATTGTTATAGCTTACTTTGGTTGCTATCGCGACTGCATATTTGTAAAGGGCTTTTTTTACTTTGGTAGATACATTAAAAGAGGGCGCAATTTCTACTACTTTTTGATGACGACGTTGCACGGAGCAATCTCTTTCAAATAAATGGCGAATGTTACCATGTCTGTCCGCTACAATTTGAACTTCAATATGTTTAGGGTTTTCGACATATTTTTCTAAAAACATGGTGTCATCGCCAAAGGCGTTTAATGACTCATTACGAGCCGAGTCAAAGTTGGTTTCTAAATCCTCGGCAGATCTAATAATACGCATGCCGCGTCCACCACCACCAGAAGCCGCTTTTAGCATTAAAGGATACCCAATACTTTCGGCTTGAGATATTGCCACTTTTAAAGAGGTGAGTGCTTTGGTGTTACTTTCGATAATAGGTACTTGACATTGTGCGGCTATTTTTTTAGCAGTGATTTTGTCGCCTAAAGCATCCATCACTTCTGGATCTGGTCCAATAAAAATGATATCATTTTTAGCACATCGTCTAGCAAACTCTGAGTTTTCTGATAAAAATCCGTAACCTGGATGTATTGCATCGACCTGTTTAGATTTTGCCAAATCTATAATGCCATCCATATCTAAATATGGTTTTAAAGGCTGGTTATTCTCGCCAATTTGATAGGACTCATCAGCTTTATTTCTGTGTTGGGAGTAGCGGTCTTCGTAAGTGTAAATGGCGACTGTAGCAATGTTTAACTCCGTACAAGCCCGTAAGACTCTAATAGCAATTTCACCTCTATTAGCAACAAGGATTTTTTTGATTTTCATTTTATAGTGTGTGTTAGTGTGTGTTGTTTTTATGTCAAAGTTATTTTACGATTTTGGCAGACTGTTGTAAAAACTATTTAAAAGGATAGTGCTACGGCGTCTAAATTGTAAAGGTCATTAAAGTTAAAAAGAGTCGATATCACTTTTTAATGCGTATTTGATACGCTTTAAAATTAATGAAAGGCCTACTTTTTTAGCCTACAGGCTATAAGATAATTTTTATTTGTGAAAAATACAATGCATGCATAGTATTTTTTGTTTAAAGAGTATAAACGGCAACTATTGGGGGCAAGGTGCATTTTTTATTCAGGATGTGCATTTGTCCTCATTAATAGTGTCAGTCTTTTTACAAAATAATATTGTTTTTATTAAAAGCCTTAGTAAAGATGCTATTGGAAGGATATTGTAACCAAATTAGGCTGCACTGATTGACAAAATACTGATTATAACCTCGTCTGGTCTACATTGGATAAAGCTAGGTATAACTTCTCAAATTCGATAGGTTTCCAAAGGACATCTGCAAATAAATCAGAATGTGTTTTATTATTTTTAGTGGTCATAACATCTGCTGTGATCGCAAATATTGGCGTGGTACTATTTAAATTGTCTTTTTTGACAATTAACTTGGTGGCGTCAATACCATTCATTTCCGGCATATGTAAGTCCATCAAAATAAAGTCATACTTTGTCTTTTTTGAATAGTCTACCGCAACTTTACCATTAATAGCATGGTCTGTTTTGACACCCCATTTAGATAATACCTTTGTAATAAGAATGGCATTCATCATAGTGTCTTCGACTAATAGTATCACTTTGTCTTTTAATAAATGTAATTCAGGTTTGATTTTACTAATAATTGGCGCTGCTTTTTCTAACTTTATGTAGAAGAAAAACTCAGAACCTTCTTTTAATTTGCTTTTTACTTGTATTTCGCTATTATGTAATTTGACTAATTTTTTAACAATAGCTAATCCTAATCCAGTGCCACCTTGTTTTCTGGTCATTACTGGTTTTATTTGCGCAAAACTATTAAATATTTCGGCTAAATCTTTTTTAGAAATACCTTCTCCAGTGTCTACAATACTAATTAAAATGGTATCGTGCTTTGGGGTTTGCTTCTCTAATGTTAGATTAAAGGAGATGCTTCCTTTTTGAGTGAATTTAATAGCGTTTCCAATAAGATTGCTAATTATCTGAGTAAACTTAGTTTGGTCTACAAGGTAATTTTGGGGTATTGGAATGTTGTTATTTAAGGTCAGTTTTAAGCCTTTAGAGTGCGCTAAATTGATATGTAAGTTTGTAATGTTATTACAAAAGGTATTAAAAGGGGTGTTATCAAGCTCTAATGCCGTTTTTTTAGAGTCTAATTTAGAGAAATCTAAAACGTCATTGACAATATTAATTAAGTTATTAGAGGCAAATTCCAGACTGTTTAATAGCTTTTTGTTTTCTCCGAAGACTTGGTCTTCCAAAATGGAAATAATAGTGGTCATGGCATTTAATGGCGTCCGTATCTCATGACTCATAACCGATAAAAATTCTTGCTTTAATTTGACAGCTTTTAAGTCGTCTTGATTTTTTTTATCGATGCTTTTTTGTTTCTCCTTTTGAAGTAAAGCGTCGTTTTCTAATTCGTTAGTTTTATTAATCAAGTTATAGTTTTCCATAACTTGTTGTGTTTGGGTATTCATCATGACTTCCTTTTCTCCTAGGTATAACTCTAGATATTTAAAGGCTTTAGTGATTTGATTTCCTTTTTTGTAAATAAGATATAATTGATGGTAACCTTTTAGTTTTGTTATCGAAATATTGTAAGAAGTAGAGAGGCTTAAGCCTTTAATTATTGTTAATTCTGCTTTTTTTAGGTCGCCTACTTTATAGTGTAGTTTACCTAATTTATTGTAGGCCATACAGGCGCCTGTTATTTCGACGACTTTATTGTAAGTTGCAATGGCTGCTAAAAAATCTGCTTCAGCGTTTTTGTTATCACCCAAAGCAAAATGTATTTTACCTCGTCCATACAATGCAAACCCGTATCCTCTAGTATCTCCAGATTGTTTTTTTAATGTAATAGAGTGCGCTATCATACGTAGAGCACATCTGGTTTTATTCTTTTTTAGTAATAAACCAGATAGATTATTGTAGACATTAGATTCTAGATTTATACAACCTACTTTTCTAGCATTTTTTATAGCGTCTTTGTAAGATTTAAACGCATTGGACTGATCGCCAATATACTCGTAAGCAGTACCAATTGCTTTTCCTACTTTGGATTGATTTCTATAATCGCCACGCTTTTTGTAAATACGCATAGCTTCAATCAAATAAATTAAACCTTGGTGATAGTTATCGGTTTTGTAATGTATACTACCGATGGTGTATTTGGAATCTGCAACACCATTTTGGTCGCCAATGGACTTAAAAATAGACAGTGCTTCTTTGGCATACTTACTAGCGTCGTTATAATCGCTAATAATCATGGCATACAATCCTAATTGATTTAAGCTACGGGCTATTACGGATTTGTTGTCAAGGTCTCTGCCAATTTGTAAGGCGGCTTTGGCAAGTAAGATACTCTCTTGTAAATCTAATGAGCGCTGCGCATAAGCTTTTGTAAGTAACACATTAGCTTTTTCTATGTTTTCAGGAGGCGTATCAGACATTTACTAAAAGTAAGTTTATTATGTGAAGTTAGCAAAAATAATAAAAGCTTTTAAGAATTAGTACGCTATGATTTTTTTAATCTATTGACTTACATTAAATAAAAAAAACCACCTCTAGAGGTGGTTTTTTAATTTCCGCGAAAGCGGTATAGTATTGTTTAAAGCGGTTATTTTTATATTCTTCGCTTGTGCTTAGACTACTAACCCTTTAACTATAAACTACTTTAATAAAGCATAACTACGTTTGATAAAGTCTGATAATTCTTTTCCTTTTAAAAGCCCTTGAGATAAACGTGCTAAATCTAAACTTTGCGTAATTAAATCTGCTTGTTTGTCCTTAGCTTCAGTATTTAAAATCTCGTTAACAAGCTCAGAGTTTGTATTAACCACAAGGTTATACATTTCTGGCATGTTACCAAACATTTGCATACCACCGCCACCACCAGACGCTTGCATCTCTTTCATACGACGCATAAATTCTGGTTGTGTAATCATAAATGGTGTCGCATTACTGTCCATAGGCTCTAATTGTACCATGAATTTATCAGAAGGCACCACTTCTTTCAATAACTCGTCTAACGTTTTTGTTTGCGCCTCGTCTAATTTAGAAATTGTAGTTTCGTCCTTAGCAATTAACTTGTCAATAGAATCTGCATCTACACGAGAAAAAGTAATGTTTTCTTTAGTCGATTCTAATTTTTGCATTAAATGCGAAATAATAGGACTATCTAACAATAGCACTTCATAACCTTTATCTTTTGCAGCTTCCACATAACTGTGTTGCGCTTCTTGGTTACTAGTATAAAGGATAACTAATTTACCATCCTTATCGGTTTGTTTTGCTTTGATAGCGTTTAATAACTCCTCGTAAGTGTAGTATTTGTTATCTACCGTTGGGTATAATGCAAAGGCATCTGCTTTATCGAAGAATTTGTCTTCAGATAACATACCATATTCGATAACAATTTTAATGTCATTCCACTTCGCTTCAAACTCTTCACGATTGTTGTTGAATAACGATTTTAATTTGTCTGCAACTTTACGAGAGATGTAAGATGATATTTTTTTAACAGCACCATCCGCTTGTAAATAACTACGAGATACGTTTAATGGGATGTCTGGACTGTCAATCACACCACGTAACATCGTTAAAAATTCTGGTACAATCCCTTCTACATTATCTGTAACGTATACTTGGTTTTGGTACAATTGGATTTTATCCTTTTGCATCGCCATATCCTGAGACATCTTAGGGAAGTATAAAATACCTGTAAGATTAAATGGATAATCTACATTTAAGTGAATGTGGAATAATGGATCTTCGTGTTGTGCAGGGTATAACTCTCTGTAAAAGTTAGTATAATCTTCATCCGTTAAATCTGCTGGTTGTTTAGTCCAAGCTGGTGTAGGATTATTAATAATATTATCTACAGTGATTTTTTTCTGAGGCTCAGTCGTTTCTTTACCTTCAGCATCTTTTGTTGTTGCTGGAGTATGCTCAGGATCGTTTATTTCTTTAGTTCCAAATTTGATTGGAATAGGCATAAACTTGTTGTACTTATACAATAAGCTGCTGATACGTGCTTCTTCTAAAAACTCAAGAGAATCTTCAGCGATGTGCAAGATAATCTCTGTTCCTCTATCTGTTTTGTCAGCGTCTTCTAAAGTGAATTCTGGAGAACCATCACAGGTCCAATGTGCTCCTTTTGTACCTTCTTTATGAGATTTAGTAATAATTTCTACTTTCTCGGCAACCATAAAGGCAGAGTAAAACCCTAAACCAAAGTGTCCGATAATTCCAGAATCTTTAGCACTGTCCTTATACTTGTCTAAAAACTCTTCCGCTCCAGAAAAGGCAACTTGATTGATATACTTTTCAACCTCGTCTGCCGTCATCCCTAAACCTTGATCGATAATATGAAGTTTTTTACCTTCTTTATCAATTTTAACCTCGATTATTGGATTTCCGTATTCGGCTTTAGATTCGCCAATAGTCGTTAAATGCTTTAATTTTAATGTTGCATCTGTACCATTACTTATCAGCTCACGTAAAAATATTTCGTGATCACTATACAAGAATTTTTTAATTAATGGGAAAATGTTTTCTACTGAAACATTAATACTTCCTTTTGCCATGATGTTATTTATTTTTTAAATTCCGCTTAAGCGAAAATCTTTTATTAATTTCTGAATAGTTAATAGTCAACAAAAATGCCAATTGCTTAAATATGACAAGATGACACTTGTAAATTAGTTTAAAGTATTATGCACGCATAACGAATAAAATATAATTGTGAAATCATTATTGATGAAAGCATTAAATTGCCATACTATTTTTTTTAAATTGAAAAGAATAGATAGATCTAATAAAAATATAATTTAATGTACAATTCGAAAATTATTGGTTTAGGTAAATATCTACCTGACAACGTGGTCACAAATGAGGATTTATCTAAAATGATGGATACTAACGATGAGTGGATTACAGAACGTACCGGGATAAAAGAAAGACGTTGGGTAGAGAAAGACTCTGGAGATACAACCGCTACAATGGGTGTTAAAGCTGCTAAACAAGCGATAGAACGTTCTGGAATAGATAAAGATGATATAGACTTTATCATTTTTGCAACCTTAAGTCCTGATATGTATTTTCCTGGTCCAGGTGTGCAAGTGCAACATGCTTTAGATATTAAAACAGTGGGTGCTTTGGATGTACGTAACCAATGTTCTGGTTTTGTATATGCGTTATCTGTTGCCGATAATTTTATAAAAACGGGTATGTATAAAAACATATTGGTTATTGGTAGTGAGCTGCATTCTCATGGATTAGATAAAACGACAAGAGGACGTGGTGTAACCGTTATTTTTGGAGATGGTGCAGGAGCAGCAGTATTAACACGTGAAGAAGATAATAGTAAAGGTATATTATCAACGCATTTGCATAGTCAAGGTGAACATGCTGAAGAGTTAGTTTTAGTAGCTCCAGGAATGGGGAAACGTTGGGTGAGTGATATCCTTGCAGATAACGATCCAAATGACGAAAGTTACTTCCCACACATGAATGGGCAGTTTGTATTTAAAAATGCAGTCGTCCGTTTTAGTGAAGTGATTATGGAAGGTTTAGCAAAAAACAATTTAGAAAAGGAAAACATTGATATGTTGATTCCGCATCAAGCTAATTTACGTATTGCACAATTTATACAAAAGCGTTTTGGATTAAGTGATGACCAAGTGTTTAATAATATTATGAAATATGGTAATACAACTGCTGCCTCTATTCCAATAGCTTTATGTGAAGCCTGGGAAGAAGGTAAAATCAAAACAGGTGATAATGTTGTATTAGCTGCGTTTGGGAGTGGATTTACTTGGGGAAGTGTCATTATTAAATGGTAATTTAATACCTGCGCAGGCAAGGAGTCTTAAAAAAAACAACTATATCTAAAGATTACTAGGTCCTAAGGGCGTTGCAATGACATAAAAAAAAGCCAGAAACATATGTTATGTTTCTGGCTTTTTCAATTAACTAACTACTTAAACTTAACTATATAAATCTCTTTCTTGTTTTTTGTTGTGAAGACTAATTCAAATAAAAATAATAAAACTGATTTACTGTCTTGTTACTATTAAGACGCATAAAAATGTTTTTTATTACGCTGATAATCAATATTTAACGTCTTTTTAACAATATTAAGCCTTAAACAAAAAATGGTGTTAAAAAACAACTCCCCAAAGCTGATCAGGCTTTTTTTTGTTTAGTAACTAACTTAAATACTAACCATTACCTGTTTGTTAGGTATTAAATAACCGATAGATGGTAGTGTTTATACTATTACATAAATCCTCGACTGGATTTAATACTATTATCAAATATGGTAATATAAACACTGCTTTTGTATCAATAGCATTATGTGTAACCTGGTAAGAAGGTAAAATCAAAACGGGTGATAATGTTGTAATAGTTCTGTTTGGGAGTGGATTTACTTGGGGAAGTGTCATTATTAAATGGTAATTTAATACCTGCGCAGGCAAGGAGTCTTAAATAATAAAACAACTATATAAAGATTGCTAGGGCCTAGAGCCTTGCAATGACAAAAAAAGCCAGAAACATATGTTATGTCTCTGGCTTTTTAACTAACTACTTAAACTTAACTATATAAATCTTTCTTTGTGTTTTTGTTGTGAAGACTAATTCAAATAAAAATAATAAAACTGATTTACTGTCTTGTTACTATTAAGACGCATAAAAGTGTTTTTTATTACGTTGACTATTAGTATTTAACGTGTTTTTAACAGTGTTAAGGCCTTAAACAAAAAATGGTGTTAAAAAAACAAAACCCCAAAGCTGATCAGGCTTTGGGGTTTTTATCTAGCAACTAACTTAAACACTAACCATTAACTGTTTGTTAGCTACTAAATAACCTCTAGATGGTATTGTTTATACTATTACATAAATCCACCACCGGATTTAGTATCGTTGTCTCTTTGTTTTCTTGATTTAGCCCTGTATTTTCCACCACCAAAACGGTACGATAGACGTGCTGAAATTTGTTGACTCTCCCAGTTAAACTGACCTTGTTGTAAATAAGGGGTTTGACCTTCAAATTGGGCATACATCGTGTCAAAAATATCATTATAACTTAAACTTAAACTGGCTTTGCCTTCTAAGAAGCTATAACGCATCCCTAAGTTGACCATTAACATGTCTTCCATTTCAAATTGTATGTTTTTGTTTTTTCCGCTGTACATTCCAAAAGCAGATAAGCTTAAGGCTTTAGTGACTTTAAAATTGTTAAAGGCTCTAACGTTCCAAACAATATTGTCCACTTTAACCGTGTTTAAAACAATGTTTTGGTTGGTGTCAAAAGATTCGGCAACACTTTTTTGTGTTTGAGAGAATAAATCAAAACTACTATTAATACTCCACCATTTGGTTGGTCTATAATTTGATGATAATTCTACTCCGTAGGCAGACGAGTTGTCAAAATTTAAGTTTGTAAAAAATAATCTGTTAACATCTGATCTATCAATAAGGATGGCTTGTTGTATTTCGTCTTCAATAATTCTGTAAAATGCACCAGCAGTAATACTACCGTTTTTAAGTTGTCTTGTGTAGTTGGTTTCAATCGAGTTTGTAAACTGAGGACGTAATTCTTGATTTCCAAATTGAGAGATTAAAGGCGTACTCCATTCTGGTAAAGGATTAACTTGTCCAATACCGGGACGATCGACACGTCGACTATAGTTTAATTGAAACGAATTTTTATCTGATGCAGTGTAGGTTAAAAATGCTGAAGGATAGAGTCTAAAATAATCATTATCAAATGGGATTGTCGTCTCTTCGTTTGAAGCTAAATCTTTTTTGAAAGCCTCCGAATCTACAGCAACAGTCTCTGCGCGTAATCCAACTTGATAACTCCATTTGTCTAATGTTTTACCATAAGTAGCGTAGGCAGAATAAATATCTCTTGTATAATCAAAAGTAGTGGTTGTAGGGATGTAAACTCCAGATTGATTAGTTTCTCTGGCATCAGATTGATAAAAAATAGTGGTGTTAAACAAGCGGGCTTGTAAACCAAATTCTAATTTAGTCGTTTCGGATATAGGATTACTATAATCTAGATTTATTGTAGAACTTTTTCTGTCTGTGTCTGTGTTCTCTAAGAAGTTTGGTCGTTGAGAGCTAAAAAAGTTGTTTCTAGAATCTGATAAACCATCATATGTATTGTGATCAACCTCTAACTCTAAACTATGTCCATCGTCATTAAAGTCGTGTTTGTAGTTAAAATTGTATTGTTCAGAATCGTTTCCGTTATCATTTCTAGTATACTGAGATTCGTTTAAAGCAGCATTCGCTAAATAATTGATTTCAGAATCAACATTAACCCAACCATCAAATATATTTTGATTCGTAAATACAGAAATAGTGTTTCTATCATCCAAATAATAATCTAAACCGACTTTAAATAAATGAGACTTGTTGTTATTTAGGATTTCAAATTTTTGTTGAATATTTTGTTCCACTCTATTAATCTCTCCAAAATTGAAGTTTTTGGTGACACTATTATTGTAAGACCCATATAAATTGAATTTTCCATTACGGTAATTGGCATCAATCGAGCTATTAAATTTAGCTTCGATGTCATGTGATAGCCCGATGTTTATATTTCCGTTAAATCCTATTTTTATGTTTTTATGTAGTACAATATTAATAATACCACTCATTCCTTCAGGGTTATATTTAGCAGATGGATTAGTAATTAATTCGATGCTTTTTATAGAAGAAGATGGGATTTGCTTTAGTAATTGTTCCGCAGGAATGTTTGATAATTTACCATCGACCATAACTCTTACATTTTGGTTACCACGTAAACTAATAGATCCTGTTTGTTGATCAACACTTACAGACGGTAAGTTGTTCATAATCTCGCTAGCAGTTGCACCGGCAGTTTGCAAGTCTTTACCAATAGTAATTACTTTTCTATCTACTTTTTGCTGTATTGTTGAGGTTTCTGCAACAATAGTTACCTCGTCTAAGCTAGTTGCGGCTTCTTCTAAATTAATAGTTCCTAAGTCTATAACTTTATTATCCTTAGTAATAACAATTGTTTTAGTCTGTGGTAAAAAACCTAAATACTCGATAGTAATTAAATTAGTGCCTTCTGGGATTTGTGTGACCCTAAATTGCCCGTCATTATTTGTAATACCACCAGTTATTAGTTTATTGTTGGTGTCTTTTACAATGACGTTAACATAAGGTAAGGGTTGGTTAAGTGATACGTCTAATACATTACCAGTAACGGTTCCGATTCTGGGTAAAGCATTTGTTTTGTCTTGGGCCTGAATACTAAAGGTTAATAATAGTAAGGTAATGGTGATTAGTTTTTTCATTGTTTGATTGATTATTTGATTGATGTATTTTACTTCTATTATAAAGACGCCTTAATTTGTAATCTGTTACTGTATATTTATATTATTTTTAAATTTTAACAGTTATGAGTAAAAAAACGTTAGTCCTTGGGGCATCACTAAAATTAGATAGATATAGTAATATTGCACTGCGAAAATTGGTTAAGTATGGCCATGATACGGTGGCTTTCGGGATGAAAGCAGGAGAGGTTGTTGGTGTTACTATTGATAAAGAATTACAACAATATCAAGATTTAGATACGGTTACATTATATTTAAATCCAACACGACAAAAAGAGTATTACACTTATATTGTTGGGTTAGATCCGCAGCGCGTGATTTTTAATCCAGGAACAGAAAACCCTGAATTGTACGCGCTTTTGGAAGAAAATAATATTGACTTTGAAGTCGCTTGTACTTTAGTATTGTTGTCTACTAATCAGTATTAGGTTTCGCTTTCGCGGAAATTAAAAGCAGTCCTATAAATGTTATTAAACCATTTAAAGGAAGAATTTCCCAATGGAATACGTATTTCCCAATAAAGCTATCAGGAAAGTTTGCAGGTAATTCTGTAATAAAATAAGTGATTATAATAGACGCTAGCCCTACAACCCAAGCAAAGTTGTCTTTAATAGAGCGCTTAGTTAGTATTCCGAACGCAAACAAACCTAATAAAGGACCATAAGTAAAGGTGGCAAATTTAAATAGGTTGCCGACAACGCTACCTTCTAATTCATTAAAAATAATAACAACCACTACTAGTAATAAGGATACACCAATATGTACTTTTTTACGTAGTGGTTTTTGTTGTGCTAACGGTAATTTTTCAATATTTAAAAAATCAATAGAAAAAGAGGTCGTTAAAGACGTTAGTGCGCTGTCAGCACTACTGTAAGCTGCAGCAATTAATCCTATTAAAAAGGTGATTTGTAGTCCAAGACCCAATCCTTGGTTCATCGCTATTTCTGGGAATAATAGGTCTGTTCTTACTTTTTCATCTACAACGGGGATAGAAACCCCAAATTGTTCAGAATATATAAATAATAAAGCCCCTAAGGATAAAAAGACTACATTAACAAAGACTAATAAAACGGACATGCTAAACATGTTTTTCTTAGCATCGCTAGGATTTTTACAAGTTAAGTTTTTTTGCATCATATCTTGGTCTAAACCAGTCATAGCAATCGTTATAAATATACCTCCAATAAAGTATTTCCAGAAATAGATTTTACTGTTTACATCATCAAAAAAGAAGACTTTACTTTTGGCTATAAAAGTCTCTTTGCTAAATACTTCTGTAATAGTCCAATCCAATCTATTAACTATTAAAATTATAGCAACCACAACAGCAGTCAACATGGCTAAAGTCTGCAAAGTATCTGTCCAAACAATGGTTTTAATACCGCCACGTTTAGTGTACAACCATATTAATGCAATAGATATGACTACGGTTAACCAAAACGGAACACCTAATTTTTCAAATACAATATATTGCATGGCTAAAGCCACTAAAAACAATCTAAAAGCTGCTCCGGTAACTCTGGATAATAAAAAGAAAAATGCACCAGTCTTATAACTAACCGTTCCAAAACGTTGCTCTAAGTATTGGTAAATAGAGGTGACATTTAGTTTATAATATAAAGGGAGCAGAACAAAAAGTACGACTAAATACCCAACAAAAAAACCAAATACACCTTGCATATACGCAAATTGTTGTCCTTCAATCAAACCGGGAACCGATATAAAAGTAACCCCTGATAGTGACGCACCAATCATCCCAAAAGCCACCACATACCAAGGTGATTGCTTTTTTCCTTTAAAAAAGGCATCATTAGAGTCGTCTTTTCCTGTAAAATATGAGATTAAAATTAGCACCCCAAAATAGGCTGCAATTAATAATAGGATCTGTATAGAAGTCATAGTCGTTATTTAACAAAGCCAAAATACAAAATTAGTATTTAGCCAAAAGCACATAAGGTCATAAGTATTTAAAGTTAAGTGGAAAATTGAGGAGAGGGCAACGGTTAAATTTATAGTAAAACATTACTAAATAAGATTACGGTAGTCATAAATAAGACACAATAAATGGGGGCTGTGTCATGAGTTTAATGGGAAGTAAAAAGAGGCTCCACATAGCAGGCGTTTTGTTAAAACAATTTTAACACTATTAAGATTTAAAATAAATACGTAAAGTTATCGCAAAAGACTAATTTTGCAACTTATGGAATTTTCTTCAAAACTTCTTGAAAACGCAGTAAGCGAAATTTCGCAATTGCCAGGTATTGGTAAGCGTACAGCTTTGCGTTTAGCCTTGCATTTATTACGTCAACCTAAGGAACATACCCATGGTTTAAGTCAGGCCTTGAATACTATGGTTAACGATTTAAAACTCTGCGCTTCATGTAATAATATTAGTGATAACGAGTTGTGTGATATTTGCTCAAATCCATTGCGTAAAGCAGATGTTATTTGCGTGGTCGAAGATATTAGAGATGTTATGGCTATTGAAAATACGGCATCACATAAAGGATTATATCATGTATTAGGAGGTAAAATATCGCCAATGGATGGTATTGGACCACATGACTTAAATATTACGAGTTTAGTCGAAAAAGTAAAATTAGGACATATTAAAGAACTGATTTTTGCTTTAAGTCCAACAATGGAAGGCGATACAACTAACTTTTATATCTATAAACAAATCAAAGCGTATAGTATTGAGACGTCTACTATAGCCAGAGGAATTTCGGTTGGAGATGAATTGGAATATGCGGATGAAATTACTTTAGGACGTAGTATATTAAATAGAATTCCATTTGAATCTTCATTAAAACTATAACTAATAATGAAGCTCTCTATTATTATCTTAAATTACAATGTGCGCTATTTTTTAGAGTTGTGCTTGCAGAGTGTAGAAGCTGCAATTACAAATCTGGAAGCGGAGGTTATTGTGGTGGATAACAATTCTGAAGATGGTAGTTGTGCCATGATAAAGGACAAATTTCCTAATGTAATATTGATTGAAAATACAGCTAATTTTGGGTTTTCAAAAGGAAACAATATTGGTGTGGCTCGTGCAAAAGGGGAGTATCTATGTATACTCAATCCTGATACTGTAGTACCAGAAGATTGTTTTCAAGAGCTATTCGAGTTTTCTAAAATTAAAAATGATTTAGGACTCTTTGCTTGTCGATTAGTGGATGGTAAAGGTGCTTTTTTACCTGAAAGCAAACGACAAATTCCGACACCAGGAGTCGCTATTAAAAAGGTCTTTGGATTTGAAAAATCGTATTATGTGTCCGATTTAAAATTAAATTCTACAGGTATTGTTCCTATTTTGGTCGGTGCTTTTATGATGGTTAAAAAAGAGGTATACCAAAACGTTGGTGGATTTGACGAAGACTATTTTATGTATGGAGAAGATATTGATTTATCCTATAAAATTGTAAAATCCGGATTTGATAATATGTATTACGGTCCCATAAAAGTGATTCATTTTAAAGGAGAAAGTACATTAAAAAATAAGGAGTATGCTACTAGATTTTATGGAGCGATGCAGATTTTTTACAAAAAGCATTTTAAACGTAATCTAGCCTTTGATACTATAGTTTGGTTAGGTGTTAACGTTGCTAAGCGTTTTAATAATAGCGCTTTCGCGGAAAAGCAGCCTGTTTTAAACTATACGTTAGTTTCAGATAAAAGCTATCCAGATCTAGAAAATAAATTACCCAATACATTACATCAGGTTTCAGAAGTATCAAAAATTGAAGCAAATACTCAGGTTGTTTTAGACGCTAACTATTTAAGTTTCAAAACAATTATTGATACTGTAATAAATTCTGAAAAAAATAAAAATATTAGCTTTAGAATTCTTCCAAAAAACTCTAATTTTATGGTCGGAAGTGATTCGTCAAAAAGTAGAGGCGAAGTGCTTCACTTTAAAGCGCTTGTAAAATGATGATGAATAAGTAGTAAAAGCTCTTATTTTTTATTAATTTTGCAATTCAACACATTAAAAAGACTACTAAATTATTAATATGGCAAGATTTGAACTTAAGTTACCTAAAATGGGAGAAAGCGTTGCAGAAGCGACACTAACCTCATGGTTGAAAGAAGTTGGAGATACTATTGAAGCAGATGAAGCAGTTTTAGAAATTGCAACAGATAAAGTCGATAGTGAAGTACCAAGTGAAGTTGATGGCGTTTTAGTTGAAAAACTATTTAACGTGGATGATGTTGTACAAGTTGGTCAAACCATAGCAATAATTGAAACGGATGGTGATGCTGGTACAACTACCGAAGCACCTAAGGCTGAAGCTAAACCTGAAGCAGAAGTTGCAGCTCAAGAAGTATCTAAAACAGTTGTTGCTGCAAAAGAGACTACGGAAGCTATTACTTCTAGTGATGAGCGTTTTTATTCGCCATTAGTAAAAAATATGGCTAAAGCAGAAGGTATCGCTCAATCAGAGTTGGATGCTATTGCTGGAACAGGAAAAGATGGTCGTGTTACTAAAAACGATATGATTACTTATCTAAAAGATAGAAGTAGTCAACCTGTAAAAGCAGTTGCGGCACCAAGTGCTCCAGCAGCGAAAGTAGCTCCAAAAGCATCGGCACCAGTAGCTGTGTCTGACGGAGATGAGGTTATAGAATTAACTAGAATGGGAAAAATGATTTCTCATCATATGGTACAATCTGTTCAAACTAGTGCACATGTGCAAAGTTTTATAGAAGCAGATGTTACTAATATCTGGAATTGGCGTAAAAAAGTTAAAGATGGTTTTGCAAAGCGTGAAGGTCAAAATTTAACATTTACACCAATTTTTATGGAAGCTATTGCGAGAGCATTACGTGAGTTTCCAATGATGAATATTTCTTTACAAGGGGATACAATCGTTAAAAAGAAAAATATTAATCTTGGTATGGCAGCAGCTTTACCAGATGGTAACTTAATTGTACCTGTTATTAAAAATGCAGATCAACTTAATTTAGTTGGTATGACTAAAGCGGTTAACGATTTAGCTGGACGTGCTAGAGAAGGTAAATTATCACCAGACGATGTTCAGGGTGGTACATATACTGTAACTAACGTTGGTACTTTTGGAAGTATCATGGGGACGCCTATTATTAATCAACCACAAGTAGGTATTTTAGCTTTAGGAGCAATACGTAAAGTCCCTGCAGTTATTGAAACTCCAGATGGTGATTTTATCGGTATCCGTTATAAAATGTATTTATCACACAGTTATGACCACCGTGTTGTAAATGGTGCGTTAGGAGGTCAGTTTGTAAAAGCAGTTAAGGATTACTTAGAAGCTTGGGACAAGAATAGAGAAATCTAAAGTGTTGCAAATGTCATTCGGAGCGTAGCGAAGAATTTCAATATAGAACCAAATATAAAATAGAGTAATAAAAAAGCACAATCTTAGGATTGTGCTTTTTTTTATGTTTTATATTGAATGATAAATATAGGTCCTATTAATACATCTTATTTTTGTTAGCAGCGTGTTTTGGTATTTGTTGTATGGCATCCCAATGTTCAACAATTTTAGCATTGGCATCAAATCTAAAAAAGTCCATGGTGACGTATTCGTCATTGTCAGGCCAAACTTGATGGGTGTGCAATGCTACTAAATCATTTTCAGAAATGATACGTACAAATTCAATTGATTTTTTAGGGTATTCGGCTTGCATACGTTCAAAATAGTTTATAAAACCTTCAATTCCATTGGCAACATCAGGGTTGTGTTGGATGTAATCATCACCTACATATAATGCTGTGGCTTGTCTTGGGTTTCCTTCGTAGGCCATTTTATAAAACGCAATAGCATTTGCTTTCATTTTTTCATTCATAGGCGTCGGTTTAGTTATTATGTACTTCATTTTAAAATACAGTATAGCACTAAATTTAAATGTTTTGTTCTTTAAATGTAGAGGTTTGTATTAATTAAAACCTTCACGTAGCGCTTGTATAAAGTCTTCTAGGCTTTCAATGTTGTTATAAAGTTTGTCTTCAATCTTTAAAATTGGAATATGATTAAACTCGCTTTTTGGTTTTATAGCTTTAAATTCAGTGATAATTCGGTTATAGTTTGTCGTGTCTTGATCAAGATTATATTCTGTATAGCTAATCTTATTTTTTGTTAAAATGTGTTTAGCATCAGGGCAGATAGTACAATCGTTTTTAGTGTAAAGTGTTACTGTTTTATTATGTAGTTCTTTGTCTAGTTTAAAGTCAATTATTTCAAAGTCTTTGTCTATTTCTAAAGCGTAAGAGACTTCGTTAACGACTAATATATACGTGTATTTTCCAGGCTTACCGTTTAGTTTAACCATCGTTAAAACACGTACGCGACTGTTACCTTTTATGGTCTGTAAAATAGGACGTTCGCTGCTGCGTCTAAAATCATTAGTGTCTACTTTTAAAAAGATATCGTATGATATAGAGTCGGTGTTTTCTATAAATAACTCATAACGTTTGCCTTTAATTTCTTCTTGGAGCTTAACATGCTTGTGTTCGTTTTGACCAAAAGTGGTTAGTGATAGTAAAGTTATAAGTATTAGAGTAAGGTGTCTTATCATTTTTTAAAAGTATTACAAAGTAAAAGTAACAGATTAGAATTATATTTGCATAAATCATACCTAAATTTGTTTGGATATAGTAAAATGTAAGGCGTATTATTTTAGTAACGCTTAATTCATTCAATATCAGGTGTAAATCAACTTAAAATATGTCTTTAAATTTAACCAAGCCTATCTGTTTTTTCGATTTAGAAACTACTGGAATCAATATAACATCAGACAGAGTCGTAGAAATTTCTATATTAAAAGTATTTCCAAACGGAAATAAAGAAAGTAAAACATGGCTAGTTAATCCAGAAATACCTATTCCAGCAGTAGTGTCAGCAATACATGGTGTAACTGACGAGAGAGTTGCTAACGAGCCTACTTTTAAACAATTAGCACCAGAAATTAGTGCTATGATTAAAGATGCCGATTTAGCAGGCTTTAATTCTAACCGTTTTGATATTCCGCTTTTAGCTGAAGAAATGTTGCGTGCAGAATTTGATTTTGATATGAAAGGTCGTGTTGCAGTGGATGTGCAAACTATTTTTCATAAAATGGAAAAGCGTACCTTAGGTGCAGCGTATCAGTTTTATTGTAATGAGAGTTTAGAAAATGCGCATACAGCCGAAGCGGATACTTTGGCAACCTACGAAGTGTTAAAAGCACAAGTAGAGCGTTATGACGAACTTGAGAATGATACTAAATTTTTAGCCGAGTTTAGTTCTCACAGAAAATTTGCTGATTTTGCTGGTTTTATTGGATATAATAAAGAAGATAAAGAAGTGTTTGCTTTTGGAAAGCATAAAGGGAAGTTAGTCTTAGATGTGTTAGAGAAGGAACCAGGATATTTTGGTTGGTTGCTTAATGCTGATTTTCCGTTGTACACTAAAAAAGTGTTGACAGCAATAAAGTTAAGTGCCTTGAATAATAAGTTTTGATGGTTTGAGCGTTAACTGTTATCGTAAATTGAATAATAGAAAATACTGAATATGAAATTAATCTGCATAGGTCGTAATTATACAGACCACATTAAAGAGTTAGAAAACGAAAAGCCGACAGACCCTGTTGTTTTTATCAAATCTGATAATGCCATATTGTTAAAAAAGCAGCCCTTTTTTATTCCTGATTTTTCGGATGATGTGCATTACGAAGTTGAAGTTTTAATTAAGATAAATAAACTGGGGAAGCATATAGATAAAAAATTTGCACATAAATACTATGACCAAGTAGGTTTAGGTATTGATTTTACCGCTCGAGATGTCCAAAAACAATTAAAAGATAAGGGATTGCCTTGGGAAAAAGCAAAATCTTTTGATGGTGCAGCGGTCATAGGTAAATGGATTGATAAGACAGATTTTTCTGACGTGGACAGTCTAAATTTTAGATTGGAAAAAAATTCAAGTGTGGTTCAAACCGCAAATACCAATTTAATGTTGTGGAAAATTGATGAATTGATTGAATATGTGTCAAAATATTTTACTTTAAAGATCGGAGATATTATATTTACGGGAACACCTGCTGGTGTTGGTAGGGTTGTTGCTAACGATAAACTAAAAGGATTCCTTGAGGATAGAGAACTATTTTCAATAACAGTAAAATAAATGGAAATACACTACAAATTACATAGATTAAAAGAATTAGCTGATAATGATCAAGAATTTTTATTAGCATTAGCTTCGACATTTATTGAAGAAGTTCCAGAAGACGCTAGAGTGCTAAAATTGGCTGTCGAGGATAAAAATTACCTACAAACGTATCAAACCGCTCACAAAATGAAGCCAACAGTTGATATGTTTGAATTAGGGATTTTGGATGATTTAATAGAAGTTCAAGATTGGGGTAAATTAGAACAGACAGAAAAGGATATTACAGATAAATTAAACACCGTATTAGTCGCTATTGATAGGGCAACTAACGAAATTATTGAAGATTTTAATTTATAATGAAAGCTGAAATAATTACTATTGGCGATGAAATTTTAATAGGTCAGATCGTTGACACAAATTCAGCCTTTATAGGGAAAGCATTAAACTCTATCGGTGTGTCTGTGTATCAAATCACGTCTATTCAAGATGAGGAAGCACACCTTTTAAAAGCATTTGCTGAGGCAGAAAATAATGCGGATATTATCATAGTTACAGGAGGATTAGGTCCTACTAAAGATGATATTACAAAGCATACGCTAACTAAATATTTTGACGATACTTTGGTTCAAAACGATGCGGTTTTAGAGCATGTGGAGCATCTGTTTAAAACATATATTAATCAACCCATATCGGAGATTAATAAAAAACAGGCATTGGTACCGTCTAAAGCTAAAGTGTTACATAACCAGTTTGGTACAGCACCAGGTATGTGGATTGAAAAAGGTGATAAAACCTTTATTTCGTTACCCGGCGTGCCTTATGAAATGAAGGCCTTGATAGAAATGGAAGTACTTCCTAAGCTAGCTTTAAAATATAAACGTCCGTTTATAATTCATAAAACACTTTTAACTTACGGTTTAGGAGAAAGCTCAGTAGCGGAGCGTATTGAGGCTATTGAAGAGGCTTTGCCTACACATATTAAATTGGCCTATTTGCCAAGTCTAGGAAGCGTTAGATTACGTTTATCGGGTATTGGAGAAGATGAAGCAGAGTTAGAGCAGCAAATTCAAACGGAAGTTGATAAGATTTTACCGTTAATCAAAGATATTTTTGTTGGTTTTCAAGATAATAAAGAAGGATTAGAATTAATTATAGGGAAACAATTAACGGCAAAAGGTCTAACTTTAGCTTTAGCAGAAAGTTGTACTGGTGGAAAATTAGCAGAACAATTTACATCGCATCCAGGAGCTTCTGCTTTTTTTAAAGGTGGAATTGTGAGTTATGCCACTCAGTCTAAAATTGACGTTTTAGGTGTTTCTGAACAGTTGATTAAGGAGCATTCTGTCGTTAGTTCTCAAGTTGCAATCGCTATGGCGGCCAATGTTAGAGAAAAATTTAAATCAGATTTTGCAATTGCGACTACAGGTAATGCTGGACCATCAAAAGGAGATTCTGATGCGGAAGTAGGAACCGTTTTTATAGCAATAGCTACAAAATATGGCGTAGAGGCTCACGAATTTAGCATGGGAAACCATCGCGAAAGGGTGATAAATAAAACAGTAAATAAAGCTTTCGAGTTGCTTCAAAAAGAAATTTTTAAAAATTAGTTATTAACCTGTTGTTTAATAGTAAATAATTAGTATATTTGCACCTCGATTTTTAATAACATATTTTAAAGTTATAAAGTAATGTCAAGAGTTTGTGAACTTACAGGAAAGAAGGCAATGGTTGGAAACAACGTGTCTCACGCAAAGAATAGAACTAAGCGTACATTTGATGCTAATTTGATTAAAAAACGTTTTTATATTCCTGAAGAAGATAAGTGGGTAACTTTAAAAATATCTACATCAGCGTTAAAAACTATTAATAAAATCGGTATCTCTGCTACATTAAAAAGAGCAAGAGCTAACGGATTTGTAAAATAATTGCCCAAAAGGTAAAGTATAATAATTATGGCAAAGAGAGGTAATAGAGTACAAGTAATATTAGAGTGCACTGAGCACAAGGAGTCTGGACAGCCAGGAACGTCTCGTTATATTACAACGAAGAACAAAAAGAATACTCCAGATAGAATGGAAATTAAGAAATTCAATCCTATCTTGAAGAAAATGACCGTTCACAAAGAAATTAAATAATATTCCTTTAAAGGGATACTAAAACCATATAAGTCATGGCAAAGAAAACCGTAGCATCTTTACAGACGTCGTCTAAAAGATTATCAAAAGCAATAAAAATGGTGAAGTCTCCAAAAACAGGAGCTTACATGTTTGTAGAAGCAATCATGGCACCAGAATTTGTTAGCGATTTCATGAAAGACAAATAGTCTTCAGAAATTTACAGTATACAAAAGCTACTTTCTAATGGAGAGTGGCTTTTTTGTTGTTAAAATATTACGTTACTTTACATTGTCATACTATGACAATGTAGCAGACCTTTAAATTAGGCGTTATAATTGTAATAGGCTAATCAATAAAAACCAATAAAAAACAGATGAGTTTTTTTAAAAAAATATTTTCTTCAGAGAAAAAAGAAACCTTAGATAAAGGTCTAGAAAAATCAAGCGCTAGTTTTTTAGGAAAACTAAGTAAAGCGGTTGCAGGAAAATCTAAAGTAGATGATGCGGTCTTAGATAATCTAGAAGAAATTTTAGTATCTAGTGATGTCGGTGTTAGTACAACACTAAAAATCATTAACCGTATTGAAGATAGAGTTTCTAAGGACAAATATTTAGGGACTGACGAGCTTAATAAAATTTTGCGAGAAGAGATCGCAGGATTATTATCTGAAACTAACTCTGGTGAAGATACAGAATATAAAATTCCAGAATTACCAAAACAAACCGATGGGTCAAAAACACCATATGTTTTAATGGTCGTTGGCGTTAATGGTGTTGGTAAAACGACAACTATTGGTAAATTAGCATATCAATTTAAAAAGCAAGGCTTAAAAGTTGTTCTAGGGGCGGCAGATACATTTAGGGCTGCAGCAATAGATCAATTACAAGTATGGGCGGATCGTGTAGATGTACCTATGGTACGTCAAGATATGGGGTCAGATCCAGCATCTGTAGCATTTGATGCATTGGAGTCTGGTGTGACACAAGACGCAGATGTTATTATAATTGATACTGCAGGACGTTTACACAATAAGATTAATTTAATGAACGAGTTAACGAAGGTTAAACGTGTCATGCAAAAAGTTATTGGGGACGCACCTCATGATGTTTTATTAGTTTTGGACGGTAGTACAGGTCAAAATGCTTTTGAGCAAGCAAAACAATTTACAGCAGCTACTGAAGTCACAACCTTGGCAGTAACTAAATTAGATGGTACAGCAAAGGGTGGTGTTGTGATTGGTATTAGTGACCAATTTCAAATACCAGTTAAATATATTGGCGTAGGTGAGGGGATTGAAGACTTACAAGTGTTTAATAAGTTTGAGTTTGTAGATTCTTTCTTTAAATAAAACATAATCACATTGTATATAGCAATAGGAGTGCAGTTATGCACTCCTATTTTTTTTTGTATTTTTATTAAAAAAATCAAAGTATGAGACTATTTAAATGGTGTCTTTTTTTACTACTGGTAGTTAGTTGTGTAACTGAAAAGCAAAACCAAATGCCGGAAAGAGATTCTATGGATAGTAGTGTCATTTCGGCTAAAGCGTTTAGAACGTTTAAGGTTTTGGACTCTAAGTATTTGTCTAATGCAGAAATTTGGGAAAGCTTAAACCTTCAACTTAAGGGTTTTACTGCAGAAAAGTATAGTGCTTTAAAGCCCTTAATTTTAGAAAAAGATATTCCTACTTTACAAGAACAGGTCTCTAGTGGTAGATTAAGTTATGAATTATTAACCAAATTCTATTTATACCGAATTAGATAATTTGATCGAGAAAATGAACTATCATTAAATTCTGTAATTGCAATAAATCCTAATGTTATTAATGAAGCCAGAAGTAAAGATAGTTTGCACAATACGTTTAGTGAGGTTAAAGAGTTGCAATTCTCACTTTTTGGAATACCCATTTTATTAAAGGATAATATCAATGCTTCTGGTATGCCAACAACAGCTGGGGCAATTGCGCTTCAGGATAATAATATAGAAGATGCGTTTATAGTAACAAAATTAAAGGCGCGTGGTGCTTTAGTTTTAGGTAAAGCAAACTTAAGTGAGTGGGCATATTTCTTTTGTGGTGATTGTCCAAGTGGTTACAGTGCTATTGGTGGTCAAACATTAAATCCTTATGGTCGAAAAATTTTTGATACAGGAGGTTCATGCTCTGGAAGCGCAGTAGCTGTTTCAGCTAACTTTTGTGTAGCTGCAGTGGGTAGTGAAACTTCTGGATCAATATTGTCTCCTTCTAGCCAGAATTCGGTCGTTGGTTTAAAACCCAAAATAGGTTTAGTGAGTCGTAGTGGTATTATTCCAATTTCGTCTACCTTAGATACCGCCGGACCAATTGCAAAAAATGTTACAGATGCTTCAATTTTGCTAGGTGCTATATATGGTTATGATGTGCAAGATTCAAAATCTTTTAAGTCCAATAATAGCACATGGGTAACTAATAATTATTCAGAAATTGGAGGTTTACCATTAAAAGGAAAAGCTTTTGGAGTTTTTAGGACGTTACTTGAAGATTCGTTATACGTTCAAGCGGTAACCGTTTTGAAAAAGCTTGGCGCTAAGATTATTGAGATTGACCCTGAAGATTACCAACTTCCTGAGTTTTTAAGATTACTTAATTTAGATATGAAAAAAGACTTACCAGAGTACTTTTCCAAATATGGAGATCCTACTTTAGGTTTTAAATCTATTGAAGATGTTGTAGCTTTTAATTTAAAGGATTCTATAAAAACAATGCCTTATGGTCAACGTTTATTTGAAGGGGTAATTGCAGATAGTGGTACAGAGGAAGATTTGATAAAAATAAAAAGACAGCTCAAAGATAATGGAACTTTGTATTTTGATCTTGTAGGAAAGAGACACAATTTAGATTCTTTTTTATCTATTAATAATTACCACGCGGGTTTTGCAGCTGTTGCTGAAATCCCAGCAATAACGGTTCCTATGGGGTATGCTGAAACAGGAGAACCAAAAGGACTAACTTTTATTTGTTCATCCGAAAAATGGCTCATAGATTATGCGTATTTGTATGAGCAGGCCTCTCAAAAGAGAAACGCTCCAAAAAAATATAACTAATCTAAAACAGCATTTATTTTTTCCCAAAGAGCAGTGTCATAATTGGAGAGTGCAAAATTAGAAGCATCTGCAGCGTCTCCCATTCTAATAATAACTAAGTCTTTACTGGGGACAATGTATATTTTCTGATCATTTTTACCTAAAGCACAGTACATATCGCTAGGTGCATTTGGAATTAATGTTCCAGAAAACTCAACTTGAGATTGTGGTAATTGAAAACTATTTTTACCATTCAACCACCAAAGGTAGCCGTAAGCTTGATTATTGTTTTGAGACGTGTTAGTCGCTTCATTTAAAAATTGCTCTGATATAATTTGCGCGTCTTCCCAACGTCCATTGGCATAAATTAATAGTCCAAATCTAGCCATACTACGGCTAGTACTCCAATAAATATTCAAATCGTCAACCGCAATCCAAGCGCCAGTCATTCCAATGACGTCTTTTAAGTTGTCATTAAAATAAGTAGTCCAAGTCTGATTACTAGCTTGTGCAATAACAGTTTGAAGTTTTAAATATACATTATGATAGGCCCAACGTGTTCCTGCATCTGCAACATATTGTAAGTTATTAGGTGTAAGCACTTCTCCTAAAGTATCATCCAAACCAGAACTCATCGATAATAACTGTTTGCAGGTAATTAATGCCTCTTGTTCTAAAGTAGCATTCGTCCAACCTGTCCCTATATAATCAGATACTTTATTGTTTAGGTTTAGTAAGCCTTGGTCTTGCGCAATACCGGTTACAGTAGCGGTTAATGTTTTTCCTGCACTGGCCCAATACCATGGAGAGGTATCTGTATGGCCATTAAAATACTGTTCGTAGGCTATTTTTCCTTTATGTAAAATGATAAACGATTTAGTATTGGAGGCTTCCAAAAATAAAGATAACTCATTTAATGCGGAGGAATTCCAATTTAAATCTGAAGTAGAAACAGTGTCCCAACTATTAGAATTTATTGGTGGAAAATAAACAGTAGTGGTTGTTTGATTTTCTGTTGGAGCAGGGGCGTTTTCGGAAGTACAACTAAAACAAAAGCAAAGTAGTAAACTAAGAAGGATTAGGAGTGGTTTCATGGTGTCTGTATTTCTGTTTGACTAATATAAATCATAATGGTTTAATATCTGTTATATTAAAATTAGATAGTATCTTTGCAGTCCAAAAATGAGGTATGAGAACAAAGTCACTTAAAAAGAACAAAATCAACGTAATAACTTTAGGTTGTAGTAAAAACGTTTACGATAGCGAAGTCCTAATGGGACAATTAAAGGCTAACGGAAAAGAAGTTGTGCATGAAGAGGAAGGTAGTGTAGTCGTGATTAATACTTGTGGTTTTATCAATAATGCCAAGGAGGAAAGTGTGAACACTATTTTAGAGTACATGCAAAAAAAGGAAGATGGAGAGGTTGATAAAGTATTTGTAACAGGATGTTTAAGCGAAAGATATAAGCCAGAATTACAAAAGGATATTCCTAATGTTGATCAGTATTTTGGAACTACAGAATTACCTGGATTACTTAAAGCTTTAGGGGCAGATTATAAACACGAGTTAATTGGAGAGCGTCTAACAACGACTCCAAAAAATTATGCGTATTTAAAAATCGCAGAAGGTTGTGATAGACCTTGTAGTTTTTGTGCAATCCCTATCATGAGAGGAAAACACAAATCGACACCAATTGAAAATTTAGTTATTGAAGCTGAAAAATTAGCCGCTAATGGTGTTAAAGAATTGATTTTAATCGCTCAAGATTTGACATACTACGGTTTAGATATTTATAAAAAACGTAACCTTGCAGAATTACTTGAAAACTTAGTAAAAGTTGAAGGTATAGAGTGGATAAGATTACATTATGCGTTTCCAACAGGTTTCCCGATGGATGTTTTAGATTTAATGAAACGTGAACCTAAAATTTGTAATTATTTAGATATTCCATTACAACATATTAGTGACGATCTATTAAAAAGTATGCGTCGTGGTACTACAAAGGCGAAAACAACGAAGTTAATAGAAGAGTTTAGAGCTATAGTTCCTGAAATGACTATTAGAACGACATTAATTGTTGGGTATCCAGGCGAAACAGAAGCACATTTTCAGGAGTTAAAACAATGGGTTAAAGACATGCGTTTTGAACGTTTAGGGTGCTTTACGTATTCTCATGAAGAAAACACACATGCTTATAAATTGGAAGATGATGTACCACAAGAGGTGAAGCAGGATAGAGCGAACCAAATTATGGAAATTCAATCTCAAATTTCTTGGGAATTAAATCAAGAAAAAATAGGAGAGACCTTTAATGTCGTTATCGATCGTAAAGAAGGTACTTATTTTGTTGGTCGTACGGAATTTGATAGTCCAGATGTAGATAACGAAGTATTGATTGATGCAACTGAGACGTATTTAAAAACTGGAGAGTATTATAAAATTAAAGTTACAGAAGCTGAAGACTTTGATTTGTACGGAGAATTAGTTAAGTAATTGTTATTTAAATAAAGTATACGCACTAATGATTTTAATAGGGCGTATACTTTATGTTTTTTTACTTGGTTTTCTCACCAAGAAAAGGATCATACATCATGATAGCATGATTTTCTACAATCATTTTCTCCGTAATAGCATGTGGGGATGTGATTATTTTAAAAATCTGATTATGTCTGGAGTAACCACCCCAAAATTGCTGTTTAATTTGATGGTTTCTTTCTTCAACTTTAAAGGAGACCTCTAGTTTTTCTTTTGAAAATAATTCACCATTTAAATGCGTGTCATCCATCCATAACTTGATAACAAAGCTATTTTTTGTTTCATTTTTAATCTGCAAATCTATGTAGTTATAAGATAAAGTAGCCCCAGCTCCAAAAGGGACTTTTCTATTGATATCAGGAAAAACATCAAACCCATGTCTATAACGTTCTTTCACGGTTAGCGGACTATGCGCGAAAATCCAAAATAAAAGATTACCAAGTTGACAAAGACCGCCTCCTGTATCTTTATCAATTTTCCCACTCTTTAAAACTAACCCTTCTAAATAGCCTTTTCTTTTGGTAGGTCTACCAACTAGTTTCCACAGCGAAAAGTATTCATTAGGTTTAATTTCTATGTTATTTAAATGTTGGATGGCAATTTTAAGATTGGTCCTTTTATTTTCTTGAAGATACATGTCCACATCTTTCAATGGTCTCAAAACTAAAGAACGATGTTTAAATACGGAATGGTTACAACTAGAAGTAAAAGTTTGTTTTGAATAGGTTTTGTCAGAAAAGAACCAATCCCATTGTCGTTTAAGAATAAAGTATTCTTTCCCTAAAACTTGTCTTAATTGACCTCTTTGTATTGGTTTTTTTATTTCGTTCAAATTTGTTTTGTATTTATTGGGCAATGGGTTGCTCTTCTTTTTTATTTCATTTTAGCTCCATAAGGACAATATCAGACATTTTAAGACTATATATAATTAAATATCCAGCGTTAAATTTAATTAATTTAAAACTATAAATAGTCGATGTATGACTTAAAAGTCATTCGATTTAATGTTAAACGAGTCTCTAGTTATGGCGATTCTGATTAGTGTTTTAGCCCTGTTTTTATAATTGAATGATTTTAAATAAGATTTGTTTATAACCTCTAATAAAGTATATTTACAAAATATAATAAAAACCAATCAATAATGAAAACACAAATTTTAAAAACAATTCTAGTCTCATGCTTTTTTATGTTAACAGCTTGCGGAGGTGGTGGACCTGAAGGTGCAACAATAAAATTTTTAGAGAGTATGTACTCAGGAGATTTTGCAACAGCTAAAGAGTATGCAACCACAGATACTAAATCAATGTTATCGATGTTAGAGTCTTTTGGGGCAAAAGATCAGTTTGCTGAAAAAATGGGAGAAGCAGATATGGATTTTGAAGTTGTGGAAACTAAAATTGATGGTGATAAAGCTGTTTGTACTGTAAAAATGACAAGTGGTAAAGAAGAAGGTGATCAAAACATGCCAATTAATCTTGAAAAAGTTGATGGGAAATGGTTAGTGAGCATGGATAAAGAATCTATGAATAAAGAAGGTATGGGGAATCAGAGTAAAGAAACAGGTAACCCTGATTTAGAGTCTGATGACGATATGGATTCTGAAGATGACATGGATTCTGACGATGATATGGAAGAAGAAATTATAGAAGAAGAAACTGAATTTCAAGAGTAAATGTTAAAAATAACTATTAAAATTATACTAGTTATTAGTATTCTTTTTTTAGCATATAAATTTTTAAAAGACGATTCAAACCGACCGTATGAATCGTCTTTTTTGTATAAATTAAATGCTAAGGAGAAGGCTAAACTTCAAAATGGTGACATTATTTTACGTCGCGGTTATGGTCTAGTCAGTACGATGATTTTAAAAATGATGAATGAAGATTATGACGTGACACATCTTGGGATGGTCGTTCGCCAAAATGATACTTTAAAAATAGCACATGCATTATCTAGTAGTGTGTCTAATCAAGATGGTTTGCGTTTACAAGCCATAGACTCATTTGTACATAATTCTCATGATCGCACAATATTAGTGACACGATTAAAAAATATAGATTCGGTAAAACAGCAAAAAGTGATAAGTCAAATCGATTATTACTATAAAAAGCAATTACCTTTTGATCATAGTTTTAATTATAAAGACACTACAGAGCATTATTGTTCTGAATTAATATGGCGTATTTACGAACATAATCTTAAAATATTGAAAGTATCTGATACCTTGACTGACGAGGAGAAATACAATACACTTCGGACGTTTTACGATCCTAATTATTTTGATATTATAATCAATCATCAACAGCAATAAAGTCGCAATTTCTAAAAATATAGACTGGACCGAAAGGACAGGACTAAAAAGTATTCTGCTATTCTTTTTTTAATTGCTTGCTAATTTTATTAATCGCATTTTCAATTGACTTTTCGGGCTCAATAATATTATATGCACCCCAGAAATCAGGATCAGAAAAACCAGAGGCTTTATTTTGTAAAATTGAATTTGGTCGTAATTTTTGTGTCTTAGTTTTTACTGCATTTTCGTTGATTTCCCAATCAGTGATGGCCATTTCACTTTGTAAAGTGTATTTACTATTAAACCATCGGTTTTTCCAGTTGACTTTAAATGTTAATATTATATTACTGTAACCAAAATACCATTTACCATCTTTGGTCCTGTAATTTACGCGATAAGAGGCTTCGGTAGGATAGACGGTAGCAGTTAATGGTTTTTTTCTAACAAAAAGCTTTCCTGCTTCTTCTCTGTTTTCAACATTTAAATTATAACTAGCACTGGTCAAAGCACTGGTTTTTGCATCAATGTAAAGCGTACCATAATACATTGGACTGCTTATAGTTTTCTTTTGGATAAAATTGACCACATAAACTAACTTATTATCAATTTGAGTAGTACGTCCAAAGGTGAAGTCATAATTAGCCATCGTGTTGTTACTAAAAATAAATTTAGGATACTTGATCACATCTGTATATAAGCTACTAAAAGGACCGCCTTGTAATTTTAAAGCAACGGTATCTAGTCTAGCGTAGTTGGTGTTTTTTCGTGCTTTAATAAGGGTGATGTCGTCACTTTTATTAGTTGTGTAGGATTGTTTTTTGATAGTGACTACAGCTTCCGATAGTGACGCATTTCTATTTCTTTTTTTTATGGTTTCTCTGTAGAACCCAGTCATAAAAATAGTTTCATTAAAATAATTATCCCCTTTTAAAGCAAATGTTTTTTTTACTAATTCTGCTGCATCTTGTGGAGTAACTAAATCTATTTCTGCGAGTACTGTTGGTACTTGTTCTAAATAAATTGTCATGTTAGTTTTTAAATCTAACAATTTAAATTCTAGTTTTTGATAGCCTAAATAAGAGACAACAACACTATTATTTATAAGATTTTCTGGTACTTTAAGACTAAATTCACCTTCACTATTAGAAACCGTACTAATATTGGACTTTGTTACTGTTAAGTCGGCTAGAGCAAGAGGCTTATTAGTGTTTTTATCTAATATTTGACCTTTAAACTCTTGCGTATTTTGTGCGTAAGAAAAGAGGCAACTCATTAAAATTAAGAGGGTGGTTGTTAGCTTGATACTTTTATTAACGATTTGATTCATGACTATAATTGTGTTAACGGTTCACTGTCTAAATTTAATCAAAAGGGAACACTTTTTTGTAAGGTTTTATGTTAATTTTAAGACATACTAAAGCGTAAACTGCCTTATCTTTACGCAAGATTTATCTGTAACTATGCCAACACACTGTATTTCATTTAAAGACACTGGATATTTTTCTCAATTAATTTGTGATTATTTAGCAGAAACTGAAACGTTAAAACCATTTTACAATAGGTTTCCTAATATCCAGAATTTTAAAGCTCAAATTAAAGAAAAGCAAGAGACGTTTAGTAATGACAATAGAAGTGTATTAGTTAATGCACTGGAAGAGCAATACAAAATACTGGACACGTCAGAAGCAACACATACTAATATTAAGTTATTAGCAGATAGTAAAACATTTACTATTACAACAGGGCATCAACTTAACTTATTTACTGGCCCGTTATATTTTTTACATAAAATTATTTCGACCATAAACCTGACTAAGGAATTGAAAGTTGCTTATCCTGAGTATAATTTTGTGCCTATTTATTGGATGGCTTCGGAAGATCATGACTTTGAAGAAATCAATTATTTTAATTTCAGAGGAAAAAAGATACGTTGGAATAAAGACGCGTCGGGAGCAGTTGGAGATCTAGATACAAAAGGTTTAAAAGAGGTTTTTGAATTATTTACTAAGGAGCTAGGTATTGGCACTAATGCTAAATATTTAAAAGCACTTTTTGAGAATGCCTATTTAAAACACGATAATTTAGCTGAAGCGACACATTATCTAGCAAATGGGTTGTTTGGCGAACAAGGTTTAGTGATTATCGATGCCAATAAAAAAGCATTAAAACAACTGTTTATTCCGCAAATCAAAAGGGAGTTATTTAATAACACATCTTTTGAGGCTGTAACTGAAACCTCAAAACAATTAAGTGAAGTTTCCGATAACTATAACATACAAGTTAACCCAAGAGAGATTAACTTATTTTATATAACAAAGGACGTCAGAGAGCGTATTGTTTATGAGAATAACACCTATAAAGCTTTAAACACAAACGTTGTTTGGAGTAAAGATCAGATAGAAAAAGAAGTTCAAGAGCACCCTGAGCGTTTTAGTCCAAACGTTATTATGCGTCCATTATACCAGGAGGTGATATTGCCAAACCTGTGTTATATTGGTGGTGGTGGTGAACTAGCGTATTGGTTTCAGTTACAAAGTAATTTTGAAGCTAATCAGGTCACGTTTCCTATCTTATTATTACGTAATTCTGTTTTAATAAAAACAAAACAACAAACGGAAAAGCTGGATAAATTAGGGATTTCTAATAAAGATTTATTCTTAAAACGCAATAGCTTTATTAATAAAAAGGTAAGAGAGATTTCAAATATAGATATCGATTTTTCTGAGCAAGTCAAACATTTAAAAGCACAGTTTAAGGACTTGTATGAGTTAGCAGAACAAACAGATCAGTCCTTTGTTGGAGCAGTAGCGTCGCAAGAAAAGAAACAAATCAATGGATTAGAGCATTTAGAAAAACGTTTGCTTACAGCTCAAAAACGTAAATTAAAGGATCAAGTCGCCCGTATGACCACTTTACAATACCAGTTGTTTCCAAATTATAGCTTGCAAGAACGCAACACCAATTTTTCGGAATTATATTTAGAATTTGGTTCGGAATTAATACCTCATTTAATTAAAAATTTGAAACCTTTGCAAGGTCAATTTTTAATTGTTGAATTATAAGTTATGCATAAAATAGATTTAGATTTAGTCGAAATGACGCTTGACGTCATGAAATATACCATCGATCGTATTTCAAAAACGGAAGATGTTATAGGTAAGCCACAAAAAGCTGAAACTTTAAAAGCGTTAGTGGGAGAAACTGTAACGGACAAAGGTATTGGAGGAGAGACTGCTTTTAATCTATGGAAGCAACATTTAATGCATGCTAACGTAAAAATTGATCACCCACGTCATTTAGCATTTGTACCTGCAGCACCAACCAGAGCCTCTATTTTATTTGATTTGGTAACATCCGCGTCAAGTATACATGGTGCGTATTGGATGGAAGGTGCAGGAGGGATTTTTTGTGAGAACGAAGCCATGAAATGGATCGTATCACTAACCGGATTACCACAAGGTGCCTTTGGTGTTTTTACAAGTGGAGGTACAGCAGCAAACTTATCGGCAATTGTTACCGCACGTGAGTATTGGAGAAGTTTAAATGACGACAATAAAAACAGAAAAGGTTTAATCATTACGTCTATTGGTGCACACTCTTCCATAAAAGCTATGGCTAAAGTGGTCGATGTTGATGTACTATTAGTCGATACAGAAGACCGTTTAAAAGGGACTGCATTGCAGCAAACTATGGACGGTTTGACAGTACACCAGAAGGAACGTTTATTTGCGGTAGTGGCTACAGGAGGAACAACTAATGCAGGTATTATTGATGATTTAGAAGGGATTGCAGCGATTTGCGAGGCAGAACACTTATGGTTGCACGTAGATGCAGCTTATGGTGGAGGGGCATTAGCAGCAGACTCAGTCAGACACTTATTTAAGGGTATTGAAAAAGCAGACAGTATTACTATCGATCCACACAAATGGATGTTCTCTCCTTACGATTGTGGTGCTGTAATTTACAAACAACCCGAATTAGCTAAAAAGGCGCACGCGCAAGAAGGGTCTTACTTAGATATTTTTAAAGATGAGGGGGCTCATGGTTTTAATCCAACAGATTACCAAATACAATTAACACGTCGTGTACGTGGTTTACCTTTATGGTTTAGCTTAGCTACACATGGTACGGATAGATATAAGCAAGCGGTAGAAAGAGGTTTGGAATTAGCAACCATTGCAGGACGGTTAATAAAAGAGATGGATCATGTCGAGTTGGTTAGAGCCCCAAGTTTATCATGTGTGTTATACAGACGTAAAGGATGGTCGCCAAACGACTACAGAGACTGGACATTTGCTAATCACGACAAAGGGTTTGCATTAGTAACACCAACCAAATGGAAAACAGGAGATAGTTTTGAGACTGTATCACGTTTTTGCTTTATAAACCCTGATACTACAGAACAGGATATTAAAGCTATTTTGGAGTCTATGGAATAGTGATTACAACTAATTTAAATAGGAATTATTTAAAATAGGAGATGGATTATTGCATTCGAAAAAATCCATTTGAGCGTACTTGGCGTATATTAATTGGATTTTAATTAATATTAGTATGAAGCAATTATTTACTCTTTCAATTTTTCTTATTTCATTTTCAATTTTTTCTCAAACTAAAAACCTTTTAGTTTTTCATGAAACTAATGGTTATAGACATACGCAAGCTATAGAGGCTGGGATTCCTATGTTTCAAGAATTTGCTTCTGATAATGGGTTTACAGTTATAGATTCTCAGGATTCTAGTGTGTTTTCAGAGCCTGATTTTTCAACTAATTATGATGCGGTAGTCTTTTTAAATACTTCAGGAAATGATTTATTAACTGATGAAGAAAAAGTGGGTTTAGAAAACTTTATAACTAGTGGAAAGGGATTTGTTGGTATTCATGCTGCAACGGATACGTATATAGATGGCAGTTGGGATTTTTATAATCAACTTGTTGGTGGTATTGTACAAACAGGTCCAAATCATACCAGTAATAATTATAATGCCGACATGACGGTTTTAGCAAGTCATGAGATTATCGATTTTTTAGGTCCAGTCGGAACGGTTTGGAATAAAAATGAAGAATATTATTATTGGGAATTGAATGGAGGACAATTAAGTACCGATAATACAGTATTGTTAGAGGTTGAGCATACGGGAAGTAATAGTTATGATTTAGCTAGGCCAATAACATGGTATAAAGTGGCAATAACTTATGATGATAATGGTGTCAGTACTAATTTATCAGGAATACGATCTTTTTATACTGCCTTGGGACATTTTGGAAATAATTATTCTGATAATAGTAATTTTAGAGAGATGTTAGAAAATGCTACGTTGTGGGCTTTGGGAGAAAACACATTGAGTATTGAAGACAGGAGTAAACCACTATTTAAAATCGCTCCAAATCCAGTACAATCGCAAACGTCTATTTATTTTGAAAATGCAACAGGAGCTGTTGGTATTAAATTATATAATATTTTAGGAAAAGAAGTACTTTCAAAAATCGTACAACCATTACAGTTTAATGGTAGTGGTTATAGCTTGGATTTGTCAAGTTTTGATACCGGGATTTATCTTCTGAAAATGACAACACAAACCGCTCAAAAAAGTATAAAACTGGTCAAAATTTAATTTTTTGTTAGTTGTTTTTTTTTGTTGAAAAAAATGAATAAAAATTTGTGTTTAGAATTAGTAATTTTCAAAGCAATTAGTATTTTTGTGCATGCAACACGACAAAGTACTTATTTTAGATTTCGGATCGCAATACACACAACTAATTGCGCGCAGAGTTAGAGAGCTTAACATCTATTCCGAAATACACCCATTTAATAAACCACCAAAAAACGTAGACGATTACAAGGCAGTAATACTTTCTGGTAGTCCAATGTCTGTAAGATCAGAAGATGCTTTTCATCCTGACTTATCAGAGATTAGAGGCAAAAAGCCAATGCTAGCGGTCTGTTATGGTGCGCAATATTTAGCACATTTTTCTGGAGGTGAAGTGGCCGAATCAAACACACGTGAATACGGACGTGCCAATTTGAGTTTTGTGGAAGAGGATGCCTTTTTCAAAAACATATCAGTAGGAAGTCAGGTGTGGATGAGTCATAGTGATACGATTAAAAATTTACCAACAAATGGTAAATTATTAGCCAGTACACATGATGTGAAAAATGCAGCTTTTAAAATTGAAGGAGAATCAACTTACGCCATTCAATTTCATCCAGAAGTATACCACTCTAAAGATGGTAAACAATTATTAGAAAATTTTTTAGTAGCTATAGCAAATGTAAATCCAGATTGGACACCAAATGCATTTGTACAAGAAACGGTTGACGACTTACAAGCAAAACTAGGAGACGATAAAGTTGTTCTAGGATTATCAGGAGGAGTAGACTCGTCAGTAGCAGCCATGTTACTGCACAAAGCAATAGGTAAAAACCTTTATTGCATATTTGTAAATAACGGCTTATTACGTAAAAACGAATTCACGGAAGTATTAGAACAATACAAAGGGATGGGCTTAAATGTAAAAGGGGTTGACGCTTCGGCACGCTTTTTGGATGCCTTAGCAGGACTGAGCGATCCAGAAAAAAAGCGTAAAGCTATTGGTAATGCCTTTATCGAAGTGTTTGATCAAGAAGCAAATCTAATCGAAGATGTCAAATGGTTAGCACAAGGGACTATTTATCCAGATGTGATAGAAAGTGTAAGTGCAACAGGAGGACCAAGTGCGACTATTAAAAGTCATCATAATGTAGGTGGATTACCAGACTACATGAAATTAAAAATTGTAGAACCACTTCGCGCTTTGTTCAAGGACGAAGTAAGACGTGTCGGTGCAAGTATGGGTATGGATAAAGACCTTTTAGGGCGTCATCCATTTCCGGGTCCAGGTTTAGCGATTAGGATTTTAGGAGACATCACAGCAGAGAAAGTGCAAATTTTACAAGATGTAGATGCCGTTTTTATTAACGGATTACGCGACGCTGGATTATACGATAAAGTATGGCAAGCGGGCGCTATTTTACTACCAGTAAATAGTGTAGGAGTGATGGGAGATGAGCGTACTTACGAAAAATGTGTCGCATTACGAGCTGTAGAAAGTACTGATGGTATGACGGCGGACTGGGTAAATTTACCATACGAGTTTTTACAAAAAACAAGTAACGATATAATAAACAAAGTAAAAGGCGTTAATAGAGTAGTGTACGACATTAGTAGTAAGCCACCGGCAACTATAGAATGGGAATAATAAAATTCTTTGTAAAAAGGAATCTTATTTAATTAATAAAGTAGTGGAGTTTGGGCGTTACCACAAGGGGCGCGTCTTCCATTATATCTTTTTTTTGCCATATATGGCAGCAAAAAAAAGGATGCCACTACAACCGCTAACGCAGTTTGAAACGTATAAATAACATATGAGAAAATTAATATATATCTTTAGTCTAGTCGCTTTGTTCGGCTGTATTTCCGCGAAAGCGCAAAATTACAAGACACACAAAGTAGAAGTAGGAGAAACAATAGAGCAGATTGCCACTAAATATAGTGTTACAAAATCACAGATTTATGCTTTAAATCCAGATGCTAGAAAGGATATTAAACCAAATTCTGTTTTAATAATTCCAAACGATTCAGTAGTGCCTAATAGACCTTCTGTTTCTGAAGTTAAAACTTTAGAAGGCTTTAAAAAGCATAAAGTAAAGCGTAAGGAAACATTATATAGTTTAGCTAAAGAATATAATGTAGAGCAAGAGGATATTAAAAAACATAATCCAGATTTATACGCTAATAACCTACGTAAGGGAGACAAAATTAAAATTCCTATTTATAAAGTAACCAAGGAAGTAGTCGAAGCAGAAGGAGTAACAAATTCTTACACCGTAAAACCTAAAGAAGGTAAATGGCGAATTGCGTATCAATACGGAATCACAGTTCAGGAATTAGAAGCTTTAAATCCTGATATGGAGGAGGTTTTGCAGCCTGGATCAGTGATTATTGTCCCTAATTTGGAAATGGAAGAGGTTAAGACTTTTGACGAAAAATATAGTTATTATACGGTCTTAAAATCGGAAGGGTTTTATAGGCTAAAAGTGAAAACAGGTTTAACACAAGAACAGTTAGAAAAATTAAATCCAGACTTATTAACGATTGGTTTAAAAGAAGGCATGGTTTTAAAAATACCATTTGATGCTAATGTAAGATCAATAAACGAAGGTTCTGGACCTTTAGATGATGTGCGTTTAGAAACATCAGATTTAACATCTCGTAACTTAGATATAACAACTAAGCATATTGCAATTATGTTGCCTTTTAAATTAAATAAAATGGCTTCGGACTCTGTTAATGATAATAAAAAGTTTATTACCGATGATCCTTATGCTAGTATATCCTTGGATTTTTATTCTGGGGTTAAAATTGCTTTAGATAGCTTATCAACTTTGGGGGTTAATTTAAAAGTAGATGTGTACGATTCAGAAAATAGAGAAAGTCAAGTGACGTCATTAGTACAATCAACTGCTTTTGATAGTGTACAAGCAGTTATCGGTCCCATAATGCCAAAATTATTTGATGTTGCATCGGCCTCTTTAAAAAGTAAAAACATTCCTTTAATTTCTCCAATTACTAAAACGGTTAATTTAAGTAGTAATGTCTTTCAGTCTAGACCATCAGAAGAATTAATGGAATCGACTTTACTTAATTATTTTAAAGCAGATAGTACCGCGCATTTTATTATCGTGTCTGACATGAAAAATAAAGAGAAAGCGGAAACGCTTAAAAAAATATTTCCGAAAGCGTCTATAGTAATGTCCAGAAAAGTTAAAAAGACAGGTGCAGATTCTTACTATATTTTGGACAGTGATATGGTTAGCGTTTTAAAAAGTGGTAAAAACGTGGTGTTTTTAGAAACCGCTAATCCAGGTTTTGTCTCTAACGTGTCTAGTATTTTAAATTCTAAAATAAAGCCAAGTATAGAGATTGTTTTAACCACGACAAACAAAAATAAAGCGTTTGAAGATGATGAGGTTAGAAACACACATTTGTCTAACTTAAGCTTTACTTATGCATCTATTAACAAGACTTTTAGTGAAAATGATGACAATAGTTTTACAAAGCGTTATAAAACGTTGTATAATGAAACGCCAAACGACTATGCCGTTAGAGGATTTGATTTAACAATGGATGTTGTGTTAAGATTAGTAACATCAGAAGATTTATATTTATCTGTAAACGAGGCGCCATTAACCGCTTATGTTGAAAATAAATTTGCATACAAAAAGAAATTGTTCGGAGGGTATTTTAACAATACAGTGTATTTGGTTAAATATCAAGACTTAAAAGTCGTCGAGATAGAACAATAATAGACCATAGGTTAACGTTTTTAAGGTGTATGCTAAAGTATCTATTTATGTTCGCTGGGTTTTTCTTATTGCAAAGCGATGCGATGGAAGAATTAGAATGGAATGCGAATTATAAATTATCATGGCATGATTTTAAGGGACAGCCTAATCCAGATACGGATGCAGTTGCAGTAACAGCATCTGGTATTACTTTTAGCTACTCATTACAACGACGAAATAAAAAAATAGAAGGCTTTAAAACTATAGTTAAAGCCTTTTTTTATCCAGAACATTCATGGTGTAAGTCAGAAAAAGTTGATGCGCATGTTTTGGGACATGAGCAGCTTCATTTTGATATTACCGAGTTACACGCTAGAATATTTAGAGCGCGTATAACAAAGGTGGCGCTTAACGATAGTTTACCTCAAATATTTCAAGAGATGCATGATACTATTGATCTTGAATTAGCGGACATGCAGCATAATTACGATAGTGAAAGTGCGTATTCTATTAATGTTGAAGGACAAAAAAAATGGAAAGATAGTATTGCTATCCGCCTAAAAGCGCTTGATAAATTTAAATCCAAAGGATAATTTTGCTACAACCAGATAAAGAGTTTCTAATTAAATTGGCACATACTAAGATGCCATTCGGAAAATATAAGGACCGTTTTTTAATAGATTTACCAGAATATTACGTGGTTTGGTATCATAACAAAGGTTTCCCAAAAGGAAAACTAGGAGAGATGCTAGATACTATTTATACCGTTAAACTTAATGGGTTGGAAGATTTAATTAGAAATATTAAGAAACAATACCCGAAACCTAGGTAGGGTTAGTTTTGGGAGGTTGATTATTACAATTCTAAAGATATGCGTTGTTGTAAGGATTACATTTTTTTATTGAATATTTAATAGTTTTGTTTCAGTTTTTAAATATGATAAATTTAATGGGTCATTTTTAAAGCCATCTAAATGCATATCAAAAAATTGTTTTTTAGTTTCATTTTTCGAGTTGTTTTTTTTTGCTAACTTCAATATATCTAATAAAGAAGTTTTCTCATTATTTATTATAAATATTATTCGATCCCAGGTGTAAAGGTCTATAATAAAAACATTTTCTGGCGGTAGGTGACTATTGTTAACCTCGTTTTTTTGTTTTACTTTTCCTATTTCATATAAATCTGAAAATTGGCTCCAATATAATTTTTTATATGTTAAAATAATTCCCCAGTTTTCCTTTTTATCATTTAAATTTTTTGAAACACTTAATAGTTGTTCGAAATATGCTTTTAATATAGAGCCTTTTAATGAATTGTAAATCAATTCATCAGTAGGGTTTACGGAAGGGTAAGCTTGTAATTCTATTGCTTTACATTCAATGAATATATTAGAGTCAATAACAAAATCAACTAATTTTGAATCTTTAGGTAATAGTTTTTTTAGGCTTTTTTCTGTAGTGTAGTCATTTTTAAGTTCTTTTATTCCGAATTCAATATATTTTTCGAACCTATTCCCAAATTCTGTGGCAAATTTTTCATCTACAGATTTCAAATAATCGTAGATGTAATTATTTATTGAATAATTAAAAACAGATAGATGAATAATCCTTATTTTTTTATTAAAATATTGTAAAGGATATAGAGTGAAAAAAGTTCTTTCCATTGACTGTAACTCTTCGCGTTTTAAATTTCTTTTAAAGTTTTTTATTTTTTCGTTTGGATTAATTGGATCAAGAGTTAGTAGTTGGATCAGTTTTTTTACTTTAATCTCATCTGTGAATTCGGAAGTGATTTTTAAAAAATCATTACTTAAATAACCATTGTAATTGATTGATGGCTTGTCTAATATATTGATGTCTGTATATATCCAAGTTATTTTCATTAATAACAAAAAATCTAATATTTTAAAACCTGTTTTCTGTTCAAATGATTTTTCTATATTATATTTCCCCGGAATAGAGCTAAATAATTTTAGCTGAGTAGCAAATACATCCTTATAAACAGACGTTTGTAAATAAAATTGTTGAGAATAAAGAATATGAAATGCAATGTCAGTGTTTCCTTCTTTTATAAAACTAGATATATGATCTTGATTAAAATCTGTTATGGATTTTAAAATTTTTGAAGCTTTTTTTTGTGTCAGTGGTTCTATAGGATATTTTTCGCCACCGAATAAATAAGTCCATTTCATTAAAAGGAATACAAACCAAATTGGCTTTATCTCATTTTTTTTATTATCAAGTAAATTGTAACAAAATTGTAGTAAATCTTGTTTTGAATGTTTCCGAATTTTATTTCTAATATAATTAAATGTTATTTCCATTTGTTTATTTTTTCGAATTACATGCAAAGTCTGGTGCAAAAATAATAATAATATTTTCTATCAAGCACTAAACGAAGTAAACTCAAATAAACAAGAAAGTCAAGGTTGTCATTGGCTTGATAGAGTATTCCAAATTCTTCCAAAAATAAAACAGTAAACAGGTTTAGTTTCAACTAAAAACCATAAATTTGCAAGCGTTTAACAACGCAACATGACATCAGAAACTAAGTACATATTTGTAACGGGAGGAGTAACCTCTTCTCTAGGAAAAGGAATTATAGCAGCATCTCTTGCTAAGTTACTTCAAGCTCAAGGTTACAGAACCACAATCCAGAAATTAGACCCTTATATTAACGTAGATCCAGGGACATTAAATCCATACGAACATGGCGAATGCTATGTGACTGACGATGGTGCAGAAACAGATTTAGATCTTGGACATTACGAGCGTTTTTTAAACGTACCAACTAGTCAAGCTAATAACGTGACGACTGGACGTATCTACCAAAGTGTAATACAAAAGGAACGTAGAGGTGAGTTTTTAGGAAAAACGGTACAAGTTATTCCACATATTACTGACGAAATTAAACACAGAATCCAAATTTTAGGTAATTCTGGTGATTACGATATCGTAATTACTGAAATTGGTGGAACTGTGGGAGATATTGAGTCTTTACCATACATAGAAGCAGTAAGACAACTTAAGTGGGATTTAGGGGATAATAACGCATTAGTGATTCACTTAACGTTAATTCCATATTTAACAGCAGCTGGAGAACTTAAAACAAAACCAACCCAACATAGTGTAAAAACATTGATGGAAAGTGGGGTACAGGCAGATATATTAGTGTGTCGTACGGAGCATGAGTTACCATCAGATTTAAAACGTAAACTAGCATTATTCTGTAATGTAAGGGAAGATGCTATCATACAATCTATTGACGCTTCAACAATTTATGATGTTCCAAATATGATGTTAGACGAAGGTTTGGATAAAGTGGTCCTTAAAAAACTTGCTTTAAACAGTGCTGTTCCAGATTTAACGACGTGGAATCAGTTTGTACAACGTCATAAAAATCCAAAATCTGAAATTACGATTGGATTAATTGGTAAATATGTCGAGTTACAAGATTCTTATAAATCAATTTTAGAGGCATTTATTCATGCAGGTGCAGAAAATGAAGTGAAGGTAAATGTAGAGTCTGTACATTCTGAATATTTGAATGCCGATAATATCAAAATGAAATTATCGCATTTAGATGGGGTTTTAGTAGCGCCAGGTTTTGGTGAGCGTGGTATTGAAGGTAAAATAACAGCGATTAAATATGTGCGTGAAAATAACATTCCGTTTTTAGGAATTTGTTTAGGAATGCAAATGGCGGTTATTGAGTTTTGTCGTAACGTGATTGGATTAGCAGATGCTAACTCTACAGAGATGGATCCTGAGACTACAAATCCGGTAATTGATATCATGGAAGACCAGAAAAACATTACGGATATGGGTGGCACAATGCGTCTAGGTGCTTGGGATTGCCATATCGAAAAAGACTCGATTGCCTATAAGGTTTATAACACACAAGATATTAAAGAACGTCACAGACATAGATACGAGTTTAATGGTACTTATAAAGCACAAGTAGAAGCTGCTGGTTTAAAAGCTACCGGATATAATCCAGATACTAAATTAGTCGAAATCATTGAGAATCCTTCTCACCCTTGGTTTGTTGCGGTACAATATCACCCTGAATATAAAAGTACAGTAGCTAATCCACATCCTTTATTCGTAGCATTTGTAAAAGCAGGTTTAAAGCACAGTAAGAAAAAATAAGTGTCAATTTGACACCTATTTAAAAGTGGTCGTATATTTGACTAATTAATTATTCCTCGAAAATAAGAGGAACCAGACAATTATGGAAGAAAAAAAACTAGACGTTAAGTCGATAATAGGTTTTGTATTAATATTCGGAATCTTGTTATTCATGATGTGGCAAAACCAGCCAAGTGAAGAAGAAAGACTAGTACAAGAAGCAGAAAAGAAAGCACAAATTGAAGCTAATAAAAAAGCGGAAGCTAGTGCACAAACAGAGACTAAAACAACAACAGCTTTAGATTACGCAAAACCAACAGATTCTGCTCAAGTAGCAGCATTAAAATCTAAGATTGGGGATTTTGCTTATTCTGCTGCAACATCAACTTTTAATGGTGATGATTTAACGGTTAGTAACGATGTTTTAGAATTAAAGTTTAACACTAAAGGAGGGCATTTATCTGAAGTAAAGCTTAAAAACTTTGTAGATTTTGATTCTATTCCAATCTATTTAGTAAAAAATGGAAATGCGGTTTTTAATATCAACTTCCAGACAAACGATAATAGAACTTTAAATACAAAAGATTTATATTTTCAACCGACAGTAAGCAAAAGTGGAGAAAACACGATTGTATCTATGAAGTTGAAAACTGCTGAGAATAAGTTTTTAGAATATAACTATGTGATTAAGCCTAAGCAGTACATGGTTGATTTTACTATGAAATCTCAAGGCTTAGAAACAGCAATAAATACATCGGCTCCAATAAATTTAGAGTGGACTCAAAAAGCATATAGACATGATCAAAGTATTAGCTTTGAAAATAGATACACACGTTTAACATATCAGGCAGAAGGTGATGTTGATAAATTATCTCAAGGTGGAGATGATGATGAGACGGAAGCTGATGTGGATTGGTTATCTTATAGACAACACTTTTTTAGTTCTATTTTAACGACGGACAAACCGTTTAAGAGCGTCGATTTTTCTTCTAAAAATTTAGTGGAAGATGAAGCTAAAGATTCTATTTTTACTAAACAGTTTTCTTCAAAAACAACCTTAGCTTTAAATGGAGCAAATATCAATAACAACTTAAAGTTGTATTATGGTCCTACAGATAGTGAGATCTTAAAACAATACGATAATAACTTAGCCGAAAGTGTTCAATTTGGATGGGGAATTTTTGGTTGGATTAATAAGTATTTATTTTTCCCATTATTTGGTTTCTTAAGCTCATTCTTACCTTATGGTGTTGCCATTATTGTAATGACCATCTTAATTAAGTTAGCCATGAGTTTTGTGCAGTACAAGCAGTACTTATCTCAGATGAAACTGAAGGTGTTAAAGCCGGAATTAGATGCTATTAGAGAGAAGCACAAGGATAACAAAATGAAAGCCCAACAAGAGACTATGGCGCTTCAAAATAAAGCGGGGGCAAGTCCTATGGCTGGGTGTTTACCAGCTTTAATACAAATGCCTGTATTTTATGCGCTGTTTATGTTTTTCCCAATTGCATTTGCTTTAAGACAGAAAAAGTTTTTATGGGCGGAAGATTTATCATCTTATGATGTTGTAGCAGAGTTACCATTCCATATTCCATTATATGGAGATCACGTGAGTTTGTTCCCTATTTTAGCAGCAATCGCTATTTTCTTTTACATGAAGTTAACGACTGGTCAAAACCAAATGTCAGCGCCAACACAAGAAGGGATGCCTGATATGGCAAAGATGATGAAGTACATGATCTATTTTGCACCAATTATGATGCTTATCTTTTTTAACCAATATGCGTCAGGGTTAAGTTTATATTACTTTGTTTCTAACTTAATTAGTATTGGTATTTTATTAGTGATTAAGAATTTTATTTTAGATGAAGATAAGATTCACGCTAATATTCAGGTTCAGAAAGCAAAACCTAAAAAGGAAAGTAAATTTCAGCAAAAAATGAAAACAATGATGGAGCAAGCTGAAAAACAAAAACAAGCGCAAGCACAACAAAAGAATAAGAAAAAGTAATTTTTATATATAAAACATATAAAGCTGTCTACTATAATTTTAGTTTGGCAGCTTTTTTGTTATAACAAATTTAAAGTATTAACGTTTAGCCATTAGGCAGGATTTCCGCGAAAGCGCCATAAAATTTTTTAAAATGAAAAAACTAATTATTCTATGTATTGTTTTAATAACCAATACTGTATTATTTGCACAAAATTTAAATCAGTTTGATGCTAATGGACAACGTCATGGACAATGGAAAAAGAACTTTAGTAAAACAAAAGTAGTAAGATATGAAGGCACATTTGATCATGGCAAAGAAATCGGAACCTTTAAGTTTTACAAAAACATTGATAATAAACCAGTATTAACAGCAACAAAAGTATTTAATAGCGAGAATGATTTATCGCAAGTTGTTTTTTTTGCTAGTACCGGAAAAAAAATTAGTGAAGGTCAAATGCGAGGTCGTAACCATATTGGTAAATGGGTGATTTTTCATAATAAATCAGACCAAGTAATGACGGAGGAATTATATAACGATAAAGGAACGTTAGAAGGACAACGTTTAGTCTATTATTTAAATGGACAGGTGGCTGAGCGCGCACAGTATCAAGATGGTTTGTTGCATGGCGAATCTAAGTGGTATGGGGAAAATGGGACGCTTATTAAAAGTATTACTTTTAAATTAGATAAATTTGATGGTGCTTATAAAACATATAATAAAGAAGGTTTAATTGCAACAGAAGGACAGTATAAAGATGATGTTAAATGTTGTATTTGGAAACGCTATAAGGCTGGTAAATTGGTAGAAGAAAAGGATTTGGATAAAAAAGGATAATGTAAATTAACGAACAAAATAAAAAACGCCTTAATACTATATTAAGGCGTTTTTCTATGTACTCAAACTCTATTTATGCAATAGTAGTTTGTTAAAACATATGTGATTTATAATTGTGGCAATAATACGGTGTCTATAACATGTACAACACCATTTACAGCTTGTATGTCCACTAATGTTGTTACTATATTACTAACTCTGTCATTTACATCTGTAAGGGTAAAAAGCGTAGCGTCTGCAGTAATATCACCTCCAAGCGTCGCTACTGGTCCTGTTGTTAACATAGACGATTGTACGTTAGCAGATACGATGTGATATGTTAAGGCAGCATCTACAGTTTCTGTCGCTAGGTCTGTTAGTGCAGTAATCTCTAATTCTACTAATAAGTCACCAAAAGCAGCATCTGTTGGCGCAAATACTGTAAATGGACCTGCTGTTGCATCTGATACAGTGGCAATGTAAGGTACTGTTGGCATGCCTGTATCTGCATATTGTAAGGCTTCAACTAAGTTAGTTAATGCTGGATTTGTTGTTGCAAAAGTGGCTATGGTTGGTAAATCTATTACGGCATCCACAACATGTACAATTCCGTTAGACGTAGAGATGTCTGCTATTGCAACACTTGATGCACCATTAAAAGTGACACCATCCGTTCCGTCCCAAAACAAGCTTAAATTTGTGCTATTCGGACCTGAAGCTAATGTATTGGTGTAACCTGTCGCTCCTGTTAAATCTGAAGACATGATGTTTGTATCATCAATAACATGATTTAATAAAATCTCTTTTAATACGTCATTTGGCACATCTGCAAGAGTGGCAAATCCTTTTGCTTGTAAAAATGCAGTAAAAGCGGCATTGGTTGGGGCTAGTACCGTGCGACTTCCTGAAGCCGATAAGTCGTCTACTAATCCAGCTTGTACAACAGCTTCTACTAAAATACTTAGGCTTGGAGTTGCTTGTGCGGTTTCGACAATGTTTAATTCTTGTGTTTCTGTCGGTGTTGTTGCATCGTCATCGTCACTACAAGACCATAATGTAACAAATGCTAAAAATACGAGGGATAAATTTTTGATTGTTTTCATAATAATTATTTTATGTTATTTTGTTTAACAAATCTATAAAAAGATTAAACATAAAGATTTAAAGATTTGTTAAAATTTTTAAATATTTGTTTTTGAGATGTTTAGCATGATAATCCAAAGTGGGGTAATTGGTAATAAATTTTCAAGAAAGACTTATCTTTGCAGTCTATTTAAATGTAGTCATGAAAAAGAGAGTTATTGTTGGTTTGTCAGGAGGTGTTGATTCTAGTGTTGCTGCTTATTTATTACAGGAACAAGGATACGAGGTTATTGGTCTTTTTATGAAAAATTGGCATGATGACTCAGTGACTATTTCTGACGAGTGTCCTTGGTTGGATGATAGTAATGATGCGATGTTGGTTGCAGAAAAATTAGGGATTCCATTTCAAACAGTAGATTTAAGCGAGCAGTATAAAGAACGTATTGTGGACTATATGTTTGACGAGTATGAAAAAGGACGTACTCCAAATCCGGATGTATTATGTAATCGAGAGATCAAATTTGATGTTTTTATGAAAATAGCATTAGACTTAGGTGCCGATTATGTAGCAACGGGTCATTATTGCAGAAAAACAACGATTATAAAAGACGGTAAAGAAGTACATCAATTATTGGCCGGTCAAGATCCAAATAAAGATCAATCTTATTTTTTATGTCAATTATCTCAGGAGCAACTAGCTAAAGCGTTGTTTCCAGTTGGTGAATTGTTGAAACCTCAAGTAAGAGCAATAGCAAAAGAACAAGAGTTGACTACCGCAGATAAAAAAGACTCACAAGGGTTATGTTTTATAGGAAAAGTAAGATTACCAGATTTTTTACAACAACAACTTAAACCAAAAGAAGGTGTTATTGTAGAAATACCAAGGGATAATGCATTTTATAATGAAACAGTACCAAGCTTTAATTCTAAATTAGAAGCATTACAGTACCGCTCAAGAAAGCCTAGTTATGAAGTGTCTCAAGGAAAAATAATGGGTAAACATCAAGGTGCACATTATTTTACTAAAGGACAACGTAAAGGGTTAGCAGTTGGTGGAACAGTAGAACCATTATTTGTTATTGATACAGATGTAAAAGAGAATGTTATTTATACAGGTCAAGGAACATCTCACCCTGGATTATATAAAAGTGCTTTGTTTGTCACTAATGAAGAATTGCATTGGGTGCGAGAAGATTTAACCTTAAAAACAGGCGAGACAATGTCCGTTTTAGCTAGGATTAGATATCGACAACCTTTAGAAAAGGCAACCTTACATAAAGTAGAATCAGGTTTGTATGTCGAATTCGAAAATCCGCAATCGGCTATAACTGAAGGGCAGTTTGTAGCTTGGTATTTGGATGAAGAATTAGTTGGTTCAGGTGTAATTTCTTAAATTGCAGTAACTAAATGTTACTGCTATGAAACACGTTTACTTTTTAGTACTAGTAATTTATTCTTCTTGTTTGTGTGCTCAAGAGCATGCATGGGTCTATTTGGCGGATAAACCGGATAGTGTGACAGCATTAGCTAATCCTATTTCAATTTTAACTCAAAAGGCATTAGACAGGAAAGCGGCGCATAATGTCAGTGTGGATTTTAGAGATGTACCTGTTGATGAAACTTATATTTCTTCAATAAAATCTCAAACAGGTATTACTGTAGTTTCAAAATCAAAATGGTTTAATGCCATACACGTTTTAGGAACACAGTCGGATATAAATGAATTAACAACAGTAACCGTTAATGGTACTTTAATTGTTAGCAGTATAGATTTTGCAGACAATGCTTTAGACGCACGACCAAGTCTAAACCAAAATAAACACGATTTTGAAGCCCGTTTAACAACCTTTAATTACGGTAGTGCTGCAAATCAAGTCGAAATGATAGGTGTAGATGGTTTACACCAAAATAGTGATAGCTATACTGGAACAGGGATGGCCGTTGCTGTTATAGATGCTGGTTTTCCTAGTGTAAATACGATGTCTGGTTTTCAGCGCTTAAGAGATGCTAACGGAATTTTAGGAGGTTATGATTTTGTCGATCGCAATACCGATGTCTATGCTTATACCGGTAATTCTCATGGGACTTGGGTGTTAAGTGATATGGCTGGTTTTATTCAAGATCAGTTTGTGGGTACCGCTCCTGATGCTGAATTCTATTTATTTAGAACAGAGAATGCAGCGACAGAAACACCTTTAGAAGAAAGTCTTTGGGTAGAAGCAGCAGAACGGGCCGATAGCTTAGGGGTCGATGTTATTAATTCGTCTTTAGGATACACCACTTTTGATAATCCTAATTATAGTTATACGCCAGCTCAAATGGATGGAAACACAGCGTACATTACTAAAGGTGCCAATATTGCTTTCGAAAAAGGAATTTTAGTGGTTAACTCTGCAGGGAATTCTGGAGGAGGTAGTTGGCAGATTGTTGGGGCACCAGCTGATGCAGCAGGAGTTTTTAGTATTGGTGCTGTGCAAGCTAATGGTACTTATGCGTCATTTAGTAGTACAGGTAATAGTACGCAACCTACACAAAAGCCTGATGTTGTAGCGCAAGGTCAAGCCAGTTATGCTATAAATACTAATGATAATATTATTACCTTAAATGGAACATCTTTTAGTTCGCCAATTTTAGCTGGAGGTATCGTATGTTTATGGCAAGCGTTACCCACAAAGTCAAATGCAGAAATTATGCAATTAGTGCGTGAGTCAGCTTCGCAATACAATACGCCAGACTATTTTTTAGGTTATGGTATTCCTGATTTAAGTTTAGCATTAGCAGACGGTTTATTATCGGTAGACGGTTTTGAAGATGAAAACACTACACTTAAAGTGTATCCTAATCCTGTAGCGGAACAATTAAATATACAATTGCCTAGTCGATTTAACGACGCTAGAGTACGATTATATGATGTCTTAGGAAAGCAGGTCATGGACAGCAAAATAACAGCAATACATAAAAGTATAAATACATCCGCTTTATCTAAAGGCGTGTATTTGGTAAAAATAGAAGCTAAAGATTTATCAGTTACTCGAAAGATTATAAAAAATTAAACGAGAATACGTTTTAAGCCCTAAAATTAATATTCAACATTTTAATAATGCAAAATAAAATAACAAGACTCTTCAATATTAAACATCCAATTATTCAAGCAGGAATGATTTGGAATAGTGGCTGGAAATTAGCCTCAGCAGCAAGTAATTCTGGAATACTAGGATTGATTGGTGCTGGAAGTATGTATCCAGATGTTTTAAGAGAGCACATTCAAAAATGTAAAAAAGCAACAGACAAACCCTTTGGTGTTAATGTTCCAATGTTATATCCTAACATTGAAGAGATCATGAACATTATCGTGGAAGAAGACGTTAAGATTGTATTTACTTCCGCAGGAAACCCAAAAACGTGGACCAAATGGTTGCAAGATAAAGGGATAACAGTGGTGCATGTGGTTAGTAGTGTTAAGTTTGCTTTAAAAGCGCAAGCAGCAGGTGTGGATGCTATTGTTGCAGAAGGTTTTGAAGCTGGAGGACATAATGGTCGTGACGAAACGACGACACTAACTTTAATACCAATGGTCGCAGAGCAATTGGATATTCCACTAATTGCAGCAGGTGGTATTGCTACAGGAAAAGCGATGTTAGCTTGTCTTGTTTTAGGGGCCGATGGTGTGCAAGTCGGGAGTCGATTTGTAGCCAGTACAGAAAGTAGTGCACATCAGGCATTTAAAGAAGTTGTAGTTGATGTTAAGGAAGGCGACACCCAATTAACGTTAAAAGAATTGGCGCCTGTTAGACTTATTAAAAACAAGTTTTATCAACAATTAGAAGACTTATATAAAACGAGTCCAACTTCAGAACAACTTAAAGAATTATTAGGTCGTGCACGTGCCAAAAAAGGGATGTTTGAAGGTGACTTAGACGATGGCGAACTGGAGATTGGTCAAATAGCAGGATTAATTCACGATATAAAACCAGTTGCTGAGATTGTTAAAGATATGGTTGCTGAGTTTGAGGAGGCAAAAAGTAGTATTGTTAAGCTTTAAAGAGTCGAGGTTATACTTTTAATAATACAAATGATATTCAAAAAAATAATATTTAAAGCTTCACAAATTAAATGGATTCCTAAGTGGATGTATTTACTTGGTGTGTTTCAATACATTAAATTATTGTTTGGTCTTAAAAGCAAGACGCCCTATTTAAAATTAAAACTGAAAGGGTATGATGCTAAGGTTTACTTAAGACCAAAGACGTCCGATTTTTAAATATTCAAACAAATTTTTATTGAAGAAGACTATAACGTCCAATGTCCAAAAGAGGTTAATAATATTATAGATGCTGGTTCTAACTGTGGGTATTCCATAGTGTATTTTAAAAATAAGTTTAAAAAGGCTAGACTTATTGCTATTGAACCTGATCCTTCAAATATTGAGATTCTAAAAAAGAACACTGCACATTTTTAAAATGTATATATAGTGGAAGGCGGGCTTTGGAGTATAACTACCGATTTAAAAATTTTAGATAAGAATGCTGGAAAATGGGCGTTTAGAGTAGTAGAAGCTTTAGATCATTCTAAAGATTTTAAAGGTTATAGTTTGGATGCCATTATGTTAGAATATGATATTAAAACCATCGATATTTTAAAAATGAATGTGGAAGGTGCTGAAAAAGTGATTTTTGAACAAAATTATCAATATTGGTTATCCAAAACTAAATTTGGTTTTTTAGAGGGTCATGAAAATTACGCACCAGACGTTACCAATTTGGTGAATAACAGACTACATGCGTTAGATTTTGAACAGTCCAAATCTGGTAAAAACTTAGTGTTTTCCAAGAGGTCTAATCTCAAATAAGTACTTCAAACTAAAACCAAAAACACTACTTTTGCGCCATCAATTATATCTTGTATAAAAGTGTTTATTCTAAAGTTTAAACCCAAGGATATAATGCTATCGATGTAACACAATGACTAAATGGTTTTAAGTAATTACACTAAAGAATTTAAATATAATTGGCAGCTTGCTGCGCCAGTAATGTTAGGTATGTTGGGACATACCTTTGTCAGTTTTGTAGACAACATTATGGTAGGTCAAATGGGGACAGCAGAATTAGCTGCCGTGTCCCTAGGGAATAGTTTTATGTTTATTGCCATGTCAATAGGTATTGGATTTAGTACAGCAATTACACCTTTAGTGGCAGAAGCTGATAGTGCTAACGATTTTGATAAAGGGAAATCGGCATTTAAACACGGTTTATTTTTGTGTACCGTTTTAGGTGTTTTATTGTTTTTACTCCTTTTATTAGCAAAACCCTTAATGTATTTAATGAAGCAACCGATTGAGGTGGTAGAGCTGGCTATTCCGTATTTAGATTTGGTTGCTATTTCATTAATACCATTAATTATATTTCAAGGATTTAAACAGTTTAGTGATGGTTTATCATTAACTAAATATCCAATGTATGCTACCATATTAGCCAATTTGATTAACGTCTTATTAAATTATTTATTGATTTTCGGGAAATTTGGGTTTCCAGAATTAGGAATTGTTGGAGCAGCATATGGGACTTTGGTCTCGCGTATTATAATGGTGTTTTATTTATGGTGGTTATTAAAAGGACGCGAAAAATCAAAAGCTTATGTTACTAATATCAAATTTTTTGTATTAGAAAATGTAATGCTAAAAAAGATAATTAATTTAGGAACGCCAAGTGCTATGCAAATGTTTTTTGAAGTAGCTATTTTTACCGCTGCCATTTGGTTAAGTGGTTTATTAGGTAAAAACCCTCAGGCAGCTAATCAAGTGGCTTTAAATTTAAGCTCAATGACCTTTATGGTTGCTACGGGGCTAAGTGTTGCATCAATGATTAGGGTTGGTAATCAAAAAGGATTACATCAATATTTAGAGTTACGTCGTATTGCCGTATCCTTATTTTTGATGGGCTTTATTTTTGCAGTTCTTTTCGCTTCTTTATTTTTGATATTTAATCAGTTTTTACCGCGATTATATGTCGATTTTGATGATGTAATAAACTTTAAAGATAATATGGAAGTGGTCACCATTGCATCACAATTATTAATTGCGGCAGCCGTATTTCAGATTAGTGATAGTCTGCAAGTTGTTGCACTGGGGGCTTTAAGAGGGCTTCAAGATGTGACCATTCCTACAATAATAACATTTATCTCGTATTGGTTAATTGGGTTTCCAATAAGCTGGTATCTAGGAAAGGCCGAAGCCTATGGTAGCTTTGGTATTTGGTTAGGATTACTCGCTGGTTTAACATCAGCAGCTATTTTATTGTTTATACGTTTTAATTATCTAACTAAAAGGTTAATTTTGAACTCGGCTAATAACTAACAGCCAAAAGCTAAAAGCTAAATACAACATGGAACTACCAAAATACATATTAGGTGATAATACAGATTTACCAAATGCAATCTTTGTAATTCATACTGAGTTTCCTAGATTTATAATTAATTTAGAAGATGATGAAGTAGAATGGTTTGAAGATTTTGACCAACATGATGAAAAGGAATTAGAAATGGAAACTGAAAATCTAATCATAGAAGCGACTGCTTTTTATGATAGAGAAGTAGCACGATACGACCAATAATTATATGTTAGACCAATTAGTACAATACGATAAAGACCTTTTTTTATTCTTAAATGGATTAGGAACGACCACTTGGGATAGTTTCTGGCTATTTTATACGGATAAAGTGCACTGGATTCCGTTTTATGGGATTTTAGCTTTTTTGATGTACAAACGCTCCAATACAAAAATGTTTGTATTAACATTAGTTGTTATAGCGTTAATGATTTTGTTTACAGATCAATTTACAAACCTCTTCAAAAAGGTTTTGGTTAGACGTCCAAGACCTTGTCATGAAACCGATATTATTCAAGTCATGCGCTTGGTTAAGTCGTCCTGTGGAGGTGCCTTTGGGTATTTTTCTGGTCACGCTAGTAACAGTATGGCAGTTGCTATTTTTTCAGGATTGGTGCTCCGTTACAAGTATAAGTATTTAATATATTTTCTAATTATTTGGTCTATGGTTATGGCGTATAGTAGAATCTATATTGGTGTACATTACCCATTAGATGTTGTTAGCGGAATGCTATTTGGCGCTTTTTCTGGTTTCTTGTTCTACAAGTTGGATAAGTACTTTCAATCTAGATTTCAGTTAAAATAAATTACTTTTTTTTAAGGTAATAGTATTTAGTAATCAATCGGTCTTTGTACTGTTTACTATGTGGTGCGCTTTCATTTAAATCGTAAGTGGCAAGGCGTTCAATAGAATAGGTTTTACTTATTTTGTAGATGTCTTTTTGACTAATTTTATTCGCTAAAACCATAAATTCATTTTTCGCTGGGAGGTTGAAAATACCGTTCTTTTTATAGATTTGTGGAATCTTTTCGCCATAGTGCCATATCACTTCAGGAGCGATATTATTGATAATATAAAGACTATTATTGTTTTGTTTTGAAAGTTCAGAAATGGGCTTAAAATTGTCAGTAGTAAAGCTTTTTGTTAACGGTAAACCGAACAGAAAGACAGCTGCAAAAAAGGCAGTAGTTAATAAGAAAACAGTTCTAATCTCCTTTTTTATCAGTTGTGTTAGTATCATTAAGCCTAAAACAAATACAATTATAGCAAATAGTATAAACTGAAAAAGGTTAGTGCTTAATTGATCAGCAAATTTAAAGTACAGTAGAAAAGGTGTAACAATACCAACTAGTGCAATTAAACCGAAGTTAAAATACACAGGAACAGTTTCGCGCTTATCTTCTAGAGTTTTAAACTTACGAATTAAATACTCAATATAAAAACCAATATTTAAAGCTAACGGAATTAAAACAGGCATTAAGTAACGGGATTTTTTCTCAGGAATTATAGATAATAATACTACTGCAAAAAGAGTCCATAACAGAGTGAATTTATAGGCTTTTAGGTTGATAACTCTTGTTTTTAAATACGGATATAATAAACTTATAAAAGCTGGTATTGTCCATAAACCACTTTGTGTAAAAAAGCTCCAGTAGTAATAAAATGGTCTAACATTATAACTCGTCCAATTACCTGTTTCTTTGCTTGTAATAGCAGCAAATGTTGTCGGGTCTTCAAATCTTATATAAAAGTACCACCAACCACCAATAACAATTGCTAGTACAAGTGTAGTGACAATAGGTAATATTTTTGTTTTGATATTTTTGTATTTAAAACTGAAACCATAGGCTAATAAAAACGGTAATAATAACACATAAAAGCTGACGGGGCCTTTGCTTAATATGGAACAGCCAATAAATAATGCTGCAAAAATGACGTGTTTCCAGTTGGTGTTTTTAGATTTAAAAAAGATAAATAAGTAGTATATGGCTACCATCATAAAGGCATGGGTAAAAATATCCCAAGGCGCTTCAATCGTAATACCAATAATATAAAATGAGGTGATTAATATTAAGGTGTTTATTGTACTATGCGTCTTATTTTGTAATATAGTTTCTGATAGTTTAAAGCTAAAAACAGCCAATACCATAATCATTAGTATAGCTGGTAGACGCATTCCAAAGACACTCTTAACTCCAAAAAGTAATCCAGAAAAAGCAGTTAACCATGTTGGTAATGGTGGTTTTTCATAACGTGCTTCGCCGTTCATGGTGGTTAATAACCAGTTGTTATCCTGTATCATTTCTCTTGCAGTAATAAAATTACGTGCTTCCATGATTGTTACCTGTATAGTTTCTAAGTTTGGTAATAACATGATGGCTACAATCAAACAAATAATAATAAGCGGATACTTTTTAAATAGTTTAGCCATTTTGTTGTTTTAAAATTAACAAATTTCTGACATAAATAAGTGCTCCTAAGGAATGTCCCACTAGTAATACATAGTCTACTCTAAAAATAGCGTAGGTTAGAATTAACAGAGACCCTATTAAGCTTAACGCCCAAAACCCGAAAGGTAAAGACGATTCTTTATTTTTTTCAGAATACATCCATTGGTATACAAAACGTAATGTAAATACTATTTGTGAAACAATACCTAACATTAATAACCATAATGGGATGGCTTGGTTTTTAAATAACTTAACCGTATCAATAGCGTTGTTGTTAAAATAGAAAATGGTAATAAAAAGAGGCATCAATAGTAAAATCCATCTAATGCTAGTCGGAAAAGTTTTCCATTGGTTTTGCAATTGTAAATTTCTGATGTAAATATAGTAGGTAAGACCTTGCCCTAACATGATTGCGAAATCATCACGTAAATACCCATAAATAAATAAGAGGAAAGAGGCGATTAAACTTAGCGTCCAAAATAAGGTTGGTGTGATGACGCGTTTTTGTTTCTCGCTAGTAATCCATTGGATTATTAAACGAGACGAGAATAAGGTTTGCGCTAAAAAACCAATGCTAAGTATAATCCAATTGTTCATTATTTTTGCTTAGCGACTTCGTAATTAATGTATTTTTTCTTCATCCATAAATAGGCAAAACAATCCATTAGAGGTCCTAAAAGCCTGTTCCAAACGCCAAATTTAGCTTCTCCAGCAACTCTAGGAAAGTGTTGTACAGTTATTTGCTTCGTTTTTCCGTTTTGTAACATAATCATGGCAGGTAAAAAACGGTGTAATCCTTTAAACATTGGGATTCGTTTAGCATAATCTGTTTTGATTACTTTTAAAGGACACCCTGTGTCATCCATCCCGTCTTTGGTAAAAGCACGTCTAATACCATTAGCAATTTTAGACGACATGTTTTTTACAAAACTATCCTTACGGTTAGAACGAACACCGGTAACTAAATCGAATTCACCAATATGTTCTAGTAGGAGATTAAAGTCTTCGGGAGCTGTTTGTAAGTCAGAGTCAATATACCCAACCAACGCTGTTGTTGTATAATCAAAACCAGCTTTTATGGCGGCACTTAAACCACTATTCTCTCTAAATAATATATAGTCGAAAGCATCATGTCTGCTACAAATAGCTTCAATCAATGCTTGACTTTTATCTTTTGAGCCATCATTAACAAATAATATTTTAGTTGTTTTGGTTGCTATTTGCGTGTAAGCTAATAACTCCTTTTCAACTCTAATTAAATTATCTTCCTCGTTATATACAGGAACGATGATGGTAAATTGGTAATTCATAAACCTATTTTAGTATTACAAATGTATTGTTTTTTAGATAATTGAAATTGGTATCGAAAAAAAATATGTTTCTTTGTAGTATAGAAATGCACTTATGAAGATTTTAGTAACTGGAGCAGCAGGTTTTATAGGTTCTCACACATGCGAGCGTTTACGCGATTTAGGCCACGAGGTTGTAGGTTTAGATAATTTTAATGATTATTACAGCGTAAAGCTGAAAAACTTAAACGAAAAGTCGCTTTTAGAAAAAGGGATTAAAATTATTAAGACCGATTTAAGAGATGATAATTTAACGGATGTCTTGCCAAAAGATATTAACTATATTTTTCATTTTGCAGCACAACCAGGTATTTCTGAAAGCTCTACGTTTGAAGATTATTTTACGAATAATATCATTGCAACCAAAAACTTAATTGATTATGCTTTAGCGTGTCAAAATTTAGAGTTGTTGGTAAATATAGGGACCTCTTCAATTTATGGTTTGGAAGCAACTTTTCCAGAAAGTAAAGTACCAAAGCCAGCATCGCATTATGGGGTTACTAAACTAGCTGCAGAACAATTGGTATTACAAAAAAGCAGGGAGAAGCTATTTAAAAGCTGTTCGTTGCGTTTATATTCTGTGATTGGACCAAGAGAACGTCCGGAGAAAATGTACACCAAATTAATAGCGTGTGCCTATAATGGAGAGGCTTTTCCATTATACGACGGAAGTGCTTCACATTTACGTAGTTTTACCTATGTTGGAGATATCGTAGATGGTATTGTTAGTGTTATTGGTAATGATGCTAAAGTAGATGGCGAAATTATTAATCTTGGGACAGAAGTAGAGTATACTACGCAAGAGGGTATCGAGGCAGTTGAGGAAGTTATTGGACAGTCGATAAAAATTGATAACGTAAAAGCTAGAGTAGGAGATCAATTACGTACCAAAGCTAATATTGACAAAGCTAGGCAATTATTAGATTATAATCCTCAGACTACTTTGCTAGAAGGAGTGAAAGCACAGGTAGCATGGTATAAGGCTAATTTTTTGTAATTGCTATGTGTAATAATTAACTATTCTTTTTAGAATTATAATTAAAAAAGGTAGATATATTTATAAAAATATATCTACCTTTTTTTTGATAAAGTATTCTATTACTATATTAAGATTTTTGAGATCTTAATTTTTTATAACTTTTTTAGACTCAATAATTTCACCATTTTCATTAAATAGCATAATTACATATATTCCATCTTCAATAGTATTGTCTAATACAACTTCATTATTAGAACTTATCTTTGATTTTTCATAGACTAATCTACCATAAATATTAAATATTTTTAAGGATTGTTTTTCTTTAGTGTCTGTACGGTTCTCTATTTTAACTGTTAAGTTAGTTTTAGATGAGTTAGTATAGGTCTTTATAGTTGGCTGAGCATTTCTATTTGATGATGTTGGTAAAAAATCAGGACCTTGCCCGTCAGTATAATCTGAGCCACTTCCATCAGTACATTTCGCTCTAATTTGCCATTCGTAAGTAGAACTTGTATTGACATCTGTTAGTGTAACACTTCCTGCAGTAATACTATTTTTGTATCTCCAGTCAGAATCTCCTGTTTTTTTGTAACGTACATTATAATGGTCTACGCTAGAATAGTAATCCCAGTTAAAAGTAACGGTATTGTTTGTAAGATTACTTATGTGTAATCCTGTTGGAGTATCGCTACATGATGGTGTTATAGAAGTTTCATTTGACGACGTTGGTAAAAAGTCAGGACCTTGTCCATCAGAATAATTAGATCCAGATCCATCAGTACATTTCGCTCTAATTTGCCATTCGTAAGTAGAACTGGTATTAACATCTGTTAGTGTTACACTTCCTGTATGGATGCTATTTATATTTCTCCAATCAGAGTCTCCTACTTTTTTATAACGTACATTATAATGATCTACACTTGAAACATAGTTCCAATTTAAGGTAGCGCTATTGCTAGTTAAGTTGCTAATATTTAAACCAGTTGGTGTGTCACTGCAATTTGTTGAAGATGAATTTGATGAGGTTTTAAAGTTAGGTCCTTCAGCATCAGAATAATTAGATCCAGAGTCATCAGCACATTCAGCTATAATCTGCCACTCATAATCCGTGTCTTCATTCAAATTAGTTAACGTAACATTACCAGCAGTAATTGAATTTTTAAAACTCCAAGTAGTGTTGCCTACTTTTCTAAATCTCACGTTGTAATGGTCAATAGCGGTGTCAATATTCCAGTTTAAAGTAGCTTCAGTTGCAGAAACATTGGTTATAGTTAATCCTGAAGGAGCTATCGCATTACAAGTTGCACTTGTTACAGTGGTTGTAAAGTTGGCCCCTTGAGCATCTGAATAGTTAGATCCAGATCCATCAGCACATTTAGCTCTGATTTGCCATTCGTAATCTGTATCAGTAGTAAGGTTGTTTAAAGTAATACTTCCTGTAGTTATGGAAGATTCGTTAATCCATGTAGCCGACCCAACCTCTTTATATCTTACATTGTAGTGGTCAATAGTAGTATTGTAATTCCAACTTAATGTCGCTTGATTAGTAGATACATTAGTAACGGATAGTCCTGAAGGAGCTGTTGCATTACAAGAAATTGGTGTTACAACACCTGCATCTGCGTGATCGACATACATGTCATAAACAACGACTTCTCCATAGTTGTTAGGGTTATCTGTATCGTCTCCTTCTTTTGTTGGATTACTTTGTGTGTAATTACCAACTTTAAAGTAAGCATCATCATAATCGATATCCATTAATATTTCATTACCATTATCTTTTACTAGATAAGAAGAAGCATTTCCGCTTTGGTAAGCTGCTTTTAAATTACCATCTTCACTATAATATACGTAATGTTTATCATCAAGTACTTCAAAAATAACCTCATGCAAGGTCCCTAATGCGTAATTATTAGTTATCGTTACATTACTTCTTAACTCACCGCCATTAAAACTTAAAAAAAGATGATCGTCTTCTAGTCTTACCACTAAAGCGTCATCAATTCCTTCCGATTTATTTCCATGAATTTGTGTTGCGACTAACTGGTTTACATTAATAGGTAAGTGGGTTATTGCTTGTTTCACATATATAACATGTCTACCTTCTGTTGTCCAGTATTTGTCAGACTCGCCATCAATGTCTCTTTCTCTTAATTCAGATCGTATGTTTTTCGAATTAGGAGTAGTACCATTGTCAGAACGGACAGGAGCGTAAAATACGATACCATCATTAGTAGAGTTTACATAATAAAATTCGTTATTATCTTCTCCGCATAACGTTTTGTCTTCTTCACTTGTTGGGTAAGTAATTTTCCATTGTTCGCAATGTGGATACGTGGTATTATCTGATATGTTGGAATTCCATGCATTTAATAAGTCAGAGGGCACTAAATTAGATTGCGCTTTTACTTGACCAATAAATGTAGCAGAAAACAACATCCCAGTAATAAAAAATTGTAATAATCTTTCTTTGATTTTGGGTGTTTGTAAGTTTTGTTTCATTTTGTAGGTTTTATTTGGTTTGAAGGATATACGATGAAAGTCTTATTTTGGATGACGAAATACTGTTTTTTGTTAATTAACGGAAAGGATGGACTAACAATAGCATTAAACAATTTTAAATGTTTCGTGACTTAAACAGTTGGAAATGTAGACAATAAGTTCTTCTTAAAAATGAAAAAGATTAGTTATGTTCTGGTATAAGAATAGGACGATTATTTAAAAAAAGTAATAAAGTGGTAATTAAAACCAATTGTTTTGTAAACAATCTCTCCAAAATAAATTCTTAATTGTTTTAAATAGAGTTAAAAGAAGGGGTGGGGCGGTTTAGTAAGTTATTGGATAATCCATAAAAATAGACCGCGTTAAGGCTAGTGTAGAAGATCAATTACGTCCTATAGCTAATATGGATAAGGCTAGAAAATTATTAGATTATAAACCTTAGACTAAGCATTATTAGAAGGTGTTAAAGTTCAAGTAGAATGGTATAAAGCTGATTTTTTAGAGTCTGTTTAAAAGAATACTATTAATAGAATACACACAAAAAAAGCACAGTTTTAGGACTGTGCTTTTTTTGTGTGCATTGATATGTTTTGATAATGTTCGTTTATTATTTTACTCATAAAAAGTTTTTAAATTTTTATCAAGCAGTAATAACGACGTTAATTGTTTTTGTGGTAATCTATTAGTTTGATTTTTAAAACTCTACTTTATTTAAATCTTCATCAAAAAACACAACTTCTTTGTCCATGCTGTTTTTCATTTTAGTGTTTAATTGTTCTAAAATAACCCATTCATTATCAGATTCTAAAGCACTGTCATTAGTTATTAACTCTACGGTTTTAGATATTAAATCCGGATTCTTGTATCCCCAAGATATTGGTCTAGGTTCAAAAAATCGTCTATACCCTTTAAGTGCGATTCCAAATAAACTTACGCAAGGTATTTTTTCGCCAACTACTATTTTATGGTTTGGTAAATTTTTTATAGTCATTTTTTGACATCCCCAAATTATTTTTTGATCTGTTGAAGAACGCATATCAGCAAGAGCAATAATTTTAATTGGATTTGTTTCTACTACTATTGCAGAGATAATGAGCCCACTTTCGTAAGCAATTTGTTTTGTTACGTTTGCTTTTCCAAAGGAATAGGTAAGCATCCCAAAAAATAGTATTAAAGGAATTAGAATAAGACCCCAACCCCAGTGCCCCGTGTAGAATAAGTAAATAGAAAGACTAATAGAAACAAATGCTAATAGCATTGCAACATATTTAAGAGGACTTGCTTTTGCTTCATACTCGTCGAATTGTTCTATTTGTTCCTCATCGGGTTCTGTATTCATAGCTCTTGAGGCAGAACTTAGGTTTAAGACTTCTCCTTGATCTCCAATCGCTTTATTTTCTTCCATAGTTATTATAATTATTAAATTTATTTTACTAGTAAAAACCGTTGTAATGTTTTAGTTTGGTTAAGTTATTTTATTATTTCTAACGATTTAAAGTTTCAATTTTCTTACTGATTTTTTAGTCTATTTCTAAAAAAATCAATAAAATATTCTTTAGAAAATGTTTTTTTTAGCAAAATATTTTCTAGTTCTAGTTCTAGTTCTAGTTCTAGTTCTAGTTCAAATACAACTTTCACTTAGATCTATAAAAGTGAATTAAATAACTTAATTTCTAATTAGTATGACTTGCGTTTATCGTTATTTAATAATAATAGTATTCTCTTTCTGTTATATAAAAAAGGGCATTGTTTATACTAGTTGTTAACTTTATCCAATTATTTTTTTCGTCATAGATGTAGTTATACGTTTTATTACTTTCTCCGTATTCTTCCTGCTTGTAATACTTTATAAGGTCACCTTTTGTATTATACAAATGAGTTATAATCTCTTCCTTAACCATAGTACCATCATCATTTAAAGAATAATATATTTCTTCAATTTCATTTCCTTTATTATCGTATTTATAAGTGTATTTGTTTTTTAGTTCATTATTGTAGTTATAGGATAAGGATTCAATTTCATTTCCTTTATTGTCGTATTTGTAAGTGTTTTTACTTTCTAATTCGTTCTTAGAATTGAAGGATAAGTATTCGATTTTATTTTGTTTGTTGTTATATTTATAAGCGTATTTATTGCTTAATTTTTTACTGGCGTCGTAGAATAAAAGCTCTGTTTTATTTCCCTTCTCATTATAAGTAGTAAGTACTGTGTTTTCTACATTTCCATCTTTGTTAAAACTATTGTATTCAGTAGTATTACCCATTTTATCATATTTATATGTGCCTCTGCTTTTAAAATGTCCAGTCGTGTATTGTTCAATGCTTTCAATCAGTAATCCTTTATTATTGTATGTGTTAGTGTTTGTACCATTCATTTTTTTAGTTTGAACCAAGTTCTCTTTTTTATCGTACGAATAAAGTTCACTTGTTACCATTTGTTCCCCATGATGATTAAAATGAAGTTCATATTTAACTAATTGCTCTTTCTCATTATAATGGTATACTTTTTTTTCTTCACTTTTTTTTGTTTTTTCAATGACACCATTTTGTTTTTCAGCATTATAACTAACCTCCGAATATGATTTTATTTTATTTGTTTTTCCATTTTTATTTTGGGAACAAGAAATCAATCCATTCATTACAAAACAAATTAGTGTTATTTGTTTGATTCTATTTTTCATTAGTTTTTTTATTATAATAAATGAGACTTCAAAGGACTTTTCTATATTCCGATTTTCTATTGCATTGAACAGATGTTAAATACAGTATGTTTTTAGTTTACCCCAATCCTAATAAATAATCTGCAGCAGCAAAAGGCGTGGTTTGATTAGCTTCAATCAACGCAAGTTGTTTGTTTAGTTCTATTTTAATGTCAGGATTATTAAAAAAGACTGCTTTTAATTGTTCTTCAATAGTCTGTAGTAACCAAAACTTATTTTGTTCGGTACGTTTGGTATTAAAGTAGTTGTTCTGTTTGGTTAGGGTGATGTAATCGGAAATAACATCCCAGATGTCAGAGATGCCCTCGTTAGTCAAAGCACTACATAAACTTACTTTAGGTTGCCAATCCGAGTCTTTTATAGGATACATATGTAAGGCACGGTTAAACTCGACTTTAGCTAATTTAGCACGTTTTACATTGTCTCCATCTGCTTTGTTAATGGCTATAGCATCTGCCATTTCAATAATACCACGTTTAATACCTTGCAGCTCGTCTCCGGCACCTGCCAGTTTTAAAAGCAGAAAAAAGTCAACCATACTATGTACAGCGGTTTCACTTTGCCCAACACCAACGGTTTCAATAATCACCGTGTCAAAACCTGCGGCTTCACATAGGATAATAGTTTCGCGTGTTTTTCTGGCCACACCACCTAAAGATGTTCCAGAAGCGGATGGACGTATAAACGCATTGTTGTTTTTAACCAAATCTTCCATTCTGGTTTTGTCACCTAGAATACTACCTTTAGTTATGCTACTACTCGGGTCCACAGCTAATACTGCTACTTTTTTATTTAAAGTGGTTAGATACGTTCCAAAAGCTTCAATAAAGGTGCTTTTTCCAACACCAGGCACACCGGTAATACCAATTCGTGTCGATTGGTTGGCATGTGGTAAGCAAGCTTTAATTATAGCATTAGCTTGCGCCGTATGTTTTGGATTTTTACTTTCTACTAAAGTAATGGCCTGACTTAAAGCGGTAATGTTTCCGTTTAAAATCGCGCTGACTAAATCCTTAGTGGTCCGTTGTAATCTACGTTTGGCTTTTAGTTTTAAAACAGCAGCTGCATTGGTCATTTCTGGAGAAGAGACGCCTTCAGTTTCTGATAATGCTGTTTTTTTATTGGACATCGTTGCTTTTAATTTCCGCGTAAGCGAAAACGAGTTTAATTATAAATAACTGAGATCAATATTAGTCCTTAAGCGGGACTTCTATTTTTACATTATCCCAAGCCATAGTCATTTTTAAATCGTCTGTAGAATTATCAAAGGCTACCGTAAATTGCTCAACGGTTTTATCTAATTTTTGTGCTGGTACTTCAACTTCTACGACATCAAAATTTGGATCCCAGTTCGGTTCCATTTTTTCGTTAACTCCCCAATCATATTGTTTAGAGTTAAACATGACTTTCCAATGGTCTGCCTGTGGTACAGTCCAAAGGGTATATTTTCCTTTAGGTAATGTAACACCTTTAACAGATAAATCATGATTGGTTTCAAAAGTAGTAGCTTCGTTTGCTCCTGTACGCCATACTTTATCAAAAGGGACTAAAGCACCAAACACGTCTCTATTTCGTTTTGAGGGTCTGTTATAGACTACTCTGACATTTAAATCATTTATTTTAATCCCCGCAGTATCTTTTGGACTTAAAGGTTGATTGAATAAACCTGTTTTAGTGAAAAATTGGTAGCCTAAAACTCCTATAGCGACTATAATTAATAGATATATAAATTTTTTCATTTATGTTTTACTTGAAAATTGTAATTAATAGAGACACAAAATTAACTGAAAATTTAGTACTTACAGAAGGATAACCCTTAAATTATTCTAAATTAATATGCTAAATTGAAAAAAAATCAATCTTTTTTGCAACACTCTTTTTTTTGTGTCGTCTTTAAGCTGAACACTAACCAAAAACCAACACGTGAAAGTCGTTACTTTAGATAACATTGAGTTGTGTAAACAAAACAACCGAAAAGCCCAATTACAGGTGTATCAGCAATATTGCGATGCTATGTATCATGTCGCTTTGCGGTTTGTAAACCACACAGCCGAAGCAGAAGATGTCGTCCAAGACGCGTTTATTAAAGCGTTTGCTAAACTACATCAATTTAAAGGAGACGTTACTTTTGGGGCTTGGTTAAAACGGATTGTCATTAATAAAAGTATTGATTATTTAAAATCTAAAAAACAACGTTTAGTTGAATTAGATGAGGTGCACCTGAAAGTAATAGATACGGACACAAATGACAAATGGTTAGTAGAAGACAGTACAACTTTAAACGATATTAAGGTGGCTATTAACGATCTTCCGGAAAAATACAAATACGTGGTAATGCTCTATTTAATTGAGGGGTATGATCACCAAGAAATTTCTGAAATCCTAAATATTACAGCAATTGCATCACGTACACAATTATCCAGAGGAAAAGTAAAATTGCAAGACCTTTTAAAACATACCCATTATGGCGAAAGATATTAGAGCCCTTTTTAACGACGATAAAAAAGCAATGACTCAGCAACTGTCCAAAGGACATGAGGCTAAGTTTTTAGAAAAACTAAATCAAGAATTGCCACAAAAAAAGCAATCAAGGTGGTCGTTTTTAAATATTGCAGCTGGCGTGCTATTACTCGTTGGTTTAGGATTTGGTAGTTATACACTTTTTAATAAAGAAGTGACACCAGCAGAAGTTGTTGTTGCTGATACGCCAGAACCAGAAACTAGTCCCGAAGAAAAGACCATGACACTTGGAGATATCTCCCCGGATTTAAAAAAGGTTGAAGATTATTATGTCGCTAATATTAATTTAGAATTGTCTAAGTTAAAATTGACACCAGATAACAAAGAGTTGTTTGATGGTTATGTTTTGAAGTTGGAAGAATTAAATGTAGAATATAAAAGTTTGTCTAAAGAGTTGACCGATAATGGTCCTGATGAGCATACGGTAAATGCATTAATCCAAAATTTGAAATTTCGTTTAAACTTGATGCACCGTCTTAAAGAACAATTAAAACAGTTAAGCACATTAAGCGCTTCTCAAGGTGAAGCGTAAAAACTAGAGCAATTATATGCGCTGATACATTTTAGAGGCGCATTACAATTGACATTAAAACCAATACAAATGAAACTATTTAAAACTATATATTTAAAATTACTCCTTTTGCTAATAACTGTAAGTGTTACAGCACAACAAAAGTTGAGTAAAATTGACCAATCTGTAAGAGCGGATAAAGAGGTTATCGTAAATCTAGATACCAGTCATACTAATATTATTGTAGAAACTTGGAACAAAGATTATATCGAGGTGGAAGCATTTATAGAAAGTAAGACACTATCTAAAGCGGATATGCAAACAGCTTTGGATAATTGGGAGGTGTCTTTAACAGGCGATTCAGATTATATAAATATTACATCAAAAGGGGCTAGAGGTATTTGGTCTGATGATATGAGTCTTGGTATTTTGGATGAGGAATCGATTGCCGTATTATCTAGTCTTCCTGAATTATTAGATATTAATATAACGCCCTTATTAAAAGGTCTTGATAAATTAGATCTTTTAGAAGGGTTGCCAGAAGGCTTAAGTGCTTTACGTATTCCGAAGTCTCCTGACGGAAATTATACTGTCGATTTTGATTATGATAGGTATAAAAAGGAAGGCGAATCTTATTTAGATACATGGAGTGAAAAATACCGTAAAGAATATGGAGCAGAGTATGAACAAGACATGCGCGCCTGGGCTAAAAGTATCAAACAAGAAGATATTGATAAGTTTGAAAAAAAGATGGACGCTTGGGGTGAAAACTTTGGTAAACAAATAGAAGATGTTTTAGAAGAGGTTTTTGATGAGGATTTTGAGGACAGCATGGAGGAGTGGGGAGAGAATTTTGAAAAGAAATTTGAATCCGAAATTGCGCCAAAATTAGAAGCTTGGGGAAAACGTTTTGAAAAAGAAGTAGGGCCTAAGTTAGAGGCTTGGGGAAAACGTTTTGGCGAGGAGTTTGAACGCAAAATGCAAGCACAATTTGAGGGTAATGGTGCCAATGGAACTCAAAAAAATAATAAACTTTTTAAAGATGTTGATTATAATACCACAAAGACCATTATTATAAAAATGCCTAAAAAAGCTAAATTAAAATTAAACGTAAGACATGGCGAATTAAAACTAGCTAATGTCTTAGAAAACGCCAATGGGACTATTTCTCATGGGTCATTTATAGCAAATCACATTACTGGAGGTAGCACCTCCATTAATGTGTCTTATGCAAAAGTGGCTATTAAAGATTGGATGTCTGGCGAGTTAAAATTAAATTATGTGGACGATGCGATAATCGCCAATGCTAATAATTTAATATTAAACGCAGTGTCATCTGATGTGGAAGTTAATACCTTATCAGGTAATTCGGTAATTAATGGGAGTTTTGGAGACTTGTTAGTCAATACAATCGCTTCAGATTTTAATAATCTAAACATTATTTTAGAAAATAGTGATGCTAAATTAAAGTTGCCAGATACCGATTACAACTTGTTTTATAGTGGTAATCGGTCTAAATTTAATAACGTGACAGCATCTAATAAAACCATTAAAAACTATCCGAATAATAATAGTAATACCAGTAAAACAATTGTTATAAATGCAAAATTTAGTAATGTAATTGCTAAATAAATTATTTAAATTTGAGTTCAATTTTGATTATAAATGAATTCAAAGACACTTTCTACAATCTTAAGTCAGTTATCCACAAAAGGCTTAAACGTTATCGATGCGACTATTCCAAAAACGGATTACATTGCTATTGATTTATCTAAAGCTAATCTGGATTTAGAGACGTTTGATATTTCTTCTTCCAAAGCATGGGAACACTACGTTACTAATTATCTTAACAGTCAAAACAAGCAAGTTGCCTTTGGCGGGTATTTAGAACACCGAAACTTATATAACAGAAGTACTTATTTTTCTTCGCAAAGCGAAACAGAACAACGTAATATTCATTTAGGTTTAGATTTATGGTGCCCAGCAGAAACTCCTGTATTGGCTTGTTTTGAGGGGACGATTCATAGTTTTAAAAACAATACTAATTTTGGAGATTATGGTCCAGCTATAATTTTAGAGCATAACATTAATAATCATAGCTTTTACACTTTGTATGGTCATTTAAGTCTAGCTTCTTTAAAAGGTCTAAAAATTGGTGATGCTGTCGCTCAAGGCGAAACGATAGCGTATTTAGGAGAAGCATCCGTTAACGGGGATTATGCCCCGCATTTGCATTTTCAGATTATAATAGATATGCAAAATAATACTGGAGATTATCCAGGAGTTTGTAGTCTAAATACTTTAGAGTTTTATAAATCAAACACTATAAATCCTGAGCTTGTTTTAGGGTTGTAATCTTAATCTAAATGCTTTAAATCTCTTTTAATACGTTGTTCTGTAGGCATTAATAGTGCTAAATACACAATAAGAAGGATTCCGAAAATGATAAAGTCAGGCTTTATTATTAAAATAAAAAAAGCAGTACCTTCAATAATAGCATAGCGTACAATTGATGCGCTTTGGTAAGGGACTATTTTCTCTTTTAAACTAAGTGTGTTGTCAATTTTAGAAACCAACAGCCTAAACATCAGATTACTGATTAAAAAAGCAGCGACCGGTAGTATTATATAGATCATGCTAGCATTGTCTAATGTTGGTAGTTTTAATTGGCTTAAGGCGGATATGTTGCCTAAGAAAAAGTAGGCCACTATTAAACCTACGACTAGTGCTAAATGAATGATCTTAAATACTTTTAATTGGTCTTGCATGGTTTTTAGATTGGTGATGTTATTGGGTTTGGTTTAGTCTAAAAAAAACTGTGTTATGTAAAGCGAGAATTAGTAAAGGGGTTTTCTTAAAAACCGCTTTCTTCTGCCATTTTTACAACACCAACAGTTAAAATCAAATTAGCAAAACGACGTTGCTCGCCTGTTTGAATGATTAAAGTGGTTGCAGGGGCTTTAATTTTGTCATAAAATGCCCAACGTTCCATCTCATCCCATGTCACGTCTCCAAGTAATTTTTTATAAGCGTCATGTATCTCTGCATTCGCTTCAGCCGGTTTTTCCATAACAATAGCACCTTGAAAAGGACAAACTTCTATTAGACCTTCAAGTACTGTAAGGGCGTCTAATAATCCAGGACGGAAGTTGAGGTGTACTGTTGTCGAGTTAGGGCCTGTCATGGCACCAACAGGTAAATTACCGTCAGCAATGACCACTTGAGCAAAATGACCAGAGCGCGCCAACGCTTCCATAATTGTAGGATGTATAACTGGAGTCTTTAACATAGTTTGGTTTTGGATAAGATGTAAATATAAAACAATAGTGGCTTAAAAATAAATGGTTTTTGAGGACTTGTTATCCTTTATTTTTTTTAAGCTTTTATTTTATAGTTGACTTGTTCGAGTATTTTAGATGGAAGATTTTTTAAGTGGCGTGCTGTTGCTTTTATTGTCAGTAAAGGATTTACATGTTATGCTGCACACTGTATTTGATTGTAGAGACATTACATTTTGCAATTTTCGCCATAAACGGCTTTCCAATATTTTGTATTTTCCGTAATAGCTTCAGCTAGTTCTTGTCGGACTTCATTTTCTAATACAGATTTATTTTCTCCAAAAACAAAATGACCATCATACATTTGTTCTGCTTTTAAGATGTAGTCCTTTAGAGACTCTTTTTCTTCGTTCGTTTTTGGTTTGTTGTTTAAGTATTGCATGCCTTGGTGTACATGCCATTCGTCTACATACGCTTCGATATAAAGTTGTGAACTTTCTAAACTTACAGTGCCTTTTGGGGTCACGTAATATATCTGTTTTCTAAAACCATAAGGATAGATGTTTTTCATCATTCTATCTGCACTTGCCCAATAGGAATAGAAAATCAGCGTGTTATCTGTAATTTTATGGGTTCCTAACTCAATGTTTTCACTACTACAATCACCATCACTATCATATAACGTATGCTGTAATAGTTTTTTGTCATTTCTGTATAATTCAATAAAGTCAGTTTGCTGATCTTCATCCACTGAAGTGGTTATAATTTCAAATTCAATCCCATTAATGACTTTCTTTTGCGTTTGAGACAAGCAAAAATTGAGACATAAAAAAGTTGTGATTATAAGTGTTGTTTGTTTCATTTTAACTTTTTCGTTTTGCTTTTTGAGTGGATTAAATACTTGGAATTTTAGTTTAATGATTTTTTATGAGAGTAAAAGCTTTAATATTTCGACTAATCATTGCGCTTTGATAAAGATACAAAACTGGAATTAAAGCATTAAACTGCTATAGTAGTTTATATTTTGTTATGCTCTTTTTTCTTTTATAGCTAAGATTCTTACATTCATTTACAAATATCATACACTAATGATATGCTTTCGTAATTCAATTTCTTAATTCGGTATTGTCCAATGATATGAAATAGTAGGTTTAAGTGTAAATACATTTTTTTAAATCAGGTATTTATACTCTAAAAAGTAATCCAATATCATTATACATTTATAATATAATTAAAAGAAAAATATTTGATTGAGTAGCTACTATCTTTTCTTTTAGTGGTAAAGGTGGAATCTGAAAAGCCTTTATTTAATAGAGTAGGAAATTAAAACTAAAAACAAATGAAAAATATTAAAGAAACAGATAAATATGTAGTTGTAGAATTTATGAATGACTCAGGAAATAAGTATGAGGTTGGTTATCCTAAAGATTCAGGTTACACATTAGATAATATAGAAGAAGAGCTAACAGATGCTGTGAAAACATATCAAAATAGAGACTTGGCAAGTTTTAAAGACATAAACTGGGTGCCTGATGGTGGAAGTAATACATCAAGAGCTGCAATTAATAATGGTATTGTCGGTGGCTATGTTAATAAAGATAATGGTTTTATATATACTTACAGATTACATTTTGCTAATCAGAGTGGTTGGGGATTTACTTTTAAAGATGTTTCAGATGATACATATCACTGTTCAACACCTAGAAATGGGAATCATTACATCGATTACAATTCTGGGCATCCCACAATGGTAGGAGTAGATTAATAGTGAAGTTTATAATTTATATAAATTTTTGACTTAGAAGTTAATTAAAAGAGCAATTAGTAATAATTGTTCTTTTTTGTTTTCATAGTTATGAAATAAAAACGTCTGTTTAATCAGCTTATTTGAGGAAGTTGCTCTCTTTTAATTGGGCGTAACGTATAGTATAAGAAGCGTAAGACAGAAGATAAACACTACCGTTTGGGTTTATAACTTAGTTAATTATAAATATTTTGGACACTGTCTCATTTAAACGTCAAATTTGATATTTAGCGGACTTTGTAAATAAGCATAGAACTTTGAAGTTAACCTAATCGGTCCTAAGTTTTTATATAGTGTTACAAGTTGTTTTTTATCCCACAAAAATCAGACTTACTACAATTAACTTACCATTTTTAAACGTAATTTTAACTCCACTTAAGTTTTCAAACTCAGAATAATAGTCACTTGGATATTCAAAAGCATCATCATTTTTCATTAAATCGGAGTGCGTCATAGGGTCCGTACTTATTATGGATATTGAATTTCCCTTGATATATATCCCTTGAGAAGAAATTGAAAATCCATTATCAGTCAATATTTCATATTTAGCTTGACCTTTATGCCAATTTATATTCTCTATATCGATTAATTCAAGAATAGATTTTATTTTTTTTAGTAAAGACTTGTTGTCATTTTTTATAATCCCGTTTGTAAAATCACTTATAAAAGAGGTGTCGTTTTCTTTTATTGCAACTTTTAATTTTCCTAGTTCAGTAAGTAATAATTCTCTGTTTCTTTTTATTTCTTCTTCTTTCCTCTTAAAAAGTGCAACATTAAATTGTTCTATGGCGTTTAAATTTACTTGTGTTACTGGATTTTTATAATCAGGTTTATACCAATCATAGTTAAAGAAATATTCTTCTAACCTTTCGTTTTTAAAAGGGAAATTATGTCTTGCAAAAATTTCATTTCTCAATAATTTAAGTTCAAACAATTCATTAGTTACTATGTTTGATTCAGAATATTTGATAGAAGAGCATTCTGAACAATTCTCTAACTTTTGAGCATTAGAGGCTATAGTTATAGATAGTAATAAGAGTGTTAATATTTTTTGTTTCATAATAACTTGTAACGCATAACAAATAAGATTCCGTTTTAGTGAATTTTATTCGAAGTTAAACGAATTTAGTTAAAAAAAAATAACAAAGTCAAGTTACTATTTTGTATTTAGATTAGCTTCTGTAATCACCATCAAGCTCATAAAGTGTGTGGTATGATATTTTTTTATTGTTTCTGTATCATTCAAGAAAGTCATTTTGCTATTCTTAATCAATTAAAGTAGAAACAATTTTAAGCGTTATGCTACTAATGACCACTTTTGCGTTTGAGACAAGTGAAAATTGAGACATAAAATAGATTTGATTAAAATGTTGTTTGATTTATTTAAGTTTTTTTACTTTAATTTTGAATGGATTAGTTATTGGGGGTTTTCGTTTAACGGTTATGTATATGGAAAGTTGTGTGTTTGTGTGCGAGGATTTTCCGAAGGAAAATCAGATGCAAGCAAGCAAAGCAACTTACATTGGTTAAGCTAAAAACAGCAATTTTTTATATACGGTGTTGCCATTAGTATTTTTACTTTTTAGTTCGGACTATTTTCCTTTTAATTGTTTTTCGAAGAGGGAAATAAATTAACATTATAATTAAAGTCATAAAAAGAAACATTATTATTTCCGTTTTATTAATTCTATTTCCAACTTTTTTGTTATTGACATAAATAATTCTTACCGATTCAGATTCTTTTGCAATCCATTTAGATTCTTTCTGAGTTTTTAATTGAAATAAAACATTGTCTCCAATCAAATATTTGGTATCAACCTCTTCTTTAGCATTAAATACTTTTATTCCTGTCTCAATTTGATAAACTTTGTACGTATAATTTTCAACAGGATCTTGTCCTGATTTATACTCAATATTTATTATTTCACCTTTTTCTAAATTATTCCAATTTTTTATGGTAAAAAAAAGGTGTGATGAGCTAAAATATAATAAGCTTAAAAAAATGAGTATGGTAATTCCAGATATTAATAAAACAAAGAATTTATATATTATTTTTTTTATCAACATTTGAATTTAAGAGTGAGTACTATATTAATGGCAACGTATAGCGAATAAGAAATAAGATTCCGTTTTAATGAATTTTATTCGAAGTTAAACGAAGTTAGTTTAAAAAAATGACAAAGTCAAGTTGTTATTTCGTATTTAGATTAGCTTCTGTAATCACCATCAAGTGTGGTATGATATTTTTTTATTGTTTCTGTATCATTCAAGAAAGTCAGTTTGCTATTCTTAATCAATTAAAGTAGAAACAATTTTAAGCGTTATGCTACTAATGACCACTTTTGCGTTTGAGACAAGCAAAAATTGAGACATAAAATAGATTTGATTAAAATGTTATTTGTTTCATTTAAGCTTTTTGCTTTAATTTTGAATGGATTAGATATTGACGGCGTTTAACGTGTTTGCATAAAAAGAGTTGCGGTTTCGCATGCGAGAATTTTCCGAAGGAAAATCAGAAGCTGAAAAAAAAGCAACTACTTTTCGTTTTAACTAAAATAAGCAATTTTTTTATGAGGTGTTGGCAATAGTTTTATCCTAATGCTTTATATTCATTATTAATCGAATATTCAGAACCTCTGACAAGTCGATTGTTACTGTTTATTATTATTTGGTCAATTTGAGGTAAATTTTCATAAATTTCTAATACTTCTGGAAATAGTTTTATATAGTCAGCAACAAAAACACTTAAAAAAATAAAGAAAGTATTTAGATTAAAGTTTGTAGCATTAATAAAAGATTCATTTCCTTTATTAAACATATCTGCGAATTGAAAAACAGAAACATTAGAAGGATGAGAATAAAGTGAAAAATACGTATAAATATTATTCAAAGAATCCATTTTAAATCCCATTTCGGTTGATGAAGCTTGCCAACTTAATGGTGTCACTTTATTATTTTCAATTTTAATTTTATAATCTTTTTCTCTTATTTTTTGTTTAATTTTTTTCTGTTCTTTTGGATTTAGGTTAGAGTAAAGTTTTGTGTTTTCAATTTCATTAATTAGAGATTTAATTTCTTCCTTTTCTTTTTCAAACTTTTCTCTGTTTTCGTCTTTAGTGATTACATTTTCAAATCTTTGACGATATTTTAGTCCAGCAATTACCCAAAGGTTGTATAATATCTTTTTTCCATCTTCTGTATCAGGTTTAATATATATTAAGTTAAACATTGATATCGTTTCATATAAGTTTCTTGTATTTGAAGCAATTAAGGTTGGGTCAATTATTTTGTTTAAAGTTGCTCCATCATTTGCTAAGTATTCAATTCCTTTAGCCATTTCTTTCATATGAGCTATTTTTGTAAAAATCATTTGATTCACAATTTTCGCTTCAGATAATGCAACACTTTCAGTAAGTTTTTTCTGTTTTCTAATAACAAGAAAAAAATAATTTAAATAGATATCCATTAAATCAAAAGAATCCTTAATTGTTTCAAGATTAATTAATCGTAAATATTCTTTTCTTAGTTCTTCTTGATTCATTTTTTAATTATTGCCAACGCATAGCGAATAAGATTCCATTTTAATGAATTTTATTCGAAGTTAAACGAAGTTAGTTTAAAAAAATGACAAAGTCAAGTTGTTATTCATTGTTATTAAATACTTGTAAAATAGAAGGAAACGATTTAATTTACTGTGCAATCTAAGTTAGATACTGTTATAGTAAGGCTAGTCATAGGAAGCACGAAACGTATCGTTTTTCTTAGTCTTTATTCCGTAACGAGCCTTATTTAATCAAACTAGCTAAAAAGTCTATTAATGCAACAAGCTTACAATAAAACATAGTAAAAAACGACAAATTTATTGGGTAAATTAAGATTGTAAATGTTGTTATTTGATAGCGTTATGCCAAACCGTAATAAATACAAATTAAAGCAAACGTGTCAAAAAAACCGTGTACAGCAACAATAAACCATAAATCGTATTTACGTAAGTAGAATATCAGAGCTAAGAGCGACCCAACAAAACCTGCAACAAGTTGTCCTGTAATGCCTTGATAGCTATGCATAAACCCGAAAAAACAACCAAATAGGGTAATATTAATAGCAATACTTACTTTGCTTTCTCCAAAGAACTTTGCAAATTGGCGCATAAAATAACCGCGAAAGATAATTTCTTCGCCAAATCCCGCAGTAGCCCACACTACTCCTAAAGCAATTAAACAGGCTGGAAGATTTCCTTTCAATTGCTCAAAACTTGAATAATCAATAGGAACTCCTGTAAGTTTTGTCATTCCAGGAACCACAACAAAGACATAAAAAGCGAACAGTCCTAGTGCGACTATTGGAGCAAGTACGAGGATGTTTTTGAGTGTAAATTTTTCACGTTGAAATCCTAGTGCTGAAAATGGTTTTCCTTTGTACGCTATATAATTCGCTATAATGATTACTATAGCAATAATAATATTTTCTATATAATTTATACGGATTGGTCCAAACCATATAAACCAGATGATTGCAATGGTAATTAATGGAATTAAGGTTTGGCGTAAGTTAATTTTGTTCATTTTTTTAGTTTTAATTTCTAAGCGAAATAATGAACAAAATATCTGAAAGCCCCTTTAAATGAATGTGTTTTTACTGAATGGTCATAAATTTATATCTGAATAGTCGGTAGTTTTTGACTTCTTTTATTGAATCCAACTCATAAATGCTTTTCGTTTGTAACGACTGATATTAATTAGGGCAATTGCATCATTTTTAATGGAAGCTTTTAGCCGAATACTTAACTTACCATTTTCAATCTTTTCAATTTGGTCTACAGCATCTTTATGAATGATAATTTGTCGATTGGCTCTAAAAAACAATTGATCGTTTATTTTTTCTTCAAGTTCATTCAGTGTAAAATCGGTGTTAATTGTGGTGCCATCCTTTTGAATAGTATACACAATTTTGTTTTCGCTGTAAAAGCATGCAATATTTTCATAGGTCAGTTTGGTTGTTTTTGCACCGCTTTCAATAGTGATTTCCGCATCTTTTATAGATAATGTATACAAACTGTATAGGTCTTGGGCATACAAGATAACTATGAAAATAAAACTCAATAATAAGGTGATTACCAAGCCAATTAATAAATAATAGAACACGGTCTGTCCACCTGTAATTATATTTAAAATTATATTTACGGGGATATACATTATTGTAATGTACCCTAGAGTGGAAAGCATAAACCATAATATGGTACTAACTTCTATCTTTTTGGAAAAGTACTTTTTTTTATAAAATTTAAAATTAAGATTCGTTATAATTCCAATAAGAATAAATAAAACAATAGTTGACAAAAAACCTTCTATCGGGAATCTGTACGATTCACTATCTATAAAATTATCGTGCGTGGCTAAATGATTGACCACTAATGAAAAAGTTGTTAATATAATGGCTTTCTTAAACCAACGCCATGCAGCGTTGCTGATACATGTCTGCCATACTGTTTTTAATGTATTCTTGATTGGTTGTGTAATACTCATTAATTAAAAGCTTTTTTTTAGTCAAGCTATTTCTGGAAGATGTTTTTACCATTGTGGTTACCGTGCAACAAATAAGATTCCGTTTTAAAGAATTTTATTCGAAGTTAAACCTATTTAGTTTAAAAAAAATGAAAAAGTCAAGTTACTATCCAGTCTGCGAATTAGCTGCTGCAAATATTTTCATAAATAGCATCCAAACCATTTGTGAAATTCTTTGCGCATCTCCATCTACACCAGCATCTTTACGCATAATGTCTCTAATGGATTTTATTATTGATGTTATATTACTCATTTAAGATTTATTTATTCTAGTATTTAATTCTGTAATTCTTTCTATCAACTTACCAAAACTAATAGTAGAACCATAAAACATACTTTCTTGCATGGTTTTATAATCCTTTTCCCAATGTTTAATTGTTTCTTCAGGAGGAACAATGTTAATTGATTTAGGAGTGTGATTAGCATAGTCAATTCCCCTAATTGCATTAAATTTCCTTCTGTGTTTTACAATTATATTGTATAAATCAGAATCTTTTAATGCTTCTATACCATGAGGAGTGTCCATTAATTTTTCTAAATCATATAAATGTCTACTCATTCTTTCTACACGAATAAATTTGGTTTCCTTTTGAAACTCTTCATGTAATAAAAATATTTTTTCAAGAAATGTACGTTTAGGAGATACTACAGGAATTGTAATCTCTTTTTCAGCAAATGGAAGTTGGCTAAATTCACTAGATACCATTGAAATAATTACTTTTTCATCTACAGGCTCCATCAAAGACCTTGCTCCAACTTCTATTAAAACTCTTGGTTTTAAATAATCAGATTCTTCTGTTAAAGATTTATATCGTAGTTCAATAATTAATGGGTCAGTATCTGTGTTTTTTGTTTCTTGAACAACTAATTCATAATCTGGTACGCCTAATTTTATTAATACGTTATTGATATCTGTATAAAAATCTGTTCCAATAAAGGAATAAGACGCCTTGCGCAGTTTTTTGACTTGTGTTTTACTCAATTCTCCTTCAAAACCAAGATGTTTTCTATCTATTACTAAATCAATATCTTCTGAAAAACGTTCTATTAAGTCCCAAGCTTTGCTAAGAGAAGTTCCGCCTTTAAAAACTATTTGATTTGCATATGGTAATGAGAAGATAATATTTAAAGATAAAGTTACCCACCAATCTTTTTCTACAGCAGAGGAAGGCAAACCAGATCGTTCACTGGTTTGGTTAAAGATGTTCAGTTTATCTTTTTTGTTTAGTTTTATAAAGTTTCTCATTATTTTACATTCTTTATAATTTTAGAAATCCATGCTGGAGATAATTTGGCATCATGTTCTATCGTTTCTCCTTTTTCTAGTTTAAGATGCTCTAATATTATTTCTATTTGTTCTTCTGTAACGTTTTCTTTACCTATCTCTTTTAGAGCTTGTATAACTAAACTTGTTATTTTGCCTTTTACCGCTAAATTCTTAGGTGTGGTTCTTTTAAATTTAATTGTTCTTTTCCCAACAACAATACTACGAGCAGCTCCATCAGTCAAGAAAACAATGTTCATAGGTATTTGATTAGACAAACCAAGTTGATTTAAAGCTTTTATTCCTGTTGGAATAATTTGTGCCTTATCTCTATCTGCAATTGCATTGGCGATTTCTTCTATAGATGGATATAAAACACCTAGAAGTTTATCTTGTTTCGGATATAAGTATATTCCATGTGCTAATCTTATTAGGAACTTTTTTTTCTCAAGTCGTAATAATGACTTTTTCACAGCTTCAACATTCCCCATGCTTTCAAAGTTAGAAGGAAATAGAATACTTCCCCTTTTCATTGATTTTATTTTGTTTTCAATTTTTGTTTGAACTGAGTTAGTCATGGTTCTGTTATTTATGTCCCAAATTTAGTAAATATTTGGGACAACATATCTATTTGTGGTAAATATTATTTTTTCGGAGTGGGCAGGGAAGTGAAAGCTCTTTTTATTTTGTGAGGTACGAACAAAATAAAATGTGCTTGAACGTGCAGCTGGCTTTTTTTTTGCTTATGGGTAACGTATAACAAATAAGATTCCGTTTTAAAGAATTTTATTCGAAGTTAAACCTATTTAGTTTTAAAAAAAATGAAAAAGTCAAGTTACTATCCAGTCTGCGGATTAGCTGCTGCAACTTCCATCGCTCTCCTATACCGTATGCTGTAATATTTTAAATTCAATCCTATTAATGACTTTCTTTTGCGTTTGAGACAAGCAAAACTTAATAAATGAAAAGGCTGTAATCTACACTTCGTTTTGGTTTTTTCGCTTTTCCAAAATATCAGAACTGACGTATATCAGGCTCACGTTTACGGTCGTGTGAGACGTGTATTTCCGTTGTTTTAATTGGAGTCGTCTATTCGATTGGCAATGGTTATTTGCATTCACATGCATATTCTCCATCTCCTTCTATTAACATCCAACTTTCATTTTCATTAAAATTTTCACTATCAATTGGCCAAGATGTTAGGTATATTACGCACTCTTTATCTTTTGGTATGCCAGACTTCCAATTATAATGTGCGACTTTTATTATGTCCTTAATATGGAAACCACTTGTATTCATTAAGATATCCATAACTTGTATTGTTGGATATAAATATTTGTTTCCGCTACCAAATTCAATTAGCTTTCCTTTTATAATAGCTTTAGATTTTGAATATTTTACTGAGTCTATTTTACTGTTATCTTGCACTGTCTTTTCTTGAAGCTGAGTTATTGCTACTTGATTATGCTTATCTTTTGATTTTACACAGCTAAAAAACACTAATATGACAAATAATGCAGATAAATATTTCATGATTTAATACTGTTTTGGAGCTTCTCTAAAAGACCAACCTCCACTTTTAAATGATTTTGTTTTTCCTTGACCCAATTTTATTAATCTGACATGTCCAGAAACTAAATTTTTAGGTTTTATCCTTTTCTTTTTTATCTGAATTCTATATATCTGTCCAATCCCATAAATTATAACCATAATTACTTGTGACAAAGTATCTTCATATTTTAGTCCTATGACTTCATATATCATAATTATTGCAGGCGTATAACAAATAAGATTCCGTTTTAATGAATTTTATTCGAAGTTAAACGAAGTTAGTTTAAAAAAATAACAAAGTCAAGTTACGATTTCGTTTCGCTAAACACTTGATTAATAGAAGGAACGATTGAGTTTTGCAAGGAGTTAAAAACTATCTATTGTTTCTGGGACATAATGCAAAAAGCCGAATTTCAAAACATATTGAAATTCGGCTTTAAATAGTATAATGCTAAAAGATTATCTTTTTACTTTTAAGTTTGGATACAAGGCGCTTATTTTGGTGTAAAACTCATCTCCAACGACTTTGTTTTTGGTTAAGGTTTTAGAATAGCTACTACCAAACATTGAAGAAACACCAGCATTAAAAGTTAATGTGTTATGAATGGCTATAGTGCTTACTTGACCATCTATATCAAAGGTGAAAAGATACTTGTCGCCAAGGACATTTTTTGTTTTAGTAGGCTCTAATGTAACAGTTGCATGACTTAAACGATCTGAATTAAAAATCAAATGTTCTTTTAAATCACCGTCTACATCTGTACTAAAATAATGCATTTTTCCTTCGCTTAAAGTCACAAAAGAAGGCGTTTCGACAGTTGTGTACTTTACGGTTCCTAATGTTAATGCCGATTTTAATAGATCTTTACCTACATCCTTCGCTTTGTCAATACCAGTGTAGGGTATAGACGCTGAGGTAAAGGCATCAATAGATGCATTTTTCATCCATTTTTTAATATAGGAATAGTCTTTATCTAAAAGTTCTTTTTGATACTGGTCAATATTTAGTTTTTCTTTATCAATATCTTCATTAGAGATATGGGTTTTGTTTTTTTTCATCATGTAAAACATCATAAAAATACCCAAAGAAAAAACAATTGCCGGGATTAAATAGGGACTCATGTTACACTTCTTTAGGTTCTACGTTATCTTCTTTTTTTCCCATGTAACTCCAGATAATTCCTGCAACAATTAAAAGAAAGACAGCTTTACCACCATATTTATTGTAAAAAGGAACTTTTAAAACATCTGCTTCAGTAATGTTATTTTCTTTTAAAATAGCTTCCATTTGGTCTGCAGGAACGTCATAATAAGTTTCTGATGTCACATTGTATAGCACAAGTTTTGGGTCTTTAGTAATCCATAAAGGTAAAATCCAAGCAATATTAAATTCTTCATGTAACGTTGCTAGATCAAGATATTCTTTACTGTTCTCACTAGTTTCATACATTTCGTTATCTGGTAATTCAGACACAACGGTAATCACTTCTTTTTTTCCAAATGGAATTTTTCCTTTTGCAAAAGAACTCGTAATACCAAAAATTAAGAATGTAAATAGAATTGCTGCTTTAATTTTTTTCATGTTTATGGTTTTTTATGGTTAGCTGTAAATATATGTGAAAAAAATTAATAGTGATATAAGCCGAATAAAAAAGTGGCGGATTACAATGATGGGCTTAGAATTAATTTGTTTTCCGTTTTTAACTAATGAATACTGTATTATAAGTCTGATGCGTGTCTTTAGTTTGTACTGCAATCTGAATAAATGGGTTGTTTTAAGTACAAAAAAAACACACAAGTCTTGTTTTATGCAAAAGCTTGTGTGTTTTGGTTTAAAATATAAGACTATGACGGCTAGATTATATTTTTTAAAAATTTAAGAATTGTAATATGGAGTACATCTTTTGGAATGATAGGTTTTGTATTAAGGTAATGGTGTACACTAAATTGATATTTAATGGGTAGACTAACGGTGGTTTTTTATAATCGTTTGCTGAAACGCTTGTAAACTCAGTCCCGCTTTTATAGGGTGTCCTAATGTGATTAATGTACGCTCTAAAGCGCCTAATACAGCTAGAAGGTCGTTAGAGGATACTGATCCCATATGTCCTATTCTAAAATAAGTTGCTTTTAGTTCCGGGAGTAGTCCTCCTGCGATTATAATAGCATTAGCACTCATTTGTGTACTTAAATCAGCCCCATTTGTGCCTTTTGGATAGTAAATAGCGGTTAAGGTATTGGCTGCTGTAGTATTTGTTTTAGGTAATATATCTAGGTCTAAAGCTGCTATTCCTGCTCTAAATGCTTTCGCTAAATTGTGATGACGTTGTATGCGCTGGTCTATGCCTTCAGCACAAATAATTTTGAGACTCACTTCTAGGGCTACAATTAAATTGACTGCTGGTGTGCCAAAATAGGACGGTTTTCGTGCTTCATAAGCCTTCATTATTGGTAACCAATTGCTGAAATCGGCATAGTAATTAGGGACAGGTGTTTCTCTGTTTTTCCAGACGTGCATCGCTTTTTCGGAAGCCATTAGAAGCGCCAGTCCTGGCGGTACACCAATAGCTTTTTGAGAAGCGGTTAATACAATGTCAAGACCCCATTCGTCTTGATGTATGGCTTCACCCGCGACTGAGCAAACCCCATCTAAAATACTTAACGTATTATATTTAGCAGCTAATTGTGCAATGGGTTTAGGATCTGTTAGTAAACCTGTCGAGGTATCTACATGTGTAATGGTTAATGCTTTGTATGGTTTGCTTTTAAGTTCTTTTTCAATCGTTTCAAGAGAGACCAATTCGCCTAAAGGCGCTTCTAATAAGGTTGTTTTTGCGCCATAGCGTTCTGCAATAGCTTTAAAACGAGTCCCAAAATAACCAGAAGAGATTATTAAAATAGAATCACCCTGTTCTATAAGGTTGGCAGCTGCCATATCCATAGCTAATGTCCCTGTTCCTGCGACAATAAATGGCTGTCCTTTTGGAGCTTTCCAAACATCGCGCATTAATTCCAAACTAGTTCCAAAAATGTCAATAAAATCTGGTGAGACATGACTGATGGTTGGTATGCTCATAGCGTGTAATACGTCTGGTTCAAATTCTATAGGACCAGGAATCATAAGTAGTTTTCTGCCTTTCATTACTTTATTATTTAATTAAATAGTGTTTGCTTATTAGTACACCATCTAAATCTACATAAATATAGTGTTTTGGTATAAAAATAGCGCCTCCAAATGTAATTGGGATAGTGCTATGTCCACTATTTTGTTTTATACTTTTTACTGGCGAAGTGTTTAAAGCTCTTATTCCGATGTCCATGGTGTTAATTAGGGCGCTATCGCGAATGCAACCATTAACCACAATGCCATTCCAATTATTCTGAATAGCCAAAGCTGCTAATTGATCCCCAATTAAAGCACATCGTAAGGAAGCACCACCATCAATGACAAGGACTTGTCCCGTTCCGTCGGATTCTAATTGTTTTCTGACTAGCGTATTATCTTCAAATACTTTCAGGGTTTTTATTTGTCCTGAAAATGCTGATTTGGATCCATAAGATTTAAAAATAGGAGCAACACAGGTAAGGTGTTCGTGGTGGTCATCCCACAGGTCTGCTGTTGTAAACATAGTATTAGCAATTGAGATGTAACATGACATTTTAATTAAAATAAGGCAACAAATATGTCTGTTGCCCTATTTTAAGACTGATAGCTTATTTGTCTAAAACCAGTTCTGGTTTTGTCGCATTTGTTTTGCTTTCAAATTGATTAGAGGTGTTATTTTCTCCACCTGCTTTTAAGGCTTTATCACCTGCGAAAAATGTTTTGTGATCATCTCCAAGATCAGAACCAGCCATTCTTTGATGTTTTACACAAGACACGCCTTTACGGATTTCTTGTCTTTGCACGCCTTTTACGTAAGCTAACATACCGTCTTCACCAAAGTAACCTTTGGTTAAATCGTTCATGTGTAATGCAGTGGTATGGTATGTTGGTAATGTAATCAGGTGGTGGAATATACCCGCGTCTCTAGCGCCATCTTTTTGGAATGTTTTAATGTTTTGGTCTGCACGCAAACATAATGGTGTGGCGTCATATTCCGCAGCCATTAAATTGTTTTTGTCATAGGCTGTTACGTCTTCTCCTTCAGCAAGCATAGCTTCATACGCTTGATTACGGAAATTTAAAGTCCAATTAAATGACGGCGAGTTATTGTATACCAATTTTGCATTGGGTACGACTGCTTTTACACGATTAACCATATGTGCAATTTGCTTTACATTAGGTGTTGGTGTTTCAATCCATAATAAGTCGGCGCCATTTTGTAAACTGGTGATACAATCTAAAACGACACGGTCTATATTAGAGCCTTCTTTAAATTTATATAATCCGTTAGCTAATCGTACTGGACGTACTAATTTACCATCTCTTTTTAGGAGTACATCATCTTCTTTGGCCTCTGTAATATCAATAGCTTCAGCTTCAACAAAAGCTAAATATTGAGAGGCTAAATCACCTGGTTCTTGACTTACAGGTAGTTTTTGGGTTAATCCTGCGCCTTCAGAGTCTGTTCTGGCTACAATAACTCCATCATCTACACCTAATTCTAAAAACGCATACCTAATGGCGTTTAATTTTGCAATAAAATCTTCGTGTGGTACCGTTACTTTACCATCTTGATGCCCACATTGTTTTGCGTCAGACACTTGATTTTCAATTTGAATAGCACAAGCGCCAGCTTCAATCATTTTTTTTGTTAGTAAATAGGTCGCTTCTTCATTACCAAAACCAGCATCAATATCAGCTATAATTGGTACGATATGTGTTTCGTAATTATCAATCAGATCTTGTACATCTTCTCCATTTTCTAGTCTTTTAAATAAGTCATTTAATTCTATAGCATCCGCTTGACGTAAAAAATCATAGATCTCTGCAATTAAATTCGGTACTGCCGTTTTTTCATGCATAGACTGATCTGGTAATGGTCCAAATTCTGAACGTAGGGCAGCAACCATCCATCCAGAAAGGTATAAATAACGTTTACTTGTTGTTTTGTGATGTTTTTTTACGGCAATCATCTTTTGTTGGGCCACAAACCCGTGCCAGCAGCCTAATGATTGTGTGTAGTTAGAATGGTCAGCATCATAAGCAGCCATATCTTCTCTCATAATACCAGCCGTATATTTAGCGATATCTAATCCTGTTTTAAAGCGATTTTGTGTGGCCATCCTCGCCGCACTTTCTGGACGTATGGCATTCCAGCTGTTACCATACTTTGCTTTTAGATTTTTAACAGTGTCTAAAGCCGAACTATAATTTGTTTGTGCTAAATTTTTCATAATTTTGTACTATGTTATTTATTATTAATAATTAGATCCTGTTGATTGTTACAGCAATCGCAGGATTTTTTTTATAGGTATTGGTAAGCGGGAAGCGTCAAAAATTCTTCAAAGGTTTCGTTGGTTACCAATTGGTCAAATAACGAGATCGCTAGTTTGAACTTTGTGTTTTTAATAGTGTCTTCACCGTATTCGGTAAGAATCTTTTCAACTTCATCATTAAATAGTACTTGATATAAGTTTAAATTAAACGGACGTCCATCTTCAAGAACGACTTCGTTTTTTAACCATTGCCAAACTTGTGTTCTAGAAATTTCGGCAGTAGCGGCATCTTCCATTAAATTATAAAGCGCGACAGCACCATAGCCTCTTAACCAAGCTTCGGTATATAGAATACCAACGTTTATATTTTTTCGTATGCCAGCTTCGGTAACCGTTCCTTTAGGGATTTCAACTAAATCTTGCTCGGTTATAGTGACATCATCACGTGTGACTTGTAACTGGTTTGGCGTTGGCATGTGCTTATCGAATTCGCTCATGGCAACAGCAACCAAAGCAGGATGAGCCACCCAAGTGCCATCGTGTCCGTTTTTAACTTCACGTTCTTTATCTTTTCTAACTTTTTCTAGTGCCGCTATATTAGCATATTCGTCATTTTTAATAGGTATTTGTGCGGCCATTCCTCCAATAGCTAATATGCCTCTTTTGTGACACCGTTGAATTACTAATTTAGAATAGGCATCCATAAAAGGAGAAGTCATAGTGACTTGATCACGATTAGGGACAACAAAATTGGGGTGGTTTCTAAATTTTTTAATGTAGGAGAAAATATAGTCCCATCGGCCACAGTTTAAGCCAACAATATGGTCTTTAAGTTCAAAAATTATTTCGTCAAGCTGAAAACTCGCAGTAATTGTTTCTACCAAAACGGTGGCTTTAAACGTACCATGTGGTACTTTTAAATACTCTTCAGCAAAAGTAAAGACAGTATCCCACCAACGGGCTTCTAAATAATGTTCTAATTTTGGAAGATAAAAGTAAGGTGCGGTATTGTTTTCTAATAATATTTTCGTGTTATGAAATACGTATAACCCAAAATCGACTAAACTCCCAGAAACTTCTTCATTGTTAATGGTAATATGTCTTTCGTTTAAATGTAGTCCTCTTGGTCTCACTAATAAAACAGCAGTATCCGGATTTAGTGTATAAGATTTATTTCTTTTGGTATCCGTTAACGAGATTGTTTTAGTGTTAGCATCCATTAGGTTTTGTTGCCCTGAAATGACATTATCCCAAGTCGGTGCATTACTATCCTCCAAATCTGCCATAAATGTTTTTGCACCAGAATTTAAAGCATTGATAATCATTTTTCTGTCCACTGGTCCTGTGATTTCTACACGGCGATCTTGTAAATCATGAGGGATATTACCAGCTGTCCAATCGGTGTCTCTAATCGCTTTTGTTTCTCTAGGAAACTCTGGGAATTGTCCACTATCAAAAAGCTGTTGTTGATTGGTACGTCTTTTTAATAATTCTAAGCGTTCAGGATTACATTTTTCATGAAGCGCAGATAGAAAAGCAAGCGCATCATCCGTTAAAATTTCTGGATAGTAATTAGTGACGTCTTTTGAGAATGTAATCTGAGGGGTTTTTAAAAGCGTGTTTTCCATGATGTTATGATTTTATATGACAATAGTATAACAAAGTTTTTAATAAAACAAGCGAACGTTCGCTAAATATTGTTTTTCGCTAAAATTGAATATTCGCAGAAAAGCGTATATTTGCTATTATGCAAGAAGATTATATAAAATTGATATTCGGCTTAAAGCTAAAGCAGATAAGGACTGATAAAAAATTATCATTGTTTGGATTGTCTAAACTTTCGGGGTTATCTAAGTCGTATTTAAACGAAATAGAAAACGGGAAAAAATATCCAAAACCTGATAAAATTGCTATTCTTTCAGAGAAATTAGATGTACCATACGATCAAATGGTGTCTTTAAAATTGGATAAAAATTTAGCGCCTATTGGTGACTTGTTGCAGTCTAAGATTTTAAAAGAAATTCCTTTAGAGTTATTTGGAATAAAAGAGAGTAATTTGATTGATATTGTGGCTAATGCGCCAGCTAAAGTCAATGCCTTTATTAGTACCATTATTAAAATTGCAAAACATTATAATTTTAGTAAAGAGAGTTTTTATTTGGCTTCTGTACGTTCTTTTCAGGAGGCCAATAATAATTACTTTGAAGATTTAGAGGATAGCGTATTAAAGTTTGCAAAAGCGTATCAAATTGATTTAAATGAAACGATAACGTCTGCAGATTTAGAAGAGATACTCGTGGAAGAATATGGGTATACTATTGCGTGTAATGAATTAAGTCAGTATGAAGCTTTGGGTAATTTAAGAACGCTTTTTGTGCCTAAAACGAAAACATTATTGCTTGCTAATGAAATTGATGAAGCCCAACGTACGTTTATTTACGCTAAAGAATTGGCTTATAATTTTTTGGAAATAGAAGAACGTTTATATACTTTTCCTTGGATTAAGTTTGAGACGTTTGATCAAGTCTTAAATAATTTTTATGCGTCTTATTTTGCAGGTGCTTTAATTATACCGAGTGCTAAAATCAAAGCACAATTGAGTGTTATTTTTGAAAAGGACACCTTTGATACAGCTTTGTTTTTAGAAGCCATCCATAGTTTTAATGCGTCTCCGGAATCGTTTTATCAACGTCTGACTAATATTTTGCCAAAGGCCTTTAATATTCAGAATTTGTTTTTTTTAAGATTTACGCACAAAGCTAAAAGTGATCGCTTTTATTTGAAAAAAGAATTGCATTTATCACACCAACAATCGCCTCATGCTAATGAGACTAACGAGCATTATTGCAGACGCTGGGTGTCTTTACAAAAACTAAAAGATATTAGTAAAGGTAAAAGTGAACACGAATTTGATATTCAGATTTCTAACTATCCAGATGATGGTTTTAAGTATTTGGTGTTCTCTTCTGCAACTAAAGATCCGTTTAGGGATAATCATTATAGAAGTATAACGGTTGGTTTATTAATTAATAAGCAGTTACAGCGTAAACTTAATTTTTTAAATGATCCAAAAATTATAACTCATAACGTTGGGGTGACTTGCGAGCGTTGTGCGATAAAAGATTGCAAAGTTAGAGTCGTACCTGCTGTGTTTTTAGAAAAGAAAGCAAAAAACGTAAAAATGGAATCTATTGTGTCAGAGTTAAGTAGTAAGTTTTCATAAGCTTTAAAGTGTTACAAATAATAGGGTAGTGGTCGCTTTTACTTATACCAACACACCATAAACATGTCTAGACGCTAAAGATTTTCCGAAGTAAAAAGCAGCTATGGCCAATACAGCATCACTTGCCGCAAACCATACTGTTTTTGGTAGCATAACTATGGTGCCTATTGTGGCTAAAACCAGTAATCCACCAACAATGTAAGCGGGAATCATGCTGGTTTTAGAAATCATACCAGCGACTAACATACCAGCTATAATACCAGAAAAATGTGCTAGAATAACAAATAGTTTTGCGCCTATTGGTATCAAGTGCAGATTTGCTTTTATCGAGGATAGGTCATTTGGATCTATATGTTCTGGTAAAGGAAAAAAGGCATGACCTAAAAGCGTTTCTATGATGTAAACGACAGTAGCTGCAACTATAAATCCAACAATGGTGGCAATTGTATTTTTAAGCATAATATTAAGTGTTAGTACTCAATAAAGGAGTTGGTTAGTCATTCAATTTACAAAATAAAATTAACTAGGTCATTGCTGTAATAGATCAGCAACTTATTCAATTTCTATTACAGTCGTGTTGTTACAAAAAAAATCTCGATACTAATTAGTATCGAGATTTTGATATAAGATTGTTCTACAAAAGTAGGTGTTAAATTAGTCGTTAACGATGACCCATTCTCCTTTTGAAATTAAAGGCTCAGCTTGTTTATACTTAACCGTTTTGTTTTCTCCAGTAATAATGTGTTTGATCGTTACTTTATCATTACGACCAATTTTTGGTTGGTCTCTAACGATAGTCTCTACAACTTGTTGTTGAGGTTGTGTGTTAGATGCTGCTCTATTTTGTGCAGAACGTTCATCTAAGTTTTGAATTTCCTCTTTTTGTGTTTGTAAGTTATCCTTTTGACGTACTTCTTTAGCCTCACTAATGGCGTTAGTCGTTTCAGTAGGTAATTCTCCTTTAAATAAGAAAGAGATAACCTCTTTGTTAACCTGATCAATCATTGCTTTAAATAACTCAAAAGCTTCAAATTTGTAGATTAATAGCGGGTCTTTTTGTTCGTGAACGGCTAATTGTACAGATTGCTTAAGTTCGTCCATTTTACGTAAATGGGTTTTCCAAGCATCATCAATAATCGCTAGTGATATATTTTTCTCAAAGTCTGTTACTAGTTGTTTTCCTTTAGTTTGGTATGCTTTTTCTAAGTCAGTGACTACTTGAATATTTTTTACACCATCCGTAAAAGGAACAACAATACGTTTGTATTGGTCACGTTGGTTTTCGTATACATTTTGAATAACCGGGAATGCAATTTCTGCATTACGTTCCATTTTTTCTTTGTAATGCTCAAAACCTGCTTTGTAGATGGTTTGTGCAATATCTAAAGCTGACATTTTATTAAATTGAGCTTCAGTAATTGGAGACGACATAGAGAAGAATCTAATTAATTCAAACTCGAAATTTTTAAAGTCACTAGCGCCTTTGTTAGATTCTGCAATACCTTCTGAAGTATCATAAATCATGTTGGCTAAATCTACACGGAGACGTTCTCCAAATAAAGCATTGTAACGACGTTTGTAAACAACTTCACGTTGTGAGTTCATCACATCATCATATTCTAATAAACGTTTACGTACTCCAAATTGATTTTCTTCAACTTTTTTCTGAGCACGTTCAATAGATTTAGAAATCATAGAATGCTGAATCACTTCACCTTCTTCTAATCCCATGCGGTCCATCATCTTCGCGATACGCTCCGATCCAAATAGACGCATTAAGTTGTCTTCTAAAGAGACGTAAAACTGAGAGCTTCCTGGATCTCCTTGACGACCAGCACGACCTCTCAACTGACGGTCTACACGACGTGAATCATGACGTTCTGTACCAATAATTGCTAAACCACCTGCGGCTTTAACCTCTTCAGATAATTTAATATCCGTACCACGACCAGCCATGTTTGTTGCAATAGTTACTTGACCTGGCTTACCAGCTTGATCAACTATTTCTGCTTCTTTTTTATGTTGCTTGGCATTTAATACGTTGTGTGGTACTTTACGTTGTGCTAAAATTTTACCTAATAATTCAGAGATATCTACAGACGTTGTTCCAATTAATACTGGACGTCCTTGTTGTGATAGTTTTGTAACTTCATCGACAACTGCATTATATTTTTCACGTTTAGTTTTGTAAACTAAATCTTGTCTGTCATCTCTAGCAATTGGTCTGTTAGTCGGAATTTCTACGACATCTAATTTATAGATTTCCCAGAATTCTCCCGCTTCCGTTACTGCTGTACCTGTCATACCAGACAGTTTTTTGTACATTCTAAAGTAATTTTGAAGCGTTACCGTTGCAAAAGTTTGCGTAGCATCTTCAATTTTTACATTTTCTTTAGCTTCTATGGCTTGGTGTAATCCGTCACTATAACGACGACCATCCATAATACGACCCGTTTGCTCGTCTACAATCATTACTTTATTCTCCATGACCACATATTGTGTGTCTTTTTCAAATAAAGCATAGGCTTTAAGTAATTGGTTAAGCGTGTGAATACGTTCTGACTTGATTCCGAAATCTCTAAATAAATCTTCTTTAGCTTCAGCTTCGGCTTCAGTAGATAAGTTTTTAGCTTCGATTTTAGCTATTTCGATACCAATTTCTGGCATGACGAAAAAGTCAGGATTATCTGCTCCAGAGATGTATTCAACCCCTTTATCCGTTAATTCAATTTGATTATTTTTTTCTTCAATAACATAGTACAAATCAGCATCAACCTTTGGCATCTCGCGATTGTTATCTTGTATGAAATAGTTTTCTGTTTTTTGAAGAATTTGTTTTACACCGTCTTCACTTAAAAACTTAATTAAAGCTTTGTTTTTAGGAATACCTCTGTAAACTTGTAATAATTTAAATCCACCTTCCTTACTATCGCCTTCCGCAATTAATTTTTTAGCTTCAACTAAAACCTGAGTTAAGTACTTACGTTGGATACTAACAATATCGTCTACTTTTGGTTTAAGCGCTGTAAATTCGTGCTCGTCACCTTTTGGGATTGGACCAGAAATAATTAATGGGGTACGGGCATCATCAATTAATACAGAATCGACCTCATCTACAATGGCGTAGTGGTGCGGGCGTTGTACTAAATCTCCAGTAGCATGTGCCATATTATCACGGAGGTAATCAAAACCAAATTCGTTATTGGTACCGTAAGTAATATCAGAGTTGTATGCTTTACGACGCGCATCACTATTAGGTTGATGATAATCGATACAGTCAATACTTAATCCGTGAAAGTTAAATATTGGCGCCATCCAAGCACTATCACGTTTTGCTAAGTAGTCGTTTACTGTTACTAAGTGCACACCTTTACCGGCTAGTGCATTTAAATAGACAGGAAGCGTTGCTACTAATGTTTTTCCTTCTCCTGTATGCATCTCTGCAATTTTACCTTGGTGCATTGCAACACCACCAATAAGTTGTACATCATAGTGCACCATGTCCCAAGTAATAGCTTTACCTGCAGCATCCCAAGAGTTAGACCACGTGGCTTTGTCACCTTCTAAAGTTACAAAATCTTTATCTCCAGAAAGACTTCTATCAAACTCGTTAGCACTTACTGTTATGGTTGTATTGTCTTTAAAACGTCTCGCTGTTTCTTTAACAACAGCAAAAGCTTCTGGTAAAATAGTGTTTAATGTTGCCTCTGTAGCAGTATAAGAGTCTTCTTTAATTTTATCAATAGCTTGATAGATATCTTCACGTTTGTCAATATCTTCAGTCGTTTCAGCTTCAGCTTGAAGGCTTTCGATTTTAGAGTTAAATGGTTGACGTGCTTCCGCTATGATAGCTTTAAACTCGGCTGTTTTAGCTCTTAATTGGTCATGTGACAAGGCTATCATAGCCTGTTCAAAGGTTTTAATTTTGTCTACTATAGGTGTGATGGCTTTAACGTCTTGTTTAGACTTGTCGCCAACAAATACTTTTAGTACGGAATTTAAAAAACTCATAGTTTTATTTTTTATTTAATATGAAATACTCTGCAGTGCAAAGGCTATCAATACTTTATGTGTTGTGCTCTTTTGAAAAAGGGCTTAAATATACGTTTTTAGCGGCATTCGGCTAAATTTTAAAGCACAAAAAAAGTCTCTAATTGAGACTTTTTTTGATACTATTTGTGTGTTATTAATATTCGTCCTCATTCCAGAGGTAATCTTCGTCAGTTGGATAATCCGGCCAAATTTCTTCGATAGAGTCGTACGAATCACCTTCGTCTTCTATGGATTGTAAGTTTTCTACAACTTCTAAAGGAGCACCTGTTCTAATGGCGTAATCAATAAGCTCATCTTTAGTTGCTGGCCAAGGTGCATCACTCAAATAAGATGCTAATTCTAGTGTCCAATACATTTCTTAATAGGGTTTAATTTTTGCAAAAGTAAATTTTTTGTTCTAATAGTCAAGAGAAAAGTGAATTATTTTTTCATTAAAAAAAAGAACGTCTTCAAAACGGGAACTACTTGATACTAAAGTGTTTTGCAGTATTAGTAATCACAGCGCTTTATAAAAGTGATTACGTTTTCTCCGGAATCCATTTTACTTCGTCTGCTTGTAAGTCATGAGACAATTTTCGTGCCAAGACAAAAAGGTAGTCAGAAAGCCTGTTTAAATATTTTAAGGTATTGGCTTCAAAAGGCTCTAAATCGTTAAGCGCTGAAGCTAAGCGTTCTGCGCGTCGACATACCGTTCTGGTAATGTGACAAAATGACACCGTTTGATGTCCGCCTGGTAGCACAAAGTGTGTCATGGGCGGTAAATCAAGGTTCATGGCATCCATTTCGCGTTCTAGTAAGGCAATGTCTTCGTCAGAAATTTTATTAATATTTAAGCGCTCTTTTCCATTTTTTAGAACGGCTTTTTCTGGATCTGTTGCTAATACTGCACCAACAGTAAATAATTTATCTTGAATAATAATTAAGATGTCTTTATATAATTGGTGGATGTCCTGATCTCTTATTAAGCCAATGTACGAGTTTAGCTCGTCAACGGTTCCGTAACTGTCAATACGAATATGGTGCTTTGGTACACGTGTGCCTCCAAATAAAGCAGTGGTACCTTTATCTCCTGTTTTAGTGTATATTTTCATACTTTCAAAGTTAAAAATTATAGATTAACAAGGTGGCGTTTTTTTATGAATTTATTTCAAAATAATTTGATGATGAGCTTTACAATTAATAGGATAAAAAAGAATGAACCTGGAATAAATATAGCTTCTGTTTTTAAGAATTTTTTGACGTTGAATTCTGGGTTTTTACATTTTGCTCTTATAATAATACTTGTAACTAACAATAAATAAATGATACAAGCTATAATTATTAACCAATCTGATGCTTTCATTTGGTTTGTTTTGATTATTGTATAAAGTTATTACAATCTAATTGTAAAATGCTCTTTAGCTTGTTCCTGTCTAAAAAATACAAACCCAAATTTATAAGTGTCAATAGTTACGGTCACTTTTGGGTGCTGTTTTATGATGTTCCAAGCTGCTGTCATGTCTTTTGACCAATAGATATCGTCAAAGATAAACAGAGTGTCATTAGTGATTGTTGGAAGTAAGGTTTCAAAATACTGTAGGGTTGCTTCTTTTTGATGATTCCCATCAAAGTAAACTAAGTCATAGTGGTTAGTTTTTAATCTATTAATGGCCTCACTAAAATCATTGGTTACAACGTCTATGTACTTTAAATCGAATGTTTTAAAGGTATTTTGGGCTGCTGCCGAAATATTTGGACAACCTTCAATAGTGGTAAGTGCTGCTTTAGGTCGGCCTAATGCTAATGCTTGTGCGGCAATACCTAAAGAGGTGCCTAGTTCTAAAATAGAATCACACTGCAAGTAATGCGTCAGTCTATATAACAGCTTAGCGTCATTGTAGTTGGATCCGGCTACTGAAGCCATTTTAGAAATGGACCTTTTGGTGGTTTTAAATACTTGACTCCCTGAGCCTAAATCAGTAACTTCAAGGGAAGCTGTATTGCTTAATAAGTGTTGTCTGTAGGTTTTTATCTCTTGGTAAGCGGGGTACTTTTTTTTATCATAAAAACACTTGGTCACCAAATCATAAACAAAAGGGGAGTGCACGCCATGCTGATTGGTGGAGCGTTTTAGGAAATTAAAGTAGGATTGTATTTGGTAGGTCTTGGTCATTTGATAGCTGTTTGCTATTGATTTTCTTTTTTTAAGATCAAATATTTGTTCTTGAAAGTCTTTTAAGGTGCTGTTTAAATCTGTATAACAGAAAGGGGCTTTTGTTGGGTAACTATTAATTATAGTAGTTGCTTTATGATTCTTTAGATTGATGTAATGCTTTGATAGTCTTTTTTAATTCAGCATTTTCTTTTTTTAAATCTATAATTCTTTCTTTTTGTAATTCGATCGTATAATCTAATTGATTAATATCTACTTCTGGTATTTCATTAGATACACCTCTAAATAACCAATTAGCATCCAAATCTTTAAATTCATTCAATATTTTGTATACTTTATCTGTGCCGAAAACTCTTCCATTTTTAATGTTGCTAATTTGACTTCCTGAAAAACCTAATTTTCTGGCCGTATCGTTTACGCCTAATCCTTTGTTTTTTAGGTACTTATAAAATCGCAATCCTACTTCGTTAAATTCAGGCATTAAAAGGCTATAGTTTTAACATTAATCATGGCATTCAATATAATGTATAACGAGACAAAATATTGTATGTTTGTGCAAAAAAAAGAATATTTGACCATTTTAGCAAAGCAAATATTACATTAATTTACAAATATAAAATATAAAACACAAAAATTATGTCTGATTTTTTAAGTCAATTTGGGAACGAATTAAAGGAAAATATTTCTGGCTACATTGCAGTGACAGTAACAGAAATTAAAAGCGGTATTTCTTACTTTTCAGATTCGATATCTTCAGATTTTGATCCTGAGCTTGCGGCTGCTTATAATCTTGAAGTTATCAAAGCTAAGCTTAAAGCGATTGAGGTTTTAAATTTAAATCAAAAGATAGATGATATATTAATTACTATAACTGGTCAGATTCATATTGTTGATATCTCAGAGGACAGTAAGTACTTTATTTATTTAGCGGTTGATTCAACAAAATCTAATTTAGGTATGACTAAATCATTACTTAATAAGTACAAGAATGGACTATCTGGTAAACTTTAGTTTTTCTTTGGTTACCACATAAAAAAAAGCGCAATACATGTATTGCGCTTTTTTTTATGATTGGACTTTAATATTAATTCTCTAATTTCTCCGTTAATTCTAGCCAACGCATTTCTTTTTCTTCAATCGAATCTATTATTTTTTGAATTTTGGCAGACAGGTCTTTGATTTGATCTTGTGTTAAATCAGGATTTAGAAATTTTTGTTCTATCTCTTTTTTGTCAAACTCTAAGGCTTTTATTTTGCTTTCTAAATTCTTATATTCTTTTTGTTCGTTGTATGATAAAGTGACCTTATTGCTGTCTTTTTTCCAGTCTTTCTTTTCTTTTTTATCATCACCGTTTGTGTCGCTTTCTGGCGCTTTACTGTCTTCGTAACTACGATAATCAGAGTAGTTACCTGGAAAGTTTTCAACTTGACCTTCACCTTTAAAAACGAGTAGGTGATCCACAATTTTATCCATAAAGTAACGGTCGTGAGACACGACTATCAAACAACCAGGGAAATCTAATAAGAAAGATTCTAATACATTAAGCGTAACAATATCTAGATCGTTGGTCGGCTCATCCAGAATTAAAAAGTTAGGGTTTTGTATTAAGATTGTACATAAATACAAACGCTTACGTTCTCCACCACTTAGTTTTTCGACAAAATCATACTGTTTTTTTCTATCAAATAAAAAGCGCTCCAATAATTGCTGAGCACTAATTTGACGCCCTTTTTTTAACGGAATATAATCTCCAAAATCTCTAACAACATCAATAACTTTTTGGTTTGGCTTTGGTGTAATACCAGCTTGGGTATAATATCCAAACTTAACCGTTTCTCCAATTAAAATTTTACCACTATCAGGAGGTGTGCTTTGGGTTAACATGTTTAGAAAGGTCGATTTTCCCGTTCCGTTTTTACCGATGATCCCCACACGTTCACCACGTTGAAAGTTGTAATCAAAGGTATCTAATATGATTTTGTCCTTAAATGATTTAGATAACTTGACTAACTCGACAATTTTGCTTCCTAGGCGTTCCATATTAAGCTCAAGCTCTATAACGTGATCATTCCTACGTTGTGAGGCTTTATGTTTAATTTCGGTAAAATCGTCAATTCTAGATTTAGACTTTGTAGTACGTGCTTTAGGTTGACGACGCATCCAAACCAATTCCTTTTTAAAGAGTTGTTTTGCTTTTCCTGTTTCGACTTGTTCTCTGTTTATACGCTCTTCTTTCTTTTCTAGGTAGTAAGAGTAATTTCCTTTGTAATTATATAATTCGCCATGATCTAACTCTATAATTTCGTTACACACGCGCTCTAGAAAGAAACGGTCGTGAGTCACCATAAATAAAGTGATGTTTTCTTTGGCAAAAAACGCTTCTAACCATTCGATCATTTCTAAATCAAGGTGGTTAGTCGGTTCATCTAAAATTAATAAATCCGGTTTGTTAATTAACGCATTAGCTAAACTTAGACGTTTTTTTTGTCCTCCAGATAAGACGCTTACTTTTTGATTTAAGTCGTCTAATTTTAATTTAGAAAGTATTTGCTTGTATTGCGTTTCAAAATCCCAAGCATTATTTCTATCCATTTGTTCAAATGCTTTTTGGTAGGCATCTTCATCTTCAGGGTTTAATAGTGCTTTTTCATAATTTTTTATGACATCTAAAATAGGATTGTCAGAATTAAAAATAGATTCCTCGATAGTCAAGGTTGGATCTAGTTTAGGATCTTGAGGTAAAAAAGCGACTTTTATATCTTTTCTGTAAATAATATTTCCGGTATCTGGCGCATCAAAACCAGCTAACATATTCAGAATAGAGGTTTTTCCGGTTCCGTTTTTTGCAACAAATGCAATTTTTTGGTCTTTATGCACACTAAAAGAAAGGCCTTCAAATAATGTTAATTCGCCATAAGATTTAGCGATATTTTCTACTGTTAGATAATTCAATGGATATTTTTTTTACAAAGATGGTTATTATTAAGTGAAATGTAGAAAGTGAAAAGTAAAAAGTTGTTATTTAGAGTAGTAAAAATAAAAGCAATGTCGTTAAGAAGCGATTTGGGTTTGAGATCCTACGTTTATATACCAAAAACACCGATAAATGTTTTGATTTGCATGACGAAAGGTTATATTTGTGAATTAACAAACGCCTAAAAATGAAGCAAATTGTTGTGTGTATTGTCGTTGTACTTGGTCTGTTAAGTACGTCTTGTATTACTCAAAAAGATGTGGTTTATCTTCAAGATAAAGGCACTGTGGTTAACGATTCTCTACAAATACAAGCTTTAGTGTCTCCGTATCGCGTTCAGGTTAATGATTTATTAAGTGTCAACGTTAAAGCAGAGAAAAAAGAAATTAACGACCTAGTTCAAATATTTAATCCGACAAGTGGTGATGTTGGGACGACTCAAGAGGAATTATATTATACGGGCTTTACGGTCGATTTACATGGTAATATCGAGTTTCCTATTCTTGGAGAAATTAATGTATTAGGATTTACAACGGACGAAATAGAATCTAAAGTAAAGGAGGTCATCCTTCAAAAATATTTAAAGGAGACCGCAAAAATATATGTGACGGTTAAGTTATCGGGCTTAAAGTATACCACTTTGGGAGAAATTGATACAAAGGGAACAACAGTGTTGTATCAAGATCGTGTTAATATTTTAGAAGCTATAGCAAATGCAGGAGATATTTTAGATACTGGAGATCGTAAAGATGTGCTAATTGTAAGACAGTATCCTAATGGTCAAAAAATTCATCATATAGATTTAACCGATATTGCAGCGATGCAATCGGAGTTTTACTACATCCAACCCAACGATTTAATTATGGTTAAACCTTTAAAGCGTAAGTCTATTGGGGCGGGACAAACAGCAGCACAAACATTGACGACCATAGCTAGTATTTTTTCAGTATTGATTAGTACTTACTTTTTAGCACGTAACCTTTAAAAAATGGAAGAGCAATTAGATATTGATGGCATTCAGGTTTTTGATTTTAAGGCCTTTGTTTTTAGAACGATAAGTTACTGGAAATGGTTTATTTTAGCGCTTTTGATAGGTTTTTATGTTGTGTATCAGCAGAATATAAGACGAGAGTTTCCATACACTCTAGATGCTTCACTTACAGTGCAAGACGATAAAAACCCATTATTTACCTCTAATACTAGTTTAGTCTTTAATTATGGCGGAATTTCCGGTAAAGTACAAGAAGTCTTACTTAATTTAAAATCTAGAAAGCACCACGAAAAAGTAGTCGATAGTTTAGATTTATATTTATCTTATTATAAACAAGGACGTTTTTATAAAACAGATAGTTATGGCGCTACCCCTTTTAAATTTGTGGGATTAGATAGCGCATATCAAGTGATAGGTCATCCTCTAAAAATCGTGTTTTTAGACCAAAGTTCTTTTGAGTTGTCTTATGATTTAGGAGATGCACAAAATATAACCACGCAAAACTTCAATAATAAGGCGCTAAAAACGATGGCAATTAGTGCACCTACTTATGCTAAAACATATAAATTTAATGAGTATATTGAGTTGCCTTTTTTTAAAGGAAGTGTGATAAAAAATGATAATATGACTGTTGCTAAAGGGCAAGAGTTTTTTATACAGTATACTAATTTTAATGCTACGGTGTCCTCTTTTGTTAATAACTACGCCGTTACTAATCAACCAGGTTCACCATTACTAGTCACGCGTTTAACCAATAAAAATAAAGCTAAAATTGTCGATTATATAAATACTTCTGTTTTTATACTAGAACGCGATCAATTACAGCGTAAAAATCAATATGCGATTAATACGGTGGCCTTTATTGATAAGCAATTAGCAAGAGTTAAGGGGCAAGTTAATCGAAAAGCGGATTCGTTAAATAATTTTAAGCGTAGTAATAAAATATTTAATTTAGAGAGTGAAAGTGATTTGCTGTCGACTAAAATTGAAGACTACAATAATCAGAAGGAAGCCTTGAGTCAATCATTGTTATCCTATGATTTATTGAAAAATTATTTAATGACTAGCCAAGATTTTACTAGTTTTCCTGCGCCAGCGTTGCAAGGGATTGATGATCCTAATATAACAGCAGGAATTTCAAAAATTGTTAATTTATCCATACAAAAATCTACTTTAGAATCTTCTGTTAGGGATAATGTATCTGTTTTTGGAGATTTAAATAATCAAATAGCGTCACTTAAAAATGTGATGTTAGAGAATATTGCCTCTGTAAAAACCAATCTTGGTTATCAATTACAATCTGTAAATTCTAAAATTTATAGTACGGAAAGTCAGTTTTCTACCTTGCCAGAAAATCAGCAGAAACTAGAAGCGATTGAACGTGAGTATTTATTAAGTCAAAGTACTTATAATTTATATTTGGCAAAACGTGGGGAAGCAGATTTAATTAAGGCTTCTAATATTTCTGATATAATTTTAATAGAGCCAGCAAAAGATATTGGGCAAGGTCGTAATGCGGTAAACCTTAATATTAGATATATATTTGCTGTTATAGCTGCTTTATTACCTATACTATTACTCTCTTTTATTATTACTTTTTTCGATAATAAAGTACACACACCAAGTGATTTAGATAAACTAGCCAAAATACCATTATTAGGTGTGGTTGGTAAAAACGATACAGAAAATAATCTAGCTGTTTTTAACAAACCTAAGTCGGCAGTAGCAGAAGCCTTTAGAGCGGTTAGATCTAGTTTGCAATTTATATATAAAAAACACGAATTAGAAGGGACTAAAACGGTTATGGTGACGTCTTCAGTTAGTGGAGAAGGTAAAACATTTTGCTCTATTAATATTGCTTCTGTGTTCGCTTTAAGCGGAAAAAAAACAGTATTGGTAGGACTAGATTTGCGTAAACCAAAAATATTTGGGGATTTTGATATTGACAACACTATAGGAGCTGTTAATTATTTAATAGGCCAGAAACCGTTACAAGACGTTGTTCAAAAAACGAAGGTGGCGCATTTAGATGTGATTACCTCGGGACCAATTCCTCCAAACCCCTCGGAGTTATTAATTGGTAAGCAAATGGATCAATTTATAGACGAGCTAAAAGCAAATTACGATTATATTGTATTAGATACGCCTCCTGTTGGTTTAGTAGCCGATGCTTTGGAGTTAATTGAATATGCCGATGCGTCTTTATATGTGGTTAGACAGGATTATACTAAAAAAGAAATGCTGTCTTTAATTAATGACAAGCATAAAAAAGGAGAGGTTAAAAATATAAGCTTCCTATATAATTTTTATGACCAAAAAGGAAAATATGGTTATGGCTACGGGTATGGTTACGGATATGGTTATGGCGCCTATGGGAATGGGTATCATGAAAATGAAGTTAAAAAGCAATCCGTATTTAATCGTATTAAATCAATTTTTATAAAATAAAAGAGTATTCATAATATTTAAAATAAACCTTTGAAACCTTTAATTAAAAATAACGACTGGTTATATACTATTTCGCCTAAGCGAAAAATGATAGACCTAAATTTTAAAGAGATTTGGAGGTATCGCGATTTGTTGTTTTTATTTGTCAAACGAGATATTATAACGGTTTATAAACAAACCATATTAGGACCTTTATGGTTTTTTATTCAACCTTTATTTACCTCTGTAATTTTTACTTTAATATTTAACAATTTAGCAGCTATTCCAACAGGAGCGGGCGTGCCTCCTTTTTTGTTTAATTTGGCAGGAATAACGTCTTGGAACTATTTTAGTGCGTGTTTGACAGGAACTAGTAATACATTTAAAGCCAATCAAGGTATTTTTGGTAAAGTCTACTTTCCTAGAGTGATTACGCCATTGTCTATAGTGTTTTCAAATTTATTAAAGTTTTGTATTCAGCTATTAGTACTAATCGTATTTTATATCTATTATGTGTTTTTTACAAATCAAGAGGTAACGGCAGCACCACAATTAGCAATAGTGTTACTACCATTACTAATAGTATTTATGGGCTTGTTTGGTTTAGGATTTGGCATGATTTTATCATCATTAACGACTAAATATCGTGACTTAACATTCTTGGTTACTTTTGGTGTACAGTTATTAATGTACGGTTCGGCAGTGATGTATCCATTATCTTATTTTAAAGAAAAAGTACCAGAGTATGCTTGGTTAGTAGAATATAATCCGATGACTACTATTATAGAATTGTTTAGATATATGACTTTAGGTGTTGGCGCATTTTCAATAACTAATTTTATATATGCTGGAAGTATAAGTGTAATCGTATTTTTATTAGGATTAATAATTTTTAATAAAACGGAAAAAACGTTTATTGATACGGTTTAGATAAGCTATTTTGAAAATATGAACGACAATAAAAATGTTTTAATTTGTATAGGAACAAGACCTGAAGCTATAAAAATGGCTCCAGTATATTTTAAGTTTTTAAAATCAGGCTACAATACAAAACTTTGCGTGACAGCACAACATCGAGATTTATTGGATCAAGTATTGGAGTTCTTTAAAATGAAACCAGATTTTGATTTAAACTTAATGACGCCTAATCAGACATTAAATAAATTAAGTTCAAGAATTCTAGAAGCGATTGATAAAATTTTTATAGAACATAAAATTGATCTTGTTTTAGTACATGGCGACACTACAACATCTAGTGTTATTGCATTAGCTGCTTTTAATCGAAAAATTAAGGTAGCACATGTAGAAGCAGGATTAAGAACGTATAATAAATGGTCTCCTTTTCCTGAAGAAATGAATAGGCAATTAACCGGTAGGTTAGCCGATTATCATTTTGCTCCAGGTATAAGTGCTAGTCAAAACCTTTTAAAAGAAGGAGTGGCTTCAAATACAATACTAGTTACGGGTAATACTGTTATTGATGCTTTAAAAATGACTGGAGAGATCTTAGATCAAGGGTTTAGTACACCGGTAATCGAAAGTTTAAAAGAAGCTATCAATTTTGATAAAAAAATAATTTTAGTAACGGGACATAGAAGGGAAAATTTTGGAGAAGGTTTTGAATCTATTTGCAATGCCTTAGTTGAAATATCTAAGGATAATACGGTAGAGATTGTTTTTCCAGTACACCTTAACCCTAACGTCCAAGAAGTGGTTTATAAAAGACTATCTAATCTACCAAATGTGCATTTAGTAGCACCATTAGATTATCCAACATTTATTTGGTTAATGAAAAAAGCACACTTAATAATTTCAGACTCTGGAGGTGTTCAAGAAGAGGCGCCAACTTTTGGAGTCCCTGTTTTAGTGACTAGATCGGTTACGGAAAGACAAGAAGGGGTGGATGCAGGTTGTTCGTTTTTAGTAGGCACCGATCAAGACCTTATTGTAAGTAAAGCACAACAAATTTTATCTAAAACTAAGCAGATAAATACAGTTATTAACCCTTATGGTGATGGTGATGCTTCTCAAAAAATTGTTGATTTTTTTAATACAAATACATGGTAGAAGATAGGGACATCATATTAAAAGCAGAAAACATTTCTAAACAATACCGTTTAGGTCTTGTTGGAACTGGTACTATAAGTCACGATTTAAATCGTTGGTGGAGCCGGGTTAGAGGGAAAGAAGATCCCTATTTAAAAGTAGGTGATAGTAATGATAGAAGTACAAAAGGTGAAAGTGAATACGTTTGGGCTTTACAGAATATTAACTTTGAAGTAAAGCGTGGTGAGGTTTTAGGGATTATAGGTAAAAATGGCGCAGGGAAATCTACGCTTCTAAAGATACTATCTAAAGTAACGGGCCCAACCACCGGAGAAATTAAAACTAGAGGACGTATAGCTTCACTATTGGAAGTTGGTACAGGTTTTCATGGAGAAATGACTGGACGAGAAAATGTATTCTTAAATGGTGCTATTTTAGGTATGTCTAAAAAAGAAATTACTTCTAAAATAGACGAGATTATAGCGTTTTCAGGTTGCCAACGTTATATAGATACACCTGTCAAACGTTACAGTTCTGGTATGACGGTACGATTAGCCTTTGCTGTAGCAGCCTTTCTAGAACCAGAAATATTGGTAATTGATGAAGTTTTAGCTGTAGGTGATGCTGAGTTTCAAAAGAAAGCCATTGGAAAAATGCAGGATATTAGTCAAGGAGAAGGGAGAACCGTTTTGTTTGTTAGTCATAATATGGCGGCAGTAAAGAATTTGTGTACTCGAGGTATTTTACTTGAAAACGGCGAGATTAAAACATCAGGAACGATAGAAGCGGTTTTAAATGAATATCAGAGAATTTCTAAATCACAAGGGAATTATTTTGTAAAAGAGTCAAAAAAAGACTTTTACATTGCGTCAGTTAAAATTGAAGATTCTAATAATGCTTTTTATAGTAATCAAGCTATTAAAATAACTATTAGAGTTGGAAAAAACAATGAAGACATCAAAAATAAGTTTTTATTAATTAGAGTTTTGGATAACATTGGTCAAGTGCTTTTTAGTCTAGAAAAGGCTTTAAAAGATAAAGACGATAATTATAGTTTAGTAATACCTAAAGAAACGCTGGTTAAAGGAAGTTATAAGATAAATTGTATCATTTATCATCCAGCTGTTGCTCAATACGATAATATTGAAGAATGTTGTGGTTTTGATATACTAAATAATTCTAACGCCTTTTCCCATTTAGAAACATTTAATATCGGAAAGATGTACGTATCATCAAAATGGCTTAATTAAATAATATGCTGATTAGAATATTTAATAAAATTAAAAATAAAATCTTTGTTAAGAAAGTACTATCTAATATAGACAAGCCGTTTTTTACTAAAGCTATTTTTGTAGATAAAAAATTTAATATAGGAGAGTATACCTACGGAAAACCAACAGTGTTATTTGAAAATAAACAAACAAACTTGACGATCGGAAAATTTTGTTCTATAGCAGATAATGTTACTATTTTTCTTGGAGGGAATCACAGAACAGATTGGATCTCTACATATCCTTTTAATGTTTTAAAGGACTACTTTCCTAATGCTTCAAATATAGAAGGACATCCAGCAACAAAAGGAGATGTTATTATAGGTAATGATGTTTGGATTGGAAACGGCGTTACTATAATGTCGGGGATTTCTATAGGGGATGGAGCAGTATTAGCTGCTGGAGCAGTAGTCGTTAAAAATGTAGGTGATTACGAAATACATGGCGGTAATCCAGCAAAGCTTTTGAAGCTTAGATTTAAAGAAGAAGAAATTGTAAAGTTGAAAAATATTAAATGGTGGAATTGGGATATCGAAAAGATTAAAGCTAATACAAGTATTCTTTGTTCAAATAGTATTGATGACTTTTATTAAAACTCTAAATTACTGTTTGAAAGTAATTATAAAAAAAATAATAATACTTATTTAATGATAAAAAAAAATATTAAAAAAATATTAGGTATTTATACAGAAAATAATTTGAGTAATTTAAATAAAACTAAAGCATACTTTTCAACAAAAGAAAAGCAAATGCTATTAAAAATGCCTCGTTATATAGAAGGAAAGCTAAAATTTAAAAACTTAAATTTTAGCTTTTCAGACTCTATAGGATTTCTACATTCTTTTGATGAAATTTTTATGGAAGAAGTTTATAAATTTGAAAGTGATAAAAAAAGTCCGTTGATAATAGACTGTGGTTCTAATGTGGGTTTAAGTATTTTATATTTTAGAGAAAAATTTCCAGAAGCTAAAATAATTGGATTTGAAGCAGATAATAAAATTTTTAATTTGTTAAAAAATAATATTTCCCAATTTTATAATAACGATAAAATTCAAATTTTTGAAAAAGCTGTTTGGACTAAAAATACTATTCTCACCTTTTTTACAGAGGGTTCTTTAGCTGGTTCTGTAAACGTAGATTTTTCAGGAAACAATGCAACAGAAAAAGTACAAGCAGTTGACTTTAAGAAGTACTTAAAAGAAGAAATTGATTTTTTAAAAATAGATATAGAAGGAGCTGAAAATGAATTAATATTTCACATAAAAGAAGATTTAAAAAATGTAAAAAATCTTTTTTTGGAATATCATGGTCTTATTGATAAAGAACAAAACTTAGGTGATATTTTAAATTTGTTATCAGATGTAGGTTTCGAATATTATATACGTTTAGCAGGTGAAACTTTAAAGTACCCTTTTTGTAAAGAAACACCTAAAAAATTTAATCAACAATTAAATATTTTTTGTTTTAGAAAATAATGTTATCAATAATTATTTCATCATATCAACCAAGCTATTTTAATGTTTTAGAAAAAAATATTAAAGTAACTTGTGGGGTTGAATATGAAATAATCAGGATTAAAAACCCAAATTTAATGGGGATTTGTCAAGCTTATAATTTAGGTGCATCAAAATCAAAATATAATAATTTACTTTTTGTTCATGAAGATGTTATTTTTCACACTCAAAATTGGGGCGAAATACTTATTAATTATCTTAAAGATAAACAGCTTGGTGTAGTTGGAATTGCAGGCTCCAATTATGTGCCTTTTGTTCCTTCTAATTGGTGGGTTAATGCTAGAAAATCTAAATTACATTTAATACAGTCTAATAAAAATGAACGCGTAAAAGTGCACACACGAACAAATTTCGAAGATAATAGACTTTTTGAGTACGTTTATAGTTTAGATGGTGTTTTTATGGCCTGTAGAAAAGATGTTTATAAACAGTTTAAATTTAATGATAAAATAAAAGGCTTTCATGCTTATGATGTTGATTTTAGCTTAAGAATTGCTGCTGAATATAAGAATATTGTTACTGGAGAAATTTTGATAGAACACTTTTCAGAAGGGAATGCAGATAAAGTTTGGTTTCAAGAAATGATCAAAGCAAGAAGGTTTTATAAGTTACCAAAGAATCAAAAAAATAATAAAGAAATAGAGTTACGTTCATTTAAAACTTTTTTGTTGCAATTTAAAATATTTAATATAACAAAAGGACAACAATTTTTTTTAGCATTAAAATATCTTAGTCTTTCTAAAGTAGGGTTTGTAAATGTTTTGAAATTAATTTATTCAAAAATCAAATAAATGCTGGCAGTTGTAATACCATACTATAAAATATCTTTTTTTGAAGACACTTTAAAGTCTTTAAAAGAACAAACCAATAAAAGCTTTAAAGTATATGTTGGGAATGATGCTAGCTCAGAAAACCCTGAAGCACTTTTAACTAAATATGCTTCAGAATTTGATATTGTTTATAAAAAGTTCGAGAATAATTTAGGAGGAGTTCATCTTGTCAAACAGTGGGAAAGATGCATCAAAATGGTAAAAGATGAAAAGTGGATTATGCTCCTTGGAGATGATGATTTTATAGAAAATAACCTTGTGGAGTCTTTCTATAATAAGTATTCATTTTTTAGTGGAAAATCTAATGTAATTAGGTTTGCAAGTAGCGTTTTTAATGATACTGAAGAAGACTCAAACCAACAAATATTTAAACATCCAGAGTGGGAGACCGCTCAAAATTCATTATGCAGAAAAATCACAGGACAAACACGTAGTTCTTTATCAGAATACATTTTTTTTAAAGATATCTTTTTTACAAAACGTTTTACAAATTATCCATTAGCTTTTTATAGTGATGACAAAGCATGGCTAGATTTTTCTGATAGTAAGCCTATTTATACTATTAACGAAACTACTGTTAATATTAGAATTTCAAATATTAGCATATCTGGTAGAACAGATAATTTAGACCTTAAAATAGAAGCAGAGCAAAATTTTTATTCAGATTTATATTGTAAGCAATTAGACGAGTTTAGTAAAACATGTAGATTACATATTATGCGAAAATTTGAAATTGCTATATTAAAAAAGAAAAAACTAAACACGCAGCAATGGTGTAAATTATATGTAAACTACATTAAAAACTATGATAAAAAGCAGTTTTACAAGTTTAACAAAAGACTTGTAAAAAGTATAGTGTATAGAAAAAGAGTAATGCATTAATTTATTTAAATAAAATGAAAAAGTCATTACTCATAGCTACACCTTATTTAAATAATATTGGAGGAACAGAAATAGAAACGGTTACAACTGCAATTTATTTGTTTGATACTAAGCAATTTGATACGGTCTCTATATTTACTCCAAATGAAATAAACAGAGATCTTTTTAAAAAAATAATTAATAATAGATCAATTCATTTTTTTAATTACCCAAAGCGTCTTTCAAGCCCTTTCATATTGTTGTTAGATAGATTCTTTTATAAATTGAAATTTAAAAACAGTTTTTCTAAGTGTATTTATTGGAAATATAAAAGTCTATCTTTTTCCAATTTATTTGTATTGGCTTATCCTAAAAGTGTCTATTTTTTTTCAATACTTAATGGGTTTTCAAAACGAAAGAATATATCTGCCAAAATAACACTTTGGCACTATAAAACTTTAGAAAAAGAACACATTCCGTATTATCAAAAATTTAATTCAATAATAGTATTTAATAAGAAGCAAAGTGATTTTTGGGAAAAAGAGTATAAGTTAAAAAATGTATTAGTAAGCGATATCATTATACCTAACGAAGACAATTTACTTAAAATTAAACCTATTAATTTTAATGAGGTTAGTGTACTACAATTTGGATACTTGGGAAGAATATCCAGAGAGAAAAATATTGAAGACATGATTCGTTTACTTGCGTATTTGAACAAAAACACGTCTCAAAAAACAAAATTAATGATCCAAGGACCAGGCGACATTAAATATATTGGATCGTTAAAAATTTTAGCTAAAAATTTAGATGTAGAAAATGATATTTCTATAATTACAGAAGTTATTTCTCCAGTAAGTACACATTTGTTTTACGCTAAAATCCATGTGTTTTTAGTAATGTCTTTACACGAAGGTGGACCAATTACTGCATTAGAAGCAGCAGCAGCAGGAAGGATGATACTTAGTTATCATGTAGGAGCAATGCATGATAGATTTAATACCTTGCCTTTAATAATTAATAATACATTCGAAGACCTATGTCAGTCTGCCAACACTTTTATAAAACTAAAAAATGACAAAAAAAACAGTGTTGTTTTAGAGGTAAGTAAACTATATAAATCAAATCTATCTAATAAAAGTAAAGGAATAAAATTATTAAAAATTATTAAAAATGAAAGCTAGTAACCCTTTAGTGTCTTTTGTAATACCTTGCTTTAATGATTTCCAGTATGTAGAGCAATCTGTTAATTCTGCATTACATCAAACTTATAAAAATATAGAAGTAATTGTCGTAGACGATGGCTCTAATGCAAAGACAAAAGCGGTTTTAAAAACAATTGAACCTAAAATAGCTAAGCTTATTACTCAAGAAAATAAAGGGCAAAGTACAGCTAGAAATAGAGGTGTAGCAAATGCTAAAGGTGATTATATTGTTGTACTAGATAGTGATGACTATTTTGAGCCAACGTTTTGTGAAAAAGCAATAGAAATTATTATTAATAATACAGAGGTTAAATTAGTGACTTGCTCTGTTAATATTTTGGAGTCTAATGGTAAAGTCACTTTTTTTGAACCTAAAGGAGGCAGCGTAGTCAATTTTTTAACAACAAATAGTGCGCTTGGTTCTTTAATGTTTAGAAAGGTCGATTTTATGTTTATTGATGGCTATGATGTATCCATGCGAAGAGGTTTTGAAGATTGGGAGTTTTATTTAAGGTTATTAAAAAATGGAGGAGAAACATATGTTATAAAAGACCGTTTATTTAATTATAGAAAACGTAGGATTTCAACTACGTCACGAGCAAATAAAGTAAAGTATGAATTAACAAAATTTATTCAAATTAAAAATAAAGCGGTTATTTCAGAGCATATAGAAACCTATATTAATGAGGTTTATGCAAAATTAGAATTAGAAGAACAAAGTAAAATCAAACAACAAAATAAAATAGATTTTAAGCTAGGTAAAGCTATATTAAAACCTTTGAGATTTTTTAAATCATTTTTTAATTAATTATGCAGCCAACAGTCACTATCATAATGGCAACTTACAATAGAGCACATTTTATTGTAGAGACGCTTAATACTATAAGTAAACAAACCTTTAAGTCTTGGGAATGTATTATTATAGATGATGGAGGGACAGATCATACTGAAACCGTTATTTCTAGTTTACTTAAAGACGATAGTCGATTTAAATATTTTAAGAGAACAAATAAGTACAAAAAAGGATTGTGTGGTAGTCGTAATTATGGATTAGATATGGCTAGAGGAGACTATATTATCTTTTTTGATGATGATGATTTGGTGCATCCTAAAAATCTTGAAATAGCGCATCATGTTATTATTAATAATGATACAGATTTTTGTCATTATCAAAAGCAGTCTTTTGTATCAGAAAAACCAAAAGTTATAGATTTAGAAGTTGAGGTTAAGGGTAATATAAGTGTAACTAATATCGAAGCTGTAGTTACAGGAGAAATAGGTTTGGCTTCCTGTACGGTATTGTGGAAAAAAGAATGTTTCAAAACTATTCGTTTTAACGAGGACTTACAGTATGCAGAAGAATGGGAATGTTATCTAAATATTATCAGTAACGGTTTTAAGGGAGTAATTATTGGTAATATATTATATTATAATAGAAAACATGAAAATTCTAATACAGGTGAGTTTTGGAACGATAACCCTAAGAGAATAGAATCTTATGTCAAATCACGAAAGTTGGTTTGTGAAAATTTGATAGCATTAAATTTAATGAATAGCGGATTGAAAAAATATTTTATTCACAACGCTTATACTTTAAATGCAAAAACGATTGTTAGTAAATTAATTGCACAAAGTTTTTTTAATAAAGTTTACTTTTGGATGTTTCCATTAAAATTTAAACTATTTAAAATGTTAAAACAATTTTGAAAAATATATTAATCATATCAGAATCTATTGACATAGATGATAGTAGTGGGTCTAAAGTAAATGTTGCCTTAATTTTAAATTTAGCTACATTAGGATATGATGTAAAAGTGCTCCATTATTCAAGAAAGGACATAAAATTAGATGGTGTGACTTGTGTATCCATCCCAGAAATTAAATTTTCAATAAACTATTTTTTAAGTAGATTTCAGCGTGTTTTTCAAAGAGTAACCAAGAAAAATGTATCCAAATTTCTAGAAAGAAATTTTGGGCATTCGTTTACCTTTTTTAATGATGCTAAAAGTATTTCTAAATCAATAGATAAACACTACAGTAATCAAGATTTAATTATTACATTAAGTAAGGGCGCTAGCTTTAGACCGCACTACGCAATGTTAAGCTTACCAAGATTACATAGTAAATGGATGGCCTATGTGCATGATCCTTATCCTTTTCATTATTATCCCAGACCTTATAATTGGGTGGAATCTGGATATCAATTTAAAGAGGGTTTTTTTAGAGAGGTTTCGGAAAAAGCCAAGTATAGCGCTTTTCCTAGTGTAATGCTAAAAGATTGGATGGGAAGTTATTATTTTAATTTTAATAAGACAGGTGTTATTATTCCCCATCAAAATTTATCTTTTAATAAACGACAAGAGGTGGATATTCCGGATTATTTTAACATCGAGAAATTTAATCTTTTACATGCAGGAAATTTGATGTCTAAAAGAGACCCAAGAGGTTTAGTTGATGGATTTAATAAATTTTTAGAAAATAATAAAGGTGCGGAATTGAGTGCACAATTATTATTAATAGGTGGGGCTGATTATCATAAGGAATATTTAAATAGCGTAATAGGTGATCAGATTTATTGGTCGGGAAAAAATGTAGAATATAAGGAAGTCGAAATGTTGCAGAAAATGGTTTCCGTAAATATTATATTAGAAGCAAAATCTGAAATTAGCCCCTTTTTACCTGGAAAATTCCCAAATTGTATTTTAGCAAATAAACCAATATTATTACTGGGGCCGCATTATAGTGAAACCAAACGCTTATTAGGTGACGACTATGCCTATATAGCCGAAATCGATGATGTAGATTTAATCTGTAGTCAAATAACAAAACTTTATATAAATTGGAAATCAAATAATAATGCGTCGTTAGATAGACCTGATTTGCAAGACTATGTTGGCTTAGCGTTTTTAAAGAATACTATTGATAATTTAATATAATGGAGTCAAAAACAATTTACTTTAAGGGGTTAAATGGTATAAGGGCTATTGCTGCTATTTTGGTAATGGTGTGTCATATAGATCAGCAAATAGAGTTGTTTTTTTTACCACATAAAAATATTCACGCTACAGGTATGGCTGTTAGAGCAGTTGATATGTTTTTTGTTTTAAGTGGTTTTTTGATTACTTATTTACTCTTAGTAGAAAAGAACAAAACAGGAACTATTAATTTTAAAAAATTCTACATTAGAAGATTATTAAGGATATGGCCTGTTTATTATTTATGTATTGTTATTACTGTAATTTTAATTTACTTTAATATAGTTCCTTCTGTTAATAATTTAACGACAAGTTTGCTTTTTTATATATTTTTAATGGCAAATATCTCCTACTTGTTGCGGATTAATTTACCAACAATAACGCCACTTTGGTCGGTTGGGGTGGAAGAACAGTTTTATCTTATTTGGCCCTATATTGTAAAAAAAACAAAAAAATACTTTTTGTTTTTTGGTGCCTTTTTTGTCCTTGGATGTGCTTTAAGGATTGGTGCTAGATATACATTAAATGAAGTAGCACCAATAATTGTAGAGTTTTTATATAGCTTTAGAATAAATATAATGGCATTAGGTGCATTGGGGGCTTATTTAGTATATTCTAATCATAGTATTTTAACTATTATATTTAGGCGGGAGGTACAGTTAATAGCTTGGGCTGTTTTATTGTTTTCTATTATTTATCACCCCATTCATATTAGAACTTATGTTGATTCGGAGATAAATTCACTATTTTATCTAACAATAATATTAAATGTAGCCTGCAACCCTAAAACAATTTTTTCTTTAGAGAATAAAGTTTTTAACTTTTTTGGACGAATGTCGTATGGTATATATATGTATCACATGATAATAATTTATGTTTGTAGTCATATTTATTTGGCCACAAATATGGCGTTAAACTATTATGCGATACTATTTGTAATTGTTTTTGTAACAATAATAAGTGCTTATATGTCTTATGTTTATTTTGAAACGCCTTTTTTAAGAATGAAGAAAAAGTTTATGATTGTAAAAAGTACAAGTAAACAAAATAGCGATGTATAGAAAACTAATACTTATTGCTTACAGTGTTTATCCAGATTATAAATCTAGTGAAGGGATTGTGAATTATAATTGGATTAATATTTTATTAAAATATTCCAATAATATTGTTCAGATTTCTCAGAAGAAAACAATAGATTTTGTACATGATAAGACTCTTTTTTTTAAGGTTGAAAACTATTTTTATAAAGCGATAAAAAAACAAAGCCTTTTTAGATTTTTAGTTTATAAGCTCCTTGATCTTTTGTTTTGTTTTTTTTCTAAGGATAGTTCCTTATATAATTATTTATGGGTTAATAAAGCAAGTCAACTTTTAAATAAACATTATACTAGTGATGCGGTAATTTGGGCTCGTATTCTTCCTACTAATTCATTAGATGCAATTTTACGTTTATATTCAAAAAAACATTTTCCTTTTATCGTTAATATTAATGACCCTGTTATAAATTCTCAGCTTAAAAACGGCTCAAAAGATAGCTTGTCGAAAGAAGAAACAACGCTTTTAAAAACTAAAGAGCATGCTCAAGCTTGGACTTTTCCATCCAGTAAATTAGCTGATCGTATAGCTGTAAAATATAAGTTAGATCGCAGTAGGTGCTTTGTGGTACCACATGCTATAACACCTATTCTTGATAAATATTATAGAAAAAATAAAAAAGTTAAAATACTATATACTGGTACATTTTATAAAAGTGCATTTACTCAAGAGTTTAAACATACTTTAGAACAGATAAAGCTTCATGAAGTTTCAGAAAAACTAGAATTCACATTTGTTCTGTCGCAATATAATCAGGAGTCAATTAAGTGGTTAAAAGAAACACTACCAGGTGTTAAATTATTATTTAACTTGGACAGGAGTGAAGTATTAGAGTTGTTGAAAGAGTCTGATTTAATATTGGTTATAGATGCGGAGTCACATACAGACTTGCTAAAAGGAAAATTAGTGGAAGCTATTTCCTATGGAGTACCTATTTATACGCCAACTTATAAAGGTTCGGTTATGGATAAGGTAACTTCTAGCTATGGCTGCAATGCGTCTTATTTAGAAATAGAAGGAGATTCATTTATAAAATTACTAAACGCGATTAATAATTTGGACAATATTGATTGGCTCACTAATTTTTATAAGGAAAGAGAAAAAGTAATGGAACAATTTTCAGAAGAGAGAATATTAAAAATGACTTATGATATTTCTGAATTCGCCCACAATAGATTTTTTAATAAGCATAATTTTAAACTTAAAGAACAGTATAACTGGCCATAACTATGACATTTATAATAGCAGAAATAGCACAAGCACATGATGGTAGTTTAGGTATGGCTCACGCTTATATCGATGCTGTTGCAAAAACAGGATGTAACGCCATAAAATTTCAAACACATATTGCTGAAGCAGAAAGTAGTATCCATGAGCCTTTTCGCGTAAAGTTTTCTAAACAAGACGATACAAGGATGGCGTATTGGAAACGGATGGAGTTTACTCTAGAGCAATGGAAGACAATAAAAGCACATTGTGACGATGTTGGGTTGGAGTTTATCAGTTCTCCTTTTAGTAACGCAGCTGTAGATTTACTTAAAAAAGTAGGTGTTAAGCGCTATAAGGTGGGGTCTGGTGAGGTTAATAATTTTGTGTTGCTAGAAAAAATAGTACAAACGGGTAAGCCTATTATTATTTCGTCAGGTATGAGTTCGTATAAAGAGTTAGATGCAACAGTTACGTTTTTACAAGAAAGACAAGTTGATTTTTCAATTTTACAATGCACGACCTCTTATCCAACAAAGCCAGAACAATATGGTTTAAATGTTATAACAGAATTTAAGGAACGCTATAAGGTGCCTATCGGTTTTTCGGACCATTCATCTTCTATAGAGGCTTGTATAGCAGCTACTGCACTAGGAGCAGAAATATTAGAGTTTCATGTGGTGTTTAACAAAGAGATGTTTGGTCCGGATGCTAAAGCCTCTTTAACAATGGAGGATACTAGTCGTTTAGTAAAAGCGGTTCGTAATATTTCAATTGCACTACAAAATCCTATTAATAAGTTAGATAATTCTAATTTTGAACATCTGAAGTCCATTTTTGAAAAATCTTTAGCTATTAATAAAAATTTAAAAGCTGGTGATAGTATTAGTTTTTCAGACTTAGAGACAAAAAAACCTAAAGGATTTGGTATCTTGGCTAGTGAATATGAAAAAGTAATTGGTAAAAAATTAAATCGCGATATGACGCAATGGGATTTTTTAAACGAAGAGGATTTAACGGATTAGTATGTCAATAAAAAAAATATGTGTTGTAATTACAGCACGGCCATCTTATAGTCGAATTAAAACAGCTTTAGCAGCTATTAAAAATCATCCAAAACTAGAGCTACAATTAGTTATTGCAGGGTCCGCTTTGTTAGGACGTTATGGAAACGCTGTAGAGGTTATAGAGAAAGATGGATTTACAATAGCTGAAAAAGTATTTATGGTTTTGGAGGGAGAAAATCCAACCTCTATGGCTAAAACAACTGGCTTAGGAGTTATGGAATTGGCAAATGTGTTTTACCGTTTACAGCCTAATGCAGTTGTGACTATTGCAGATCGATTTGAAACTATTGCAACAAGTATTGCGGCAGCCTATCAAAACATACCTTTAATCCATATTCAAGGTGGGGAAGTTACAGGTAATATTGATGAAAAAGTAAGGCATGCCAATACTAAGTTAGCAGATATTCATTTGGTAGCATCTCAAGACGCTTACGAGCGTGTTATAAAAATGGGAGAACGTCCAGAAACTGTTTTTAATACTGGTTGTCCATCCATAGATTTAGCTTTAGAAATTAAACAAAATTCTAAATTAGATTTCGATCCTTTAAAAAAATATGGTGGTGTTGGTGCTGAAGTTAATTGGAAGGAAGAAGGTTATATTGTAGTAATGCAGCACCCGGTTACTACAGAATATACATCCGCACGAAAAGATGTTGAAGCCACGTTAAAGGCAGTACATGAGCTAAATATACCAACGTTTTGGTTTTGGCCAAATGTGGATGCTGGTTCTGATGGGACATCTGGAGGGATTAGAGCGTTTAGGGAAAATAATCAACCCAAAAACATTCACTTTTTTAAGAATATGGAACCTAACGATTTTTTAAAATTATTAGCTAATAGTCAATGTTTAATAGGTAATTCTAGTGTAGGTATTAGAGAATGTTCTTATTTAGGTGTGCCAGTTGTAAATATTGGAACACGCCAAAACAGAAGACAACGTGGTAATAATGTTACTGATATTTCTTATAATAAAGACAAAATAAAAGAAGCAATATTAGAGCGTATAGCGAATGAAAGTATTACTTCAGAATCTATTTATGGAGATGGGGAGGCAGGGGTTAAAATTGCTGAAATATTAGCAAATGTAACTTTAGAGTTTCATAAAACCATTACATATTAATATGAAAATTCTAGGTATTATACCAGCTAGAGGCGGCTCTAAAGGAGTTTCTAGAAAAAATGTCAGGTTGGTAGATGGGCAGCCACTTATCTCTTACACTATACAAAAGGCAAAGGAGTCCAAATTACTGACTGATATATTTGTATCTACGGATTGTGATGAGATTATTGAAGTCGCAAATAAGTACCAATGTGAAAGTTTAAAAAGAAGTAGAGATAATGCTAAGGATACTTCAAAAATTGAAGAAGCTATTATTGAGGTATTGAAATCTTTAAAGACAAAATATGACCTTATTGTGCTGCTTCAACCTACAGCTCCGATAAGAGAAAGTGAAGATATTGATAATGTAATTCAGATGTTTTTAGAAGATACTAATTTGGAATGTGTCGTTTCTGTAATTGCGTTAGAAGATATCCATCCTGCAAGAATGTATCATGTTAACGACAACAGAATAATGTCCTCTTTAGATGAAAAATCAGAAAGTAAAAGAAGGCAAGATTTAAAGCCAGTATTTTTAAGAAATGGAGCAATTTATGCAGTGAAAACAACTGCTTTTCTTAAAGAGAAAAAAATAATACTTCCTAGTAAAAAAGCATATGTTATGCCTGAATCTAAATGGGCTAATGTTGATACAGAACGTGATTTACTAATTACTGAAGTGCTAATAAAAGAATGGAAAAAAGGTGTGTTATGAGTGCTTTAAAAACAATTATATCTGGAATAAGTGCACTTTCTTTAGAAAATGAGATAGCTTTAGGTCAAATATCATCATTTGAGTATCAAAAAATATCTACGGATTTAGAACTAAAAAAAGCATTACAAGATTGTGATGTTTTTTGGTTTAGGTTAAATCACAAGTTAACAAACGTTATTTTAAATAATGTGAAGTGTAAGTATATTTTGTGTGCGGCTACAGGGTTAGATCATATAGATTTAGAAGCGTGTATCTCTAATAATATAAAGGTTATTAGTTTAAAAGGAGAATTTGAGTTTTTAAAAGAAGTAAGAGCGACAGCAGAGCACACGTTAAGCTTGTTGCTAACACTGATTAGGAAATCTAAAAACGTTTTTCAACATACGGAAGGAGGAGCTTGGAATCGATATTTGTTTAAAGGAACCGAACTGTATAAAAAGAAAGTAGGTGTTCTAGGTCTAGGTAGGTTAGGTAAAATTATGGCTGATTATTATGCTGTTTTAGGTATGGAGGTGTTTTATTACGATACTGAAAATCAACCAGAATATAGTATTAAATATAATAAGATGAATACTATGGAGGCGCTTCTCTCTATTGCAGATGTTCTTTCTATACATCTACCTTATAATAAAAATACTCATTTTATATTAAATAAAAATAATCTTTCTTTGTTAAATGAATCATCTGTAATAGTAAATACGGCTCGTGGTGGGTTAGTAAATGAAAATGATCTATTGCAATTGTTAATAGAAAAAAAAATAGGTGGCTATGCAACCGATGTGTTATGGGGTGAGCCGGACATTAGAAAACATCCATTAATTACCTTTGCTAGATTAAATGATAATGTAATTATTACGCCGCATATTGGAGGGAATACATTTGAATCTATCGAGAAAACAGAAACATTTATTTTGGATAAATTAATCAAAATCATAAAATGAAAAAGATAGGGGTTGTAATTGCTGATGGCGTAGGATATAGGAATTTTATTATGAGTGAATTTATTCATGAACTAATAAGTAAATATGATGAAGTTATTATTTATTCTGGATTGATTGAGGGGGTTTATGATAAAGAATTATTAAAAAAAGTGTCTTTTTATGAATTGGATATTTACAAAGAATCTATAGTTTCTTGGTTTTTTAGAAAACTAAAAGAAGTGGCTCATATGCGTAAACATATTTCTTTTTTTGGTATTAAAACAAGTTATAATAATGGAAAAGTATCCAAGATTAAATCAAAAAGACATTTTTTAATAAAGATTGTATATGCCATAACTAAAGTTTTTTATTCTGAAGCAAATATTGAGTTTTATGAAAAAAGACAGTTTAAAAGTTTTAGCAACGAAAATATTTATAAAAAGTATTTAACTACATTAACTAAAACAAATCCAGAGAGTTTATTTTTTACACATCAAAGACCTTATAATCTAGCACCACTATTAGCCGCTTGTAAAGTGTTGAATATTAAAACTTCAAGTTTTATATTTAGTTGGGATAATTTGGCGTCAAAAGGAAGAATGTTAGGTCAATTTGATGGGTATATGGTTTGGAGTGATTTAATGAAAAAAGAATTATTACATTTTTATCCAAATACAATAGAAGAAAATGTACACGTTGTGGGGACACCACAATTTGAACCCTATGTTATGGAAAAGTATGATGTTTCAAAAGAAGAATTATTTAAAAGTTTAGGATTGGATTTAAGTAAGAAGACTATTTATTATAGTTGCGGTGATGTGTCGACGAGTCAACTTGATCCATTTTATATAGAGAAAGTAGCACGATTTATTGAAAATAAAAAAATAATAGACGTAAATTTTGTTGTAAGAACATCTCCTGCAGAGGATGAATCACGTTTTATTGGAATAAAGAAGAAATACCATAATATTGTATGGAATTTTCCTAATTGGGAATTAACTAGGACTAACCATACAGAAACATGGTCTCAGAGAGTTCCTAGTGTTGATGACATTATAACATTGAAAGGCTTATTAAAATATTCAGATGTTAACATAAATATGTGTTCTACGATGTCATTGGACATAATGTTATTTGATAAACCAGTAATTAACGCTGTTTATGGTAATAAAGAAAACGGATTATATAATGATCAAAAATATTTAAATTATGTTCATTTCGATAAAGTCGTAAAATCAAAAGCAGTTACAGTAGTTAAAAAGGATTCTGATTTTATTAAAGCTATAAATAATTCGTTATCAAACCCAACGGAATTCCAAAAAGAAAGAGCAAATATTTTGGACATCCAAATTGGAGTACCGCTGAAAGGCACCAGTAAACGAATGGCCAAAACACTGTTAGAATGGTCGTAAAACAACACATAGCGGTCATCTGTAATTATAAATTACTTGAAAATCGTGTTGGAGGTATGGATTATTTTTTCTGGACCTTTAATAAAAAATGTTTAGAGCAAAATGTAAAAGTAGATTGGTTTTTTCCAAATACAGCAACACATGGAGATTATAGCACGTTTAATAGTATTATTGCTGAGAGTGTATCTATAGAAAATAATTTTATTAACCATATACATAGTAACACTGTAAATTATACCCATGTTATTACTCATTTTGTTGAATTGTGTACGCCGTTCTTTAAAACTGTAAAAAAGAAATTAAGCACTAAAATTATTGCGGTAGATCATAATCCAAGACCTTTAAATGGGTATCCTTTAATTAAAAGAATTAAAAAGAAAATAAAAGGACGTTTGTATGCTAAACATACGGATCAATTTATAGGAGTTTCAGACTATACAAGCGATGCTATTTTAAATGATTTTGGAGGCTTTTTAAAACCAAAAATAAAAACAATTTATAATGGTGTTTTAATAAAAGACATTGTGCCAAAAACGAAAGAAAGAGCAAAAATGAATCCTAAGTTTTTAGTCGTTTCACATTTGCGCTTTTCAAAAGGGATTCAAGATTTAATACTTGCAGTAAAAGACTTGCCAGAGACTTTAAAAAAAGATTTGAGTATTACTGTTTATGGCGATGGGCCTTACAAAAAAGAATTATTAGACTTGGTTGCTATGCACCAATTACATTCAATTTTCGATTTTAAAGGGAGTAGTGCGACTTTAAAGGCAACCTATCACTATTTTGATTATATGTTACAACCAACACATATGGAATGTTTCAGTTTGTCTATTTTAGAAAGTTTAGCAGCAAACATACCCGTAATAACAACACCAGTTGGAGGTAATGAAGAAGTCGTTACAAATGGTAAAAATGGTTACATTTTTAAAACGAAAGATATTAAAGCATTAACAGTGCTTTTAAATGCAGTGATTACTGGAGATAAGAGTATTCAAGAGGATACGAGACATTTAATAGAAACTGAATACTCTATAGATTTAATGGTGGAGAATCATTTAAAACTTTTAAAGAAATAGTAAACATGCTTTTTAACTCCTTTACATTTCTTGTTTTTTTTATTATAGTTTTTTTTGTGTATTGGTTTCCATTAAAGGACAAAACAAAACATCAGAATATTTTTATATTATTTGTTAGTTATGTTTTTTATGCATGGTGGGATTGGCGATTTTTAGTATTAATAATCCTAAGTACTTTAGTGGATTATTTTGTAGGACTAAGTTTAAATAAGCTAAAGGAGCCCAATAAAAGAAAAATGATGTTAGCGATAAGTGTCATATTTAACTTGGGCTTATTGTGCTATTTTAAATATGCTAACTTTTTTATAGATAATTGGGTTGCTGCTTGGCAAAGTATAGGTGTGCAGTCTAATGTTACCTCTTTAAACATTATTCTACCTGTTGGGATTTCATTTTACACCTTTCAAACAATGAGTTATACTATAGATGTGTATAGAAAACAATTGAAGCCAACTAATTCATTACTCAAATTTGCCGCTTTCGTTTCGTTTTTTCCGCAGCTTGTAGCAGGACCAATAGAAAGAGCATCACATTTATTACCACAGTTTAGTAAAAAAAGAGTTTTCGATTATAAGAGGGCAACTTCAGGTTTGAACTTAATTATATGGGGATTATTTAAAAAAGTAGTGATTGCAGATACGTGTGCAACTTATGTAAATGCCATTTTTAGTAATTATGAAAATTTAAATACTCTAAGTTTATTATTAGGCGCTGTATATTTTGCTTTTCAAATTTATGGTGATTTTTCAGGATATTCCGATATTGCCATTGGTTTATCAAGACTGCTAGGTTTTGATTTAAAACAAAACTTTAATAAACCTTATTTTTCAAGAAATATTGCCGAGTTCTGGAGACGTTGGCACATTTCATTATCTACTTGGTTTAGAGACTATTTATACATACCATTGGGAGGAAGCATAGGTAAACCTATACTTAAAGTACGTAATGTATTTATTATCTTTTTGGTTAGTGGTTTTTGGCATGGTGCTAATTGGACCTTTATTTTTTGGGGATTACTAAACGCTATCTATTTTTTACCTTTGTTATTACTTAATAGAAATAGAAAATATTTAGATGTTGTAGAAATTAATTTTTCTAAAAAAGGCATTATAACATTTTTAAATATCGTTACTACATTTTTGTTAGTAATATTAGCTTGGGTGTTTTTTAGGGCTAATACAATCACCGAAGCTTTTGCTTATTTAAAAAGATTACTAGTTAATTTAGACTTTTCATTTCAATATTTAGCAATAGAACGTTATAATTTTGAAGCACTATTAGTATTATTGTTGTTTATTTTAGTTGAATGGTTTACACGTAATAGCGAACATCCTTTTATAGGCAGATATAGAAAAATATATATGTCAATAATTTTAATATTAATTATTGTTTTGGGTGTGTTTTCGGAACACTCAAACTTTATATATTTTCAATTTTAAATGAATAAATTTATTAAAAATTGTCTTGTAATTACTTTAGGAATAATAGTCGTATTATTTTTATTAGATGGTTTGTATACTAACGTTTATAAATCAACTTTTACAAGGAATAAAACGCAACATATTTTAAGTCTAAAAACGGGTTCAAAATTAGATTATGTATTTTTAGGAAGTTCAAGAGTTGAAAATTTTATAATGCCAACAGTAATTAAAGACATTACAAAAAAGGAAGCACTTAACCTTGGTACTCAAGGAGCCAAACTTGATGATATGAATATATTTTTAAGACTCTTAATATATAGAAAAGTAAAGATTAAAAGACTTTTTGTACAAGTAGATTATGTTTATAATTTTGAGTCAAGTTCAGATATTGTACGTTCTCAAGCATTGCCTTACATCAGAAGTAATACTATTATTAAAGACTATATGAAAAAGGTAGATTCTAACTATTTTAAAAATTATTATATTCCTTTTTATAGATATGCAAGTAATGACTATAGATTGGGATTTAGAGAGTTTTTTGCATCTCTAATCAATAAAAAATCAAAAATAGATTTTAATGATGGTTTTGTACCTCTTTTAGGTTCTATTAATGAAGGAGAAGAGGGAATAGGAAATTTACCAAAAACGATCATTAAAACTAATAAAAGCCTTTCAGAAATAGATTCTTTATGTATTGCTAATAATATTAAAGTCACTTATTATTGTGCTCCTTTTTGTTCAGGATTAGTATCTAATAATTACCTTTCTAAATTAAAAACAAAGTTGCCTAATTTTAAAGATTTTTCTCAAGTAATAAAAGCGGATAGTTTGTTTCAGAATTGTGGCCATTTAAATAAAGAGGGAGCTTTAGTTTTTACTCGTCACATTATCAAAGCCTTTGATTTATGAAAATAGCATTCTTAACACCAGAGTTTTCTCATGAAAACTTAGGCCATTCAGGCGGTATTGGTACAAGTATAAAACACTTGGCTATTGCATTGGTAAAACAAAATCACAACATTTCTATTTTGGTTTATGGACAAAAAGAAGATGGTTTTTTTTCCGAAGGTGGTATTGATGTTTACAAAATAAAAAACCCGAAACTTAAAGGTGTCTCCTGGTATTTGACTAAGAAAAAAATAGAGAAGCTAGCAAATAAATTACATAAAGAACAAAAGATTGATATTATTGAAGCTCCAGATTGGACCGGTATTACTTCGTTTATAAAACCATCCTGTCCAATAATTATACGGTTACATGGATCGGATACTTACTTTTGTCATTTGGATAATAGAAAAGTAAAAGCTGTAAATAAGTACCATGAGAAAAAAGCGCTTAAAAATGCTAACGGTATTATTTCTGTTAGTAATTATACCGCAGCGTTGACCAATACTTTATTTGGTTTAAAACTGGATTATACTGTTATCCATAACGGGATTGACCTTAAGTTGTTTAGTTCTAAAACTTTTATAAGTAACGAGAAAACAGTCCTTTATTTTGGAACACTCATTAGAAAAAAAGGATTGTTGGAATTACCTTATATTTTTAATAAAATTAATGAAAAATATCCTGAAGTAAAACTAGTATTGGTAGGTAAAGATAGTCCAGATATTAAGAGTCACAGTCTGTCTACTTGGCAATTAATGCAATCGTTATTTACTAAAGAGGCCTTGCTGCAAGTTGAATATATTGGAGCTGTGCCGTATTCTGAAATGCGTGAACATATTGAGAAAGCAACACTTTGTGTTTTTCCTACGTTTGCTGAAGCGTTGCCAGTCTCTTGGTTAGAAGCGATGGCTTTACAAAAGCCAATTGTAGCTTCAAATGTGGGTTGGGCAAAAGAAATTATAGATGATGGAGAAGATGGCTTTTTAATACATCCTAAAGCACATCAAAATTATGCTAACAAAATTATCGAGCTTTTAGAAAATGAAGCTTTACGAAATCAATTTTCAATTGCAGCAAGAAAAAAAATAACATCAAAATTCAGTTCAGAAATAGTTGCAAAACAGTCTATTCAATTTTATAAAAAAACAATAGATGCTCATTCTTTTTCATAATAATAACAAAGTTGTTGAGGTTGTTGACAATAAAACTAAGGACGCTATATTACTGGAGTCTAGTCAGCCAACAGAGGCATTGTTTTTTTTAGCGTCAAAATATAGTAATCGTATTATTGCTTGGTGTCATGTTTCGAATAAGGAGAAAATCAATACTAAGGCGCTAACATCGTATTTTACGTTAAGTAATATTATGGTTTCTAACAGCAAGTCTTCTTATTTTGGCGATGCTATTGGTTATGTCGAAGATTCTCTTTTTATGAATGTGAATAGAAACATAAAGTATCCAACTTGGTTAATGCATAGTAATTGTGGTGCGATTTATGGAGAAAACCTACTTGCTTTCAAAACGCAAATGGACTGTCGGAATACTTTTAGTTATAACTTAAATAGTATCGCTAAATTAGGAATAGCTAGGGGTTTATTGTGTTATTTTGCTCCCGATATTATTGTGGAGAATGAAGAAGAGGCTATCGTTAAAAAAGCGAGCACTTCAGAATTGTTCAAATTTGTAAAAGAACACTTTAAAGCGCGCTGGTCGTTTTTATTATTTTTAAATGTATTAATCTTCCAAAAGAAGGTTTTATTTATTCCATTTATCAAAAGTTTGTGTTTTAAACAGAAGACATTTGATAAAGCAATAACTTCTGAAGCCATTACTGAAGAGGTAGAAGCTAACACCTCTATTTCTGTATTAATACCAACATTAGGAAGGGCAAAATATTTACACGATGTTTTAAAGGATTTATCAAAGCAAACGTTAATGCCTGCTGAAGTTATAATTATAGAGCAAGACGATAGCGAGGTTGCAAAATCTGAACTTAATTATATAAAATCTGAAGCGTGGCCATTTAAAATAAATCATAAACTTATAGTACAAACAGGAGCATGTAATGCTAGAAATATAGGTTTACAATTAGTAACATCCGATTACGTTTTTCTCGCAGATGATGATATAAGATTTAACAAAGCGACATTAAAAGAGGCTTTGAGTTTTATGCAAACTTATAATTTTGATGCTATTACTTTAAGTTGTTTAAGAGGTAGTGAAATAGAAAAACGTAACGTCCCAATCCAATGGGCTGCTTTTGGATCGGGTTGTAGCATTGTAAAAACAAGTGTTGTTAGAAAAATAAAATTTGATATGGCTTTTGAGCATGGTTTTGGGGAAGATGTTGATTTTGGAATGCAAATTAGAAATAAGGGGATTGATATTATATATCTACCTACTGTGCAATTAAAACATTTAAAAGCCCCAATAGGAGGTTTTCGAACGAAGTATGTACACGCTTGGGAGAATCAAGTTGTAATACCTAAACCATCTCCTACAGTCATGCTATATAATTTAAAATACAAAACAGAACCACAATTAAATAGTTATAAATTAACGTTGTTTTTTAAATTTTATAAAAGGCAAGCTATAAAAAATCCATTTAAATACTATCGTGTGTTTAAACAACGTTGGAAAGTAAGTCAGGATTGGGCTAATAATTTGCAAAATAAGACTGTTTAATATGACTTTTTCTCTAATCATTTGTACTTATATGAGACCGCAATCGCTGCTAAGGTTATTGCAATCTGTTACTTTGCAAAGTATATATCCTGATCAAATATTAATTATTGATGGTTCGACTAATACGAATACTGAGGGCGCTTTAAAAAAGAATACATTTAGAAATTTAAGTTATTATAAAGTTGATACAGCTAATAGAGGCTTAACAAAACAACGTAATATCGGCGTTAGTAAGGTTAATAAGTCGTCTCAAATCGTCTGTTTTTTAGATGATGATGTCGTTTTGGAACCTCATTATTTTGAACAATTATTATCTACATATAAAATGCATCCCAAGGCTCTAGCAGTTGGTGGCTATATTACAAATGAAGTTTTATGGGAGGTGTCAGACAATAAAAAGGAGTCCTCAAAATTTTATTATGATGGCTGGATGCGTAATGAGCCCTCTAGATTTAAAATGCGAAAAAAATTAGGTTTGCAACCAGACACGGCTCCAGGTTTTTTGCCAACCTTTGCACATGGGCGTTCGGTTAGTTTTTTACCACCTTCAGATAAAATTTATGAAGTAGAACAAGTCATGGGAGGTGTGTCTAGCTATCGAAAAGCAGTATTTGATAATGTATCCTTTTCTACTTATTTTGAAGGCTATGGCTTATATGAAGATGCAGATTTTTCTATTAGATTGGCTAAGTTGGGACCTTTATATATAAATACGAATGCTAAACTAGCACATTATCATGATGGTTCAGGTCGGCCAAATCAATATAACTATGGTAAAATGGTGGTTAGAAATAGTTGGTATGTTTGGAAGGTAAAATATCCAAAGCCAACGTTTAAAGCAACCGTTAAATTTCATGCTACAGAATTATTGTTGATGGCTATTAGAATTACGAACGTTATTAATTCTAAAGACAAATTAAAAGCGTTGACAGAATCTATAGGACGTCAGGTTGGATGGATTTCGCTTATCTTTAACAAACCTAAACACCAATAATTGTTTTGAGTTTAAAGTCAGATTTTATAAAATATAAAAAGTATAGCAGTAACAAATCGACATTTGTACTGTTATTAACACAACAAGGCTTGTGGGCTTTAACAGTGTATAGACTATCAAATGCAATATATCGAAGTTCTATTTTTAGACCACTTAAAAAACTATTGCTAGGTTTTGCTGTAATAGATCAAAAATGGATAGAAATAGTAACGGGTATTAGTATTCCGTATAGCGTAACTATTGGAAGGCAGTTTTACATTGGACATTTTAGTGGTATTATTATAAACGCTAACGTTGTTATTGGAGATAATTGTAATATCTCGCAAGGCGTGACTATTGGGGTTAGTGGCCGAGGTGATACTCGTGGGGTTCCAACACTTGGAAATAATGTATATATTGGGGCCAATGCAGTTATTGCTGGACCAATAACCATTGGCGATAATTGCGTGATTGCAGCTAATACGTTAGTCACAAAATCTATGGACGCTAATGCTGTTGCGGTTGGTGTTCCAGGCGTTATTATTAATCATAATGGCTCTAAAAATTATATATAATGAAGTTTTTAGTCGTTACAAATGCACCAACCTTAAAAGAAGGTCATAGTTATCAAGCATATACGCCGTATGTCAGAGAAATGGATATTTGGAGTGCTAATGTCTCAGAATTTAGAATAATTTCGCCGACACAATACAATCAAAAATTACTAAAGTCGTCATTTAAAAAACAACCCACGGTAACTTCAATACCGAGTTTGAATTTTTCAACTGTTGTATCAGCCTCACTCAGTGTGTTGTATTTGCCAATAATTGTGGTTCGTTTGTTTATGGCTATGTTTTGGGCAGATCATATCCATTTAAGATGTCCTGGGAACATTGGTTTAATAGGTTGTTTTGTACAAGTATTTTTTCCAAAAAAACTAAAAACAGCAAAATATGCCGGTAATTGGGATCCTAAGGCAAAGCAACCGCTAAGTTATAAACTCCAAAAATGGATTTTAAGTCATACGGTTTTAACTAAAAATATGACTGTTTTGGTCTACGGCGATTGGCCTAATCAAACTAAAAATATCAAATCCTTTTTTACAGCGACTTATAGAGATGAAGATAGAGCGCAGGTTGATCCAAAAGTATATACTGGTGATTTAAACTTTATTTTTGTGGGGAGTTTGGTTGCTGGGAAACGCCCTTTACTGGCTATTCAAATTGTAGAAGCATTAATTGAAAAAGGGGAAAAGGCTACGCTATCACTATATGGCGATGGTGTTTTAAAACCAGAATTACAAGCCTATATTACTAAAAATAAATTAGAATCAGTTATCGTTTTACATGGCAATCAATCCAGTGAAACCGTAAAATTTGCTTTAAAAACCTCGCATTTTACTATACTAGCGTCTAAATCTGAAGGTTGGCCTAAAGCTTTAGCAGAAGCCATGTTTTTTGGCGTTATACCTATTGCAACCTCCATATCTTGCGTGCCTAATATGTTGGATAACGGCAACAGAGGGCTATTAATACAACCAAATTTAAAACCGGCTGTTATGACGATTGAAAGCGCTTTGTCCACTACAAGTCGTTTAGAACAAATGGCTACACTAGCTTCGGATTGGTCGCAATGTTATACTTTAGATTTGTTTGAAGAGGAGATACAAAAATTAATAAAAAGTTAAATGAGAGTACTGCAACTTATTGATAGTTTAGAGGCAGGAGGTGCAGAGCGCGTTGCTGTTAATTATGCCAATGGGTTGCTTAATCATATTGAAGCTAGTTATTTATGTACTACAAGAGCTGAAGGTTTATTAAAGCATAGCTTAAAAAAAGAGGTGGGCTATTTGTATCTGAAAAGAACAAAAACGGTCGATTTTAAAGCTATTAGAACGCTGAGCAAATTTATAAATACCAATGGTATAACGATTATTCATGCACATGCCTCGTCTTATTTTTTAGCAACACTAATAAAGGTTTTAAACCCTAAGCTTAAATTAGTTTGGCATGACCATTACGGTAAAAGTGAGTTTTTAGACGAACGTCCTAAAGGCGTTTTAAAATACTGTTCGCGATTTTTTAATTACGTATTTTCTGTTAATTCTAAGTTAGAAAACTGGGCAAAAATTAACTTGAAAGCAAAAACAGTACGTTATTTACCCAATTATGCGGTTGTCAATAATACCCCATTAATAACAAAATTGAAAGGAGAAGCGGGGAAGCGAATGGTGTGTTTGGCTAATTTGAGACCCCAAAAAGATCATCTAAATGTATTGCATGCGTTTAAGCTAGTTGTTGCACATTATCCAGATTGGACTTTACATTTGATTGGTAAGGACTTTGAAGATGCTTATTCTAAAAATATTTCTGATTTTATTATGGAAGCAGGCTTAGAGCAACAGGTGTTTTTGTACGGGAGTTGTTTAGATACCTCTGCCATATTGAAACGTTGTGATATTGGTGTTTTATCATCTAGGTCAGAAGGCTTACCTTTGGCTTTATTAGAATATGGACTTTCAGATTTAGCAGTGGTTGCTACGGATGTTGGAGAGTGTAACCGTATTATAAAAAATAAGGTTACAGGTTTATTGGTAGCGTCTGAAAATCACGAATGTTTAAGTGAAGCATTATTAGTTTTTATTGAAGATGTTAATTTAAGAACTGCCTGCTCATTGGGGCTAAACAACCAAGTTAAGACTTATTTTTCTGAAGACTCAACAATAGATACTATTGTAAATACATATTCTCTATTATAATTTAAATGCAAAAAAAATATTTAAAATTATTAGGACTTCATGTGTTGATAGGTGGTCTTATTTACCTATCCAGAGCTTTGGGTAATCTCTATTTTTATGGTATTATATTTTATTTTTTAAGTCGCGTTATTAGCGCTAAACAACAATTAAAATCCTTTGAAATTGTTAGAGCTTGTGCATATATAGTCGGTGCTGAGGTTATTCTACGTATGACTAATAGCGGTCCTTTTTATGAGGCTAGTAAATATCTAGTAATTTTATTTTCAGTCTTAGGCCTGTTTTATAGTGGTTTTAATAAAAAGGCAACACCTTATTTGTTATACTTATTACTTTTAATTCCAGGGATTTACGTGTCTTTGTATCTTTTAGATTTGGGAACAAATATAAGAAAAGCGATTGCCTTTAATTTAAGTGGACCTATTACTTTAGGGATTGCCGCTTTATTTTGTTTTGGACTAAAAATCACTAAAAAACAACTAGAAACAATTATTAATTATATGTTGTTTCCTTTAGTCAGTACATTGATTTATGTTATTATGTATAATCCAGACGTTGCTGCAGTATCGACAAGTACAGGCTCTAATTTTGCAGCGTCAGGAGGCTTTGGCCCTAATCAAATGGCAACAGTCTTGGGTTTGGGTTTCTTTGTAATGACGGTGCGTTTTTTTTACTTTAGTAAAACAAAGTTGCTACGGTACTTAGATTTAGCTTTTGTGTTATTATTTGCATTTAGAGCGATTGTTACCTTTAGCAGAGGGGGTGTGTTTACTGCTATTATTATGATTGTTGCGTTTATCTTTTTATTATATCGAACGATGGATAAAACCAATAAAAATAAGATGCTTCTCTCTGTTGTTGTATTTTTAATTATTGGTGTAGCGACTTGGGGTATTTCTGCGAGCCAAACTAATGGTTTGATTGAAAAACGTTATGCCAACCAAAACGCGATGGGCCAAGAAAAGAGTGATATTAGTACAGGTCGAGGTGGTTTATTTTTAGAAGAATTTGAAGAGTTTATTGCTAGTCCGTTTTTAGGGGTTGGTGTTGGTCGGGTTAAAGATTTACGTTTCCAAAAAACAGGGATCCATGCAGCCTCCCATAATGAAATGAGTCGTATTATTGCGGAACATGGTCTGCTTGGGGTGTTAGGTTTTTCTATTTTATTAGTGGTGCCTTTATTTTTAAGATTGAGAGATCGTAGTAACGTGTTATTTTTTTCCTTTTATTTATTTTGGCTACTGACCATTAATCATTCGGCTATGCGTATTGTAGCGCCTGCTTTTATTTATGCATTAAGTTTATTACATATTATTGATGAAAAACCTGGTTTACATAGGCAACAAATTAAATAGAAAAGGTAAAACAGCCACAACTATTGATACCTTAGGTAAAGGACTTGAGGCGTCCGGTTTTAAGATTTACTATGCTTCTAGCTATAATAACATCGTGTTACGACTTATGGATATGTTATGGACAGTTTTTAAACATAGAAAAACAACGGACTATGTATTAATTGACACGTACAGCACTTTAAATTTTTATTACGCGTATAGCGTAAGCAAATTGTGTCAAATTTTAAATTTGAAATACATTCCCATTTTGCATGGTGGGAATCTACCGCAACGCTTAAAAAGGAGTCCAAAACTAAGTGCGTCCATTTTTAAAAAAGCCTATTTAAATAGTGCGCCCTCTAATTATTTGAAAACTGAATTTGAAAAGATGGGGTATACTAATGTAAAACTGATTCCTAATAGTATTCAGATAGAAGATTATCCTTTTAAAACACGTGTTATTGATACTGTTCATTTACTTTGGGTGCGCTCGTTTTCAAAACTATATAACCCTAAATTGGCAGTAGACGTGTTGTATTCCCTTAAAAATAAAGAAATCAACGCAACACTCTGTATGGTTGGTCCTGATAATGATGGAAGTTTGGAAGACACGAAAGCGTATGCTAAAACATTGGGTTTGGAAGTCACCTTTACAGGGAAATTAGAGAAAGCTGCTTGGGTGTCATTGTCAGAAGATTATAACCTATTTATTAATACAACTAATTTTGATAATACACCAGTAAGTATTATTGAAGCTATGGCTTTAGGACTCCCCATTGTGTCTACTAATGTGGGTGGTTTACCGTTTTTAATTGAACATAATAAAGAAGGTGTATTGGTGCAACCGAATAATACGGAAGCTTTTGTAGAAGCCATTTTACACTATAAAAATGATGAATTGCTTTGTCAGTCCATTGTAAAACAGGCCAGAATAAAAGCAGAAACCTTTGATTGGGAACAAGTGCAACAACAATGGGTCGCGACTTTAAAGTAAAAACCTTGCTGTAAAGTAATTACTTGTTATATTTGAAATAATTCTTCCAACTAAGCAACAATGAGTCACAACAGTGGTATTCACTTTGAAATTTCTGAACGTAAAATTCTGTTACGCTTATTTGACCTGCTATTTATTGGTGTCTCATTATATTTAGTCAGTACTTTTTTTGAGTTTGATTATTTTAGAGTGTACGATAAGCATTGGGCATGGTTTTTAGTATTAGCGCTTTATATTTCGGTATTTGGTACGGTGTTAGAATTATATGATTTACAGAAGTCTAGCCGATTAGATAGTGTTTTAGGAACCGTCTTAACGACCACGTCAGTAACCGTCTTATTTTATTTGTTGACCCCTTTTTATACGCCATCTTTACCTGAAAATAGATTACAAATCCTTTATTTTTATTTGGCTATTCTGTTTGGTTTATACTTATGGAGATGGGCTTATATTACTTTTATTTCGTCCCCTAGATTTTTCAAAAAAGTATTATTGGTAGGAGAGACGTCAAATATTAAATCCATTGTAGATGCGTTTGCCAATGCAGACCCTAACTACAAAATTATAGGGTTTATTAATTGTGAAATTGATAAGAAAGAAACTATTAAATATACCGGATTACAGGAATATGAGCCCGCTGATTTGCACACCGTTATAAAAGCGGAAAGTATTTCGGAAGTCGTTATCGCTAGTTATAATTCGGAAAATATTACACCTGCAATTTATAGTGATTTAATAATGCTTTTGGAGAAAGGGTTCCCTATAAAAGAATACACGCAAGTGTATGAGGATATTACGTATCGTGTGCCAGTACAGTTTGTAGGTAAAGATTTTTATAAATACTTTCCGTTTAGTCGAAATAATAAAAACAAGCTCTATTTAACCTATAGACGTTTATTTGACGTCCTTTTGGCTAGTATTGGCGTCTTGATTGGATTGTTAATTTTACCTTTAGTACTACTAGGGAATTTGATTGGAAATAGAGGCCCTTTGTTTTATTCACAAGAGCGCGTAGGGCAAAATGGTGTACCCTTTCAGATTTTTAAATTCAGGACTATGATTAAAAATGCCGAAACTAATAAAGCGGTTTGGGCCACAAAAAATGATAGTCGTATTACTGCTTTTGGTAAATTTTTACGGGTTTCTAGATTGGATGAAATGCCACAGTTTATAAATATTCTTAAAGGCGATATGAGTTTGATAGGACCACGTCCTGAGCGCCCTTATTTTGTTGAAGAATTGTCTCAGGTTATTCCGTTTTACGAAACTAGGCATATTATAAAACCTGGACTTACCGGTTGGGCACAAGTCAAAGCACGTTACGGATCTAGTGTGGATGATAGTCTATTAAAACTGCAGTATGACTTATACTATATCAAGCATCGTAGTTTTTTACTAGACATTAATATCATTGTCAAAACCTTAAGTACGGTGATCTTTTTTAGAGGACAGTAGGCTATTCTGTTGTTTTAACTTAATCAATACGTGCTGTGCATATCCATCTGTCATAACTAGTAAACACAGTCAAAAGCAAACAATAGGTCGTGATAATTCAACTCGTCTTTCTAGTTTTAGTATAAAAACTAAACCGCTGCTAGCTTATAATGCTTTAACAGAAAAATATATCTTACCAACAAAGCAAGTAATAACGGGATTAAAGCAGGAGCAAAGCGTTGCACGCCAATAGTCCAATGCATAACTAGTAAGCATAACATTAAGATAGAGAACTTAATATAGGCTATAAACCATTTTTTAGGAACGGTTTTTACAATTTGTAAGACACAAAATAGACTTAAAGGAAAAGCCCATAAGACATTGTAATTGTATGCTGTTCCTGTGTGATCTGTAGCAAACCATAGTAGAAATAATAAGACACCAATCACACCAGTGGTTATAAATAGTGCTAGGTCTAACCATTTAGAGCGTACTTTGTTTTTGAAGTCTTTAAAAGTTATGAAAATAATGAACCCTCCAACTAGTATCATGACTAGCAAAGGACTGGTTAAAAACGAGCTGGTCTTATTTTCATTATCTCCTTTTTTTGTATAAATCGTTTTAGAGTTTACCACTAATTTTTGACTAGAATCTTTTAAGGTCGCTGTCTCAAAATTTTGATTAACATATTCTGGTAAAAAGAGTTGCTCTCTTGGCGTTGCTGTGCGATCTATAATAGAGCCTAAAGCAATATCAATACCAAAACTACCCCATGTATTCCAATTTAAATTAGCATCAATTAACTGTCTAAAGGTCTGCTCTTTGTAATGGTCAGGTAAGTTGTATATTAAGTTGCCAGCCAAGGTTGTCTCAATAGCATCTCTGATTTTAGTTGCACAATTATCATAGAAAAAATCATATAAATAAGCGCCTTGATTGTTTTTGTAATTGGTTTCTAAGTAATCGTATAAGTTTTGCTTCTCAGCAGTAGTAAGTTGTAATTGTTGTTCTTTTATCGTTCGGTTTTCATTGCGGTAAATGGCAATAAAATGATTGTAATTTGATTTGCCTTGTAGGTAGTTTAGTTTTCCTCTGGCAAAGTTTAAATAGAACCCAGGGGCATCAAAATCATAGCGTCCAAAGTCATAAGTAATATCAGAAAATCTAGATTTTACTCTAATAGCATTGTGGCCAAAAGCATCATTTAGGTTGCTTCCTGGGCCAATAGTAATAACACTAACTGTTGCATCTTGAGACAATGGTAAGCTTTGAGAAAAACCAGTAGCCATTGTAAATAAAAAGAAAAATTGTAAAGCTTTTATCATGTTACAAAGATAACTTATCTAAAAACACTAAAGTCTAGTTTTAACGAAAACACATTAGAATATAGTGCGACACTTTGGTCTCCAATATCCGTAAAAGCATAATCTACTTGGATGCCTTTATATTTAAACCCCACACCAAAGCTAGGTTGAAATGTTAAATCTTCAGAATTGTCTATCTGTAATTCGTTTTGAAAATTACCAACACCTGTTCTTAAATAAATCATATCTACATAGCCAAATTCAAAGCCTAGAGCAGGATTGATACTTGCAAAAGTGGTTGATATCACATCATTATTTTGTTCAAATCTGACGTTTAAGTCTAACTCGGCCTCCAAAGTATAGTCGTAATGAAAGCGGTATAATTTAGCAACACCTATTTGTAATTTAGGAATCGTAATTTCTGTTGTTTCTGGTAAGTCTTGGTTTTGGCCTTCTACTGCATTTTGTACTTTGGCAAATTCGTCTTCATTAATAGTCCAAGCATTAAAGGTTGTCGTTATATCACGCGCCATAATACCAAACTTCCAATTATTTTTACTTTCAAATTGAATGGCAGCATCTAAGCCAAATCCCCAGCTTGAGGCGAAATCACCAATAATACGTCTTATAATTTTGGCATTAACACCATAGCTTAATCCTTCGATAGGTAAATCTCTAGCGTATGAAAATGTTAACCCATAATCTGCGGTAGAGAATAAACTAATACGATCGTAATTAACATTACCTTGCTCGTCAATAAGTTGTGTCGTGTCTAAAATGTCATCGACAGCAAAACGGATTAAAGAAATTCCGAAGGCGCTGTTGTCATCTAAAGGCATCGCGAAAGCGGCATAGTCATAATTTGCAATGTTTGCAAAATAACTAGAGTGCATTAAGGCTAACTGGTTGTCTTCTAGGTGCACTAATCCAGCAGGGTTCCAATAGCCAGAATTAACATCATTAGATCTAGCAACTGTGGCATTACTTAAACCTAAAGCAGCAGCATCTACACCAATATTCATAAATTCATTTGAATATTTACGTGTCGTTTGTGCGATGGTAAATGTTGTGCACAGTAGTAAAAAGGCTAGTAAATGTACTTTCAATTTCAATTTTTTTTACAAAGATGCTATAATTTTTCTATATATTAAACTTCAATTTTAATACTATATTGCTCAGTGTTTGGAATAGAACAAAATACTTTGTTATTTTTACAAAAAACTAACTGATGAACATTAAAGCTTTTATACCAAACTTTATAACACTTCTTAATTTATTCTGCGGAAGTGTTGCCGTAATATTTGCGGTTAATAACCATTTTGTTTTTGCTGCATTTTTTGTGTTTCTAGGGATTTTCTTTGATTTTTTTGATGGATTATTGGCTAGAAAATTAAATGTACAAAGCGAACTGGGACTTCAGCTAGATAGCTTAGCAGATATGGTTACTAGTGGATTAGTACCAGGTATTGTTGTTTTTAAATTACTAGAATTGGCGAGTAATGGTAGAGCGATTACCTCTGTTGATGAATGGTCTGAAACCATGAATTGGACAGGTTACCATTTTAATTTACTGCCATTTATTGGATTATTTGTCACTTTAGCGTCTGCTTACAGATTAGCACGTTTTAATATAGATGAAGACCAACAGAGTTACTTTAAAGGCTTACCAACACCTGCAAATGCCTTGTTGATTTTATCTTTACCTTTAATTCTTGAGTTTCAGAACAACGATTTAATTAATAGTATTATACTTAATCAATGGTTTTTAATAGCCTTAACGGTATTGAGTTGCTATATCTTAAATTCGCCAGTAAAATTGTTTGCCTTAAAATTTAAAAATTGGAGTTTTAAGTCCAATGCAGTACGTTACATCTTTATCATTTTAAGTGTTATACTTTTAATCGTGTTGCATTTTGCAGCTATACCAGCAATTATTATACTGTATATATTATTATCCTTATTTAACAATATCAATTAAATTTATAAAATCAACTATTTATAGCTCATGTTACAAATTATTTTCACATTATTTATGCTTGTCTTATTGCAAGCCGTTTTAGGATTTGATAACCTTTTATATATCTCTTTAGAATCAAAAAAAGCACCTGAAGCGGATCAGAAACGTGTTAGGAAAGTCGGGATTTTAATTGCTATTGTATTACGTATTATATTATTGTTTGTATTAGTATCTATTATTGACTTTTTTAAAGAACCATTTTCTTTTATGACAGGCGAGTTAGGTAGTGTTGCTAGTTTTGCTTTTAATGGGCATAGTTTAATAGTCCTTGCTGGAGGTGGTTTTATTATTTATACTGCTATTAAAGAAATTTGGCACATGATTGGAGCCCACGATTTAAATGCTGATATAGAAGGAGACGGTACACGCGGTAAATCTGCTAATGCAGTTGTAACAAGTATTGTTATCATGAATTTAGTATTCTCTTTTGATTCTATTTTAGCAGCTATTGGTTTAACCAGTGAAATTGAAAGCGCTACGTCTGCATTTATTGTAATGGCTATTGCGATTGTAATTAGTGGGTTATTAATGTTGTTTTTAGCAGACCGAATTTCTTCGTTTTTAGCTAAGAATAGAATGTATGAGGTCCTTGGGTTATTTATCTTATTTATAGTTGGTATTATGTTGGTCACAGAAGGTGGGCATTTAGCACACTTAAAGTTATTTGGAAACCCTATTGAATCGATGAGTAAAACAACGTTTTATTTTGTATTGGTTATTTTAATTATTGTAGATGTTGTACAAGGACGTTATCAAAAGAAGATTTTAGCAGAGAATGCTTCAAGGAATAAAGTAAAAGATACTAACGATATTTAATCGTTAGTATCAGGTGTTCTTTTTTTAGGGGTGCGTTTTGCTTTTTTTAGGCTCTGGTTTAGCATCCATTCAATTTGACCATTAGTGCTGCGAAACTCATCCGCAGCCCATTTTTCTATGGCTTTCATCATGTCTTCATTTATACGTAATGCAAAAGCTTTTTTCTTAGCCATTTATAGTATTAGTTAAAGTGTTGTGAGTAATGCAAATGTATTACTTATTGGTTTAAAGTCCCTGTATTTAATACTGGAGATGCATCTTTATCTCCACAAAGGATAACCATTAGGTTACTAACCATGGCAGCTTTACGATCGTCATCTAACTCTACAATATTCTTTTTACCTAGTTCTTCTAAAGCCATTTCGACCATGCTTACAGCACCTTCTACAATTTTATGACGTGCTGCAACTATAGCGGTTGCTTGCTGTCTTTTAAGCATTGCACTGGCTATTTCCTGCGCGTATGCTAAATATCCAATTCTTGCTTCTAATACTTCGATTCCTGCAATAGATAAACGTTCGTCAATTTCTTTTTCAAGCGCTTCACTAACTTCATTTACACTTGAGCGTAAGGTGATATCTTCAACATGACCTTCGTCTGCAAAATTATCATAAGGATACATACTAGCTAGTTTTCTTACGGCTGCATCGGTTTGTACTTTTACAAAGTTTTCGTAATTATCTACATCAAAGGATGCTTTGTAAGTATTAGTGACGCGCCATACTAAGATTGTACTAATCATAATTGGGTTTCCTAGCTTGTCGTTTACTTTTAAACGTTCGCTATCAAAATTACTAGCACGTAAAGAAATTGCTTTTTTATTGTATAATGGATTCACCCAAAACAGACCATTAGATTTTATACTTCCAACGTACTTTCCGAATAAAAGTAATACTCTAGAGTTGTTAGGATTTACTAATACAAATCCTTTAAATAATATAATAGCTGCAACTAAACCAAATATGTATAACGGGTTTTTTGTTGTAATTAGTAGGTAGATACTAGTGACTATTAATGCAATAGTTATGGCTAGTATTAAATAGCCATTTAATGGATTGATTTCTTTTTCTTGATTCATAGTTAGTGATTTAGTATGATATTATTTTGATATCATAAAGATATATAAAATTTAGATATGAATTCTATTTAATTTTAAAATAAAAACAAATGTTAGATTTAGAGCAAAAGAAAACAGCTACACTCTTTAGTTAAGAGTATAGCTGTTTGTGTTGTATTTATGAGATTAAATTTACTCTCTAATCTTCTTTTTACGTAATTCAAAATTCTGACCTAAGTATACTTTACGTACCATTTCGTCATTTGCAAGTTCTTCAGGTTCTCCTGCTTTAAGGATACTTCCTTCAAACATAAGATATGTACGGTCTGTAATAGCTAACGTTTCTTGTACGTTGTGATCCGTAATAAGTATACCAATGTTCTTCTTGGTTAATTGTGCTACAATACGTTGTATGTCTTCTACAGCCACAGGATCTACTCCGGCAAAAGGTTCATCCAATAAAATAAAACTTGGATTGGTCGCTAATGCACGTGCAATCTCTGTACGACGACGTTCTCCCCCTGATAATAAATCACCTCTACTTTTTCTGATATGTTCTAAACTAAACTCTTCAATTAAAGATTCCATGCGGTGCAATTGTTCTTTTTTAGTTAGTTTAGTCATTTGTAAAACACTTAAAATATTGTCTTCAATACTAAGTTTTCTAAACACTGAAGCTTCTTGTGCTAAGTAACCAATTCCGTTTTGAGCACGTTTGTACATGGGATAGTTCGTAATGTTAGTATCGTCTAAATAGATATTACCAGCATTTGGTTTTACTAAACCAACCGTCATATAAAAAGAAGTTGTCTTTCCGGCACCATTAGGGCCTAAAAGCCCAACAATTTCACCTTGACTAACCTCAAGCGATACGTCTTTTACTACTTTACGTCCATTATAGGACTTCATTAAATGTTCGGCTCTAAGCTTCATTTGGTGTGTTTAATTATGCTAAAAATAAGCATTTCAGTACGACTTATAAAAGAGTGGTTCTAATTTATCTAAAGTTTAACCTTGTTGTATAACATCTTGAGCTTCTAAAGCTTCCCAAAACTCGTAAGCACGTCTTAAATGAGGTATTACTATTGTACCACCAACTAATGTTGCAATACTCAAGGTTTCCATAACTTGTTCTTTGGTTAGACCATGTTTATAACTAGACTCTAAATGGTATTTAATACAGTCATCGCAACGTAATACTGTAGAGGCTACAAGTCCTAATAACTCTTTAGTTTTAACATCCAAAGCCCCTTCTGAAAAGGCATTGGTATCAAGGTTAAAAATACGCTTGATTATTTTGTTGTTATCGCCTAGAATTTTATCATTCATTTTCTCGCGATAGTCGTTAAATTCTTTAACTGGTTCTGACATCTTTTTTTTCTTTTTTATTTTCTTTTTTTACTACCATTCTAGAGATATGGATACTAACTTCGTATAAAACTAGTACAGGAATCGCTACAATAATTTGACTTGCTACATCCGGAGGTGTAATTACTGCCGACAAAATTAAGACAATAACTAATGCGAATTTTCGATATTTTTTTAAAAATTGAGGCGTAACCAAACCTACTTTTGTTAGAAAGTATATTAATATAGGTAGCTCAAAAATAATACCGGAAGCTAAGACAGAGGCTCTAATTAAACCAATATAAGAGGAAATGTCAATTTCGTTTGATACTTCTGCACTTACAGAGTATGTTCCTAAAAAGTTGATAGATAACGGGGTTATAATATAATATCCAAATAACACACCCATAAAAAACAAGAGGGAAGATATTACTATAAAACCAGTGGATGTTCTTCTTTCTTTGGAAGTTAATCCTGGACTAATAAATTTCCATAGTTGATAGATTACATACGGGAAGGCAACAATAAATCCAGCGTAAATGGACGTCCATATATGTATTGAAAATTGTCCTGCCATTTCACGGTTTTGGATGATAAATGGAAAGGCATCCGCACAAAAGCTAATGTCTTCGAATCCGAAAAATTGAGACATTTCACACAACGATTGGTACGTTGGGAAATCCATTTTCTGGGGTGCAAATAAAATGCTGTCAAACAAAATGCTTGGAAAACAGAACGCTACCAATCCACAAAGAACAACAGCAGATACAATCCTAATTAAATGCCACCTTAAATCTTCAAGATGATCTAAAAAGGACATCTCATTTATATTTTTTTTCGCCATTATAAAATACCTTCTCTAATTAAATCATGGACGTGCACAACACCTGCGTATTTACCATCATTTTCTACTAATAATTGAGATATACCATACGTTTCAATAACTTCCATAGCATCAATAGCCATAGCTTGTTCTTCAATACGTTTAGGATTTGGACTCATAATATCCTTCGCCGTTAAGCTAGTAAAATTATCCACTTTACTTAACATACGACGTAAATCACCATCTGTAATAATACCTACAATTTTATTATTTTCTGTAACGGCAGTGACACCTAACATTTTTTCGGAAATTTCAATAATAACCTGTTTGATGTTCGTGTCTAAAGTAACTTCTGGTTTTTGATTAACAGAAGAAATATCATGTACTCTTAAATATAATTTTTTTCCTAAAGCGCCACCAGGATGGTATTTAGCGAAATCTGTACTAGAAAACCCTCTGATTTCTAATAAGCTGACAGCCAGTGCATCTCCCAAAACTAATTGCGCGGTCGTACTAGTGGTCGGGGCTAGGTTATTTGGACAGGCTTCTTTTTCTACAAATGCATTTAAAACAAAATCGGCTTGTTGGCCTAAAAACGAATCTTTATTACCAGTTATGGCAATCATTTTATTTTTTGCATTTTTTATTAAAGGGACTAAAACTTTAATTTCGGGTGTATTTCCGCTTTTAGAAATACAGATGACAACGTCGTCATGGAGTATCAATCCTAAGTCACCATGTATCGCATCTGCAGCGTGCATAAATACAGCAGGCGTTCCTGTCGAGTTTAGCGTAGCTACTATCTTTGTTGCTATTATGGCACTTTTTCCAATACCTGTAATTATGACACGACCTTTAGAATTATAAATTAATTCCACTGCTTCAGCAAAGTCATTATCAATTAAATTAGACAGATTTAATATAGACTGTCCTTCTAATTTAATAGTTTCTTTGGCACTACTAATAATGGACGCTTTTGTTTTCAATGTGTTTAATTTTTTTTGGTTTATAAAGATTTTACTATCTTTAGTTTTATTCTGAAAAACGTTTTCTGTTTTGAAGAATTATATTGGCAACAAATTTAGCGAAAAAATAGAGAGGGAAATTAAATTTTGAGCAAGATTTTATTTGTTAGCCATATGTGAGTAAATAAGGATGAATAATTAATTTAATACATAAGTTATACTAGTGAAAAGCGATTTGCATTCTGCACTAAAAAAATACTTTGGTTTTGACGAGTTTAAAGGACTCCAAGAACAGGTTATACAAAGTATTACAAAACAAGAAAATACATTTGTGATCATGCCAACGGGTGGTGGTAAAAGTTTATGCTACCAGTTACCGGCATTAATGCAAGAGGGCACTGCTATTGTAGTGTCACCTTTAATTGCACTAATGAAAAATCAGGTGGATGCCATTCGTGGTATCTCTGATCAACATGGTGTTGCACATGTATTAAATTCATCTCTAAACAAGACAGAAGTTAAACAAGTTAAAGAGGACATTACCAACGGTATTACTAAACTGTTGTACGTCGCTCCAGAATCTTTAACTAAAGAAGAGAACGTTGAATTTTTACGAACTGTAAAAATCTCTTTTATGGCGGTGGACGAAGCCCATTGTATTAGTGAATGGGGGCATGACTTTAGACCGGAATACCGTAATCTAAGATCTATTATAAGACGTATAGGCGATGATATCCCTATAATTGGATTAACAGCAACTGCGACACCTAAAGTGCAAGAAGACATCTTGAAAAACTTAGGGATGAATGATGCTAATACGTTTAAAGCGTCCTTTAATAGACCAAATTTATATTACGAAATACGTCCAAAAACCAAAACCGTGGATGCTGATATTATCCGTTTTGTAAAGCAAAATGAAGGTAAATCAGGGATTATCTATTGTTTAAGTAGAAAACGTGTGGAAGAGTTAGCACAAGTCTTACAAGTTAATGGTGTCAAAGCTGTACCCTATCATGCGGGATTAGATGCTAAAAAACGCTCTAATCATCAAGACATGTTTTTGATGGAAGATATTGATGTTGTTGTTGCTACCATTGCTTTTGGAATGGGGATTGACAAACCAGATGTGCGTTTTGTAATTCATCATGACATCCCTAAAAGTATAGAAAGTTATTATCAAGAAACTGGACGTGCTGGACGTGATGGAGGAGAAGGGCATTGTTTAGCCTATTACGCGTACAAGGATATCGAAAAACTAGAAAAGTTTATGTCGGGTAAACCGGTAGCGGAGCAAGAAATTGGTCAAGCATTACTGCAAGAGGTGGTCGCTTTCGCGGAAACTTCAATATCGCGACGTAAATTTATATTGCATTATTTTGGAGAAGCTTTTGACAATGCTACAGGCGAAGGTGGAGAAATGGACGACAATATGCGTCATCCAAAAGAAAAGCAGGAAGCAAAAGAGGATGTGAAATTACTCTTAGAAATAGTGGATGCCACGAACGAAAAATATAAAGCAAAAGATCTTGTGAGTGTTATTACAGGAAAAACCAATGCTTTGATTGCGTCGCATAAAACAGATACACAACCCTTTTTTGGTAAAGGAAAAGATAAAGACAAGTCGTATTGGATGGCTTTAACGCGTCAAGCTTTAGTCGCTGTGTTCTTAAAAAAGGATATAGAAACGTATGGCGTTATTAAAATAACAGAAAAAGGACGTGGTTACATTGAAACACCTGAATCTTTTATGATGACTAAAGATCACCAATTTGGTGATGCTACGGATAACTCTATTATCACAGCACAAAGTGGAACAGGAGCAGTTGTAGATGAGGCGCTGATGTCCATGCTTAAAGATTTAAGAAAATCTAATGCTAAAAAATTAGGCGTCCCACCATTTGTTATCTTTCAAGATCCTTCTTTAGAAGATATGGCATTAAAATATCCCGTATCGGTAGTAGAATTATCTAATGTACATGGTGTAGGAGAAGGTAAAGCTAAAAAATACGGTAAGGATTTTGTTAATTTAATTGCACAATATGTCGAAGATAATGACATAACAAGACCGGATGATTTAGTTGTTAAATCGACAGGTAGTAACTCTGCACTTAAATTGTATATCATACAAAATGTAGATAGAAAATTACCTCTAACAGATATTTCTTCTGCAAAAGGGATGGAAATGCCCGCTTTTATAAAAGAAATGGAAGCTATTGTTTTTTCTGGTACAAAACTAAATATTGATTATTGGATAAATGATATTTTAGATGAAGACCAACAGGAAGAAATTCATGATTATTTTATGGAATCAGAAACCGATAAGATAGACGTTGCTATAGACGAATTTGATGGTGATTATGATGATGAAGAATTACGTTTGTATCGTATTAAATTTATAAGCGAAGTCGCAAACTAAAGGCGATATCTAAATAAATAGAAGTAATAAAAACATCTAATGACTTACGTTATTAGATGTTTTTGTCTTCTACACTATTTTCAGTAGCTACAAGAGGCGTAAATACTAAATTATCTTTTTTAAAGTTAAGCGTAATACTTTTGATAGTGGATCGTTTGATTTTTTCAACAGTGTCTTTTTCTATTTCAAAATCGATTCTAGTGGAATTGCCTTTAAATATATCAATAGGATCAGACTCTATTTCGTCCATATCAGATTTCAAACTCAAATTATAATCGTCACCTGCTATTAATAAAGTCGCACCAGTTTTGGTTTTGGTATTTAGTTTTCCAACAATATAAGTCTGTAAATAATAGTAACCACCAAGCTCATTGTAACCAGCATAAATAACATTTTGATCTCCTACACCTAAAGGTTCGTCTTCACTATGTTTTAAAATAGTTTCAATATAATTAGCGTTACGTACCGCATTATCTTCTTTATTACTGTTGTTTCCTCCAAATAGTTTACTAAATACACCCATAATTGCTTTTTATTCTTGCTCAAATCTAATACAATTTATCAGAATAGGATTCAATTAAAAAAAACCATCACGCATCGCTAATAACTTTTAACTTCTTTATATCTTTGCAGTTCATTAAAAAACAATGCAATGCAAGACGGTTTATACGCAAAATTTAATACGAATAAAGGCGAAATTTTAGTCGCTTTAGAATTTGAAAAGACTCCTGGAACAGTTGGTAACTTTGTTGCTTTAGCAGAAGGGAATATGGAAAACTCTGTTAAACCTCAAGGGACACCTTATTATGATGGTTTAAAATTTCACAGAGTAATAGATAATTTTATGGTACAAGGTGGTTGCCCACAAGGTACAGGAACTGGAGATCCAGGATATAAGTTTGATGACGAGTTTCATCCTGATTTAAAACACAGTGGACCTGGTATTTTAAGTATGGCTAACTCTGGACCTGGTACTAACGGAAGTCAGTTTTTTATTACACACGTTGCTACAGATTGGTTAGATGGTAATCATACCGTTTTTGGAAATGTTGTTAAAGGACAAGATGTTGTTGATGCTATTGGGCAAGGCGATCATATTGATACTCTAGAAATTGTTAGAGTTGGTGCTGATGCAGAAAACTTTAATGCTATTGAAGCGTTTAGAACATTTGAAGGCGCAAGAGAAAAACGTATTGCTGCAGAGCGTGAAGCTAAAAGTGCAGAATTAGATAAATTAGCGGCAGGTTTTGAAGAAACAGCAAGCGGTTTACGTTACCAAATTATCCAAAAAGGATCTGGTAAAAAAGCAGAAAAAGGAAATCAAGTCTCTGTACACTATAAAGGACAATTAGCAGACGGAACTGTATTTGATAGTTCTTACAAACGTAATCAACCTTTAGATTTTCAAGTAGGAGTAGGTCAAGTTATTTCTGGTTGGGATGAAGGTATTCAGTTATTACATGTTGGTGATAAAGCCCGTTTTGTAATACCTTCAGACTTAGGTTATGGATCAAGAGGAGCAGGCGGAGCAATTCCACCAGATGCTGTACTTATTTTTGACGTAGAGTTAGTTGCAGTAAACTAAACCCTCTGCTATTGATTTTTAATCAAGAGCATTTTAAATATAAACCTCACAGTTTTTTTAAATCTGTGAGGTTTTTTGATTTATATTTACAACATGACAGACCAAGCGCTAAATGTATTAAAATATCCAATAGGACCATTTGATTGTCCCACACTGATATCCGCTTCCACTATTGAGGCATGGATTTCTATTTTAGAACATTTTCCTAATCGTTTAGAACAATTAGTAAGTCATCTGACTGATAAACAATTAGATACTGCTTACAGACCAGACGGTTGGACTGTCAGACAAGTTGTGCATCATGTGGCCGATAGTCATCATCATAGTTACATTCGTTTTAAATGGGCTATGACGGAAGATAATCCGCTTATAAAAGCTTACGACGAAAATACTTGGGCTGCACAACATGATTACAATCAGCCAATAGCGATCTCTTTATTACATATTAAAGCGGTACATGCTAAACTAGTCTATTATTTAAAAGGATTAAGTATAGAGCAGTTACAACGTACATTTATTCACCCAGAGAGTCAGGAGACTGTTGGTTTAAATAAAAATGTGGGTATTTATGCTTGGCATAGTAATCATCATTATGCACATATCGAAGCTTTAGTCAAACGTGAAGGTTGGGCTTAAAATTTACTCAGATATTTTTTTAACGTCACCAACTATCGTGCAACACTGACTAACAGTATTGTATATGGTACCAAATTTTTCAATATTTTTTTTAAGTAAATTTATATTTAAAGTTTGGTCTTGACTGTACACTTTTAACTCATAATTAATGTGATCCATTCTTGGTGGTTTTTCTAAACGAATGGCGCTTACAGTGATTTCTGCTGTATTGTATTCAAAGTGCATTAGGTCAGAAAAGCGTTCTACATTTTTAAGAATACATGCTGAAAATGAACTTAGAAATAACTCAGCAGGATTGGCTAATGTTTCAGCAGAATCTTTTGTTGTTCCAAAGGTAATTGCGGTGTCTTTAATCCGAATGGAAGCATTGTTTTTTGAAGTTGCAGTGGCTTTTATTGAATAGTTCATGGGTTTCTTTTTACTTACTATTAAGGTGTGTTCTTTTTATTGAAATAGTGTGTTACTATTTTTAAATCTTATTATGATAAGTGTGTCATTCCATTAAAAATAGCAATATAAAGATAATAATTTCTCCAATTTTAAATCGAAATTCGGACTTGTTTTAAATGGTGTCGTTTTTAATATTTCATTTTAAAATATTACATTGCAGTGTAACCACAAACTAACTAAGCAACTAAGTTATGAGTAATACTATCCAATTTGAAGATTTTACCAAAGTAGATTTGCGTATCGGTACAATTATAGAAGTTAATGATTTTCCTGAAGCTAGGAATCCTGCATATCAATTAACGATTGATTTTGGTGGTTTGGGAATTAAAAAAACAAGTGCACAAATTACGACGTTATATAAAAAGGACGTCTTACTAAATAGGCAAATTGTTGCTGTAGTAAATTTTCCTAGAAAGCAGATAGCTAAGTTTATGAGTGAATGTCTTGTGCTTGGTGCAGTTATCGGTAAGGATGTTATATTACTTAACCCTGAAAGTAAAGTGCCTAATGGTACTGCTGTGTCGTAATAAATGTCCGACATAAGTCAGGCAATATAACATTGGCCATAATCCTGTTTGGTGTTGCTTTAGGTGGTACTCTATTTTAAAATTATTGACGACTTAATACTTTGTGCTCCAATATTTATATGGAGCGTACTTAAAGCCTACTATTAAGGAAGTAGAGCTACCTCTACATTTAGATTTGCTGTATGCATTACACTTGTTCTGTTGTGGTTGCTTATTTTAACTCGTATCGGTTTGTATCGGCTTGTTTTGGACTTGTATCAAGTATAATAGAACGGTCTTCTGTTTTGCTATTGTTTTTAGTATATAATAAAGCATAAAAAAACCTTTTCTAATTTAGAAAAGGCTTTTTATTAGGGTAATTAACACTGGTAATATTTATTAGATATCATCAAAATCTACATCTGTAAATCTACTTTCAGCAGTTGTTGAGTTGTCAGTTGTTTCAGCAGAAACGACAGCTTTAACAGCTTCCGGTTTTGGTGTATCGTATTCTTTTTTGAAATCTTTTTGGTGACGCTCACTAATCACTTCATCTCCTTTTTCGTTAATGATATAATCCGTCATTTCTTTTAAGATTTCATTAAATTCATTAAAATCTTCTTTATATAAATAGATTTTATGTTTTTTGTAATGAAATGATCCGTCGTCATTTGTAAATTTTTTACTTTCAGTAATCGTTAAGTAATAATCATCTGCTTTTGTTGCTCTTACATCAAAGAAGTAAGTTCGTCTTCCTGCTCTTAATACTTTCGAAAAAATTTCTTCCTTCTCCATCATCTCGTTATTATGCATAATCTTATGTTGTGTTGTTAGTTAATTGTCTCTCAAAAATCAAGAAAAAAGTTGAATGACACAACATTTTAACGCAAATCTTTTTACTTAGTGGTTTTTAAATACAACTCTTTATAATAACCATCTATGTTAATAAGCTGATTATGTGTTCCGGATTGCACAATCTGCCCGTCATCTAAGACAATAATTTTATCTGCATTTTTTGCAGAAGAAATTCTGTGACTAACAATTATCGTTGTTTTGTCTTTAGTAATTGTTTTAAGGTTGGTCAATATTTTTTCTTCTGTTTCTGTATCTACAGCCGATAGACAGTCGTCAAATAGCATGATTTCTGGTTTTTTTATGATAGCTCTAGCAATGGACACCCGTTGTTTTTGTCCTCCCGATAAAGTAATACCACGTTCTCCTAAAACGGTACTATATTGTTTTTTAAACTTAATAATGTTTTTGTGTACTTGTGCTAGTTTTGCAGCTTCAATAACTTCTTCATCAGAGGCATTTTCTTTTCCAAATTTGATATTATTATTAATACTGTCGCTAAACAAAAAGGCGTCTTGTGGGACATATCCAGTAGCATCTCGTAAACTAAATAAATTTAAAGATTGAATAGGTTTGTGGTCAATCAAAATTTCGCCTTTAGTGACATCATATAAGCGCCCTACTAAATCTAAAATAGTTGATTTTCCAGAGCCCGTTTTTCCTATTATGGCTAAAGTTTCGCCTGAATTAACTTTAAAACTAACATCTTTTAAGGCTTGTATATTAGTGTCGTCATAAGTAAATGAGACCTTTTTAAATTCTATATCACCTTTTATTATAGAAGGCTGAAGATTTTTGTTTTGTATTTCAGGTTCTGTTTGTAAAAATTCATTAATACGTTTTTGAGAGGCTTCTGCTTCTTGCACAATAGACGTTACCCAACCAACAGTCGCTACTGGCCAAGTTAGTAAATTAACGTACATGATAAACTCAGAGATGGTTCCTAAGCTAATCTCACCATTCATATATTGTTTCCCTCCAATGTAAATAACCAATACGTTACTTAGTCCAATTAGTAAAATCATCATCGGAAAAAAGAGGGCTTGGATTTTGACTAAGTTTAGTTGTTTCTCTTTACTAGTTTCTGATAATTGTTCAAAATTAGCAGACGTTTGTGGTTCAATACCATAGGCTTTGATTACAGAAATACCACTAAACGTTTCTTGCGAAAATGTAGACAGTTTTGATAAATATTGTTGAACAACAGTACTACGCTTATGTATTTCTGAGCTTATTTTGTAAATTATTATAGACAAAATGGGTAAAGGAATAATCGTATACAGGGTTAGCAATGGTGCTTGTTTAAACATAAAAACAAGAGCAACTATAAATAAAGTCAAGGTGTTTATACTATACATAATAGCAGGACCTGCATACATGCGTACTTTACCAACATCTTCGCTAATACGGTTCATTAAATCTCCTGTTCTATTTTTTTTGTAAAAATTTAGAGACAGTTTTTGATATTGTTGGTAGATTTCGTTTTTTAAATCAAATTCAATATAACGAGAAACATTAATGATAGTTTGGCGCATCCAAAAAGTTAAAAAACCAGATAGGACTGCGGACCCAATTATAAGTAAAATGTATTTGAGGAGTTTTGCTTTATAAGCAACTTCACTAGTTTCTGGGTTTTGTAATTGGTCATTGATGACGTCTATTATCGAGCCAATAAATTTAGGAACAAAAACCGTAAATAATTTAGATATTATGGTAATTAGGATACCAATAATGATCTGTGTCCTATATTTGTAAAAATATTTATTAAGATGTTGTAATTCTTTCATTTAATATAAAATGTAGATTTAGAATTTTTTTAATAATATCACGTTTTAACATGTAAATTATTGTTTTTATAGTAATTATAAGTTAATATTGTGTGCTGATTTTACAAATAATGTAATGTCTATACTTTAAATTAAACGTATACTAAATGGTTTCAGAATTAATTAACACTAAACAATTATCAAAAGCAGATCCTGTTTTTGGACAATTATCTTTCGATAATCACGAACAAGTCGTTTTTTGCAACGACAAAGATACAGGATTAAAAGCAATAATTGGAATTCATAACACAGTTTTAGGACCTGCATTAGGAGGTACTAGAATGTGGCAATATGCTAACGAGTGGGAAGCATTAAATGACGTACTACGTTTGTCTAGAGGGATGACTTTTAAATCTGCTATAACAGGTTTAAACCTAGGAGGAGGTAAAGCAGTTATAATAGGAGATGCAAAAACTCAAAAAACGCCAGAATTAATGAAGCGTTTTGGTGAGTTTGTACATAGCTTAAGTGGACGATACATTACTGCAGAGGATGTTGGTATGGAAACAGCTGATATGGATTTAGTTAGAGAGGTGACACCTTACGTTACTGGAATCTCTGAAGATAAAGGTGGTGCAGGTAATCCATCTCCAATTACAGCTTACGGTGTTTTTATGGGAATGAAAGCTGCTGCTAATTATAAATTTGGAACAGATGTTTTAGAAGATAAAACGGTTATTGTACAAGGTATTGGTCATGTTGGTGAATCTTTAGTAGAGCATTTAACTAATGATGGAGCTAAAGTTATTATTGACGATATTAATGAAGAACGTCTTGAGGCTATCAGTAAAAAATATGGTGCTTCTATATATAAAGGAAGCAATGTATATGCAGAGGCTGTAGATATCTATGCGCCTTGTGCTTTAGGAGCAACAATAAATGATACTACAATTAACTCTATTAGAGCTAAGGTAATCGCTGGAGCCGCAAACAACCAATTAGCAGATGAGATTAAGCATGGTCGTTTATTACAAGAAAAAGGAATTGTTTACGCACCAGATTTTTTAATTAATGCTGGAGGCATTATTAATGTTTACGCAGAGCTTGAAAACTATGGTAAGCAGGAGATAATGAGAAAAACAGAAAATATTTATAATACGACATTAGAAATTTTAAATAATGCGGGTAGTAATGGTATTACAACGCATCAAGCAGCTTTAAATATTGCTTTAGGTAGAATTGAAGCTAGAAAAAAAGAAAATCAGCAATAGATATCATTTAAAAGACTATTTTTGCAAGGCGTAAGTGAAAACTTGCGCCTTTTTTAATTAATAATATAAAAGTATTTCAACCTAATTGAAATCTAAAGTTCTTTGTAAGTATGCTAAGTAGAAGACATATCCGTGTTAAAGTAATGCAAGTATTATATGCATTTGATGGTACAGAAAGTGATGATTTTTCAAAAGATCAAAAATTTTTATTATACAGTATTGATAATATGTATAGTTTGTATCTAATGCTACTATCTTTAATGGTAGAAGTTAACAAAAGATCAAAAAGCCAGTTAGAAACCATTCAAAAAAAGCATTTAGCGACTCAAGAAGAAAAAAATCCAAACAAAAAACTTATAAATAATCAAGTATTACAGCTTATTGCTAACAATGAAGCTTTAAAAATAGCTTTCGCCAATAATAACATTAATAATTGGCAGTTAGATAACGAGTATGTAGATGTTATCTATAAAGCTATTATAGCTAGTGATTTGTATAAAGAATACATGCAAACTAAAACGTCTACCTTTAAAGAAGATAGAGATTTTATTGTTGATGTTTTTAAAGAGATTATTGCACCAAACGAAAAGCTTTACGACTATATCGAGGATAAAAATTTAACTTGGTTAGACGATTTACCAACAGTTAACACTGCAATCTTAAAATTACTACGTAAAATTAAGGAGTCTTCTGACGAGCGTTTTTTGACACCTAAGTTATACAAAGATATTGAAGACAAGGAGTATGCTATAAAGCTATTCAAAAAAACATTATTAAATCAGACTAAATTAGGCGAAGAAATAACAGCTAAGACTAAGAATTGGGATACAGAACGTATTGCAAGTATAGATTTAGTGCTTTTAAAAATGGCTATTTGTGAGCTTAAAGAATTCCCTTCTATTCCAACCAAAGTAACGATAAACGAATACCTTGAAATATCTAAAGAATATTCGACACCAAAAAGCAGTATTTTTATAAATGGTATACTTGACAAATTGTTAAAAGAATATCAGGCTGATGGAAAATTAAATAAAGTTGGAAGAGGGTTGATGTAGTTAAAAAATATTATTATTTTTACAGTTCAATTATTATAAAATTAGAAGTCTAGAAATGGATTTCAACAAATCTAAAATAAGTATTATGAAAAAAGTATTGATTCTATTAAGTGCCGTATGCTTAATGAGCTTAACGTCTTGTAAACAAGATGCAGCAGCTAAGATTAACCCAAGTAACGTGACTGCAGCAGCAGAAAGAGATGCTCAATCTGGAAAATTACCAGTAATCACTTTTGATAAAAAAGAACATGATTTTGGACAAATTGTATCAGGAACACCTCAAGAAACAGTGTTTTCTTACACAAATACAGGTGAAGCACCATTAGTGATTACAGATATTAAAAGTACTTGTGGATGTACTGTACCTAAAGATTGGTCTAAAGAGCCATTAGCGGTAGGAGCATCTGATAAATTTACAGTTAAGTTTAACGGTAAAGGTGCTAACAAAACATCTAAAGTAATTAATATTACTGCTAATACTGCAACAGGAAAAGAATCTGTTAAGATTTCTGCATTTATTACTCCTGATCCTAATGCACCAGTTAAAGGGGCAAATACTAATTTAGGACCAGTTACTAAATAATGGAAGGAATTAGCGGTTTTTTACCTATAATAGCCATGTTTGCTGTTGTGTATTTCTTTATGATTGCACCACAGATGAAACGTGCGAAAAAAGAGAAAGCATTTGCTGCCGAGTTAAAGCGTGGTGATAAAGTAATCACTAAAAGCGGGTTGCACGGAAAGGTTGCCGAGCTTAACGATAAAGATAATAGTTGTGTTATAGAGACTATGTCTGGAAAGTTAAAGTTTGACCGTTCTGCCATTTCGATGGAAATGAGCTCAGCATTAAATAAACCTGCTGCATTAAAAAAATAATCAGTAGTTTAAATTATAAAAAACAAAGGTGACCATTTGGTCACCTTTTTTATTTGCTAGTTTTTAATCTGTTCTGTGACTAGTAACGTTTACCTGTAGTTAGTATACCGGCTAGTGCTATAATAAGGACTTTATAGGTGTTTTTGTTATACTCATAGGGTTTTTGTAAATGTGTTTTATTTGGTCTGATAAACGCGCTAAGAGACGTTTTTAATATATTTAGTATGCTGTTTACATTATTAAGATGAGTATAGTAGGTTTTATACTGCGCTCCTTTTTATCTTCATACTATATTGAGGGCTTTTAGGTTGTTTTTAGCGCTGTTTTTGGTGCGTAATAAGTCGTAAAACGATAATTGTTTGATTAAAACAGAAGTGATTATTATAATTCTAAATATTTTTTTGATAATAAATAATTAGAAATCAGCAGGTTTGAAATTATTTAAAAAAAAGTGCATTATTTTGCTTTGAAATAGGTAAAACTTAAATATATTTGCAGTCAACAAAGGGGAGATACTCAAGCGGCCAACGAGGGCAGACTGTAAATCTGCTGACTACGTCTTCGTAGGTTCGAATCCTACTCTCCCCACATTTATTAAAAAGCCTTTTCATTTGAAAAGGCTTTTTTTTATGCTTTAAATCTAAGTGGAGCATTATTTTTAGTCCTGCTAAACGTTTGTAAACGGAAAAAGCCAAAACAAATTTGTTTTGGCTTTTGTGTTATGGTTTATATAGTAATCTAAATTTATTACGGCCTTATTTTTACAGGACAAGACGCCATATAGTAGTCTGTTATAGAGTCGTAGGTGTTCTACCGGAACTACACAGGTTAAAACTTATTAAACCTATAGAAAGCAAAGAAACTGTTTTAGTTTTCTGTTAATGCTTTTTTGAAATATTTTAAATCTAATATGTTCATGCTGTTATCAAGGTTTCTGATAAGTGAAATCACATATTTAAGACTTTCAATTTGATCTATTTCTGTAGCTTCAACTTCTGTTTCTTCAGTGTCATCTTCAAAGTCAGCAGCCTCTTCAATAGGAGTGTCTTCTGGGATGGCAATTAAAAAAGAGTTGTTCTCTTCAATATGCTCACAAGTGTAACGCAATACTTTTACAGCAAGAGGGATTTCTCTCTCTATTGTATATTCTCTTAGCGCTTTAATGTCTTCAATTAATGCATCTGTATTAATACCTGTAGTATCTAGGTCTTTCAAGATTTTGTTTACTAGTGCAATTGCTTTTTTATTTTCCAAAGGGCAAAATTATAAATGTGATTAGTTACTGACTTAGAATTGCAAATTTAATTTTTTTTGTCCTTATGGGAAATCAATTATAGATGTTTATTTTAAAATAAATGCAATTAGTCGCTAATCACTATAAATTATAGATGTTTTTTCCAATAGGTCTTACCGTAACCACAAAATACTTCAGCTCCAGATTTAATATTTTTAGTCGCTTTCAAGCACACATTATGATCATCATCTAACGTGATTTTTGCATTGTTTTTAAATAGGGAGTTAGAAGCTCCTTTGGTATCATTAGCGTATTTAGCAAAACAATCTGTATGCATACTATCCATAATACCGCCCTCTAATAAATTAATAAAGTATTTGTCATGGTTTAGTTGTATTCTTCTATCGGCTTCCATAGCATCAATAATCTCACCTTTGAATAATGAGATTATTTCATTTTTATAAATAGCTATTGCTGTGAATAATCCATTACCAGCTTCAGGTATTTGGGACGCCTTGACAAATAAATAGTCTGATTCTTGAGCTTCTATCGTGTTATTATGTGAGATGGTTTTTGTGATGATACTTGTTCTTTAGTTTTGTGGAATTTATTAAACGTATTAGTAAGGTATACTTACTTAGTTATTCGTGAAACTAATCTTGTACTTTCTTTTCTACAAGTTCTAAATTAATTTTTTCTCCCGTCCAATCTTTGTGTTTTTTAACTATTTCTAAGGTTTTCTCTATTGAAAGATTCTTTTTTTCAGTAAGTAACTCATCATAAATACTCAAGTTTTTAGAGTCTTTAAAGTAGACCATATTGGCAGCCGAAAACAGTGGTGCTTTAATTTCTTTTCCGTTACTTATCTTGATACTGTTAGTAATGACTTTCTCGCTAAGGGTTTGTTTGTTGCCATTGGTACTAACGGTTCCTTCAAACTGTATTAGTGTAAAGTAATTTAGGATACTATCGGTACTAGTAGATTGTGGTGTTTTAGGATTGTTTTTGGTCTTTGCCGATAGAAAATCAATATGATAAGCACTATCATTAACAATCTTAAGCACGACTAGTTCGCCACGATTAGTTTTATAAATTGTTCTCTCATTTTTAGTTTTAATGCTAGTATTTTTTTTACTGTCATTACAACTAGTAAGTGTTATTATAAATAAGACTGAAAGTAGGTGTATCGTTTTCATACGGTAGGCTGTTATTTTTAATTGTTTGTACAGTGATGTGTATTGGTTTTTTGTAAAGTACAATAGTATTAAATAATTCTAATTGTTCCTCAATAATTTGAGGAAATCAGTTGCTTTATAATTGCCTTCGGGCCTTTTTTTTAAGTAAAGATAGCTTTAGGGCGCTTTTACTTTTGACATGTTTCTAAATTGAAAAGATTTGCTATCAAATAGGAATCGTATTTTTAGGCAATACAGCTGTCTTCAATTTTTAGTTGATTTCTGTGTCAACGTTAATGTTTTTAGTAAAATCAAAAGAGAAAACATAACGAAGGAAATATAACACATGGGAATACCTTCTGCCGTTTTTGGACATGTAATAGTATTTGAAATCTGCATAATGGAACCATAGGTTGCAATAGTCCATGCTAATCCTGTTAGAATAAAATAGCCCCGATTGCTTCCGTTAATTATATGAATAATTAATGGAAGGACTAAACACGTCAATATAATATAGCAAGCCGGTATGCTAACTATGGTTGGGCAAATAGTACCCTGAGTCAAATGGCTATAACTCAAGGTACCTGCACCGTATATACCAAACAGAAGTAGTATATAAATTAAATATTTTAAAATGCTATTCAATAGGTGTTGTGTCTAATGCTTCATCCTCTGGAGTCATCATTTTTGGAACGACTACTCTTGAATTTATTGTGACATTATCTAAATGTTGTACAGTTCCATCTATATAAACTATTGTGACACTTTTTATACTGTCTTTTCCTAACCCAATAGTGAGCGTTGCACTTTGGTCAGACACTAAACCTTCTCCAATAATATAGTCTTCTGTTATTGTTTTTCCAGAGGTGGTTATCACTTCTATTTTAGCACCAATATTTTCAGCATTTTCGGCAAATGTCAATTGGAAGTAATTATTAGTACCTCCCTTATTGATAAAGGCTTTTGCTGGACCTGAAATATTTACCCATACAAGATCTTGATAACCGTCTTGGTTAAAGTCACTAACTAAGGGAGTAATAGCATAGTTTTTATTTGTAACACCACTTTTATCCTCGGTAGCAACAAAGGTATGGTCTGCTTTTTGCGTTAAAAATCGTCCTGGTAATTTGAATAGTTTGTGAGGTGGAAATTCGACATAGTTTTCTGCAACAATTAACTCTTGTAGACCATCATTATTCATATCTGACATTACTGCTCCCCAAGAAAATTCAAAATCGGCTACTTTCACTTTATCTGCTGCATCTTCAAATTTGAAATTGCCTTTGTTTTCAAAGAAGATCCAATCAGAATTGAATTCACTTTCATCAACATCCCCTCGTGCTAAAAAATGTGGTGCTGTAGATCCTGTGTTAGAAAACATAAAGTCTACTTTACCATCGTTATTGTAGTCTCCTACGGCAATACCCATCGGATAGGCATATAAGTTTGATGTCGGATTAGGCATGTTCTTAAATGTCCCATTTCTATTGTTTTTATAAGTTTTAACTTCTCCTGTATCATGTGCTACAATTAAATCTAACCAACTATCATTATCTATGTCAATAAAGATCCCCATAAACGTATTGTGGTTGTAAGCCAATCCTGAGTTAGCAGTTGTATCAGTAAAAGTGTTGTCTCCATTATTTAATAGTAACTGACTTTGTGGTCCATAACCTTTTGTGAAATTATTTTGACCTTGCATTTGTTCTTTTCTAATGTAATTAGAGATAAATATATCAATGTCTCCATCTTTATCAATGTCTCCTAATGCAAAACCAAGAGGCGTCGCATTATCAGCTAAAGCATACTTTATTTTTTTTGGAGTAAAAATGCCTTCCGTATTATAATATATAGTGATTCCATCTTCACGAGATACAATTAAATCTGTAAATCCATTGTTATCAAAATCGGCAGAGGCTGCTCCCAAAGTGGTGACTTTGTTTTTTTTAGGAAGCTTTACACGGTCTGAAATCGATTTAAATCCCTGGTCTTTAAATTCAAATAATTGATCTTGTTGATCAAATCCACCTCCAAAAAACAATTCGTCAACACCATCATTGTTAATATCAATTAATGTCGATGCTATAACAGGAAGTGATGCTTTAGTATTATGCTCCTGAACAAAATCTAAAGTGACTTCATTAAATGTAGGTATCAGATTAGTATCAATAGTGTGATCGTATGGGTTGCTTCCATCCGTTCCAAATTTAAAAGAGACTAATAGTACTGCTAGAAGTACTATGGTTAAAAGACCAAGAAAGATATATTTTAAAAACTTCATACTTATAATTATTTATAATTTTTATTGAATTGGTATAGAGATAAACTAAACAGGATAAAATGGACTACGTTCATAGCGATAGGTGCTATGTATTGTCCTATACTAGGTGCGACAAAATAGATTGCAAAGACGGCTATTAGTAATACAATAGGATTAGTAATAGCCATCCATTTATTATAATACGTTTGTGATTTTAGAATCGAAATAATAAAAAAGACAGATAACAGTAAAATTACGACTCTTAAGACTTGCACTAAAGATTCGCTCAACAAGGTGTAGTTGTCTAAGATTTGTGTGTAGGTAACAGTGTTAATATCGGATTTTAAATGTACAATGGTTCCTAAAAAAGCTCTAGAAGTTATCCAAAAACCGCCTACAGTAAAAGCTATAATACCAAGAGCGAATACGATAAAGGCCCATTTGTTTTCTTTTCCTTTTAACATTTTGTAGATGTGATAATAGCCTACAAAGTATAAAGGCGTGCCTAAGACTGCCAGAAAATGACCATAAATAAGATTGTTTTTAGATACAAATGCAAAGAAGTTATAGTTTTCTGTATTCTCAGTTAATTGAGCACTATAGTGTAATAAAAACTCACCTAAACCTACGATTATACTCGCTATCAAACCGATTATCCCAGTGGTGTAAATTAATTGTTTTTCTTTTATTGTCATTATCGGTCGTAGTATTTAGTATAGCGTTAGATACTGTTAGACGATAGATGTCGTGAATGATTACAAAAAAAAAGAGAAACCTAAATTTGTGATTACTATTAAAATTATTTTAAAGAACATGACTGTCAGCGCGTTATAGTTTAAGTAGTAGTTAAGCATTCAATTAGACATAAAGAAAAAGCCAAAACATACGTTTTGGCTTTTTCTAATAGAGTAATCAAAAAGTTAATTTGATTACTGTTGTTCTTAATAATAAAACAACTAGTCTTTTAGTGCTATTTTATTCACCTGAAAGGTCATTGTTGGAATAGGTCCCGTAATCTCGTTAATACGAGAATTGGTATAGTATAAATCACCATTATAAATACTAAAGGTATCCGCCCAACGTACAGAATCACCTTTGGCTATGGTTGTAGTCATCCCGTTTAAATCTCTTTTTAAGATGGCATTGTTTTCTAAATCGGCATAGTAAAGATTACCAGATTGGTCAAAAATCATTCCGTCGGGTGCAGCTGTTTTATCAACAACCTCTACCGCAGCTGCAATCTCTTCCTCTGTCGCGTTAATTAGTACAGCAGTGGATACAGCGTATAGTGTGTATCCTGTTAAGGCATGAAAATATAACACGTCATCTATTTGGTTTAAAGCAATACCATCAGCATGTACTGTATTTACCCATTGTTTACCATTAATAGTTAAATGATCCGTTTCTGCAGTCGTAGAGATATGATCGGTTAACACGCGTTTAAAGGTTCCGCTTTCTAAATTTAGAAGTAATAAACCAGCATGTCCTGAATCCGTAAAATAAGCAACGTTAGTTTTGCGATCGATACGAACATCATTAATATACGAATCTTTAAAAAACACCTCGTTTGGTAATGTATAGGTTTGTTTTAGTGTATTATTTTCTAAATCGAAAACAAATAATCTGGGGTTAGATAACACACCTTTAAAAAAAGGATTTCTAGTATCTACTACAAACAGTTCTTTTTGAGAAGCAACTACAGATTGTACTGCAACAAAAGTTGTATCTGTTAAGGGTGTGTCCGGAGTCCAGCTATTCCAATGTTCATTTGGAAAAGGAATAGAGTGTCCATTCGCCACTTCAGTAACCGAATGTTTTACTGTCGGTCTCCATCTAGGAAAATTAACAAATACACGTCCTGCTTCACTAACAGTAACACCAGTAACTTGTTGTCCCGTAAATTCGGCAACCTCCGTAATAGTTGCTAATTCATCAACTTTAGTAGGGATTTCAGTCGTTGTGGTTTCTGGGTGTTTAGTCTCCGTTTTACAAGCAATACTACTTACGACCAAAGCCGATAATACCAATAGTTTTTTCATAATTATTTATTTTTCTCAGCAGTAATTTCACAAATCTTACAAATCACTTCCGTTGCTTTAATCATACTTTCCACAGGAACATACTCATAACGGCCATGAAAATTGTGTCCTCCAGCAAAGATGTTTGGACATGGTAAGCCCATATAGCTTAATTGTGAGCCATCTGTACCACCACGAATGGCTTTAATAAGTGGTTCAATGTTTAACTGCTTCATTGCTTCTTCAGCAATATCAACAATGTGCATTACAGGTTCCACTTTTTCTTTCATATTAAAATATTGATCCTTGATCTCAATAGTCACAACTTCTCTTTCATATTGTGCATTAAGCTCATCAGTTAGCTTTTGCATCATTTCTTTTCTAGCTTCAAAATGACCTAAATCGTGATCTCTGATAATGTATTCTAAAACGGTTTCTTCCACTTCTCCTGACATAGCGTATAGGTGGAAAAAACCTTGGTAACCTTCCGTGTGTTCTGGAGTTTCCATGCGTGGTAACGAGTTGATAAACTCGGTAGCAATATACATCGAGTTAACCATTTTACCTTTAGCATAACCAGGGTGTACAATCTTTCCTTTTACTTTTACAACTGCGCCTGCAGCATTAAAGTTTTCATATTCTAATTCTCCAATCTGACTACCATCCATGGTGTACGCCCATTCGGCACCAAATTTTTCAACATCAAATTTATGTGCACCACGACCAATTTCTTCATCAGGAGTAAAACCAACTCTAATTTTTCCGTGCTTGATTTGTGGATTAGCCACAAGATATTCCATTGCCGAAATAATCTCTGTAATTCCAGCCTTGTCATCTGCACCTAAAAGTGTTGTTCCGTCGGTTGTAATTAATGTTTGACCTTTGTATAGTAATAAGTCTTCAAAATAATCTGGAGACAATACAATGTTTTCTTCTTTGTTTAAAATAATGTCTTCACCGTCGTAGCTCTCAATAATTTGTGGTTTTACATTAGCACCTGTAAAATCAGGCGTTGTATCAAAATGCGAAATAAACCCAATAGTTGGTACGTCATGAGCAACATTACTTGGTAAAGTGGCCATAATATAAGCATGCTTATCTATAGTGACCTCTTCTAGACCAATAGCTTTTAGCTCTTCTACTAACGCATTGGCTAAATCCCATTGTTTAGCAGTACTTGGTGTAGTGTCACTTGCTGGATCAGACTCAGTATCCACAGTGACGTAACCTACAAATCTTTTAATTATATCTTCTTTTGAAATCATTTTGTTGTGATTTTAATACGTTTTGTATTCCGTTGAAATGTTAAGCTAAATTAAATAATTTAACTGTACGTCAAAGTTACGATTATTAAGTTTTTTAGCTTTTGAATTGCTCAATTTTTTAATTAGAATTACTTTTGTGCAAACCTATTATCATGTACAAATCCCTTTTAAGACCTTTCTTTTTTAGTTTCGATCCTGAAAATATTCATCATTTCACGTTTTCATTAGTAAAAGTGACGTCTAAGATTCCTTTTATGGCATCGTTATATAGACGTCTATATACTATTGAAGACCCTAAACTAGAACGCAAACTTTTCGGTTTAACCTTTAAAAACCCCGTAGGATTAGCAGCCGGTTTTGATAAAAATGCGGTGTTGTATAATGAATTAGCAAACTTTGGTTTCGGTTTTATTGAAGTTGGTACCGTCACTCCAAAAGGTCAAGCGGGGAACCCTAAAAAACGTCTCTTTAGATTAAAGGACGACCAAGGGATTATTAACAGAATGGGGTTTAATAACGAAGGTTTAGAACAGGCTATCGTTCAACTTAAAAAAAATAAAGGCAAACTTATTATCGGTGGTAATATTGGGAAAAACACACAGACTAAGCCTGAGGATTATACCAAAGATTATCTAGAGTGTTTTAACGGTTTACATCGCTACGTAGATTATTTTGTGCTGAATGTCAGTTGCCCAAATGTAGGGAGTCATGCTAAGTTAAATGATAAGGATTATTTGTTAGAATTAATTGGTACGGTGCAAAAGGCTAATAAGACCTTTGCTAAGCAAAAGCCCATTTTGCTTAAAATAGCTCCAGATTTAAATGACATACAATTAGACGAAATTATTGCGCTAATTGCCGAAACTAATTTGGATGGTGTGATTGCAAGTAATACGTCTGTAGATCGTTCTAATTTAAAAGCTTCTGAAGCACGTCTAGCCGAAATAGGTAATGGTGGTGTAAGTGGACAACCGGTTAAAGAAAAATCAACTAAGGTTATTAAGTATCTAGCGGATAAAAGCAATAAGGCCTTTCCTATTATTGGAGTAGGAGGTATCCATTCGGCACAAGATGCTTTAGACAAGCTACATGCAGGTGCTGATTTGGTACAGATTTACACAGGGTTTATTTATGAAGGACCAAGTCTAATAAAAAAGATTAATAAAGCACTATTGCAAGATTAACTTTTGAGTTTTAGAATGTCCATCTTTAGTATTTAATTGAACGAGATATATTCCTTTGTTTAAATTGGAAAGATTCAATGTTATATTATTTTCGACGGTATCTAATTTAACAGATTTCACTTCACTTCCTAGTATATCATAAACGGTTATCGTATCTATTTCTGATAGTGTATCACCTGATATAAAAATGTTTCCGTCGGATGGATTGGGGAAGAGTTTAACTTCTTTGTTTATTTTTTGGTCTTCTAAACTTAGTAAAGTCAACTTATATTCAATCGTTAAAGTTCCAATCTTAATACCATTAAAAGGATAACCATTAATCATAGAAATACCTGTAAGTGTATTTGGGCTATCAGACGAGTCGTAATTTATACCATCATCTGTTCCTGCATCGTAAGCAAAAACATCTATGACAATAGGACTATCTATACTGTTTAAAGGGATATCTGTGATATCAAAACTATTAACTGCAATAAACCAATCTGGACTTGGTGCAATCATGGAAACTACAGTCAAATAATTATAAGGGTTGCAAACTGTTATTTCAAAAGTAATAGTGCTAGTCGCGTTATTTGGACTAAAGGCATTAGTGTATAGTTGTTGCGCATCTCCATTATCTATAGCTGTTTGGACCTCATTAGAAAAGGCTGTATTATCCCCTAATTCAGCAACATCCTTAATGCCCGTTGTGGCAAGTTGTCCAATTTCCAAAAACTGATTTGGCGTATTATGGTTTACCAGAAGTAAATTAGACCAATGTGCACTAGTGGGTATTTCGGAGTGGTCAATCTCATTCCAATTACTTTCAAACGTTACATCATAAATTGAAGCATTTATACCGCCATTTATACAAGAATCTTGTGCGTTTACGTTTAAAGTATAACTTAAAATTAAAAGAAAGATGGACTTTTTCATATTTTAAATATATATTTATTGCTTAATAAATTTAAGCTATTCTTTTGGATTATAACCTTATTCTGTCTTTTATATTTGCGACTGTAGCCTTGTCCTTTTCTCCAGGTCCAGATAATATTTACGTATTAATGCAAAGTATTACTAACGGTCGTAAATATGGACTCGCCACGGTTTGCGGTTTAATTTCTGGTTGTTTATTACATACCACGTTAGTAGCGTTTGGTGTGTCGGCCATAATTAAAGAAAGCGATACTTTATTTTTTGCCATCAAAGCTTTAGGAGCTTTGTACTTATTATATTTGGCTTATAAAGTCTATAAAAGCGATGCTAAAGTCTCATTAGGTAGTGCGGCTGTCCCTAAAAAAAGCTTGGGGCATTTATATAAGCAAGGGGTGATCATGAATGTTTTAAATCCTAAAGTCTCTATTTTCTTTTTGGCTTTTTTTCCAGCTTATTTATATAGTGATACCATAAGCACGGTGACGCAGTTTTATGTTTTGGGATTGATTTTTATGGCGACTTCATTTATTGTATTTGCATTAATCGCAATTTTAGCCGGTTTTATTTCTGATTATTTAAAACAAAGTAAAAATATCGGGTTGGTTTTAAAGTGGTTACAGATTGTAGTCTTTATTGGGATCGCGATTTTTATATTCCTTTCAGAAAAATAACCTACTTTTATACAAGAATTTAAATCACAAATGTTAAACCAGGTTAAAGTTATAGAATGTCCAAGAGATGCCATGCAAGGCATTAAACAGTTTATACCTACAGCACAAAAAATACAATATATCCAATCTATACTTCGTGTCGGGTTTGATACTATTGACTTTGGTAGTTTTGTATCGCCTAAAGCTATTCCGCAAATGGTAGATACAGCAGAGGTCTTGTCAAAATTGGATTTAAGTCAAACGACTAGTAAATTATTATCTATCGTAGCAAATTCGCGTGGCGCAGCAGAAGCTTGTACACATCCCGAAATTGACTATTTAGGCTATCCGTTTTCTATCTCAGAAAATTTTCAAATGCGCAATACACATAAAACGATAGCGCAATCTATAGTATTACTTCAAGACATTTTAAACCAAGCAGACGCAGCTAATAAAGAAGTTGTTGTTTATATATCGATGGGCTTTGGTAATCCTTACGGAGATCCTTGGAATGTGGATATCGTTGGAGAGTGGACGGAGCGTTTAAGCAAAATGGGCGTTAAAATCTTATCTTTAAGTGATACTGTTGGGACCTCTAATCCGGAAAATATAGAGTATTTGTTTTCTAATTTAATTCCGCATTATAAGGACATCGAGTTTGGTGCACATTTACACACCACACCAGATACATGGTTTGAAAAAGTAGATGCCGCTTATCTGGCAGGTTGTAAACGTTTTGATGGCGCCATCCAAGGTTTTGGTGGTTGTCCTATGGCTAAAGACGATCTTACCGGTAATATGCCAACCGAGAAAGTATTGTCTTATTTAACAGCTAAAAAGGTTAATAATTTAAATGCCATGTCTTTTGAAAGTGCTTATAATGAAGCCTCTAAAATCTTCAAAGCTTACCATTAATTCTTCTTTTATATTTACTTTCAATTAAATTGAAAGAATTTTAACGCTATTTAATTAGTTGTTTTTCAGAGTTTTAGTTTGTTTCTGTTGTTTTTATTTGAATTTAGTCTAAATAAACTTGTGTGCGTTAGTTTTCATTTTTATTTTTGCATCAAAATTACAAGTCTATTTGTAATTGGTCTAAATAATAATAAGAACAAAATAATATAATAAATGAAAAAATTAGCATTCGGATTAGCAGCATTAGCCACTTTAGCTTTAACCTCATGTTCTAGTGACGACGATGGAGGAAATGTAACACCGACCAATGGTGTAACAGCTCCTGATACTTATACTTTTGAGAGAAGCGGAAACACAAGTGTTAGTTTTAGTGGTCAAACAACACGTCTTCAGATGGCACAAGAGATTGTTTCAGGTTTAGTAAATACAGCTAATACAGAAGCTACTTTAGATGCTATGTTTGCTCATGAAGAAGGTGCAAACGATTTTTCTGATGCCGATTTAAATGCTTCAGATAAAAGCGTGAGAAGTAAAACAGCAGCTTCTACAGATTTTTTCTCTGCCAATACAACAGATGCAGCAAGTATCAAAGCGACGTTTGATGGGTATATCGCAAATCAAGTGACTGAAGTGTTTCCAAATTGGGCAACTATTGCTACTGCAGGTTTTGCTGGGCAATTGCAACAAGCAGGAGGTGGATCTACACGCTATATTAATGCAAAAGGGTTAGAGTATAACCAAGCGTTTGCAAAAAGTTTGATTGGTGCATTAATGACAGATCAAATTTTAAATAATTATTTAAGTACAGCTGTTTTAGACGCAGCCGATAATGTCGCAAATAACGATGCTGATGTTTTAGATGGTGATAGTAATTATACAACAATGGAACATAAATGGGATGAAGCTTATGGTTACTTATACGGTAGCGAATTAAATCCTGCAGTACCCGTATTAGAAGCTGATAAATTTTTAAATGAATACTTATCTAAAGTAAATGATGATGCTGATTTTTCTGGTATTGCTTTAGTCGTTTACAATGCTTTTAAATTAGGTCGTGCTGCAATTGTAGCTAAAGATTACGATTTACGTGATGAGCAAGTTGCCATTATTAGAGAAAAAATCTCTATCGTTTTAGCAGCTAGAGGGATATACTACTTACAACAAAGTAAAAACAATTTAGATACAGATAAAGCATCAGCATTTCATGCATTGTCAGAAGCTTATGGATTTATTTACAGCTTACAATTTACAAGAAAGCCTGGTACAACTGAGCCTTACTTTACAAAAACGGAAGTAGAAGCATTGACAAGTCAGTTAATGGTAGGTAATGGTTTTTGGGATATTACTCCTGAAACTATCGATTTAATCTCAGATACAATATCTGCAGAGTTTGACTTTACAACAGCGCAAGCAGGAAGTTAATAACTAAGTACATTTAAAATAGTAGTCATTTTTTATAAATGGCTACTATTTCTTATTTTTGCAAATTGAAAATAAAATTGATAATTATGAAAAAGTTAGTTTACATATTTACTGTTATGTTATTTATTGTTGCTTGTTCAGGATCTGATGATTCTAATAGCGGTAATGGTACTCCTGACAATTACAATAGAGTTGCCATGCAAACGAACTTAGCAGATAATGTAATTATTCCAAGATTTCAAGATTTAAAATCTGGATTAGAAACTTTAGCGACTATTGGTGATACTTTTACTGCAGCACCAGATCAAGCTAGTTTGGATGATTTAAGAGCTGCTTTTGTTAGTGCGTATAAAGACTGGCAATTAGTAGAGGCCTTTAATATCGGTCAAGCCGAAGTTATGCTTTACGGTTTTCAAATGAATGTATATCCAACAAGTACATTAGATATTGAAGAAAATATAGCCAGTGGGACTTATGATTTGTCTGCGGTTGGTAATAATGATGCTGTAGGTTTTCCAGCTGTAGATTACATGTTACATGGTATAGCTTCTACAGATGCAGATATATTGATAAAGTATGCAGATGCAAATTACAGAACATACTTAACAGATTTAATTGCAGAAATGAATAGTTTAACACAAACTGTGTTATCAGACTGGACTACTAATTATAGAGCTGTTTTTGTAAACAGTACAAGTAATACAGTGTCTAGTGCAGTAAATAAGTTTATAAACGATTATATTTTTTATTTTGAAAAAGGTTTGCGTGCTAATAAATTTGGTATTCCTGGAGGTGTGTTTTCTACAGATCCTTTAGCAAATAAAGCTGAAGCAATTTATAACGGAACAATCTCTAGAGATTTAGCCCTTATAGCTTTAGATAATGTTCAGAATATCTTTAACGGTAAAGCAACAAGTACCTCTCCAATAGGTGAAGGTTTTAATAGTTACTTAATTGAATTAGATAGAGCAGATTTAGCATCATTAATTAATGATAGAATGGATGCTGCTAGACAAAAAATTCAACTTTTAAATGCAGATTTGAAAACACAAGTTGAGACAGATAACACTAAAATGACAGAGGCTTACGATGCTTTACAGTTGGTTGTAGTCTCTTTAAAAGTGGATATGTTACAAGCTTTTAATGTAAGTGTTGATTATGTAGATGCAGATGGAGATTAAATATAAATATCACTAATTTATCAAAGGTTGATTGTAATACATCAACCTTTTTTTGTAACATGAATTTTAGCCTAAAAACATATCTAAATAAAACTACGGATGCAGTTCCTTTGACGGTGTTCAGGATTGGCTTTGGAATAATGATGTGTTACGGCATGCTTCGTTATTGGTTAAAAGGATGGATTGAAACGGTATATATTCAACCAAAATTTCATTTCAAATACTATGGTTTTGAGTGGGTTGAAGTTTTAGGTAATTACACGTATTTATTATTCTTAATATGTGGTCTATCTGCCATTTTTGTAGCTATTGGTTATAAATACAGACTAGCAATAATTACTTTTTTTCTCAGCTTTACTTATATAGAGTTGATGGATAAAACGGTATACTTAAATCATTACTATTTTATAAGCATACTTAGCTTTTTAATGATTTTTTTACCCGCTAATCAATACTTTTCATTAGACAGTTACCAGTCAAAAATCAGCTATAGAACGATCCCTAATTGGACGATTGATTGTATAAAATTACTATTAGGTATTGTTTATTTTTATGCAGGATTGGCTAAAATAAATAGTGATTGGTTGCTCAGGGCGCAACCACTAAAAATATGGTTACCTTCTAAATACGATTTACCTTTAATAGGTAATACGTTAATGCAGCAAGAGTGGTTTCATTATGCAATGAGCTGGTCAGGGATGTTGTATGATTTGTTAATTCCGTTTTTCTTGCTTTACAAAAGGACACGTATTCCGGCCTTTATACTCGTTGTTTTCTTCCATGTGTTTACACGTATTTTATTCCCTATTGGCATGTTTCCGTTTGTTATGATTGTTAGTGCGTTAATATTTTTTGAGGCACCATTTCATCATAAAATAATACATAAAATCAAGAGGTTGCTTGGCTTTATTTCCGCGACAGCGAAACCTATACAATATAAATCAGCATACACTGTAAGGTATAGTAAGTTAGTGCTACCAATAGTAGGATTATTTTTTGTGTTACAACTGTTACTTCCATTTAGGTATTTACTATATCCAGATGAATTGTTTTGGACAGAGGAAGGCTACCGTTTGTCATGGCGAGTGATGTTGATGGAAAAAATGGGTAATACTACATTTAAAATTATAGACAAAAAGGGGAACTCGTTTTTGGTTAATAACTCAGATTTTTTAACGCCTTTGCAGGAGAAGCAAATGAGTTTTCAACCTGATTTTATATTAGAATATGCACATTATTTAGGTGACCATTTTACAAATCAAGGCCATAAAGGTGTTCAAGTCTACGCTAAAAGTTATGTGGCTTTAAATGGACGATTAAGTCAATTATTTATTGATGAAAGCGTAAATTTGTATCAAGAAAAAGAATCGTTTAAACATAAACACTGGATTTTACCATTTACAGATGAAATTAAGGGACTATAATCTATTACTATTACTGATGTTATCTGCGTTTAGCATGTTAGCACAGCAGCAAATTTCTGGAACGATTACTAATCTTCAGGGGGCTACACTTGAAAATGTAGGCGTTTACGATAAAACCTCAGGCTTGCTTACCAAATCAGATGCTAATGGGGTCTTTACATTTGAAACAGACAAAGCGACTTTAATGTTGACTTTTTTTAATTACGAATATCAAGTATTGGAGCAAACAATCAATACAAATGTACAACAGGATATAAAGATTACCTTATCTCCCTTAGCTGAAACCACACTGTCTGAAGTAGAAATTACGGTTAGAAAAGCAAAATTATTTAGTTTAAAACAGTTAAATGATGTGGAAGAAACTGCTATTTATGCGGGGAAAAAGACTGAAGTGGTGCTAGTAGACCAATCTATGGCTAATTTAGGAGCCAATAATGCAAGACAATTATACAGTCAAGTCGCAGGATTAAATATTTATCAAAATGATGATGCAGGATTGCAGTTAAATATTGGTGGTCGTGGTTTGGACCCTAACAGAACCGCTAATTTTAATACGCGTCAAAATGGTTATGATATTAGTGCCGATGTGTTAGGTTATCCTGAGAGTTATTATACGCCAACAGCAGAAGCTTTACAAGAAATACAAATTGTAAGAGGGGCTGCATCTTTACAATACGGGACACAATTTGGTGGTTTGGTCAATTTTAAAATGAAAACACCAAATACAGAAAAAGAATTAGAGTTAATTACCAGAAACACAGTGGGAAGTAATGGCTTATATACCAACTTTACTAGTGCCAGTGGTACTAAAGGTAAGTTTAGCTATTATACGTTTTTTAATTACAAAAAAGGAGATGGGTTTAGAGACAATTCAAATTTTGAATCTAAGAATTTTTATGCCCATTTAGGGTATCAGTTTAATGAAGATACAAAGCTGGAAGGAGAAGTAACCTATTTAAGGTATTTAGCGAAACAAGGCGGCGGGTTAAACGATGCTATGTTTGAAGAGGATCCATACCAAAGTAATCGTGCACGTAACTGGTTTCAGGTAGATTGGTTGTTGTATAATTTAAAACTGTCGCATCAATTTTCTGAAAACACCAATTTTACATTTAATGCTTTTGGATTAAATGCTTCAAGAAATGCGTTGGGATATAGATCTAATCGTGTGGATCAAGCGGATAGTAATGGTGTCAGAGATTTAATTAAAGGTGAATTTGATAATTTTGGTTTTGAAACTAGAGTATTAACGAATTATAGTTTGTTTGATAAAAAGTCGATTGGACTGCTTGGTGTCAAATTTTATAAAGCAGAAAACACTTCAGAACAAGGTCCAGGTAGTGCTGGTTCGGACCCTAATTTTGATTTTCAATATGATACGTTTCCTAATTATTCTAATCAATCAAGCTACACTTACCCTAACTTAAATTTAGCTCTGTTTGGAGAAAATATTGTGTATTTAAATGATAAATTATCTATTACTCCTGGTTTTAGATTTGAATATATTAATACCCAAAGTGATGGTTTTTACAGACAAATCAATACCGATGGAGCAGGTAATGTCATTTTAAACGACTATACAGAAGATGACTTAACTAGAGAGCGTTCATTTGTGCTTCTAGGCTTAGGTGCAAGTTATAAATCAAGTCAGACGTTTGAGGTTTACGGAAACCTATCTCAAAACTACAGATCAGTAACTTTTTCGGATATCAGCATAAATAATCCAGCGTTTATAATTAGTCCTGATATCGATGACGAAAGTGGGTTTACTGTAGATGGAGGAATACGAGGTAAACTCTCTAATAAAGTGTCTTATGACGTTAGTGGTTTTAGCTTATTTTATAATGATAGAATAGGATTTATACAACGTGTTTTAGCCGATACAAGTATTAAAACCGAAAGAGGAAACGTTGGAGATGCTATGATGTATGGTATTGAGAGTTTGGTAGAATTTAATTTAGAAAGTCTACTGCTTAAAAACGAAGATTATATTTTTAATTACTTTGTCAACTTTTCATACGTAGATTCAGAGTACACAAGGTCTGACGAAGTGGGAGTAGAAGGGAATAAGGTAGAGTTTATACCAAACTATAATTTTAAAACCGGAATTAGATTGGGATATAAAGATTTTTTATCTAACATTCAATACACGTATTTGTCGTCTCAATTTACTGATTCTTCAAATGCAATCGACGGTAATTTAAGTGGTGTTATTGGAGAAATACCGGCTTATGATGTATTAGATGTGTCTATGTCTTACAAATACAAACAATTTAAGCTAGAAGCAGGAGTCAATAACCTTTTAGATACGGCCTATTTTACAAGGCGTGCTACTGGATATCCTGGCCCAGGAATTATCCCATCGGCTAACCGAAATTTTTATGCGACTTTAGAGATTAAGTTTTAATTTTCCAATCTATTTTAAAACAGTCTAAATACAAACTATTGTTTATCAGTGGTTTTGAGTCGGTTTTAGTTTCCTGTTTTCTTATATTAGAGATATATTAACCTAAAAAAAAGGAAATTATGTCGATAAGAATAGGAAATAGTTGTGTGAATTGTGAAAACTTAACTACTGACGAAGTCTGTAAAGTACATGCTGTTAAAGTCAGTGATAATTATACTTGTGATAGCTTTGAAATGAAAGTTACACTTAAAAATGATCCTAATTGTGGGACTTGTGCTCGTTATGAATCTACAAGCTGTGCGAATCCACAAAAAGCTGCACCAAATATGCTATGCGCGCATTGGGCGCCACAAAATGCTCAGGCTTAATTTTAATTATAGTAAATAAAAAAGCCCACTTTTAAAGTGGGCTTTTTTATTTTTAATCACCATCATTATCTGTGGATGTGATAATGATGGATAAAATACTTCTGACATCAACACTAAATAATATGCCTAGTGCATCAAGTTCAGTGTGTAAATGTGCTACTAAATCAGGATGAGACGTTATGGCATCAAATAAAGGTACAGGGATCGCATCAATAGCGTTTTGTACGTCTTCAATTTTATTTTCTACAGCTTGATTTAAGTCGTTGTTTTTAATGACATGATAAACATAGTCATCAATACCAATGCCTGCAGTATTAAAATACACGTTTTTTACACTATTAATATTTTCTTTTAAAATAGTTAATGATAAACTACTAAAATAAGCTTGTGTTAGTTCTGGATTGTTAATTTGTGAATTTTCTAAACCTGCAGGTTTTCCAATTTTAGTTACCTTTCCTGTATCTATTAAATTATATAAACCGTTATATAATCTATTAAACGAATCTCTAATTCCCGTGTCGTTATTATCAATAAAAGTTGTAGCGTAATTACCTGGACTATTCCAAAGACCTAGAAGTCTTTCTGATTGTGATTTTAAATCTAAGGCTGTGTATTTTAAATAGTCTTGTCTTTTAACATCATCTACAAATTGAGTATTTACAGTATTAGAATCTGCGTTAAACAACAAATACTCTAAAGCTGATAATGTTTTAATTTGTGGACTTTTAGTCGCTAATAATTCTTCAGTAATGGCATCGTTGTCATTAATAACATTTTCTAAAGCACTAGGTAGTGTTGGCCAATTGTATAATGCTAAATGCATAAATTGATCCCTAATAGTACCAATATTAAAAGCATATATATTGGCGTACGCTTTAGCTGTAATTTTCAATTGGTCCTTTGTAAGATTAAGATTGGCTTCTGTTAAAGTGTTTAAATACGTTACAATAGTTGTATTTAATGTATTGCTCTCAGTTTCAAAATTAGCGACACTCGGTAGTATTTGATAATTTGTAACATCTTCTAAAAGTCCCATAACATTAAATGCTACATCTTCTTGTTGATCATCATCACTATTACAACTTAATGCAAATAGACAAATTAGTAATAAGGCTTTATATATGTTTTTCATAATTATAATGAGTTTACAAAATCAATTAACTGTTGACGTTTTTCAGCAGATAAATTTTTGAAGTTCTGTTTAATAGTTTCAGCTTCTCCACCATGCCATAAAATAGCTTCTTCTATATTTCTAGCGCGACCATCATGCAATAGGTTGGTGTGGTTATTGACGGTTTCAATTAGACCAATTCCCCAAAGCGGTTGTGTTCTCCATTCGTTTCCGTTGGCATTAAAATCGTCTCGATTATCAGCTAAGTCGTCTCCCATATCATGTAATAAAAAATCAGAATAAGGTTTTATAGTGACATTTTTTAGAAATTCGCTTTCTGCTTCAGTACCTGTTGTTTGGTTTATGGCATGACAACCAATACAATTTAACTCGTTAAAAATAAGACGCCCTTGTTGTACATCTTCATCTAAATAATTACGACGATTTGGAACGGCTAGATGTGCTTGGTAAAAGATCACTTTATCTAATTGGTCGTCCGTAACTTCTGGAGTACCTCCATTAGGCGCATCAAAGCAATCTTGTTGAGGCGATGGACAGTTTTGTTCAGAAAAAATTGACGTTGTTAACCCCATATCACCATGAAAAGCACCAGCAATTTGTTGTTTTAATGTTGGTGCATTGGCTTTCCAGCCGTATTTACCGACTTCAGTGGTGTTAGTTTCGTAGTTATATACAAAATTAGCACGACCAGAAATACCATCATTATCACTATCATTACTATCTTCAAATTTAGTGATTTCAATATCTGGTAAAGCAGATATTAAACCTAAACCAATCGTTTGTTGACCAATTCTAGGCGAGGTGTTGACCCCATCCAAACTTCCAAATTGTTCGTTTTCAAACGTATAAATAGGGTTTTGTAATTGATAGCTTGTTCCGTCAGGATAAGTCCCTTCTATAGTTTGATAGTTAACAATAACTTTGGTTTCATATTGTATACCATTATTAGCTAGGTCTTGTAGTTGTAAACCATAACCAGGGACAGGAATAGCATCTCCATTTGCATCTTGTCCATTTAAACTAACACGCATTAAAAAACCACTAGAGTTTTGCCCATTTACTAAAGGTTGCCCGCGACCATCTTTAAAATGGCAGTTTGCACACGCACGAGCGTTAAACGTTGGACCTAATCCATCTCTAGCTGTTGTAGACGCCGGAGAAGAAACCCATGTTTGATTAAATAAAGAGTGTCCAGTTCCAAATTTAGCTTGTTCTTGAAAGGATAATCCATCTATTTCAAATCCAAAAGCATTTCCGCTAGTAGAGTTAACACCTAGTGCACCAGTTAATAATTCTTCTCCATCAATATACCCATCTAAAGGGGTTTGAATATCGATATAATTATCATCATTTTTGCAGCTTATTACTGTCAAAATAATTAGACTAAGTGTTAATAATTGGTATTTCATTATGTACATATTTAAAACAGAAAAAAATCTCGAAACTTAATTCGAGATTTTTAAATCATTGTATTTTTTAATCAATTATAGGTTAATTCCTATAGCTGTTGCAGATGCGCTGATTTCGTCTGCCCAGTCTTGAAGAGCCACAACGCTTTGCATAACTACACCAAAATTAGAATCTGTTGGGCTTTCTAAGGTTATTAAATAATCAAATGGTTGAGCGTTATTAGCAATAGCATTTACTTTTTCCATTGCATTTTCAGCAGCAGCTTTTAAAATCGCTGCTTGAGTAGGATTAGCTTGTTTTACTAAATCATAAAAAGAAGCACCACTAACAGTACTATATTCACCAAAAATCACATTGTAAACTCCTTTTGCATTAGCATAAATATCACGATGTGTGTTGTCACTAAAACAAGAATGTTCGTCTTCTTGACCTAATCCACCAATACCACCGGTAGAATCTACAGGAACAATCATACGTTCAGAGCTTAACTCGTCACCAGCAATAAAAAAAGCTCCATTTATTAATTGTTTAAGTGCAACATCTTGATCTAAGCTTTCAAAAACAGCTCTGTATGTTCCTCCAGTAGCCCAAGTTGTTGTTAAAGCATTTAAATCGCTAACTAGTAAATCGGTTGCTGTTTGTAAATATAAAGCGCGTCTGTCTGCATGATCAGCAGTTGTATAATCGGTAAATGCTCTTGTTCCTGGTAAGTCGTCCACTGGCATTGTGTTGTCTTGTCCCCAAAGTAAAAACTCAATAGCGTGCCATCCAGTACTTATAGACTTTACTTGCTCCACGTTAAAACCTTCATTGTAATTTGCAAGAGTAGCTTGATCAATGGTAATAGTGTCGTCACCTATAATACTGTCGTAATCGTTAGCATATTCCTCTGTCCCAGCAGCAACATAGTCGATATAACTTTCGTCTATGGGCCAAGCATTCATTTGTCCCTCAGTCCCTAAAGACCAAGTTTCAGTATCTGTATCAACAGGTCCATCAGCTTCTCTAAAGGCTTCTGTTAATCCGTAAAATTCTCTTGCATCTAACCAGGCTTGCTTAGCAGCAGTAAAACTGTCTTCAGAAGGAGTAGCTATAAAATCTTCAATAGCTGATTGCATATCTAAAGCACTGTTGTAGCTATCTAAATAGGTTTGATAAACTAAGTTACCATAAGTTGCAGTCACATCAGATTTACTAACTGCATTTACGTCTTCTGTAATTGTATCATCATCATTATTACATGAAAATATAGATAAAGATAATCCAAGTACTAATGTGGTTTTAAAAAAATTGGTTTTCATTTGTTGTTATTTAGACTTAATAAAAATAATAGCGCAAATATATTTTTAGATTCAATACAAAACAAGTTATTTAGAATAAATCTTAATAAATAATTTAGGATTGTGTTTATTGGGTTTCAAATCAGTTGTTTTAATTGTAACTATTTTGGATTCTATATCATAAAAAACGTTATTAATAGCATAATTATATATATCTTTACTCGCAATTAATTCCAATTGCAATGACAGCACACGAAAATAAAATAGTAGGCGAAGGATTAACTTATGATGACGTCCTTTTAGTTCCTGCTTTCTCAGATGTTCTTCCTCGCGAAGTCAACATTCAATCAAAATTTACTCGCAACATTACCATTAACGTACCAATAGTTTCTGCAGCTATGGATACTGTTACAGAAAGTCAAATGGCTATTGCCATGGCTAGAGAAGGTGGTATTGGTGTGTTACATAAAAACATGACTATTGAGCAACAAGCGATTAAAGTACGTAAAGTAAAACGTGCGGAAAGTGGTATGATCATAGATCCTGTAACGTTACCAATGACAGCAGTTGTAGCGGATGCTAATAATGCGATGCGTGAGCATGGTATTGGCGGTATTCCAATTGTAGATGCGGACGGCATGCTTAAAGGGATTGTAACCAATCGTGATTTACGTTTTGAACATGAAAAAAGTAGGCCAATTGTTGAGGTTATGACTAGCGAAAATCTAGTAACAGCACCAGTGGGAACGTCTTTAAAAGATGCCGAAAAAATATTACAACAACATAAAATTGAAAAGCTTTTAATTGTTGAAGGTAACAAGTTAGAGGGTTTAATCACCTTTAGAGATATTACTAAAGTCACACAGAAGCCCATAGCAAACAAAGATACTTTTGGTCGTTTACGTGTTGCAGCAGCCATAGGAGTTACTGGAGATGCAGTAGCGCGTGCTGAAGCATTAGTAAATGCTGGAGTAGATGCTATAGTTATTGATACAGCTCATGGCCATACAAAAGGTGTGGTAAATGTGTTAAAAGAAATCAAGAAAAAATTTCCAAAATTAGAAGTTATTGTAGGTAACATTGCAACAGGAGCAGCAGCTAAATATTTAGTTGAAGCAGGAGCAGACGCCGTAAAAGTTGGTATTGGACCAGGGTCTATTTGTACTACTCGAGTTGTTGCAGGTGTTGGTTTTCCTCAATTTAGTGCCGTGTTAGAAGTAGCAGCTGCAATAAAAGGAAGTGGTGTACCTGTAATTGCAGATGGAGGGATTAGATATACAGGAGATATTCCTAAAGCATTAGCAGCAGGGGCAGATACGGTGATGTTAGGCTCACTATTAGCAGGAACAAAAGAAAGTCCTGGTGAAACTATTATATATGAAGGACGTAAGTTTAAATCGTATAGAGGTATGGGATCTGTTGAAGCTATGAAGCAAGGTAGTAAAGACCGTTATTTCCAAGATGTAGAAGATGATATTAAAAAACTTGTACCAGAAGGTATTGTTGGACGTGTCCCTTACAAAGGAGAGCTATACGAAAGTTTACACCAGTTTATAGGAGGTTTAAGAGCAGGTATGGGGTATTGTGGTGCAAAAGACGTTGCTACTTTACAAGATACAGGACGCTTTGTTAAAATTACCGCTTCAGGTATTAATGAGAGTCATCCACACGATGTCACTATTACTAAAGAAGCACCAAACTATTCTAGATAAGCTTACCGTTTATATTATATAAAAAAGCACAACCATTTGGTTGTGCTTTTTTTATGCTGTTATATGTGAATAGTAAATGAAGCGTATGACTATTCAAGTTATATTTTAAACTACAGTTTTGCGGTCATCACCGTAGGTTGGTCACTTAAAATTAATAATAAATCAAGTATTTATAGAAGCCAAAAAACTCTCGTACGACAGCGTATAAGTCTCTCAATTCAAAATAGTCACAATGTACCCCTTTAACATTAGCAATTCCAACTTGTTTAAAGGCTAGTTTACAACGAGTAACATGAAAGTATTGGCTTACAATGATAACAGAAGTTTCTGAAGGGTAATCTCTCACAAAATTAAGAGCAGTATGTCTCGTATTTATACCATTATTATCGATTGTAATTAATTTTTCTGGAACTCCTTTAGAGACTAAGTAATCTGCCATTACGGTACCTTCATAAAAGCCTTCTTTACCTAGGCCACCACTAACATAAAGTTTTCTTACTTGGGCGTCTGAATATAATTGATAGCCTCGGTCTAACCGAGCTTTAAGTTTTTTAGATAAACTACCGTCTAAATTAACTTTAGATCCCAATATCACCGCAATATTAGTTTTTGTATTATTATCATCAATTAATCCATCGGTTATGATTACAATCTCGTGTATAATAAATATAAGGCTAACTAAGATTAATAATTTTTTTAGGGTTGGTTTCATTAATACAATACTGCGTGTTGTTTCTTATTTTAAGTGTTGTAGGAAGTTAAATAACTGATTATTTTATCTTATACTACTTAAGGGTTTACATCAATTTAACCAAGTTAATAGATTTTATTGAAAGGTGCTATATGTATTAAAAAGGCGCTGATTGATAAGTTTTATGCACTTATGATTTAGATACTACTTTTATAATTCAATACATGAATTATTTTCTATAATTACTTAATTTGACAAAGTTATATTGTCATCTGTTCTTAGACAATCAACATTTAAAGGTGTTTGAGAAGGATAGACTGTAATAGTGTTATCAGTAAAATTACTATTAATAGGATCTGCGTAAAATAAAAGCCCATGCTCTCCTATATTTGCATCAATTTCATTATGAATTATCAAGTTTGTCATCGTCTTTATTACATGAAGTAATAAATAACAAACTAAATATAAGTAATTTAATTATGTTTTTCATTTCGGGAGTTATTGGTTTTTAATTATTGGTTGTGCTTTTTTGTTTGGAAACTATTATGGGCATTGTTGCATTTCAGTATTTCTTTTTTTTATCTGAAAAAATACTGCTTCAAGTAACATTATTCAAAGTCAGTTTTCAACTTATCTAATTGATTTTTTATTTTATTCCACATTTTGTTAGTATCAGCATTCATAATCTCTATGATTTCTCCGTTATTGAGTCTTAATTCTATATAAGTATTACTTCCACAATAGGTACTTCGGTCTTTTCCACTTTTAATTTTTTTAAAAGAGTTAATAGTAATATTATTTAGTAAATTATTCCAATTTTCAATAGAATTTATTTTTGATGTTTTTTCAATTCCTTTTTTTTTATCGGTATTTTTTCTAAATTTTATAATAGAATCTTTTGTTATGTAATAGTGGTCAGTTGCAGATCTTTTACCTCCTTCATTTCCAAATGATATGGTAGTAATTTCTGTATTTTGAGCATTGATTGTGTTTGACACAAAACTCAATAGTATTAATAATATCATTTTCTTCATTTTCTTTCTGTTTTGTTCAACCCGCAATATTAAATACAACGTGATTTTATAAAAATAGTTGTGGTCTTATGTACGAGAATTTTTTACAGCAAATTTAGAAGTAGCAAAAACGCACTTTTCTTTCCTTTTACAATTACGGGCTTCTGTTTTTCGTATAAGTTATGCTTTTTAAAGATTACTAAAATTCTAATCTTAATTATTAGTGATTTTTGTTAATACTCTGGATGATCGTAATTTTCCTTTTTTACTATAGTTTTCACTTTTAACAATGCCAATACCTTTGACATACCATTCAATTCCAGAACCTCTAAATTTGATAATCCCTATGCTGAAAACATAATCAAAAGATACTTTATAGCCATCAAAAGTCCCTGCTGTAGTGGTCAAAGCATCAATTGCTAATATCTTTCTGTTTAGTACTCTTATGGTTGCAATGGACGCTGCACTGGTCTCGTCTCCAATAGCTAAATCAATATTACCATCTTTTAAAACAGTACCAACCTCCATATTATCTGGAAACTCTAAGAATTCACCAGTGCCTTTAACTTTAAAAGCATTCGTGTTATCTTTATTTTGCAGAGAAGTGTAATTTGACATGTCGACATAAAAATCACCATTAATACATTTTAAAATGTATTCTTTAGCATCTTGGTTTTCTATCGATTTAATATGAATCGTTAGATTGCCATCCTCATTTGCTACAGATTGTATAGTGTGCCTTTCAACAGATCGTTCTTTACCTTTTTTATTATAATTAGTATACTCTAAAGTCATACCTTCCTTATAGGGAGATGTCTCTTCACATGTTTGCGCATAGATGTGTTGAGATAGTAATAGTAATATTAAAAGATTTAGTACTTTATTCATGATTTAGATGTACTAATTTTAGTTTGGTTTAAAAAATAATACTGGAATCCAAAGTTAATAGGTTTGTTTTGTGAATTCAAACTTAATGTATTGATAATTAAGTTTTTTAAAAAAAAGAATGTACGGTTACTTGTTATTATTGTTTTATGTCAGTTTTAAAATATTTGTAGGTTTTAATCCATGTTTTATTTTGATACACTTTTTCACTTGCTTTAATAATACAGGTATCCATGTTGCTCCATCTGATAGCTTCTACTTTCCAATCTTGAGAGTGGTAGCTTTTATATTCAGATAAATAATTATTGACCTCTGATTTTGCTGACGCATTTACTTTTATTAAGCTTATAAAGGATTCACTTTCGCTATACATAAGGTTGTAGTAATATATCAAATAGTCATTGTTGGGAGAGGGGATAGGTTGTTGTACTTCGCCATCACCAATAGATATCAAGTTGTATTGGTAATTTGTAATACTATCAATTAAAATAAATTGGCCAAAGCCCAATCCTCCCGAAGTAAAACTATTTGTAATAGCATAAAACTTAAATGCAGGATAGTAGCCTATAAATTCAGAGCCACTCCAACCACCATTTTTACCATAATCCTTATAAAATTTAAATTGGTGTGTTTCTTTTTTTGTTTTAATAAAGAAGTGGGAGTCATCTTTTTCTATTTTGGTTAATTGAGAAGGGGGAATACTATCTGTTTTGTAAAATTCAACTTCAGTTATTGCTGTGAATTTTAAACTTGGTAGTTTTTCAAATGTATCAATATGTCCTATGTCCTTATAAGGATTTTTCCATTTAATATAGGCATCAAAAATATAACCATACCGATGGTTAGCATGTATGTTGGGGAGTTGTTTTAGCTCGACTTTAATCCACTCGCCAGAAATAGTGTTTTCTCCATCTTTAATAGTTTCTACTATATCTGTATTACTATTGTTAATGTCTAGTTTTAGTTCATATTTAAAAGGGAGCACACCTAGTTTTTTAGCATTAGAGTCAGGTGAGACTCTTATGTTTAAACCCTTTTTAGCTGTTACTATATAGGTGTCTTGACCATAGGTTGTCAATGTAAATAGTGAGGTGATCAGTAATAGTGTTTTAATTGCTTGCATTATTTTCTGTTTTTGCTAAAGCCTCGTATATCATAAATTTAATCTTCAGGAATTGAGAGGTAAAAGTCAGTGTTACTTAGTTGACTTGGGATTAACTTTTCTTTAAACGTTTCTATGTCATTTAATCGTAAGGAATCTTTCATCGCTTTTTGCTCGAGTATTGATTTTTTTATGGTCTATACAAGGTAAAATACTAATTAAAAGCAAGAGGGTTAATAAGTATTTACACATCTTGTTCTCTTAATATTTGATTGGTTTAATTTTACTGCAAATTACAATTTAATACATTTGACGTCATGAAAAAACTAAACATAGTATCACTGTCGTTATTTTTTATTCTAATTAGTCTTCAATTTGTATGTCCTATTAATCTTCATATAAACGATAAAGTCGCACTATGTATCTTATTTTACTATTTAGCATTACCGATTGTTAATTTAATCAAGAAAACGGGGCTAATGTGGTTTTTAGTTAGTCTTATTCCAATAGTTATTTGTATTTATCTCTTTTCTTTAGTCTTGACTACTGCGGGGAGTGTTTAACAGTAATAGATTTATTATCATAATTTTAATTTTAAGCCCACCACATGTTGCTAATTCATAACAAGAGTAATGTCTTCATTCCTGTTTTTTAAGCATTAAAATAATTAATTTTAAACTATTGATATGTTGAATGTTAGAACCTGTTGTTTTTATATTTCATTTAAAACAAACATTTTTGATGCAGAAGCTTAAGTGTTAATTTTACTATAAAGCATTCTATTTACAGCATAATTTTTTCTATTTTCAAGCTAACATACCATTAGAGGGATAACTCTAAATTATACTAATAGAAGCATCAGAATTTAGCATGGAAATTATCGGAAATATTATAAAAGGGGCTATTAATTTGAAAGGCGCGTTGACACCAGAGGTCAATCCTATAGAAGCGCAAGAAAAGGTACTGCATAGGTTATTAGAAACAGCTAAAGATACCTTATTTGGTAAGCGGTATAATTTTGAAGCTATTATAAATTCCGAAAACCCTCAAATTGCTTATACTAAGGCTGTTCCTTATTTTGATTATAATCAAATTAACGACCAGTGGTGGTCTCAATTACATGATGGGATTGAAAATGTAACGTGGCCTGGAAGTCCATCGTATTTTGCTTTAAGTTCTGGGACAACAGGAAAAACCAGTAAACGCATACCGGTCACAGACGCGATGTTAGATGCTATAAAGCAGGCCGGAATAGATCAAGTCACAGCACTTAGTAATTTTGATTTACCTGCCGAGTTTTTTAGTAAAGAAGCTATGATGTTAGGAAGCTCTACGGATTTAATAGAGAAAGACGATCACTTAGAGGGGGAAATTAGCGGAATAACAGCTAGTAATATTCCATCTTGGTTTAAAGGGTTTTATAAACCAGGAGAAGACATCGCGAAAATTGATGACTGGGATAAGCGTGTTGCTACTATTGCGAAGCGAGCAAAACAATGGGATATTGGCGCTTTAAGCGGAATTCCATCATGGATGGAACTCATGTTAAAAGCAGTTATTGATTACCATCAGGTAAAGACTATTCATGATGTTTGGCCAAACCTGCAAGTTTACACTTCTGGAGGCGTTGCTTTTGGACCTTATAAAAAAAGCTTTAATGCGTTATTAGGCAAGCCTGTAACCGTTATTGATACGTATTTAGCATCCGAAGGTTTTTTAGCTTTTCAAGCTAGACCAGAAACTGATGCTATGCAGTTAGTCACAGATGGTGGCATCTATTTTGAGTTTGTCCCTTTTAAACCAGAATATATTTATTCTGATGGATCTTTAAAACATGAAGCACCAAGTGTTACTTTAGAAGGTGTAGAATTAAATCAAGACTACGTCGTAATAATAAGTACTGTAAGTGGTGCTTGGCGTTACTTAATTGGTGATACAATTGAGTTTATTGATATTGAAAGCGCAGAAATTAAAATTACTGGGCGTACTAAATTCTTTTTAAATACGGTTGGTTCGCAATTATCTGTTAACAAACTAGATGATGCTATTAGACATTTAGAAGATACTTTTAAAACTATTATTCCTGAGTATACATTATGTGCCAAACGTTTTGATGATGGCTTTTATCATAGTTGGTATTTAGGCTCTGAAGGTTTAAAAGAAGACAATGCTACGATTGTAAAAGCTTTAGATCAATTTTTGAAAAGCGCTAATAAAAATTATAAGGTTGCTAGAGGTAAAGCTTTAGAAGGCGTAAAAGTTGAGGTTATTGATACAGAAGTATTCTCTGAGTGGAGTGGAGCGAATAAGAAAAAAGGAGGACAAGTTAAAATGGAACGTGTGATGGGGGAAGATAAATTTAAAGATTGGGAAGCATTTGTCGATAAACACTAGGATTTGGATAGTTTAGCGTCCCTTTGATTAATAATTTCCATGATTTCTTCGGGAGACAAATAATATTTTTTAATTCTTGCAATATAGGATGGGGCTATATTAGATTGACTTAATATAAAGTCTTTAGTTTTTAAGATGTAGTCTCCCATTCCAGATTGTACCGCGTACGTATCTGCAGCGCGTTCTGCAGTTGCAATATGGTTATCTGATAATAGATACTTTATACCAAACCACATAAGGTTGAGGTTGCTTCGGTTTTTGTAATCCATAACGTGACCTAATTCATGACCAATCCAACCAATTAGTACCTCTTTGGGCATGTCTTTAGTATAGTAGACATCACCAGAAATCTTTACAGTTTCACTTATAAAAATGTTATACGATCGCTTTCCTTTTCGTTTTAGAAAACTGCCAGCAGTGGGTTGTGCTTGCATTGTCGATTTTTTTATAGTCTTCTTGAATTTAAAATTGATTGGCGTGTCTTTTAATTCAGGGTAGTAAGACAGCGCAATTTTAATTTCGTCTTTAATAGTTTCAGGTCGTGTAGATTGTGGATACAATGTTTGTGTCATTAGTAATAGTAAAATTAGTTTTAGTGTCATGTCTTATATAAGATAGTAGTTATTAAGACACCACAAAACCATTTAACTTTTTAGTATTATTTTTTAACAAATAGTAATGAGATAACAAATTAAAAAAAAGCACACCAGTTAAGTTATGCCTTTTTATGCATTATTTAATCTTATTTTTATCTAAAAAGAGTAGTATATGTTGCGCTATTTGTCTAGTTTTTTCTTCAGCTGCAAAATGACCCGCATCCAAAAGATGGAGTTCTGCATTTGGTAAATCTTTGAGGTAAGCTTTGGCGCCATTCGCATTAAATTTTAAATCTCTTTTACCCCAAACAATTAGCGTCTTCGGTTGATTTTCTTTTAACATGTTTTGCCATTTCTGGTAACTTAATAGATTAGTGTAGTAATCTTGAAATAGTTGTACCTGAATCTCTCTATCCTTTTTAGAGTGTAAGAAAGACAAATCATGTGTCCATGCATCAGGACTTTGAATGTTTAGATTCGTGCTATCTAAATCAAATAAATACTGTTTGTTAATTATGGCATCTTCCCCTGTTAAACGGTATAAGAAATCATGCTGTTCCTGAGAAGTATCAGTTTGCGCTGTTTTAAAAAAATGTTGCCTTTTGGGAGTTAATCCTTCTAAATATGCATTGGCGTTTTGAACGATTAATGCAGTAATTCTTTTAGGGTTTTTCATCATCATTCTATAGCCAACAGGAGCCCCAAAATCTTGCATATACAGCACATAATGATCGACTTGTAGTGCATTAATAAGCTTTTCTGTATAGTTAGCCAATACATCAAAAGTGTACGTAGTGTGTGTAGGATCTAAATGTGTACTATAGCCAGAGCCTAGATTGTCAGGAGCAATTACATGGTAATGGGTTGCTAACATCGGTATTAAGTGTCTATAAGAATGTGATGAGGAAGGGTAACCATGTAACAGTACTATTGTAGGGTTGTTTTTATCACCTGCTTCTCTATAAAATAGTTTGACACTATCTATTTGTTTATAGTTATAAGTGGTAGGGGGTGGCAAAAAGAACTGATTTTTATAAGTGTCAGCAGTACTGTCGTTTGCCTTATTACACGACAATAAAGCGCCCGTTAAAAATAAAATGAGTACTAGCTGTTTCATGGAAGACCTGTTATTTATAAATTTTAAGATGTAGTAGATTAGACGTGTTTATTTGCTAAGCTTTCGCATAAAACTTCTAATTTTTTTAATGATAGCGTCTCCATCTTCTTCTAAAGCAAAATGACCGGTATCGTAAATGTTATAATCAATATTTTTTACGTCCTTTTTAAAGGCTTCAGCACCGCTTTCAGGAAAGAAAGCATCATTTTTACCCCAAACAATTAATAATGGGGGCTGATTATCCCTTAAATACTGTTGCCATTTTGGATATAATGCCACGTTATTTTGGTAGTCATAAAACAAATCTAAATTCACGGCGTGTGCATTTGATCTAGATAGTCTTAAATAATCTAAATTATAACTATCCGGATCTACAGTTTGTATATCTCTAACACCATGGGTGTATTGCCATTTTAAACCATCCAAAGAAAAAGCCGGTAATAATGCCTCTTCAGTCTGTTTCGTTCTATTTTTCCAGAGTGCTCTAATACCTTTCCATGCGTCTCCTAAACCTGCTTCGTATGCGTTTCCATTTTGATTAATTATTGCTGTAATTCTTTCTGGGTGAGCGGTAGCGAGTCTAAAACCAATAGGTGCACCATAGTCTTGAATCATTATAGCATAAGAATTAATATTCTTTTGTTCTAAAAAGGCATTGACTGTTGTTGCTATATTATCGAAAGTGTATTGGTATGTTTTAGCATCAGGAAAGTCACTATTTCCAAAGCCCGGATAATCTGGAGCTATTAAATGGAATTGATCTGCTAATTGCTGTAATACTTTTCTATATTGATAAGATGACGCTGGAAAACCATGTAATAATACTATTGTAGGATTCTCTGGATTACCAGCTTCTCTGTAAGCTATATTGACACCATTTATGGCTAAGGTTTTATATTTTACAGTCCAGTTGTTATTTTGGATCAAATTTGTTGTACTATCCATTTTAGATGTATCATTCACTTTACACGAGCTAAAAAGGACAAGGACACTTAATGCAATTACTATATTTTTCATGTTTTCAATTTTTATGACAATAAATAATCAATAGAAAGCCATAAATAATACTAAAATTAATTTATGACTTTCTATTCTTTTTTTTAATTTCTACCAGCCATTACACCACCATCGGTATCCCAAATAGCACCAGTAACCCAAGCTGCTTTGTCAGATAGTAAAAACAAGATGCTATTAGAAACATCTGTTGCTTCTCCAAAACGTCCAATAGGATGAAAACCATTAAAACCAACTAGCGCTTTATCGGCAGCGTCTTTACCACCAAAAACACCGTGGTAAACAGGCGTGTTTACTAACGCGGGAGAAACAGCATTAACACGGATATTGTCTTCTGCAAGCTCCATTGCTAAATGCTTAGTTAAGGTATGTAAACCCGCTTTTTGCATAGAGTATGCTGTAGATGGTGTTGCTTTTACAGCTTGTTTAGCCCACATGGATCCGACATTAACTATGGCGCCCCCTTGGGTAGCTTTCATTTTTTTAGCAGCACTTTGCGTTATAAAAAAGAACCCTCTATTTAAATCTAAATAAGAATTATAATCCTCCATAGTATGGTCTAAAAATGGTTTAGGTCCAAATATTCCAGAAGCATTTACTAGGTAGTCTAAATTGTCTAATCCATTGATGCTTTCTATTAAGCGTTCTACTTCTGTAGTGTTAGAGATATTTACAGTATGCTTAATTAAATTTGGAGCATCACCAATTTTAGCGGTATTTCTACCCACAACATGTACGATTGCGCCACTTTCTAATAGTGCATTTGTTGTAGCGTTACCAATACCACTTGTTCCTCCAATAACTAAGGCTACTTTGTTTTCAAATTCTTTCATTTTAATTTATTTTTATTTATTTTTAATATTAGACAGACAGGTCTGTCTTTTGTGTGTCAAATTTTTTTAGGCTAATATTAAGCTACACAAGTATTTCGATTCTTTTATAGGCCAATCGGCTTGGTGTAAGTGGCTTTCGCCTACAGCGCTTTCGTACAATAGATAAATCTGTCTAGCTAGAGACTCGGTTTGCGTTTTGTTAAGAGGGGCTAGGTTATTGGTAATTAACGAAGTAATTAACTGAATAAACTCGTTTTTTTGAGACTGGATTTCTGTTCTAATGCGTTCGTTATCTTTTGGTATCTCAGCCACCGTTTTGATACACCAACAACCATTAAAATCTTTATTCATAAAAAACTGATTTAGAAAATCGAAAATAGCTAGTATTTGAGCTTTTCCTTTAGTTTTTGTACTCGCAAAATCTTCAAGATCTTGTAAAAAGTTTATGTTTTTAAATTGAAGGTATGCCAAGCAAATGTCTTCTTTAGATTTAAAATGATTATATAATGTGGCTTTTGCAATTCCTGCTTCCGAAATAATCTCATTGATACCTGTTAAGTTATAACCATTCTTATAAAATAATAAAGAGGCCGTTTCAATAATTCTATGTTTTACTTCAGAATGTTTCATGTGGCAAATATATAACATTTTATTAAAAATAGACAGACTTGTCTATTTTTAATAAAATGTTAGTTGTTATTTAACAAATAGGGTTTTGTTAAACCTTAGGATTGGTGAGACTAAAATCCATTTTTAATGGTGTGTTTTTTAAAGCCTTTGTCCATTGCTTTGTACAAAAAGTTGTGTTCTTAGATAGTGTTAGTCATAAGACTAAACAAAATGTATATAGGTTATGACAGCTTTTTCAACGCTTCAATAATCTCATCAGGTTCTGCACGTGTTCTATAATCCACATTAACATAATGCCATGCAACAACACCGTCATTAGCCACAATAAATGTCGCAGGAATAGGTAATATGCTAGCATTACCATTATTGATTTTTTCTAAATCAAGATGGCGATCTACGCGCATATGATCCATCAAAAAATCTGGGACTTCCCATGCAACTCCATATTGTGTCGCAACTGTTGCATCTTGGTCTGACAGTACAGTAAATTCCATTTCATTAATTTCATTTTTTGTTAATGATCCATCTGGTACTTGTGGACTGATAGCAACTAATGTAGCACCCAAAGCATGGATATCGTCTAGTTTGGCTTGCAGAGCTCTTAATTGTAAGTTGCAGTAGGGACACCAACTCCCGCGATAAAAAGTGACGACCACAGGGCCTTTTTCTAACAAGGTTTCTAATGTTATTAATTGTCCTTCAGGATTAGGCAGTTCAAAACTTGGCGCTTTTTCTCCAACTTTAATAGCATCATCTCCTTGTTGAAAGGCTTTTGCTTTATTAATAATAGCATCTACGCCTTTCATAAAGTCCGGATTAGCTTGTCGTCCTGCTGCAATTTTAGCGTCAGTTTGTTCTTTTAATGTTTTCATTATTTTCTTTAATTTTTGCTTGATAATAATGTGCTATCTTATTCTTTTTTACCCATATTTTAAATTTAATCTTTTGAATGTCACTAAATTTTTAACTCTTGGTAATTGAATTATTGAATTTTATTAGATAAAGCGATGATTAAGTCTTTTAAATTTTCATTTTCTAGTTTTTCAGCTTTATAACCAGTGTAATAACCTGCTTTAAACAGTTTATAAAAATCTAAAACTTCTAAAATTACTTTTACATCTTTTGAGTTATGATTGTTACTTATTTTATCAGGTAATGTAGATATTGTATAGTCCCAAGTCTTTGGTATAAATATATCTTTATTTGAAGTTAATGTAATTCTGTCCTTTGAATAAAGAAATGATGAACGCGTATTTTTTAGTGATTTTTCAAGTTGACTTTGGTTCTTAGCATAGCTGTAAATTATCATTGTGTCCCCTACAATTAAAGGTAAATCAAAAGAACGCACGCTCATTGACTCACTATTCTCATATCTAATAGGAAAAACAATGAATTGTTGGTGATTTAAATTTAAAAGTCCATTTTTAGTTATCTCAAAGTTAGTTTCTTTGCCATTAATTGATAAACTATGATTTCCTGATTTCAAAAGAATCTTTTCAAAAAAGGCTTTTTGTACTTTATTAACAACAGTGATACTGTGATCAATTACCACACTATTGTCATTCAAAAATGCTGAATCAATGATAATTTCATGATTTTTATTTGAGCAATTGTATAAGCAGAAAACTATTGTAGATAAGATTACAAATTTATTGAAAATATTTTTTGACGTATAATGTGGTCTTTTCATATTATTTATTCCAAGATATTGTTTTCAACAATTGTAAAATTTAAGATGATCTGACCTAGTTTTAATTATTTATACCAGGAGTTATATTATTTTCGAAGGTAGTCGATTTTTTTATTAAAGTCAAGTCGCAAAAGAACCGACAATTTATATTTTGATAAATGGGTAGACGTTTGATTGATTGTATTATTATTATTATTATTATATGAAAGACACAAAATAGGAATGATGTTTTTTTGTTCTCGAAAATAATATAACGCTTGAGCTAAGCCCAGTGCGGAAGTAAGGAAACCTTTCGTTTCCGTCTTAGCACAAAGCTAAATCCATAAGATTTAGCGACTTCATAAATATACACAGACCTTTAGGTTTAGCCTTAAAGTCCGCATTACGTTTAGGTTTTGTTGTGGTTAGTTTTTATGCACTTTGTTCATCAACCTGAATAAATTTAGGCGTAGCTAAATCTTTCAAGTTTAATGTGTTTAAATATGGCTCTAAATCAATTGCATGATTGTTTTTTAAATCATTTTTAGTGGTAGATAGAGTGCTAAGAATACATAAAAGCTTATGATAGAATATTCTATAATTAATATTATTGGCAAATTGGTATTGTAGCGCAGAATTATCTACTTCAAATGCCATTGCAGAATCAATTCTCTTTCCTTGGTAATTAATAGTAGTTTGAACTTCAATTTTTGAAAAGTTTTCTTCAGCATTGTCCATTTTGTAATTAATTAAATATAAATCAATGTTACAATTATCTTCTTTGTTTTCATCTTGAATGGTTAATCCGTAACTGTCTTTCCATATATTAATAAATTCAGGAATTTGAGCCCATTTATTAGCTTCTGTAAAATTTAGGGATTGATTGGATACAATATATTGGCCATTTACTTCTCCAGATTGTCGAATTACAAATGGCAGTTCGCTAGATAATGGAATTCTTCCAGTTTTAGGAGAATCCAAATCTCGTAGATAAATATTTTCATTAGAGATATTTCCTTTTTCGTTAATAAAATATAGATATTTCAACCCATCACCTTCTGTCGATTTTGCAAAAGGAATTTTTACTAGGCCAATATCCTCAATGTAATACGATTCATTTAGTTTATCCGAAACAGATATAACGCTTTCATATTCATTTAATTTATCTGTGGTGAATAAAGAGTCTAAAAATTTGTATTGACCATCAAGGAGTTCAAGTTTTACATCTTTGTTTGGAAGAATTATACCTGTTATAAATTCTTTAAATCTTACAGGGAATTGAATTTCTAAGGTTTCTTCGATAACTTGAATCGGACTATTTTTATTTGAACCCTTATCTGATGTTCCTCCGAAAATATTTTTAAAAAACCCCATATTATTTTTTTTCAAAATTAACCACAACTTTAAGATAATACAACATCATTGTAATGATTTATATCAGCAGTTATATTATTTTCGAAGGTAGTCCCTTTTTTTATTAAAGTCAAGTCTCAAAAGAGGCTAGAATTTAAGTTGTGATAAAAGAGTAGAAGCTTGTATGATTAGTTAAAGTGAACAATTATTGCTTTAAAGGTTTATTCAAAAACAACAACAACTTAAGCGTGGTGTTTTTTTTGTTTTCGGAAATAATATAACGTTTGATATTAAAATAATAAAGGATTTCAAAGTTATATTTTTTCAATTTATCACTAAATGTCATACAAAGAGACTAGCTTTATACGAAGCACTAAAACGGCTGTTTTTTTATTCAGTGTTGTGCATGTTATTTGTTTTTAAAGTAATTCAGAAGCTAATAATACTATATTTCCTGAAACCAAGCCGCTTTCCAGTAATTTGTTGGCTTCGGAAGCCTCAAGTATTGGCATTCGGGTACTAATTATAGGCTTTATTTTTTTATCTTTTAATAGTGTTAGTAGTGCTTCCAAATCATATAGAATTGTTGATTTATCTTTTTTGTAAGCTCCTGAGATTCCGTAAAACTCTGCATTCCGTCCATTGGGAAAAGAATTGAGAAGCATTATTTTGAATAAGCTTGATAACATTCCTAAAAAACTAGGATAACCAAACTCCACTAATTTCCCTCCCTTTTTTAATAGACTAAAACCTTTATCTATGTAGGATTTAGCTATCCCATCAAACACAAAATCTAAACCTTTCAATTCTTTGGTTTTGATTAGTTTCATCCAATTCGTGGAGTTATAATCCATTGGAAATGCTCCCATTTTTTCAATGGTTTCATGTTTGTGTTTTGATGCTAGAGCATAAACATTCAAATCTTCTAATTTAGCTAAATCAAGTAACGCAGTACCAACACCTCCACTTGCACCAGTTATTAAAATCTTATCTCCTTTTTGAACGTTAGCAACCCTTTTTAGCATCTGATAGGCCGTCACGTAGTTAAGAATAAGTAATGTCGCTTCTTCAGATTTTACATTTTCAGGGACCTTTACCAAATGTTGTGGTTCCAAATAAATGTATTCTGAATAGCCTCCATAAACGGTTAATGAAGCAACTCTATCACCAATTTTAAACTGTTTTACTTTAGTTCCAACTGCTTCTATGATACCTACAATCTGATACCCTGGAACAAAAGGTTTTTTTGGTGCAAAAGGATAATAACCATAACGCATAGCTATATCTGTACGTCCCACACCACAAGCTAATACCTTAATTTGCACTTCTCCATTATTGGGAGGACAAAGTTCGTTTTCTGTTATTTGTAAGACCTCTGGACCTCCTTTTTTTGTTAAAACAACACTCTTATATTTCATAATACTATGTATTTTATTTAATACAAAAGTCTTATTATTACGGGTAAGAAACTTGAATGAATTTGCTGTTTTTAGAAAATGTAGAGGGAGATACGCCTATCATATTGACGCAAGTGCGAGTCATATGCGCTTGATCAGAAAAGCCAGCTTCATATGCCGATTTTGTGAGTGAGTTCCCTTCTGATATTTGGGTAATAACAATCTTTAGCTTATACCAAAGTATATAATTCCTAATGGGAACTCCCATCTTCTCTTTAAATAAGTGTAGCAATCTACTTTCACTGAGAAAGGCAACCTCAGTAAGTTTTTTTGTAGTAATTGGGGTATTACTATTTTGTGAAATGAAATTTAAAACACTTTCAATTCGGTCATCTTTTTGTGATGACTCATAAGTCTGTTGAAATAAAAAAGAACGTTCAATGATTGCTCTTATTTCATTCCATTTTTTATTTTTGAATTTTTGAGATAGGTCTTCAAAAAATGATTTTTTTTTAGATTCTGGTGAAAAATCAATAATTTTTTGACCGTTTAATTGATGTTTAAGAATCCATTCCCCTAAAGCGGATTCTGGATCAATATCTAGGCTGAGAATGTGAACGTTTTTTGCATTGCACTCATGGAAATAGTTAGGAGCAATTAATAACCCCGTTTTCTTTACCCAATCACCATCTTTATTTTTCGAACTAAAACTGTTTTGTGTAGCTAAAACCAATTGAATCGTTGGATGATGGTGTTCAGAAACTGCTTTAGGGTTGCTTCCCCAAAACAGCGTCATGTCCTTCCATAGTATTATTTGATTCATAAATTATTATTCTTTAATAATGGACAGTTTTAAAGATGATACAACATCATTGTAATGATTTATATCAGCAGTTATATTATTTTCGAAGGTAGTCCCTTTTTTTATTAAAGTCAAGTCTCAAAAGAGGCTAGAATTTAAGTTGTGATAAAAGAGTAGAAGCTTGTTTAAAATATCATATTTATAAAAACAATACCACTTGAGTGTGGTGTTTTTGTGTTTTCTAAAGTAATGTAACGTTTAGCTTTTGTTGGTTACCGTTTTTATTTCGAAGATGTATGTATAGATTCTTTCCCAGTCTTCAAATTCAGCAATATTAAGTAAAAATTCAATTAGTTTTCCTCCATTTGGAGGGGTGCCAACAAATACACTTTTTTTTATTTTATTATTTGAATGAATTAAAAAATAAAATTGTGCTACATCCTTACGGATGACTTTTTCTCCATTTAAAAAATCTGTTTTCGGATATTTATGCACTAAGGCCTGTAAAGTTAAATTTCTAAAATATTGAAGGTTAGATTTGTTTAACTGACCTTGAATAATACCAGACCCTCCAGATACACTTTGATATTTATGGGTGAAAATCCCATTTTCTTTTATCTCAGTAATAATCGCTTCACAATTTTTGCAATCTAGGTTGCCTGGGTAATAAATTAGTGATAGTTTAAAACTATTGTTCACCTCTTTTTTAATCGTATCCCTAGTTATAGTTTTTTGTCCTTTTTCAATTAAGTCTGTTGGTTTATTGTCAAGTTGTAACTGCTTTATTGCTATTAAATCGCTCCATTTTGTTGTGTTTTTTGAAAGTATGAAGCTATCATTTTGTTTTTCTTTTTCGATTTCAAACAGAGGACTATTTCTCCAATGACTTTGAATAGCTATTGGTCCTAAACTTATACTTAGGACAAAAAAACTAATTAGTGATGTAATTTTCATCTTTTCTATTTAAGGCCAATTTTATTTTAAATTTCCTTGATGTTTAATCAAAAAAGATTTGTTAGACTTATTTAAGAGGTCCAAAACCGGTATTAATTATAACCACTGTTTTGCTTTTTATATTATTGCTTTATAAATTTAATATTGGCTGAAGTATTATTTTTAAAACGTATTAAATACAGTCCATTTGATAAGTTTGAAAGATCTATTTTATAATTATTAGAAACTAAAAGCTCTTTGATTAATTGTCCATTAGTATCAAAAATCTGAATTATGGCACTATCTGATTTTTTTAATTTTATTGTAATAAAATCGGATGTTGGATTTGGATAAATTGAAAAATTGGTATTAGGCAAAAAAGTATCAACATTAAGTGTACTGCTTAAAGATATTGTTTGTTGTAAATTATTATATCCTGTTAGTGGTTCCCAAGTGTTTGCATTTGCAAATTGAATACTATAATCAGGATTTGATTCTAGAGCAGTTTCGCTATCTGGCATCCAAAGGTATAATTGAAATGTTCCTGTTAGGCCTAAATTGAAATTTTGCGTGATTGAAACCGCAGATTCCCAAGTTCTAATATCAGTATTGATTAATGCTGTTGTAATTTCATCTGTGACAGTATTCTTCAAAACTAAATATAGTTTTCTCTCTTTAAAAGGTCTTGCGTACCCCACATTTGATAAGTCTAAAGTTAATTCAAAATCACTATTGTTTGATGTTATTGATGATGAGTTTAAAACAAATCTGTAGCCAATATTTTTTACAATTTGGTTATAATGAGCAGAACTGACTACTTGATTCCAAAAGGGGGTATAGTAATCTCTATTAATGGTTGTCCAATTAGTTAAGTTTAACTCATATACTGCATTAGCGCCACCAGTTCTATCAATACCAGCACAGCTGTTAAGCCCGTTGGTTTCTCCTGTCATTGGTAAATACTTGGTTTCGTTAGAAATATAGTTATAATCGCTTGAGCCAACTGGGTTTTCACATTCCGATACGCCCGAGTAAGTTCCTTGGTCTCCATAGTTGTTCAGGAAGGCATCATTATAAAAGCCAATTCTGGCGTTTGCTGTATTTTGATAAGCAGTTTGCTCGTTTAATTGTGTATTACCATACATTCTAGTTTTAATACCTGCATACCTAACTTGAATTGGGATTTCTATAGGTGTTGCTGTTAACATGGCATCAATTATTTCTTTACGATTAGCCCATTGCGATTCCGAGATTGTGCCATCTGTACCAAATTCTGTAGAGTTTGTATAATACCATTCGCCCCAAGTACCAATAAAACCAGCTTGTAATGAAAAAATCACATCTTTATTAGTGTTTAATACTGTTGAAAGTTGAGAAATATGTGTTAATATTTGAGATTTTATTGGTTGCTGAGCAGCTGTTCCTTGAGCATTAGAATATGAAAATCTTACAATAATTTTTAAGCCCGCTATTCTGACGTTATTAAAATCAGTTTGAATATTTTCTAAAAAAGTGGCATTGATATCTGAGTTTAAGAAGTCATCTAAAAGAAAGTAACGGTATACAACGGTTACTTTATCAGGGCTTGTTTTCCAACTGTTTAAAGTTTGAACAGAAAGATTATTGTAGTTTGTAGTTGTGGCATAATCACTAGATGTTATAGAATATTTTTGTAAACCTCTCTCTGGATTTGCAATAATATCCGTAGCGGGACTATAATTTACGGATTGACCAAATAATAGCACATTACATATTAAACTAAGGGTTACTAGGAATGATTTTTTAAGGAGACTAGTTATATTTAGAGTTTTCATATGAAGTTACATTTGTTTTTTTGAGGACGCACAACTTTAAGAGGTTATGACCTCGTTTTAATAATTTAGATCAACAATTATAGTGTTTTCGAAGATAGTTGATTTTTATATTAAAGTCAAGGAGCAATAGAGGCTAGAATTTATATCTTGATAAATGGGTAGAAGCTTAATTGATTGGATTATTTTTATATAACAGACACGCAATAGGAATAATGTATTTTTTGTTTTCTAAAATAATATAACGGTTTGGCTATGGTTTCGTTGTGGAATTGTCCGCGAGGACCATTCCGCGAGAACCAAGCGATGGTTGAAAGGTAGGAATTTTCGGAGAAAAATTCCGCCGCAATGAATTATAGCCGTTGTGTGTGCCCAGCATGGGCATCTTTTAATTTACCTAAAGGTAAATAATTAATCTAGAGGGTGCAAGTCCCTTATGCGCAGGAGTAACGTTCTGAAGCATTAGTAAGTCGCAAGGGTGAAAACCGTGAGGTTTTATCTGAAGGAAGCGAGACTACAAAACTCGGTACTGATACTTCGGCTGCGCTCAGCATAAACTAAACAGAAATCGTATACAGAGGCATAATTATTCGGGTAAGCAAGCACACCTTTGTAACGCCCAAATAGTACTAAAAGGATAATTATGTAGATACGGCAGTGATTGAGTGAAAGAAGATGCCATTACCTGGGGAGGTCTCCAAAGTTACGAGTTGACTATTTGGAGAAGTCAGCAGAAGTCATAGTACTTATAGGACACGAGTTGGGAAAACCCCATAGGTCTCACAAGTAAGGAAGGACAGAACATTAAATTACGTTGTAATTCGACTAGGATGCTTAGCTAGCCTAGTTTTAGAGCAACAGGAGTACACGTATTATTAACCCTATGATTGAAAATGTATTAGCAGCAACAAACCTTTATAAAGCAACACGACAAGTGGAGCGCAATAAGGGCGCGAGCGGTATAGATGGTATGAAAACAACGAAGCTTTCTAAATATATATTAGAAAACCGTTCAATAGTACTATCCACCATTCGAGAAAACCGCTATACTCCAAAACCAATATTAGGGGTAACTATTCCAAAAGGACAAGGTAAAATTAGACTTTTAGGAATACCCACGGTAGTAGATAGATGGCTACAACAGGCGGTAAGTCAACAATTAATGGTTTATTTCGAATATGATTTTGAACCCGTTAGTTACGGTTTCCGTCCACAAAAGAACATCCAAAAAGCAGTACTACAAGCTCAAACGTATATCAATTCAGGTTACCAAGATATTGTAGATATTGATTTAGAAGGATTCTTTGATCAAGTCGACCATTGTATTTTACTGCAACTTATTTACCACAAGGTAAAATGTCCAACCACCTTACGGTTAATCCGAAAATGGCTAAGAGTTCCCATTTTAATAAATGGAAGACTCAAAAAGCGCAGAAAAGGAATCCCGTAAGGCAGTCCAATCAGTCCGTTATTATCTAATATTATGTTAGATGTTTTGGACAAAGAAATGAAAAGTATGGGCTTGCGTTATGTGCGCTATGCTGATGATTTTAGCGTTTACGCTAAAAGTAAAAGCGAGGCGAAACAAATAGGAAACAAACTGTTTGTCTTTTTAAGAGACAGACTTAAATTGCCTATAAATAAAGCCAAAAGTGGCCTGCGTAGACCTGTAAATTTTGAGTTACTCGGACATGGTTTTGTGCCCATTTATAAAAAGGGAGTGAAAGGACAATATGCATTAGTGGTAGCTAAGAACAGTTGGGCAAAGTTTAAACGTAATCTAAAAAGTATCACCAAGAAAACCAAACCGATGTCGTTGTTAGAACGTCTTGCTCGGCTTAATCAAGTCTGCCGAGGCTGGATGACTAATTATCGTCTAACGAACATCTATGCAAAAAGTAAAAAGCTAGATGAATGGTTAAGAAATCGATTACGCTATTGTATTTGGCATGATTGGAAGAAACTAGAACGCAAGCGTAAAAACTTGATTCAATTAGGTGTAGAGGTAGGACAAGCTTATGCTTGGAGTAGAACCAGAATGGGAGGTTGGGCAGTAGCTCAAAGTCCTATTTTAAAGACTACTATCACAACTTCTAGGCTTAAACGAAAAGGGTATAAACCTTTGTTAGATTATATTAATAATACGCAAACTTCAATTTGGTGAACCGCCGTATACGAGACCCGTACGTGCGGTGGTGTGAGAGGCGCACTCCGGCTATTTTAGTCGGAGCCGTCTACTCGATTAGCTATAGTTACTTATACTTATATTTTTCTCCAATTACCTTTCCGTCAATTCCATAGGCAGTTCTCACATATTTCTTATCTATCCTTTCTTTTATTATGTAACGGTCCTTTTCTATATAGGAAGATGAATAATATAAATCTTTAAAAATGACATTAAACTCTTCATCATATAATGTGTTTTTCCTGTCAGCTGTAATCACGATAAAGTTTTTTACAACACCATCTTTGCTTAATTTAAATTTACTAAAACGAGGTTTTTGCGAAAATGACTTGACAGTTTCCTTCTTGTTTAAATCGTATATCCAGGATTCACTATTTTTTTTATTAAATAATAATAAATTACTACTTAATCTATCAATTGACGAATATTTCCCTAATTCTGGTGGTTCAATATATTGAGTTTCTTTCACGTTATAAACGCTGTATGCCTGTGATGAAACGCCACTAGGTAATGCTCCAAAAGTCTTGACTATCCAGAAATCTGAATTTATTGGAGTGGCGTTGTATAATTCTAATTCACTTGGAAAAATTAACTCCTTAGTTTCCAAGTTCAAATAATTAGTCCATATTTCTTCTTTGTTTTTTAACGTATGTCCTTCTAAAAAAAGTTTATTTTTAAATTGAATTAGATCTGTAATTTCTTCAAATATAAAAGGAGAAACTTCATTGTTTGTTTTATAATCAACGAGTGCCGACAGCTTATTTTTATATACCTTATATCCTAATGTATCCTTGTCTTTTATAAGTAATTTTGTGGCAATTTTCTCGTACTGAAAAGGTACTAATGCTTTGTCATCTTTAAGGTTAAAAACACCATAATTAATACCATCTTTACTGCAAATTACATTTTCATCAATAACCTGTAGACTTGAAGTGTTCCCGTTTTTAAGCAAAGGAAACCTAGTGGTAGATTGACTATGAAGTTCAATTTTATATTTTAAAGGTGTTTTGTTTAATTGTATTCCTTTGTTATTAAATATATACATTTCGTTTTTCAAAAATGTAATAATTTTCCCATCATTATTAAAAAAAGATATATAATCATATATAGGCTTTATAATATAGTCCCCGTTGCAATCTATTAGACCACCTATTCGGTCGCTATTCCATAATTTGAAGTATGACGCAACGCTGTAATTTTGATTGTATTTAAGAAATTGAATCTTCATATTCGCGAATTCAGCTTCTTTTATAACGTCTCCTTTTAAAGTAATTATTTTGATGTTTTTTAATCCTATTTTGGGTGCTCCGCCTCCATCATTTCCTCCATAAATAAAGTCTCCCGTAATCATATTGCCTTTATCTGAAACATTTGAAAGGTATGTATATTTTGTCTTTAGTATGATTTTCCCATTTCTATCTATGATACCCCTTTTTCTTTCTCGATTATAAATTACGGCATATCCATTTTGGAATTTTTCAATACTGTAACCTTTTTTCTTAAGTTTTGTTCTTTGTTCTTTGTTCAAGCCTTGTGAAAAAGACATTATAGACATAAAAACTAGAACGAACGGGAAAATTATTTTTTTAAAATTTGGCATAATTAATTTAATTAATGTTTGAGTTTGGTTTAATAAGAACTTGGTCGTATTCATAATTATAGCTAACTTTAAGATGATATGACATCGTTTTAATGATTTATATCAGCAGTGATATTATTTTCGAAGGTAGTCGATTTTTTTATTAAAGTCAAATAGCAAAAGGGATGATCATTTCAGTTATGATAAAAGCGGAGCTACTTGTTTTATTAATTAAAATGAACTATTATCGTTTTAAAGGTTTATTTCAAAACACTGCTTAAGAGATGTATTTTGTTTACGGTTGTTTTTTTGTGTAAAAACATTTTGTTTTAGAGGTAGACAGTGTGGTATTTAAAATGATAGATTTTCGATTAATCACTTTTATTTGTCTTTATCTTGATTTTGTTCAAAAGTCAAATCAAAATGATTTGACGAATTTTATAAAAACGGATTAATTATTGTTTTGTTATCTACTTTTGGTTTATTTTCCAACCATTATTTTCATAATCGAAAAGGCTGTCTTCACCATTTATTATTGTAACGACGTGTTTTTCATAGGTTGCTTTATCAAAGGTCCATAATGAGCACCAGCGTTTAAATCTTTTTTTATCGTTTTTTCTTATTTCTTTAAAAAACCATTGTACTTCTTCTACAAATAAAGTAGGTAGTTTGTCGTACTTTTCTTTTTTTAAATAAATCTGAAGTAATTCAAAAGTTTTTAGCTTCCCTAGTATGGTGTCAGATAAAAAATGATGTTCTTCAATAGCGTACTTTTTAATTAGATTTTCTTTTGATTTATAGTAATTTTTATTTTGGTATATATACCCATCGGTCAAAAAGGTGTCTGTTTTTTTATTTTTGTTGTAAATAATAATTTTATGTGTACTTATATTTTCTTCGGTATAAAATATATTAGATTTATTTAAATCAACTATAAAGTCTTCTTTAAAATTCCCCCTTATTTTAATATTTGCTCCTAAATATTTAGAAAACACTTCGATTTTTTCAATTTCAGAAGGTTTAAATTTTAAATTCTTTGGAGTACTGCAGGATACTAAAATTAAAAAGTAAATTATGTAGGTGATTTTTTTCATTAAAGATGTTGTTATATTGATTAACGTTTTTTTTAATAATATTAGGGATCTTTTCTTTCTAGTCCGTTAGCCGATAGTAATTTATTTTTAGAAGAAGATAAAAATTGAGCTTAACGTAAAGGTGGTGTGCCATCGTTTTAATGATTTATATCAGCAGTTCTATTATTTTCGAAGGTAGTCGATTTTTTTATTAAAGTCAAATAGCAAAAGGGATGATCATTTCAGTTATGATAAAAGCAGAGCTACTTGTTTTATTAATTAAAATGAACTTATTTCAAAACACTGCTTAAGAGATGTACTTTGTTTACGGTTGTTTTTTATTTAGAAAAGAGTACAACGGTTTTGTGTAAGAATAAATAGGCTGTTTGTATGTATACAATTTTTGAAAATAAAAGGAATGTAACAAATACACAACGCCTTTTGTATTGACAAAAAAACGCAATTAGTTAATAGTTTAAGTCAAGTCCATATTCACTAGCTTTTGAGGATAAAAATAGTACTTGATCGTTATATTTCTCTTCCATTCCAAGTTCAAAGATTCCACTAACCGCGTTGTCAAACATCTTTGCTAGGGCATTATAATAAGTCCTATCATAATACCCAAAATCTTCAATAATTTCTAGACAACAACTTACATAATGTAATTCTAATTCAATATTGAGTGCTATAATATTCATTTTACGAACTGTGCGAATTATTTTTCGAGCCTCAATCTCACGTAAATCCATATTTCTCCCCTTTGGATAAATATATTTTTCTATTTCTTTTTTATATTTTTTTATTAGTTGTTCAATATCCCCCGTGGTTAATATATTCAAGTAATTTTTTGCGTCAGGAATTTTTTTATACATTTCTAAAACCAGTTTTATGATTTCAGTTTTGTCCATTTGGTTTAATTCCTTTTTTAAGTCTCTAAGTGCCATATTTAGATCTAATACTGTTTTTAGTTTGCTATTAACTTTAAGATGATATTGTTTTAATGATTTAAATCAGTAAGTCTATCGTGCTCTAATATAATTTATTTTTTTAACAACATCAAGTAGGTAAAGCAAATACGATTTAGGTTTTAGTAGGAGAGTGGAGGCTTGATTTATTAATTAAAGTGAATTATTATTTTAAAGCTTTTTTTGTTTTCGAAAGAAATATAATGTCTCGCACATCTAAATTAATCCCGTAATAAGCGGATTGCTTTTCGATAATAGATAGGTGTAGTTTTTGAATGTGGTAAATTCTAAAAATTGTTCAAACCGTTGTTTTAGTTCCGATTTATATTTTTTTTTTTATAGACATAGTTATACTCGTTTTTTTCTCGGTTAAAATTGACCAACAACTCTAAATAACATTGCGGTAGGCGCAATAATTAGTCCAATATAGAAAATGTATTTCCCGTGTTTTCTATCATTAGCAGAATAGGAATATACTTTTTGTCCATTTGGTAACGTCTTTTTAGAAGTCCACAAGAAATACCCAATGATTAACCCTAAAAACCCACCTAAAAAGGCAAATGCATACCCTCCAATTATCCAAGGCTTTTGATTGCCTTCTGGTTTAGCTAAATCTTTTAAACGTTCATTTTTTAATGAATTCAGCAAATCTTTATCGATTGGTTTACCTCTTTCTGTTAATATTTTTTGTACTAGTGAATAGTCAAAGTCACCCCACTCATCAGATTTGAGTAATATTTCATAAAGTTCTTCATTAGTAAATTCAAACAAGTAATAGTCTCTGCCAATTTCATTTATCAAATTTTCAGCGTCCTTTTCTAAAATTTTTTCAGCTTGTTTAAAATCCACTTGCTTTAGTCTTACCTCTATTTGATTTTGTAGTGTATTACCAGCAAAAGTAACATCTACAGGAGGAACATTGTCGGCCAGTTCCGATTCAATTCCGTTTTTTGATAATAACGCTTTCAGTTCGCTTGCTTGTTCTAAACTAGAAAACTTTCTAAAAATTGAATAATTTTCATTCATACATGATGTTTTTTTTAATAGGTAGTAATTTCTAGACGATACAATATCATTTTAATGATTAATATCAACAGTTATAGTATGACGTAAGATAGTCGATTTTTTTTATTAAAGTCTACAGCGGTGTTTATTGTCTGATTGTAAACAATTCTTCTTCTAACTGTGTCTTTACGTATTCTTGATCATAAGTTAATGTTTGTAAGACTAGATTTTTTTTCTCGTAAGGATCAACTTCTAAATTATAAAACTCTTCAGTACCATTAGCAAAAATTAATAGTTTGTATGCACCGTTACTTATGGTCCAGGCATCTTTTGTATTGTTTTTCATTTCAGAATATTGATACTTTCTAATACGATCTTCTTTTGTAAAAAGGGAGTTAAAACTTTTACTGTCATTAATTTCGGTAGTAGTTACTCCTGCAACTTCTGATAACGTTGCAAATATATCAGAACTTGTAATCAAGTTAGTGTCTATCCCTGTTCTTGTAACTCCTTTACCAGAAACAAATAGAGGCATATTAATACCGCCTTGATAAATGGATCTTTTAACTTGGTTGCTACCGTAAGGGGCTTGCGCAACATCGGGTTCTGTACCATTATCACCAATAAAAATAATGACTGTATTATCTCTTTCGGCTTTAGGTAATTGATCTAGTAATTGTCCTATTTGATAATCCATAGCTTCGATAGAAGCCATAAAATAGGGGGTTGGATCTAATTGATTTGTGTATTCAGGCAATGGGCCTTGGTTGTGCATGATACTTGGAGGCACGTGAAAAGGTGTGTGTGGTGCATTATAAGCTAACCACATAAACCAAGGTTTGTCTTGTTGTTGTATCCAATTTGTAGCTAAATTAGTGAATTTTGTAGTCGTGTACTCTGTACTTGTTTTGCTGATGCCATCTTCCGTTAAAGGCCAATTGTAGTAATCCTTTACTGAGCCATTAAAAAGACCTGCGTAGTAATCTAATCCAAAATTTTCTGGGTTAGTGGTCGTGTCAAACCCTGATAAGTGCCACTTACCAACGACAGCAGTGGCGTATTTGTTATTTGTATTAGTGTTAATATATTTCTGTAAGATTAATTCTGAGGGATCTAGAACTTGATTTGCCCATCTAACATTAGTACGATAACCATATTTACCAGTGATCATTGAGGCTCTGGTAGGAGAGCAAGTTGGATAGGTCCAAAAATTACTAAAGCTTAATCCTGATTGACGTATGCTATCAATGTGTGGGGTTTTTGGTTTTATATGGCCTTCTGAAAAACCACCAATAGCATCTTTACCCATATCGTCCGCAATAAGAAATAAAATATTAGGAGTACTTGAAGTTGTTTTCGAAATTAGAGTGTCTTTATTTGTTTTAGACTGATTGCAGGCTAGGAATGTTAAAACGAATACTATTAAGTAGGTGTATTTCATGTTTAGTTTTTGAAGCTCTTTTTTTTTAAATGAAATAGAAGGATGTGTTTTAGGCTCTTTTTATGCTACGCTATTCTTTTTGTAATGTAGTCCTGTTTTAAATCCGAAATATCCTAGTAAAATAAGTAAGACTATTTGAGTAAAAAAAAGACATTGGGATGCTATTTGTAAATAATTTGCTTTCGGTTGAATTTTAGGTAAGTTATTGGTGGCACTCAAAGGTGGGTAAATTGTCCATCCAGTAGTTTGATTAATTAGAGTATTTAATATTGAATCTATACCTGTCAAAATTAAAATGAATAATAAGATGGAAAACATTAAAACAAGATTAGCTATAACGTTTTTGAAATTATAATGTAATGTTCTAACAAGGTAAATTGTAAAAAAGACAAAAACACTTAGTAATAAAACAAAATGATAATTGGCAATGATAAAAGAAGTATCATGGACATTTAATGTAAGAGCAGCATTAGCGTTTATAGCATCAATTCCAAAGATAAAAATGTTTAAAATTAAGACTAGGATTACTGATCCAATACACCAAAACAGCTCTTTGTTTCTCAATGTCATATTGTTTAAATTACGGCGTGTAAACTTGTCCGCGGTGTGGTTTTAAAGCATCACGTATGGGTTTCATTTCTGTTTCATTTACAACCATAAAAGCAATACTATGCATATCGCTTAATTGTTCCACGTCAGTAATATTTAATTCGGTTTTTTCTAACGCAATAAACTCCTTAAGGTGTATGACGTGGTGTTGTGCTATTTTTAAAGCATCAGGACCTCTAAAATCCCAAATTAATTTAAGTTGTCTCATAATTATTTTATAACTAAAGTTTCGTTTTCGGCAAATTTTTTAAAATCATTTAAATACTTTTTAGATTGTTTTTTAAATGCTTTAGGCATCAATGTCAACATCAAATGAGATTTAAATTTTGTAGGCGCAAAATGGTTAGTACTAACCCATTTTGTGGTATTGTCATCCAATGCTTCAAAATAATTCTCTTGTATGTTGTGCATGCCAGAAGTGTCAAAATTAAAATGAATAACTTTCCCTTTTTCTTTGCCAGTAATGGTTTCGGTTAGACTCATTTGTCGTTTACCAAAAACATAATTTAGTTTTATTTTAGAACCAATCTCTCCGAGGTCTCCAGAAATATGCTCGTAACTTTCTAACCCTTCTTGCCAATACTTGATGTTACTATGGTCTTCTAGTAAACTAAAGCAGTCTAATACGGGCTTATTAATAATGATTTTTGTAGTATATTTCATGTTTTAAGGGATAAAAATCAAAGTTATTAAAGTAATTTTAAAAACAAACAACCTTATGATAAAATATGGGGGTTACGGCTAATTTGTTGATTTTTAAACTTCAAAAGGAAAACAGTAAATATTTTTTTTTAAACTTTAATACTATTATAACAGTCATGAAGCAAAAAATGTATGACTTTAGTGTTTTAAATATGCCTTAAAAAGTATAATAAATAGTTTATAGTATCGTTAGTAAAAGTGCTTGTATTATAGTGTAATATTGCTATTTTTGCAGACATTGCTAATAAAAGTGCTCTTTTTTATGAAAATGAATGTTTTACGTGCCACATTACTAGTTTTTTTATGTTCTTGTTTTTTTGCTAAAGCCCAAGATAACAATGTTTTATTTACAGTAGATGATGTCCCTGTTTATACCTCAGAGTTTAAACGTGTTTACAATAAAAATTTAGACTTAGTCAAAGACGATTCACAAAAAGATATAGACAATTATTTAGATCTATTTGTAAAGTATAAACTTAAGATAGCAGAAGCGAAGGCTTTAGAGTTGGATAAAAAAACATCTTATCTTAGAGAATTTGGTAACTACAAGAACCAGTTAGCTAAAAATTACCTAAACGATAATAAAGTAACAGACCAGTTAGTTGAAGAAGCATATAATAGACTTCAAACAGAGGTTGATGCCAACCACATTTTAGTCAAAATAGATCCCAATGCGAGTCCTAAAGATTCTATTTTAGCGTTTCAAGAACTTCAAAAGTTAAGAAGTCGTGCTATAACCGAAGGCTTTGATGCGGTAAAAAAGGATATTCATAACGGACGAACTTTATTTGCTGAAGAGTTAGGCTATTTTACAGCTTTTAAAATGGTTTATGCTTTTGAGAATGCTGCTTATAATACTAAAGTAGGCGAGTGGTCGGCACCATTTAGAACACAGTTTGGGTTTCATGTGGTTTTAGTAAAAGATAAGCGCAAGAATAGAGGAGACGTCACAGTAGCACATATAATGCTAGAGGATAAGGCAGACGAGAAAAATGTTGAGGATCGTATTAACGAAATTTATAAACGTGTTAAACAAGGTGAAGATTTTGGAGCACTTGCGAAACAGTTTTCAGAAGATAAAAGTTCTAGTAGTAATGAGGGCAAACTGAATACATTTTCGGCGGGCCAATTAAGTTCTAAAATATTCGAGGATCAAGCTTTTGGAATTGAAAATATAAACGCGATTAGCAAGCCGTTCAAATCGGAGTTTGGATATCATATTGTTAAGTTACTAGAAAAAAATGGAGTAAAATCGTTTAAAGAATTGGCGCCAGAATTAAAGAATAAAATTAAACGTGATTCACGATCTAAAGTTATTAATGATAAGCGATTAGAAGGTTTATATAAAAAGTATAATGTTGCAACAGAACATCCAGATTTAAAACCGTTTGTAGCTATTTTAAATGATGACTTTTTTAGAAGTAACTGGAAGATTCCAGAAGGTTTTAAAGGAGAAACGTTGTTAGTTAAGATTGGAGACAAGCAAATTGTATATAAAGAATTTGCAGACTTTTTATTTAAAAGTCAGCGTAAACGTCAAGTTAAAACAGCATTTGAAACACTAGTAGATGAAAATTATAAGGTTTTTTTAGAAAGTAATTTAAAAGCCTATCAAGAACAAAATCTAGAGAATGAAAACGAGGAGTATGCTCAAATTTTAACGGAATATCGAGATGGTTTATTACTGTTTGATTTAATGGAAACTGAAATTTGGAATGCGGCTAAAAAAGATTCTGTAGGACTACAAGCCTTTTATAAGGTAAATAAAGATAAATACTTTTATGATGTTAGAGTGGATGCAATTGTGGCCTCTTCAGCAAAGAAAAGCGTTATTAAAAAAGTAGCTAAACTTTTAGAAAATAATACGGCACCAGAGACTATAAAAACGCAATTAAATTCTGATTCTAAAATCAACGTTAGTTTTATTACTGATACATTAGATAACAATCATCAAGCTTTACCAAAGGGATTAGAGTTAACAAAAGGGGTTTCTAAAATATTTAAACACAATGACGCCTTTAGTGTTGTTCAAATAAAATCTGTTATTCCTAAGACATTAAAAACTTATGAAGCGTCTAAAGGTAACGTGATATCCGATTTTCAGGAACAAAAAGAAAAAGAGTGGTTGGCAAGTTTAGAAGAAAAGTACAAGGTGATTGTTAATCAAGAGGTATTAACACAAGTTAAAGCAGAATTAAAATAAATTGAAAAAATCAATATACAGTATCGCATTGTTAAGTGTTTTATGGTCTTGTGACTATTTTAAAGCGGAAGCTGAAGAAGATGCTCTGGCTAGAGTAGATGATTCTTTTTTGTACGCTAAAGATCTTAAACTAGTGTTACCAGAAAATTTAACTAAATCTGATAGTGCCATTTTTACTAATAACTTTATTAATAAATGGGCGACGCAACAGTTGTTAGTTCAAGGGGCACAAGTAAACTTATCGGATGCGACAATAGGAAAATTTGATAGATTAATACAGCAGTATAAAAGTGATCTATATAGTAAAGCTTATCTAGAAGCTTTAGTTTCTAAAAATTTGGACACGATTGTCTCTAGTGCAGAAGCAAAAGTATATTACGATACAAATACGGAGGCTTTTAAGTTAAACGAAGATTTAATACAGTTTAGATATATAAATGTTGATGCTAATCGTTTAGATTTAGAAGAGGTTAAAACAAAATTTAAACGTTTTAATAAAGCAGATAAAAAAGAATTAGATTCTATTTCCATTCAGTTTAAATCGTATTCGCTTAAAGATTCTGTATGGATTAGAGTAGATCAGGTTATTAGAAAAATAGAAGCGGTGCGTCCAGAAAACAGAAATGAATTGTTAAAAAAATCTAATTTTATACAACTCAAAGATTCATTAGGATTATATTTGATGCAAATAAATGATGTATTGTTGCGTAATGATACAGCACCACTAGAATACGTAAGACCAACAATTAACCAAATCGTTATTAATAAACGAAAATTGGAATTAATTAAACAATTAGAAAAGGACATTACTAAAGATGCCATTAAAAACGAACAATTTGAAATTTACAATTAAAACTAAAACGTTATCCACTTTTGCGTTTATATTATTAGCAATATTTACTGCTTCAGCTCAAGAAATTATTGACGAAACAGTTCCGGAAAAAATTAAAGATTCTATAGTTTCTAATGGAGCAACAAAAGTAGATGGTGTCGCTGCAGTAGTTGGAGATTACATTGTGTTGGATAGCGATATAGACAAAATGATTTTACAACTTAAAGCACAGGGCGCGTCATTAGAAGGTGTATCCAATTGTCAGTTATTTGGGAAGTTATTAGAAGATAAGCTTTATGCGCATCACGCCATACAAGATAGTATTGTAGTAAATGATGCTGAAATTTCGTCGTATGTAGACCAACAAGTAGAGCAGTTTTTGCAACAAACTAATGGGAACATGGATGAGCTACTTAAATTTTATAAAAAAGATAGCGAAGCAAGTTTCAGAGAAGAAATGTTCGAAATTAATAAGAGCAATAAGTTAGCTTCTGAAATGAAGAATAAAATTATTGATGAGATTGAAGTGACTCCTGAAGAAGTAAGACAGTTTTTTAATAAAATACCAAAAGAAGAACGTCCTAGATTTGGAACAGAACTTAAAGTAGCACAAATAATTATTGAGCCTAAAGTTAATGACGTTGAAAAGCAACGTGTCATAGACCAATTAAAAGAATTTAAAAGAGAAATAGAAGAAGATGGTAAAAGTTTTAGATCTAGAGCTGCATTTTATTCTGATGATCCAGGAACAAAAAAATCAGGAGGAAAATTACCGCCGATGAATAGGTCTAACCCTAGAATGGTAAAAGAGTTTAGAGATGTTGCTTTTTCTTTACAAGAAGGGGAGATTTCTGACCCGTTTGAAACGGACTTTGGGTATCATATTATATACTTAGAAAAAATTAGAGGTCAAGAATATGATGTAAGTCACATTTTATTAGTTCCAGAAATTTCTGATGAAGAAGTTTTAGAGGCAAAAGCAAGAATAGAAAAAATCAGAGACGAAATCAATAAAGGAGATTATACTTTTGCTGAAGCTGCCAAAGAATTTAGTGACGAGGTACAAACAAAATATCAAGGCGGACAGTTAATTAATCCACAAACTCAAGATTACAATTTTGAGTTGACTAAAATGGATCCAGAATTATATGGACAACTTCAAGGTTTAGAAAACAATACAATAAGTGATGTTTTAACGGATTCTGATAGACAAGGAAACCTTAAGTTTAAATTAGTAACTGTTACGGATAGAATAGATGAGCATGACGCCGATTATTCTCGTGATTATTTAAAAATCAAAGAATTAGCATTAAACGAAAAACAATACGAAGCTATTGGTAAATGGCAAAACGAAAAAATAACAGATACCTACATTAAAATAAGCGAATCGCATAGAGACTGTGAATTTAGTAGTAACTGGTTAAAAAATAAATAGAATTTATGTCAGACGTTGCAGCCGTAAAATCTCTAGTAACAAGATACAATGCCTTAAAGCAAGAAGTAGCCAAAGTAATTATTGGACAGGACGAGGTGGTTAATCAGATTTTAATTTCGATTTTTTCTGGTGGACACGCACTATTAATAGGAGTTCCTGGATTAGCCAAAACACTAATGGTTAATACCATTTCTCAAGCTTTAGGATTGGATTTTAAACGTATACAGTTTACTCCAGATTTAATGCCTAGCGACATTTTAGGAAGCGAAATCTTAGACGAAAGCAGACAGTTTAAATTTATCAAAGGTCCAATATTTGCTAATATTATATTGGCTGATGAGATTAACCGTACACCACCAAAAACACAAGCAGCATTATTAGAAGCTATGCAAGAACGTGCTGTTACCGTGTCTGGTCATCACTATAAATTAGACCTACCATATTTTGTTTTAGCAACACAGAACCCAATAGAGCAGGAAGGGACATATCCACTTCCAGAAGCGCAATTAGACCGTTTTATGTTTGCTATTAATTTGGATTATCCAAGTTTTCAAGAAGAAGTAGATGTCGTTAAGGCGACAACTTCAGATCATAGACCAAAAGTTAATGCCTTGTTTACTTCGCAAGAAATCGTAGATTTTCAACAGCTAATTAGACGTATTCCTGTAGCTGATAATGTTATTGAATATGCCGTAACTATGGTTGGAAAAACCAGGCCAAATAGCGACTCTGCAGCAGATTTAGTTAAGCAATATGTAGATTGGGGAGCAGGTCCAAGAGCGTCTCAAAACTTGATTTTAGCAGCAAAAACGCATGCCGCTATTAATGGTAAGTTTTCACCGGATATAGAAAATGTACAAGCAGTAGCAACTAGTATTTTACGTCACAGAATGATTAAAAATTACAAAGCTGAGGCAGAAGGTGTTACTATAGAGCATATTATTAAAAGCTTATTTTAGTATGACTTTGAAACAATTTAAAGTGCCATTATTACTTTTAATAGTAGGAATAGTATTAACTATAGTAGGTGCTGCATTTAAAATTCAAGGGAAGGCCAATGGAAGTATGCTTTTAACTCTAGGGACTTTTACTGAGTTTTGTGCTATATTTCTAGGAATATTAAAACTTATTAAAGTAGCTAGACACAAGTAACTCAATCTTTATCTTTTGAAATCCATAACAGCAAACAAACAAAGAATTTTTGGTTTAGATGTTGTTAGAGCATTAGCGATATTACTGATTCTTTGTTCACATTCTACCATTTTAATTTTCCCGGAATCAGAGTCCATACTTATTAAAACCATTCAGTTTTTTGGAACCATTGGTGTTGATCTCTTTTTTGTGTTAAGTGGTTTTTTAATTGGAGGTATTTTAATCAAACACATAGAAAACAAACAAACTAGCTTCAAACATTTTACGGAGTTTTGGATGCGTCGGTGGTTACGGACGTTGCCTAATTATTATTTAATATTACTTATTAATATTGGATTGCTATTTGTTTTTAATACCCAAATACCAAAGCAACTCTACAAGTATTTCTTTTTTCTTCAAAATTTTTCAAATAAGCAATCTGATTTTTTTACAGAATCATGGAGTTTAACCATCGAAGAGTTTGCCTATCTAATCGGACCCATTTTATTATTTCTTTTAGGTTTGATTTTTAAAAAGAGTGGTAAATGGCTGTTTTTGGGAGTAACACTGCTTGTAATAAGTAGCGCCATCTTTTATAGATTTATTTTTGATGTTAGTATCACGACTATTCCTCACCAATTCTCATGGAGTAAATCCTTACGTAAAGTTGTCGTGTATAGACTAGATAGTGTTTACTACGGTTTTCTGGCAGCCTTTATAGCGTTTTATTATACTAGCGCTTGGAAGCGTTATAAATGGTTAAGTTTTGGTTTAGGTGTTGTCTTGTTTGTTGGTGTTCACGTTTATATTTTTATAAAATCATTAGATCCTGATCATTTTTTATTCTTTTTTAATGTGTATTACTTATCTGCAGTTTCAATAAGTATACTGCTTACATTTCCTTTGTTTTCAAATTGGAGATCATCAGGGATACTTCAAAAACCAATTACAACTATTAGTTTATGGTCGTATTCAATCTATCTAGTAAATTATTCAATAGTATTATTAAGCATTCAACACTGTGTTGCTATTTCAGATCTAACCACATTAACTAAATTAGGTGTTTTAGTAGGCTATTGGAGTGCTACTTTTGTACTTTCTTATCTCTTATTTTCCTTTTTTGAATATCCAATTATAAAATTCAGAGATTCTGCTCGGTTCAAAAGATGGATTACAAGTTAGATTTCTTATTAATTTAATATTTTAAGGTGTTAAAAATTATCATTTTGTTATTTTTTAAGTAATATTTGATCTTATTGCTGCATTTAATTTAGTGAATATTCTAATATCTTAAATATTTTCAAAATACTTCAATTTTTTGTAATTTTGTTTGCCTTAAATAGGCGGTACGATTAAGCTAGGAGGTTAGCTTCATTGGACGATTAAGATTCAAAATAATCCTTTTAATTACTATATGAACACTTATAAAGATTACCTTAAAGAGATTGAAGACAGGAAAGTACTTGGACTTCATCCTAAACCAATTGATGGTGCTGAATTACTTAGCGATATCATTTCTCAAATTATTGATGTAAAAAATGAATTTAGAGAGGAGTCTCTAAACTTTTTTATCTATAATGTTTTACCTGGAACCACTAGTGCTGCAGGTGTAAAAGCTAAGTTTTTAAAGGAAATTATTTTAGGTGAAGCTGTAGTTAAAGAAGTGACACCTGCTTTTGCTTTCGAGCAATTGTCACACATGAAAGGTGGACCATCCATTGAAGTATTATTAGGTTTAGCTTTAGGAAACGATACTGCTATTGCTACAGAAGCTGCAAAAGTATTAAAGACACAAGTGTTTTTATACGAAGCAGATATGGCACTTTTAGAGAATGCTTTTAAAGCAGGTAATACTATTGCAAAAGAGTTGTTAGAGAGTTATGCTAAAGCAGAATTTTTTACAAAACTTCCAGAAGTTGACGAAGAAATAGAAATAGTAACTTTTGTTGCTGGTGTTGGAGATATCTCTACAGATTTATTGTCTCCAGGTGCAGATGCACACTCAAGATCAGATCGTGAATTACATGGTCAATGTATGTTTGAGCATAACAAAGACATGCAGAATCAATTGTTAGCTTTAAAAGCGCAACATCCTGATAAACGTGTGATGTTAATCGCAGAAAAAGGAACAATGGGAGTGGGGTCTTCAAGAATGTCAGGTGTAAATAACGTGGCGTTATGGACTGGAGTTCCTTTTAGTAAATATGTTCCTTTTATCAATTTTGCTCCAGTAATTGCTGGGACAAATGGTATCGCACCAATTTTCTTAACGACGGTTGGAGTAACTGGAGGTATTGGTATTGATTTAAAAAACTGGGAAAAGCAAAAAGATGCTGATGGAAATACTGTTGTAGATGCAGATGGAGAACCAGTTTTAAAGCAAACCTATTCAGTAGAAACAGGTACAGTATTAACCATTAATACTAAGACTAAAAAATTATATAACGGAGATAAAGAGTTAAAAGACATCTCAACTGCATTAACGCCACCAAAAATGGAGTTTATCAAAGCAGGTGGGTCTTATGCTGTTGTTTTTGGAAAAAAATTACAAACATTAGCTTGTAAAATATTAGAAGTAGAGATTCCTCAAGTGTATGCCACTTCAAAAGAAGTATCTATAGATGGACAAGGGCTTACTGCTGTTGAAAAAATCTTCAACAAAAATGCTGTAGGTACAACTCCAGGGAAAACATTACATGCAGGATCTAACGTAAGAGTAGAAGTAAACATTGTAGGATCTCAAGATACTACAGGTTTAATGACGTCTCAAGAATTAGAGATGATGGCAGCGACTATTATTTCTCCAATTGTTGATGCAGGATACCAATCAGGGTGTCATACAGCATCTGTTTGGGATGACAAGTCTAAAGCTAATATTCCAAGGTTAATGACCTTTATGAATGACTTTGGATTAATTACTGCGCGTGATCCTAAAGGAAAATATCATGCTATGACGGATGTAATCCACAAGGTTTTAAATGATCTTGCTGTGGATGATTGGGATATTATTATAGGAGGAGATTCTCATACACGTATGTCAAAAGGTGTTGCTTTTGGAGCCGATTCAGGAACAGTTGCATTAGCATTAGCGACTGGTGAAGCTACAATGCCAATCCCAGAATCTGTAAAAGTTACCTTTAAAGGAGAAATGAAATCTTTTATGGATTTCCGTGATGTCGTGCATGCTACGCAAGAGCAGATGTTAAATCAGTTTGGTGGAGATAACGTATTCCAAGGTAGAATTATTGAAGTTCACTTAGGAACACTTACAGCCGATCAAGCGTTTACATTTACGGACTGGACTGCAGAAATGAAAGCAAAAGCATCTATTTGTATCTCAGAAGAAGACACATTAATAGAATCTTTAGAAATTGCAAAAGGTCGTATCCAAATCATGATTGATAAGGGAATGGATAACGAAAAGCAAATGCTTAAAGGTTTAGTAGAAAAAGCTAATGCTAGAATAGAAGAATTAAAGTCAGGTGCTAAACCAGCTTTAAAACCAGATGCAGATGCTAATTATTTTGCAGAAGTTGTTGTTGATTTAGATGAAATTGCAGAACCAATGATTGCAGATCCTGATGTAAATAATGAAGACGTATCAAAACGTTATACGCACGATAATATCAGACCGTTATCTTACTACGGCGGAACTAAAACCGTAGATTTAGGATTTATTGGATCATGTATGATTCATAAAGGGGATATGCAAATTTTAGCGCAAATGTTGAAGAATATTGAAGCGCAACATGGTAAAGTAGAATTTAATGCACCATTAGTAGTAGCGCCTCCAACTTATAATATTGTTGATGAGTTAAAAGCTGAAGGAGATTGGGATATCTTAGTTAAATACTCAGGTTTTGAATTTGACGATAATGCACCTAAAGGTTTAGCACGTATTAAATATGAAAACATGTTGTATTTAGAGCGTCCAGGATGTAACCTTTGTATGGGGAATCAAGAAAAAGCAGAACCAGGAGATACAGTAATGGCAACATCTACACGTTTATTCCAAGGTCGAGTTGTAAAAGATTCAGGAGAAAAGAAAGGAGAATCTTTATTATCTTCTACACCAGTAGTTGTATTATCTACTATTTTAGGAAGAACGCCTACAATGGCAGAGTATGAAGCTGCAGTTGACGGAATCGTATTAACTAGTTTTAAACCTTCTAAAAAGAAGTTAGTGTTAGCATAATACTTGATAAATATATTAAAAAGCCTGAATCCTAGATTCGGGCTTTTTTATGCGGTAACTTTAAATAGCCGTGACATATAAATAACTTATGTTAGAATCAATCTATACTATTAATGGCGCTTTTAAAGTCTCTCTATATTTCGTACCTTGTAAGAATTAAAGTAGAATCTAAAAAAAATAAAATTTATGGCATTTGATATCGATATGATTAAAGGAGTTTACTCTAAAATGACGGAACGTGTTGATGCAGCACGTAAAGTTGTAGGTAAACCTTTAACACTTTCTGAAAAGATTTTATATTCTCACCTTTGGGATGGAACACCTAATACTGCCTTTGTAAGGGGTAAGGACTATGTGGATTTTGCTCCAGATAGAATTGCATGTCAGGATGCTACAGCTCAAATGGCACTATTACAGTTTATGCAAGCTGGAAAAGACAATGTTGCAGTGCCGACAACTGTGCATTGTGATCACTTGATTCAAGCTAAAGATGGTGCTACAACAGATTTAAAGCACGCCAATAGTGTGAGTAGTGAAGTTTTTAAATTCCTAGAATCTGTCTCTAACAAATACGGAATTGGTTTTTGGAAACCAGGAGCAGGAATTATTCATCAAGTCGTTTTAGAAAATTATGCATTTCCAGGAGGAATGATGATTGGTACAGATTCTCACACAGTAAATGCTGGTGGTTTAGGTATGGTAGCTATTGGTGTTGGTGGTGCTGATGCTGTAGATGTAATGGCAGGTATGGCTTGGGAACTTAAATTTCCTAAACTAATAGGTGTAAGACTAACAGGTAAATTATCTGGTTGGACGGCACCAAAAGATGTCATCTTAAAAGTGGCTGGTATTGTTTCTGCTAAAGGAGGAACAGGAGCCATTGTAGAATATTTTGGTGAAGGTGCTAAATCAATGTCTTGTACCGGAAAAGGGACTATTTGTAATATGGGTGCAGAAATAGGAGCAACAACTTCTACTTTTGGATATGACGAGTCTATGGAGCGTTATTTACGTGCTACAGATAGAGCAGATGTTGCTGATGCAGCAAATCAAGTTAAAGACTATTTAACTGCAGATGCAGAGGTGTATGCTAATCCTGAAAACTATTTTGATCAAGTCATAGATATTAACTTATCAGAATTAGGACCATTATTAAATGGACCTTTTACTCCAGATTTATCAACACCAGTTGGTAAATCTATGGGTGAAAAAGCGACAGCTAACGAATGGCCTTTACAGGTAGAATGGGGACTTATTGGTTCTTGTACTAACTCATCTTACGAAGATTTATCGCGTGCATCTTCTATTGCACAACAAGCGTTAGATAAAGGTATAAAAATGAAAGCAGAATTAGGGATTAATCCAGGTTCTGAGCAAGTACGTTACACAGCAGATAGAGATGGAATTTTAGGAATCTTTGAAAAATTAGACGCTAAAATATTTACTAATGCTTGTGGTCCATGTATTGGACAATGGGCAAGATATAGTGATCCTAAAAATGCACCTAAAAATAGTATCGTGCATTCGTTTAACCGAAACTTTGCAAAACGTGCAGATGGTAATCCAAATACACATGCTTTTGTAGCCTCTCCAGAGATTACAGCAGCTATTGCAATTGCGGGTCGTTTAGACTTTAATCCTTTAACGGATTCTTTATTAAACGAAGAGGGCCAAGAAGTAATGTTTGATGAGCCAACAGGATGGGAATTACCTCCAAAAGGTTTTGAAGTAAAAGAAAATGGATACTTAGCGCCCGATGAAGATGGTAGTGGTGTGGAAGTAAAAGTAGCTTCAGATTCTGAAAGGCTACAATTATTAACACCATTTATACCTATTGGAAATGATATTTCTGGTGCTAAATTATTAATAAAAGCTTTCGGAAAATGTACGACAGACCATATTAGTATGGCTGGACCATGGTTACGTTTTAGAGGGCATTTAGATAATATTTCTAATAACTGTTTAATTGGTGCTGTTAACGCATTTGGTAAGAAGACAAACTTTGTTAAAAATCAATTAACAGGAGAGTTTGGTGGTGTACCAGATACTGCAAGAGCTTATAAAGCTGCGGGTGTTAAAACTATTGTCGTTGGAGATCATAACTACGGAGAAGGATCTTCTAGAGAGCATGCAGCTATGGAGCCAAGACATCTTGGTGTTGTAGCGGTAATTGTAAAATCTTTTGCACGTATCCACGAAACAAACCTTAAAAAACAAGGGATGTTAGGACTAACATTTAATAATGAAGCAGATTACGATTTAATTTTAGAGGATGATACATTCAACTTTGTAGATTTAAACGAATTTGCTCCAGGAAAACCATTAACAATCGCGATTGTTCATGCAGATGGAACAAAGGACACAGTAGTGGTAAATCATACATATAATGAAGCACAAATTGCTTGGTATAACGAAGGAAGTGCACTTAACTTAATTAAAAAAGAGAATAACGCATAATCATTAAATTATAGATATTTAAAACTCCTAAATTTAATTTTAGGAGTTTTTTTTGTTAAATATGTAAGGAATCATTTTAAGAATCGACAATTATAAGAAAAATTGTTAATTAATTAAAACCAAAATTATGATTAGAAAAATGTATTTAGCTGTAATAGCTCTTGGAGTATTAAGTGTATCATGTAGTGATGATGATGATGCAACACTACAAATAGAAACATCCGAATTAACACTAAATCTTTCAGATCTAGACCCACTTGGAGACGACTTTGTATACGAAGGTTGGATAATAGTGGACGGAGCTCCTGTATCTACAGGACGTTTTAGTGATGTTACTTTTCCACAAACATTTCAAGTATTGAGCTCACAATTAGCATCAGCAACAACATTTGTACTATCAATAGAACCTACAGTTGATCCAGATCCAGCTCCAGCAGCAACTAAAGTGTTATCAGGAGATTTTTCAGGAAGCTCAGCAAGTGTAAATTCTAATTTAGTAGCAGATTTTTCTACAGCAGCAGGAACATTTATTTTAGCGACGCCTACAGATATGGATGATACAAATGAAGAAAGTGGCGTTTGGTTTTTAGACAACGCTTCTGGATCAGCCGTAACAGGATTAAATTTACCAGAACTTGCTGATGGATGGAAATATGAGGGATGGGCTGTAATAGACGGTACACCAATAAGTACAGGAACGTTTACAGACGCTTCTATGGCAGATGATAATGCAGCAACGTCTCCTTTTAAAGGTGACGCAGGTAATGGTCCAGGATACCCTGGAGAAGATTACTTACAAAATGCACCTGCAGGATTTACATTTCCAACAGATTTGAGAGGCACTACAATTGTAGTTTCAGTAGAGCCAAGTCCTGATAATAGTGCAGCTCCATTTACTTTAAAACCTTTATTACAAGATGTGGCTATGGATGCAGCTGTACTTACCTCTATAACTATGGGAGTAGGACCAGTGCAATCTTTAATGGGGACAGTAAATAGATAATTTTTAATTGTTTTTTTGTTAGATTTGAAGCACCTAATTGTATTAGGTGCTTCTTATTTTTTAGACTTATGCAAACACCTAAGATTACATTAAAAAATATAGTTTTTGGACTTGTTATAGTCTTATTAATTATTCCTGCTAGTAGGCAATTTATTCAAATACAACTCCATAAAGGCTTGGCATTATTTTCGCCTAGTATTGAAACCGAATCAAACCGAGAGCGAATCGCCAATTATAATTGGAATTTAGTAGATCTAAATGGTAGTGTATATAATTTCCGTCAAGCGGAAAACAAAATCGTACTTGTAAGCTTTTGGGCCACTTGGTGCCCACCGTGTATTGCAGAACTACCAAGTATGCAAAAACTATACGAAACCTATAGCGATAAAATTGAATTTGTATTTGTATCCAACGAAAAAAGAGAAACTATTAAAGCATTTATGGATAAAAACGGGTATGATTTTAAGGTTTATACACCCTTAGAAGCTCCAATAATCAATCAATTTAAGGTAAATAGTATTCCTCGTACATTTTTGATTGATCAAAAAGGAACTATTGTTATTGATAAAAATGGTGCAGCTAATTGGAATAGTGATGCGGTAAAAGGGACTATAGATAAGTTATTGTTACTTTAGCGTTCTAAAAAAAGCTTTTATAAAGCTAAAGCTAAATAAAGACCACATGATTTTTAAGTCTTCGGTAAAAGTAGACTCTTCATCTAAAAAGCGAAACATCGTATTTACATCGTTTTTACTATAGTATTGCTCAAAAATCCATTCTCCTTTGTGATTTTCGTCTTTTAAAACCTTTAAAAATATTTTATCGTAGAATTTATATTTTACTATAAATAGGTTTTTAGAAGGTGGTTGGTTGGCTTTTATGTTGGCAACAACCATAGTTACTTTTTTCTGAGTATGTTTAAATGAATAGCCTGTGGAGGGTTTTACCCAGCCTCCAGCGGTTCCTATTTTAGTAATGTTGGATGTGTTGTTGTTACTAAATGGAAATGTTGTCATTGGTATGACACCAGATTCCGTTTCTGCTATGGTGTAGTTTTCAATTTTTAAATAATCAGAAATGTAGTGTTTGATATAACTATCGTAGGTCGATTCTTTAACAGTGTTTTCTGTAAAATAAGTAAATTCTACTAAAGCTTCAGTCTTAGAAAATGGTAACACATACATAAACGTAGTTTGGTTGCCGTCTTTTAAACGGTAGTCCATCATTGTTATCTGTGTATCATCAAATACAGGGAATTCTGTTCTTATAATCCAACCTTTAAAGTGTTGTAATAATGTTGTGTGTTTTTTATTTTGAGTTGTAAAATCGGGTGTGATTCTACTATCAAAAACATGATTTGCGGTATAGCTATTAGTTTCGGTTATTACTGAAACTAAGTCTTTTTCTGATACTTTTGTAACAGTATCTGTTATAAAGTGAATATTATGCTTCTGTTTTAAATTCGCTTTAGCGTAATTATAAAAATCTAAGGCTCGTATACTTTTATAGGAATAAGGCTTTAGATTTAGTTTTATTTCTTTTTTTGAACTATAAATAGTGGCTTTTTGCCAAGTTTTATAGGGTAATTTCCCCCAAGTGCTATCTTCTGTTTCCCAAAAACTCCACGTTTTGTCATTCTCAGACTTTGTAGAAGGATCTATTAATGCAATTTGTTTATCATTAAAAAAAGCATCATTTCCTAATGCTAAGGCTAGTTGTAGTCCCGCCAATCCATTACCAACTATTATGTAATCATAATGGGGTTTATGCATCTAATTTGTAGGTTACTTTTTAAAATATTTAAAAGGAACGAATAGCATCCCGAAGCATTCTCCATCTCCTTTTCCTAAATGCTTGTGGTGCATTTTATGTGCACGACGTACCCCTTTAGCGTAAGTGTTATTTGCGTTTCTAAATAACTTAAAACGTTGGTGTATAAAAATGTCGTGTACTAAAAAGTAAGCAGCACCGTAGGCCATAATACCAAGACCTATAGGTAGGCAATACCATACGCCTTCATAACTCCAAAGGTAAAAGCACGTCATACTAACGATGGCGTAAAATATAAAAAAGGCATCATTACGCTCAAACCAACTGTCGTGATCTTTGTGATGGTGATCTTTATGTAAGCTCCATAAAAAACCATGCATGACATATTTGTGTGTAAACCACGCCATAAATTCCATTGCAGAAAAGGTTCCTAAAAAAACTAATATCCAATAAACTGTTTGCATTATTATAATAAATTGAGTTGGTATTTTACATAACTACGTGTAAGAAGTTCTGCCTTTTTATAATTAGGGACTCTAATACGTGTGTTTTTTATTTCTAAAGCGGGTGTTTTCTTTAATTTTTTTAATAATTGGTTGTAGTATCGGTAAGCCATAAACACACCAAATTTGGCTTCGATAGGTAATTGTTTGATTCCTTTTAAACCTTCTTCAAAATCACTTTCGATATCCTGAATAATAAACAATTTATCTTCTTCTGTTAAATTAGTTAGATCTGTATTAGGAAAATAGGTTCTATCCAATAGCTCATGGTCAGCTTTTAAGTCTCTTAAAAAATTCACTTTTTGAAACGCAGAGCCTAAAGACATTGCTGTACTTTTAAGTGATTCGTATTTTTCGCTGTCACCTTTAACAAAAACTTTTAAGCACATTAAGCCAACAACATCAGCAGAACCGTAGATATAGTCTTTGTATTCTTGCTCTGTTGTGTATTTAGTTTTTGACAAGTCTAAACGCATACTTTTCATAAACGAGTCCACCATATGCTTATCTATATTGCATTTGTGATACGTGTGCTGAAACGCATTTAAAATAGGATTTAAACTTATCTTTTCTTGTAATGCTAATTCTAGATCATTTTCAAAACGATCAAATAAATCCTTTTTATTATAGTCGTGGAACGTGTCTACGATCTCGTCAGCAAATCGAACAAAGCCATAAATATTATAAATGTCTTGCCTTATTGTATGGGATAACATTTTAGTTGCTAATGAAAATGAAGTACTATAAGAGGTAGTAACCACTTTACTACAATCGTAGGAAACAGCGTCGAATAATGATTTCATCTTTAATTATTATGGTGTTTGTTAATTAATTGTGCGACTAGTTTTCCAGAAATAAGTGCTGGTGGCACGCCTGGACCTGGTACAGTTAGTTGTCCTGTAAAATATAAATTATTGACTTTTTTACTTTTTAATTTCGGCCTTAAAAATGCAGTCTGTAATAGTGTGTTGGCCATTCCGTATGCATTTCCTTTGTACGAGTTGTAATCCTTTTTAAAATCTTTCACACAAAAAGACTCTTTAAAGATAATATTATTTTTAACATCTTGTTTTGTCAATTTTTCAAACCTTGCTAAAATAATGTCAAAATATTGTGCTCTTAACTCTGCTGTATCCTCGATGCCTGGTGCAATAGGTATTAAGAAAAAACCAGTCTCAAAATTTTCAGGAGCCATGCTACTGTCTGTTGTTGAAGGGAAATTAGCATAAAATAAAGGGTCTGATGGCCATTTTGGGTTATCATATATTTCTTCAGCATGGGTCTCAAAGTTGGTGTCAAAAAACAAATTATGGTGTTGAATGTTGTTTAACTTTTTGTCAAATCCAATGTAGAACAATAGGGAGGAAGGGGCGAATGTTTTCTTGCTCCAGTATTTTTCTGAATATTGCCTGTGTTGTTGATCCAACAGTGTTTCAGAATGGTGATAATCTGCACCGCTTAATACAACATCAAAATCTATCGTTTGATTATTAACAACTATGGATGTCGCTTTTTTAGTAGCCACATTAATTTTAGTTATCGGACTGTTTATTTTGAATGTTACACCTAAGCTTTCAGCCAAAGTTTTCATTGCTTTCACTATTTCATACATACCGCCTTTTGGATGCCATGTACCTAAACCAAAATCCGCATAGTTCATAAAATTATAAAACGATGGCGTTTTGTTTGGTTTAGCACCTAAAAACAATACAGGAAACTCTAAAGTAGAGATCAGCATTGGGTTTTTGAATTTTTTTCTGACATCACTACTAATCGTTTTAAAAAATTGATCTACGCGACGAGCTGTTTCTGGTGTTATTAATTCTAAAGGAGAAATTCCTGGTTTTAAAACGACTTTGTTAATGGCTATATCGTAATTTGTTCCTGCTTTTTTTATAAATTTTTTAAGCTGTACAGAACTACCAGGTTCAATGCGCTCAAATTCTATACAGATTTTATCAAGCGTATCTCCAATAGTGATTTCTTCATCTTTAAAAAAGATTTTATAGGCTGGAGATAATTTATCTAATTGATAGTAATCAGATGTCTTTTTACCAAAATCGGCAAAAAAATTATCAAAGATATCTGGCATCCAATACCAGCTGGGGCCAATATCAAACGTAAAACCTTCTTTTTTAAATTGTCTACAACGCCCACCTACGGTTTCATTTTTTTCAAAAACAGTAACTGTGTGACCTGCTTTAGCCAAATAGCAAGCGGCCGATAGAGCAGAAAACCCGGAACCAATAATTGCAATGTTTTTAGTCATTAATTAAAATAAATTAGAAGCTTTCAATAACATCTTTTGTAGAATTGAAAGCAGTTATTTTCGGGTTTATCTCAGAATCAATATAGGCGGTCATTCGCCCAGAAATGATCAGATTATTATTAGTCTTATTTAAAAGTTTTTTATCAAACTCAGCTAAATACTTATTTATATAGTCTTTTTCCGGTTTGACTGTAAAGCAGGAAATAAACGTTATCTTTTTATATTGCGATAATAAGAATTTTAGACTATCGATTGGTACACTTTGACCTAAATAGATGGTATGCGAGCCTTGATTTATAATTTCGTAGTTTGTGTATAACAAACCTAATTCGTGGACTTCATTGTCAGGTAGAAATAAAACATATGTGGTGTCATCATCAGTAGGATTGGAAATGCTTATAGCATGGTCTATGTTGATTAAAATTTTACGTTTTATTAATTCGACTATAAAATGTTCGTGTGCGGCAGTGATGGTGTCTGTTTGCCATAGTATTCCTATATCATCCAATAAAGGCACTAAAATAGTATAGAAAATATGTTTGAAGGAAAATTCACTTATTAAATCATTAAACGTATTGTAAAAGAGTGTTTGATCAAAGTTGATCATCGCTAATTTGAAAATATTAACAGCGTGATTTTTGTTATCACTTTGTTTAGATATTTTTTTTACTAACGAAGGTATTTCTTCTGTTTTTAAATTTGCTATTTTAGATATTTTATAACCATTAGCATTTAAGTAGCTAATGTTTAGAATCTTTTGTAAGCTTGTTAAGCTATAATATCTAATATTAGTTTCTGTTCTGTTTGGTTCAAATAAATTATAACGTTTTTCCCATATCCTTATGGTATGTGCTTTTATACCTGAGAGGTTCTCTAGGTCTTTAATGCTAAATTTTGACTTAATATTGTTCATTATTTTGCTAAATTAGTTAAACAAAACGAGTTTAAGCCCTAAAAGGTTAAACATTTTGAAATAATTAACAGTAAAAAAAAGTTTGGAAAAGTGCGCACGAGAAGACTCGAACTTCCACGATTATAAGTAATCACTAGCCCCTCAAGCTAGCACGTCTACCAATTCCGCCACGTGCGCTAATTTAAAATAAAGATAAAAAAAAAGTTAAGCGATTGCTTAACTTTTTTAGTGACCAGTCTGGGGCTCGAACCCAGGACCCTCTCCTTAAAAGGGAGATGCTCTACCAACTGAGCTAACTGGTCAATATTTGTATTCGTAAAAAGATAAAATAATCAATAATATTTCTTAACTATTTTATTGTGACCAGTCTGGGGCTCGAACCCAGGACCCTCTCCTTAAAAGGGAGATGCTCTACCAACTGAGCTAACTAGTCTTTTCCGTAACGGGGTGCAAATATATAATCTTTTATTAAAAATACAAGGCTATTTTTGATTTTTTTTTTGTTTTTTTGTGTGGTGCTTCTGTATAATTTTAATAATCAATATATAACGTCAAAAATGAATTTAATTTTAGTTGGATATATGGCTTCTGGAAAATCAACAATTGGTGTGAAAACAGCAAAATTGTTAGATTTTAATTTTATAGATTTAGATGCGTACATAGAAAAAAAAGAAAATTTAAGTGTTTCTGCTATTTTTAAAACCAAAGGAGAATTACATTTTAGAAAATTAGAACAGTTGTATCTTAAAGAAATAACTGCTAAAGTTGATAAAACAATTATTTCTTTAGGAGGAGGTACACCTTGTTTTTATGATACAATGACTTGGTTGAATGCATTAGAAAATGTTAAAACGGTTTATCTAAAAACGAGTTTAGATATTTTGACAGATCGGCTTTATAAAGATCGTACAAGACCCTTAATAGCGCATTTAGAGAGCAAAGAGGCTTTAAAAGACTTTATTGCTAAGCATATCTTTGAGCGTTCATATTTTTATAACCAAGCTAATTTGGTTGTTGAGTCTTCTATTTCTGTAGAAGAGACTATAAACTCCATAGTCTCTCAATTAGTTTAAATAGGCTTTCCAGTCTTTTCCTTCTAAATCTACTTGGACATGCTCATGTAAGGAAGTAGATAGAGAGATGCCTTTGTAATCAGCCTTAACAGGGAATTTTTTATGATTTCTATTTACTAATACAGCTGTTTTGAATTGCTTTAAAGGCACATTTAAAAAGTGTTTTACACAATATATTAAGGTAGTTCCAGAGTTAAGAACATCATCAATCAAAACGACGGACTTATTTTGATAGTCTTCCGGCTTGATAGATGTTTTAATTTGTAATCTTGGATTTTTTTTGTCAATGGTTATTTTGCAAAGTATGGGAGTTATAGTTGATATCTTGGATAATATTGTTTTTAACTTTTTAGCAAGAATATACCCATTGGCATCAATTCCGGCAAGTATAATATCTTCCTCATTGATATTGGCCTCGTATATTTGAAAAGCTATTCGTCTTAATTTATTATTAATTGCGTTGCTGTCTAGAATTATATCTTTTAACGGATTCATACTGTTATTGCTCATTTTCGATGTTTAAATTATCTAAATCTCTTCTGTCTTTTTTTGTAGGTCTTCCTACACCTTTTTTCCGGTAATAATCTTTAGCTAATTTAAGTAATTCCTGTGCTTCAAAAGCCGATTTAGGGGTTTTATCTACTCTATACATGTCAACTAATTTGGCTCCAACACGGTTAGGGGGTATATCCAAAACGGTTAATGTATAATTAATTTGATCTTTTCTTAGTTGTATAGTGTCTGTTGGATAAACATCTCTGCTAGGCTTAACCACTTGTTCGTTTATCTTAATGTGACCTTTTTTACAGGCAGTGGTAGCAATGTTTCTGGTTTTGTAATATCTAACACACCACAAATATTTATCTATTCGCATATTAATTATCTAAAATTGACGTTAACGTTATTGTACAAAATTATATTAAAATGTATCTTGCAACTTCAAAAATAAGAATAATGAAATTAAGAAAAATTACTTTCGCACTTTTATCAATATTTATGCTAACTGTAGCATGTAATTCTGATGATGACGATGTCGCGGCTTTTGTTGAAAGAGATAGACAAGAAGTGTACGACGAAAATATTGCCGAAATAGAAGAATATCTTAATACGCATACATATAATTATGAAGATTTTGATTTTACAAATCCTTATTCTTTAGCAAATGATAATTTTGTAATGGTATTTGATACAATTAGCGCTGCAAATGGTAATTTGGATGCAATCTCCCTGATGGATAGTCCACAGTTAGCAAGTAAAATTGTTACTAATGGTGATTTAGATGATATTGATTATAAGCTTTATTATTTAAATTTAAGAGAAGGCTTAGGTGAAGTTGTTCATCCTTTAGATGCAGTGGGAGTAACTTATGAAGGAATACTTTTAGATGGTACTGAGTTTGATAGAAAAGAAGTGATTGATAATACTCTTAATTTAACTGGTGCTGGGGCTACGTTTGGTGTTATCACAGGGTTTAGAGAAGCTCTAATTGAATTTAAAACTAGAGATGGTTATAGTGATAATGGAGATGGTACAAGCGTAAATCACAATTTTGGTATAGGTGCGGCATTTATACCATCAGGCATAGGTTATTTTTCAGGATCTACGACATTGATTCCTAGTTATTATCCTTTAATATTTAAGTTTGGCGTTATTACTAAAATTGTTACAGATTACGACGGAGATTCAGTTCCATCTTATCTTGAAGACTTAGATGGAGATGGAGAAGGTGATGATGAAGATACAGATGGTGATGGGTTTGCAAATTTTGCTGATAGTGATGATGATAACGATGGTATTTCTACTACAGATGAAATTCTAAAAAATGTTTACGTTATTGATACAAATGCTGGCGAGGTAGAGCCTGTTTATGCAAGTAATGAGTATGAAACGTCTAGAAATGATGTCTCAGGTGTGATAACAATTAAAACCATTACATTAGTAGACTCTGATAATAATGGTATACCAGATTATTTAGAAAATACGATTTCAATAAATTACAGTAATTAACAATTATTTGTAGTGTTAAATAAAAAGAGCCACTTTTAAAGTGGCTCTTTTTATTTTATAGCATTACCGACAAACTAAGTATGAGTTGTTCTGGTCTTGTATCTAGCCTGTTAGGGTTGAGAGACGAGATGTTGTTATTAATAATAGTAGCTTCGTTATTATTGAAGCCTCGTTCATACCTTAAGTCAATACCAATTTTGTTTAGACTAAATCCAATACCAAAATTTAACCCAATAGAAAAATCATCTTGGATACTACCAATGGTTGCGTTTTCGAAATTACTATCGACGATATATTGTAATGATGGTCCACCAAAGATATGAAAGGGGCCTAGAATATTAATTCCAACCAATAAAGGGGCGTCTAATTTTTTTAATTCGAAAGTACCTGCATCGTAATCACTCTTTGTTGCTGTGTAAACTAATTCTGGTCTAAAATAAATTTTTGTGCCAAGTTTACCAAATACGCCGATATGATACCCTATGTTTCTATCAGAATTCTGGTAATTATTGGCGATAGATTCAAAATAATCTCCATTACCATTATAGTTTAATCCGCCTTTAAAGCCAAACCCGCTTTCTGTTTGTGCGTAAATACATGTCGAAAATAATAGCGTTGTAATTGATGTTATAATTAAATTTCTCATAATTAATGTTTTTGTGATGAACACAAATTATAACGAATATTATGCCTGTATATTTTAAATACTCAACTACAATTGATTACAGAACAAAAAAAAAGCGTTTAAAACTATTAGTTTTAAACGCTTATATTATGAGTGGTTTTTAGTCTATTTTCTTTTAATAACGCGTTCACAAGCATTAATAATAGCTTCTGCATTTAAACCATATTTTTCCATAAGTTGGGCAGGAGTACCAGATTCTCCAAAGGTGTCATCTGTAGCAACAAACTCTTGCGGTGTCGGCTGATTTTGTGATAGTACTCTAGATATACTTTCTCCTAAGCCTCCTAACTTATTATGTTCTTCTGCAGTAACAACACATTTTGTTTTCTTAACAGATTCAATAATGGCATTAGCATCCAATGGTTTTATAGTGTGGATGTTTATAACCTCCGCAGAAATACCTTTTTCATTTAAAACCTTAGCAGCTTCTAATGCTTCCCAGACTAAATGTCCAGTAGCAACGATAGTCACATCTGTACCGTCTTGTAAATGTACCGCTTTTCCAATTTCAAATTTTTGATCAGCAGGTGTGAAATTAGCTACTTTTGGACGCCCAAAACGTAAGTAAACAGGACCTTTATGTTCCGCAATAGCTATTGTTGCGGCTTTAGTTTGATTGTAATCACAAGTGTTGATTACAGTCATTCCTGGAAGCATTTTCATTAATCCAATATCTTCAAGGATTTGGTGTGTTGCACCATCTTCACCTAAAGTTAAACCGGCATGAGAGGCACAAATTTTTACGTTTTTATCAGAATAAGCAATACTTTGTCTTATTTGATCGTAAACACGTCCCGTAGAAAAGTTAGCAAATGTACCTGTAAAAGGAATTTTTCCTCCAATAGTTAAACCTGCTGCAATACCCATCATGTTTGCTTCAGCAATTCCAATTTGAAAAAAACGTTCTGGATTTTCTTCTATAAACTGATTCATTTTTAAAGAACCAATTAAATCTGCGCAAAGTGCTACAACATTAGGATTTGTTCTCCCTAATTCTGTTAATCCGTCTCCAAAACCTGACCTTGTATCTTTACTTCCTGTATTTGTATATGTTTTCATTTTGTCTTAATTCAAGTTGATTAATAATCGCCTAACGTTTCAGGGTTTTGTTCTAATCCAATAGCTAATTGCTCATCATTAGGTGCTTTTCCATGCCAAGCATGAGTATGCATCATAAAATCTACGCCATTACCCATTACTGTTTTTAGTAATACGCATACTGGTTTTCCTTTTCCTGTTAAGCTTTTTGCTTCTGCCATTCCTTTTAAAATAGCATCAATGTTATTACCTTCTTCTATGTCTAAAACAGTCCATCCAAAAGCTTCAAATTTAGCTCTAAAACTTCCCATTGGTAAAACAGTATCTGTAGAGCCATCAATTTGTTGACCATTTAAATCGATAGTTGCAATAATGTTATCTACTTTTTTTCCTGAAGCATACATAATTGCCTCCCAGTTTTGACCTTCTTGCATTTCTCCATCACCATGTAAACTATACACTAAATGCTTATCACCATTTAATTTTTTAGCTTGGGCAGCACCTAAAGCAACACTTAAACCTTGACCTAAAGATCCAGACGCAATTCTAATACCAGGTAATCCTTCGTGAGTTGTTGGATGCCCTTGCAATCTTGTATTTATTAATCTAAATGTATTCAATTCTTCTACAGGGAAATAACCGCTTCTTGCTAATACACTATAAAATACAGGTGAAATGTGACCGTTAGAAAGGAAAAATAGATCCTCTCCAATACCGTCCATATCAAACCCTTCTTTTCGATCCATTATGTCTTGATAAAGTGCTACCAGAAATTCTGCGCAACCTAATGAACCTCCTGGGTGTCCAGAATTTACCTTGTGTACCATACGTAAAATATCTCTACGTACTTGAGTAGTTAAATCTTCTAATTGTTGTGTGCTTGCCATGTTGTATGGGTTAATTATTTTGTTCAAAATTAGTTTTTTAATATGCCTTTACCAAGATTATTGATGACACTTATTAACGAAATAGGCCGATTTCTTAACAATTATAGATATTTATACTAATCGATAACAATTTTTTCAATTTTAGCAACTATTTAGGACCCTTTGTATTTTTCTTATATATATTTGCTGGCAGAAGATTTAAGAGATAAAATGACTTTCGATTTAAAAGCTAAAGACACACAAAGTAACGCAAGAGCAGGAGTAATAACTACAGACCATGGTGTTATTGAAACACCTATTTTTATGCCTGTAGGAACTGTTGGTTCTGTAAAAGGTGTGCACCAAAGAGAACTAAAAGATGATATAAACCCTGATATTATTTTAGGAAACACCTATCACTTATACCTAAAACCTCAAATTGATGTTTTAGAAAAAGCAGGTGGATTACATAAATTTATGAATTGGGATAGAAATATTTTGACTGATTCAGGTGGGTATCAAGTCTATTCTTTATCTGGAAATAATAAAATTAAAGAAGAAGGGGTTAAATTTAAATCCCATATAGATGGAAGTTACCATATGTTTGCTCCCGAAAATGTAATGGAAATACAACGTAGTATTGGAGCTGATATTATTATGGCTTTTGATGAATGTACACCTTACCCGTGTGATTATAATTATGCTAGACGCTCTATGCATATGACACATCGCTGGTTAGAACGTTGTATTGCACATTTAGAGAAAACACCTTTGAAATACGATTATTCTCAAGCCTTTTTTCCTATTGTTCAGGGAAGTACTTATAAAGATTTGCGTAAACAATCGGCAGAATATATTGCAGGTGTTGGTGCAGAAGGAAATGCCATTGGAGGTTTATCTGTTGGAGAACCGGCAGATGAGATGTACGCCATGACAGAAGTTGTGACGGATATATTACCTTGGGATAAGCCACGTTATTTAATGGGGGTTGGAACACCAATTAATATTTTGGAAAATATTGCGCTTGGAGTGGATATGTTTGATTGTGTGATGCCAACACGTAATGCTAGAAATGGTATGTTGTTTACAGCACATGGGTCAATAAATATCAAAAACCTTAAATGGCGTGAAGATTTTTCGCCAATTGATGAAATGGGAATTACCTATGTCGATACAGAATATAGCAAAGCATATTTGCGTCATTTATTTAATGTGAATGAATTATTAGGAAAGCAAATTGCGACTATACATAATTTAGGTTTCTATTTGTGGTTAACTAGAGAAGCAAGAAAGCATATTATAGCGGGAGATTTTAGAGCGTGGAAGGATAAGATGGTTAAACAAATGGATAATAGACTTTAATTTAAATCACAGTATTACTTTCTTTTGGAGAATTTAAAATAAAATGAAAATACTAGACTGGTACATATTAAAACGTTATTTACTGACTTTTGCTGTCATGCTATTATTGTTTATACCTATTGGTATAACAGTCCATTTGGCTGAAAAAATTGGAAAAATATTAGAGAAAAATGTCCCTTTTGGTGAAGTCATGGTCTACTTTTTAGACTTTACAATATATTTTGCCCATTTATTATTTCCGTTGTTTCTATTTTTATCAGTGATTTGGTTTACGTCCAAATTGGCCAATAATACAGAGATTGTTGCTTTTCTAAGTTCTGGTGTATCATTTTCACGATTTTTAAGACCATATTTAATAGGTGCAACTATTGTCGCGATGATTTCGATAGTTTTGGGGCTGTATTTAGCACCCAATGCCAGTAAAGGTTTTAATAATTTTAAGTATAAATATCTTTCAGGAAAGAAAACAAGTAATACGACCAATGTTCTCAAGCAAATAAATGATAATGATATTATTTATGTCACTAGTTTTGATACAAAAAACAAGACAGGTGTTAATTTTACTTTAGAACATTTTGAGAATAATAAAATGAAGTATAAATTAAGTGCTTCAAACATTAGGTACATAGAAGAAGATTCTGCTTTTGTGTTACGTAACTACCTTAAAAGAACTATCGGTGAGGACATAGATAAGTTAGATTTAGAAAGAAGAAAAGATACTGTTTTTAGCTTCGATTTAGAGGATTTAACACCGGAAGATTATATAGCAGAAACACTGCGCTATAATGAGTTAATTAAATTTATTGATAGAGAAGAGCAACGTGGATCTAAATATATAGGACGTTATAAATTGGCTAAATATCAAAAATGGAGTTTGCCAGTGTCTGTTTTTATATTAACTATTATTGCAGTAGCCGTATCTTCCAGAAAGCGAAGAGGTGGAATGGGAGTTAATTTAGCCTTTGGTATCTGTATTGCAATGATATTTGTCTTTTTTGATAAAATTTTTGGGACATTAGCCTCTCAATCAGATTTTTCACCGTTATTGGCAGTATGGTTTCCAAATATTATTTTTGGAATTTTAGCCATTATTTTACTGCGTAATGCAAAACGATAAACTTAAAAATTACTTACACTTACATCTTCTAGTATTTATTGCTGGCTTTACCGCCATTATAGGTAAGTTAATAACTTTGAATGCAGTCAGTTTAGTCTGGTACCGGATGCTTATCGCTACGGCTTTAATGTTTGCATACATTAAAATAGCAAAGATTAATATTTCAATAAATAGAAAATCGTTTGGTAAATTAGCTATTGCAGGAATTATAATCGCTTTACATTGGATAACTTTTTTTGGATCCATTCAAGTCTCTAATGCGTCTATAGCATTAGCTATGTTTTCTACTGGAGCTTTTTTTGCTTCATTTATCGAACCTATTATTTACAAACGAAAAATTATAGCATATGAGATTGTTTTTGGTCTTATTGTTGTTTTAGGGATTTATCTAATTGTTAGAAGTGAATTCAGATATATAGACGGCATGATTTTAGGTGTTATTTCTGCGTTTTTATCATCATTATTTGCAGTTTTAAATGGTAAATTTTTGGAGGAACATTCTGCTACCAAAATTTCTTTTTATGAGTTTATAAGTGGTGTGTTTTTTATTACATTATATATTGCATTTTTTGGTGACGGCTTTAATGCTAACCATTTTAACATCTCAATGTCTGATGGACTTTGGTTGTTTGTTTTGGCTTCAATATGTACAGCTTATGCATTTATTGCTTCGGTACATGTTATGCGCTTTATAAGCCCATATACAGTCGTGTTAACTTATAATCTAGAACCAATTTACGGAATAGTTTTAGCCCTGATTTTATTTCCGGAGTCAGAAACAATGTCATCTTCATTTTATATAGGAGCCTTTATTATTCTGGGCGTCGTTTTATGTAATGGTATTTTAAAAAATTGGAAGAACTTCAAAAAAAACAAGAGTAAACAAACTGATTGATTATCAAATTTTAACGTTAAAAAGGATGCTTTTTAATCAAATTCTTAAAATTTGAAATAAAAAATATGTAATTTTGCTAGCTAACAAATAAACAAAACTATCATTCCCTATGGAATATTTAGAATTTGAATTACCGATTAAAGAACTAGAAGAACAACTAGGAAAGTGTCAAATTATTGGAGAAGAGAGTGATGTAGATGTGACACAGACTTGCAAGCAGATAGAGAAAAAGCTTGTAGCAACAAAAAAGGAAATATACAAAAACCTTACCCCATGGCAACGTGTACAAATGTCACGTCATCCAGATAGACCATATACTTTAGATTATATTAAATCACTTTGTGGCGACTCTTTTTTAGAGCTTCATGGTGATAGAAGTTTTAAGGATGATAAGGCTATGATTGGTGGTTTAGGTAAAATTGGAGACCAGAGTTTTATGTTTATTGGTCAACAAAAAGGATACAATACCAAAACTAGACAATACCGTAATTTTGGTATGGCTAACCCAGAAGGGTATCGTAAAGCATTACGATTGATGAAATCTGCTGAAAAATTCGGAATTCCTGTTGTAACTTTATTAGATACGCCTGGTGCTTATCCTGGTTTAGAAGCTGAAGAGCGAGGACAAGGAGAAGCTATTGCAAGAAATATTTTAGAAATGACACGTTTAAAAGTACCTATTATTACCATAGTAATTGGTGAAGGTGCTTCTGGAGGAGCATTAGGTATAGGAGTAGGTGATAAGATTATGATGTTGGAAAACACATGGTATTCTGTGATTTCTCCGGAATCTTGTTCTTCTATATTATGGAGAAGTTGGGAATATAAAGAACTTGCTGCTGAAGCGTTAAAGTTGACGCCTACAGATATGAAAAAAATGAAAATTGTTGACGAAATCATTAAAGAACCACTTGGTGGAGCACATTCTGATAGAGAAACAACTTTTAAAACGGTATCTGAAGCTATTGTTTCAGCTTATGACGAGTTTAAAAACTTATCACCAAAGGATTTAGTAAATAAACGTATCGAAAAATATTGTGACATGGGAGTTTTTAAGGGGTAAACCTTATAAATCCATTTGCTAACATAAATCTGAAGTTTAGGCTTCAGGTTTTTTTTTATGCTTATTAACAAAAAAATAGACTTATTAACAGTATAAATGTTGATGACCTGTTAAGATTGAGTAACTTTGTAATTCAATATTTCTTAACAATTTATTTACTTTCGCTAAGTCTAAAAACAGAAGGTTTTTAACCTCTTATTAGTCAATATTTAACCAAAAAATCATTAAGTTTTAAACTTAAAATTATAGTATATCGATGAAGCAACCCAATCAAGTAAAAGGCTATCAAGTTGATAGAAGTACCATAATTAACCTTGAAAAAGGGAAGATTCCACCTCAGGCGTTAGATCTAGAGGAGGTCGTACTTGGTGCCATGATGATTGATAAAAAAGGGGTGGATGAAGTTATTGATATTTTAAGCGCTGATGCTTTTTATAAAGAAGCACATCAACACATATTTGAAGCGATCTTTATGTTGTTTCAAGAGAGCCAACCTATTGACTTATTAACAGTTTCGACACAATTAAAGACAAATTCGACTTTAGATTTAGCTGGTGGAGATTTTTATTTGATTTCCTTAACGCAGAAAGTATCGTCTTCTGCCCATATCGAGTTTCATGCCCGTATTATTTTACAGAAATTTATACAACGTAGTTTAATTAAGATTTCTTCAGAGATTATTGAAGAAGCTTATGACGAGACGCAGGATGTTTTTGATTTATTAGATAAAGCAGAATCTCGACTTTACGAAGTAACGCAAGGAAATATTAAAAAATCAAGTGAAACAGCACAAGATCTTGTAATACAAGCTAAAAAGAAAATTGAAGAAATCTCCAAAAAAGAGGGGATGAGTGGGGTGCCTTCTGGTTTTAATAAACTAGACAAACTGACGTCTGGATGGCAAGAAAGTGATTTAATTATTATTGCAGCACGTCCGGGTATGGGTAAAACGGCCTTTACTTTGACTATGGCACGAAACGTTGCCGTAAATTCAAATATACCAGTAGCCTTTTTCTCTTTAGAGATGGCATCTGTACAGTTAATTACACGTTTAATTTCTAGTGAGACTGGATTGTCTTCAGAAAAACTGAGAACAGGAAAATTAGAGAAGCACGAGTGGGAACAACTTAACGTAAAAGTAAAAGCGTTAGAGAAAGCGCCACTTTTTATTGATGATACACCTTCACTTTCTATTTTTGATTTACGTGCAAAAGCACGTCGTTTAGCATCGCAACACGGTATTAGAATGATCATGATTGATTATTTACAGTTAATGACAGCTGCCGGATCTGGTGGTAACCGTGAACAAGAAATATCGACTATTTCTCGTAACTTAAAAGCATTGGCTAAAGAATTAAGTTTACCTGTAATTGCATTATCACAACTATCGCGTGCTGTAGAAACGCGTGGTGGAAGTAAACGTCCTTTATTATCCGATTTACGTGAATCTGGAGCTATTGAGCAAGATGCCGATATTGTAAGTTTTATTTATAGACCAGAATATTATAAAATCGACGAATGGGATGATGAAGAACGTTCTCCGACTGAAGGTCAAGGTGAGTTTATAGTAGCAAAGCACCGTAATGGTGGTTTAGAAAGTATTAGACTTAAATTTATCGGTCATTTAGGTAAGTTTGATAACTTAGATGATTTTGATACACCTTTTGGTCAAGAATTCCATAGTAAAATGAATGCTGCTGCAAATGATAATACATTTGCTCCAGATAATTTCCCTTCTGCTAATGATGCTTTTGGAGCACCAGAAGAAGATAATGATGTACCTTTTTAATATAAATTAATTATTACTTTGATGGATAAAATCAAAACGACTAACTATTTGCTTTTAATAATTGTAATACCAATTATTTTTTATTTACTAAAAGTGTTGTCTTTTATTTTCGTACCGTTAGTATTCTCAATGTTTATTGCATTGCTGTTTTTACCATTAATGCGTTTTTTACGTAAACGGAAACTTCCAAAAGCCGTTAGTGTTTTTGTGGTCTTACTTGTTATCGCTTTGGGTGTTAAAGCTGGGGTAGAGTTGGTTAAATTATCTAGTAAAGAAATTATAGCATCAGATTCTCAATTTTTCCATAAAGCTGAAGATAAAATCAATATGTTAATTGATAATACGCAAACCTTCTTTGGAGTTGATAAGGTAGAAGGTAGTAGGTCGTTAACTAGGCTTCTAAATAAAGATGCGTTATTAAGTAACTTGTCGCCAACACTTAGTTTTATTAGTAAATTTTTAACGGCTTTATTAATGACAACTTTTTTTGTGGTCCTGTGGTTGGCAGAGTCTATTAATGTGGAACAGTTAATTAATAAAACTATTTTAAAGAAGAAACACACCTCTATCAAAACATTTATGAAGATAGAGAAAGACTTAATCAAATTTATTAAAGTTAAGTTTTTGGTTAGTTTCTTAACAGGAATTGGGACTGGGTTAGCGTGTTATGTTTTTGATGTTAGTTTCCCTATTTTCTGGGGATTATTTGCTTTCATTATCAACTTTGTACAAATGGTAGGGTCATTTATTACAGTTATATTGTTATCAATTTTTGCTTTTGTAGAAATTGAAAACATGAGTGTGTTATTGTTTTTTACCTTGTCAATTACAGGGGTTCAAGTATTATTTGGTGCTATTTTAGAACCTGTTTTTATGGGAAAATCTTTTTCTATAAATATTATTGCAGTATTAGTAATGTTAATGTTCTGGGGCTTTATTTGGGGTATTCCAGGTTTAATTATGGCTATTCCAATAACAGTATTTCTTAAAATTATTTTAGAGCAGTTTCCAAAGACGAAAATTATATCAGATCTACTTTCTGGATCGACAAGTTAATTTAATACTAATCCCTTTTATATAAGTCGGTTTTTTAAGTATCTTTCAACCTATAAAACCACTTTTTTAGATGAAAAAATTAACGCTATTTTTATTTCTGTTCGTGTTTGCAAATCAATTGTTTGCTTCATACATTCTTATTCCTATGGATGCAGAGACTCAGGAAAATCATTTAAAAGCCTATGGTATTACGTATTGGACTCTACAGAAAAATGTTAAAGTAAAATGGTTACTTAATTATCGAGGCGGTTCTTTTCTATTGCCGGATAGTGAAGATATACAAAGAGAATGCCAAATTCGAGGAGTAACTTTTGAAGTTATTTCTGATTCGAAAACTGAAGCTATTTTAAAAGATATAGATAGCCCAGGTAAAAATATGGAATCCGTTGTGCTAGAAAAAGCACCTAAAATAGCTGTTTATACGCCAAAAGGAAAATTGCCATGGGATGATGCGGTTACAATGGTATTAAGTTATGCTGAAATTCCTTACGAAACAATCTATGATGAAGAAGTCTTAAAAGATGAATTATTATTGTACGATTGGTTACACCTACATCACGAAGACTTTACGGGACAGTTTGGTAAATTTTATGCTAGATATAGACAAGCAGCATGGTATATCCAAGAAAAGCAATCAGCAGAAGCATTGGCTACTAAGTTGGGGTATTCTAAAGTGTCAGAAGAAAAAAGAGATGTAGCTCTCAAAATAAGAGATTATGTTGTCGGTGGAGGATTTATGTTTGCTATGTGTAGTGCGACAGAAAGTTTTGATATTGCATTGTCTGCAGCAGGAATTGATATATGCGAACCGATGTTTGATGGAGATGGTAGTGATGGTAATTATCAGTCTAAAATAGAGTTTTCAAAAACATTTGCGTTTAAAGATTACACGTTGGAGCGGAATCCCCAGGTTTATGAATTTTCAAGTATAGACATGACAGCTAAACGGAAAATACCGAAGGAAACGGATTATTTTTCACTTATGGATTTTTCCGCTAAATGGGATCCAATCCCAACGATGTTATGTCAAAACCATACAGCTTTGGTCAAAGGGTTTATGGGACAAACAACTTCTTTTACTAGAGAACAAGTTAAATCGAACGTATTGGTCATGGGAGAAAATAAAACTAACGGAGAAGCTAAGTATATTCACGGTATCAAAGGGAAAGGTTTTTTTACTTTTTATGGTGGTCACGATCCAGAAGATTATACACACCAGGTCGGTGATCCAAAAACAGAATTATCTTTACATCCAACATCACCGGGTTATAGACTTATTTTAAACAATGTCTTATTTCCTGCAGCTAAAAAGAAAAAGCAGAAGACATAATAAAGACTTGTATTTTGATAAATCACTATCAAATTAGTTTTTTTACCAAGTGTTAAACAAAACAGATCTTTAAGTAGAATAGTATAAAGATTAGTGGTTAAATTAAGAAAGAATAATAATTTAAATTAATTGTTAATGTCAACAAAAACGGATATCCTAAAAAAAATAGAAATTCTAATTACAACACATTTTGAGACCCCAAAAAAAGCATTCGATTTCTTTGATGACAATGGTGATCAAAAATTATCTAAATCAGAAATTAAAAACCTTTTACAAGAAGCCGAGATTAGTGGCTTTATACGGGGTATAATTTCTTCCAAGTTAATAGAAGGTTATGATAAAGATGGTGATCAGTTAATTAGTTGGTCTGAGTTTAAAGTGGCAATTGATGAAATCTCTCAATAAATATAGCTTTTGAAAAATTTATTAGTCCAGTTTTTAAGATTATTAGTAGCTACCATTATTTTTTGGTCTATAGCTTTTTGCGTATTTATAATGATACGGTACTTTCAAATAGGAGTAGAGGGAGGAAAGGCATTTGAAGTAGGAAAGGATATTCCTGGTTTGGATACAGATGGAGTACCAATAACCCAATGGTTGGAGTTTGGTGTGTTTTCCGGAATTGTAGTAGGCTGTATTTATGCTATAGTAGAGTTTCTTTTCGAAAAATTGCGATTAAATAAACTCTCGACAGGATTGGTTTTGGTAGAAAAATCCCTGATTTATTTAATAATGCTAATTCTTTCAACTAATTTTATTATAACTTTAATTGAAGAGCAAATTGACAGAAATTTACCAAATGAACAAGGATGGTGGATTCAAAATAAAGTATTTTGGTTGGTTGTTGGTTATTTTGTGATCTGTTCTTTAATTTTTTCATTCTTAAAAATTGCCAAAGATAATTTTGGTAGAGGCGTATTCTTTAATCAATTGATAGGAAAATATAAAAAACCAAGAGAAGAAAGACGCATTTTTATGTTTTTGGATTTACAAGCGTCGACGACTATTGCAGAACAATTAGGCCATTTTAAATATAGCGAGTTGATACAGCAATGTTTTTACGATCTTAACTATGTATTGCCTAATTATAATGCAGAGATTTATCAATATGTTGGTGATGAAGCAGTAATAAGTTGGCCTTTTGATAAAGGAATAAAGGATAACAATTGTGTAGAACTGTTCTTTAAGTTTCAAGATAGGTTACTTAAAAAAGAAAAAACATATATCAAAAAATTTGGCATTCTACCTAAATTTAAAGCTGGTCTACATGGCGGAAAGTTAATAGTCACAGAAGTAGGAACAATTAAAAAAGAGATTGCATACCATGGTGATGTTATAAATACAGCAGCACGAATTCAAGGGGAATGTAATGCTTACAACGAAACGCTTTTAATCTCTCAAACCTTGTTGGACAAATTAAAGTTACATAAATATAAACTAGAATCTATAGGGGACATTGCTTTAAAAGGTAAAGAATCTGAGGTGAAGTTAGTTTCTATTAATAAAAATAGCTAATCCAAACTGTCAATTAATTGTTTTATAATAAATTCGACGCCATTCTCATCATTCGTTTTAGTAGTAAAATTAGCGACAGCTTTTACATGGGGATGTGCGTTGTCCATAGCATAACTAAAATGAGCTAACTGGAGCATTTCTATGTCATTATTATAGTCACCAAAAACCATAGTTTCTGCTTCGGTAATGTTGTGAAGTTCTTGTATGTGTTTTATTGCGTAACCTTTGTTAGCAATATTTTCTGATATATCCACCCAATGATTTGCAGATACTTTTACTTTAAAATTAGATTCTAGATGCTTTACAGAAGGATATATATACTTTTCAGAACTTTCCTCATGGTATAATGCAATCTTATAAATGTCTTCTTTAATGTCTGCTATAGTTTCTATAATGTCGTAATTGGAATAGTATTCACTTAAAAGAGACATTAATTTTTTAGATTTACTGATAACGTAGGCCTTATCTTTTGTACAAAAAACGGGATGAGTATCTTTTAAATTAAGTATTATATCAGATATAGCATTTAAATTTTCAGTTTTAAATGTATTAGAAATAAGCAAATCATTTTTTTTTACAGCCAATCCACCATTCTCAGAGACTATAATAATGTCATTTTTTATCGGAGCTAATTTGTCAATCATACTATAATATGGACGTCCACTAGCGGCAACAAATAGAATATTTTTCGATTGTAATATCTTAAAAAGTTTAAAGAATTTGGAACTAACTTCGTGATTAGAGTTCAGTAACGTCCCATCTAGATCGGAAACTATTAATTTGACTTGACTTAAATTCATAAGGGTGTAAAGTGTTAGGTTGTAAATCTAATTGTATTGTTTCAAAAACAGCAATATTTAGCGTTAAGTTATAATTAAAGGCATAAAAAAATCCGATTCAATTAAGAATCGGATTTTCTATGTTATAAGCGAAGTATTGTTATACAATTGGCAAAATGCCTTTTATTTTACTTTGTTCACAATTGCTTCAAAAGCATCTGGATTGTTCATTGCTAAATCAGCTAAAACCTTACGGTTTAATTCGATATTGTTAGCTTTTACTTTCCCCATAAATTGTGAGTAAGTCATTCCATGTAATCTAGCTCCAGCGTTAATACGCGTGATCCATAATGCACGGAAAGTTCTCTTTTTATTTCTACGGTCTCTGTATGCATATTGCATAGCTTTGTCAACCGCATTTTTTGCTACTGTCCAAACGTTTTTACGACGTCCAAAGTAACCTTTTGCTTGTTTAAGCACCTTTTTTCTTCTGGCTCTTTTGGCAACAGAATTTACTGATCTAGGCATAATTTTAATGTGTTTTGTAGTAGGCGGTTAATTAATAACACTTTATATAGGCCTAACTCCAGGGTTTATAAATAATAATTTGTAACCAAATTAAGGTAATGTTACTTTAAACGCATCATTACTTTAATGTTGTTCTCATCCGCTTTATGTACTAAACCGTCATGAGTTAACTTAAGCTTACGCTTTTTAGACTTCTTTGTTAAGATGTGACTCTTAAAAGCGTGCTTTCTTTTAATTTTACCAGTACCAGTAAGCTTGAAACGCTTTTTAGCACTAGATTTTGTTTTCATTTTAGGCATTTTGTTTCCTAGTTTTAATTATTTCGCTTATAATATTTTTAAGTACTGAAATTCTTTCAGCAACTTCTTACTTCTTTGGAGCAATAAACATAGTCATACGTTTTCCCTCAAGTCTTGGCATTTGTTCTACTTTACCAATTTCTTCTAAATCTTGGGCTAAACGTAATAATAATATTTGTCCTTGCTCTTTAAACACAATCGATCGTCCCTTAAAGAAAACAAAGGCTTTTAACTTTGCACCTTCTTTTAAGAATTTTTCGGCGTGTTTCTTCTTAAACTCGTAATCATGATCATCTGTTTGTGGTCCAAACCGAATTTCTTTAATTACAACTTTAGTAGCCTTGGATTTTAATGCTTTTTCCCGCTTCTTCTGTTCATAAAGAAACTTCTTGTAATCCATTATTTTACATACAGGCGGATCTGCTTTTGGCGAAATTTCTACCAAGTCAAGTTCTTGCTCTCTTGCAAATTCTCTTGCCTCTTTAGTGGTATAGATTCCTACTTCAACATTCTCTCCAACTAGACGCACTTTCTCTGCTCTAACCTTACCGTTAATGTTGTGCTGATCTTCCTTAATGATTCTTGCCGGACCTCTTGATCTTTTTCTACGTATTGCTATGACTTATATATTTTAGTTAAACTTAATTTTAAAATTGTCTTTTTGTCTTATTTATCTCTGTTTTAACAATCTCTGCAAAGGTATCTACACTAATCGTGCCTAAATCTTCACCGCCATGTTGTCTGACAGATATCTTATTTTCATTCTCTTCTTGCTCTCCAATGATAATCATATAAGGCGTTTTACTCATTTCAGCCTCTCTAATCTTCTTACCTATGGTTTCACTTCTGTTATCTAAAGTTGCGCGAATCTCGTGATTTTCTAGCAAAGTTAAAACATTTTCCCCGTATTTCTCGTATTTCTCACTAAGAGTTAATATAGAAACTTGATTTGGCATTAACCAAAGTGGGAAATTTCCGCCAGTATGCTCTAATAAAATAGCAATAAAACGTTCCATACTTCCAAAAGGAGCACGGTGTATCATTACCGGTCTATGGGTTTCATTATTACTACCTTTATAAGATAATTCAAAACGTTCAGGTAAATTATAATCAACCTGAATAGTTCCTAATTGCCATTGTCTTCCTAAAGCATCCTTTACCATAAAGTCTAATTTAGGTCCGTAAAAAGCAGCTTCGCCAGTTTCTATAACATAATTTAAGTTTTTATCCTTGGCAGCGTTTATTATTGCTTGTTCTGCTTTTTCCCAATTTTCTAAACTTCCAATATACTTCTCTGGTTTTTCCGGATCACGTAAAGAGACTTGTGCAGTAAAGTTTTCAAACCCTAAAGATCCAAATACGTATAATACCAAATCAATAACGTTTTTAAACTCTTGATCTAATTGATCTGGAGTACAAAAAATGTGAGCATCATCTTGAGTAAAACCTCTAACTCTAGTTAAACCATGTAATTCTCCACTTTGTTCATATCTATAAACAGTACCAAATTCAGCAAAGCGTTTTGGTAAATCTTTATAGGACCATTGCATACTGTTGTATATCTCACAGTGGTGAGGACAGTTCATTGGTTTTAGTAAAAACTCTTCACCTTCTTTAGGTGTAGTAATCGGTTGGAAGCTATCAGCACCATATTTCTCATAATGACCAGAAGTAACATAAAGTTCCTTTTGACCAATATGTGGCGTAATAACCATTTCATAACCAGCTTTTTTCTGCGCAGCCTTTAAAAAATCTTCTAAACGCTCACGTAAAGCAGCACCTTTAGGTAACCATAGCGGTAAACCAGCACCAACTTTTTGAGAAAAAGTAAAAAGCTCAAGCTCTTTACCTAATTTTCTATGATCACGTTTTTTTGCTTCCTCTAATAGATGTAAATATTCAGTTAATTCTTTTTGTTTAGGGAAAGACGTTCCGTAAACACGCGTTAATTGCGGTTTGTTTTCATCACCTCTCCAATAAGCACCAGCAACAGATAATATTTTTACCGCTTTAATAATCCCTGTATTTGGGATATGCCCACCACGACATAAATCAGTAAAAGTAGCATGGTCACAAAAAGTGATAGTCCCATCTTCAAGATTCTCAATTAATTCAGTCTTATATTCATTGTCCTTATATAAAGACAAAGCATCAGCTTTAGTTACAGATCGCATAGCAAACTCATGTTTACCTCTGGCAATC
>NZ_CP058987.1:2137500-2147500 GCF_019278545.1 Olleya sp. HaHaR_3_96
GTAGCGAAATTCCTTGTCGGGTAAGTTCCGACCTGCACGAATGGTGCAACGATCTGGACACTGTCTCAGCCATGAGCTCGGTGAAATTGTAGTATCGGTGAAGATGCCGATTACCCGCTGTGGGACGAAAAGACCCCGTGCACCTTTACTATAGCTTAGTATTGGTTTTGGATAAGTAATGTGTAGGATAGGTGGGAGACTTTGAAGTGGCGTCGCTAGGCGTTGTGGAGTCATTGTTGAAATACCACCCTTTGCTTGTCTAGAGTCTAACCTTCAATGAAGGGACAGTGCTTGGTGGGTAGTTTGACTGGGGTGGTCGCCTCCAAAAGAGTAACGGAGGCTTCTAAAGGTACCCTCAGCACGCTTGGTAACCGTGCGTAGAGTGCAATGGCATAAGGGTGCTTGACTGAGAGACCTACAAGTCGATCAGGTTGGAAACAAGAGCATAGTGATCCGGTGGTTCCGTATGGAAGGGCCATCGCTCAAAGGATAAAAGGTACGCCGGGGATAACAGGCTGATCTCCCCCAAGAGCTCATATCGACGGGGGGGTTTGGCACCTCGATGTCGGCTCGTCACATCCTGGGGCTGGAGAAGGTCCCAAGGGTTGGGCTGTTCGCCCATTAAAGTGGCACGCGAGCTGGGTTCAGAACGTCGTGAGACAGTTCGGTCTCTATCTACAGTGGGCGTTAGAAATTTGAGTGGATCTGACTCTAGTACGAGAGGACCGAGTTGGACTAACCTCTGGTGTATCTGTTGTTCCGCCAGGAGCATTGCAGAGTAGCTACGTTGGGAAGGGATAAGCGCTGAAAGCATATAAGCGCGAAACCCACCACAAGATGAGATTTCTTTAAAGGGTCGTAGGAGATGACTACGTTGATAGGTCATAGGTGTAAAGGCAGTAATGTCATAGCCGAGTGATACTAATAACCCATAGGCTTATTGTACGCCTGTTTTTTATAAAGTTCAATACAGATTTTCATGAATCATTTTTTTAATATGTTATTTTATACGGTTAAGTAGTTAATACTACATACACCGAAAGATTTAAGGTGATTATAGCGATGGGGCTCACCTCTTACCATTCCGAACAGAGAAGTTAAGCCCATTTGCGCCGATGGTACTGCATTTGTGGGAGAGTAGGTCGTTGCCTTTTTAGAGAACCCTTCATATTTATTTATGAAGGGTTTTTTTGTGCCCCAAAATGAAATAAATTACTAGGTAAAAAGGCTGAAGTAAATAGACATAAGGCAAAAGGAACTAGATGATATAGACCATAACTTAAAAGCTATTAATAAAAAGCAAATAACTAGAAAGCAAAAGTTAGTAGAGAAAAGGGTAAGTTAAAAAGGGATATAAGAAAGTATTCACACATCATCTTTTTCCTTAAAGTAGGCACTAAGTAGAAAGTAAAGCTCAGAAGATATTAGAGAAAAGGGTTAATTCAATACGTTAGAATGTTATGTTCAAATTTGAAAACCTATAATTATGATCTATTACCTTAAAGTAGGTTATACATTATATTAAATTTACCAAAAGTGATATCTAATATTCAAATTTTAAAAACTATAAATCTGATCTTTTATTATTAAAGTATGTACCATTTGGTAGATGTTTCTTAATAAATGCTGTTTAATCAGACTACACTCAATACTGTTTATTTGTAGACGATACTGTTTTCATTCATTATTAAGTACATTATAAATTGTCTAGAATCTTATATTCAAATTAGAACCCCTTCAAACTAGATCTTTAAATTATATTAGACTATAAGTACTATGTGTTTTTTATAATTGATAGTTATTCGTATTGTAGTAGATTCCATTATATAGTAAAGAATATTAAGACTAGTAATAATTTTAATATAGTTTTAGTTTTTCGTGTGGAATTACCCAAAGATTAGACCTTGTTATATTCGTGTTTATATTGAAATGATATTTTAGGACAAAGACACTGGAGGTATAAACCTCTAAAATCTAAAATCTAAATTCAGAGCTATTTGTTATCTATTCTATTAAGACATTAGGATTCGTTCGTAGGTGAAATGTAAATTAATTTCTATAAATTTTATTGTATAAACACAAAACACAAAACACAAAACACAAAACACAAAACACAAAACACAAAAACAAAATCTAAAATCTAATACATAATACGTATTGGTATATTTTGACTATAGTTTGAGAGTGTAAAACGATTATTGTCTTTGGTGATTGTATGGATCTGCACATGTATCAAGATTATTAGATATTTTCTAATTATTTTTTTTCAGGATCTAGTCTACTTGGATTATGTTTTGTGGTAAAAGTTGTTACTCTTAGATACCAGAATAAATTAATAAGGCTATTAAAAACAACTAATCCCTAATGAGAATATTGTAATACGGGAGTTTTACTTAAGCTGCTAGATCTTTTTTAGTATAATAGTCTTACAGGAATAATATTATTTCGAAAAAAAGCTCATTAAATATAACAGTATTCAAGATTAATAGGGACGTAATTCACTGTTCCAGGAGTTATATTATAAAGAGGATTTTGCAGTAGGACACTAAATAGGGTTTGTTTTCATACTACTATAACTTATTTAAAGTTTTTATACTTACTGTAACCTGCTAAGCATAAAGGCTTAAAGATAGATGTTACGTTTAAATTAAAAAAAGATTACCAAAAGGGTTGTGGGAACCAAAAAGGCTTGTATATTTGCACCCCGAAAACGACGTAACTATAACAGGTTATTTAGTTGTTAGGGAAACGTTCAGAGAGTTATTATGACAGTGGAATAGAAAAGAGTCAAATCTTTTCAAATAAAGCTTGTGGGATTTAAAAAAGCGAATTATATTTGCACCCGCTTAAGGAAATAACATCTTAAGAGACAGAGAAAAAAGTTCATAAACATATTGAATTGACAGCGTACGAATTTAATTGGAAACGATTAAGTTCAAACAAGAGAATAAGCCATTTAGAGTACTAGATATTTCTTTAATTGTTAAGCATATTAGTCGAAAGACTTTAAAATTTAACGATGAAGAGTTTGATCCTGGCTCAGGATGAACGCTAGCGGCAGGCTTAACACATGCAAGTCGAGGGGTAACATTGTGCTTGCACAGATGACGACCGGCGAACGGGTGCGTAACGCGTATAGAATCTACCTCTTACTAAGGGATAGCCCAGAGAAATTTGGATTAAGACCTTATAGTATATAAGACTGGCATTCAGTTTTATATTAAAGATTACGGTAAGAGATGACTATGGCGTCCTATTAGCTAGATGGGTGTGGTAACGGCACACCATGGCAAGCGATAGGTAGGGGGCCCTGAGAGGGGGATCCCCCACACTGGTACTGAGACACGGACCAGACTCCTACGGGAGGCAGCAGTGAGGAATATTGGACAATGGAGGCAACTCTGATCCAGCCATGCCGCGTGCAGGATGACTGCCCTATGGGTTTGTAAACTGCTTTTATACAGGAAGAAACCATCTCACGTGTGAGATCTTGACGGTACTGTAAGAATAAGGATCGGCTAACTCCGTGCAGCAGCCGCGGTAATACGGAGGATCCAAGCGTTATCCGGAATCATTGGGTTTAAAGGGTCCGTAGGTGGATAATTAAGTCAGAGGTGAAAATCCTGCAGCTCAACTGTAGAATTGCCTTTGATACTGGTTATCTTGAGTTATTATGAAGTAGTTAGAATATGTAGTGTAGCGGTGAAATGCATAGATATTACATAGGAATACCAATTGCGAAGGCAGATTACTAATAATATACTGACACTGATGGACGAAAGCGTGGGGAGCGAACAGGATTAGATACCCTGGTAGTCCACGCCGTAAACGATGGTCACTAGCTGTTCGAACTTCGGTTTGAGTGGCTAAGCGAAAGTGATAAGTGACCCACCTGGGGAGTACGTTCGCAAGAATGAAACTCAAAGGAATTGACGGGGGCCCGCACAAGCGGTGGAGCATGTGGTTTAATTCGATGATACGCGAGGAACCTTACCAGGGCTTAAATGTAGATTGACAGGACTAGAGATAGTTTTTTCTTCGAGACAATTTACAAGGTGCTGCATGGTTGTCGTCAGCTCGTGCCGTGAGGTGTCAGGTTAAGTCCTATAACGAGCGCAACCCCTGTTGTTAGTTGCCAGCGAGTCATGTCGGGAACTCTAACAAGACTGCCATGTGCAAACTGTGAGGAAGGTGGGGATGACGTCAAATCATCACGGCCCTTACGTCCTGGGCTACACACGTGCTACAATGGTAGGGACAGAGAGCAGCCACTTGGGCGAACCAGGAGCGAATCTATAAACCCTATCACAGTTCGGATCGGAGTCTGCAACTCGACTCCGTGAAGCTGGGAATCGCTAGTAATCGCATATCAGCCATGATGCGGTGAATACGTTCCCGGGCCTTGTACACACCGCCCGTCAAGCCATGGAAGCTGGGAGTGCCTGAAGTCCGTCGCCGTAAGGAGCGGCCTAGGGTAAAATCGGTAACTAGGGCTAAGTCGTAACAAGGTAGCCGTACCGGAAGGTGCGGCTGGAACACCTCCTTTCTAGAGAAAGACGATTAAAGAGTATTAAAGTAATTAAGATAGTTTATTCTCCTGCTGTTAATTTAAAATCTATTATAGTAGAGTCTCATAGCTCAGCTGGTTAGAGCGCTACACTGATAATGTATGAGGTCGGCAGTTCGAGTCTGCCTGAGACTACTAACTACTATAATTAAAGGAAATTCTAGAAGTTGTCAATTCTAAATAAGTAATTCTGAATAGCAATTCGGATTCCTATATGGGGGATTAGCTCAGCTGGCTAGAGCGCCTGCCTTGCACGCAGGAGGTCATCGGTTCGACTCCGATATTCTCCACGATCAGTTTAAATACTGAAAACGTTCATTGACATATTGAAAAAAGATACATGAAAAAATAATATGAATTTATTTCATAATTATATATAATATTAAGGATATTAATTTATTAATATTTTTAGTAGAACTCATTAAAAAGCAAATAGTACAATAAGCTAAATAAGAGCGTATGGGGAATGCCTAGGCTCTCAGAGGCGATGAAGGACGTGATAAGCTGCGAAAAGCTGGCGAGGATTGGCACATACAATTTGATCCGCAGATATCCGAATGGGGCAACCCAGCATGTTGAAGACATGTTACACACCGCAAGGTGAGCAAACCCGGAGAACTGAAACATCTAAGTACCCGGAGGAGAAGAAAACAATAGTGATTCCGTTAGTAGTGGCGAGCGAACGCGGATTAGCCCAAACCATAAATGTTACGGCATTTGTGGGGTTGTAGGACTGCAATATTTGAGCTGTAATGAATTAGAATAGTTTGGAAAGACTAACCAAAGAGGGTGATAGTCCGTATAAGTAAAGAACAGTAAGATAGCAGTATCCTGAGTAGTGGCGGGACACGAGTAATCCTGTATGAATCAGTCGGAGACCATCCGATAAGGCTAAATACTCCTGATAGAGACCGATAGTGAACTAGTACCGTGAGGGAAAGGTGAAAAGAACCCTGAATAAGGGAGTGAAATAGAATCCTGAAACCATACGCTTACAAGCGGTCGGAGCCCTTTGGGGTGACGGCGTGCCTTTTGCATAATGAGCCTACGAGTTACCGTTGCTAGCAAGGTTAAGTGATTAAGTCACGGATCCGTAGCGAAAGCGAGTCTGAATAGGGCGTTTTAGTTAGTAGTGGTAGACGCGAAACCGTGTGATCTACCCATGGGCAGGTTGAAGCTATAGTAACATATAGTGGAGGACCGAACGCGGTTGACGTTGAAAAGTCTTCGGATGACCTGTGGGTAGGGGTGAAAGGCCAATCAAACTCGGAAATAGCTCGTACTCCCCGAAATGCAATTTAGGTGCAGCGTTGATTTATAGTTTTATAGAGGTAGAGCTACTGATTGGATGCGGGGGCTTCACCGCCTACCAATTCCTGACAAACTCGCGAATGCTATAAAATGTTAATCAGCAGTGAGGGCATGGGTGCTAAGGTCCATGTCCGAAAGGGAAAGAACCCAGACCATCAGCTAAGGTCCCAAAATATATGTTAAGTTGAAAAAACGAGGTTGAACTGCTTAGACAGCTAGGATGTTGGCTTGGAAGCAGCCATTCATTTAAAGAGTGCGTAACAGCTCACTAGTCGAGCGGTTCGGCATGGATAATAATCGGGCATAAACATATTACCGAAGCTATGGACTTGTAAAAGTGGTAGGGGAGCATTGTAGTGGCGTTGAAGGTGTTCTGTGAGGAATGCTGGAGTAGCTACAAAAGAAAATGTAGGCATAAGTAACGATAATGCGGGCGAGAAACCCGCACTCCGAAAGACTAAGGTTTCCTCAGCTATGCTAATGCAGCTGAGGGTTAGTCGGGACCTAACGCGAACCCGAAAGGGGTAGTGGATGGACAACAGGTTAATATTCCTGTAGCCTGCTCTCATTAAAAGTGACGGAGGCGAAAGTTAGTGCGCACAGACGGAATTGTGCGTTGAAGGGAGGGGTAACCCCCCGATAGTACACTAAGACTACGGTCGCGGTGATAATCTAGCAAATCGACTTCCAAGAAAAGCGAGAGAAGCAGCCCGTACCCTAAACCGACACAGGTAGTTTGGGATGAGAATTCTAAGGAGGCTCGTAGAGGATTCATGGCTAAGGAACTAGGCAAAATAGACCTGTAACTTCGGGAGAAAGAGTCGCCACCCTTCGGGGTGGCCGCAGTGAAAAGGTCCAGGCGACTGTTTATCAAAAACACAGGGCTATGCTAAATTGAAAGATGACGGTATATGGCCTGACACCTGCCCGGTGCTGGAAGGTTAAGTGGAGGGTTTAGCTTCGGCGAAGATCTCAAATGAAGCCCCAGTAAACGGCGGCCGTAACTATAACGGTCCTAAGGTAGCGAAATTCCTTGTCGGGTAAGTTCCGACCTGCACGAATGGGTGGGCAACGATCTGGACACTGTCTCAGCCATGAGCTCGGTGAAATTGTAGTATCGGTGAAGATGCCGATTACCCGCTGTGGGACGAAAAGACCCCGTGCACCTTTACTATAGCTTAGTATTGGTTTTGGATAAGTAATGTGTAGGATAGGTGGGAGACTTTGAAGTGGCGTCGCTAGGCGTTGTGGAGTCATTGTTGAAATACCACCCTTTGCTTGTCTAGAGTCTAACCTTCAATGAAGGGACAGTGCTTGGTGGGTAGTTTGACTGGGGTGGTCGCCTCCAAAAAGAGTAACGGAGGCTTCTAAAGGTACCCTCAGCACGCTTGGTAACCGTGCGTAGAGTGCAATGGCATAAGGGTGCTTGACTGAGAGACCTACAAGTCGATCAGGTTGGAAACAAGAGCATAGTGATCCGGTGGTTCCGTATGGAAGGGCCATCGCTCAAAGGATAAAAGGTACGCCGGGGATAACAGGCTGATCTCCCCCAAGAGCTCATATCGACGGGGGGGTTTGGCACCTCGATGTCGGCTCGTCACATCCTGGGGGCTGGAGAAGGTCCCAAGGGTTGGGCTGTTCGCCCATTAAAGTGGCACGCGAGCTGGGTTCAGAACGTCGTGAGACAGTTCGGTCTCTATCTACAGTGGGCGTTAGAAATTTGAGTGGATCTGACTCTAGTACGAGAGGACCGAGTTGGACTAACCTCTGGTGTATCTGTTGTTCCGCCAGGAGCATTGCAGAGTAGCTACGTTGGGAAGGGATAAGCGCTGAAAGCATATAAGCGCGAAACCCACCACAAGATGAGATTTCTTTAAAGGGTCGTAGGAGATGACTACGTTGATAGGTCATAGGTGTAAAGGCAGTAATGTCATAGCCGAGTGATACTAATAACCCATAGGCTTATTGTACGCCTGTTTTTTTATAAAGTTCAATACAGATTTTCATGAATCATTTTTTTAATATGTTATTTTATACGGTTAAGTAGTTAATACTACATACACCGAAAGATTTAAGGTGATTATAGCGATGGGGCTCACCTCTTACCATTCCGAACAGAGAAGTTAAGCCCATTTGCGCCGATGGTACTGCATTTGTGGGAGAGTAGGTCGTTGCCTTTTTAGAGAACCCTTCATATTTATTTATGAAGGGTTTTTTTGTGTCCGAATATGAAATAAATTACTAGGTAAAAAGGCTGTAAGTAAATAGACATAAGGCAAAAGGAACTAGATGATATAGACCATAACTTAAAAGCTATTAATAAAAAGCAAATAACTAGAAAGCAAAAGTTAGTAGAGAAAAGGGTAAGTTAAAAAGGGATATAAGAAAGTAATTCACACATCATCTTTTTCCTTAAAGTAGGCACTAAGTAGAAAGTAAAGCTCAGAAGATATTAGAGAAAAGGGTTAATTCAATACGTTAGAATGTTATGTTCAAATTTGAAAACCTATAATTATGATCTATTACCTTAAAGTAGGTTATACATTATATTAAATTTACCAAAAGTGATATCTAATATTCAAATTTTAAAAACTATAAATCTGATCTTTTATTATTAAAGTATGTACCATTTGGTAGATGTTTCTTAATAAATGCTGTTTAATCAGACTACACTCAATACTGTTTATTTGTAGACGATACTGTTTTCATTCATTATTAAGTACATTATAAATTGTCTAGAATCTTATATTCAAATTAGAACCCCTTCAAACTAGATCTTTAAATTATATTAGACTATAAGTACTATGTGTTTTTTATAATTGATAGTTATTCGTATTGTAGTAGATTCCATTATATAGTAAAGAATATTAAGACTAGTAATAATTTTAATATAGTTTTAGTTTTTCGTGTGGAATTACCCAAAGATTAGACCTTGTTATATTCGTGTTTATATTGAAATGATATTTTAGGACAAAGACACTGGAGGTATAAACCTCTAAAATCTAAAATCTAAATTCAGAGCTATTTGTTATCTATTCTATTAAGACATTAGGATTCGTTCGTAGGTGAAATGTAAATTAATTTCTATAAATTTTATTGTATAAACACAAAACACAAAACACAAAACACAAAACACAAAACACAAAACACAAAAACAAAATCTAAAATCTAATACATAATACGTATTGGTATATTTTGACTATAGTTTGAGAGTGTAAAACGATTATTGTCTTTGGTGATTGTATGGATCTGCACATGTATCAAGATTATTAGATATTTTCTAATTATTTTTTTTCAGGATCTAGTCTACTTGGATTATGTTTTGTGGTAAAAGTTGTTACTCTTAGATACCAGAATAAATTAATAAGGCTATTAAAAACAACTAATCCCTAATGAGAATATTGTAATACGGGAGTTTTACTTAAGCTGCTAGATCTTTTTTAGTATAATAGTCTTACAGGAATAATATTATTTCGAAAAAAAGCTCATTAAATATAACAGTATTCAAGATTAATAGGGACGTAATTCACTGTTCCAGGAGTTATATTATAAAGAGGATTTTGCAGTAGGACACTAAATAGGGTTTGTTTTCATACTACTATAACTTATTTAAAGTTTTTATACTTACTGTAACCTGCTAAGCATAAAGGCTTAAAGATAGATGTTACGTTTAAATTAAAAAAAGATTACCAAAAGGGTTGTGGGAACCAAAAAGGCTTGTATATTTGCACCCCGAAAACGACGTAACTATAACAGGTTATTTAGTTGTTAGGGAAACGTTCAGAGAGTTATTATGACAGTGGAATAGAAAAGAGTCAAATCTTTTCAAATAAAGCTTGTGGGATTTAAAAAAGCGAATTATATTTGCACCCGCTTAAGGAAATAACATCTTAAGAGACAGAGAAAAAAGTTCATAAACATATTGAATTGACAGCGTACGAATTTAATTGGAAACGATTAAGTTCAAACAAGAGAATAAGCCATTTTAGAGTACTAGATATTTCTTTAATTGTTAAGCATATTAGTCGAAAGACTTTAAAATTTAACGATGAAGAGTTTGATCCTGGCTCAGGATGAACGCTAGCGGCAGGCTTAACACATGCAAGTCGAGGGGTAACATTG